>NZ_CP051217.1:0-1393750 GCF_012516475.1 Parasphingorhabdus halotolerans | reverse complement strand
GGGCAAGAACAGCGGACTTTATTTCACCCTGTTCGCCGCTGCGAGCCGCGCCGGCATGGTGATTGCGCCGATCGGATGGCGGCTGGCGGCTCCTGAAGTTGCTTATGTGCTGAAAGACACACAGGCACCGCTACTGATCTGCGAGCCCGGATTTGCCAGCGTAGCCAAGCAGGCTGCCGCAGAGGCAGGGACGCAGCAAATCCTCTGCACTGAAGCTGTGGATGGCCTGCAATCGCTGGCCGATTGGCGCGATGAAACTGCGCCGGGTGAGCTTTCGGAAACAGATTCCGCCGAGGGTGTGTTACAGCTTTACACATCGGGCACCACCGGCAACCCCAAGGGCGCGGTGCTATCCAGTGACAATCTGTTCAAGCTGCGCCCGCTGGTGGAGGATCATCCCGACCATGCGTGGATTGATCTCAAATCGGGTGATAGTACGCTGGCGGTGATGCCCTGCGCGCATATTGCAGGATCTGGAATTGGTCCAATTGCGATGTATAACGGTGCGACGATGATGGTGATTCCCGAATTTACTCCGGATGCCGTGCTGGACTGCATCGACAAGGGCCTCAACCAGTTTTTCCTCGTACCCACAGCGCTTCAGATGCTCGTCAGTGTCCCGCGCGCGCAGGAAACCGATTTCAGCAAACTGCGGTCGGTTACATATGGCGCCGCGCCAATCCCGCTGGAACTGCTGCGGCAATGCATAAAAACCATGCCCAACGCCCTGTTCTGCCAGCAATATGGTATGACCGAAACGACCGGCACCGTATGTATTCTCCCGCCCGAGGATCATGATCCGGAAGGCAATGAGCGGATGCGCGGCATTGGCATTCCGCTGCCCAGTGTGGAATTAAAGATTGTTGACGAAAATCATCAGGAAGTTCCGCCCGGTACGATTGGCGAAATCGCGACGCGCAGCGGCCTCAATATGCTGCACTATTTCAACAACCCGGAGAAAACCGCCGAGACCATCGACGCAGACGGCTGGCTTTATACCGGCGATGCAGCGATCATGGATGAGGATGGGTATTTTTACATCAAGGACCGCGTGAAAGACATGATCATTTCTGGTGGTGAAAATGTTTATCCGGCAGAAGTCGAAAACGCGATTTTCGGCCATCCCCAGGTGAATGAAGTCGCCGTCATCGGCATCCCCGATCCGAAATGGGGAGAAGCGGTGAAGGCGGTTGTTTCGCCCAAACCGGGGGTTGAGGAAATCGACGCCGAGAGTGTGATCGCCTGGGCGCGGGAACGGATTGCGGGGTTTAAAGTACCCAAATCGGTGGACGTGATCGCGGAACTGCCCAGAAACGCCAGTGGCAAGATTTTGCGCCGGGAATTGCGTGCACCGTATTGGGAAGGGCAGGATCGGGGCGTGAATTGAGGGTAATCCTGTCTACCTTATTTTGCGAAAAACTCCGTTCATGCTGAGCTTGTCGAAGCACAGCTCCCACACAATGTCCTTCGACAGGCTCGGGACGAACGTCTCAGTTGAGCGAAGCAGGCCCTAAAACCAGAAGCGCATACCTACGACAAAATTGGTAACGCTCGGGTCTTCTCCCGCAAGACGCGCGAAATCCCTACTGCCACCCAGTTTCCATTCCTGTTCGATGCCGATATAGGGCGCGAATTCGGGGATGATTTGATAGCGCAGCCGCAGCCCGAGTTCGAGATTATCGATGCCGCTGCCGATGCCCAATTCGGGGATATCTTGTGCTGACAAGTTCACCTCGGCGCGCGGTTGCAGGATCAGTTCCTGGGTGATGCGCTGGTCATATTCCGCCTCGATGCGTACGGTTATGTCACCTTTGTTCGATAGAAAGGCGGCGGCGTCGACCTCAAACATATAGGGTACGAGTCCCTGGACACCGATCGCGGCATGGGTGCGGGTGGGGCCGGTTAGATCCTGCCGGATACCTGCCTGAAGATCGAAGAACGGCGCGATGGCGCGGCTATAGAGCGCCTGTACCTCCGCATCCTCAATCGGTTCGCCGAAACTGCCTTCGCCTTCGCTCTTGAACCAGAATTTGTGGATGTCGCCGCCATAATAGCCTTGCACATCCCAGAGATAACCGTCTTCGCCTTCGCGCGCGCGATACTCAAAGCGGTCGCCCTGAAACCAGAAAATCTGCATATTGCCATGCTCTGCATAAAGCGCTTCGCGGGATGGGCGCATGGCTTCCGCGCCCCAGATGGCGTCGGCGGCGCGGATGCGTCCGGTTTCCGTGTTGGGCGTGGAGGCTTGCGGTTTGGCAGGCTGATGGCTGGAATGGTCCATCGTGCCGTGATCCATTTGGTCGTGATTTATTTTGTCGTGATCAACCTCTGGCTCCGCTTCTTCAGCTGCTGGCATCTGGTGCGCGCTGTGATCCATCTTGCTGTGGTCTTGCGCCATCAGCGGCGTGACTGCGGTCGATGCCGCCAAAATTGTCCCGAACATCCAGCGCATCATGCGTCCTTCGGGAAAGCGACGCTGACCGTCTGCATCATTCCCGCATGCATGTGATAGAGCAGGTGGCAGTGAAACGCCCAGTCGCCGGGCTCATCGGTGGTGACGTCAAAGGTCGCGCTGCTGCCCGGCTGGACAATCACGGTGTGCTTTTTCGGTTGATGATGGCCTTGCCCGTTGACCAGCTCAAAAAACATGCCGTGCAGGTGGATGGGATGCGCCATCATCGTGTCGTTGACCAGCTTCACCCGCACGCGTTCATTATAGCCGAAACGGATCGGATCATCGCCAACCGCGCTGAATTTCTTGCCATCAAGCGACCACATATAGCGTTCCATATTGCCGGTTAGATGCAGTTCCATCTCACGGTCCGGCTCGCGTTTGTTGTGGTCCATCTCGACCGATTTGAGCATGCGATAGTTCAAAACCCGGTGCGGAACATTGTCGAGACCCAACCCCGGATAGCCAGTGCGGTCCTGCGGGTTCATGGCCACCATATCGATACCCGGACCCACTTCGACACTATCGGGAAGCAGATTAGTGTCGCGCATCGTCATGCCGCCACTCATATCCATAGCGCTCATATCGTGTCCGCTATGGTCTGCGGCAGGCGCGGGGTCCGGCATGGCATGATCCATGGCAGCATGATCCATCTTCGAATGATCCATCCCGCCGCCATGTCCGCCGTGACCACCTTCAGCCATACCGCCATGTCCCATATCTGTCATCGACAGCAAAGGGGGATCGCGCAGTTCGGGGAAACTAGCCTTGCGTCCGGGTTGCGACGTCAAAGTCGCCTGCGCCATGCCGCTGCGGTCCATTGATTCCGCTGCCAGCGCAAAGGCACCATCCTCGCTTGGCGTGACAATGACATCATAGGTTTCTGCAACACCGATCTGCAGTTCATCGACCTCGACCGGTTGCACATTGATGCCATCTGCCTGCACCACCGTCATCGGCAGGCCGGGCAGGCGGACGTTAAAGAAGGTCATCGCGCTGCCATTGATAATTCGCAGTCGCACCCGCTCGCCGCGCTTGTAAGGCAACTCCAGTCCGTCATCGGGACCGTGGCCGTTGATCAGATAGGTATAGGTCGGCGCGGAAACATCGGCGATATCGGTCGGCATCATCCGCATCTGCCCCCACATCCGCCGCTCTTCGCCGCTGAAATCGTAGTCATCGAACGCTGCCGTCTTCTGCTGACTGAAATAGCCTTCGGATACTTTCAGTTTCTTCATGATCTGGTGCGGATGCATCGGCGTAAATTCGCTCAGCAGGATGATATGTTCGCGGTCATATCGCACCGGGTCTTCGCCAGCGGGGTCAATGATGATCGGCCCGTAATGGCCGGATTGTTCCTGCAGGCCGCTATGACTGTGCCACCAGTAGGTGCCTGATTGACGCAACTTGATCGGTACATCAAATCGCGCGCCCGGCTTAATCCCCGGAAAGCTGATCCCCGGAACGCCGTCAAACTGGAATGGCAGCAACAAGCCGTGCCAGTGAATAGAGCTGTCAACGTTGAGCATATTATGCACCGATAGAGTAACATCCTGACCTTCTTTCAGCCGGATCAACGGCCCCGGCACCGAGCCATTGACCGCAATCGCATGACCCGAACGCCCGCCGGTGGCAAAGCTGCCATCGCCGATATGCAGATCGATTTTGGAGCCGGACAGCTCATGGATACCTTTGCGCATCGCGCCGCCCATTTTGTGGTTCATCCTGCCTTTTGCCCAGGCAGGCATGGGCAGGGCAGCGGTGCTGCTCAGCGCGGCGAGGGAGCCGATCATGGCGCGGCGGGAGAAATTCATATTGGCCTTTTCCTTTGAAATGGCATATACCCCTATAAGGTATACATTCAAGAGGAAAAGCATGGCTAAAGGTGCAGTTGATCAGAAAATAAACCGGCTCCGTCGTATAGAAGGACAGGTTCGTGGAATCGCGCAAATGGTGACCGATGATCGCTATTGCATGGATATATTACATCAGGTGCAAGCGGTAAAATCAGCGCTCGCAAAGGTGGAAAGCCAGATATTGAAAGATCATGCGGCTTGCTGTGTGAACGAAGCAATTGCGTCCGGCGATCCAGCGCAGCAGCAAGAGAAATTTGCCGAGCTGGTTGATTTATTCGAGAAAGTGAAGCGGTGAAATGGAGCAAAGCATGATAGGAAAAATTGCAGGAACATTGAGAGAAACTTCGTTTGCCGGAGTGCTGCTTGCCTCGCTAGCCGGCTGTTCTATGGCGTCCCAGGCGGCGACTTACACGATGTACCGGGATGCCGGTTGTGGCTGCTGCCTGAAATGGGCGGACCACGCGGAGGAAGGCCTGAACGCGACCGTGACTGCGGAGAATGTGCCTGATCTCAACATGGTCAAAGAGCTGCACGGCGTGCCGGTCAATCTGCGCGCCTGCCACACGATGATCGTCGACGGCTATGTGATCGAAGGCCATGTCCCGGCAGAAGCAATCCGGAAATTGATCGAGGACAAACCGAAGGATGTGCTGGGCCTGGCCGTTCCCGGCATGCCCATGGGATCGCCCGGCATGGAGCATCCCACGATGAAACAGCCCTATCAGGTGATCGCGTTCGGCCCCAAAGGACAGCGGGTATTTGCGAGTTACAATTAACCACCAGGCGGTTTCGAAATATCGACGTCCTGAACTGCGGATTGCTGTTTATCGCGAGCACCGGTGCGGTATCCGTGTTCAAAGCGGTCTATATCGACAAACGCGAAATAAAATGCTCCTGCGTCGGTGGCGATAGCAAATTACCGCTGGGCTTTGTATCGCTGACCGAGAATGTGATGATGATCGGGATGGCGGTGTGGATGACGTATAAAATGTTACCGATTTAAATCCGCTCTTTCCTACACCCGCCCCAATCACCTAAGCTCAGGACCGGCTCTTTGACAGATTGGATCAGACACCAGCCTATCAGCGGCCGGACGCGCTCGGTCGTTTCCCGTTTAAACTTCGCCCGCGCTTGAGGTGGTGTGATACTGAATCAATTTCAGCACAGGCCATTTGCGACTTTTCGCAATGCAACAACCAAGCCACATTGTCATTGCGAGGAACGAAGCGACGAAGCAATCCAGAGTCATGCGCGCCGCTCTGGATTGCCGCGCTGCGTTCGCAATGACCGGGAACGGAAGAGTGTGAACTCGTGTGAACCTCCGCCGCGCGATATGGGATTGCAGTGAAGACAATTTGTGAAGTTGGACGCGGTGAAATGACGTCCTTGGCCCAAACTTTGACAAACTTTGGGATTGGAGCGGTTTCACCAGAATGTCCTTCGGCAAGCTCAGGACGAACGGGTTTTATTGCCGTAGCGGGGGCGCGGCCCTGATGGACGAGACGCGTTTCAGCATGTTTTCTTCCCCCTATGGCAGGAGGTTATGCAACTGGTTCGACCTGGGCAACCGTCAGCTTGCTTGACTTTACATGTTCGCGCCACGCAATGAACAGACCTGAGCCGATGATGATCGGTGCGCCAAGCCAGATCGACAGACCGGGATATTGGCCAAATATCAATATCCCGAACATCGTCGCCCAAATCAGCGCGGTGTAATCCATCGGCACAATGGTTGACACGGGAGCGTAGCGCAGCGACTGGGTTATCGTCAGCTGACCCAACGCCCCGAACATCCCGATACCGAGCAGATAGAGCCATGTTCGCGGTTCATGTCCGCCGCCGTAAATATAAGCACAGATCGCCAGCGCGGGGAGGGTGTAGACCGAGAACCAGAAAATAGTCACAATGCTGGTTTCGGTGCGGCCCAGCATGCGAATGACCAACGTCACCGATGCGGTAACCAGCGCGCCGACCAGTGCCACCGAAGCGCCAAAGGCTGGGATCAATGTTCCACCCGGCTGGATAACAATGAGAACGCCAACAAAGCCGATTAAAATCGCCGACCAGCGCCTGATGCCGACTTTCTCACGCAGGATCAATGCGGCAAACAGGGTTGCGAAAATCGGTACGGTGAAACTAATGGTGGTGGCGTCAGCGAGCGGCAATAGCATCATCGCCCAGAAGTTGAGGCCCATCGCGAAGATACCAAGAAAGGACCGCAGTATATGGAGTTTATGCTTGTTTGATTTGATCGCAGGCCATCCCGCTTCGCTTCGCCAAATGAGAAAGCAAATCAGCGGCATCGCGGTCAGCTGTCGGTAAAACAGGCTCTCGGTAACATGCACACCGTCTTGACCCGCCAGTTTGACGAATGCGAACATGATTGCTAGCGAAAGCATCGCACCCAATCGGGTCAATATCCCGGCAATGGGGCGATTTTGACCTAAGGCGTTGTCGTTCATAGATTATGGCCAATAAAGATAGGACCGCAAGAGTTGTGCATTGCTGCGGTAAATAGCATATAGCTCGCAAAAGCAATCAGGAGTCTGTTCAATGCGCACCGTTACCCATGTTTTAGCTTCCGGAGGGACTGCTACAGCTACCCGTCAAAGTGATATTTTCGATCCCAATAATGGCGGTATTCAAGGCAAGGTCGACCTTGGCGATGCAGCGACTCTGGATAAAGCGGTGCAGTCGGCACTGGCGGCGCAACCGGAATGGGCCGCGACCAATCCGCAGCGCCGCGCGCGGGTGTTCTTCAAGTTCAAGGAGCTTGTTGAAACGCATATGGATGAACTGGCCGAAATGCTGTCCCGCGAACATGGCAAGGTGATTGCCGACAGCAAGGGCGATGTGCAGCGCGGTCTGGAAGTTATTGAGTTTTGCTGCGGCATCCCGCACGTGTTGAAGGGAGAATATACGCAGGGCGCTGGTCCCGGCATTGATGTTTATTCGATGCGCCAGCCGATCGGTATTGGCGCAGGCATTACCCCGTTTAACTTTCCCGCGATGATCCCGATGTGGATGTTTGGTCCGGCAATCGCGACCGGCAACGCGTTTATCCTGAAGCCATCCGAGCGCGATCCTTCTGTCCCTGTTCGGCTATGTGAATTAATGCTGGAAGCGGGTCTACCGGAAGGCATTTTGCAGTGCTTGCAGGGTGACAAGGAAATGGTCGATGCGATTTTGGACCATCCCGCGATTGGCGGAGTAAGCTTCGTTGGCTCCTCCGATATCGCGCATTATGTTTACCAACGCGGCGTCGCAGCTGGCAAGCGGGTGCAGGCCATGGGCGGGGCGAAAAATCACGGTATTGTTTTGCCGGATGCAGACATGGATCAGGTTGTGAACGATCTATCCGGTGCGGCTTTTGGTTCGGCTGGTGAACGCTGTATGGCGCTGCCGGTTGTTGTTCCTGTCGGCGAAGATACGGCCGAACGCTTGCGCGAAAAAATGATCCCGGCAATGGCAGCTTTGCGAGTCGGTATCTCTACCGATGAAGAAGCCCATTATGGTCCGGTAGTTAATCCGGCGCACAAACAGCGCGTGGAAAACTGGATACAAACCGGCGTTGACGAAGGCGCGGAACTGGTTGTCGATGGGCGTGGGTTTTCGTTGCAGGGTCATGAAGAAGGCTGCTTCATAGGACCGTCCTTATTCGATCATGTGAATCCGGAAATGGAAAGCTATAAAGAAGAGATTTTCGGGCCGGTCCTGCAAATCGTTCGCGCCAAGAATTTTGAGGAAGCCCTAGAACTACCCAGCAAGCATCAATATGGCAACGGCGTCGCGATCTTCACCCGCAACGGCCATGCGGCTCGCGAATTTGCGAGCCGCGTGAATGTCGGCATGGTCGGTATCAATGTACCAATTCCGGTTCCGGTCGCCTATCACAGCTTCGGCGGCTGGAAGCGCAGCGCATTTGGCGACACCAACCAGCACGGCATGGAAGGCGTGAAATTCTGGACTAAAGTCAAGACAATCACCCAGCGCTGGCCCGACGGCACAGCAGACGGTGATAACAAGGATGCTTTTGTTATTCCGACAATGGGGTGAGAAAAAATGAACTTCGCTAGATCATTGATTGGTACAATCGCTTTGCTCAGTTCGGTAGCCGCTGCACAGTCAGCTGCGGCGCATATGGTTGACGGCAATTGTTCCGAATACTCAAACATGCTGGTAGAATATCCAGATGGTGTGACCGCATATAAATTTGAAGATGCAGGGTCGGTTTGGCTCTGTTTCAAATTGCCTGAAGGCAGCTATCCATCGGGAGAATTAATTCTGTCTACCCCGGAGCTGGAGCAGCCACTGGTTATTCATTTTTCTGCGCAACTTGGTGAATGGCAACTTGGTGACAAGGATGCTGAACCCAAAGTGGCAACAAGCGACAAGTGGTGGAATAACAAGGATTGGATTGGAACTGTTTCGCGGTTTAACGGAATGGAAGAATTTGAGGGTGAACCCAGTCCTCGTTTTCTGAAGGCTGATGCCCAGGAGCTTCAGTTTTCCAAGAGTCGATTTGGCGCGGGGGAGTGGCGGCTGAGTGGGGCATTATGGGCGGTGAATTCGAAAGAAAGCGGCCTGAAACGATTGAATATTTCACCAGAGGGGCAGGAATATTTGACCTTCATGGTAACAAAATAGTTTTCCAACTTTAGGTTGGGCATCAGGTTCAGTCTCAATCTAGGACAGAAAGGTTAATAGCGTAGCAAATTCGCGGATTGCGTAGGACAAGGATGCCATGATCGCGTTGTCACCTCGCGGATTACTATTGCTTTTGCTGCTGGTCGGGTTTCTCTATGCCGCACCGCGTTTTGCTGCGCCTGCTCAGGAACCGATAGCCGCCGCAGATCCGACGGTTCAATCCGACAAACGCATTGCTTTTAGTTTTGATGATACACCGCGCGGGGCAGGAGCTTTTCTGGAGAAGGACGAGCGGCATGAGCTGCTCATAGAAGCTCTCGAAACCGCTGGCATTGAGCAGGCTGCTTTCTTCATCAATCCGGGACGCATTACACCTAGCGACCATGATGCAGAGATCGTCATGGCTTATGCGAAAGCGGGCCATGTGCTGGCCAATCACACCGCCCATCACAGCAAATTAGCTTCCACCTCGGTCGAGAAGTTTCTGGCCGATGTTGATGAGGCTGCGGAATGGCTGGAGGGTAAACCTAATTTCCGTCCCTGGTTCCGATTTCCGCATCTGGATGAGGGCAGCAAAGACAAGGCGAAACGCAATGCCGTTCGCAAAGCCCTCAAACAGCGCGGTCTGATGAATGGCTATGTTACGATCGACGCATCAGACTGGTACATGGAGGACCTTGCACTGGCGGCCTCGAAATCTGGTAAGTTGATCGATTGGAATGCGCTCCGGGATCTGTTTGTTGAATCCTATGTCCAGTCTGCCAATTTTTCTGATGATCTGGCGCGCCGGACATTGGGCCGCGCGCCAGTGCAGATGATTCTGCTTCACGAAACCGACTTGGCCGCAATGTTTGTCGATGATCTGGCCGAAGCGCTCAAAAAAGACGGCTGGATCATTGTTTCTGCTGATGAAGCCTATCGCGATCCGATTGCTTTTATGGAACCGGATGTAGAATTTGCTGACGGCACCCGTACCCAGATGCTGGCGGCGGAGCGAAAAGTCAGTAATCGCTGGTATGAACGCAATGATCAAAAAGTAGCAAAAAAGCTATTTGCCGAGAGGGTGTTGCACGAGTAGGTCTTTTGGCCATGAAAACAAAAAAACTCTTATACAGCCTGACCATCGCGATAGCCGTTCTGGGTGCCGCACCGGTCCAGGCACAAACCCCGGAACAGCTCGCTCAGCAAGTACTCGCGAAAAGCCCGGTCATTGATGGGCATAATGATGTGCCGGAACAAATTGCCGAACGGTTTGACAGCGATTTTTCCAAATTTGATTTCCGCAACACGTTGCCTAGTCCGGGAACCAAACCAAAGCCGATGCACACCGATATCGCGCGGCTCCGCATGGGTAAAGTGGGCGGACAGTTCTGGTCGGTCTGGATCGATCCCGAATTGCCCAAATATGAAGCTGTTCAAAAGGTGATTGAGCAGATTGATATTGTTCACCGGCTGATCGAAAAATATCCCGCTGATCTGCAACTTGCATTGAATGCTGCCGATATTGACGCTGCGCAGAAAAACGGCCGGATCGCCTCGCTTATTGGCATGGAAGGCGGGCATTCGATTGGTAATTCGCTCGCGGTATTGCGACAGACCTACACGCTCGGCGCGCGTTATATGACGCTGACACATTGGAAAACCCTCGATTGGGCCGACAGCGCGACCGACGCACCCAAAGGCGATGGATTGTCCGAATTCGGTGTTTCAGTGGTGCAGGAAATGAACCGGCTTGGGATGATCGTGGATATCAGCCATGTTTCGGAAGCCACAATGAATGACGCGCTGGATGCAACGAAGGCGCCGGTCATTTTCAGCCACAGCTCGGCTGATGCGGTGACCAGGCATCCGCGCAATGTGCCTGATCCGGTGCTCAAGCGTCTGCCCGCCAATGGCGGAGTGGTGATGGTGACTTTCGTGCCATCCTATATCAATGCTAAAAACCGGGATTGGGATGCCGCCCAAAAAGCCGAGGAAGCGCGGGCAGCGGCATTATTTCCAGGAAGCGTTGCGGATCGCGAAGTCTGGATGACCAATTGGAATTCCGCCAACCCGATGCCGCCGGCAACCGCGAAGGATGTCGCCGATCATATTGATCACATCCGCGATATCGCAGGGATTGATCATATCGGTATCGGCGGAGATTATGACGGCATCACCTTCACCCCCGATGATCTAGGTGATGTCTCGACCTATCCCGTGCTCTTTGCCGAATTGGCAAGCCGGGGATATAGTGCCGCTGATCTTACAAAGATTGCGCGGGGCAATGTCCTGCGGGTATTGCGGGGCGTCGAATCAACCGCCGCAAATATGGCCAAGAACAAGAACGGACTATGACCCAATTTTCCCTGAACGAAGACCAGCTTGCCATTCAGGAAATGGCCCAGAAATTCACCGCTGATGCGATTACACCCCACGCTGCGCAGTGGGATGAGGACCATATTTTCCCGCGTGATGTAATCAAGCAAAGCGCTGACCTGGGTTTCGGGGGAATTTATGTGTCCGAGGAATCGGGTGGAATCGGACTTGGACGGCTCGAAAGCGCGATCATCATGGAGGCGATGGCCTATGGCTGTCCGTCAACCAGTGCCTTTATTTCAATCCACAATATGGCGGCGTGGATGATCGACACGTTCGGCTCGCAGCCGGTGAAAGACAAATATCTGACCGATCTGGTCTCCATGGAAAAAATCGCCAGCTACTGCCTGACCGAGGCGGGTGCCGGTTCGGATGCGGCATCGCTCAAAACCAAGGCGGTCCGGGACGGCGATCATTATGTCGTCAACGGCTCCAAGCAATTTATCTCTGGCGGCGGCGAGAATGAAATTTATGTCACTATGACGCGCACGTCGGATGACGGCGCAAAGGGCGTGACTTGTCTGGTGATAGAAAGGGATATGGAAGGCGTTTCATTCGGAGCGAATGAGAAGAAGCTTGGCTGGCATTCCCAGCCCACGGCGCAGGTGAATTTCGACAATGTGCATGTTCCGATCGAAAATCGCGTTGGTGATGAAGGGGAAGGGTTCCGCATTGCGATGGCCGGTCTGGACGGCGGAAGGCTCAACATTGGCGCCTGTTCGCTAGGCGGAGCGCAGCGCTGTCTCGATGAAGCTGTAAACTATACCAAAGAGCGCAAGCAATTCGGCAAGGCGATATCCGACTTCCAGAATACCCAGTTCATGCTGGCCGATATGGCCACCGATCTGGAGGCCGCGCGCGCATTGCTCTATCTGGCTGCCGCCAAAGTGACTGAAGGCGCACCTGATAAAACAAAATTTGCGGCCATGGCCAAGCGGCTGGCGACCGACAATGGATCGAAAATTGTAAACGACGCGCTCCAACTGTTTGGCGGTTACGGCTATTTGCAGGACTATCCTATCGAGCGGTTCTGGCGCGATTTGCGGGTGCACTCGATCCTCGAGGGCACGAACCAGGTCATGCGCATGATTGTATCGCGTGAGATGTTGCGGCAGTAGTCGTAGCTTGTAAAAACAGGATTCGAAAAGAAAAATGACCGAAGATCTAATTATCCGGAAATCCGGGCGTGTCGGCCATATCAGCCTGAATCGGCCAAAGGTTATCCATTCACTTAACCTTGAAATGTGCATGGCGATGACAGACGTGCTGTTGGAATGGAAAGACGACGATAGCGTGGACGCGATCATCATTGATCATAGCGAAGGCAGGGGTTTCTGTGCGGGCGGCGACATCGCCATGCTCCGCGAATCTGGAATGAATGACGGAAAAGAAGGCCGCGAATTTTTCTACAAGGAATATCAGCTCAACCATCTGCTGTTCGAATATCCCAAACCGGTGGTCGCTTTCATGGACGGGATCACGATGGGCGGTGGCGTCGGTATATCGCAACCAGCCAAGTATCGTGTCGCGACCGAAAATACCCGGTTTGCCATGCCTGAAACGGGAATCGGATTGTTTCCGGACGTTGGCGGAGGCTGGTATCTATCGCGGCTGGAAGGGCGATTGGGTCAGTTTCTGGCACTCACCGGAGCGCGTCTCGACGGTGCGGAGTGCAAGGAGGTGGGGATTGCCACCCACTATCTGCCATCGGAAGCGTTGCAAGAAGCAAAGGAGCGCATTGCCGAAAAACCCGACCGGATTGAAGGTATATTGGGACAGTTATCCGATACCCCGCCGGAAGCGCGTATTGTCAAAAACCTGGACAAGATCGACCGTCTTTTTGCCTCTGATGACTATGAAGAAATTCTCGCTGATCTGGAAGCCGAGGGATCGGAATGGGCTGATAAAGAGCGCGACACTTTGGGCACGAAAAGCCCGCAAACCTGCAAGGTCGCTTTGCGGCAACTGAAAGAAGGCGCGGCGATGGAGACATTTGCCGACGAGATGCGTAATGAATATCGCATCGGCTATCATGTGCTTGTGCGGCACGACTTTCTGGAGGGGGTACGGGCGCTTATTGTGGATAAGGATAATGATCCGAAATGGAATCCTGCAACGCCGCAAGAAACCAGCGATGCATTAATCGACGAAATATTTGCTTCGCTTCCTGATGGGGAAGAGTGGGAGCCACTGGCTTAAAAGGAACATATCATGAGTTACGAAACAATATTGGTAGAGCAACGTGGTGCGGTAACGCTGATTACGCTCAATCGGCCCAAGGCGCTGAATGCGCTCAACAGTCAGGTGCTGGATGAGTTGATCGACGCCTTTGCCGCCTATGAGGGGGATGATGGCCAGCGCTGTGCTGTCCTGACCGGTAGTGGTGACAAGGCTTTTGCGGCGGGTGCGGACATTAAGGAAATGTATGACAAGGCTGCGGCTGATTTCTATCTGGAAGATTTCTTCTCCAAATGGACCAGCCAGATTGTAAAAACGACCCGCAAGCCCTGGATCGCGGCGGTGAACGGTTTTGCGCTCGGGGGCGGGTGTGAACTCGCGATGATGGCGGATTTCATCATTGCTAGCGATAACGCCAAATTCGGACAACCGGAAATCAAGCTTGGCGTTGCGCCGGGTATGGGCGGGTCACAGCGGCTTACGCGTGCTGTAGGTAAATCCAAATCGATGGATATGTGCCTGACCGGCCGGATGATGGATGCCGAAGAAGCTGAGCGTTCGGGATTGGTGGCGCGGGTGGTGCCGCTGACTGAATTGATTGACGAAGCCGTGAAAGCTGCTGCTGCGATAGCTTCCATGCCGCCCATGGCCGTGCAAGTGAATAAGGAGATGGTGAACGCCGCCTTTGAAACCATGCTCGACCAGGGGTTGCTGCATGAGCGACGGCTGTTCCAGATTTTGACGGCGACCGAGGATAAGAAAGAGGGCATGGCGGCCTTTATCGAGAAGCGTGAAGGCAATTGGAAGGGGCGCTAAAAATGAAAATCGGATTTATCGGACTGGGCAATATGGGCGGCGGAATGGCCGCTAATCTGGCAAAAGCAGGGCACGAGGTTCATGCTTTTGACTTGTCCGGCGAAGCGTTGGCCAAAGCAGGTGCGGCGGGATGCCATCCGGTTAGCGACGCAGCTGATGCAGTGAAGCATATGGAAGCGGTGGTCACCATGCTGCCTGCGGGCAAGCATGTGCGTTCGGTTTATGCCAATGATGTTGTGATTAACGCAGGACCGGGAACGCTGGTGCTGGATTGCTCCACCATCGACGTCGATAGCGCGCGCGATGTCGCCGAAATGGCCAAAGCCAAAGGCATATTGCCGGTTGATGCGCCCGTTTCAGGCGGCATTGCGGCTGCTAATGCCGGTACGCTGACATTCATGGTTGGCGGCAGCGAAGAAGCCTTCAAACGCGCCGAGCCGATCCTGTCAGATATGGGCAAGGCCGTTATCCACGCTGGCGACAGTGGCGCGGGGCAGGCGGCTAAAATCTGCAACAATATGCTGCTCGGCGCATCCATGATCGCTACCTGCGAGACTTTTAAAATGGCCGAGAAGCTGGGCCTCAATCTCCAGACGTTCTACGATATTTCTTCCAAAGCATCTGGTCAGAATTGGTCGATGACCAGCTATTGCCCGGTTCCCGGCGTTGGTCCGCAAAGTCCGGCAGACAATGGTTATACAGGCGGATTTGCTGCTGCTTTGATGCTCAAGGATTTGCGGCTTGCGATGGAGGCAGCGGCAAGCGCAGGCGCTGAAGTCCCGATGGGCGCAGCAGCCGCCAAGCTTTACGAGCAATATGCCGAAACCAACGAACAGGGCGGTATGGATTTTTCCGGTATCATAAATATGCTCGGCAACAGCTAAAGCCCTATGTTGCCGACATGGATGATCGTGTGCTCTGTATCAGCGGGCGTTGCCGTTATTTCCGAAATAGGAAATCGCAGACGGAATAATCGCAAGGATATCGACAAAGTCGGCTTTATGCCGTGGTCATTTGTCACCGCTATGGCGCTGCTCGTTTTCGGCATATCAGTGGCGCTTGGAACCGGCCTCATCTCGACCGAATAAAACCGCCGCCTAGAGACAAGCCTCTAGCAATGGCTGATCAAAGCCATATTGGCGCGCTTTATCTAGGGTATAGGGGCGCAGTCCAGCTGATTGATATTCACCAATAATCTTGCCGTCGGCATCTTCATCGATATATTGATATTTGAACAATTCCTGGGTCACGATAACATCGCCCTCCATCCCGATGACCTCGGTGATATTGGTAGTGCGACGTGAACCATCACGCAAACGTTTCACCTGAACGATCAGGTCAACCGATTCAGCAATCTGCCGTGAAATAGCCTCTTTCGGAATCTTGATGTCACCCATGAGGATCATGTTTTCCATACGACCGAGGCACTCACGGGGAGAGTTGGCGTGGAGTGTACACATCGAGCCATCGTGGCCCGTGTTCATGGCGGCCAGAAGATCGAAACACTCCGCGCCACGAATCTCGCCGAGGATGATACGGTCGGGACGCATGCGCAGGGCGTTTTTCACAAGATCGCCAATGGTAATCGCGCCTTCACCTTCCAGGTTTGGAGGGCGGGTCTCAAGCGGCAACCAGTGCGGTTGCTGCAAGCGAAGCTCAGCGGCATCCTCAATCGTCAACACGCGCTCGCCGGGATCGATCATTTTCGACATGGCGTTGAGCATCGTCGTCTTACCAGAACCCGTACCGCCAGAAATGACGACATTGAAGCGGCAAGCACCAGCGATTTTCAGCGCTGTACACATCTGGACGGACATGGAACCAAAGCCCTGCATCATATCGAGAGTAATCGGTTTTTCGGAGAATTTACGAATTGAGATCGCGGTGCCTTTAAGGCTGAGCGGCGGAACAATAACGTTCACACGAGAGCCATCAGCAAGGCGCGCATCGGCAAGCGGCGTGGTTTGGTCGACCCGGCGGCCAACCATGTTCACGATACGCTGTGCGATCTGGAAAAGATGCTCTTCATCGCGAAACTGGATCGGCGCGATTTCGAGCTTACCTTTGATCTCGATATATGTCTGTTCCGGGCCGTTGACCATGATATCCGAAATATCAGGGTTTTGCAGAAGCTCTTCGAGCGGTCCGAAACCGAGCAATTCATCAACCAGAACCTTTTCAAGCGCGAATTGTTCGCGGCGGTTCAATGTCAGTTTGAGCTCGGTCAGCACTTCCATGATTATCGGGCGGAATTCTTCGGTCAGCTCTTCCTTGTTAAGCGTTGCCGCAGCCTCGGGATCAACCCGTTCCAGCAAACGGGGAAGTACTTGTTCCTTGATTTTGTGAACGGAAGCGCCAAAGCCCTCGTCCTTGTCGCCTGCTTCCGCGAGCGGCTGAGAGCGCTCGGAAAGCCGCGCCATCGCATCGCTTTCTTTGGGAGAGGGATTATCGGCTTTTTGCTGTTCACCTGGCAGCGGAACGGAGTCGATTGGCGGAAATTGCTCGCCGCCTTCTGAGCCGTGCTTATTGTCGGTTTCACTATTGTCGGAACCTTTGGAACCGCCGCCGTTCATCGGTTTTGCGACACCAAAAGATGGCCTGTTGCCACCTAGTCCATTCTTCTTGCCAAATGCGCTCATGTCTCTCCGCCGGAAATAGTTGTTTCCAAGTGATCAGCGGTTCTTTTCAACGAAAATGGTTAATGTTCGGATAACAAATAGCGAGCAATTTGCCAAAAATGTGCAGCTATCCTGCATGTTTTACCGGTTGTATCTTGCAGGATAGGCTGCAATCAGACGGTTTACAGCAAATCGGAATCTCCTCAGTTGAATATCCAGGACACCAAAAAATTTATCCTCCCGGGCAGCGGCGTGACGCTTGCACTTGTTGCCTTTACCGGTTTCCCGCTCGGCGATGTTCTGGTGAAGACGATGGCCGGCGACTGGCCTGTGCCTGCAGTTGCAGCCTTTCGTTTTTCCATCGCAGCCATTGCCTTGGCGCTGTTGCTTTGGCTGAAAGAGGGCCGGAGTGGTTTTCGGATTAACCGACCTTGGTTGCACGCGGCGAGAGGATTGGCATTGACCGTCGGCACTATAACGTTCTTTTCAGCTATTTATGTCATGCCGCTGGCGGATGCTGTCGCGATATCTTTTATCAATCCGATGCTAACGGCGTTGTTCTCTGACTGGTTTCTAAAAGAGAAGATGCGTCCGGCGACCTGGATCGCGACGATTGTTGCTTTTGGCGGCGTATTGATCATGCTTCGGCCCAATATCGCTGCCTTTGGCTGGGTAGCCGTTCTACCCCTGATTGCGGCTGTGGCCATGTCATCGATGATCATATTAAACCGGATGGTTTCAACTCAACGTTCAATCTTCGCAGCGCAATTTTACATTGCGTTCTGGGCGTCGGTATTTCTCACCATCGCGGCCGTGATCGGGCATTGGACGATTGATGTCATGTACGTGCCCGGTCTGCCGGATTGGAGCGTGGTCATCAAATGCGGTATTATAGCAATTACCGCCACCTGCTGCCATTTTCTGCTCTATATGGCGACGATGCGGACCACGGCAGCGGTAATTGCGCCTTTGGTCTATATTCAACTGATCATCGCAACGATATTTAGCGTAACTGTTTTTGGTGATGCAATTGATCGGGTAGCGCTGATCGGTGGGGCTTTGATCCTGCTAAGTGGTGTTTTCCTTTGGCGCAGTGAGCGCCGAGCGACAACGGTGTTGGAGGCTTAGTGCCGGCCAAGCAGTTGCTCCGCATCAAGTGCGAAAGATATGTTCAGGAAACGGCCTCTGCCAATACCGTCAGACCCGCTTCGTTTACTTCTGCAAAGCCGCCCTGAACGGTGATTGTTTCAGGCGTACCGCCTTCTGTGGCATAAATAACCAGATCGGCATCACGGATCGTCGACATCACCGGCGCGTGTTTGGCGAGCACACCAAAGTCGCCCTCTGTACCGGGCACAACCACCATGAATACATCTTCCGACCGGACGAGCTTTTCAGGGGTTACGAGTTCGAAATGTAGGTTTGCCATTTTCTGCCTCTTCAAAGCCCTCTCCCCTTCAGGGGAGAGGGTTGGGAGAGGGGGAGTCCATTCTGACATCCCCTCTCAACTGCGACTAGCTGACAAGCAGCAAGTCTTCGTATCTCTCCCCTGAAGGGGAGAGAGTAATAATTAAGCCGCTTCCGCAGCCAGTTTCTTGCCTTTTTCAATCGCTTCCTCGATGCCGCCGACCATGTAGAAGGCGTTTTCGGGAAGGTGATCATATTCGCCGTCGACAACTGCCTTGAACGATTTGATCGTGTCTTCCAGATCAACAAATTTACCAGGAATGCCGGTAAAGACTTCCGCAACGTGGAACGGTTGCGACAGGAATTTCTGGATTTTCCGGGCACGCTGCACGACCAGCTTATCTTCTTCGGAAAGCTCGTCCATGCCGAGAATGGCGATGATGTCCTGCAAAGACTTATATTTTTGCAGCGTTTCCTGAACAGCGCGGGCCGTATCATAATGCTCTTGGCCAACAACGCGTGGTTCCAGAACACGTGACGTTGAATCGAGCGGATCAACAGCAGGATAGATGCCCAGCTCTGAAATCGCACGGTTCAAAACGGTGGTTGCGTCCAAGTGGGCAAAGGAAGTCGCCGGAGCTGGATCGGTCAAGTCATCGGCAGGAACGTAAATTGCCTGAACCGATGTAATCGAGCCCTTGTTGGTGGAGGTAATGCGCTCTTGCAACGCGCCCATGTCGGTGGACAGGGTAGGCTGATAGCCCACAGCCGAAGGAATACGGCCAAGAAGCGCGGACACTTCTGAGCCAGCCTGCGTGAAGCGGAAGATGTTGTCGATGAAGAAGAGAACGTCCTGACCTTCTACATCACGGAAATATTCCGCCTGTGTCAGACCGGAAAGAGCCACACGCGCACGCGCGCCTGGAGGTTCGTTCATCTGGCCGAAGACCAGAGCCACTTTTGAGCCTTCCGACTTCGGATTGCCGTCGGCATCCTTGGCAATAACGCCAGCGTCGAGAAATTCGTGATAGAGATCGTTACCTTCGCGGGTACGCTCACCAACACCGGCGAACACGGATGTTCCGCCGTGGCCTTTTGCAATGTTGTTGATCAGTTCCTGAATAAGCACGGTCTTGCCCACGCCGGCACCGCCGAACAGGCCAATTTTACCGCCCTTTGCATAAGGGGCTAGCAGGTCGACCACTTTAATACCGGTCACCAGAATTTCATTCTCGGTGGACTGGTCGACAAAATCAGGGGCTTGCGCGTGAATAGGAGAGGTTGTCTTGTGACCGATTGGGCCACGTTCGTCGATGGGTTCCCCAATCACGTTCATGATGCGTCCCAGTGTTTCAGGGCCAACAGGCATCTGGATCTGCGAGCCGGTGGCGGTCACTTCCTGACCGCGGGTCAAACCTTCGGTCGCGTCCATTGCGATGGTACGAACGGTGTTTTCGCCGAGATGCTGTGCAACTTCTAACACGAGCCGGTTACCGTTATTGTCGGTTTCCAAAGCTGAGAGAATTGCCGGGATATCCGTATCAAAGGTCACGTCGACGACAGCGCCGATAACCTGTGAAATGCGGCCTACATTGTTGGTTTTTGCCATTTTGCTTCTTCCTTACGTAGATGCTTTAAAGCGCTTCTGCGCCAGCGATAATTTCAATCAATTCGGTGGTAATCGCGGCCTGACGGCTGCGGTTGTAGATGATGGTGAGGTTTTCGATCAGGTCGCCGGCATTGCGGGTTGCATTGTCCATTGCGGTCATCGACGCGCCTTGTTCCGATGCATTATTTTCTAGCAATGCGCCAAATAGCTGCGTGGTCAGGTTGCGCGGGAGCAATTCGGCGAGAATTTCTTCTTCGTCGGGCTCATAGTCAACCGCGCCGCCAGCTTCGGCAACTGCGCCGTCTTTGACTGCAATCGGGATGATCTGCTGAACCGTGGGTTCCTGCACCAATGCCGATTTGAATTTGCCGTAAAACAGATGCGCGACGTCAAATTTGCCTTCTTCAATCAGGCCCGTCAGTTCCAGCGCAATCGCCTTGGCTTCTTCAAAACCGGGAGCTTTGACCGCAGAGGTATCGAAATGCTTCAAAATCTGGTTGGGATATTGACGCTTGATGATCGGCAAGCCTTTGCGGCCAACCATGTAGAACAAAACCTTCTTGCCTTCAGCAAGAAGCGCGTCGGCTTTCAGCTTGGCTTCTTTCACGATATTCGCATTAAATGCACCGCAAAGCCCGCGATCAGAAGTCGCAACAACCAGCAAATGCGTGTCGTTCTTCCCAGTGCCGGCCAGCAGCTTCGATGAATTTTCATCCACCGTCACTTTGGAGGCGAGGTTGCCCATCACCTTTTCCATCTGCTCGGCATAAGGACGCGCAGCTTCGGCAGCCATCTGCGCGCGGCGCAGTTTCGCTGCGGCCACCATTTGCTTGGCCTTGGTGATCTTCTGGGTCGATTTAACCGACCCGATCCGATCTTTCAGTTCCTTAAGATTAGCCATATATTCTCTTTCCCGTAGGGTTAGTCAGGCTTAGCTAAAGGTTTTGCCGAAAGCAGCGAGGGCAGCTTCAAGAGATGCTTTGGTGTCGTCTGCCAAGTCACCGCTATCACGGATCGTTTTAAGAACATCAGCATGCTCATTACGCATATGAGAAAGCATGGCTTCTTCATAACGCACAACGTCATTCACCGCGACGCCGTCCAGGTGACCATTGGTACCGGCATAGATAGAAGCGGTTTGCTCTTCGAATGGAAGAGGCGAATATTGTGCTTGTTTCAGCAACTGCGTCAAACGCTCACCACGAGAAAGCAACTTCTGTGTCGAGGCATCCAGATCGGAACCAAACTGCGCAAACGCGGCCATTTCACGATATTGCGCAAGATCGAGTTTAATCGAACCGGACACTTTCTTCATCGCCTTGGTCTGCGCGGCGGAACCAACACGGGACACCGATAGACCCACGTTAATTGCAGGACGGATGCCTTGGTTAAAGAGGTCGGTTTCCAAGAAAATCTGGCCATCGGTAATCGAAATCACGTTGGTTGGGATGTACGCCGAAACGTCACCAGCCTGCGTTTCAATGATCGGCAGAGCGGTCAAAGAACCAGAGCCATTGTCTTCGTTCATCTTCGCGGCACGTTCCAACAAACGACTGTGAAGATAGAAAACGTCACCAGGATAAGCCTCACGGCCCGGAGGACGACGAAGAAGCAAGGACATCTGGCGGTAAGCCACAGCCTGCTTGGAGAGATCGTCATAAACGATACAGGCGTGCATGCCGTTATCGCGGAAATATTCGCCCATCGTCACACCGGTGTAAGGCGCGAGATATTGCAACGGAGCAGGCTCCGAAGCGGTGGCGGCAACAACGATGGTATATTCCATCGCGCCATTTTCTTCGAGGCTCTTAACAATCTGCGCAACTGTCGAACGCTTCTGACCGATGGCAACATAGATGCAGTAGAGCTTTTTGCTCTCGTCATCGCCAGCGTTGACGTTCTTCTGGTTGATGAAGGTATCAATCGCAACAGCGGTTTTACCGGTTTGCCGGTCACCAATGATCAATTCGCGTTGACCGCGACCAACAGGAACCAGAGCATCAAGCGCTTTCAGGCCGGTTTGCACAGGCTCGTGCACAGATTTACGCGGGATAATGCCCGGCGCCTTCACTTCAACACGGCTACGTTTCTTGGTTTTGATCGGGCCTTTGCCGTCAATAGGATTGCCCAGACCATCAACAACGCGGCCAAGCAATTCCGGACCAATGGGAACATCCACAATCGTACCGGTCCGCTTAACAACGTCGCCTTCTTTAATCTCAGCATCAGAGCCGAAGATCACAACGCCGACATTGTCAGCTTCCAGGTTCAGCGCCATGCCCTGAATACCGTTGGAAAATTCAACCATCTCACCGGCTTGCACCTGATCGAGACCGTGGATACGGGCGATACCGTCACCCACTGCCAAAACGGTTCCGACTTCGGAAACCTGCGCTTCGTTACCGAAGTTGGCGATCTGGTCCTTGATGACCTTTGAAATTTCTGCTGCGCGAATATCCATGTGTCTTCCTTTTAGTCCTTTATGGCTTGAGCCATTAGCCTTTCATGGCTTGGGAAAGCGTGTTCAAACGGGTTTTAATTGAGTTGTCGATCATCTGGCTGCCAATTTTGACGACGAGGCCGCCAAGAATGGAAGGATCAACAGCGGTGGAAACGCTCACATCGCTTCCTACGCGTTTTTTGAGCTGCGCTTTGAGCGCATCAATCTGTTTGTCGTCCAGCGGATGAGCCGAGGTCACTTCGGCGGTAATTTCACCGCGATGGCCTGAGGCCAGGGTCGAGAAGGCGCGGATCATGGCAGGTATCTGGTTAAGTCGCCGGTTGGCCGCGAGCACACCCAAAACATTGGTGGTCAGCGTATCAAGCTTCAAACTTTTCGCAGTGGCGGCAATTGCCTTGCCAGCCGCATCGCGGGAAAGAACTGGGCTTGTGGTCAGCGCCCTGAGGTCTTCCGATTCGGCGAGTACCTGAGAAAGCGTACCAAGGCTGGCCTCCACTTTATCAATCGCTTTATTTTCTTCTGCAAGCGCGAACAAAGCCGTGGCGTAACGCCCCGCTAAGCTAGCTCTAATGCCGCTGGAATTCTCCACGCGTTAAATACTCCCTGACCGAATATCGGGTCTGAAAACCGTTGATGATTTCATCTGTGGAATGTGCCGAAATCCTGCGATTCCGCCCACGGATGCGCGGCGTCTAGCAACCATTTTGCTGCGATGCAAGATTGCTTTGGGAAAGATTTTGTAGATTTATATAAATGGCAGTTTTTCGGGATAATCACGCCGCATCACACTGTTCGTGCTGAGCCTGTCGAAAAATGCTAGCCAAGACCTCTTGACGGACTCAGGGCGAACGGATTTTCATCTCCCGTCATTGCGAGGAGCGGAGCGACGCGGCAATCCAGAGAGACTTAAAGACGCTCTGGATTGCCGCGCTGCGCTCGCAATGACGAATGTTCGTCCGAAACATTTGCTTTGATCGCAAGATACGGGAAGCGGCTCTGTGCGAAGCATGTCAAAAAGGCTACATCAATCACAACGAATCCGGACGGTAAATATGATCGACGACAAGACAGCATGGCAGGCAATGTCCAATCGCGACCGGTCCTTCGACGGGAAGTTTGTCACTGGTGTATTGAGCACAGGTATATATTGCCGCCCATCCTGCGCGGCGCGTCATCCCAAGCGCGAGAATGTGCGTTTTTTTGCCAAACCGGAACAGGCAGAGGAGGCCGGATTGCGCGCTTGTCTGCGTTGTTTGCCGAAAGATGTGGCGCGCGATGATGCGGCAGTGAAGGCGGTGATCGATGTTATCCGCATGGCCGAGACTGCGCCTAAACTGGAAGAACTCGGCGCGCTGACCGGCTATTCGCCCACTCATGTGCAGCGTATATTCAAGCGTGAAACGGGACTGTCGCCAGCAGCCTATGCGCGTGCAATAAGGTCAGAACGGGTGAAGGATGCGCTAGAGAACGGTGCAACAGTTACCGAGGCCATATATGACGCGGGCTATGGGTCTGCATCACGATTTTACGAAGATGCAGGAAAGAGAATGGGTATGAATGCGAGCGTTTGGAAAAACGGCGGGGCAGGGGTGGTTGTACATTGGGCCAATGTCGAAACCTCGCTCGGCACGATGATGGTTGCCGCAACCGACAAAGGCGTTTGCTGTCTGTCGTTCAATGAAGGCGATAAGGAACTGCGCGAGCGCTTCCCGAAAGCCGATCTGCTGCAGGGCGGCGATGAACTTCAAAAATTGCTCGGCGATGTCATCGCGCAAGTCGAAATGCCCGGTCGTCCCCACAACATCCCGCTCGATGTGGCGGGCACCGCCTTTCAGGAAGCCGTCTGGCAGGAACTCCGCAAAATACCCGAAGGCGAAACCCGCAGCTATGCTCATATTGCCGCCGCCATCGGCAAACCCAAAGCGGTCCGCGCGGTGGGAAGCGCCAACGGTGCCAATAATGTCGCCGTGCTGATCCCCTGCCACCGTGTGGTGCGCAGTGACGGGACGATGGGTGGTTATGCTTATGGGTTGGAGATTAAAGAGAAGTTGTTGGAGAAGGAGAGGATATAGTATATTTTACTATTTCCCGACGTTAAGCGCTGGGATGGCTCACCGCCCGCTTATACAAATGCCAGGTCGCATGCCCCAGAACCGGCAGCACAATAAACAGCCCCAGAAACCCCGGGATCATCGCTACAAACAATGCCACCGCGATAAAGACCGCCCAGCCCAGCAATACGAACTTGTTTGACCGAACCGTCGCCAGACTGACAATAATAGCGGTGATAAAATCGACTTCCCGATCAACCAGCATCGGCAGGCTGACCACCGTGATGGCGTAAAAGGCCAGCGCCATAAGCCCGCCGACCATACTACCCACTACCAGCATCGCCAGCCCCGGGGCGGTTGTAAAAAATTCGATATGGGTGGTTCCTGTACCAACCTCTGCCATAAAGATCGCGAAAACGCCGTGGGCTACCAGCAGCCAGAAACCGAAGGCGACAAACAGGATCACGCCCATGCTCATGATTTGTTCGTCACCATGCCCGCGCAACGCTCCGAGGACCGCTTTCCAGCTCATTGGCATACCGGCTTCGCGGCGGCGGCTGATTTCGTACAGGCCGACTGCTGTGAACGGCGCTAATAGCGGAAACCCTGCTGAAGTCAGAACCAGCCAAAAAAACTCGCCCCACTCCAAGAGCGCGTAAGTGATAAATACACCCGCCAGCACATAGATCGCCGCGAAAAACAGACCAAATATCGGATGTGTTTTGAAGTCGCTCCAACCAGCCGCCAGTGCGGCGCGCAGGTCACTTGCGGTTAGATCGCTGGCAACCGTTGCCGGAGCGATTGGCGCCTGTTTGGTTATGCTCATGACATATTTTTTCCTGGCCCTCCTGCGGCAGCACGCGGGAATGTTTCTAATCCATGCGCGACATCAATCTTTGCCCGGACATGGCTGCATAGCATCCATATAGCATCCGTTATCAGGAGGTGGTCCGGTATGAGCTAAGTAATATTACGGAAGGCAAGGTCCCCCACCCGTTTTATCGGCTTGAGATCAGTCAGCGATTGCAGGAAAAACAGTGCATCGTGTCGGCTGGTCGGTCTGACTTAGCCCTCCATAACTTTCGCCGCCACTTCCTCAATGCTTCCGGTCACCAGCAGCGGAGATCCGCCAACCATACCAACGTTGGTTTGGCCATTTTCTCCGGTCCGCAGCCAGGCAATATTCTGTATTGCGACCATATAGTTGCCGCCGCGTGATTCCAGTAATACGAATTTCATTCTGAGTCTCCTGATAGCCACTGCATTAGACGGCGAAGCTCTTTTTTCGATTAACAACTTTCTATATTTACATCGGGCGCGCTATTTATTGACCGAGGAATTTTGGCCGAACATCGGTACGGGGTTTTCATATCCATTTTTATACCCTAGCCAACATCGATTATTTTAGGATGGAGTTACGAATGCAGTTTGATGAAGTTGTCCTCGGTCGCCGCAGCATACGTGGATATAAACAGGAACCGGTTGCGCGGGAACTGATCGAAGAAATCATTGGATTGGCGATGCGTGCGCCTTCATCGATGAACACGCAGCCCTGGAGTTTCTATGTTATCACCGGTGAACCGCTGGAAAAGATAAGGAATGGCAACACCGAACGGATGCTGGCCGGCGTGCCGCAATCTCGCGAGTTCCGAACCGGCGAGGCCTTTGCGGGGCAGCATCGTGACCGGCAAATCGGTGTCGCCAAGCAATTGTTTTCCGCGATGGAAATCGAACGTGATGACAAGGAGGCACGACAGGATTGGGTTATGCGCGGGTTCCGTCAGTTTGATGCGCCGGTGTGCGTGATCATTACTTATGACCGCGTTCTCGACGGAAGCGACGACACCCCGTTTGATTGCGGCGCTGTGGCAACCGCTCTGGTGAACGCGGCATGGTCGCGAGGATTGGGCACCGTCATCAACAGCCAAGGCATCATGCAATCGCCTGTGGTGCGTGAGCATGCCGGTATTGCCGATGATCAAGTGATCATGAAAAGCATAGCTCTCGGCTGGCCGGACGAGAGCTTTCCGGCGAATGCAGTGGTTTCCACACGAAAGCCCATTGAAGAGGCGGCGGTATTTGTGGGTTTTTAAAGTTAACCGAACTCTGAACGCTGGTTATCGAAGCTATTGTGCAACCGTTCAATCCTTCACCCGCGCGCACTCGTAAACCAGCCGCTCATTTACCGAACCGGGTAATTCGGCGCGGATTGCTTTCACCATATCCTCGACATCGGCCAACACCTTTGCGTCTGCCGTGCAGGCCTTGTTGCCATATTTCTGCCGGATAGCGCGGGCCTTGGTCATCGCATCGAGTCCCAGCAGATAGCGCTCCTCGGTAAATTCGCTGCGGTCGGGCTGAAAACTGTTGATGGTGACGGTCTGCTCTTCGTTAGGCACAAAAATCCGTGACCATTTCGCACCGTCACGGCCATATTGGGTGCGACCATTGACGCAGCCGCCGTCCGTCCATTCCAGCGGCAGTTCATTTTGTTGCGATACGGTAATCCGGCTGCGGTCGGGATTGATCGTGCATTGATATTTACCCGATGAAGCGACGGTTATGGCCTGTTGCTGGTTCTCGCTGCCTTCCTTCATGGCCAATGCCACCCGATCTTCAATCTCGCTAAACGAAGGGCGTGATAGAAATACAATCACCGCGCCGAGCAGCAAAACCGCCGCTCCGCCAAATGCAGCAATCGCCGGATTGCGTTTGGATTGGGTCATCAGATAGAAACCGCCACTGACGGCAACCAGCGACAAAACAAGCAAGAGCGCCGCAATCGCCATCTGGTTCTCCCGTTCTGCAATAATGTCCTGTGAAACGGTAGTGCGGAGTTTCTCTGTCTTGGCTCCTCGTTCAGCGGTTTCGGCTTTTTCTAATGCCTCGACCTTGGCGCGTTCAGCATTTTCGCGTTCCTGTTCCTCGCGGCTAATCTCAGCGGCGGAACGACAAGGCGTAGCGGTAGCGCCTACTTTTACACCGGCCTTGCGTAGAAAGGACAAGATTTCCTTCGCAGAAACGGCAAAACCGAATTCGGCATCATTGCCATCGCTAAGCGAGCCAAAACTGTTAGCGCCCAGTATCCTTCCGCAATTGTCGATCAGGGGCCCGCCGCTGTTACCGCTCGCGATTGGCGCTGTGTGGAGAATAGTATCAAATTGCTTGGTCGAGCGGCCGCCAGAAATGGAACCGCGGGTTTTCACCGGAGACATCGGCGTGATCATATCATCAAGATTAAGTCCCTGCGCCCGGTCCACGGATCCAGGATAGCCGATGGCAACCACATCTGCTCCGTCCGCCACATTCCCGCCGAAAATGGTCATCGGCGGCAGACGCCCGCCATCGAGCACCTGAATAAGCGCCAGATCATTGTCCGGTGAAAAAGCAATGACCCGCCCACCGTAGCTTTTTCCGCCCTGCGAGGGGATAATGCCAATCACTACGGAGGGCTCCTGCCGGGCGATTTCAATCACGTGGGCATTGGTGACAATCTTGTCCGGCGCGACGGCAAAGCCGCTGCCATGGCCAACAAATGCGACTTTGTTGCCATCTTTAGCCGCGAGCACAACCCGCACAACCGAACGGCTCGCTGCGCTTATATCGGCGGGGTCAGCTTGCGCGGGACCGGTGAGAAGGGTTGCGCTGATGATGGTGACAAACAATATTAGCTTTTTGATCATGGTACGACTCATGCTTCAAATGATCGGGTTTTTCAAAGGCAATTTCTATGGCCGTTCGTGCCGAGCTTGTCGAAGTACGATCGGTAGCGGATAAAACGACCCTTCGACAGGCTCAGGGCGAACGGAATATTTCTGCTTATTATTGCCTACACGAAACTATAAGGATCAACATCCACCCCGACCCGCACGGCTCTTGGCCATTCCAGTTTCACCAGCCATTCGCGCATGATGTGCTGGAGATCCACCGAGCGATAGGCGTGGACCAGCAGCCGGTGCCGGTGGCGACCGCGCAACATGGAGAGCGGCGCAGGAGCGGGGCCATAGACATTAAAGCCATCGACTTTGGGTGCGGTCTGGCCGATCAGCCGGGCGGTTTCCATCGCCTCGCTATTGTCTTCCGACGAAACAATAATCGCCGCCAGCCTTGCGAAGGGCGGCGCACCGGCAGCGCGGCGGGATTCTGTTTCTGCTTCATAAAACCCGTCGCGGTCGCCTTCGACCAGTGCTTGGATGACCGGCGCATTCGGCATCCGGGTTTGTATATAAACATGCCCCGGTTTTTCTGCGCGGCCTGCGCGGCCTGAAACCTGAGCGATTTGCTGGAAGCTGCGTTCAGCTGCGCGCAGATCGCCGCCTTCCAATCCAATATCGGCATCCACCACACCGACGAGTGTAAGATTGGGGAAGTGATAGCCTTTGGTCACCAGCTGTGTGCCAACCACGATATCAATTCCGCCCGCTTCCATCTGGTGGACGAAATCAGCGGCCTTGGCGGGGGACCAGATGGTGTCGGATGTAACAATAGCCGTGCGCGCCTGCGGAAACAGCATTTTTACTTCATCGCAAATTCGTTCGACGCCGGGGCCGCAAGCAACCAGGCTATCCTCATCTTCGCATTCCGGGCATTTGTCCGGCTGCGGCATCACATGGCCACAATGATGACAGGCGAGGCGGCGGGTGAGGCGGTGTTCAACCATCCATGCCGTGCAATTGGGACATTGAATCCGGTGGCCGCAAGTGCGGCACAACGTCAGCGGCGCAAAGCCCCGGCGGTTAAGAAAGAGCAGGCTTTGCTCGCCCTTTTCGAGATTTTCCTCCAGCGCGTTGACCAGCGTGGGCGCGAGCCACGAGCCTTTGGGTGGAACATCCTGTGTCAGATCAAGCGCCTCGATTTCCGGCATGGTCGCTCCGCCAAACCGTGCCGGGAGAACGAGCTGCTCATAATTGCCCTGCTCAACCTGATGGCGGCTTTCAATGGCAGGCGTTGCCGATGCCAGCACAACGGGAATTTTCTCGTGTAGCCCGCGCATCACAGCAACATCGCGGGCATGATAGCGCACACCGTCTTCCTGTTTGAAGCTGTTTTCATGCGCCTCATCGACAATGATGAGACCGAGATTTTTGTAGGGCAGGAACAAAGCCGAGCGCGCACCGACGACGACTTTGGCTTCGCCGGATGCGAGCGTCTGCCAATTCCGTTTCCGCTCGGACTGCTTGAGACCGCTATGCCAAGACACGGGTTCAGTGCCAAAACGCGCTTTGAACCGATCCAGAAACGGCTCGGTCAGAGCGATTTCTGGGAGCAAAACCAATGTCTGACGGTCCTGCCGCAAGGCCTCTGCGACAGCCTCAAAATAGACCTCGGTTTTACCCGATCCGGTAACACCGTCGAGCAAATAGGGTTTGAAGGCACGGGCTTTCACCGCGTCCCTCAATACGGTGCTGACTGCCAATTGGTCCTGACTTAAATCGACCTTGGCGAAATCTGGTTGTGGTGGCGAGATATTTGAAAACGCGGAGACTTCGCTGCGATCAAAGGCACCCAGCTTTTCCAGCCCCCGGATTACCGCAATAGACACATCGGCCTTATAGGCGAGTTCGCTGATCGTGCCTTGCACGTCGACCAGTTTTGCAAACACCTGTTCGCGTTGCGGCGTCATCCGGTCAGGAACATTGCCGTTGAGTTGATATTCCACAATTGGCCGTTTGTCAGAAAAGGCCGCCCCGCTGGAGAGCACCATCCGCAAGACCGACGCTGGCGAGGCGAAATAATATTGCGCCGTCCATTCGATCAGCCGCCGCAATGGTGCAGATAGAGGCGGCAATTCCCGCACTTCGAGAATAGGACGCAGCTTGTTCGCATCAATTTCATCCGCCGGAAAACGCTCAGCTTCCCAGACCACGCCTGGAATTTTACGCGGACCTAGCGGGGCCATCACGATAGAGCCATATTCCACATGCATCCCTTCAGGAACGCTGTAGTCGAGCGGACCCAAGGCGGCGTTGAGGAGAAGAACTCTGACTCTGGAGTGGTCACGATTCATTGGGCGTGTATAGGTGCGGTTTGTGATTTCGTCATCAACTGCTATGCGACGTAAGACGAATTTGGAAAGTGGGACCATGCACCATATTGATCGCCGTAGTTTTCTTGTAACCGGCGCTGCCGCCAGTCTGCTTGCTTTGCCGGGCTGTGCGAGCCTTCCGGGATTGAGCCTCACCGAAGCGATCAAGCGATTGCTTACTATCTCATCACAAAATGCGTTCGCCGAATTGCTGCAACCCAATGGTTTCTTCGACAGTCAGGTTGCGCGCCTCACTGTACCGGATTCGCTTGGCGGTTCCCGCGTCACCAGCATTGCCTCGGCGCTGCTGCGCTCCAAACCGATTCAGGACCGTTTGCTCAAGCAGGTCAACCGCGCGGCGGAAAAAGGTGCGGAACTCGCCGCGCCGATAGTCGCTGACACCATCCGCAATATGAGCATTGCCGATGCCGCCGCGATCATCAGCGGCGGCCCGCGCGCTGCAACCCGTCTTTTGCAAGGCCAGCTCGGCAATACGCTGGTGGACCGGATGTTGCCCGGCGTGGGTAATGGCCTGAAGCTGTTTGACAACGAGATTATCAATCTGGTGCTTTCGCAAGCTTCCGGTGTTGATTTCAGCAGCATCAGCAACGATATTACCAATAAGGCCAATGATGCAATCTTCCGTTCGATTGGCGCGCAGGAAGAAGCCATCCGCGCCAATCCTCGCGCGACCAATGATCCGCTGCTGATTGCCGTGTTCGGGCTGACGAAGTAAAATTCCCCCAGCCTGTCCACAGGTTTCTGCACAGATAAATTGGTCTCGCTGTTTCGCGGATCGGTGAAAGGCGTTAGTCCACTCGCGAAACTCACAAAATCGTCAGACCTTGGAGTCCAATCCGATGAAATTCTTTGTTGATACCGCCGATACCGCCGAAATCGCCGATCTCGCCGCAACAGGTATGGTCGATGGCGTGACCACCAACCCGTCGCTGATCAAAAAATCGGGTCGGGATATCATGGAAGTCACTAAGGAAATTTGCGGTCTCACTGACGGCCCGGTTTCTGCCGAAGTCGTTGCGCTCGATCATGAGACGATGATGAAAGAGGCCGAAGTGCTGCGCAAAATCGCGAACAATGTCTGCATCAAGGTGCCGCTGACCATTGACGGTCTCAAGACCTGCAAGGCGCTCGCCAGCGAGGGCACGATGGTCAATGTCACGCTTTGCTTCTCGGCTAATCAGGCGCTGCTGGCGGCGAAGGCTGGTGCCTCGTTTATCTCACCTTTCGTTGGCCGGCATGATGACAACGGCCTGGATGGCATGAAGCTGATTGATGATATCCGCCTGATCTATGACAATTATGCCTTTGAAACAGAAATTCTCGTCGCCTCGATCCGCCATCCCATCCACGTGCTGGAATCAGCGCGCATCGGCGCAGATGTCGCGACCATGCCGCCCAATGTTATCCGCGGTCTGTTCAAGCATGTGCTGACGGACAAGGGCATTGAAGGATTTCTGGCGGACTGGAAAGATACCGGGCAGAATATCGGCTGACTTAACTTATTTTCATGTTGAACTTGTTTCAGGATCGCGTTGATCTGGTTACGGCATGAGATGCTGAAACAAGTCCAGGATGACGATTGTTTCGCTAAAACCCCTTAGGCGCAGGGTCTACCACGCCAAAGCTTCCCGCCCGCACTTCCTGCACTTCCAGCGCACGCTCGGAAATGCCGTTTGGCATGAACCGGAATACGCCATCAAGCCCAATAAATCCGCCTTTGTCCGTCAGTTGATTGATCGGGAACGGCGTGCCAACTTTCCAGTTTTGCGCGACTTTCACGGTCAGCAGCACCGAATCATAGCCCAAGCTTGAAAGCCGGAACGGCGCGGTGCCATAGCGGGCACGGTATTTGTCGGCATATTGCCGGTACAGGCCATCAGAAACACTCGCAAACCAGGCACCACGCATGGTCGCAGAGCCAGCCAGTTTGCTGCTTGTGTTCCATAAATCTGTGCCCAGAATCTGCGCGCTGCTGCTCGCATTTTTGCGAATATAGGGTGCCGCCTTGATCGCCATGTCGCCGTTATCTGCGATCAATACCGCTTGAAAATCACCGTTTTGCGCCAGCTTGCGCGTCGCCGCCTCGACCGAATTGGCATCGCGATTATAAGTCTGGACCGAAACCACCGTGCCGCCAACATCCCGGACCTTGCGGAGCAGCGTCGAGGAGGCCCGCTGGCCATAGACGCCATTGGGAACGAGCGCAGCAAATCGCGTCATACCTTTGGATTTGGAATAATCGATGACACGTTCGATCGATTGCGAGGGAATATGCCCGAGCAGGAATACATTATTGCCTGCCGCGCCCGCATCATTGGAGAAGCTCAAAATCGGCACGCCGGCTGGCCGCGCGATATTCGCAGTCGCGACAACATTGTCGCTCAGCAGTGGCCCGATGATCAGCTTGTTGCCGTCCCGGATTGCCTGCTGGGCAGCGGCGGTCACGCCTTTGGCGGTGTCATAGCTGGTCATACGGATATTTTCCGCTTTGGTATCCAGTAAAGCCATCGTTGTGGCATTTGCCAGCGACTGGCCCACGCCGGCGTTATTGCCCGAGAGTGGAACCAGCAGAGCAATCCTGTGATGGGTCTGGTCGGTCGGAATACCGGCGGTGACCGGCGCGGGGGTGGGTGCCGCCGTTGGCGGAGGCGGTGGTTCGGCACCGCGCGGCACAATCGATTGGCAGCCCGCCAGAAAAACGATGGACGACACGCCCGCCCATTTGAGCAAACTCCGCCGTCTGGTTTCGCTCTGTTCTAGTTTTATCTTTTCTGCCATGACCCGCTTATGTCCTCTCCATTGCAACCCGGTCTGTATATCGTTGCCACCCCAATCGGCAACCTCGGAGATTTGTCGCAACGCGCCCGGCATATCCTTGAACAAGCGGATATTATTTTAGTCGAAGATACAAGAGTGACCGGCAAGCTTTTGAATCATATAGGAATAAAGTCGAAAATGGTCGTCTATAACGACCACAAGGGCGAGCATGACCGCGCAAAAATTTTGGATGCTGTTAGATGTAAAATTGTCGCACTGGTCAGCGATGCCGGTACGCCGCTGGTCTCTGATCCGGGCTACAAACTGGTTCGCGATGCCCGAATGTCAGAACTTTATGTGACTACGATTCCCGGCGCGAGCGCGGTGATCGCTGCATTGACACTGTCGGGATTACCCAGTGACCGGTTCCTGTTTGAGGGGTTTCTGGCCAATAGAACCAAAGCGCGGCGCGAAACGCTGGAAGAATTAAGCGCGATTAGAGCGACCCTGGTTTTTTATGAAAATGGCGCGCGCCTTGGCGCTATGCTGGTTGATGCGCTAGGCGTTTTGGGAAATCGGCGGGGTGCCGTTATTCGCGAAATTACCAAGAAGTTCGAAGAAACGATGACGGGATCTCTGGACGAATTGGCCCAGCGCTATTCCAGCGAAAAGCCCAAGGGCGAGATTGTGGTGGTGATCGGCCCACCGGAGGCGGCTGGCCCGGCCAGTGCAGCGGATATCGAGCAGGCATTGCATGAGGCGCTGGAGCGTTTGCCCGCATCCAAAGCGGCGGGAGAAGTGGCGCGGAAATTTGGGGCCGACCGCAAGGAACTCTACGAACTGACGAACCGCTGGAAAGCGGAAAAGTGATCTGCGATCCACTCTCAGGACGAACGGTAATGGCGTTGTGAAACGGGAAGCAGCAGAAAAGCGCGGCCGCCATGCAGAAAAGACCGCAGCGCGCTGGCTGCGCATGCACGGCTGGCGGATATTGGCGGAACGGGTGCGGACGCCGCGTGGCGAAGTGGATTTAATCGCCAGGCGCTTCGGGCTGGTGGCGTTTATAGAAGTGAAGGGCCGCACCAAGATGGAAGACCTGGAGACCAGCATTGACCAAAGACGGCTCGCGCGGGTCGCGGCGGCGGCGGAAATTCTCTATCCCGAATATTGCCCGAAAGGGGAAGATATGCGGATCGACGTAATTTTGGTTGCGCCGCGCCGCAAGCCTATCCATCTGGTAAATGTATGGCACGGTTTTTGAACAATATTGCATCGTCATTGCGAGAAGCGTAGCGACGAAGCAATCCAGAGCGGTGAGCGAAACTCTGGATTGCTTCGCTTTGCTCGCAATGACGAACTGATTGGATAAGGACCCCGAATGACCCTGAAAATCGCCGTACAAATGGACCCGATGGAGACCGTGAATATCGCGGGCGACAGCAGCTTTGCCTTGATGCTCTCCGCCCAGAAACGCGGCCACCAGATATTCCATTACGATGTAAAGGGCCTCACGCTCCACGCCAATGGCCGCCTGACGACGCCCGCCCGTCCGGTGACGGTGCGGCCGGTCAAGGGTGACCATTTCACCTTTGGCGATCCGGTAAAGCTCGACCTCGGCAGCGATGTCGATGTCGTGCTGATGCGGCAGGATCCGCCCTTTCATGTTGGTTATATCACCGCAACGCATTTGCTGGAACGCATCGAAGGCGAGACTCTGGTGGTCAACAATCCCGTCTCCGTTCGTAATGCGCCGGAGAAGGTCTATGTGCTCGACTACGCGCAATTTATGCCGCCCACGCTGATCACCCGCGACCTTGACGAAGTGCGCGCCTTTCAGGCCGAACATGGCGGCATTGTGGTCAAACCGCTGCACGGCAATGGCGGCAAAGCGATTTTTCTTGTGCCAGAAGATGGCAGCAATTTGAGTGCTTTATTCGAGGTTTTTAACCAGACATGGCCAGAGCCGCATATGGTCCAGCCGTTTCTTCCCGAAGTGCATGAAGGCGACAAACGCATCGTGCTGATCGACGGCGAAGTGGCCGGCGCGATCAACCGCAAACCCGGCGAAGGCGAATTTCGCAGCAACCTGGCGCAAGGCGGCTATGCCGAACCGGCGGTGCTAACGGACCGAGAAAAAGAAATCTGCGCAGCGATGGGGCCGGACCTGAAACGGCTCGGCCTGATCTTCGTCGGCATCGACGTGATCGGCGGCAAATGGCTGACCGAGATCAACGTGACCTCGCCGACCGGAATTGTCGCGATTGATAATTTCAACGGCACGGATACGCCGGGGATGATCTGGGATGCGATTGAAGCGAGGGTGGGGTGATGGTCGATTTTAACAAATTGGAAGATACAAAAGTCTTTGAATTATTTCCGGTTCAATACGGATGTGGAACCCATCCCTACACTGGATATCACGTCAGGCTCCGCGAATGGATCAAACCCAACGGATTCGAAGATAAGGATGGCGTGATTTGCCTCACTTGTGATGCTGAAGATGCAACGGAATTTTGTCATCACATAGATGAATTGATCGAAGATCTTGAGAAGCTAAAAGCGGTTGCTAGACGAAAAATTTACGAAGCTTAGTGTGTTAGATCGCCCAGCCCAAAGATGCGCGTTGTTATAAACATCCAGCAAATGAGCCGCATCGACCAGCACTCTAATCCTCTCCCATAGGGAGAGGCAACTAAGGCTTGGTCCGAATGGACCCAGTCGCACTCGGTGAGGGATGTCGCCCTCTCGATCTGGGTTCCCGCGTTCGCGGGAATGACGGTGATGCCAGAAGGACGGCGCTGGAAGTGTATCCATTTTCGTCATCCCCGCGAAAGCGGGGACCCAGTCTAAAAGAAAACGCATTCACACTAGCGCGTCAAAGCCCAATTCTTCGGCCAGATCACGCCAGTCCGGATTATCCTTTTCGATCAATTCCAGTTTCCACGCCCGGTTCCACTGCTTGATGCGTTTTTCACGAATTATTGCGCTTTCCATGGTCGCGTGCTGTTCAAGCCACACCAGCGTTTTAACATCATATTGTTTAGTAAAACCAGAAAAGGTGCCATTGCGGTGCTCGAAAATGCGTTTCATCAGATCGGATGTAACACCAACATAAAGTGTGCCGTTTCTCTTCGATGCGAGGATATAGACTGTGGGTTGAAACGCTTTTGGCATCCGTTTCGTTTACTGGGTTCCCGCTTTCGCGGGAATGACGAAAGTGGGATTGGCATTGACAGTTTAGGCCTCAATCAACCTGCCCTGGGATGCGCGTTGTTATACACATCCAGCAAATGCGCAGCATCGACCGCCGTATAAACTTGCGTCGAGCTCAGGCTCGCGTGGCCCAGTAATTCCTGCAAACTTCGCAAATCGGCGCCGCCCGCTAGCAAATGCGTCGCAAAGCTGTGGCGCAGGGCATGGGGCGTGGTCTTGTCGGAAATGCCGAGTTTGGTCCGCGCTTGTTGCACAACCCGGCGGATCAGGTTGGGCGATAGCGGCCCGCCGCGTTTGCCGCGAAATATCGCTTTCTCCGGCTCCATCACATGAGGGCAGAGGTCGATATAATGCTCAATCGCCACGCGCACCTTGGGGAGCAAAGGCACGATACGTGTCTTGCCACGCTTGCCGGTAACGCGCAGCACATCGGACAGCGGCAGGGCATCGCCGGTCAGATCCAGCGCCTCGCTGATCCGCAGGCCTGATCCATAGAGCAACAACAATACCGCCCAATCGCGCGCGCCGATCCAGTCTTCACTGGCGCTGTCCTGCGTATCTTGCGCCAGTGCGATGATGTCGTCGGGCGAAGCGGGGCGGGGAACGCCGCGGGTGACTTTGGGGCCTTTGATTTTGGGTATCTGCGTCTCGTCTCCGCCGACGTGTTTGAGGAAGGCGCGTAATGCTGACAGTTCTCGAGCGGCGCTGTTGTTGGTCAGACCATCCGCCCGGCGATAGGCGAGATAGGAGCGGAAATCTGCTTGTTTGAGTGCCTTTATCTCTGCCGCGCCGACATTGCCGCCGAGATGCTCCATCAGAAATCCGCAGAACCGTTCCGCTGTAGTGACATAGGCCCGGACGGTATGATCCGAACGCCGTCGACCATCGCGCAGGTAGGCGGAGAAACCTTCAATGATGGCGTTCGTGCTAACCATGCTACGGAATCTAGCAGACTCGGAATCAATATCCAAATTTCCTCTCCCCTTGAGGGAGAGGACTACAGAGACTTGGAAACTTGTTTCCTAGTCGGAGTCGGTGAGGGGTATTTCTGTCGCTTACCCCTCACCGCGTTTCGCTAACCAGCAAGCTGGTAAGTTTCACTTGTCCTCTCCCTCTAGGGGATAGGATTTTTAGATAGCGATAATCTCGGGTAAAATGCCATCGAGCAGGGGCATGCCCTTTGGTGAAACGGTCAATCGATCATCGGTTTGGGAAACAAGGCCCAATTCAGTCAACCGCTGGACCGCTTTATCATCAATCATTTGCGATCTGGCCAATCCCGTCTTCGCTTCCAGCGCGGCCAAATCAACACCCTCTGCCAGCCGCAACCCCATCATCAGCGCCTCCATCGCCCGCACCTGCGAGGACAGCGCCTGCTCAACCTTCAAACCGTTGCCATTACGCTCAACAGCCGACAGGAAATTCTCCGGCTTCTTATGCCGCTCCGTAGCCGTCTCCAGCCGCCGCCCATGCGCGCCGGGGCCGATACCGATATAATCCTCATAGCGCCAGTAGGTCAGATTGTGGCGGCTCTCCTGACCGGGCCTGGCATGATTGCTAATCTCATAAGCGGGGAGGCCAGCCGCAGCCGTTATCTCCTGCGTCAGTTCAAACAGATCGGCGCAATGGTCATCATCGGCGGGGATCAGCGCGCCGGTGCGGACAAGGGTTTCAAACCGCGTCCCCGGCTCGATGGTGAGCTGATAGAGCGACAGATGATCCGTGCCAAAAGCCAGCGCGCGTTCCAGTTCAGAGCGCCAATTTTCGACGGATTGGCCGGGCCGTGCATAAATCAGGTCGAAACTGACGCGCTTGAAATTTGCTTGCGCGGTGGCAAGCGCAGCCAAACCTTCATCGACATCATGGGCACGGCCGAGAAACTCTAAAGTTTGATTATCAAATGACTGTAATCCCAATGAAACCCGGTTAACCCCTGCGGCTGCCAGATCAGCGAAGCGCGCCGCCTCTACCGATGATGGATTGGCCTCCAAAGTGATCTCGCAAGCCTCACTCAATCCCCATAGCCGGTCCGCCTCTTGAATCAGTTTTGCGACGAGCCGAGGTGGCATCAGCGATGGAGTGCCACCGCCGAAAAATATCGAGCTGAGTTGCGGACCCGGATTAACTTTATGTTCATGCTTCAGGTCAAAAATTAGCGCGGTAAGCCATGCCTCGTTATCAATAGCATCGCGGACATGGCTGTTGAAGTCGCAATAGGGACATTTTGAAACGCAAAATGGCCAGTGGATGTAGAGCGCTAGTCCGCCTGCATCGGTCAGCTTGGAAGCAACGGTAGAGGACGGGTCATGGAGCATCACAGCAGCACTAGGTTTCCCCGGATTATCATGCAAGCGGCAATGGTCGCGCTTTTGGTTGGTTGTGGTGGCGGCGGAGGCGGTGGTTCGGCGAGCGCGCCACCTGCGGTCACATTGCCACCATCCGCGCCCCCGAATACCCCGCCGGGACCTGCGCCCGCGCCGACACCCGCTCCGGCACCCGCACCTACCCCCACTCCAACCCGCCGCCGACCGGCAGCGCGATGCTGGATGTCATGCTTGCCGAACATAATGCGGCGCGCGCCGAGGTTGGTGTTGGGCCGGTTGTGCTGGATGCCGATCTAAACGCGGCGGCGCTCGCCTATGCCGAAGTTTTGATTGCCAATGGCAAGTTTGAGCACAGCCCGGGCGCTTCGCGGCCCAATCAGGGCGAGAATCTATGGGCGGGAACGGCAAGCGCGTTTTCGTTCAAACAAATGGTGGACGGCTGGATCAATGAAAAACAGTTTTTCAGGGACGGCGTGTTTCCTGATGTGAGCACGACCGGCCAATGGCAGGATGTGGGGCATTACACGCAGATTATCTGGCGCAATACGACCAAGATAGGTTGCGGGATTGCCAGCAATGCCCAGCGCGATGTTCTGGTGTGTCGCTATAGTCCGCCGGGTAATTTTATCGGCCAGCGGGTTTTCTAAGACCTGGCGCTTCGAACTTGATCGGGAGCTTTGGCAAATATTAGCAATACCTTTGCATAACCGCTCATCCTGAGCTTGTCGAAGGATGGTTCGGCAGGCTCACCATGAGCGGGGAGATAACGATAAGCACAGGGTTAGAAGCAGGCCGCCACCAATTTCTCAAACGCATCCGCCCGGTGGCTCATGTTGTGTTTCTGCTGCGGGTCGAGTTCGGCAAACGTTTGTTCAAAGCCGACCGGCTGAAACACCGGATCATAACCAAAGCCCAATGTCCCGCGTGGTGGCCAGATCAAATTGCCGGAAACGCGACCTTCGAAAACTTCCGAATGTCCATCGGGCCAAGCCAGCGCCAACGTGCAGATGAAATATGCGCTACGGTCAGCATCCGGGCCTTGCTCAGCGAGTTTTCCCTCCACCTTACCCATCGCCATATACCAGTCGCGGCCTTTTTCCCCCTCAAACCACTGCCGTTCAGCCCAGTCTGCGGTGTATACGCCGGGACGGCCATCCAGCGCTTTAACACAAAGCCCGCTGTCATCAGCGAGCGCCACGCAACCCGCGCCCTCCGCGCTGGCGCGGGCCTTGAGCAGTGCATTTTCGGCGAAGGTGGTGCCGGTTTCTTCGGGTTCGGGCAGGTTCAGATCGCCCGCCGAAACAGGTTCGATGCCATAGGGTTCCAGCAAGCCGCGGATTTCGCGGACCTTGCCTTGGTTATGGCTGGCGATGATAAGCTTGCCGGGAGTGAGTTTGCGTGGAGAAGTCATGTTATATTTCCCACCGCGTCATCCTGAACTTGTTTCAGGATCCATTTCAAGGCCTGCGCGGACCGAAAGGTGGATGCTGAAACAAGTTCAGCATGACGAGTATTTTTTCTCAATAAAACTTAGCTAACAGCCTTATCCTGCGCTTCAAAAATCTGGCCGCAACCGATTTTGGCCAGCCGCATGAGTCTCATAAGCCCTTCATCATCAAACGTTTCACCCTCCGCCGTCGCTTGCGCCTCCGCGATATTGCCATCACCCGTCAGCACGAAATTCGCATCGGCCCCGGCGTTGCTATCCTCGTCATAATCCAGATCAAGCACCGGTGTGCCGTCAAAAATACCGCAGCTAATCGCAGCGATCTTTTGCTGGATAGGGTCTTCGCTCAACACTTTCTGATCCATCAAACCATTGACCGCGAGCCGCAGCGCAACCCATGCGCCGCTGATTGAGGCGGTACGGGTGCCGCCATCGGCCTGTATCACATCGCAATCCAGCGTGATCTGCCGCTCGCCGAGTTTTTTCAAATCGACCACACTGCGTAAAGAGCGTCCGATAAGACGTTGAATTTCCTGTGTTCTACCCGATTGCTTGCCGCGTGCCGCTTCGCGTGAACCGCGGGTGTGGGTGGCGCGCGGGAGCATGGAATATTCGCCGGTGACCCAGCCGGTGCCTTTACCGCGCATCCACGGCGGCAAGCTTGTTTCGACGCTGGCAGTGCACAGCACCCGCGTATCACCAAATGAAATCAGGCATGATCCCTCGGCGTGTTTGGTGAAACCTGTTTCGATAGAAATAGCGCGCATCTCGTCCGGCGCGCGTCCTGATGGGCGCATGTGTGATTCTCCTGTGGCTTGTTGGGGGTGTGTTTAGAAGAGTTGCCAATTTGCGCAACCCTCCTCTCCCCTTGAGGGAGAGGACATCGAAGACTTAGCAGCTTGTCTGCTTAGTCGGAGTAGGTGAGGGAAATCTGGCGCAGCGCGCAGCCGCCACCCCTCACCAAGAATTGCTAGCGAACAAGTTCGCAACCAAATCTATCCTCTCCCTCAAGGGGAGAGGAGTAGTGCTGGAATCAAATCAACAAACTCTCTATCTACAACCCATGACCACCACACCCATCACCGAAATGAACGACCGCACCCGCGATATTTTCCGCGTGGTTGTGGAGGCGTATCTGGAATCAGGTGCGCCGGTGGGGTCTCGCACTATCTCCAAAATTTCGCCGCTGGAGCTATCCCCCGCCTCGATCCGCAATGTGATGCAGGATCTGGAGGAACTGGGCCTGCTCGCCGCGCCGCATACCAGCGCGGGGCGGATGCCGACCGAATTGGGGCTGCGGCTGTTTGTCGATGGCATGATGCAGGCGGCGGAGCCTTCGCAGGAAGAGCGCGACGCGATTGAGAGCCAGATTACCGAACAAGGCCCGGTCGAGGATGCTTTGCGCGCCACCACTTCAATCCTCTCCGGCTTATCTTCCTGTGCGGGCCTCGTGCTCGTGCCGAAGCGCGAGCCGGTGCTCAAACAATTCAGTTTCGTCAAATTATCCGAAGGGCAGGGGCTGGCGATCCTGGTTAGTCAAGACGGTAGCGTGGAAAACCGCGTGCTCGATCTGCCGCCGGGTATTTCGGAATCCGCGCTTGTCGAGGCCGGCAATTATCTCACCGCGCGCTATGGCGGGCAAACGCTGTCACAGGCGCTGGCTGTGCTCGACCGGGAGATTAGCGCGGGTGAACTGGCCATCGACAAGGCTTCGGAAGAACTGGTCAAAGCCGGTCTCGTCACCTGGAGCCGCGATCCGGCCGACCGGCCGGTGCTGATCGTGCGCGGACAGGCGAAGCTGCTGGAGGATGGCAATCTGGGCGATTTGGAGCGCGTGCGCGGGCTGCTGGATGAACTGGAGGGCAAGCAGGAGATTGCGCGGCTGCTCGACAGCGCCCGTGATGCGGTGGCGGCGAAAATTTTCATCGGCGCGGAAAATAAATTATTCTCGCTTTCCGGCTCATCTGTGATAGCGGCGCCCTATAAAGATGGCGACGGACAGGTGGTTGGCGTGGTCGGCGTGATTGGCCCGACAAGGTTGAATTACGCGCGCGTGGTCCCCATGGTAGACTTCACTGCGCAGACACTATCCCGTCTGCTTGGCAAATAACTGAAAATGAGTGAATTAAAGTAATGAGCGATACGAAACCTGACGTAAAAGACGAAGAAAAGATCGACGCAGCTGTAGAGGCCGAACTGGAAGGCGTGCCGGAAAGCATGAAACAGGGCGGAGAGGGCGAAGCGGCTGAAGAAGCGGACAGCGCTGAAAACCGGATTGAAAACCTTGAGCGCGAACTCGCCGAGGCCAAGCAGCAGGTGCTATACGCGCAGGCTGAAACCCAGAATGTCCGCCGCCGCCTGGAAAAAGACGCGCAGGATGCCCGCGCTTATGCCGCCACCGGGTTTGCCCGCGATATGCTCAGTGTCATGGATAATATGCAGCGCGCATTGACCGCCATCCCCGAGGAGGTGAAGGACGAAGAAAAGTGGAAAGGTCTGATCAACGGGATTGAAGCCACTGGCCGCGAACTGGAAACCGTGTTCGAGAAAAATGGCGTGAAGCGCGTCGCATCGGTCGGCCTGCCGCTCGACCCGAACCAGCATCAGGCGATGATCGAAATTCCCACCGAAGAGCATGAACCCGGTACTATTGTGCAGGAAATGCAGGCCGGTTATGTGATCAAGGACCGCTTGTTGCGGCCTGCATTTGTCGGGGTTGCGAAGAAGCCCGAATAGGAGACCAGATGACTCTCTTGCCAATTGCAGACCGCTGGTTTGAACGGCGCTCGATTGGCGATGGTGTCACGCTGCTGTGGGAACCCCATGTTCATCCGCTGCTACGCTGCAATATCTGGCACGTCGCGGGCCGCGAGACCGACCTGTTGATCGATACAGGCATGGGCATCGGCAGCCTGGCTGAAGCGGCAGCGGACCTTTTTGACAAGACGCTCACCGTGGTGCTTACCCACACCCATATGGATCATATGGGCGGCGCATGTGAGTTTGACACTTGCTGTGTCCATCCAGCAGAAGCGCCAGATATGGAAAGCGCGTCCAACCATCTGCCGCTCAATATTGAGGCTTATGATGCCGATACGCGGGCGTGGTTTGCGTCGATGGGCTATGATATTTCAGGTGGCCTGCTCACCGCCATCCCGCACGACGGCTTTGATCCCGAAACCCATCAGATGCAGGCAGCGGAAGCTTCGCGGCTGTTGAACGAGGGTGATATTGTCGATACCGGCGATCGCGCGTTCGAGGTGTTGCATCTGCCAGGCCATTCGCCGGGGAGCATTGCTCTGTGGGAACCCGGCACCGGGACGCTGTTCTCCGGTGATGCCATATATGATGGCGCGTTGCTCGACGCGATTCCGGGATCGGATATCCCGCAATATATCAAGACGATGGAACGGCTGCGCGAAATGCCGGTGGAGATTGTCCATGCCGGGCATGATCCCAGTTTCGGTCGCGAACGACTGGTTGAACTGGCCGATGCGTATCTGGCATCCAAAGCTGCTGCTTAAGGAGGGAAGCAAATGGATATGATCGAGGTTGGCCAGCTAGAGCGCGATATCGGTGCCAGTGCCGCGCGCGCAATTGAAGATGAGCTGGACTGGGAACATCTACCCCACACGCACCGAACCACCTTTTCTGCCGCCGAAGTCATTCATGCGGGTCGCAACGGCTGGGAGGCGGATGTGGTGCTTGTGGATGGCACACCGATGCGCATGCGGGTGACACTGGACGATGACCGGATGGGTTATACCAACGCGACATTCGCCGATGGTATCGAAAATGGCCGGGCAGTGGCACGGCTGGAAGACACTGGCGAAGATAGCTGCCGGATGTCGTTACGGTTCTTTGTGCCGGAAGTGGCGGGGACGGATTATGAGGCCGTAGGGGAATTTTACGTTGCGCTGTTCGGCAATTTGATCGACGAAGACGAACCGAAAATGATCTATCGGACGAACGCCCTGCGCGCCGGCGCCGCGCCGCACAAGCAGCGCCGTACGGCAATGCTGGCGGATGGCAGTGCATGCGCGGTCCCGGTGGTTTGTCCGCATCAGGGACTACCACTGGATTGCGAGCCGGATGGGGACGGGGTCATGACCTGCCCTTGGCACGGCTATCGTTTCGATGCACGAACGGGTGCGTGTCTCAGCGGCCAGATCAAGGGATGGCGGGCATTGGGCTGATGGGTTTGTTGGTATTTTGATTTTGTTCGGTGTTTTTTAGATCAGCTACTGCGATCCAGTTTCCACGATAATTTTTCCCGTTAAATCAGGATTCTAAACAAATTGTTGTGTTCAAGGCTTGAAGGAGGGAGAATTAAGATATATCTTAAACGTAGCTAAGATACAAATAGGATATTCTAATGATGCATGGAAAACAATTCGGACACAGAGGATCAAGAGGCCGTCGCGGTCGCGGATGGAATGCAGAGTTCGGGCAAAAATTCGCTCGCGCCTTTGCTGAAGCCGCCTTTGATGGTGTAAAGTCCAAGCGCCGCGCGCGGATGTTCGGGCGCGGCGAGCTGAAGTTGATTGCGCTCCACCTGATCGCTGAAGAGCCGCGGCATGGCTATGACCTGATCAAACAGATCGAGGAATTGACCGGTGGCCATTATGCGCCCAGTCCCGGCATTGTTTACCCGACGCTGACGTTGATGGCAGAAATGGATCTGATCGATGAGGAAATCGATGATGATGGCAAGAAAGTCTATTCGATCACCGAACGCGGAACTGAAAAATTGGCCGATGAGAAGGAGCATATCGAGCATATTCTCGAACGGCTCGACGGCGTCTCCAAAATGGGAGAAGCATCGGACGGCGCATCGGTCAAACGGGCGATGCACAACCTGAAAAGCGCAATCCGCATCCGATTGGCCGATGAGGACAAACGATCGGACAAAATTTTGGATGTCACCGCAATTATCGATGAGGCGGCCGGCAAGATTGAACGGTTGAAATAGGTAACCAAAACGAGTGTCTAACCGGCTTCGAATACTATTTTAATGTCAGGATCGGTCATCACATCTTGTGCCTGTGAAAAGGGTACGTGGGTTGTAATGATATGCCCATGATCAATATGCCCGTCGCAACAGCTTTGTAAGACGGTCTCGATTTCTGCGCGCGCGTGAACGCGGCTGATTTCGTAAGTTATCCCCTTCATATACATGGATGCGATCGGCAGATTGTCCATAGTGCGTCCGGATGCAGAAATGCCGGTGCAATATCCGCAAGGCGCAGTGGAAAGCAGCGCGTAAATCAACCCGGCGGGAATATTGGAAGCATCGACAACGACGGGAAATTGGCCGTCCAGTGGCATTTCCGCCGTGTAGGTCCGCTCCAGGACCTCCGCACCCAGCGATTTTGCATGGGCGACGCGGGCCTTGTCAAAATCGGTATAGACAACCCGGCTGCTGCCAAGTGCGATTGCGGCCTGAACGGCAAATAGGCCGACGCTTTGCGCCAAACCGCCGACAATCAGCACCTCTGCATTGGGCCATTTTTTCAGCGGCTCCGCCACCGTCCGATAGCCGTCGCTGGCATTGTCCGAAATCGCAGCTGCAACCGTCAGCGAAACCTGTTGAGGTATCTTGACCAGCATCGCCTCGGCATAAGGCACCAGCACATAGTCGCTCAGCCCGCCGCCCCATTCGGTTCCGCTGCTTTGCGCCAGGCCATAAGCGGAAAAGGGCGGAACACTGGTGCATCCGTTGGTCAATCCCCGCCGGCAATATTTGCAAGTCCCGCAGTTGATCTGGAACGGTACAATAACCCTGTCACCAATGCTAAAACTGGTAACATCATCGCCAATCTCAACGACCTCACCAGCAATTTCATGGCCAAAAGCAAACGGCTCATTCTTCATCGGGACGAGACCATTGGCAATGTACAGATCAAGATCGCAGCGCGTGACGGCCAGCGGTTTGACAATCGCTTGCCCCCGGTTCTGAATTTTTGGCGCCGTAACTTCGCGCCATTCGAGATGATTGGCCGCGACAAAGGTCAGCTGCTGCATGGTTGTTGATATCATGGGGTTGCTCCTGTCATATACTTCACTAGTGAACTATATTCAAAGAGACATTACCATGCAACAACGATATTGGACCGGATCATGTCGGCATCCAAATTAAGGTTATACTGGCGCCTGCAACTGGCAGCGCACTTCATGCAGAAGCAGGCCGATCGTGACCTTTTGGATAATGACAATATCACCACCGCTCAATTTGGGGTGCTTTCGGCCATTGCCAACCGAGAAGATGTTACCCAGAAAGATGTCGCCCAAGCCCTCGGCCTCAATCCGTCGGCCGTCACCGCGATGGTCAAACGATTGATGAAACTTGGCTATATTCAGCGGGAAGGCAGCCAGAGCGATGGGCGGGCAAAAATCCTTACCCTTAGTGAAGAGGGCGAGCGCATTGTCAAAAACACCCAGCCACCTTTTCAGAAGATCAATGAGCAAATTGAGAATATTTTGAGCGATGACGAGATTGAAAATCTTGGCGATTATATGGAGCGGTTGATCAAGGCTTTCAGATGACGAGGTTCGGTGACCTCCTCCTCGCGTGAAGTCAGAGCTCCAGCACCATCTGCACATTACATCGTGCATAGGGCGTGGGCCAAAGCTCATTATCGCTCAAATGGCGAAAGCCCAGGCGTTCATACAATCCGATCGCTGCCTTCAAATCGCCGTTAGTTTCCAGCCAGATTGCATCAGCGGCCATTTCCCGCCCCTGAGTAATCAGCGCTTCCAGAACGGCCCGGCCAATGCCTCGACCACGCAAATCCTTTTGCGCCGACATTTTGATGATTTCCAACCATGTGCGGCCATCATCGGGATCATGATGCGGCGATAAAATAGCGCCGGTTCCAACAACCGCCCCATCCAGTTCTGCAATAACAATCCGCCCATTCTTGCCCAGAATCGAAGTCTCCAACCGTTCCAATTGCTCGCGATCGCTGGGCTCGACCTTGAAATATTCCTCAATCCAATCGAGATTGAGATCGATGAATCTTTGCCGGTCTGAGGGCAGATAAAGACGGGTCGTTACGGGCATCTAGAATATCGCGAACAGCACTACCGCTATGATTGTCCCAATCACTGGAATAACCACAGTTAACGCGCCGACTGCGCCATAGGCGTCCTTGTGCGTTTCCCCGCATACCGCGCGGATGGTCGTCACAACATAACCATTATGCGGAAGACTATCGAGCGCGCCGGAGGAGATGGCCACAACGCGGTGCAACTCGTCGGGTTGCGCGCCAACATCAAGATAATGGGGTGCAATTAACGGAAGCGCGATGCTCTGTCCGCCGCTGGCAGAACCGGTCAGGCCCGCGATCACCGTCACCGCTATCGCTGCGCCGATCAATGGGCTGCCGGGAATATTCTGCACTATGACAAGCGCTTCCTGAAAAGCCGGCGAGATCTTCGCCACCGAACCAAATCCCACCACCGCGCAGGTATTGGTGATGGCGACCACTGCGCTGGTAGCGCCACGCGAAAAGGCTTCGGGCATGGTTTTCAGCTTCTGATAGCCGACAGCGAGCGCGACCAGCGCACCGGTTCCGAGCGCGGCGACCAAAGCCCATTTGTCGAGCGACTCTTGTGGTAGAATGACCGAAAGAGGTCCCATGTCTTGCGGATACTGGAAGATCAGGAATATGCCGAGGACGGCCACAAGCGGCATCACGCACAGCAGCGGCGCAGGGAGGTTGCTGTAGTCGGTATTCGTATCATCGGTTTCGCGGCCAACAAAATGTTCACCCTTGGCCACCGCGCGCTTGACCATATGGTTGAGCCAGAAATGCCCGCTGATTGCCATGAACAAGGCCACAACCAAGCTGACTTCCCAACCGGCATAGGCCGTGGTTCCCAGAAATTCCATCGGGATGAGGTTCTGGATTTCCGGGCTTCCGGCGCTGGTCATGGTGAAAGTCACCGACCCAAAGGCCAGTGCGCCGGGAATGAATCTCCGCGGCAAATCGGCCTCGCGAAATAGATGCACCGCGAGCGAATAGACGCTGAACGAGACGATGAACACGCTCACGCCGCCGTAGGTCAATATCGCGCAGGCAGCGACCACTGCTAGCACTGCGTGTTTTATTCCGATTTTCTCTATAACCCAGTGGGCAACGCTGGCCGCAGCCCCGCTCGCTCCCATGATCTCGCCGAATATCGCGCCGAGCAGGAACATGAAAAACCAACTGGCGAAAAATCCTACAAAGCCGTCCATATAGGCAGTCGCAAAATCGGGAGCGCCTTCAGCGGCAAGGGGGGGTAGCCAGGCGAGGCCGCTGGTCAGCGCGACAACGGCTGCGGCTACAGGGCCAGCGATCAGGATGTTAACCCCCCGCACCGTCATCCAGATGAGCAGTGCCAGTCCGCCGATTAGCCCGATTGCCGATAGCATTAGTGCGCGTCCCCCTATTTAACTTTTCTGTCTCTTGGCAGACAGAGTGTCATCGCCGCAAGAGACAATATTATCGCAGTTCTGCACCAATCGGCCCGTGGATGGCGCGCTTTACCGTGTCTGACCGGATTGTTCAGGAACCATAGCGCTTGCGGCGTGTTTTATCCAAGCAAGGGGGCAACGGACTTGAAATCAGGAGTATTCTTCATGCTTGGAACTGCAAAAAAATCTATCGCCGCATCGACTTTGGCCCTTTCATCATTATCGCTGTCTGCATGCGCGGGCAATTATGCCGCTGAAGGCGCGGGTGCCGGAGCCGTGGCGGGTGCTGCGGTCGGTGCGATTACCGGAGGCGATGTGTTGACAGGCGCTGCCATTGGCGCTGCTGCAGGCGCAGCGGGTGGTTATTTCATCGATAAAAATGACGGCTGCGATGGTTATGATCGCAATGGCAGGCTCGATGATGATTGCTACGGCACGGCAGGCTATCCCGACGATCCGCGCTGATCGGAGATCGGTGGGGCGGTTTTTCTAGCGCGGGCCACCGCTCTCGGCTATCGAGCCGCGCATGGACCGCCCGGCACAAATATCTGATAGTAAATTACCGCCCGGTAATCCATGGCGTGCTGAGTTGCGCGCCACCGCTTCATTGGCTTGGCCGCTGATCCTGACCAATCTTACCATGTCGCTGATTGGTGCGACCGATGTTCTGATGGTCGGTTGGCTCGGAGCGGAGGAACTGGCGGCATCGTCCCTTGGCTTCAACCTTGCCATGATCTGCGCGATTTTCTGCATGGGGCTGGTGACAGCATCTGCCCCGATGATGGCCAGCGAAATTGGCCGGATGGCCCATAGCGTGCGCGATCTGCGCCGGACTTTTCGGCAGGCGATGTGGGCTGCCTTTACCGTCATGATCCCGTTCTGGATTTTCCTGTGGAATACCGAGGCGGTGCTGCTCTTCATGGGGCAAGTGCCGGAGCTGGCCGCAAAGGCGGCGGTCTACGTTCGTGCTTACATGTGGTCGATCCTGTTCTTTCTGTTCACCTTGGTCGCGCGCAATTTTTTGTCGACGCTGGAGAAACCGATATGGTCGCTGATCATTGGCGTCGCGGGTGTCATCGGCAATGCGATTTTTAACTATATTCTCATCTTCGGCAAACTGGGCTTCCCCGCCTTGGGGTTGATGGGCGCTGGCATCGGCAGCGTGCTGACCAATATGCTGATGTTTGGCGGTATGGTTCTGGTATTGCTGTTCCATCCCAAATTCCGGAGATACCAATTATTTGGCCGGTTCTGGCGGCCCGACTGGCACAGATATGCACAACTTTGGCGGCTCGGCTTGCCGATTGCCGTGACCATGGGGCTCGAAGGGGGTATTTTCGCAGGCGCTGTGCTGCTCATGGGTCTGATTGATACAGCATCAGTTGCCGCGCACGCGATCGCGCTGCAAATCGCCTCGCTCACTTTCATGGTGCCGATGGGGCTGGCGCAAGCAGCAACGGTGCGGGTCGGCATTGGTTTCGGCAAGCGTGATCCGGTATGGATACAGCGCGCGGGATGGACGAGTTTTGTCCTCGGTACCGGCTTTATGTCGGTCATGGCATTATTTATCTGGATGTTTCCATGGCAACTCGCGGGCTTGTTTATGGAGGGCAATACACCGCAAAACATGGAAGTGCTGCAACTGGCGGTGAGCTTTCTTGCCATTGCTGCGCTATTCCAGATTTTTGATGGCGCGCAGGTTGTCGGCGCGGGTATGCTACGCGGATTGCATGATACCAAAATCCCGATGATCATCGCCGCCTTTGGTTATTGGGTGATCGGCATTGGCGTTGGAGCGGGGCTGGCGTTCTGGCTGGATTGGCGAGGGCTAGGCATCTGGATCGGCCTCGCCAGCGGTTTGGGCATTGTTGCGGTGCTGATGCTATCGCGCTGGATGATGCGTGAGAGGATTGGGTTGTTGCCCGCTCAGTCGCTGTCAAAAAGGTAGCAAATTGGCATATTGCATTAACGTATAGCCATTTTTCAATCGCACACCCTGTTTCAACAAAAACACATGACTAACAATCTCCGCCTGCTGCTCAATACCATATTTGCGGAACGGTTTTTCCGGCAGAAGTTCGTAATCGTAGCTACAGAACGGATGGCGCGCGAGAGGAAGAAAGACGCCCTGCTGATGCTGCCAGACGTGGACCATTTCATGAATGAACAGCGCTTGGATGTTATTTTGCGCGCCGCAAAAATCGTCGCAAAATAACCCATTGTTGGGATGGAACCAGATATTGCCATCCGGTGCCATGGTTACCTTTCGCGGTTGAAAGGGCCACCATTTGCGGTTGAACACCCGTACCCGGCGATAGTCTATCGCATCGTTAAATATGCTGCGACACAAGTTAATCTCCGCGTCCGTCAGCGGGCGGCCTTGGGTCAATTAACCGGCGTCCTTTTTGCTGTCTTCATCGGGCGTACCCGGTTTTTTCACCACCGCCTGAATTTTTATCCGGTCATCATTGGAATAGATCAAGGTCATGTCGAGCAATCCGCGCTTCACTGATCCGCCGCCGACACCCCAGACCATGAGATGCTTGCCGCCGGGCTCGAATTTCACCGTTTTGCCGCGCGGAATTTTTACCGATTTGATCGGCTTCATCGTCGCCATGCCGTTTTCTTCAACTGTTTCGTGCATTTCCATGCGCAGAACGTCGTCTGATGTAACGCCAACCAGTTCCACATCCAAGCGACCGCCGTGCAAATCCATATAGCCGGATGCCGGGTTGCCCTCGACGGGAGAGAGGTTGATCACCGCATTATCGGCAAATAAAACATCGCCCTGGCCGCATGATGCCAGAAAAACACTCGCTGTCAGGGCGGAAAAAATGGAAAGCGGTTTCATCATATTACTCCATAAAATCCTGTAATCTCTCCAATATATGGGACTGCCACCCATAATTTTCAATTCAAACTTGTCCCATGCCTTGTCCAAAGAAAAATGCCACCTATATCCAAAGCCGAAGCCGTATCGGTGCTGAAAACAATGGGCCGGGCGGTATTTTTTGCCCAATTACGGGAAACAACGACTACAATTGATTGAGGGATTTATGGCTAAAGTTATCGGTATTGATTTGGGAACCACCAACTCATGTGTGGCGGTTATGGACGGCGGCAAGCCGAAAGTTATTGAAAATGCAGAAGGCGCGCGGACAACGCCGTCGGTTGTTGCTTTTACCAAAGACGGTGAGCGTCTGATTGGTCAGCCAGCGAAACGCCAGGCCGTAACCAATCCCGAAAGCACGATTTTTGCAGTGAAGCGCCTTATCGGTCGCCGGTTCGATGATCCGATGACAAAGAAGGATATGGAACTGGTTCCTTATCCCATAGTCAAAGGCGGCAACGGCGATGCTTGGGTGAAAGCGGGCGGTGAAGATTATTCTCCTGCCCAGATTTCCGCCTATATTTTGCAGAAAATGAAAGAAACCGCCGAGAGCTATCTTGGTGAAACCGTAACCCAGGCGGTCATTACCGTTCCTGCCTATTTCAACGACGCCCAGCGTCAGGCGACCAAAGATGCCGGTAAAGTGGCCGGTCTGGAAGTGCTGCGGATTATCAACGAGCCAACCGCTGCAGCCTTGGCATATGGCCTCGACAAGAATGACGGCAAGACCATCGCTGTTTATGACCTTGGCGGCGGTACGTTTGATATTTCGATCCTTGAAATCGGCGACGGTGTTTTCGAAGTGAAATCAACCAACGGCGATACCTTCCTCGGCGGTGAAGATTTTGATGCCAAGCTGGTTGAGTTTCTCGCAGCTGATTTCAAAAAAGCGGAAAGCATCGACCTCACCAAAGACAAGCTTGCGCTGCAACGCTTGAAAGAAGCGGCTGAAAAAGCAAAAATCGAGCTTTCCAGCGCGCAGACAACCGAAGTCAACCTGCCATTCATTACCGCTGACCAAAATGGTCCCAAGCACCTGGTGAAATCCATCAGCCGTAGCGACCTGGAAAAGCTGGTTGGTGATCTTGTCAAACGTACGCTTGATCCGTGCAAGAAGGCACTGAAAGACGCAGGCGTTGATGCCAAAGAAATTGACGAAGTTGTGATGGTTGGCGGTATGACCCGTATGCCGCTGGTTCGCGAAACAGTTGAGAAATTCTTCGGCAAGGAAGTGCACACAGGCGTGAACCCGGACGAAGTGGTCGCCATGGGCGCTGCCATTCAAGCTGGTGTTTTGCAGGGCGATGTCAAAGACGTCCTCCTGCTTGATGTAACGCCATTGTCGTTGGGTATCGAAACCCTCGGCGGTGTGTTCACCCGCATGATCGACCGCAACACGACGATCCCGACGAAGAAATCGCAGGTCTATTCGACCGCTGATGATAATCAGCAGGCGGTTACGATCCGGGTTTTCCAGGGTGAGCGTGAAATGGCAGCGGACAACAAGATGCTAGGCCAGTTTGATCTGGTTGGTATTCCGCCAGCACCACGCGGCGTGCCTCAGATTGATGTGACGTTTGATATTGACGCCAACGGTATCGTCAACGTGTCTGCGAAAGACAAAGGCACCGGCAAGGAACAGCAGATCAAGATCCAGGCTTCGGGTGGATTGTCCGATAACGACATCGAGCAGATGGTTCAGGATGCTGAAAAATTTGCCGAAGAAGATAAAAAACGCCGCGCGGATGCAGAAGCGAAAAACAACGCGGAAAGCCTTGTCCACACGACCGAGAAACAGCTTGCCGAGCACGGCGACAAGATTGATGCTGATCTCAAAGGCCAGATCGAAGAAGCGGTCACCAAGACCAAGGAAGCGATTGAAGGCGGCGATGCGGAAGCGATGAAGACGCAGTCCGAAGCGCTGGCGCAGGTTTCCATGCAAATGGGTCAGAAAATCTATGAAGCCGAGCAAGCTGCGGGCGGTGATGCCGATGATTCAGCTGCTGCGGACGCGGCGGCCAAGGCTGACGATGATGTTGTCGATGCAGAATTTTCCGAAGTGGACGATTCTGATGATGATGACGACAAGAAAAAAGAAGACGCCAAAGCGGCTGAGTAATATTGTGAACAAGCCCGTCGCTCCTATTTTCAGGGGTGGCGGGTTTTTCATTTTCAATATGGTCAGCTGGGGGGCTGAGGGATAATCATGGCAACCGAAATCGATTATTATGAGCAGCTCGGCGTATCGCGCGATTGTGACGGCGCGACGCTGAAGTCCTCCTATCGCAAGCTGGCCATGCAATGGCACCCGGATAAAAATCAGGGCGATGCCGAAGCAGAAGCCAAGTTTAAAAACATCAGTGAAGCCTATGAAGTTCTGAAAGACCCGCAGAAACGTGCCGCTTATGATCGCTATGGTCATGCGGCGTTTACCAACGGCGGTGGCAATAACGCGGGCGGCGGCGGATTTGGCGGCGGTCAGCAGGGCTTCAGTGACATTGGCGATATTTTCGAGACGATATTCGGCGGTGGTGGTGGTGGACTTGGCGGCCAGCAACGACAGCGCGGTCCCGCACGCGGCGCGGATTTGCGTTACGATATGGAAATCAGTCTCGAAGACGCTTTCCACGGCAAAAAGACCGAGATCGAAATTGATGTTTCGGTCGGCTGCGACGAATGCGATGGCTCCGGCGCGGAACCGGGCACTGGCGTCAAACAATGTGGCACCTGCCACGGCCATGGTAAAGTCCGGGCGCAGCAAGGTTTCTTCGTGGTCGAACGCACCTGCGCAAGCTGTCAGGGCCGCGGAGAAGTTATCGAAAACCCGTGTCATGTCTGTTACGGCGAGGGACGGGTGGACAAGGCGCAGGCACTGGAAGTGGAAATTCCTGCCGGTGTTGATAGCGGAACGCGTATCCGATTAACCGGCAAAGGCGAGGCCGGCGCACGCGGCGCGCCTCCCGGCGATTTATATATTTTCATCCACCTTGAACGGCACAATATCTTCGAGCGTGAAGGCACAACTTTGTTCACCCGCGCGCCGATCAGTTTCACTTTGGCCGCGCTCGGTGGTGAAATCACCATTCCCGGCCTCGACGGCGTCCAGCATGAAATCCGTATTCCGGCAGGCATCCAGTCCGGCAAACAGATCCGTCAGCGCGGCGCTGGCATGCCGGTTCTGCGCGGACGCGGTAATGGCGATATGGTGGTGCAAATTGAAGTCGAAACGCCTACCAAGCTGACCAAACAACAGCGCCTCATCCTCCGCGAGTTTCAGGAAACCGAAACCGGTGACGAAACCCCTAATTCGACAGGCTTTTTTGGTAAACTGAAAGATGCGTGGGAAGACCTGACAGAGTGATTGCGCCTTATGGTTTCACGACCAGATTACCATGATGACCACCGTTAAAGAGCATGAACAGGGCTTCTGGGAAGCGATCAATCCCATCCACAACATGTTCCGGCAGGGTCAGTTTACCTGATCGCATAAGTTCGGAAATCTCCGCAGCGGCGCGGGGAAATTCAGAAGCATAGTGACTGACTACAAAGCCCTTCATCATGGCATTCCGTTCTGCCAATCGCAGATATAATTTGGGCCCTCGCACATCTTCGAGATGCTGATATTGCGAGATCGCGCCGCAGATCGCGACGCGCGCCCCGGCGGGGGCCAGATTATCGAGCACGATATCGAGCAATTCGCCGCCGACATTGTCAAAAAATACATCCACGCCATCGGGCGCGGCTTTCGCAAGTTGCTCGGCAATATCGGAATTTTTATAATCCACTGCGGCATCGGCTCCGAGTTTCCCGGTCAGATAAGCACATTTTTCAGCGCCACCGGCAATGCCGATAACTTTAGCCCCCGCGCTTTGGCGAGTTGCACGACCACTGATCCCACCGCACCGGCGGCACCGGAAACAACGACCGTTTCCCCTTCCTTGACCTCTCCCACCATCACCAATCCAACCCACGCGGTTAGACCGGTCGTGATGCCCAGTGGTCCCACAAAAGCACTCGGTTCTATATCTTTTTCCGGCTCCACTTTTGTCACCGCAGCATCAGGCACAAGTGCATGGGTTTGCGCGGATAATATACCATAGACCCAGTCGCCAACCGCCAGTTTGTCACTTTTACTTTCCACGACTTGTCCAACGCCAAAGGCCCGGATGGTCGTGCCGATATCACCTGTCTTGTGCATACCGGCGTCGTTCAACGTCGTGCGGATCCATGCATCCATCGAAAGCGTATCCACCTTTGCGACGACATGCCCGTCGGGAATGTTATTGATCGTGACATCTTCTACGCCAAAGTCGTCGATGGTCGGCATGCCATTGGGGCGCTGCCTGATAAAAACTCTGCGGTTTTGAATAGAGATATTCGGCTCCTGCACTTCAATTTGGTGGGAGATTTTCAATATGCGTCGCTGACAAGTTCACAAGTAGCATTTTGGGTAGCAAGCACCGCCATCCTTTGGGAAAGCGTTCGATAGTTGCGGGCAATAGCATCTCATCCCTCGCGAGTTCCGGTAAACCGAAGTCGATGTCCCGCACCAAGGAAGATGTTCCCGTGCAGATTGCCGCAGCGCCGGTGGTTAAGCCTGTCATGGCCGTTCCAGAAGTTGGAGTTCAAGAAGTTGTCGCAGAGGGCTCCGCATCGGAGTGATTGAGTCCGCATAAGTTTCGAAGCCTCCGCTGACAATATCGGCGGGGGCTTTTTTTGATGATCGGTGCGTAGGCCGCACAATGGTAATGCAGGTCGCTTTATATAGGGGTAATTACACCTGTCGCCGTGATTGTTTGATAACCAATGGCTATTATTGGGTGGATTCCTGACTGTCTGCCTTTCAAAAAATTTATCGGGAAAGCAGTCATCCGAATGAGTGGCTACGTCTAATTTAGAGAATATTACTGCCTCAATCAGAGCAAGGCTTCTGCCTCGGTACAATTTTTTTCGATAAATTGATCTACTTTCTCCGATTTTTGCGCCTTGCTTAATGAGGTCGCGAGAATGCTGGGTTTTTACCTGTGGGGGAAAACATGATTATACCATTCCGTTCTGCCGGGCGTTCAGCCGTATCTTCCTTCAACAATTCAGCTAGCATCGCCGCCATGGCCACGGCCTTCATGTTCGCAGCCAGTCCGGCTGCGGCGCAGCAGACGGTGCCGGGCGTCAGCGGTAATTGTCCGATTGTTGCCGGCGTTGCTGATTGCTCCGGCGATCTCTCAGGCGGGATTACAACCGGACCGGGCGAACCCGGTTTTGGCACGCTCAACATCAATCCGACCGGACCCATCGCTCCCAATGGCTATTTCGCGATTGGCGTGATCAAGGATGACCAGGATATCACAATCAATATCGCCGATGGCACGGTGATTGATGTTTTTGACGACCCGAACATTGGCGGCTTTGCGCAGGCGCTGATCGCAGTCATCGGCAACGGATTTGATCTGAATATCAATACCGGTGCAAACATTACTGCCGATGGACGAGACAGCTTTGGCCTTGGTATTGAGGCTGTGGTTCAGGGCGGTGCCGGTAATCTCGACATAACCAATCGCGGCAATATTACTGCCTTTGCCGACGGCGATAGTGCAATTGCATTGCAAGGACGTTCGGAAAACAGCACCGGCAATATCCTGATTGCCAATAGCGGCACCCTATCGGCAATGTCGGGCGGGACGGGAGAGCGTGACCGGATTACAGCGGGCATTTTCGGCTTTCACCAGCTTGGCGGCAATCTGACCGTCAACAATAGCGGTGCCATCAGCGTCTCGCCTGGCGCCGACACTCTCGATGCTGTTCCCAATGGATTTGCCTCGGCGATTGTTACCACTGCATTTGGCAATGCATCCGCAACGGCGATCACAAACAGCGGCACTTTGACCGCCACGGGACCCTATACCAATGGCATCACAGGCGTCACGACCAATAATGGCAGTGCAGCCTCCACCATGGTCATCGACAATGATGGCGCGCTCAATATCGACAGCCTGTTTGGTTATGGCATATTTGCGCAGAGCAGCGGCACAGCGGTCAATATGAATATCGACAATAGCGCCGCTATAGACATCACCTCGACCGGTGCGATCACTGGCATATTCAGCCTGAACGGGGCGCAGAATGCGGCATCCTCGCTCGTCAACACGGGTGATATCACCGGCAGCGGTTTCAACCTGCGCGGCCTGGGGATATCCAGCTTTGGCGCACCAGCGGGCGGCACCTATAATTACACCGTGACTAACAGCGGCGACATGACATTTGACGCAATGGCCGCGACCGGCATCTCGGTTTTCGCCACGGCAGAAGACAATGTCACCGCGAATGTGACGAATAGCGGGAATTTTAATTTTGCTTCTTCCGTCGGCGCGCTCTCCCGGGGGATAAGCGCAACTTTTGATTTCGTCGATGCCAGCGCCGGGGGAGCGGACGGCAACAGCGATCTGACTTTGTTCAACAGTGGCAACATCATTCTCGGCGCTGGTATCGGGATTTTCACTGCCGCCGATATGATAGACATTACCAACGAAGGCATGATCACGATTAACGCCGACAATTTCGACGGCATCGTCATGCACGGCGAGAATGTCAGGCTGAATAATAGCGGCGACATCATCATAAACGGTGAAAATGGCGTTGCGATTTTCAACGAAATTCTGACCGATAAGGGAAGCAACTTCAACTTGACCAATAGCGGCGACATCACGCTAGGTGGTTCAGTTGGCGGCGGGATCGGCAGCATCTCAATCGACGCCGGGGCCTCCGCCGTAAACATTGTGGCCGGAATCAACAGCGGTAACATCACTGGCGCAGCCGACGGAACCGGGATCGCGGTGCTGGCGCTTAATTCGCAAACCGCCGCTGCTGCGCTTACCAACAGCGGCAATATCAATTTTGCCAACAGCACGCAGCTCGACTCGGCTGGCATCAACATCAATCTGGAGGCCGACAGCGGCAATCCGGACAATAGCGAACTCAGCCAAATTGCGGTGTCCAGCGACGGCGACATCACGATGGGGGTTGGCAATGCCATCGTACTGAAGGCCGACACGGTGGTGGCGAGCGTCGAAGGTAATGTTTCGACCACCGGCGATAGCTCTACCGTGCTGATGTTCGAAGCTTCGAACAGTCTGTCTGTTGATGTTGACGGTACCGTCACTGCCAGCGGTCAGGATTCCAACGGTGTGGTGATCGGTAGTGGAGGGAATGGACAGAGCGGCACCGTATCCATGTCGAACAGCGGCGTAATTTCCGCAACCGGCGCAGGCGCGACGGGAGTCTTGTCAGCCAGTGGCTTTGATACGCTGGACAACAGTGGCACAATCACGGGCGCGGTGAACGCAATAGCCATCGTGCAAGGCTCCGGTGGCTCGCTCGGCGCTGCGGCCAGCAATGAAGGCTTGCGCAATTCCGGTCGGATTGAAAGCCTCGCTGTCGGCGGTGTCGCAATCAGGGGGACGAAACAACCGCCGTTGCGGATGCTGTGCGTAACTTGGCTACTGGTACGATTATCGGCGATATTGCGTTAGGCGGCGGGAATGACATCCTCGCCAATCAGGGTGCAATCACAGGCGACGTCGCACTCGGAACCGGAAGCGACTCCTTCATAATGACCGCTGGCGGGAGCCTTACCGGCACAATTGACGGGGGCGACGGGGATGATCTGTTTGCACTCGATGGCGCGGCGGGTACCAGTGCGACTTTCAATCATGATACCATCCCGTTGTCCGGCTTCGAACGGTTTGAAAAGCGCGGCGCGGGTAGCTGGACGCTGGCGGGGGCGGGCAACATGACCTTCCCGACCGACGGTTTGATCAGCGGTGGTTCGCTCTTCGTCAATGGCATTTATGCGGGGCTTAGCCTGCAGGTAAATGCGGGTGCGCGGCTGGGCGGCACCGGCAGCGTCGGTGCGGCAACCCTGACCGGCGCTACGCTGGCCCCCGGCAACAGCATCGGTACGATGACGTTTAATGGCGACCTGACCTTTGATGGCACCTCGACGCTGGAGATCGAGGTCAATGACCAGGGGCTGAGTGACCGGATCATCGTCAACGGGTTGGTCAATCTGGGCGGTGCGGGGCTGAGCGTGCTCGACATGAATGGCGGAAGTTTTGGCGGCAGCAATCCGTTTGTCTATACGATCATCGACAATGACGCGGCCGATGCAATTAACGGCGTGTTTGGTAGCGTGACGAACCAGCTTGCTTTCCTGACACCCAGCGTCAACTATGCGGGCGGCGACGGCAACGACGTGGTGGTCACGCTGACGCCGAATAACAATCCTCCAACGAACGGCTGTACCAACAATACTCCCGTGGCGAATGAGAGTGTCACTTGTACCGGAACCGACACGGTGGGCATTTTTGATGCCGGTCAGGTGATCACCAGCTTGCCCAGTGGTGTTTCCGTTGATGTCCGGCCCGATGCGATTGTGCCGCACATATTCCTGGGCGCGAATGCGACCGTGGTGACCGGAACCGGAAGCCAGATTTTGGGCACCACGATGGACAACCGCGTCATTCATATTGAAGGCGGCTCAATAGATATTGCAGGTACAGTAACTGGGAATGCCGCCGCCATCCTCGCCGGTTCTTCCAATATGTCGCCTACGGGTTCCACTGTGATGATTCGTCAACCCGGCACGGTTACATCTAATGTCGGTGCGGGCGCGATCTTTGTGCAGAGTGACAATGGGACAATTCAGGTTGACGGCACGATTATAACCAATGGCAATTTCTTTGATGCCAATGGAAATGGGGCATCTGTGGTCGCGCTGGCCGACAATTTTTCCACCACCATCGGCGAAACCGGTAGCGTAACGACCGACGGCAATCGGGTGTCAGCTGTCGTGACGCGGGGAAATGACAATCGCATCAGCTCTGCTGGAACGATCATAACGAGCGGGGATTTGGCAGCCGGCATTTCACTGATCGAGGACGGTGCGGCGGGGGCAACCGGAGGACAGGTAATGCTCACCAGCACTGGGCAGATAACCACTTCGGGAAGCCAGTCGCACGGGATTTTTGTCAGTCTCGGAGGCGGCTCAACCACAACCAGTCAAATCACTGTTGATGGGTCAATCAGCACGAGCGGCACCGACGCTTCAGCGATTTACCTGACAGCAACCCAGAACAGCGTCGGCAATGCCAATATCTTAATTTCGCAAGGCGCCCGCGTTTTTTCCTCGCAGTACGAAGTAATTGGCGAAGGCGATACAGGTGGAACACCCGGTATTGTCAACACGACGGTAACGATTGCTGGCGAGGTTGCACGCAGCAATGCCACAGATGTGGCAATTGAACTGGGTACCGGAAATGACAGCGTAATCCTGCTGTCGACCTATGCAATCACCGGCACAATTGACGCCGGCGATGGCGATGATCTGTTCGCGCTCGACGGCGCGGCGGGGACCAGCGCGATCTTCAATCATGACAATAATGCGCTCGCCAATTTCGAACGCTTTGAAAAACGCGGTGCCGGGCTATGGGCGCTGGCGGGCGCGGGCAATATGACCTTCCCGACCAATGGCCTGATCAGCGGCGGTACTTTGGCGGTGAACGGTACTTATGCCGGGCTGAACCTGAATGTTCAATCCGGCGGACGCCTGGGTGGCTCCGGTTCGGTTGGTGCGGTCACGCTCACTGGCGGGACGCTGGCTCCGGGCGCTGGGAGCGGGTCTGCTCCAACACAAACAGCGGCAGTGCATGCAACTCCGGTTTCAGCAGTTCCTGTTGCTGGCGTGTCGGCTCCGACTGCGCCGATAGCGAGTGCTCCTGTGCCTGCACCCCTTCCGCTCCCGCCAAAACTGAGCGGCGGAATGCTTGCAGAAGCGCAGCGGGCAGCGGGAGGGATGATCACCGGCGGTGAGAACTCCCCGCACCGGGTCAATGCTGGCAATATGATCACGGGCGGCGACAATATTGCGCATGGCAACCTATCTGGGAATATGATCGCTGGCGGAGAAAATAGTCCCCATGCCGAGTTAATCATGGGTGGTGAAAACACGCCCCACGCAGAAATAATCGCAGGCGGTGAAAACACGCCTTATGCCGAAATGATCAGTGGCGGTGAAAACGCGCCATTCGAGGGCTTCATATTGGGTGGGGAGAATATCGCCCTTGTTGATGGGACTTCAATCCCGGGCGCTGTGAATGTTCCAATCAGCACCTTGATCCAGGGTGGCGACAACAGCCCCTTTGCCGCTGGCCAGAATATCGGCACGCTGACGATCAACGGCGATCTGACATTCGACGCGAGCAGCATATTTGAGGTTGAAGTCGACGATCAGGGCAATAGCGACAGGGTCATCGTGTTCGGTTCGGTAACGCTGGGCGGCGCGAGATTGTCGGTGCTCGACATGATTGGCGGCGGCTTCATGGGAACCGATCCGTTCAACTATATCATCATCGATAATGACGCGATGGACGCAGTGATGGGAATTTTTGGCAATATCACCAATGAGCTCGCCTTTCTCACCCCTACCGTGACCTATGCAGCAGGTGACGGCAATGATGTGCAATTAACGCTGACCCCCAATAACGCGCCACCTCCACCTCCACCTCCACCACCACCTCCTCCTCCTCCACCGCCTCCTCCACCACCTCCTCCTCCTCCTCCACCGCCACCGCCTCCTCCTCCTCCAACGCCGACTCCGACCCCGACCCCCACACCGGTGCCGACACCTACCCCGACGCCCACGCCTCCGCCGGTGGTCGTAACGCCGCCAGCAGGACCCTTGTTCCCAACCGTGGCGCGGACATTTAACCAGACGAGCGCAGCGCGAGGCTTGGACGGATTCGACCGGACAGCGGGCAGTGATTCAAACACGGTCTACATGAATGTTCTGTTCACCACCGTTCCTCAGGCATTGCAGGCTTTCGATACGTCGTCAGGCGAGATCTATCCGACGCTTCTGGCCGATACGCTGGACGCAGGGATGGTCCGAACGGACCGGCTCGTTGCGCGCAGCCACGAATCCTTCCGCGATGGCTGGGGTATCTGGGGCGGGATCAACGGCCGCACGGGCAACGTCGATGGTGACGGCAATGCCGCCGCCGTCAGTCAGGATGATTATGGCTTTGATATTGGCATTGATTATCGCGGCAAAGACAACGCCTGGGCCTTTGGTGCATCGGTTGGCTATATTAATAGCGATCTGGAAATCACTGCGCGCAATAGCCGCGCCGACAGCGATGGCTGGCATCTGGGTGCTTATGGCCGATATGGTTCGGGCGGCAAAGGCGTTACCGCAACCGCTGCGATCAGCTATTCCGATATCAGTTCCGATGTAATGCGCGCCATTCAGGTTAACCGACTTTCGCGGGCTGCCACGTCCAATGTCAACGTGACGACGTTCGCCATCGAAGGCGAACTGCGGTACGGCATCGAATCCGGTCCAGGCTGGTCGATGGGACCTGTCGTCTCGATCCATCATGCCAGTGCTGATTTGGGTCGCTTTTCCGAAAATGGTGCCCAAAGCCTCAACCTTTCGAGCAATGGCGGCTCCGACAAGCTAACCCGCTTTGGCGGCGGTGTCTTTGCCAACTGGCAGGGGACAAAAGGCGGTCTCGATGCCAGTGCACAATATGTTGGCGGCAGCAATAATTTTACGCAGGTCGGCATGGCGCTGGATGGTGCACCGGGTATCACCTTCCCGATCCGCTCTCCCCGAGTCAACAATTCGAGCGGACTGTTCACCGTCTCCGGCGAATATGAACTGGGCGGCGGCTGGACCATCGGCGGCAATATCCGCAGCCTGATCAGCAAGGATGAAAAAAGCGCCTCGGGCAGTGTTAACGTCGGGTGGAGATTCTAGACCAGAGGAAAAGATCGTGTTCGCGGTCCGGCAAATTGGAAATGGCGAGAAGAAACTGCCGCTTCTGAATGTCCGCGAACAAAGACATTTCAATTGTCCGGGTAAGCGACCCAGCCGGACAGGCCGTGCGACGAGAGTTGCGCGGCCAATTGGCTCGCTTCTATTTTTCAAGCCTCCTGACGTTAAAGAGCGAACCCATGCAAATTGCTGGCAACTTCCTATCGAATGCAATATCAGTTGCACAGTTGAGGAGTGGTACTTGGCTGGGGCAATTAATCACAAGGAATTGATGGCGCGTTGGCAGGCGGGAAATCGCGGGGCCGGTAATCAACTATTTGTCGATCTTGAATACGAATTGCAGAAAATTGCAGCCGCCAAGCTGGCGGGAGAGAAGAATTCCTCTCTTTCTACCGGCGATTTGATTAACGAAGCAGTCATTCGACTCTCCAATCTCAAGGCAATTGCGCTTCAGAGCAAAGCGCATATTCTGGCGCTGGCGTCTCGCATCATGCGCCAGGTGCTCGTCGATCAGGCGCGGAAGCGGAACAGCGATAAGCGTGAACATGCAAAGGTCACACTGGTAACAAATATCGGGGTTTGGGACCGGCCGATTGAACTCTTGTCACTTGAACTGCTGCTGGAAGAACTGACCGAAATCGATGCGCAACGAGCGGATATTGTCGAAATGCGTTTTTTTGGCGGAATGTCGATAAGTGATATTGCGACTGTGCTGGATGTTTCCGAGGCGACCGTGAAGCGGAGATGGATGTCAACCAGGGTGTGGTTACATGACCGCCTACAACAGTGAACCATGACGGAGACACTTTCATCGATTGAATTGGCCGCCATGGAATTGTTCGAGCTGGCGATGGAACGCTCTCAGGAAGATCGTGAGGACTTTATTTCCGGCGTTCCTGAAGCCAGCGAGTTGGTCAAGCTGCGGGCACTAAAACTGCTATTGGTTGATCGTACGGCGTTTCAATCGCTAAAAACCGGCGGAGCTGCGGAGCTGGACGAGGAGGATGAACCGCAGCCGGAAACCATCGGTGCTTACCGGATATTACACCTATTGGGACGCGGTGGCATGGGGGCGGTCTATCTTGCTGAGCGTATGGCGAGCGACTTTGACCAAATCGTTGCAATCAAGGTCATAAAGAAGCGACTGATAAACCCGGAGATTGTTGAACGGTTTCGTCGCGAGCGCCAAATTCTGGCGGATCTTAATCACCCTCATATTGCCCGGCTTTTTGACGGTGGTGAAACGGATGAAGGTGCGCCCTATTTTGTAATGGAATTTGTTGATGGCCAACCGCTAGACGAGTGGCGGATAACAGCCAATCCGAGTGTAGATGACCTACTCAAAATCTTTGTTTCAATTTGTGAGGCGGTTGAATTTGCGCATCAGCATCTGATCATTCACCGAGATATAACGCCTGCCAATATCCTCGTGGGAGAAGGCGGCTATCCAAAACTTATTGATTTTGGGATCGCGCGTGTTGGCATTGAGGAGGATGATCCCACCGAGCAATCCAGCCTTAGTTTCACACCTGGATATGCTGCGCCAGAACGGAAATATGACGGCGCTGCCAATGTCCTGACGGATATCTATTCGCTCGGCAAACTCTTTGATATGCTGATCGCGGGCAATCGGGAGCCAGAACTACGGGCAATTGCTGACAAAGCTGCCAGCATCAATTCCGCTGATCGCTATCAAGGCGCGACTGCAATGCTCGGGGATATCTCGGACTTTATCGAAAACAAACCGATCTCGGCCTTCGCCAGTTCACCGCTTTATATTGGCAAAAAATTTGTCCAGAGGCAGAAACTTGCTGTGGGTGCAGGCGCAATTCTGATAATCGGTGTGCTGCTTTCACTCATTATCGTCACACTGGCCTATCGGCAGGTCGAGGCTTCTCGGGCGGAAACTGAACAACGATTTGCCGACACCCGCGATATTGCCAACACGATGATGTTCGATGTTTTTGACGAGGTCAGCATGGTGCCGGGCAATACCGCCGCGCGCTTGTTGATAGTGCAAAATGCGCAAAAATATCTTGAAGCGCTTGCGGCTGAACCAGACTCTTCGATGGACATTCGACTGGCTGCTGGCCGGGGCTATTCCCGCCTCGCTGAAGTTACCGGATCATTGGCGAGCGGTAATATTGGTGAACTGGAAAAAGGATTGGCGCTATATGAGCGCGCGGCAGAATTATTGGAAGGCATTTACGAGGCAAAACCTGATGATGAGGTTCGTCTTGCATTAGCCGAAGTTCATAAAAACCTGGCGCGCGACAAACTACTTACGTTTGTTGATACCGAGACAGCACAAATACACGCCAAAAAAGCGATAGCACTGGTTCAGGAAATCCGAACGCCCTCCTCGGAAAGCTATGCTGTTCTTGGACAGAGTTATCGTTTTCTGGCAGATGGGCTGGCATGTTGCGGTTCTGACGCGGCAGGTGGACAACGAGCTATCAAAAGCGGAATTCAGGCAATTAACAAAGCGCCCGAACAAGTACGTGAAACACTGCCAGTTCAAAGAGCTTTGAATGATTTGCAAAACCTCCAAGCGGGATTGTACAGTTTTAACGGGAAAACTAATCTGGCTTTACGAGAATTTGAAAAAGCCTATCGCGATCAAATGGCGCTCATCGATTTCTACGGGGAAAACCCGGAAGATCGGCGATTATTAGCAACCATCGCGACCAATTATGCCCGCACGCTTTTAATGTCTGGACAGCAGGATCAAGCGGAACGGATCATTGGGCCAGCGTACGGCGAGCTGGTCGTTGCGAGCAAATCCGACGAGCTCGACTACGATTTAAACCGATCGGTGAGTATCGTTTCTTTGCTTCGTGCAGAAGTTGCATTGGCGCGGAAACAAAACAATGACGCGGAGAAATATTTTGAACAAGGGCTACGCGCAGCACTTATTAGTGAGGACGTTGATGAGGTGGATCAAGGAAACTCCATGGACTTCGCTTTTCGCTTGAACGAAGCTGCACGTGTGGCATCTTCATTGGGCAAGACGGCCCAAGCGTGCGATCTGACATCGCAATCGCTACGAATAATGCGACGCTATCTGCAGCGCTTCAAGCTTCCCGAGACTACAAAGAAATACCGATTTGAACCGATGGTGAAAAACATGAGACGATGTCGATAAGTCAAGTTACGCAAGATCAGCTCATTTTTTCAGCATTTCAATCGCGGACAATGACAGCTTCTTTGAAGCTCAATTGGGCCTGTGAACTTCCGCAATCGGGGCGGAAGCGGAAATAGGACTTTGGGCGATCCCAAACCTCAACCCCCAATAAAATAATTGGCTGTCCTACAGTTTATCCTGCGGTTACACTCCCGCTATGATGGAAAACTGTGCCATGTCTGCCGGAAAATTTGTAAGCAGAAAGAGAAATCCGGTTTTTGCAGCCATTCCGGCTTTGCCTTTCTTCTCCTTGTTCAGAATTATCCAAATAAAAATGAACGAATCACTATGATATTACCCTCTCTCCTGATCATCGATGATTTTATTGCCGACCCGCTGGCGGCCCGCACCGCGGCGCTGGCGCTTAATTATGATCCTGATAACAAGCATGGCAATTATCCCGGGCATATCTCGACCAAGCCGCTCGACATACAAGGACTCAACGAGCGGGTGTCGACGATTATCAACGCGCCGGTGAAGGCTGCGCCCGATACCAGCCATGGCCATTGCCGGGTCACGCTGAAAGGCGACAAGGGGCGCAGCGGGGTGCATATTGATCCGGCGTTCTATTCCGGCATTTTATATCTCTCGCTGTCAGAACATTGTAAAGGTGGAACAGAATTTTTCCGGCACAAGCGGACCGGACTGGAGCGGGTGCCAACGGATCCGGCTGCCATTGCCAAGGCAGGTTATTCCGATATCAACGCGCTGATCGAGGACGTCGTCAACAAGGATACCACCCACCCCGCGAAATGGATGAAGGTGATGACGGTGCCGATGCGATTTAACCGGCTGATCCTGTTTAGCCCTTGGATGTTCCATAATAGCGGGATGGCGTTTGGGACGACGCCGGAAGATGGGCGATTGGTAAATCTGATGTTTTTTGCGAAGGGATGAAGAAACCAGAATAGTTTTCCGTTCATGCCGGGCTTGTCGAAGCACATGTGCTTCTACATAATGGCCCTTCGACAAGCTCAGGACGAACGGCGCGTTTAAATGAAAAAGGGAATTGGAAATGAATGCAGTTAGAATGAAGCTGGTAGCAGCGAGCCTACTCATGGCTTCCCCTCTGGCATTGTCCTGCTCGCAGGCGCAGGAAACAGATCGCTTCGCAAAAGTCGAGATCAAGGCGGAGAAGCTGGCGGATGGCGTCGCTGTATTATTCGGTGCGGGCGGCAATATCGGCGTTTCTTATGGTCCCGATGGTACGGTGCTCATCGACGACCAGTTCGCGCCGCTGACGCCAAAAATTCAGGCGGCAATTGCAGATCTCGGCGCTAGTGAAGTTAAATATCTGATTAACACCCACTGGCACGGCGATCATAGCGGCGGGAACGAAAACTTCGGCAAGGCGGGCGCGCTGATCATGGCGCATGACCATGTGCGTGAGCGGATGCTCGGTATCCAGAAAACCGGCAAGGGCAATGATCCCGCTTCGCCGAAAGAAGCGCTGCCGACGGTGACATATCATGATGGCATCAAGCTGCATCTCAACGGCGATGAAGTGCACGTGAAGCATATGAAGCACGGGCATACCGATGGCGACAGTATCATCTTCTGGAAAAACGCCAATGTGCTGCATATGGGCGATCTCTATTTCAACAAGGTGACATTGCCATTTATTGATCTGAATAGCGGCGGCAACGCGCGCGGCGTTTTGGCAGCGGCTGAGAAAGCGCTTGAGATGGCGGACGACAATACGAAAATCATCCCTGGTCATGGTCCGATGGCGACCAAGGCAGACCTGATGGCCTATCGCGACATGATGAAAAGCGTGATTGGCGCCATTGAAAAAGCGCAGGGTGAAGGCAAGACGCTGGAGCAGGTGCAGGCGATGAAACCGGCGGCGGAGTGGGACACCAATCCCGATGCGTTCATCAAGGGTGATGCCTTTGTCGAGGCGGTGTACAAGAGCTTGCAAATGCCGGAGCATGCCGAGGAACATGCGCATTAGAGATAGCGTCAGTTGGCCGTTCTATTTTCCCGTTCCTGGTGAGCCTGTCGAACCAATTTGTCGCCAATAAAAATCCTTCGACAAGCTCAGGACGAGCGGGTTGGAACCCACGATTTTAGCTTGTTGCCCGTTCAATTTCCGTTCGTAGCGAAGCGATTAGCGGCGCTATCCGGGTCAGCCGTTCTTCCTCTTCATCGACGATCTTGCGGAAGATGGTTTTTTTGAATTCGAGCGTGGTAGCGTCGTCGGGACGCTTTGCAGCGGGCAAGGTGGAAAATACGATATCGATCATCCGTTCCGCCCCGTGGAGGCGCCCCCAAAGATAATCATTCTCGCGATAGGATCGGCTGAAAAACGCGCCAAAATTGTTGAATTCAATGCCCTTCAGTGTCGCGGCAACGCCGCCTTTTCTGATGGTGCGTGCGTCCTCCGGCGAGATGCGGTCAACCTTGATCGGATCAAATTCGTCCAGCCCTTCGCCTTGCAGCAGCGGCAGGGTGGCAATGTCGTAAAAAGGAAAACCGAGAAAGGCGAGCAGCATCGAGCGCTTTTCCGATTTGGGTAGTCCGGCAAGGGCTTGCGCCAATTTGCCATCGACAACGTCGTCGGCGGCTTGCAAGTCGCGCGCCTTGGCCAGTGCGTCGAGTGTTGCCGATGGACTGGTTTCGGCATGTTCGGCAAGTCCGGCAAATTCGTCGCCAAGATATTCGATGGTTTCGCGCTCGATGTAGAGCGACAGGCAGTCATAAATCACATCATGCATGGCCTCAATCGCTTCATACTCCTCGGTTTTGGCGCTATCGAGATCCTCAGCCAGCCGCCTTGCCAGGAAGCGCAACCGGCGGATGCGGTAGCCCAGATCATGCGCCCCGAAGAAATCCGCCGCCAGTTTGGAAGGGCCTGCACCACCTTTTTTGCCGACGCTGTCGAGTCCGCGTCGCCTGATTTCCGTCCATAATGCATCGCGCAGGGCGGGATGATTATGGGCATTCGGATCGGCCTTGGTGCGGCGGATGGTGGTCGCGATATCTTCAATCACGCTGGCCAGCTTGAGATGCCCGTAAGCGCTGTAGGAAAAGCCCGCGAGCTTGGCCGCTTTTTCGCGAGATTTGCGCCGCCACCCCGCCACTCGCGCAGCTGTGGGCCGATCGAGAAACAGGGTCCGGCCAAATAATGTTTCCACGTTGCGTTCAACCTCGGTGCGCAGATTATCAGTGATTTTGCGCATCTGGATGATCCGGTTGGAGCGCCCGGCAATGGTATTGAGATTGTCGCGGATCGGTTGCTCGCGCGGGATATTGGAAATCGCACCAAAAATGGTCGAGAAGAAACCGGGAAGGCTTTCATCTTCTGCCTGCAAGCGTTGCAGCGCCTTGTCGCTCTTCGCTACATCCAGATCAGGACGCGGATCGATATAGACAAAGCGCCGGTCGACCTCGCGCTTGGCCGGCCGGTTTTTTAGCGCTTCGATCGCCTGCGCAAATGGCGCGTTGGCGAGCACGGAACCATCAATAAGCACCGTATCGTCGGCAGTGCCAGCGCGAAACTGGTTGGGCAAAATATGTTTTAGAAACGCTTTGCGGCCGGACCAGACGTATTCATGGTCCGCGAGCACCTCATCCAGCTCCTTCACCGTAAATGGCGGGAAGGCGCCGGGGAAGCTTGCGGTGGCGCGCGCAGCAAATGTGAGCTCCGCCAGATCAGCAATGGCTCCATCCCTTTTTCCGCGCGTGGAAAAGCCGATGGTGATGCGATGTTCCATCTCCATCGCCTCGGGTGGGCTGTGGAGTTGTAGCTTTTCAGGATGCCCGACAAAATCGGTGACAGTAACAAAAAGATCAAGCGGTTGGCCGGGTGGCAGCAATCTGGGTCCGGCTTCGGTTGCGCGGACGGCATTCAACGCATCGAATATCAATCCGGAAAAAACCTTCCCACCAAAAGGCGGGGCAAACCAGCGGGCGCGGACGAAGCGGGAGAGCTTCATTTTCACTTCCTCGCGCGCTTCCTTGGAAACCGTTTGCTCCACCGCGCCGCCCTTGCGCCCCAGCGCCATCCACGCAATCGGTTCGGCCCAGAATTTGGAAAAGCGCGACAGGGGCCGTGCGTCTGGATCAAGCAATTTGTCGACATCGGCGGTCTCGAGCCAAAGCTCCGTCAACGGTTCGAGAGAGCGTCCCGAAAGAATGGCCTGCGAGAGAAAAATCCCGTTAATCCCGCCAGCGCTGGCCCCGGCAATAATATCCGGCAACACCCGAAGCTTGACGCCGGTTTCCTGCTCCATCCATTGCAATATGTCGTAATAAGTCCCGCGACTGCACGTATCGACCTTCGCGCCATCATGAAAATCCCGGCTCGCCTGTGCCAGCTTCCAGATTTCCTTGGTAATCCCGTGCATATAGATGGCCAGACTAACGCCGCCGTAGCAGATCAGGGCCAGTCGAAGTTCTTTTTGCCGCATGGGTTTTTAACTACAGGATGGCGGGGAGGGCGCAAGGGGGGAGTTTGCGATTGACTGTCATTGCGGGTCAAGTATCGCCAGTTATACTCGGCACTTGGTGCAGAAAAGCAATGACGGACCTGTCAGACAGCCCAGCGATAATGGCCGGTGATCGGCCAGGCGAACAGTCGGTTTTCTTCCCGGGTGCCGGCTCCGACATTGTGGATCAGCAGAGGGAGATTGCCGGTCTTGCGATCCGAAACAATACCGCAATGCGCCAGTTTACCGCCGATAATGCTGGTGACAATATCACCGGGCAGCCAGTCGTTCGGGTCCTTGGAAAACGGCTCCACCGCGCCGCGGCGCTTAAAAAACGTCCGCATATTCGGCACGCGGCGGTGGTCAATATTGCGGTCGGTCGCGTGGAGGCCCCAGATTTTGGGATAGGCGGAAAAGGCCTTTTCCATATCGAGATGGATGAGCTTTTGCAGATCCAGCCCCAGCCCGTCGCGATAGGCGCGGATGATGACATCGGTGCAGGCCCCCGATTTGCGCGGAAAATCACCATTCGGGTAGTCGATGCCGTGATAGGCCTGACTGTAGATGGTGGTCACCCCAACCTGACTGCGCGCGGCTTTGACGAGGTGAGTTGCGCGGCTGGTGCGCTGCGCGAGCAAAGGTGTGGGGGTGAGGAGGGTGATGCCTGCGGCGGCTAGGAGGGTCCGGCGGGTGGGTTGCATGAGTCGAGATTGGGGAAGGGCAGGTGAATTTTGGGTGAATGGGAGGAATGAGTTAAACTCAGTTTCATCCCGGTTGCAGAAATCGCTTTATTGCAAACCAGACGAATTGAATCCACATAGCGAATGCACGAGCGAACATTGCGTGAGAATTTCCCACATAGTGGAACAAGGCCAGAATAGAGGGCAACATTGGTGGCAAAAAACACACTGATTTGGAAAATTTCGGATTCAATCCAAGGTGTTATAGATGAACTTATTTTAGATTATCGGCTAATGAAGTCGCTGAACGCGTTAAAAAGGAATAATACTTTCCGATCCCGTGTTTATCTGAATAAGGTATTGGCCGTTTACGACAATTCATGTGATTTCTACATTTTCGTAGTAGCATTCGATGCAATGGTTATGAATGCCGAGAATCGTCACGACGAATCTTTAGAAAGATTGAGGGAGTGTAAGAGCTTATTAGAAGGTAAGTACGATGCGGACAGTCAATATGCCAGACTGTTTTGCAAATTCTATGAATGCTTATACGTCGGAGGAAAACATTGCAAAAAATATCAAGAAGAGTCTCAGTCATTAGATGCAAATTCAACGATTAGAAGATTTCTGAAATTTCCCAAAACATGGCCAAAAGCGGACACCAACGGTTAACCGAAAGATCGATAGACCTGAAGCCTATGGGTCCATCATAGAATAGAAGAAGTATAAACAATAAAACTCTAGCGTTCCTCATTTGTTCTGCTAAACATCCCCAATGGCCAAGCCGAAGAAGAAATATGTTTGTCAGTTATGCGGGTCGATTTCGTTTCGCTGGCAGGGGCAGTGTCCGGATTGCGGGGAGTGGAATACGCTGGTTGAAGAAGCGGGCGAAACCGTTTTTGCGTCCAAGCATAATTTGCAGACCGGTGGGCGTGAAGTGCGGCTGGTTGGCCTCGACAGCGAGATTGCGCTGCCCGATCGGCGCAAAACCGGGATCGATGAATTTGACCGCGCCGTAGGGGCGGGCTGGTTGCCGGGTCCGCGACGCTGATGGGTGGCGATCCGGGGATCGGGAAATCGACGCTCTTGTTGCAAGTTTCGGCGCGGCTGGCGGAGGCGGGGCTGTCCGTAGCCTATATTTCGGGCGAGGAAGCTGCGGATCAAGTGCGGCTGCGGGCGCGACGTCTAGGGCTGGGCAAGGCACCGGTGAAGCTGGCCGCCGCAACTTCGGTGCGCGATATTTTGACAACTTTGGGCCGCGATGCTCCTGATTTTGTCGTGATTGATTCGATCCAGACCATGCACAGTGATTTGATTGAAGGCGCGCCGGGGACGGTCAGCCAGGTGCGCGCCTCCGCGCAGGAAATCATCAAATTCGCCAAGGAACATGGCACGATGGTGATGCTTGTCGGCCATGTCACCAAGGATGGCAATATCGCTGGTCCGCGCGTGCTAGAACATATGGTTGATACGGTGATGAGCTTTGAAGGCGAGCGCAGCCATCAATACAGGATTTTGCGCGCGATCAAGAATCGCTTTGGCGGGACCGATGAAATCGGCGTGTTCGCGATGGAAGAAGCCGGGCTGACCGAAGTTTCCAATCCCTCGGCTCTATTCCTCACCGACCGCAGTGAGGAAGTGACCGGAGCGACGGTGTTCCCGGCGCTCGAAGGAACGCGGCCTGTATTGGTCGAGATTCAGGCGCTGACCGTGCGGTTAGCCAGTGGCGCAACTCCCCGACGGTCCGTTGTAGGTTGGGACAGCTCCCGCCTGGCTATGATTCTGGCCGTGTTGGAAGCCCGCTGCGGCCTCAGCTTTTCCGGCGCAGAAGTGTACCTTAATGTCGCAGGCGGATACCGCTTGACCGACCCCGCCGCCGACCTTGCTGTTGCCGCCGCGCTGATTTCCGCCCATGCTGAAAAACCGATGCCCAGCGATGCCGTTATTTTCGGAGAAATCGCGCTCTCCGGCGAGGTACGTCCGGTTTCCAACACGCCCCTGCGCCTCAAGGAAGCCTCCAAATTGGGCTTTAATCGGGCGTATATTCCGGCATCCAGTGAAAAGGCCGCTGGGGGTGTGATTGGGGGTGTGAATATTGTGAACTTCGGGAAGCTCGCCAATCTCGTTGACCATATGCTTAGTCGTGACTAGCTAGGCGCAATGACGTCGTTAGATATTTTTGTGCTGCTACTGATGGGTGGTGGTGCCGTTTTGGGCTTTTTGCGCGGGTTTGTGCAGGAAGTGCTATCGCTTATCGCATGGGTGCTAATCATCATCGGCGTCCGCACGCTGCATACGCCGATTACTGATCGCTTGATCGCACCCATTGGTAATGAGGGCGGCGCATCTGTGCTCGCGTTCGCTGCGATTGTGATTGTTACCTATGCGCTGGGACGTTGGATCGCGAAGTCCATTGGCAGTAAATCCCGCAAATCGATGCTCGGCCCCATCGACCGCGTATTGGGCTTTGGCTTCGGCATGGTGAAAGGTTTGATTGCTGCGACGCTGGCTTATCTGCTGGTGGTTCTGGTTTATGATACGATCTATGGCGCGGGGACTGAGCGGCCTGAATGGTTGGAGGAATCGCGCACCTATCCGCTGCTCAACGCCAGCGGCACGGCTATGATGGAGTTTATCAATGAGCGCCGGGACGCGGTGCCCGAGACTCCGGATCAAACGTCGTGAGTGAAGCGCTTTACAGCCGGGATATTTTGCGCCTCGCGGTTTCGATCCCCAATCAGGGGCGACTTGATAATCCCCATGGCTCCTCTGAAAACCGCTCGCGCACCTGCGGCAGCCGCGTGATTGCCGACGTCTGCTTGTCGAGCGATGATCGCATCGCTGCACTTGGGCTGGAGATAAATGCCTGTGCCTTGGGTCAGGCCTCTGCAGCAATATTGGGCCGCGAAGCAATCGGCAAGCCGCTTGCAGAAATATCCCAGACCCGAGACCATCTGGCGGCATTTCTTGTCGGAACAGAAGCCCACGCAGGAGTTTGGGATCAGATGGGTTTGCTCGAAGCCGCGCGCGATCATCAAGGTCGCCATGCTGCCATCTTGCTCCCTTATGATGCCGTGATTGCCGCGACCAAGGCCGCTTTGGCCAAACAGAAAGCGATTTAGCAAATGGCCGAAACCCACATGATAGATCTTCTTGGTGGTGGTTTCATCATGCTGGGCGCAGCGCTTGTCATGGTGCTGATATTCCGGAAATTCGGTATTGGCGCGGTGCTGGGTTATTTGATCGCAGGAATATTGATCGGCCCGCAAGGCTTTGCACTCATCACCAACGGCGCAACGATTCTGGAGTTCTCCGAAATCGGGATCATCTTGCTGCTCTTCATTGTCGGTCTGGAGCTGGCGCCGGCGCGGCTGATGCGTCTCCGCAACGCGATTTTTGGTCTGGGATTGTCACAGGTCGCATTATGCGGAATTGCGCTTTTTCTGCTGATACTGGCGACCACGGAATTCAGTTGGGGAGCGGCGATCGCTATAGGCCTGCCGCTGGCTCTATCCTCCACCGCGCAAGTATTGCCGATGCTGCAATCATCCGGCAGGCTGAACACGCCGACCGGAGAAAAAGCCTTTTCGATCCTGTTGTTTCAGGACCTGTCGATCATTCCGCTGCTTACTATCATCGCGGCCTTGTCCCGCGCACCGGCCGAGGAAGGCGCCTTGCCGGGCTATTTGGTCGCGCTTTACGGCGTGCTGGCAATTGGTGGTTTGATATTGGCGGGGCGCTATTTGCTTCAGCCGTTGCTCAAGCTAATCGGGAAAATTGCTGAACGAGAACTATTCATTGTCGCCGGCCTGGTCGCGGTGTTAGGCGGCGCGGCGTTGATGGAGCTGATCGGCCTCTCTCCAGCTCTCGGCGCCTTTATTGCGGGCGTGATGCTCGCCAATTCGCCTTATCGACATGAGCTGGAAGCGGATATTGACCCCTTTCGATCGTTGCTGCTCGGGTTCTTCTTCCTGGCCGTAGGTATGATGCTTGACCTCAATGTTATTGCGGAAAATCCGGGTTTTGTAATCGGCGCAGCCTTTGCATTGGTCGCAGTCAAGATCGCGATTATATTCGGATTGGGAAAGCTGTTTGGCATGGCGACACGGCCTGCGCTGGTTATGGGAATGCTGCTCAGTCAGGGCGGTGAATTTGCGTTCGTGCTATTCGCTGAAGCGGAGAAATCACTGTTGATCGATCCTGCGGCGAGCAGCTTGTTTAGCGCTGTGGTTACGATCTCGATGGCAACAACTCCTTTTCTTATGTTGCTTGCACGGCGCTTCGGAAATGACTCCACAACAAGCGATGTCGATCTTGTTGATCCTTCGAAAGCAGATCGGGCGTCGGTTATTGTCGTCGGGCAGGGGCGCTTTGGCCAGACGGTTTCGCAAATGCTGCTCGGTGCCCAAGTCCCGTTGACACTGATTGATGTCAAGCCGGAACAGATCGATATCCATCAACAATTTGGCGCGAAGGTATTTTACGGAGACGGAACCCGCGTTGATCTACTCCGCCGTGCCGGGGCCGACGAAGCCGATGCGATCGTATTCTGCATGGACGACAAGGATTTTGGCCCGGAAAAGGTGCGGGCGATTGTGCAATCCTTTCCTGAGACCAAAGTGCTCGTCCGGGTTTACGACCGCCGCCAGTTGATTGAACTCAAAGGACTTGGCGTTGTGGGAATGAAACGGGAAGTTTTTGAGTCGGCAATCCACCTCGCCAAGCAGACGCTATACGCGATAGACGTTGATAACAGTTTGATTGACGAAATTGACGAAGAGTTTCGCCAGCGCGATTGCGATCGTCTGGAAGCCCAGATGAAATCGGGTGGTGATATGTTGGCAGGGGCAGAATTGCGGTTTGGGATCGATCTGCCGCCAAAAAACTGAGTTATTCGGAATGATCGAGAAATGCGGCGACGTCGTGGAGATCGACGTCTTGCGCCAGAAACGTTTGTCCGATTCCATTGGCCAGCAGGAAGGGCAAGGTACCGCCGCTCATTTTTTTGTCTAGTAACATATGATCTACTAGCCGCTGACCTGTTGCATGCACTGAAGCGCTGGAAAGACTATGTGGCAGGCTCGACTGTTTCAAATGTGCTTCAACACGCTCTGCAGCAGCATTATCACAATGTCCGCGCCGAACGGAATAGTGAAAGGCCAAAGCCATCCCGGCCGCCACCGCTTCGCCGTGAACCAGAGTGCTAGAATATCCGGTTTCCGCCTCCAGCGCATGGCCGAATGTATGACCCAGATTAAGCAGCGCCCGTTTGCCGGTCAGTTCCTTTTCGTCCTCGGCCACAATCGCGGCCTTCGCGCTAACGCTTTGAACAATGGCATAGCTTAAAGCTTCAGGATCACCGCCGAGTAGCTTTCCGCCATTTTGCTCACACCAGACAAAGAATTCTGGTCGATCAATCAGGCCATATTTTACCACTTCGGCATAGCCAGCGCGCAGCTCACGATCGGGTAAAGTGCCCAGCACAAGCGGATCGATAAGGACAAACTTGGGCTGCTTGAAGCTGCCGACCAAATTCTTCCCGGCCGCGCTGTTGATGGCCGTCTTACCGCCCACACTGCTGTCCACCTGCGCTAGCAGGCTGGTTGGGATCTGGACGAAATTGCAACCGCGCTTGATGATTGATGCTGCAAATCCGGTCAGATCACCGATCACTCCGCCGCCGAGCGCAGCGACAGTATCGGCCCGCTCGATGCCGTTTTCCAACAGCCAGTCTGTCAGCTTTTCAAGCGTCTGCCAGTTTTTGGTGCCTTCGCCTGCAGGGAGTTCCAGAGTTTTGGTCTTGATGCCCTCTGCGTTCAACTGGCTCACAAGTTTTGGCACATAGGCTGGCCCCACATTGCTGTCGGATATTATAAAAGCCCGACTGTTTGACAGATGGGGTGCCAGATGGTTTGCTGCATTTTCAAGCGCGCCCGCTTCAACCATTACGTCGTAGCTATTATTCGCCAGATCAACTTTTACCCGCGTCATGCGCCGAGAGCCTCAATAATTCTGTTTACGGTAATTTCATGGGGCGAATCATTGCCGGTGATATGCAGTTGTGCTTGCGCATAAATTGGATTTCGTGTTTTTGCCAGATTGCGCAAAATAGTTTCCGGGTCGCCGTCCTTGAGCAAGGGCCGGGTATCCCGCCGCGCGACCCGCTTCACGAGTATATCAATATCCGCATCCAGCCAGATTGCGACGGCGTTTGAAAGGATCAATGCCCGGGTTTCTTCATTCATAAACGCGCCGCCGCCTGTTGCGATCACCTGTTTCTGTTCTTCCATCAAACGGGCAATGACACGCCGTTCGCCATCGCGAAAATAGTCTTCGCCAAAACGGTCAAAAATTTCGGCGATACTGAGATCAGCAGCTTTTTCTATTTCTTCATCCGCATCGACAAACGGCAGATCCAGTTTTTTTGCCAGACGCCTGCCAACGGTGGTTTTTCCGACGCCCATTAAACCGATCAAAACCAAAGGTTTATCGCTCGCAAGGGCGCAATGTGCGACCGAATGATTAAAAGGGTCTTTCATGTTTTTGTCCATTGAGGCAAAGGCTATACATATCAAGCCCCTGAGTGCAAAATGCATTGCGTTATTAGGCCGTTATTGAGCAAAGAAGCCGGATCATGAGGCCGGGTCACAGGAAAGAATATAGTTGGTTATGCCGCGAAATCTGGTTTTTCTCATTGTTTTTCTGGTAATTGTCATTATCGCGGTGTTTTTCCTCGCTTCGATTGATACTGAGCGGGCACCGCATCCGGTTGAGAAGCCGGTCATCGGTGCGGAGCTAAACTAAATATGCGGCTACGCTTGAAATATGTTTCTTTGGCGAGCGTCGGCTTTGTCGCATTGGCGCTTTCACTTCCTGTAATGGGTCAAAATTCACCCGAATCACTTTTGCCGCCGGGCTTTGGTGATCCTGCGCCCGTTCCTGCGCCGAGTCCTTCGCCATCGCCTGCTCCAAGGCCGTCTCCGGCCCCTTCGACAACACCGGCGCCTGGGCCAGTCGCAAATAGCGGACAATCCAGTTCGGGGTCGACTGGCGCGATTGTTCGTGATCCTGGTAATGTGCCCGATATCGCACTGCGTCCGCCGTCCGCCTTACTCGATATGGATTTGGACACGGATATCGGTGAGCTGGATGACTTGTTGCAGGCGCAATATTCTCTGTCTCCAGGTCAGCGGCGGTCGATGGCGCAGATCGGTGTCCTGGCCCCAGAGTCAGGTGGTATTTCTACCGATGGTTTTGGAGAAGAGGGCGGCGAATATCTCACCAGCCTGATCAAGGGCATTCGCGGGCCTATCGTATCGCGCTGGAGTTCGATTTTGTTGCGTCGCGTATTGCTGAGCAAGGTCGACAGCCCGGCCAATGTGAATCCGGCGGACTGGGTTGCCGCGCGGGCCTGGCAGTTGCTGCGCATGGGTGAGGCTGAAGCTGCAAGGTCGCTAGTACTCAAGGTTGATGGCGATAACTTCACTCCGCGGCTCTATGAAGTCGCGATGCAGGCGCATCTGGCAACCGCCGATCCAGCGGGAATCTGTCCTTATGTCCCGGGCGGATTGCGCGCCAGCGATGCACCAACCTGGATCATGTTCAGGCCGATATGTGCCTCTTTGCGGGGTGAACAGACGGCAGCTACATCGTTGTTGAGGGCGGCAAGGCGAGATAAAGTTGCAACTGGCATAGATTATTTGCTGGCCGAGAAAACTATTGGTGCCGGTTTTGATGGTCGGCGGGCGGTGACAATCAAATGGGAAGAAGTCGAGAATTTCAATAACTGGCGCTATGGTCTGGGCAATGCCACCGGCGTCGAGCCGCCAGACCGTCTTTATGCCCTAGCAGGCAATCATGTTCAGGGCTGGCGGGTAAGCGCGCCGATGTTGGCGATAAATTCGCGACTTGATGCTGCCGATACGGCTAGCGCTCTTGGCGTTCTTTCGAATCGCGCGATGGTTGATCTCTATTCCGCGGCTTATGATGATCCCGATGTTAGTGATGACTGGAAAGCGCAGGCTTCCATGCTGCGGCAGGCCTATACATCCGGGACGTCAAACGAGCGTATTCAGGCAATGAAGGCGCTTTGGAACCGCTCCAACAATAGTTTGAAGTCCTATTCGGCAACGATTCTAACAGCGCGGGCGGCGGCACGCATTCCCGCTGCCGAAGAGTTGGTCGAGGATGTTTCGGCGTTACTCGCTTCCATGCTGTCTGCCGGTCTCGACCGCAATGCGGCGCGTTGGGGAAAAATAGTCGAGGATGGAAGCGATGGCTGGGCGCTTCTAGCAGTGGGTGCTCCGGAAAATACTGTCGCTGTTGATTATGGTGCGCTCGACGATTTTGGTGATCAGGACGAGACCGACGGTCAGCTCCGAAGCAAACTGCTATTGGCAGCTGTTGCAGGGTTGGGACGTGCCGATACAGAAGCTGTGGCCGATTTTGCTTCTGATCTGGAATTGGACCTGAACAGAAGCTCTCGCTGGACAAAAGCTATACAATCCGCCTCCCGGCGCGGGCAGGTGGGTACCGTAGCTGTCTTGGCCGCAGTTGGAATGCAAGGGCGAAACTGGCGGGATATGTCGCCGTTGCATCTGTTTCATGTCACGCAGACATTAACACGCGTTGGATTGGAAGCAGAAGCGCGGATGATCGCTGCCGAAGCATTGTCGAGAACCTGACCTTTCCAACGGTCTGCCCGATCATTATAGCTATCGGTTGATGAGTAGCGATGCCGCCTATATTGACCGTTTTCTGGAGATGATGGCTGCGGAAAGCGGTGCATCTGCAAACACATTAGCGGCCTATCGCTCTGACCTAGAACAAGCTTCCATCCATTCCATGGGGAAATTGTTCATGGCCGACAAGAAGGCGTTGCTGGACATTGCCCATGCCTGGCGCGATCTAAAAAATAGCAGCTTGTCTCGCAAATCTTCAGCGTTGCGGCGATTTTTCGGTTTTTTGGTAGAAGAGGGTTTTCGCGAAGATGACCCTTCCAATGCATTGCCACGGCCAGCTAGCCAGCGCGGTTTGCCAAAAATATTATCGCATCTGGAAATTGCGAAACTGTTTGAGACCATAGCCGAAAAGCTGGCATCCCCGAATTCCAGACCCAATGATGTGCGATTATCAGCATTGCTTGAATTGCTGTACGGATCTGGTCTGCGAGCAACGGAACTGGTTTCATTGCCGCGCAAGTCATTGGCTTCTGATCGTCCGTTTCTGATCATTACCGGAAAAGGTGGCAAAGAACGGTTGGTACCGATCTCGGATCGCGCAAGGCAGGCTGTTGCAGCCTGGTCCGATCTTGTGCCTGTTGAAGAGAAATATCTTTTTCCCTCTCGAACCGGTCATATCAGCAGAATCAGATTGTTCCAGATAATCAAGGAATTGGCGGCACAGTCGGGTCTGAACCCGTCAAAAATCAGCCCCCATGTGTTGCGCCATGCCTTTGCCACGCACCTGTTGGAAGGTGGAGCAGATTTGCGGGCGCTACAGACTCTGCTGGGACATAGCGACATTAGTACAACCCAAATCTACACCCATGTGGATAGTGCCAGGCTGGTGGAACTGGTCAATAAACGGCATCCGCTGGGCCAGAATGAATTTGGCGAAAAATTCCGCCGCAACTTCCCGCGTTGACCTTATCCTTCTGCGGTTCTAATCAAATTTCATGACAAGTTTTCTTGATTTTGAAAAACCGATCGCCGCGCTGGAATCGCGCATATTGGAACTGCGGGACACCGCTGATGAAGGCTCTCTGGATCTGGAATCAGAGATTGAAAAGCTGCAATCCAAATCGGCCAAAATGCTCCAGGACACCTATGCGAGACTGACGCCGTGGCAAAAAACACAAGTCGCGCGTCACCCGGAGCGGCCGCACTTCAAGGATTTTATTGTCGGCCTGTTCGATGAGTTTGTTCCCCTCGGCGGGGACCGTAATTTTGGTGATGATCAGGCCATTTTGGGCGGTTTTGCTCAACTCGGTGATCGCCGCGTGGTCGTTATCGGTCATGAAAAAGGTCAGGATACTGAAAGCCGGTTGCGCCACAATTTCGGCATGGGAAAACCCGAAGGATACCGCAAGGCTATCCGCTTGATGGATCTGGCGGACCGTTTCTCCTTGCCTGTGGTGACATTGGTCGACACATCCGGAGCATTCCCCGGCGTTTCCGCCGAGGAGCGGGGGCAAGCCGAAGCCATCGCGCGGTCTACGGAAAAATGTTTGTCATTGGGTGTACCAATGGTTGCAGTTATTGTCGGTGAAGGCGGTTCTGGCGGAGCGGTTGCATTGGCGGCGGCCGAACGGGTGCTGATGCTGGAGCACGCAGTTTATTCGGTTATTTCGCCCGAAGGCTGTGCTTCTATTTTGTGGCGGACCGGCGACAAGGCTGATGTCGCTGCCGATGCGATGAAAATTACGGCCCAGAACCTTCTGAAACTTGGCGTTATCGATCGGATTGTCAACGAGCCGGTAGGTGGAGCGCATCGGGATCCGGCGTTATGTATTGCCAATCTTGGAAAGGCGATTGGCGAGGAGCTGGACGCACTTTCAGCGATGGAACGCAAAGAATTGCGGTCGATGCGCCGGGAAAAATTTCTCAAAATTGGAACTTTGTAGGTTCATCAGAGTTTGTTGATTTGAGCGTAACTGGCAGTCAGCTATGCATGATTTTACAGTCGTTATGCTTTCGCTCGGCGGCGTGCTATCGTACCATGGCTTGATGTTGGGGGTTTCGTTGGGAGCTCATTAGGAGGGTCGTATGAAAAAACTATCATTAAAAACGCTATATACATGTACTGCACTGGCATTGGTCGGATGCACCGGTTCCGGAGCTGAGGCAGTGGAATCGTCCGGCTCTGAAGCCGCAACGCAGCAGGGCGAACGGCAATCCATATCTGCCGAAGACAAGAAAAAGGGCGCTGAGGTTCATCCGCAACTGGTGCAGGAATTTGGCGGAGCCTATACTGGGTCGCAAGTTGGTTATGTGGTTCGTGTCGGGCAGGATATTGCAGTGCAATCAGGCCTCGGCGATGCTCGTAGCGATTTTACCGTCACCCTGCTCAATAGCCCGGTAAACAACGCATTCGCGATTCCCGGCGGTTATGTTTATTTGACTCGCCAACTTATGGCATTGATGAATGATGAGGCGGAAATGGCCGGTGTTCTGGGCCATGAAGTCGGTCATGTGGCCGCTCGTCACAGTCAAAAACGCCAGAAAGCGGCAACTCGCAACAGCATTTTGGGCATTTTGGGCCAAATCGGCTCGCAAGTGTTGCTCGGCGACTCGACACTGGGCCGTTTGGGTTCGGAAGTATTTGGCAAAGGCAGCCAGCTCCTGACCCTGAAATATTCCAGAAAACAGGAATATGAGGCTGATGATCTGGGAATTCGCTATCTTGCGTCAGCAGGATATGCACCGCAGGCGCTCTCCACGATGCTCGAATCACTGGCGGCGCAATCCGCAATTGATGCCCGCGCTGCCGGACGCGATGCGCGTAGCGCGCCGGAATGGGCCAGTACCCACCCTGATCCTGCCCGCCGCGTTTCCCGTGCGGCGACCAACGCGGGCAAGTTGGGCGTAACCAGCGGCAAGCGCAATCGTGACGCATTTCTGCAAAACCTCGACGGAATATTATATGGTGATGACCCGAAACAGGGCGTCATAGAAGGCAATAATTTCCTTCATCCCGATTTGAAGCTGAAATTCGCGGTGCCCAATGGCTTTAACATGCAAAATGGGGCCAGCGCTGTCACGATCAACGGGTCATCCGGTCAAGGTCAGTTTACGACAGGTGCCTATAACGGAAATATGACGACCTATATTGACGCAGCCTTTAAAGCGCTGGTTGGTGACAAAACGTCTGTGCCTTATGGTGAAATCCAGCGCACAACGGTCAACGGTATTCCAGCGTCGTATGCGATTGGTCGGGTGACCAGCGGCAATCAGCAGCTTGATGTGACTATATTTGCTTATGAATTTTCGAAATCCAGCGCATTCCACTTCGCGACAATTGTACCTGCCGGCGGTACTGCGGTTTTTTCTCCGATGTATCAGAGCGTGTCCCGTATGTCGGTTTCGGAAGCTGCCGGTATAAAACCGCGGAAGATTGACGTGATAACCGTCAAGCGCGGTGACACCATTGCTTCATTGTCCAGCCGGATGGCTTATAAAGACTATCAGCAGGATCGTTTCTTGGTGCTCAATCGTCTGCGTTCTAATTCTACGCTTCAGGCTGGTGAAAAAGTCAAAATTGTTACTTACTGAAAACAATCAAGATTGTTTCAGGCACAAAAAAAGACGGCAGCCACATGGGCTGCCGTCTCATTTTTAGCTAAAGCTATATCTTACTTGTTTGCAAGACCTGAAGCCATATCGTTGTCAACTACTTTGAAAGTGTTTTCCAAGGTGTTGCCGAGGCTACCCATTGCAACAATAGCTGCAACAGCAATAAGAGCAGCAATCAAGCCATATTCAATAGCCGTTGCGCCTTCTTCATTCTTAAACAATTTACGTACGATTTTCATGTCTGGTCTCCTATAATTGACAAACTTCACTTACCCAGTCGAACCTGTAATTTGGTCCAACATTCAACACACTAAGAGAGATTCCTTTATAAATGTTTAAAGGTGCTACCTATTTGGTTTGGACTGCGGATACCTTGTTGGCAGTCTCATTCCACATATTGCCTGTAGTATCGCCAACATCACCAATCGCTACGATTACAGCTATGGTTAGCAATGCCAATATCAGGCCATATTCAACGGCTGTCGCACCCTCATCGGAAAGATATAATTTTTGAAAAAATCGAATCATATCTTTCTCAACACGGATAAAGTTCTACTAAGTTGCGAACGAGACTGATTTCCCAGAATTATATTAACAAATCCCTTATACGGCGAAAAAAAATGGAAAAAAATCCGACAGATGTCTTCGTTGTGGCGGCCGCCCTAGTCGATAACCAGCGGGGCGTGCTGGTTCAAAAACGGCCAAAGGGCAAGCATATGGCGGGCTTATGGGAGTTTCCCGGCGGAAAAATAGAAAAAGGCGAAACACCGGCGACGGCGCTGGCCAGAGAATTGCAGGAAGAGCTCAATATATCCGTCCAGGTCACAGATTTGGAACCGGTTACCTTCGCAAGTGAGCCACTGGAAGGCAAAAATCTGCTGTTATTGCTCTATGTTTGCAAGTGCTGGTCCGGTGAGCCTGAAAGTCTGGAAAATTCCGAGCTGCAATGGGTGATGCCGGATAAACTGGAAGAATTGGACATGCCGCCCGCCGATGGCCCGCTTGTTGATCGCTTACGCAAATTGCTTTGACCGGCAAAAGGTTGGGATATCACTTTTGATTGAGCGCCGCTTTTAGAGACATTTTTCCGCTGCCGCGCGTCGCCGGTTTGGGTTGGTCAGGGTGAGGAGCCCAACCACACAAATATATGATCTCAATTTTCTCGGTTACTTTTCCATCGGCCTCCAGACGATCATCAAAACCTTGCTTCGCCCGTAAATAAGTTGTTCTTTGAATGTTGTGAGTCTGCTGCTTGAGCACATTGCTCCCGCCAAAATTGCGGATATCCTCGATAAGCTTTTCAATGGAGCCATATCGCAGCTCTAGCGAATCGCTATCAACAACCGGCAATTGCAGTCCGGATCGCGACATAAGATCACCCATCGTGCGAATGTCTATTTGCGGATGAACATGGGGCGCAATCCGGTCCCCTTCTGATTCCATCAGAATTGCCTTGAGCGCTGTCAGGCTTTCGGCACCGATAAAGGCGGCAAGAAACAAACCATCCGGTTTTAATATTCTGCGGGAAAGGACCAATGCGCCGGGGAGATCGTTGACCGTGTCCAACGTGCCGATGTTGATAATCAGATCAAAACTATGATCTGCAAATGGCAACCGGTCTTCGTCGCATTGTACATCGCCAATAGATTGCGCGGTCCGGAAACTGGCGTCGGTTGCGACACAAGCAATCGATTTTGCTTCCAGTTGTTTGCGCAGAGTTTTCGATGCTCCACCGATTAATAGGCAATTGCTGAAATCTCTCTTCACCAATGACAGTCGTTCAAGCAGTTCGTCAGCCATCATTGCCGATAGGAAGTCCTCTCCCCTTGCGGCGCTAAAGGCGCGGTCACGCACAAGTCTCCTGCGAGATCGATCAAATATTTCTGGGTTGCTGGCATCGGTCATTATTTGGTCTTGTGCCGACCAATAGATGGAGCGACAAGGAGAAATGGCATTGATATCCGCAATATTAAAACCAGCTCTGGATTTCGCGTTGCCGCCGCGATGCCCCATATGCGGGATATTGGTAGATAATGACAATCGCTTTTGTTTGGGTTGCTGGCAAGAGTTGCGATTTCTGAGTGAGCCGTGGTGCGATTCTTGCGGTGTGCCATTTGCTTTTGAGCGAACGGTTGGATCGGTATGTCTCAATTGCCTTGAGCATCGGCCGGCGCATGACGGCGTGAGAGCCGTGGTCGCATATGACGATCATTCGGCGCAATTGGTAACGCGGCTTAAATATGGTGGCAGGTTAGGTCTGGCCCGGTTGATTGCCGAGCATCTGGTAAAATTTTCGCTGGCGGTACCAAGAGACAGTGTGATCGTGCCCGTGCCACTGCATCGATGGCGCTTGTGGTCTCGTGGTTTTAATCAATCGGTCTTGATCGGCCGGACATTGGCAGAGTTTACCGGGCTATCGCTGGAATTAGACGCAATCTGCAGAAAGAACGCAACACCGCCGCTATATTCCAAATCAGCCAAACAGCGCCAAAAAATTGTGAAAGACGCTTTTACCATGCCTGGTAGTTCGCGCGCATTGATTGCGGGAAAGACTATAGTCTTGGTGGATGATGTCTATACCACGGGATCAACCTCGAACGCATGTGCCAAGGTCTTGAAGCAGGGCGGAGCGGATAAGGTGCTGGTGTTCTGCTGGGCTCGGGTGCTGGCGGGCGAAGATACGATCTAACTTTGCCGAAGGATTATCATTTGTGCAGTTGCAAAATTTCGAGAAGCAACCCATTTGTGAGTAGCGATAAAAATAACGGAACAAGCTGATGGCTAAAGTTGAAATTTATACCAAATTCACCTGCGGGTTCTGCCATCGGGCGAAGTCCTTGCTTTCGGGCAAGAATGTGGAATTTGAAGAAACGGACATCACCATGGGCGGTGCAAAACGCGCTGAAATGTTGCAACGCTCCAACGGGCAGAGCACGGTCCCGCAAATATTTATCAACGACAAGCATATTGGCGGATCGGATGATCTGGCGGCGCTGGAAGCCTCTGGGCAGCTGGATGCCTTGTTGGCGGGATAATGCTAAAAAATATTGCCCTCGCGCAGATGCGTAGCGGAATAGACCCCGCAGCCAATGCTGCAACCTTGGTGGAATATATCACTGAAGCGGCTTCCAAGAACGCTGATATAATTTTTACACCCGAGATGTCCGGGTTGCTGGACCGTGACCGTGCTCGGGCGGCGCAGAATATTGTGCGCGAAGAAGATGAACTTGTGCTCGCTCGCGCACGGGAAGCGGCATCGCAGCATGACATTTGGGTAGCACTTGGCTCGCTGGCGATCCAATCACCGACAAGCGACAAATGGCTCAACCGCTCGTTTCTCATTTCGCCGACCGGAGAAATTGTCGCACGCTATGACAAGATCCATTTGTTTGACGTCGATCTCGACGGCGGTGAGAGCTGGAGAGAATCGGCGGCTTATGAAGCTGGAGGCAAAGCTATAATAGTACCGGTTGGGCAGGCGCTATTGGGCCTGTCAATTTGCTATGATGTGCGATTTGCCAGCCTTTACACCGCATTGACTGATGCTGGTGCCAATATTCTAGCGGTTCCTGCGGCATTCACTGTGCCTACCGGTAAGGCCCATTGGAAGACATTGCTAAGAGCAAGGGCGATCGAGGCTGGCGCATTTGTGGTGGCTGCGGCGCAATCGGGTAAGCATGAAGATGGCCGCGAGACTTACGGTCATTCATCGATAATTGATCCATGGGGCCGCGTACTGCTCGATATGAAAGATAACCTCGGTGTCGGGATATGTGAAATTGATTTGGCTGCGGTCGCCGAAGTGCGCGGGCGTGTGCCAGCTGTCGCAAACCGGCGAGGCTTTGTGCTGGGAGAAAACCCGCAATGATTGTGTTTGATCTCATTTGTGGCAATGCCGGTCATGGCTTTGAGGGCTGGTTTGGCTCGTCGAGTGACTATGAAGACCAGCGCACACGCGGCCTGATTGCATGCCCGCTGTGCGGCTCAACCGCTGTAGAGAAAGCGGTTATGGCTCCAAATGTCGGTTTGAAAAGCAATCAGACTTCAGCGATAGCGACAAAGACCAGTGCGTCCGCTGCTCCAGAAGCTTCCGCGCCAACTGAGATGGAACCGATGAGCAATGCGGTGCAAGTGCCGCCAGAATATAAAGAGCTCCTGATTAAGCTTGCAAAAGCACAAGAGAAGATTCTGGAAAAGTCAGAGTGGGTCGGCCGTGAGTTTGCTGAAACGGCCCGGGCTATCCATTATGGCGAAATGAAAGAGAAGCAGGTTCACGGCGAGGCATCACCTGATGAAGCCGCTGCGCTGGAAGATGAAGGTATCGCCGTCGCGCCGTTGCCCATGCCTTATATTCCGCCAAAAAATAAAAATTGAAGCTGGTTTGCGCAGGCATCAGGCGTTAAACGGCTTTAGGTCAGCGCCCGTAGCTCAGTCGGATAGAGCATCAGATTCCTAATCTGGAGGCCACAGGTTCGAATCCTGTCGGGCGCACCATTAAATTCAATGACTTATCAGGAAATTTGTGAAAGCTTGATGGGCTTAGGCTCGGCATAGGCTCGTAACAACCTGTGGTTGGATCCAAATTTTGGGCAGATGAAGATTCTGAGACTGGAAAGGCTGAGTTGCAGTGCATAAAAATCCAAGTAACCGAATACCAATCGGACGAGAGTTGAACACACATTAGGTTCAATAGGTGTGATATTTAGCACCTTATTTACTCACAAAATATGTGTATAATGGAAAAATGAAAAGAAAATTTAGAACGCTAGGCGTGTTTTCGAAAAAGAGGTGCGACGGTTCTCAGATCGCGGGTGATCAAATGAGCGAACTGTACAATGAGCTAATAAACAAGGGTTTTAGAGAGACGCGCTGGCAATATATATTTGAAGGTCAGATTGGCGGTCTGGTCTTTCCTTACAATGATGGGCGCAATGAAGTGCATGTGCGGTTCTATAGCGACAGGATTTTTTCTGAGTATGAGGTAGGTCGATCTAGTTTTGCACATTTTCTGGGTCCGTTTTTGAACGCCAATCCATTTCTGTTAGATTTATTAAAAGACTCTGTGAGCGATGACTCTTATGCGCTATTGGGTGAATACACTAAACAATATCGTTTGAAGGACGAGGAAAATGCTCTGGAAGATTGGGATTATCAAAAACAAACTCCTATCGGACCAGCAAATCGTGAAGGAAAAAGGTATTTACTAAATTTTGAATTAGCAAACAGTCTGGGAAGATTTTTCCAATGGAAAGCTGTGGTGCCGATTACTGGAGTTATGATTTCGGTCTTTCTAGGCCTAGGCCTAGGCCTCCCTGTGTTTTTAGTGTCCCTATTATTGGTTCTTTTTATATATTCAAAATTGCCAGCAATGGGTTGCCCGTAGCAAAAAATGGGGCTGGAATTTCTACTTCCGTCAACGCTTCAGTGTGCATTATTTGTCGCATTCATTGTGATGTTTCTCAATTCGTCAGTAATGGTTCCGCCTAGCGAAATTGTGTGCGGAATACTCGGGTATGCGGCCGCTACTTATGGCTACGACTGGATGCTAATTGCACTTGCTGCAACTTTCGGAAATCTATCCGGGACAGCAGTTTGGTTCCATTTAGGGCGGTATCATAGACAAAGGTCTATTTCAGGCGAGCATCTGCTTGCAGAGAGGTCTTTCAGACGACTCGTTCGAAGAACATCGGATAAAATCGTAATCGTATTTGAGCGCTACGGGTGGGCGCCTGTGTTTTCTCTACGGTTAGTTCCATTGATCAGATCGATAATCTCGTATCCAGCAGGGCGGAGTCAGCTTAGCGGTATTCAGTTTTATGTAGCGAGTTTCCTAGGGATATTTATTTGGTGCATCTTGTGGGTATGGGTAGGCTATGGTTTTGGTCCAGAGGTTGAAAGATTGCCGTTTCTCTTAATTGCGTTTATGATCGCAATCGGTGGATTTTTTGCATGGTTTATTTGGACGACTAAACGCAAGTATATCGGTAGTGATAACTAAATATGATTAAGAAATTTCATGAACGACAATCCAATGGTCGCGGATATGCAGTATTCTTGGTACTTGCATTTGCTGCCTCATATTTGATCGTTATGTTTGTACCAATGACCTACGATCTTTTGAATCAGGACATCTATGTTGCAGCGGAGAAAAGTGACAATTTGGTGATCCAAGAATACTACTCATTAGTTGAAAGCTCTTTGAACCGAGAATGTGCTAAAGAGGCCCCTGGCAAGGGGTTTTGTTCGACAGAGCAAATATTTCGTTTTTTGTCTGACAAAAAGTTGATTTCACTAGACTATGTTTCACAAATGAAAAATTCGATAAAAACTAATGTTTTTGAGTTCAGTTGGAAATCATTGATTTTTCTAATCCCCTTTGCGCAGGAATCTATTTCGCTGCAAAAGCTCCCTCTACCAGCTTTCGATTTCTTGGTTTTGTCTCGCTTTTTATCTTGTCATTGATATGCTTCCACCTGCTTGTAGATTTGCCTCATAGAAATACAAAATTTTACTACATTTTTGGAACTGTGTTTTCGATCCTTCTGGCAATTTCTGACTATCTACATAGGTTAGAAATAAATCCAGTAATTTTCCAAGCCAAAGAGCGTACCAGACTTGAGATTTTGGGAAAAATATATGAAAAATGGACTTCAATATTCCAATTTTCGTTAGGCGTTTTAGTAGCTGTTGTAGGAACTGTTTCATTCACAGTTTTGAGCTATATCCGAATTGTGTTTGGCGAAAGTTTCTCATTCTACCCCTTGCTGGGTATCGTGGTATCTATCGTATTCATCGGAGTCCTCTTTTACTGGGGGATACTGAGAAACATAGTTCTGATTCAGAAAGAACTCGAAGAGCAAATGGCCAAATAGGTTTTGTGCGCAGCATTGGATGGATCACACTATGAATCGTACCAAGGTTTAGTTTTTTCAATCAACAGATGACCCAGCTCCAAAATTCTGTCTGTGCCAAACAGTGCGTTTGTTCCTCGAACTTTGGTTCGATCTTCAATCCGAGACGGGTCACCAGAGGGGGTGGAGGCAAGATTTTGCACCTCCAACAGCCAATTTTGTGGCTCTAAATATACGTTTTTTCCAATCACGACGCGGTTCGATGTGGTGATTTCGACGATTCTTTGTTTTTGTCCTCGATCTGCCATTTCGTGGCTCTTTTGCAGGCTTTTTGTCAGTTCGATGATACTCCGTAGGTGTGCGGCTTTAGCGGTGTAGTTTGCGGCTGAAGATTGTTCTTTTTGCAACGTTTCTGCTTCCAGCAACAATCCCTGCTTGCGTTCATTGAACGTGTCCTTGTCGATCATGCCATCAACCAGCGCGTCGGTGAGACGGTGCTGTCTGGCCGCCAGATTATCCTTCCGTAATTTCAAACCAGTATCTTCGTCACTGTGCTGGGCTTTTTCCACCCAGCGCTCAATCGCTGCGATAGCGTCCTTCGCATTAGCTTCCGTCAGTTCCGCTTGCGATAAGCAGGTTTCGATAGCGTCCACCAAGACGTCCTCACGCACCGTCTTGGTGTCGCAGTCACGAGCCGGGCAACGATAATATACAAACTGCTTTTGTTTCTCTGGCACCATCGGCCCCGCACACAAGCCGCACCGAAATAGCCCTTGGTAGGTGTGATTGTGTTTGGTGACCTTTGGTCCCGCTTTGCCCGATTTTATCTCCTGCACCCGTTCATAGAGGGCAGGGCTAATCAATCGTTCGTGGACACCGGGAAAAGATTTGCCAGTGCGCTTAATACGGATGACACCGGTATAGAACGGGTTATCAAGTAGGGTTTCAAGGCCGTGGAGCGATAGTCTGCCACCAACGCGATTGGTGAGGCCCATTGCTTGCAGTTTCGGTAACAGTGTCTTCATTGAATATTGTCTGGTGGCATAGAGTTCAAAGGCTTGTTGCAAGAGTGAAGCTCGTTCTGGATCAAGGGTCTTTGCTTGCCCTCGACCAGTATCGATATAGCCAATCGGTGCGCGAAACGGATACAGCCCCTGCTTCAAACGACCGTTCATACCCTTTAAAGTTTCTTCTCGCAGATTGCGCACATAGTCCGCAGCAATCACGGCTTGAATCTCGGCGGTGAGACGACCACCACGGGAACGGAAATCAAGGCTATCGACGGCGGTGTGTACGTCTATTCCTGAATCGATCAGTTCACCAATCTTGGCGTACTCGGTTAGGTTTCTGGTCAGCCGATCCAGCTTATGAATTATCAGGGCGTCAGCTCTACCTTGCCTGAGTTCCTTGACCATGCGGGTGAAGATCGGACGGCCACATTTGGCGGCAGTTTCCTTTTCTTCAAACCAATGAGTGATACTGAGATTCTGACGACTCGCAAAATCAGTGATAGCTTCTCGTTGCGACTCCAGACTGACACCTTCACCTTGTCTTAGTGTGGAGACGCGAATGTATGCATAACACCGCTTCATAGCTGATCTTGGTTAGTGGACTCCGAATCTAGCACATTCTCGGGATTCGTCGAATCGTCCGGCCATGGCCAAGTGCCTTCTCGCACCCGGCGTTCGTAGATTTCTCGACATATTTCTAAGTATGCAATCAGGCGTTCATCCATCCCTTAAGGGTATGTGACGGACAGCGCTTGTCTAGTCCGCCTAATATGCTCCAAGTCGATATTTATCCCCGGCGGTGTGGTCTAATTTTATCGGGCTGTCTGAATGGACAAGCAAGCGCACTAGCGAAACGGAATATTCTGTATTCGAATAATAAGCGGTCTAGACAAGCCAGTTTTTTCCGTGAGACAATTCCTTCAAGACAAACTTCAGCAACCGCGACCGTAACTGACCACCTGACGCGCTATGCCTCGACCAGAAGTACGTTAGTACTTCTGGACTCAAGTGGCTTCTAGCGGGTCGGGTGTGGCCAGCGATAAGAGGTCGCGGTTGCTGGCATGCTCCGAAGCTTCGATTTTTGCAATTAGTTGAACTACCGCCCGACGGGCGGACTTCAGAATATTCTTCTTTTAACAAAAGAATATTCTGAAGTCGCGGAAGGACTAAGGACAATTTGGTTCGACTATGAGCAGGTATGCGCTACTGTGTGTGGGGATTGGAAATCAAGCTTTATGGGGATAGAGGTGGAAGGTCTGTATCCCCATCCTTTTTGACTAAAATCTGCAACGTCAGATTGTATGCACCTTCTAGCGGACCACTCAATTCAAGGTCATTTCGTTCAAGCGATAATTGCCAATGTTCAATTCGGAACGAAAAAGTTTCCATCTTTTCAAGCGCGGTTAGCTGTTCGTCAATGTCCGACTTTTGCAGTGCATGAAGCAACAGCACCTGGCTCATTGATTTGAAGAGATCGAGCGCTTCGCTCGCATCATCAATGGTGTCAATGCGTACCCTGAGCTTCAACGAAGTTGCAGCAATCTCGCCGCCTTCAATGAAGTAGCTGATTCTGTTTTTAAATAGCGCGTTGCCAATTTGGAACGTATCTGAACTCGCCATCCATTCGTCCTCGAAGCACCAGTGGTAGTCGCGCATGGTCAGTGGTGAAGACTGGAGAAACTTGAGCGCAGCGTATGGAGACCAACCATCTTCGGCAGCAATTTTCGGCGGATTCATTTCTCGTTCGCGCACCTTGCGAATTTCTGAAAATGTTTCGTCCAACTCTTGTTCGTTGGTAGGCCTCCGCCTCTGTACTAGCTGCTTCCAGCGGTTAAGAAAGTCAATATTCCAGCCGAATTGACGAACAGCTTTCCATTTGGCTCGCTTTTTCAAACTTGTATTTTCAAGCCAGTGGCCGAAGCTAGTAAACGCGCTTTCGTAGGCAATATAACGGCTCAAGAGAAATAGGAATGGTAGGAAGAGTAACGAGAGCAGAATTGGCAACGAGAAGTCGAGTGCGACACCCAATACTGAAATGGTTTCCCGCTCCGTAAAAGTTTTGATGAGACTGTATAAAAAGGCACCAGAACCGGCGGCGATCAAAATGTTCTGCAACCATCCATGCAGCTGTTTGTGCTCCGGTTTGAGTTCTGCCACAGCTGACACTCCTGCTATCACAATCACAATTGGTAAAATCAGAATTTCCACAAGCAAAGAAAAGCTGTGCATTTCGGTGATGAATAAGAACACCACTGTGAAGGTGAATAGGTCGCGGACCAATTTCCGAAACACTCGATCATCGTTGCTGCGACCAATAACTTCAAACATTGCGACAAAGGCAAAGGTGAGTGTCCATTCGATGGTTGAAGCCAGTTGCTCGAATGACCAAAGGCCAATCAGTTTAAGGCAGGCTACGTTGCCCGTGACATACAAAATAGCTGAACCAAAGGTGGCAATGAGTTTAGGTTGGAAGAATGCTTTGATAAAGCGGCCGATAGATTGGCGAAGTTCGCTTTTCAGGCACATCAAAGCAATGGCAAAAACTATCCAGATTATGATGGCAAGCTGGCGGTTGCTTAATTGCGTGAGAAATTCGGTCATGCCGTTAATTATAGCGGCTGGGTAATTATATTCCCTAGATATGTTTCAAAATTTTCTACCGCCTCCCTCATCTCTTCCAAATAGCTATGCCGATTATATATCGCCGCCACGCCACTGATCGTACCGGACACGTGGTTGAGTAGCTTTTCAGTGACATGAATCGGCGTACCAAGCTGCGCCAAAGTCGAGCTATACGTCCGGCGAAGATCATGTAGCACATATGGCTCCACACCTTTTAAAGTTACGTCAAACGCGCGTTTGCTTTTGCTCCAACTATTGAAGTTACTGGCACCCGACTTGCGACCCGGAAACACAAAGTCGCTACCAACGTGTTCCGGTAGGTTTTTCAAAACCTCCGCCACTTGCTCACCATATGGCAGCACATGCAAGCGGCGGTTCTTGGTGAAATTAGCTGGAAAAGAAATCAGACGCTTGTCTTGATCAATCCATGACCAGCGCAGTCCGCCAATCTCACCGCGTCGTTGACCGGTCAGGGCGAGTAGCTGCACAATCGGGCCGTAAGGCCAAGGGCAATCGCAGGCTTTCTTGTATATCTCCGCTAACTCTTCTGGCTGCAGCACACGTTCACGGGATCGTTGTCTTGAGGGCGGTTGCATCGAGATAATCGGGTTGGACGACAGATACTCTTCGCGCACCGCCCAATTCAAAAACACCTTCATAGCCACGAAGGCATGACGCTGTTCTGATGGGGTGTCTTTCAGTCGGTTCAATTTCGTTTGGATGTCAGCGCGGGTAATTTCATTCAATCGCTTTCGACCAAAGGCAAAGTGTGTGGTCAGCATACGGCGATACTCGGACACAGTTCCGGGACGATTTTTGAGGGAGCTGGCTTCTAGGTATAGCGCCAGCGCCTCCAAATACGGCGGAGACGGACGTTTATCAATCAAACCGAGAGTTAGTCCAGCTTGCAGTTCTTTGGCTTTGTCTCGGGCCTGTTTGAGCGTGATGGCTGGATAGCGACCGATGGTGAAGCGGCGGCGCTCCACACCATGCACGACTACAAAAGTTTTGGTGCCACCTTGAGAAATACGAACGCCAAAGCCGGACATGGAAGCATCCCAATAGGTGGTTTGTCCCTTCTTGGGGTTGGACAAAGCTCGGATGGAAATATCAGTGAGAGCGTGGCTAGGCATCTTAGGCTCTCTATAGGCTCTTTGAATGTGTGGGTAGGGGTGAAAATCAATGTTCACCTAAATTCAATTTAACTATCTGATATTTAATATAAAAAAGTGATATATCAGCTTGTCTGAAAAGCTATGTTTACTACCTACAGCAAATTCCTAATCTGGGGGCCACAGGTTCGAATCCTGTCGGGCGCACCAATTTATTGTGACGATCCCATAATCGATAACGGATATTGAAAGCTGGATCCTCGCCGCTAACCCACTTACTGACCTTTCAATATCACTCCTCCGGCGTTACACTTGGACATGACAGAAAAAGCTCCCATGACCTATGCGCGGTATCTCGCGCTTGATACGTTGCTTTCAGCGCAGCATCCCCGATCAGAACAAGATGCGCCCGAGCTGGATGACGAGATGTTGTTCATCATCATCCACCAGACCAAAGAACTTTGGCTAAAGCAGATTATCCGCGAGTTGCACCTGGCCAAGCAGAAAGTCGCGTCCGATGCGCTTGTGCCCGCTTATAAGGCGCTAGCGAGAGTGAGCCGGATACAGGCGGTGATGACGCTGAGCTGGGATGTACTCTCGACGATGACGCCGAGCGATTATACCCGGTTCCGTCATGTTTTAGGGCCAAGCTCCGGCTTTCAATCGGACCAGTTTCGTACCGTCGAATATCTTCTGGGACTCAAGGATAAGGGTTTTTTGAGATATCAGGATGACCGGCCCGAAGCGCAGGCAGCGATGCAAAACGCACTGAATGGTCCCAGCGTCTGGGATGATGCAATTGCCGCTCTGGCGCGCAAAGGTTTCGATATTCCAGCTTCTCTGCTGGAGCGCGATTTCAGCGAGGCTTATGTTCCCTATACAGAAGTCGAGGATGCGTTTCTTGCTGTCTATCGGGATCCCGAACAATATTGGGAGCTTTATCAGCTGGCCGAGAAACTTGTGGATCTCGATGATGCGATGGCAACTTGGCGCCACAAACACGTGTTGACGGTTGAACGGATCATCGGCGGAAAAATGGGAACGGGCGGCACGGCTGGCGTGTCCTATTTGCAGTCTACGCTTTCAAAGCGCGCCTTTCCCGAGCTTTGGTCTGTGCGAACGCAGTTATAGGACGCAATCATGAGCTGGAAGCATCTCTTTTCCAAAGCGCTGGCCGCCGATCCGGAGCGGTTGCATTTTGCCGCGCATAGTCACCATCTTTGGCCCGATGCCAGTTTTGATGGACAGATGCAGGCCTGGGATGATGCCGCTGTTCTTGCCGATCATAAATGGGGCAAGATCATGGGGCCGGTTTGGGAAGAGGCGCAGCAGCATGTTGCCACCGAGCTCAATCTGCCTGACCGGGCCACCATATCATTCGCGCCCAACACGCATGATTTTTTGGTGCGGATTGTTTCGGCGATAGGGACTAGTCCGGTTCGGGTGCTGGCTACGGACGGTGAGTTTCACAGTTTTCGTCGTCAGATGAAACGTTGGGTTGAAAGCGGAGAGGTGATTCTGGAGACCGCGGCTTCTGAAAAGCTCGTCGAAAACGCGCAATCAGGTGACTATGATCTGATTTTTGCAAGCCATGTGTTGTTCAACTCCGGAACAATTTTGCAGGATATCAAAGCGCTGGCCGCGCTCGCCAAACCGGATGGGCCGTGGGTTGTGATTGACGGTTATCACGGGTTCATGGGAATCGAGACAGACTTGTCGAAGGTCGCGGATCGCGTTTTCTATCTGTCCGGCGGCTATAAATACGCGATGGCTGGCGAGGGCGTGTGTTTCCTCCACGCACCGCCAGGTTTTGCGCCGCGTCCCGCCGTCACAGGATGGTATGCGGCGTTTGACGACTTGGCGTTGCCGCCCGGCGAAGTGGGCTATGCTCCTGACGGTCGACGATTTCTGGGTAGTACGTTTGATCCTTCCGGGCTCTACCGGTTCAACGCGGTGCAGCAGATGTTGGGGAAAGAAGGGCTGACCACCGCCACGATATCGAGCCATGTCGCTAGGCTGCAGCAACATTTCTTAAACCGCGATCCATTTCCTGATATGGATTTAATGAATTCGCTTGGTCACGGCCCTCACGCACGTTTTCTGGCTTTTCAAGGCAACCAAGCTACACCCACCCACGAGGCGCTGGAAAGCCGCAATGTTGTCACTGACGTGCGCGGTGATGTTCTGCGCATCGGTTTTGCTATCTATCACGATATCAGCGACGTGGACCGTTTGATCGATATTATCAACCAGCTGTAGCGTCGGTTTCCTCTACCGCTTTTTCATCCCTCATGACCTTGCCGTAAATCCAGCCAATCCCGATCAGCGCAATGCCGAGGCCAAGGAAGGAGAGAATGCGCAGGATTCCATCAAGCTGCGCGGCGTCCACCAGGAACACTTTGAATGTGACCAGTGTGAGTAGCAGCAAACCGGCAATGCGCAGCAGCGCGTTGGTCGTCTGGATGCCGCGTGCGAGCCAGGCGATAGCGAGTATCAGCAGGCCGGCGCTATAGAGATAGGTTTCTGTCGAGGTGAATGGCGGGGTCGCGATATCGGTGCCGTGAATGAGTTGCCGCACCGTTACCATGACGGCAGCTATGGCCAACAACAGGCTACCAATTTCCAATGGTCTGCTGATTTTCGGAAGCGCTTCTATCACCGCTTTTGTGCGGGCAAAAAGCCATAACCAAAGGGCTGCTGAGGTATAATGCAGGGTCGCAAGGTTGGCGACCGGCGCAGGGCCCAGTGCTTGCTTTACGCTGGTCGGGCTGAGCAGGAACAGGTCAAAATACACAAAGCGGAATAGCGCAAGGCTGGCGAGCGTAATCCCGATTGTTCTGAGAGGGCGTGCGAGGTCTCCGGTCGACGTGCGGCTCAACAACAGCCAGCCTACCAACGCCAGCAGGTGGGTCAGCAGCATGCGTTCGGCAAATCCATATTGCACGAAAGTTTGGATGGGTCCGATTGCCAGAGGCTGTTTGAATAGGAGATAGGCGAAACCGGTCACGCCGATGAGGCCGATTGCCGCTATTGCCCCTGCAAGCCTGTTGCTCAGCGGACGTCGGAAATACCAGGCAAGGGCGACTATGGCTGTGGCGGGTACGAGCAGTTTAATCGCCATCGGACCAACTCGCGGCAGGATGCTAAACAAGTCCGTCTCGCCGCTCAATGATTCGACCATAGCTTCGACGATTGCTGAACCTGAGATCAGCATGAATATTCCGGCGAGTGTTGAAGCCAGTCCCGTCTCTACGGCGATCGCCTTGCTGTCTGTGAACCGCGTCCAACTTGCCAGTCCCGCCGCGACCAGAACGGTAACAATGGCGGCATAGTCAGAGGGGGTCCAAAGCCAAAGTGCGACGACCAGCAATGACGCGGTCAGCGCGCTGGCAATCGCCATGATGAAGTGCGAGGCCCCTTTGTGGGTTCGCCAGGCCATGAATGCAGTTGTCATACCAACGGCAAGGCAGATGCCTCCCCATTGAGTGTTGCTCCAATCGAGATCCGCCAAGGCGGCTGTAATCAGCAGCATGCCCACAGGTGCTGCCAAGCCAATCAGCGCCCACATCCAGCCGCTTTTTTCTCGCAACGCGAAGATATGCCCTGCAGCGCCAAATAGAACTGCAAAAGTTATGGCGGTTATGAGGTTGATGGATTGCGCGGTCGAAGCCTCATAAGCGGTGTCATAGAAGGCGATTGCGACCATGATGAAGGACAGCCCCAGAGCGCCAGCCACTGCCGGTGTCAGGCTTTGGTCGCGCCATGCGAGCGCGATAGTGAATAGCGATAGCACGCCGAAGAACAGCCAGCTAATGGGCGTAAATTCAATCAAAGGTGCGAGCATGGCCAGCTGCAGAAGCCCGGCCGTCAGGGGTATTGCCTGCATGGCCGCACGCGGCAGACCATAGGCTTTGTCCATGCGGGACAAGGTCAGGACACCGCCGATCGCGAGCAAAACGACAAATATACCGATAAAGGTCATCTCGCCCGCAACGCCCATGAAGAACAAGGCTGTCGTCCAAAGCACGCTGCCGCCGGTTGCCAGAAGCGCGAGCCATGCCCAGCCGCGATGGATAGCCAGGCCGAATAGTCCGCCGGTAAATATTCCAAGATAGATGAGCAGCGGCGCGACGGATTCCGGCCCGAGGCCCGCCACATACGGTGCCGCGAAGCCGCCCAGTAATCCCATGATCGCTGTTGGCGGGCCATGTTTTTGCGAGAGCAGAAAGGCGACTATGGTGACGGCAATCACGCCCACTAATGCGCTGGTCAGGCCAAGTAGCCCGTATAGCTCGCTGGCCATATAAAGCGTTGCGTAAAGTACGGCGATGCCTGCGCCTGCAATGCTGTGACCGATCCTGGCATCATCGGTAAATATCTTGCCGAAGCGTGGAATTTTGTACCCAAATTCCGCCAGCCCGATGAGCAAACCGCCGAACAGGGCTGCGGCGATGCAGCGTTCAACCGGGCCGAACAGACCCGCTTCGATCGAAAAACGCACAAGGAAAAAACCTGCAAAAACCAGCGCAATGCCGCCAATCCAGATTGGCAATTTGCCGCCGATTAAGTCTTCAAAGCGTTTCGCGTTGCTCGGTTTTGGCCCAGGGTTTCTGACGGCTTCCGGTTCGACTTGCTGTGCTGGTTCATTAGAAGGTTCGGGCGTAGCCGGAGACGGTACCTGCTCTTTGACGCGGGGCGGCGGCGGACTTGCCTTTGCCGCGCGAGCGGCAGGCGTTGGTTCCGCAGCTGGGAGCGTTGCGGCAACAGTTGCCACTTTTGGTGATGTTGATTGCGACCCTGCTTCCAGCTCTTCAATCCGTGCTTTCAGCGATGCAATATTCTTGCGCATCTCCGACATTAATATTCCGAGTAAAACAACGCCTGAAACAATGAGCAGATCGATCAATTAATCATCCTTCTCAAGCAGATATTTTCGCCAGAATAGCAGGCTGGCCCAGAACTGATAGTCGGCATTTGCCTTCTTGCGAAAACCATGTCCCTCGTTTTGCGCGAGAAGATGCCACGCTGGCGTGCCATTGGCGCGCACTGCTTTGATAATCTGATCCGCTTCGCTTGCCGGAACACGCGGGTCATTGGCTCCGGTGACAACCATCAGCGGCAAATCGATTTCATCCGCGCGGTTTAGGGGGCTGATTTCCTCCAGTTTTGCCCGCTGTTCGGGGATGCGTTCGTCGCCATATTCCACCCGGCGCAGATCACGGCGATAATCTTCGGTATTCTCAAGGAACGTGACGAAATTGGAAATGCCGACAACTTCCAGTCCTGCCTTTAGCTGCTTGCCGAAACGCAGCATTGAAGCCAGCGTCATATAGCCGCCATAGCTGCCGCCGGTCACTGCCATGCGCTTGCGATTGATCCGCTTGTCCTTGACCAGCGCATCCACAAAGGCACCAATGTCTTTCACGCTATTTTCCCGATTGAAGGGGCCATTGTCCAGAGATACGAACCGTTTGCCAAAGCCTGTCGATCCACGGACATTGGGATAGAATATCGCAATACCCAAGTCATTGACCAGATAGTTGTCGCGACCGATAAAACGGGGTGTAAATTGTCCTTCTGGCCCGCCGTGAATATTGATGATTAGCGGTCTCTTGCCGCCATGTCTTTTCGCGTCTGGCCGATAGAGATAGCCGGACATTTTTGTCCCATCAAAGCTTTCAATCTCGACAAGTTCGGGCGCGGAATTATTGGCCGCGTCCAGTCCGCCGGTTTCGCTTTTTGTCCATCGGGTTACGGCTAGAGATTCCGGATCAATGCTATAGCTATCGCTGCCGGTCTGGTTCGAGTTAAGCGTCAGACCTATCTCGCCCCAGGGCGCGAATTTCAGGCCGCTGACGATGCCAATCGGCAGATTGGTTACTGTCCGGATTGCACCGGAGTTGGTATCATAAGTCTTGACGATAGAGCGCCCTGCCTGGTTTGTTTCAAACACGATCAGGCTGCCGTCCTTGTTAATGTCAAAGTCCGATATATCCCAGTCTTTCTCGTCGATAACCGTGGTAAAGGCGCCGGTTTCCATATCGATGAGTCCCAGCCGCTTAACATCGCTATCCTTGTCCGAGGCGGCCCAGAGCCTGCCATCGGGGCTGAACTGCAGTCCGCTATAAGCAACCGAGCCGCTGCCATTGGTCAGCTTTCTAATTGTGCCGCTTGCCAGATCAATCAGATGCAACTGGTTATCGGTAACCGACACATAATTGAAGACCAGCAATTGCTTGTCGTCCGGCGTAAAATCAATCGGGAACCAGCCGCCGCCCGGAGATGCGATCAACATTGTTGCGGCATCCGGGCTTTTCGGATTCATCAGATAAATATCGTTGTACCGCCCGGTGCGCTTGTTGGTCTGGAATGCCAGAAATTTGCCATTATTTGACCACGGCCCCAGCCCGTTGCGGCTTTTGCCGTCCGTCAGCATTTTCGGGATGCCACCCTTCAGCAGAAAAATCTGATCCACTTCGTTTCCGCCTGCGTCCTTTTCAAACAGCAGCGTTGCGCCATCGGGTGAGAAACTCGCCGAGTTCACAGGTTCCGAGGCGAAGGTCAGTTGCTCGCGCGCCGCCATCGGCTTGCTGATGCGGTGCAACTGCGCGGTATCGGCAAAGCGCGTGCTGACGATCATCGCTCTGCTTGCGGGATCCCAGTCGACAAAACTCGCCGTCCGATATTCCATATAAGGCCGGGTTTGCTCGACGATGTCTTGCGGGATATCCGGCACCTGATCGGCAACCAGTGCTGCCGGTTTCGGCGCGGTCTCTTGCGCGAAAGCGGCCTGCATGCCGGCAAATTGTATACCAACGATGCACAAGGCCAACCGGATTTTGCGGCGCATTATGATATTCCCCCATATCAGTTTTCATCATGTTTATGGACGAACGGGGGTAAATGCAATTAGGGGAGTGCGATGCTTGGTAAAACTCCCTTCATATTGCTCGACGATGCGCGTGATGAAGGGGCATCGCCCACCCGGCTTTATGCTGATCCGGTGGACATCATCGAAGCGCGGTCGATGGAAGGGATGGAAGCCTCATTGGGTAAAGTTGCCGAAGCGCAGCGCAGCGGTTTCCATGTCGCGGGCTATATGTCTTATGAGGCAGGGCTGGCGCTGGAGGGGCGGCTTGAGGGGCGACTTCCGGAGGCGCTTCCAACGCCGCTGGCTTGGTTTGGAATATTTAAGAATTACAGCGAGTTAGACAGTCCAACATTGTTGAAAAACCTTGCTGATCCGGCGGGTGCCTGGCTCGGCGAGCTAAAACCCGACATAGCGCGCGCCGCCTATGACGCCGCCTTTGCCAAGGTGAAGGATTATATTCTTGCCGGGGATATTTATCAGGCCAATCTGACCTTTCGCGCGACCGCACGCTATGCCGGTCACCCGCTGGCGCTTTATGCTGCGGTGAGGAATCGAGCCAAGGCCGGCTATGGCGGCGTTGTCTTTGATGGTTCCAACTGGATGCTGTCCTTTTCGCCGGAGTTGTTTTTTGCGCTCAAGCATGGTCGCATTACCGCCAAGCCGATGAAGGGCACGGCGGCGCGGGTAAAGGATAAAGCCGCCGATCTGCTGGTTCAGACCGAGATGCTCAACGATCCCAAGCAACGCGCAGAAAATTTGATGATCGTTGACCTGCTGCGCAACGACCTCTCGCGGGTGGCCGAGCAGGGCAGTGTGAAGGTTCCGCAGCTCTTCCATGTCGAGACCTACCCCACGATCCACACGATGACGTCGACTGTTACCGCAAAGCTGAAAGGCGGCCTCGGTGCGGTGGATGTATTGCGCACTATTTTCCCCTGCGGCTCAATAACGGGCGCGCCGAAAATCCGGGCGATGGAGATTATTGACGAGTTGGAACCTGATCCTCGCGGCATTTATTGCGGCTCGATCGGGCGGATTGATCCAAACGGTGACGCGGCGTTCAATGTGGCGATCCGCACCTTCCATCTTGGCCGGAATGAAGGTGGCGGCGACAAAAAGCTTTCCATCGGCCTTGGCTCTGGGATAGTGGCAGATTCCAACGGGGACGAAGAATGGCGGGAATGCCTCGCCAAGGGGAGGTTTGCAAAAGTGGGGGCTGAGACGGGCGGCGCGCCAATCGTAGATTTGATCGAGACGATGGCGTTCGATCCGGCCAGCGGTATCGCGCGGCTGGAAGCGCATCTCGAACGGATGAAGGCCAGCGCCGCCGCACTGGAGTATGAATTCGACCGCCACGCCGCGCGCAACACCATACAGGCGGTGACTTTCCATCAGGAACAGCCCGCCATCGTCCGCCTGATGCTCGCCAAATCCGGAGCGATTGCAATCGAGCTAAAACCCATGCCCGCCCCGCTCGCCGAGCCGGTCCCATGCCAGTTGGTGCCGATGCAGGCCGATGCGTCCGATTACCGGCTGCATCACAAGACCACTGACCGGCGGGTTTATGATATTGACCATGTTGAAGGGGGGCTCGGCGCGGGCGTGCATCCTATATTTGTCGATAGCAAAGGCTTTGTCACCGAAGGCGCGATCTGGAATGTGTTTGTCGAGCGGGGCGGAAAGCTGCTGACGCCAGCACTGGAGCGCGGCGTATTGCCGGGTGTGTTGCGGGCGGAATTGCTGGCAAGCGGGCAGGCGGTTGAGGCGGATTTGACGGCCGAAGATTTGGTGGACGGGTTTTTGGTGGGAAATAGTGTTCGGGGGTTGATGCAAGGCAACCTTAATACACAGCGGCCTTAATTCTACCGCTCTGCCTCAATCCGTTCCAGATGCGCCCTTGCGGCATCAATCGCCAGCTCTTCCGAACTCTGGCACTGCAACCCTCTGGCATAGCCTTTCAGATAACCGCGCCTTGCTACACCTGCGTAAATAGCGCGCTGCAGTTGGCTGCGTTTTTTGTTTGCGCCGGATACTTCGCGGACCACACCGCGAAACGGAATGAAACCGCCAAGCACGCTGCCGCCGGTCTTCAACGCCTTGTTGACCATCCCGTTTTTCTCTTCGGGCGCATCCGCATCAGGGCCAAGAACGTCTTCCAGTTTTGCGATCTCAGTGCGCACCGCGTCGCATCCGTCCATCCCGTTGAGTGAATAGGGTTCCTCTTGGATCAGGGCCAGCTCGTAGGGAATATCACGGTGTTTCAGGCCAAGATCTTCCAAAGGCTGGGTAACGGCATCGCCGGCTGTGGTTACGGCACCGCGTTTGCGTTCGCCCTGCGCCGCAGTTGCAGGGGCCGAAAACATGGCGAGCATCAGCGCTAATAAAACTGACACCCGCCACGAAGACGCCAAACTCACGCGGCATCTTTCGGCTACTTTCATTGCTGGCGCATGCGACCCTAAGGAAATTATGCCCGCTCCGTCGGTAGAACTTGTCATCAACCTGTCCTTGGTTTGCAGGAGCCTAATTGCTCGCTAAGCTGCGCTGCTGTGCTTCGGCTTTCATCGCGCGGCCTTTGTCGATATTGGCCTGTGCCGACTTGACCGCCGATTGCGCGCTGGCCTGCCGCTTCATTGATTTTGTCAGATCACTCTGTCCATCTTCCTGACGATTATCATTTTTCGCCCAACTGTCGGCAGCGTTGCTCACCAAGTCGGCCCATTTGGCAGCCTCTTTTGGGTTGTTGAACATCGGGACATTGGATGTCAGCTGCCGAAATTCCTCAGACGCATTGCTGATTTTTCCGGTTGCCTTGTCACGCTTTTTCTGGGCATCCAGAACATCACGCGCAGCATCGGTAAATTCCTTTTCCGCCTTGACGAGGCTTTCCATGCCTTTAGCTTCAAGCTTGACGCCCTTGTCCCAGAGCTTTTGGTGCTTGCCGGTTACGACAATTTCATTTTGCTGCGCATAGCCAGCCGCATTTGCGAGGGTTGGCATCGATGCAGTTGCCATCAAGGCAGCGGCAAAGGCATAAGAAGCACAAGATATAAAACCGTTCATTTCGTTCACTCCGTAAATTTGATTGACCGTCACTAGGCGCAACATAATATTTGATAAAACGGGATTGTCAGAACATTATATTCTGATTATACGAATTAAATGGACATCACATCATTTCGTACATTTCTCGCAGCTGCCGATACAGGAAGTTTTGCTGCCGCAGCGCAGCGGGTAAATGCCAGTCCGTCGAGCGTAACCGAACGGATCAAGCAATTGGAACACCGGTTGGGCGTGAGGCTGTTTGACCGGGATAAACGCGGTTGCCGCCTGACTGCCGCCGGTCGCAAATTTGTTGACCCTGCGTCGCAGGCGGTTCGGGCATGGGAAATTGCCCAGCATGTAGTGTCGCTGCCCAATGATTTTACCAGTAGCTTGGCAATTGGCGGGCAATATGCGCTATGGGGTGCATTGTTAACGGAATGGCTGGCTCAGGCACGGTCGGATTTCCCGAAGACGGCGTTTCGGGCTTCGGCGGGAGCATCTGCCCGGTTGCACCGCGACTTGCGGGACGGATTTCTTGACATGGCCGTGGCCTATGATCCGGTTTTTCATCGCGATATCCATTCGGAAAAGCTGTTTGATGATCGGCTAGCGCTTGTGTCAGGAACCGGTAACGAAAACTGGCGCGAGCAATATGTCAGGATCGAATGGGGTCAGGCCATTGGCGTTGAGATTTCCGCCAAACTAAAAATTACGCCTGCCGCCGGGCTGGTGCTCGATCTGGGCAGGCAGTCGGCAGAATGGCTGATCCAGCAGAAAATGGCGGGGTTTATGCCGCAGAAGCTGGTGCAATCATTTCTCGATTCCGGTGCCTTGCACATAGTCGAGGATATTCCCTACTTTGACTATCCTGCTTTTGTCAGTTGGCGAAATGATGTCGATCCGCAGTTGGCGAGAGATATTGTAGGTTCACTCGCCTTATCCGTGGCGCACCTATGAATGGCTGATTTGCATGACCCTACGTTTAATATGGATAAACGGAATTTAAACTTTAAATAAACGCGCTTTTCTGAATTAAATATATCGCTTAGAAGGAAGGTTCAAACCATCAAAAGGCAGGTCTTTGAGCAAATGGCAAATGCCAAAACAAAACCGAAAACCCGACAGGTCAATTTCTTGGCCGATGTTGCAGATCAAAGCGGTCTGACCGTCGAAGAATTGCGTGTCGGGGGCGCTGCTTTTTTTACCAAGCTCGGGTCTAACCGAAGCAAACTGATCGGGGCTCTTGTCGCGGCGTCGACGGCCAGTGGTGCCAAGCCGGAATGTTTCCTGACATTGCTGGATACCCTTGCCAAGCAACTGGGCCATGGTCTCGATACTGGAAACAGAGACACCGTGCTAACTCACGAAACCGGCGACGCTCCAGTGTATCAAGATTGCTGATATCAGTGATAAGTTTCGCCGAATAGACTATTCCCTTGAACGAATTCTACTTCCCCGCCATCGCGTCTTTCCAGGCCTTCACCCCCGCCAGCGCGCCGGGCACGTGGCCCTTTACGTTCAGCGATGAATAGCTCCAGATGACCTTGCCATCAGGCGCAATGATATAGGTGGTGCGGTTGGAGCCGCCCATCACGGGCAGGTTCGCGTCATAGGCCTTGATCACCTTTTTGCTGCCCACTGCGACCGCGAATTTGTTGCGGCATTCTTCGACCGAAAAGCGTTTCAGCGTCTCGATATTGTCAGCGCTGACGCCGATGACGGTGGCGCCCATCGCGTTTAACTCCGGTGTCGCTTCGGCAAACTGGTTTGCTTCGATCGTGCAGCCGGAGGTGAACGCCTTGGGATAGAAATAGAGCACGACCGGGCCTTTTTTCAACGCCTTGGCCAGCGAGAAGGTGAACGCCTTGCCGCTGAGCGCCGCCTGGGTGGTGAAGTCCATCGCCTGCGCCCCTTCCTTCAGCGCCGCCTGCGCCGCCGGTGCGCTGGCCAGCGACAGGGGAAGCGCGGACAGGGTCAGGGCGGACAGGGCGAGAAAGGATTGGCGAACGGTCATGGGATAGTCTCCAAATTTGGATCAGTTTATGAACCCTCTACGATGAACGCAGGCGAAACAACAGATGTATCAAAGCCCGTAACGGCAACGCTCGCGGGGCAACAGCACGCTTTGCAATTTTCGTGATTTGCGGTGACAATCTGGTAGATTGCCTTATCTCATTGATTCCCAAATCCAAATCGCGGAGCCCCATCATGACCGATCACCCAACACCCCGTCTCGAGACAATGGCTGTCCACGCAGGCACCGAGCCGGACCCCACCACCAATGCGCGGATCACGCCGATTTACCAGACCGCCTCCTATGTTTTTGACAGCGTCGAGCATGCCGCCGATCTGTTCAATCTCGACGCGGTTGGTAACATCTACACACGCATCATGAACCCGACTAATGGCGCGCTGGAGGGGAAGATTGCGGCGATGGAGGGCGGTGTGGCGGCGCTGGCGGTGGCTTCGGGTCATGCCGCGCAATTGCTGGTGTTCCATGTGCTGATGGACCCCGGCGCGCATATTGTGGCGGCGAAGAAACTCTATGGCGGCTCGCTCAACCAGCTTGGTCATAGCTTCAAGAAATTCGGTTGGAACGTCATCTTTGTCGATGCGGATGATCTGGACGCGGTGTACGCTGCGATTACCGACGATACGCGCTGTGTATTTATCGAAAGCCTAGCCAATCCCGGCGGCGTGGTGCAGGATATCGCCGAGATTGCCGATATTGCCCATGCGGCGGGCATTCCGCTAATCGTCGATAACACGATGGCCTCCCCTGCTTTGTGCCGCCCGATCGAACATGGCGCGGATATTGTGGTCGAAAGCGGCACGAAGTTTCTGGGCGGGCATGGTAACTCGATAGCTGGCTTGATCATCGACAGCGGCAAGTTTGACTGGACGCAGAGCGACAAGTTTGCCTTCCTCAACCAGCCCAACGCATCCTATCACGGCAAAGTCTTTACCGACGCTTTTGGTCCGGCGGCATTTATCTTGGCGGCGCGCGCGCTGTCCCTGCGCGACCTTGGCCCGGCGCTGGCCCCGATGAATGCGTTTAACATATTGACCGGCATGGAAACGCTGGCGCTGCGGATGGAGCGGCATTGCGACAATGCGCTGGCGCTGGCGAAATGGCTGCAGGCGCGCGAGGAAGTAAGCTGGGTGTCCTATGCCGGGCTGCCGGATAGTGACTATCACGCGCTGGCGCAGAAATATCTTGGCGGTAAAGGCGGCGCGGTGTTTACCTTTGGCTTGAAGGGTGGATTTGAGGCAGGGACAAAACTGGTCTCGGCGGTAAACCTGTTCAGTCATCTGGCGAATATCGGCGATACGCGGTCCTTGATCATTCATCCGGCTTCGACGACGCATAGCCAGTTGTCGGAAGCGGAGTTGGTTGAGGCTGGAGCAGGACCCGATGTGGTGCGCGTGTCTGTCGGGATTGAACATATTGATGATATTATTGCCGATATGAGCCAAGCTTTTGAGTCTTTGTAGTGGCCACCGGTGATGAGGGCGGCGACTATATTTATGACGAAGAAACCGGCGAGTGGCTAAGCCCGGACGACGCTGCGGCGAAATCGGCTGGACCGGAGGTCGTTGACGCGGTTGGCAATGTGCTGGCCGACGGTGATGCGGTGACGCTGATCAAAGACCTGAAAGTCAAAGGCGCGGGCCAGACGATCAAGCGCGGGACGTTGATAAAATCCATCCGCCTGACCGGCGACGCGCAGGAAATTGACTGCAAACACGAGGGGATCAAAGGGCTGGTACTGCGCGCGGAATTTGTGAAGAAGCGGAGTTAGAGGCAGTGGAAGTTATAGTGAGGTTGAGGGAGAAGGTTCAGGGAAGCAGGCTCACAGGAGAAAAGGTGAGCATATACAAATGCGTCGATCTAAGTGGTCTAAGCCTGTTTCCGCTTGGTCGGCACTTCCTCGTTCCGTTCAACATTCCGTCGTTCGACAAAGTCCCCGGACACAATCACCCGATCGGATGGTTGCAACTGGCCCGATTTCAGTGGAGCGGCCTTGCCATATAAATAACCCTGCACCTGGTCGCAGCCTTCGGTAATAAGCTGCTGCGCCTGGCTCTCGCGCTCGACCCCTTCAGCGGTGGTTTGCATGCCTAGGCTGCGAGCGAGGTCGATGACCGAGCGGACGATGGCGCGGGATTCGTCGCGGCTGTCCACGTCGCTGACAAAACAGCGGTCGATCTTGATCTTGTCGAACGGGAAGGCGCGCAGATAGTTGAGCGAACTATAACCGGTACCGAAATCATCGAGCGACACACGGACGCCGATCGCGCGCAGCGAGTGGAGGGTACGCAGGTTGGAATCGCTGTCGTGCATCAAGATGTTTTCGGTGATTTCCAGTTCCAGCCGCGCCGGATCAAGCCCGCTGCTCGCCAGCGCGTTGACGACGCTAGGGATCAGGTTGGCGCTGCGCATCTGCGCGGGGGACAGGTTGACTGCTACCATATGTTGGTTTGACCAGGACGCCGCCTCATCTACCGCATTGCGGATAACCCATTCACCCAATTGGACGATTAATCCGGTTTCTTCGGCAAGCGGAATAAACTTGTCCGGCATGACCAGGCCCAATTCCGGATGTTCCCAGCGCACCAGCGCTTCATAGCCGACTTCATCTTGCGTTTTGAGGTTAATTACCGGCTGATAATAGACTTTCATCTGACCGTTTCCGAGCGATTCAATCAGCTCATGCTCCAGCCGCCGCCGCTCTTCTGCCGCCGCATACATGCCATTCTCAAAATGGGTTATGCGATTGCGACCGGACTCTTTCGCCGTCTGAAGCGCCAGATTCGCTTCCTTGATCAACCTGTCGACATTGTGATCCCCGCCGTTCCAGAGCGAGATGCCGACGCTAAACTCCAGATAAATCCGCAGCCCGTCGAGACCAAAGACGCTGGCCAGATGCTCAACGGTTTCTGCGGCAATTTCGCGCGCTCTTCCGGCGCGGTCGCCGGTTAACAGAAGTGAGAATTCATCACCGCCGGTTCGCGCAAGCGTATCTTCCGACCCGACGAATTTTGCAAAGCGGCGTGCCATGATCTGCAAGACTTTGTCACCTACTTCAGCGCCGTGGTTGTCATTCACCGCTTGGAAATGATCCACATCGAACAGCAACAAGGCAATTTTCTTGTCCACTGGCCGGGGAGCATCGGCCATTGCCAAACCATCCTTCGGTCCGAACATCGCCCGGTTGAGTGTTTCGCTAAACAATCTGCGATTCGGCAAGTCGGTCAAGCTGTCAAAGCGCAACAGATAGCTGGCCTTTTTCTCGGCATCCATTTGCGCGGTCATATCGGCGATCACCCCGCGCAATACGATGTCATTTTCATTGGCCGCCTGATCTGATTTGTTGTTCGTTGCCGCCGCCCGGCCACTGATCGACCAGCATTGGTGTTTCCCGGAGATATCGGTGATCAGCGCAAGGTCACGAAACGAGCGACCATTGGCGAGATGATCGTTGAGCGAATCCCGGTTGCCATCTTGTTCAAACAGCGAAATGAGCGTGGCGCCATTTAACTGCTCCGCCGGTAACTGTGCGGCTTCGGCAAAGCGATCACAAACGTCCACAAGCCGACCTTGCTGATCGATTGCAAATAGCCAGTTGGAGGACTGTTCCTCAAAGTCGTTAAGCAGCAGTTTGACCGTTTCGGATCTTTCCTCAATTTCCTGGCGAGACAGGAGGAGTTCCACGAAGCCTGCAAAAATCCTGCAGTTATTTTCAAACAGCAGATAGGCGTAGACAATTAGCATCACCGTTGCGACCAGGCTTACAATGTCGCCTTTGAAGAGCAGCCCGATAGCGAAGCAGACCGGTGTTGTCGTCAACCATGCACGCGTTGCATCGGGCATACAGCGATAAGTCATTGCGCCGACACCCATGACGCCAGCGCAGACCGCCATTAACAGCCCCGCTTCAAGAGGGCTTGCGACTATTGTCATGGCTACTGCCGCCGAACCCCATAAATTGGCATTAAATACCGCGTTGATGGTCAGCCGCTTCTTGACCTCCAGCAGCTCGGCATTGCCGACCGCAGTCCTGGTTCGAGCTTTCAGCAAAAGTCGATCAACCGCGTTGATCAGATAAACCATCCACCAAACGGACAGCGCCACCGGCGGGATATGTTTGTGAAATATGAATGTCAGCATGGCCGCAGCAAGCAGATTGCCGATAACACTGCTGCCAATGACCTTGCCGTGTTCTAGCAATTGCTCGCGCGTGACTAACTGGCGATCCGCATTGGAAAGCTTTGATAGAGTTTTATCAACGATCATCAGGCGTGCCATGCGGCGGTAATAAGGCAGAATCTGTAACGTTGCGTTAAGCTGCTGGTTGCAATCGTTTAACCATGATTTACAATATTTTACGTCCCTAAGGTTCCAATGATTGAACTGCAGTTTCTTGATGTTTTTCCGCTGTACGCCAAGTGGAAATATGTTTGGAATTGAGGTGACAGCCCACCAAAACCACTGAATCAGACTGCTTGACGACCCGGCGAGGACTGGGCTCCGTCCACCTTCTGGGCCCCATCCACCTTTGCTCGTTTACCGATAGACTGGTTCGGAACTGAGCCTGCGCTGAGGTGATGGTGGGGTGTTGGTTGATGATCATATCGTTGCACCAAGCCATGTCGTAGGAGAGTGTGATAATTTCCAACAGTTGAAATAATCTATCCAACATGAAGCAATCCAACCAAAAAAACGTTATTTTTTAAACCTTTCAACCTTCCCCTTCTTCCGCTTTCGCTGCGTTGTCGCTCTTTGCTTTCCTACACGTGATCCGCTTTGCTATGCAGGCTGAATGAACGGGTCGTCGCATGTTCCTGCTTTCCCCGGTGGCAAATTGGTGGTGGAAATTTGATCGATTTTGGGCGGCGATGATGGTTTTGCTACCGGCATTGAAACAAAAAACCCCGCGTGATTCTACAAGTCCTGTTGCACCGCAGCAGCAACGCCATTATGCGCTTGTGCTAACGCCCAACGAAGGCACATAACAGGACTCTCGATGACAAACCTCTCCAAAGCTCTCGGACGCATCCAACCCTCCGCCACGCTCGCCATGTCTGCGAAGGTGACCGAATTAAAGGCGCAGGGTATTGATGTCATTGGCCTCTCTGCTGGCGAGCCAGATTTCGATACGCCGGATTTTGTCAAGGAAGCGGCGATCCAGGCGATCCGCGATGGGGATACCAAATATACTACAGTCGACGGGACCATGGCGCTGAAACAGGCGATCATTGCCAAGTTTGACCGCGATAATGACCTGACCTATGCGACAAACCAGATCACCGTAAACAGCGGCGGCAAGCATACGCTTTTCAACGCTTTGGTGGCGACGCTCGACAAGGGCGACGAGGTTATTATCCCTGCACCATATTGGGTGAGCTATCCCGATATCGTCAATTTTGCGGGTGGTACACCGGTGATTGTTGAAGCCGGTGCGGACCAGAATTACAAGATCACGCCGGAGCAGCTGGAAGCAGCGATTACCCCGAAGACCAAATGGCTGATTTTGAATTCGCCTTCCAACCCCACCGGCGCCGCATATTCCGGCAAGGAACTGAAAGCCTTGGCCGAAGTTATCCTGCCGCATGAAAATATGATGGTGATGACCGACGATATGTACGAGCATATCTGGTATGCCGATTTCCCTTTCGCGACGATCGCGCAGGTTTGCCCGGAGCTTTATGATCGCACTTTGACGGTTAACGGATGTTCCAAAGCCTATGCGATGACCGGCTGGCGGATTGGGTATGCGGGCGGCCCGGCCTGGCTGATCAAGGCGATGGGTAAGTTGCAGTCGCAATCCACGTCAAACCCGAGTTCAATTTCGCAAGCCGCTGCGGTGGCTGCGCTCAATGGCCCGCAAGATTTTCTGATCGAGCGCAATGCCGCGTTCGAGAAACGCCGCGATCTGGTGGTTTCGATGATGAATGATACGCCGGGATTGACCTGTCCCACGCCGGAGGGTGCGTTTTATGTCTATCCCGACGCCAGCGGACTGATGGGAAAAACCACGCCCAAGGGCAAGGTCATCGAAAACGACGAAGACCTGATCGCCTATTTTCTTGATGAAGCGCAAGTCGCGGCCGTGCACGGCGCTGCCTTTGGCCTGTCTCCGGCGTTCCGGATTAGCTATGCGACTTCGGAAGAAATACTGCGGGAGGCTTGCGGGCGGATTCAACGGGCCTGCGTCGCGTTGGTTTAAAAAAATGAAGATGTGATGCTGTTCACAGCATGGCAAGTAATGTTGCATTATGCACTGTAACCAATCCACGGTGGGCTGCGAATACAGGGTAGTGCAACAGGAAAATGACATGCTAAAATTTTTGAAATCGGATTTGACATATAGCTTGGGCGGCGGGTTTCTCGCCGGCGCCTTGGTATTATTTTTTACCCAGCCGATTGAGCAGCAGCAGGAAATGAGCCAGACGCTTTCGTCCACCGTTCATTCGGTTAGCCAGTTGAAAGGCTGATCGATGATCCGTAGAACTCTCTCTCGAGCGGCTGTCTTCGGTGCCAGTGTGGCGTGCTTTGCGACGATCTATGCGGGCGTGCAAACCGGCCTGCCTGTGCCGCCATCCTCCTCCAATATATTTGTCAGTGAAGCCCACGCGGCCGAAAAAGCGACCATCATACCCATGCCGCAGATCAATGCTGCCGAGAAGGGCAAGCGCGCGGTGGCGATTTTCGCCGGCGGTTGTTTCTGGGGTGTGGAAGGTGTGTTTGAGCACACCAAAGGGGTGATCAGCGCGGCTTCCGGCTATCATGGCGGGATGAAGCGCAACGCTTCTTACAAGCTGGTGAGCGCTGGACTAACCAGCCATGCCGAGGCGGTTCGGGTGGTCTATGACCCAACCCAGATCAGCTATGGCAAGTTGATGCAGATATTTTTCTCGGTGGTTGCCGATCCGACGACGCTTGATGCGCAAGGACCGGATCGCGGCAAGCATTATCGCACAGCGCTGGTGCCGATGAACGGGGCACAAGCGAAAGCGGCGCGCGCCTATATCGACCAGCTCGGCAAAGGCAAATATTGGAAGCGGCCGATTGTGACCAAGATTGAGAGCCACAAAGGTTTCTATTACGCGGAGAAATATCACCAGAACTTCATGCAGAAGAACCCGCGTCAGGGCTATATTGTGCGCTTTGACAAACCAAAGATTGCCAATCTGAAGCGGCATTTCCCGAACGAATATAGGGCAAACCCGGTTAGCTGACAATCGCGCGTGAAATAGTCGCGCAAATAGTTGCGCCAGTTAACCGAAGCTTAGCATCATGCTGCTACCCAATTGTCTCAGACCAATTAGATGGCAACCGCAATGGTATCGGAAAATTTTGAAATCTTTATTGCGCTGGCGGCACTGGTTGTCGGGGTGGGCATGATCTGGATTGCCAAAACCCACCCGAACTAAGAACCTATTTGTTTACTTAGAGCCCAAATCCTATTTAGGACAGAGCACCATCAACATCTGGCGGCCTTCGAGCTTGGGATAAGCCTCAACCTTCGCAGTTTCCTTCATGTCTTCCTGCACCCGCTGCAGCAGCGCCATGCCGAGTTGCTGGTGAGACATTTCGCGGCCACGGAAGCGCAAAGTAACTTTCACCTTGTCACCATTTCCAATGAACTTGGTCACGTTGCGCATCTTCACATCATAATCATGGTCGTCGATATTAGGACGCATCTTGATTTCTTTAACGTCCTGCACCTTCTGCGTTTTGCGCGCAGCATTGGCCTTTTTCTGGGCCTCATATTTGAACTTGCCGACATCAAGATATTTGGCGACTGGCGGCTGCGCGTTGGGAGAGACTTCTACCAAATCAAGTCCAACTTCTGCTGCTCGTTCAATCGCTTCGCTCGTGTTCATAACGCCAAGGTTCTCGCCCTTGTCGTCGATAACCCTTACGGTGTCTGATATGATCAGTTGATTGAAACGCGGACCGCCTTTGATCGGCGGTGTGGGACGGCGTGGTGGTGCAGCTATGTTAAATACTCCTGATTGAATTGTTCTGAAGGCTCATTAGACGCAAATTTATAGCAGATAAAGGCCTGTCTTGCATTGATATATATGGTTACTCGGCAGCAGATTTCAAATCCGGTGCCAAAGCTTCCTGTTTCAGCAGGGCAACGGCTTCGTCAACGGTCAGAAACTCCTGTTCCTTCTGACCTAACCGGCGCAGGGCAACCTTGCCTTCTTCCGCCTCACGCATGCCGACGACTAGTATATTGGGCACCTTGCCGACCGAATGTTCACGCACTTTGTAGTTGATTTTTTCATTGCGCAGATCGGTCTCGACACGGATACCGGCGGCTTTCAGTTTTTCGGCTACACCCTCGGCATAATCATTGGCATCGGTAACAATCGTGGCGACCACGGCCTGTGTCGGTGCGAGCCAGAGCGGCAATTTCCCGGCATAATGCTCGATTAAAATCCCGATAAACCGTTCAAATGTACCCAATATCGCGCGGTGTAGCATCACCGGGCGGTGGCGTGCGCCGTCTTCGCCGATATAGCTGGCATCAAGCCGCTCGGGCAGCACCGTGTCGGCCTGTATCGTGCCGACCTGCCAGGTGCGGCCAATCGCGTCGGTCAGGTGGAATTCGAGCTTGGGTGCGTAGAATGCGCCTTCGCCGGGCAATTCTGCCCAACCATATTCTTCAGTAGCGCGGCCAGACTTTATGACCGCTTCCCGCAATATTTGCTCTGATTTATCCCACTCGGCATCAGAGCCAAAGCGTTGCTCGGGTCGCAGTGCCAGCTTGATATTATAATCGGCAAATCCAAGGTCGCAGTACACGGCGTCGAGAAGGTCGCAAAATTGGACAATTTCGTCGATTAGTTGGTCTTCACGGCAGAAAATATGGGCGTCGTCCTGCGTGAACTGTCGAACCCGGAGCAGCCCGTGCAGAGCCCCATGCGGTTCATTGCGGTGGCAACATCCGAACTCGGCCATACGGATTGGCAGGTCGCGGTAGCTCTTGATGCCCTGTTTGAACACCAGCACGTGGGCAGGGCAATTCATCGGCTTCATCGCCATCATACCGGCATTGCCGCTAATGACGGGACCATCGCTTTCCGCATCGGGAACCTCGTCCGGCACAGCGAACATATTCTCGGAATATTTGCCCCAGTGCCCGGATTTCTCCCACTGGTTGACGTCCATCAGCTGCGGCGTTTTAATCTCGTCATATCCCGCATTGTCGAGCTGACGGCGCATATAAAGTTCCAGCTCACGCCAGATGAAATAGCCTTTGGGATGCCAGAAACAGCTACCTTGGGCTTCGGGCTGAAAGTGGAAAAGGTCCATTTCCTGACCGAGCTTGCGGTGGTCGCGCTTGGCCGCTTCTTCAAGCCGCATCAGATGCGTATTGAGCTGCTTCTTGTTGAGCCAGCCCGTCCCATAAATGCGCGACAATTGCGGATTGCGCTGGTCTCCCCGCCAGTAAGCACCCGATACGCGCATCAGCTTGAACGCCTGCGGGTCAAGCTTGCCGGTCGACGCCAGATGCGGTCCGCGGCACATATCCATCCAGTCGTCACCCGACCAATAGACGGTGATCTCGTCGCCTTCGGGCAGTTCTGCCGCCCATTCCGCCTTGAAAGCCTCGCCGTCTTTTTTCCAGCGCGCGATCAGATCATCGCGTTCCCACACTTCGCGGGTCAGCGGCTTGTCTGCAGCGATGATCCGCTTCATCTCTTCTTCGATCTTCGGTAAGTCCTCGTCGGTAAACGGGTCGCCTGCTGGCGCGAAGTCATAATAAAAACCATCGTCCGTCGATGGGCCAAAGGTAATCTGCGTGCCGGGAAACAGGTTCTGCACCGCCTCTGCCAGCACATGGGCATAGTCATGCCGCGCCAGCTCCAGCGCTTCTTCTTCGTCGCGAGACGTGATCAGGGCCAGCTCGGTATCCTGCTGCAGCGGACGCATGATATCACGAACCTCGCCGTCAATCCGTGCCGCCAAAGCCGCCTTCGCCAAGCCCGGTCCGATGTCTGCGGCGATCTGAGCGGGAGTAGTGCCCGAAGCCACTTCACGCGAACTACCGTCGGGAAGGGTGATTTTGATCATCTCGGACATGGGCTTGGCTAAATCCTAAGGTTACTAAAGTGACTCCAAGGAAGCCCTGTTTTCAGCACGCCCTCAGCATGGCTTTGCCTTAGTCCAACACTGGTTCAAGTCAACTGTCTCCCGATACAACATCGCCTTATTGTAGGAAAGCTTCATATGCATAATGTCCAGGTTGCTTGACATCATTTTGATTCTCATCTACTAAAGTCAAGGAAGCACGACATAATGTCGTTATAACTTTACGGAAAAAATCATGTTTAAACGAATACATGCTTGCGAATCACGCACGGTTAAAAACAACCCTTGGATCATTTGGGTTAGCGCTGCAGTGCTGCTGATATTCGCTGCTGCCAGATAATTTTGTCGATGAAGGCTGAAAAAGATGGATGATGATACGACGAGATGGAAGAAGAAATTGCATCGCTTGATCAAGCCGGATTGGGTTTTTGCGCTTATGCTGATCGGGCCGATCGCCGCCTTGTTGTTTCCACCGTCCGATATTGCAGTAGGGGGCGAGGTAATTTTGGCGTGGCCGTTTAAGGCTATCATTATAATCTTTCTGCTGTTGGCGATCAGTTTTATCGCGACTTTCGGAGTCGCATTCGACAAGAAATTTGCCGACGACTATCATTTTCAACTGATGGCGAACGGCGCAGTTGTAGGCATTATGGGGGTCCTGTTCGTTTCCCTGACTTTTGATCTGCTCGACATGTGGTTGCCGCAACTCGGCGCCAAGGAAATGTTGAGCATATTGCTGGGTAGCTGGAGCCTTGGTTATTTCTTTTACCGGATCAAGGGGCTGAAACCATGACCGACACACCCATTTACATGAAACGCTACACCAAACGTCTGATCATTTTTCTGACGTTGTACATGCTGTCACTCTTCGGCGGAATGAGCTGGATGAACGGCGCTAATCCTCCCGGTCAGACCATAGCCGCGCTGCTCGCGGTTCTGACGGCTCTGCCAATACTCGGTGTGTTCTGGACCATCTTTCGGCTGCTGGTCGAGATCAATGACGAATATCAGCGCTTCCTGATGACGAAGCAAATTGTTGTCGCAATGGCGATCACGCTGGGCATCGCGACGGTCTGGCAGTTTCTCAACGCTTATGATGTAATGGATCAGGGGCCGCAGTGGATCGGGGTTCTCTGGCTCGCTATGTTTGGCGTTGCTGGCGGACTGGTCCGGTGGAAAGCATGAAAAACCGACTGAAAGTCTTGCGCGCGGAGCGCGACTGGTCGCAGGCTGACTTAGCTGAACGGCTGCAGGTTTCGCGCCAGTCCGTCAACGCCATCGAAACCGGCAAATATGACCCATCCCTGCCGCTAGCCTTTCGCATCGCAGATCTGTTCGAAATGAAGATCGAAGAAGTTTTTCTGAAGGATCAATGAAATGAAATTGTTCAACACCACAATGGCCACAGTCGCCACAGTCGCATTGTCCCTCTGTATTGCATCTCCGGCCATTGCGCAGACCTACGAACCCGGCAGCGCCGCAGACATCGCTCGCAAGGAAGCGATGACCGATTTGCTGGGCGAAGGCGAGGTTATTGAATTTATCGACGGTAGCAAGATGGTCGGCACGGATTATTTTACCGACTACATAGAAGGTGAGGGGCCGGATGTTATACTCATCCCCGGTCTTTCAACCCCGCGAGCAGTTTGGGACAAAACGCGGGAGCAGCTCAAGGATCGTTATAAGGTTCACACCATCCAGACTCGCGGATTTGGTGACAAGGCACCTTTGGAAACACTGACGCCGGAACGCCGAACGTTGATTGATACTTATGCTTTCCACATGGCAGACTATATCGATGACTATGTCATTCGCATAGGCAAGGGTCAGAACCCGGCCATTATAGGCCATTCGATGGGAGGCCTTGTTGCGATGCGTGTAGCGGCGACGATGGGGCATCAGGTCGAAAAGGTGATGGTCGTCGATAGCCTGCCATTTTTCGGCATGTTATTCGGGCCAACGGCAACAGCGGATATGATGAAACCGCAGGCCGCCGCGATGCGCGATGCGATTGCGGCCAACCAGACCGGCGAAGCAGATGATCGCGCCCTGCAAACAATGTCGGCCACAGATGCTGGCCGCGCGCAGGTGAAGACATGGTCACAAACCGCCGATCCGAAAGTGATTGCGGAATATCTTTATAACGTGATGACGACCGATATCCGACCTGAACTGAAAGATATTACCGTGCCTGTCACGATCCTCTACCCATGGGACGCGGGCGTAATGCCCGAGGCAATGGTGGATGGACTATACAAAGGCGCTTTTGCCCAAGCCCAAACGTTCACCCTGAAACGTATCGACGATAGCCGCCATTTTATAATGCTCGACCAGCCGGAAAAATTTGCGGCTGCGGTTGAGGAGTTTCTTGGCGAATAATGATTGTTCCGGATGATAACTTTTCATTAACATCACCCTGATACTGCCTGCGTAATGACCGGCGAATATTCTGTATGGCACCGTGATGGCCAAGGCGCGCGCAAGCGGGTCGTGCGGATTGAGACCATTGGCAAAACCTTCCTGTTTTATGAAAACCAGATCCGCAGCGAGCCCTATTTTTTTGGAGATCTTGTTTATCGCGGTGCGCAAGGCGGGTCCCATGTCTTTGGACTTGATGATGGCATTAAACAGCATCCGCACTGGGAACTGGGGATTACCGGCGCGATTCCTGATGAGCTGTCCAGCCTTTTGCCAAAGGCGAAAAAGCCGATGTTCAGCAATATCGGCATGCTGCTGATCGCGTTTCTATGCTTGGGTATTACCTATATGGGCGCTACATAACCGTTTCATAAAAGCCGAAGCTGATGAAAGCGGAACACCCATGGAATATGATATTCACTATATGCAGCGCCCCGGCGGCGCTAATCTGGCCTATTGTTACACTCCCCCTAAACCCGGCGTAAAAGGCACCACATTGGTCTTTCTGCCCGGTTATATGTCAGACATGGATGGCGGCAAGGCGCTGGCTGTTGATGCTTGGGCGAAAACGCAAGGCTGCGCGATGTTGCGGCTGGACTATGCAGGATGCGGGGCGAGTGAAGGTGCGTTTGAAGAGCAAAGCCTGATTGACTGGCGCGAAGATGTGCTGTTTCTGATCGATAAGGTGACATCCGGCTCCATTACCTTGATTGGCTCTTCAATGGGCGGCTGGCTGATGCTGCTGGTCGCGCTGGCGAGGCCGATGCGGGTGAAAGCGATGGTCGGTATTGCCGCTGCGCCAGATTTTACCGATTGGGGATTTTCTCAGGATCAGAAAATGACGATCTTGCGCGAAGGCAAACTTGAAGAACCCAGCGAATATTCGGACGAGCCCTATGTCACGACCAGAACGTTCTGGCAGTCCGGCGAGGCAAACCGATTGCTCCACAAGGACATTGCCTTTGACGGCAAGGTGCGGCTGCTCCACGGGCAGCAGGATGAGGATGTGCCTTGGGCTTATGCGCTGGAGATCGCCAAGAAAATGCGTTCAGCCGATGTGCAGATGCATCTGGTAAAAGATGGGGATCACCGCCTGTCTCGCGATCAGGATATTGCATTGTTAATCGACGTGATTGCGAGACTGGGCTGACCAACGCAATCATTGACGGATACCGCATATATGCTTTCTCCTCTGCTGTTCCTCCTTGCTCAATCAGCCACTCCTTATGGTTCCCCGGTGGATCCATTGTTGCGACCATCAGAAGTCAGGCCGGCTGTGCCAGCGCAGGCAGAGCCTTCTGCGCCATCGACTGATCCTGCCGACCCCGCCGAAATCCGCTTTAATGCCTGCGTGAATGAAGCCATTGACGATCCGGAAAACGGTGTGTTTGCCGCGAACAGATGGCAAATCGAAGGGGGTGGGTATCTGGCGCGCCATTGTCTTGGTTTTGCTTACGCAGAGCAGCAGGATTGGCCAAAGGCGACCAAAGCTTTTGCAACAGCTGCGCAAGAAGCAGAAAGTGCCGGCGATGAGCGCGCTGCCAATCTCTGGGCGCAGGCAGGCAATGCGGCGCTCGCCAATGGCGACTATGCCGACGCGCAAAATCATCTGGCGCGTGCCCTCCGGCAAGAGAAGCTTGGTGGATTGTTAAAAGGCGAAGTCCATCTTGATCTTGCCCGCGTCTATGTCGCGAACAACCAGTATGAAGAGGCCAAGCGGGAATTTGCGCAGGTCCACACGCTGGTGCCGCAAGACCCGCTCGGCTGGCTGTTATCAGCAACATTGGCGCGGCGGATGGCTGACCTGACTCTGGCCAAGGCAGATATTATTGCCGCAGAAAAGCTTGCGCCTGGCGATCCGGCGGTTGCGCTGGAAGCCGGTAACATCGCCTATGCCGCCGGGGACACGGCGAATGCACAAAAATTCTGGAAGCAGGCGGTTGCGCAGGATAGTGAGAGCGAGCCTGCCAGGGCGGCGAAGAAATATCTTGCACAGCTGGAACAAGGTCCGCCGACGCCCGAAACCCCGTGAAGGCTTTGCAACGCGACGCCCGATGGCTATGCTCTTGTATTTAAAAGATAGAAAGAGGCCCGGCCATGCTGAAATTTCCCTTAGTGCTCACATTGTGTGCGGTTTCGCTGTTGGCAGGATGCAGCGGCGGCAGTGATGGCAGCCCGGTTGAGGGGCAATATCAGCAGACGGTCAAGATCACCGAGCTCGATTTCCCCGGCATAACCGGAGACGCCAAGGCGGAAACAATCACGCAGATGGAACAGGCGGCCGGCGGCGGCACAGGCGGGCTTTTCTGCATGAAGGGCAATGACGGTGGCGAACAATGGAAGCAGGCATCCTCGCAAATGGCGCAGGTGCTTGGCGGCCAATGTGAAACGCTGAAGGACGAAGGTTCGACGACTAGTATAAATCTGGAAATGAAATGCAGTGGCACGGCCAAGGGCGACATTGCGATCAGCATGACCGGCCAGGCACACGCGCAAGGATATGACAGCAGCATGGCCTTCGACATCGTTGATCCCAATAGCGACGAGACCGCAAAACTCGCGATGGATATTGGTGCAAAGAGGGTAGGGGATTGTCCCGGATAATCAAAGATTGAGTGGAAATAGGGGTTTATTTCGAAACTCTTAATCCAGATAAAAATCCACTGTCGTCACAACGCGGACTTTTTTGTAAGGCGTATCGGAAACACCATAACCACCGCCGTCACCATCCCGGGATTCTATACTGAAATAGCCCTGCGTGGCGGATTTGATGCCGCCAACATTGGTTTCGCTATCCTTGGCAAATTGCTCGGCAGATTTGCGCGCATCTTTGGTGGCTTCGGCCACCATTTCCGGCTTGATCTTTTCAAGTTTGGTAAATGTGTAACTCATGCCGGAGCCGTCTTCGAGCACAACACCGCGGCGCACGAGATCAAACTGGCGGGCGACGGCGGCCTGGGCTTTGTCAATATCATCGGTCCGCAGCGAGAGCCGTTGGCGGATGGTATATTGCGGAATGCCGTTGCTATCATATTGATTTACATTCGCGCCGGTTGGTTTCAGCGCGTCGGCCTTGAAACCCAGCTCGGTGAAGAATTTGCCGATTGCCTTCGTGTCACCGTCAATATCAATCTGCGCATCGGCAAGACTGCTGGATTGGGCACTATAGGCAATAGTCCACGTCGCAAGGTCAGCAGTAACATCCCGCTCGGCCAAGCCGCGCACGGTAACGCTGCGATCCGCCATTTTGGCGCGCAGCAAACCATCGCCCATGAAATAGCCCCCTGCTATCAAACCAATGGTGAGCAGACCGGCACTGGCCAGCAACACATTGTTTTTCTTGTCGGTCCATTTGCCGGATGTAGTTTCTTCGCTCATCATTTTTTTCCTTCGTTCGTTTTGCTGCAAACATGCCTTAAAATCCGTTCGTCCTGGGCTTGTCGAAGGATAACGTTTCACGACATGTGAATGGCTTCGAAAGGCTCAGCCAAAACGGGGAATGGCGACCCGCATTCGAATTGCGCTTGTTACGATGAACCGTTCTTGAACAGCGATGAATGGAGTCTGTGGAATGATCGTGGGATTATCTTTGCGCGGGGCTGCATTGCGTTGGGCGTCGCTTTTTTTCGGGACAAAGTGCACTGTCGCCGGAAGTAACGGCTGAACGTGAGAGCTATTGAAGGGTTGTTGCACCTGTCGCCGTATTTCACGTGATCCGGCTATCCAACCGTATTTCTATGCTTATTCTGGTTTGCTGGGCTCATTGCCCCGCCGAGCCATTCTGTAGGCACCATAAACTCCTCCAATTGCTGCAATGAGGGCGGATAATGCTGCGAGCAACGGCAGCGGCAAGCCGAGGTATTTTGTTGTTGTATCAGACAGGTCACTCCACCATCGATAGCGGGTCACCGCAACGTCGATTTCCGCTCTGCGGCCGGGTTGTCCAATTCTTCGCGTGGTCCCATCCGTTGCGCGCACTTCATGGCCGCTGATAAGCCGCAACTCAAACTTCTTGCCGGGTTCCGATGGTGTAACTTGCCAGTTCCAAACTGCTTCCGGGCGTTCCAAAGTATCTATGCTCTGGCAATTTTTTGGCTCGATGTTGAAAGTCGCATCGCCCTCCAGGCAGGCATACATGTAAGTACTGACCTTGATCTGTTCCACCGCTACATTTCCGCTGTCAGAATCTTCCACGACCATCTCGCTGACTTCCTTTTCCGTTTCGGCCAATGCTTGATCGATCTCTGCTTGCGTAGGCGCATTTGAACGATCGGTGGGAGTTTCAGCGGATTCGACAGTGACCTCTGTTCCGACTTCACCTGCCTCCGGCGCTGCCTCGGCAATCTCACCATCTTCCCCTTGAATAGACTTGGGCAGGCGCTTGATGGCGTATCGAACAGTGGTCGGCGTATCGACCGGCATCACTTGTTTTGGTTTGAATGCATCTACACCAGCATCCAAGCTATCAATCTGCTGCTGGAAGCGCTCGCAATCTCCGCTGACTTCATATCGACGGGTCAGTTCACACCAATCAGTACCTTCGCGAGGTTCAACTGTTGTTTCCGTTGATGAAGCATCATTGGCTTGTTCGGCGCATGAGGTCAGCGTAAGGGAAATTGCAACAAAAAGAAAAACAGTTGAAAAAAAGATATGGGTCCGGCGCATAAGATGGACTCCCAAATAAGGCATTTATGCGACCTTTTTTTTCGCTTATATCAAGTTTACGGTCAGAAAATCAAGTCATCAAAAGGCGGGAAATTATTGTTCCGTTGCCTGATTGACGTCGCCATCGTCCTGCTTAAAGCGCAATCTTCAGCGTAAATCCAACACGCTTTCCTACACGTCGGCAACCATGCCATGGTGACCCCATGCTACGACCAGAATCGCTCGTTTCCGCGCTTTCACCTATGTTGGGAACGTTTCTTGCACCTCGCGCAGGCGTGCGTGCGTGCGTGGGCAGGGCTCACTTTCCTAAACTTTGTAATTTTATTGCGCGGGATGAGCGTGGATTGCGACGACATCTGGAATATTATCCTATACTGGCAATGTGCCACCCAGGGAAAATCGGCCTAAACCACTATGGTTGAACAGGAAACAGGTCGAAACACTGGTTTACATCGTGTCAAGACTGTCAACCTGTATGCTACAAGCACCGCGCCGGATGTTTTCAAAAACCTTCGACAGTCCGGGGATCAGCGGATAGGAATATCCCTGAAACCAAAACCAGACTCCAAACCAAAATAACGCCAGCCCCAAGGATGACGCCATGACCATAAAATATCTTCACACGATGCTGCGGATTAGTGATCCGGATGCTTCCGTCGCATTCTTCAAGCTGCTGGGGCTTGAGGAAGTGCGCCGCTATGAGGCGGAAGCGGGGCGTTTCACTTTGATCTTTCTGGCAGCTCCCGGTCAAAAAGATGTCGCCGAGGTTGAGCTAACCTATAACTGGCCGCCCGAAGATGGCAGCGCGGCGGAGCAATATGATGGCGGCCGCAATTTTGGGCATCTCGCCTATGCGGTCGACGATATTTATGCGCTGTGCCAGGCACTGATGGATGCCGGTGTAACGATAAGCCGCCCGCCCCGTGACGGGCATATGGCATTTGTGCGCTCGCCCGATAATATCTCGGTAGAGCTATTGCAGAAGGGCGAGAATTTGCCAGCGCAGGAACCCTGGGCAAGCATGGAAAATATTGGAGAGTGGTAGCATGGCATTAGAGATTGTTAGAATTCCGGTATTGTCCGACAATTATATCTGGCTGGTCCATGAGCCTGTTTCGAAAGAAACAATGGTGGTCGATCCCGCCGTTGCCGACGCTCCGCTTGCTGAAGCAAAGAAACGCGGTTGGAAAATCACCCAGATATGGAACACCCATTGGCATCCCGACCATACTGGCGGCAATGCCTATATTAAGGCAGCCACAGATTGCCATATCACCGGACCCGAGGCAGAAAAGGAGCGCATTCCGACGCTCGATACGATGGTGAAAGAAGGTGATACGGCGCGACTAGGCGACGTGGTTGCCGCAGTGATTGATGTTCCGGCGCACACCGCCGGTCACATCGCGTTTCATTTTGTCGGAGAGGGTGAAGTGTTTGTTGGTGATACTCTATTCGCGATGGGCTGCGGTCGCCTGTTTGAAGGTACGGCGGCGCAAATGTTTGATAATATGCGCAAATTGGAGAAACTGCCGCCAGAAACCAATGTCTATTGCGCGCATGAATATACACAGAGTAACGGGGAATATGCTCTGGTTGCAGAGCCTGGTAATCAGGCGCTGAAAGACAGGATGGACGAGGTGATGGCCGCGCGAGCAAAGGGAGAGGCTACCGTTCCGACGACTATCGCGCTGGAACAAGCGACCAATCCGTTTATGCGCGCCGCGTCAATTGAACAACTGGCCGAACGCAGAACGGCGAAGGATAATTTTTAAAAGGCGAATATCAGATTTTACTGGCAAGCATTTCCATGATATAAGCCACATTGATGGTGGGGCAAACTGGAGACAGACTATGCGTAGTTCAATCAAATATATCGTCGCTCTACCCATGTTTCTCGGCCTCGCAGCGCCCGCGGCGATGAGCGAATCCGAACAAATTGAATTAACCGAGAGGCAGCAGACGAAGCTAGATGCCCGGTTAGCGGGGCGCACGCCGGGTAAACCCGTGTCCTGTATTACGCGCTGGGATCAGAAGCATATGACCGTGATTAGCGATGACATCATCCTTTTCGGCCAGAGAAGGAATAGTCAGACCATCTACGTCAACAAACCTTACCTTGGATGCAATAGTGCCGACAAGCATAGTTTGGTGACTCGGTCTTATTCGAATGGGTTATGCAAGGGTGATATGGTGGTAGTCACGGACCTGCAAACACAAGCGGACGTTGGTTCGTGCGTTTGGAGTGAATTTGTGCCTTATACCAAGGATGCTAGCTAAGTTCTGTACTTCGCATAAGGCGCGGACGATAGTTCGGATTATTGAAATTACTTCTTGTACAAGGCGTCCAGCCGTTCCTGATAACGCGCCTTGATAACATGCCGCCGGATTTTCATGCTTGGCGTGAGTTCTTCATTTTCTATGGAAAATGGCTCGTCGGCAAATTCAAAACGGCGCACTTTTTCGATAACGGATAGATCTTTGTTAACCCTGTCCACTGCGTCGCCGACCGCCTTTTTAAAGACAGGGTTGGCTTGTAATTTCACGAAATCATAGGTGAGGCCTTCCTTGCGCGACCATTCCAGCGCCCATTCCGGATCAGGCACAATTGCGGCAACCATATACGGCCTTTTGTCGCCGACAATCATCGCCTGCAAGATTTCCGGTTGCAATGTAAGCATCCCTTCAACCTTTTGCGGTGCTACATTGTCACCCTTGTCATTGACGATAATATCTTTCTTGCGGTCGGTAATAGCAACGCGCCCCGCTTCGTCGATTAGGCCGATGTCACCGGTATGTAGCCAGCCATCTATGATGACCTTGTCAGTTTCTGCCTGATTGCGCCAATAGCCTTTCATCACCAGAGCGCCGCGCACCAGTATCTCACCGTCTTCGGCAATCTTCACTTCCGTATCAATCATCGGCGGCCCGACAGTATCCATTTTCAGGCCCGTGCGCGGCCGGTTGCAGGCTATAATCGGGCCAGATTCTGTTTGGCCATAGCCTTGCAGCATAGTCAGGCCGAGAGATTGAAAGAAAACGCCGATTTCAGGGTTGAGCGGCGCGCCGCCCGAAACCATGGCTTTGATCCGTCCACCAAAGCGCTGCTGAACCTTTGGTCGCAAGGTCTTGTTGAGGAATACGTCCATCAACTTGTCGCGCTTGCGACTTTTGCCTTCCGCTTCGCGCTCGCCCAACGCCAGCGCTTTGCCGAGCAGGTAGTTGGGCATTTTGCCCTGCTTCTCGACTGTTTTAATAAGCCGAGCACGCAAGACCTCAAACAAGCGCGGGACAACGACCATGATCGTCGGGCGCACTTCCTCGATATTGGACGCGAGCTTTTCGAGCCCTTCTGAATAGAAAATCTGAGCACCGAGGCCGATCGGGAAAAACTGCCCAGCGCTATGTTCATAAGCATGGCTGAGCGGCAGGAATGATAGAAACACTTCATCATCCCAGCCAAAATCATTCTCGATAACCTCTGCCGGACCTTTGACGTTATGGAGGATTGAGCCATGCGGCTGCATAACGCCGCGTGGTTTTCCGCCTGTACCGCTGGTGTAGATAATGCAAGCCACATCATCCCGGGTGATTGCTTTCGCAGCTTCGGTTATCTCGGCGACATCCTCGTCTGTGCCTTGGGTCAGATCGTGCCACGAGTGGATATCAAAATCACCAGACTGGCCAATACGCAGATCGGAAATGCCGATAATAATATCCGCATCAGCAGAGCTTATCACTGCCGGAACAAGGTTCTGGGCAAGCTTTTGATCGGAAACAATAACCGCGCGCGCTCCGCTGTTGTCGAGGATATGGCGGTGATCAGTGGTTGTGTTGGTGGTGTAAGTTGGAACTGTGATACATTTTGCAGCCATAATCGCAAGATCGGTAATGCACCATTCCGGGCGGTTCTCAGATACCAGCATCACCCGATCGCCCGGTTTTAAACCCAAATTCTTGAAAGATTTTGCGAGAGCAGCAACTTTGCGGGCCGCCTCGATCCAACTTATCGCGCGCCATTGGCCATCAATTTTCGCGGAAAGAAAAGGTTTATTGCCCTCTTGTGTCGCACGATCAAAAAACATCGAAACGAGGTTGGAGTACTGGTCTATTTCCAGATAACGGTCGTTGCCGAGTTTTTTGGCCATTGGATACCCTCTCATTCGCCTTCTTATGTTAGAAGCGCGATATTATTTCATCAGTTGATTAGCGCGGATAAAATCTTGTCGCAAATGGTTTGGAAAAATGGTGTGCCTGGCTCGTTGGCTTTGGCGCTATCGCCTCAGGGAAGTTCGCTAACCGCTTGACCAGTGCTGCGGGGATCAACAGCGCCCACCCACCCTTTTTCGGTTTTCTGGGCTCCCGCCAATTTTGAAGGCAGATTGGTCGAAACCACTAAATGGCCAAATTTCGAAAGCTCGGTCTGATTTTTGGCAAGATCGGTGCCGTTTTCAACCAAAACGCCGTCGCCGCCAAAATAGATATTCGGCAGTGCCATCGCTTCTTCGAGCGGCAGATTGTAATCCAGCACGCCAATAAGCGTCTTGGTAACATGCATAATGATGCGTTTGCCTCCCGCCGAGCCTACGGCCAAAACAGGTTTCCCGCTGTCATCATAAACGATGGTTGGAGACATTGAAGATAGCGGCCGCTTGCCCGGCTGCACACGGTTTGCGACAGGTGCTCCGTCTTTCTCCGGTGCAAAGGTAAAGTCCGTCAATTCGTTATTGAGCACCATGCCACGCGCCAGCAGCTGGCTGCCAAAAGGGCCTTCGACTGTAGATGTCATATTGGCGATATTGCCTTCGCTATCGACGGCTGTGAAGTGCGTTGTGCCGGCAACCTCGGAAGAGAGCGCTGCTGTCCGCACCTGCGCGCCGGGAGGTGACCCGGCAGGATATGTTTCCATGCCCGGAAATTGCGGGCGCGCCCGTTGCAACGCGATTAGCTGGGAGCGTTTCGCGAGATAGGATTTGTCGATCAGTCCAGCGACGGGCACTGCCACAAAATCCTGATCGCCGAGATATTTTTCCCGGTCAGCGTACGCGAGACGCATCGCTTCAGCAATGACATGCCACGCCTTCATCGGTTCGTTCTTGTACAGTTCGCCCATATCAAACCGTTCAATCATTCCGAGAATCTGTAACACTGTGGTGGCGCCCGATGAAGGTGGCCCCATGCCGCAAACCTTATATACGCGGTAGGAGGTGCAAACCGGTTCGCGCAATATCGCGTTATAATTGGTCAGATCGTCAGGCGTAATTTCAGCTTTGTTGCTCGGCGCATTGGCAACGGCTGCGGATATGGCCGCCGCCGTTTTGCCTGTATAAAAAGCTTCCGCGCCGCCTGACTGGAGGTCACGCAGCAGCGCCGCCAGCTCGGGATTTTTGATCATTGTACCAACCGGAACAGGCTGACCGCCGCGCCAATAAAGTTTCTGTATTTCCGGAAAATCATTCCAAAGCGGTCCCAGCCGTTTCATCCAGTCATACTGCGGGATGCTCACCGCATAGCCATCTTCCGCCAATTTGATTGCCGGCTCGAAGAGTTTCGCCCACTCCAGCTTGCCCCACTTTTTGTGCGCCATTTCCATCAGCCGCATATTGCCGGGAACACCAACGGATATGCCGCCAGGCGCAGCGCTGCGGAAACCCATCGGCTTGCCATTCTCATCCAGAAATCGATCGGATCCTGCGGCAGCAGGTGCCATTTCGCGACCATCAATGGTCTGCATCCAGCCCGATTTTGCATCATGGTGCAGGAAAAATCCGCCGCCACCGATGCCGCTGGATTGCGGTTCTACCACGGTTAAGGCAAGCATCATCGCCATCGCAGCATCGGTCGCCGAGCCGCCGGCTTGCAACATTTCAAAACCCGCTTTGGTTGCTTCGGGATGGGCAGATGCTGCTGTCCCTGCGTTCTTATTTTCGTGATCTTTGGCTTGTGCCGGAACGGCGACGAGCAGGAAAAGGGCGATGATTGTATATAGCTTTTTCATAGACGCGGTTTCTATGGGCGCCCTGCCGGTTTGGCAAATTATTTGTCGTCTGTCCCAACCGCATCAGCCACCGCATGAAAACCATCGCGTTTCACCAATTTTGCTAAACCGCAAGCCATGCTGCGCGCCATCGTTGGCCCTTTATAGATCATTGCAGTGTAAAGCTGTACCAAAGATGCCCCGGCGCAGATGCGCTCATAAGCATCTTCTGCCGTCGCAATCCCGCCCACGCCGATTAGCGGAATCTTATCGCCACTGGCTTTGCGAAAATCCTTCAGCCTTTGCAGGGCAAGGTCTTTGAGCGGCGCACCAGAAAGTCCGCCCGTTTCATTCTTGCTGGAAGACCGTAAGTGGGGGCGTGTGATCGTTGTGTTGGAGACAATCAGCGCGTCTATCTTCTGTGTCATCGCGACTTCGACGATATCATCAATATCGGCCGGTTCGAGATCGGGCGCGACCTTAAGAAATACGGGAACTTTTACCCCGTCGCGCGCTGCCATCACCGCACTTAGCAGTTCTTCCAGCGCGCCTTTGTCCTGCAATGCGCGCAGTCCCGGTGTATTGGGTGAGCTAATATTGACGGTAAGATAATCAGCCAGCGGCGCCATCGCCCTGGTGCCGATTACATAGTCGGCAATGCGGTCATCGCTGTCCTTGTTCGCGCCGATATTAATGCCGAGGATACCTTTGCCCATTCGGCGACGCATGCGTTCCAGACGAGGTGCTGCCTTTTCTTGTCCCTGGTTATTGAAGCCTAGCCGGTTGATCACCGCTTTGTCCTTTTCCAGCCGGAATATGCGGGGCTTGGGGTTGCCAGCCTGGGGCAGTGGTGTCAGCGTTCCGACTTCGGCATAGCCAAAGCCCATACGGATCAGCGCGTCGGGAACTTCGCCGTTCTTGTCAAAACCCGGTGCCATGCCGATGGGATTGGGGAAGGTCAGGCCAGCGACCGTGGTTGCCAGAACCGGATCCGATTTGGGCGCGGGGCCCATTGGAACAGCCTTTAATGCGGCGATGGTCAGACCATGGGCGCGTTCGGCGTCCAGTGAAAATATAAACGGTTTGGCGAGGTCATAAAGCATGGCCGCGCCTATGGCATTGTGATCAGATCAAAGCAACGGTACTCCGTATCTGGCGCGAAGAACAATCGCCGAGAAACACGAGATATACTGGATACTATGGCGTTATCTGCTAAACGACCAGCAACAACCGCAAAAGGACCGCTCGATGCTCGCAACCCCGCAATTTGATTTCCAGCTCGGTGAAATGGCCGACCAGATCCGCGATACAACGCGGCGCTTTTCCGAAGAAAAGATCATGCCGTTGGCGCAGAAAATTGACCGCGAAGATCGGTTTCCGCGTGAGCTCTGGACGCAAATGGGCGATCTGGGGCTGCACGGGATTACCGTGGAAGAAGCGGATGGCGGGCTGGGTTTAGGTTATCTCGAACATGCCATTGCAGTAGAGGAAATTTCGCGTGGCAGCGCCGCAGTCGGCCTGAGCTATGGTGCACACAGCAATCTTTGCATCAATCAAATCCGCCGCTGGGCGACGCCCGAGCAAAAAGCGAAATATCTGCCCAAGCTGATTTCCGGGGAACACGTGGGCGCGCTCGCAATGTCGGAAGCAGGCGCAGGGTCGGACGTGGTTTCGATGAAACTCAAGGCCGAGGCGGTGCAGGGCGGTTATGTGCTCAACGGCACCAAATTCTGGATCACCAATTCCACCGACGCAGATACGTTGGTGGTCTATGGCAAGACCCGCCCCGATGCTGGCTCCGGCGGAATTACTGCCTTTCTGATTGAGAAAGGGATGAAGGGTTTTTCCATCGGGCAAAAAATCGAAAAAGTGGGCATGAAGGGCAGCCCTACGGCGGAACTGGTGTTTGATGACTGCGAAGTGCCGGAAGAAAATATCATGGGCCCAATCAATGGCGGCGTCGGCGTTTTAATGTCGGGCCTGGATTATGAACGCGCTGTGCTCGCCGCGATCCCGCTCGGTTTGATGCAGGCCTGCCTTGATACGGTCATCCCCTATGTCCGCGAACGCAAACAGTTCGGCAAACCCATTGGCACGTTCCAGCTAATGCAGGGCAAGATCGCCGACATGTATGTCCGTCTCAACAGCGCGCGCAGCTATGTCTATAATGTCAACAAGGCCTGCGATGCCGGGCAGACAACCCGCTTTGATGCGGCGGGGGCAGTTATGCTGGCGAGTGAAAACAGCGTTCGCGTGGCGGAGGAATCCATTCAGGCACTGGGCGGCGCGGGCTACACCACCGACTGGCCGGTGGAACGTTACTGGCGCGACAGCAAGCTGCTCGATATTGGCGCGGGGACGAATGAAATCCGGAGAATGTTGATCGGGCGGGAATTGATCGGGGCGGGTTCATGAGCGAAACTGGAGAAGAAGAGACAGGTAAGGAGAACCGTTCCAAGGATTCCGTGCGGGGTCGCGCCAAAGCGATCAAACCCTTTATCTGCAAAAATTTGATTGCGGTGATCGAAGACCCTTCGAACATTAAAAACATTGGCACCGTAATTCGGAACGTAAACGCGCTCGGTGTTGAGAAGGTGTATATTGTCGATCCTCGAAAGGCATTGCCGGATGATTGGCAAGAAATGCGGGGGAAAAAGTCGCTGTCCAAAACATCAGTGTCGGCGGTAAAATGGAGCTTCGTAAAGCGATTTGACACAACCGAGGACTGCCTAGCTCATTTGGAGCGGAAGAACTTTCATTCGATTGTCACATCGCCTCATGTAAAAGGCATGGATAATGTCTATCTCCATGAAGGAGAATTTACCGAACATGCCAAACTCGCGGTATGGTTTGGGAATGAAAAGCGCGGGATCAGCGATTTGGCGGTCAAGAGAAGTGATATGTGTGTCGCGATCCCGATGTTCGGAATGATCGAAAGTTTGAATCTTGGAACCTCATCGGGGATCGTCTTGTATGAGATTGCCAAGCAAAGACGTGCGTATCAGAGTAGGTACAGAAAACGAGACAAGCGTGGTGAGCGTGCCAAACCTCTGCCGACGGTTATTGCACCTTAGAGTTCAGGAGACCAGAGAGGTTAAAATCAATCCCTCAAACTCTCCCAAGGTCCAGTAATCGCATAAGTATACCCCGGCTCCTGCACATTCACGAACATGGTTTTGCCATCGGGCGAGAAGCAGGCGCCGCAGAATTCGCTTTGGTCTTTATGCGCGTTGCGGGCAAGGTCGTAGATAGTGCCCTCTGGCGTAAGCCCGCGCAGATACTGGTCGCCGCGCCCGTCTTCGCACAAGATAATATCGTTCCACGGCGCGACCACGAGATTGTCGCACATGTCGAGGGAATCGGCGCTTTCTGATTCATAGAATAGCTGCAATGTGCCTGCCGTGTCCCCGCTGTTGTCCGATCCTTCATCCGGCGTGTAGCGCCATATTTGCCCGACACCTTCTGCGCCGCCCTGGGTGCAGGTGAAATAGAAATCGCCGGTTGTTCCATCGGCCCGCACAGCATAGTCCAATCCCTCGCCGCGCATGAATTGGGCCGCTCCAGCAGCAGACCCGCGGTGAGCCAGATCACCGTTGGGTGATTCCACATCGTCGAGATCAATCCATTCGGCGCGATGATCCGCGCCGACGGCAAATTGCTCTGTTCCAGCATATTCGGAGTCTTTGGGCCAATTGGATGTGACGGCAGATTTCTTGCCTTTGATTGCAAGCGCCTGAAGGCGTCCGCCTTCACTTAATCTCCCTGGCACATTGGGAATGAAACGATAAAATAACCCGTGTTTTGCGTCTTCGGTCATGTAGACGATGCCGGTTTTCGGATCGACCGAAGCGGCTTCATGGGTGAACCGGCCCATGGCTTTGAGCGGCACGGCATCAATCAGGCCGGTTGCATTTGATGGCGTTTCAAACACAAAGCCGTGATATTTGCCCGGTCCTTCGGATGGCTTGAGCATCTCCTCCTCGCAGCTGAGCCAGCTTCCCCAAGGTGTCGGCCCGCCCGCACAATTGGCTGCTGTTCCAGTGAGCACCAGAAAGTCGTTCTCAAGGCGGTTGTTTTTCAGATCGTAAACAACTTTGGTGACGCCACCGAAAAAGGGCGAACCATCTTCTTTGCGATCATAGAGCTGGCTATCGGATACTCGATCGAGCAATTCATTGCCCTTGCCAAACGGACTGCCAACGGGAACATCGAACCAGTTCTCATGATTACGCATCAAGATGCATTTATCGGCAGATTCGGGGTGCGGAAAGCAGGCCATGCCATCAGGGCGACCGGGACGGAAGAAGCCGTCGGACATGGTGCCACCGGTTTCGCTGACCAAGGTGTAAGTGAAGCCTTTTGGCAGATCGAGGCGTTTGTTGGGATCGGGAATTAGTTTGACCGATGTATTGGCGCTATGCGCCGGCGCGCAACCGGCGAGTGAAAAGGAAGCGTAGAAAAGCCCAACCGCTTGGGCAGATTTCATAAATTTGCGACGCGTCAGATCCAATGTATTCTCCATCATCCGAGCGATTATCAGTCAATAATCTAACATGCCTATACCAAAGAAAGAGATGTTCGACAAACGGCATTGCCGCTATGCTTTCGGCACAATTGTAAGCGCTGGAACACTGTGATAGCTCTTCACCAGCGGGGGAAATATGAAATTATCTCAGCTCATCTCGCTGCCGCTTACGGTTACGGCAGCTTTGATAATCGGCATTTTGGCTTTAACGCCGCCCACCCGCGCGAGATTGAAGGATCAGCAGATTTTTCTATAACCCGAGCAACCGCAACCGTTGCGGCAATAACGAAGGCTCCGCATCTCGCTGGATCGCCGGAGCATGGTCGGGTGCGCGATTATCTTGTCGGGCGATTGGAAAGCCTAGGACTTGAAACACAGGTCCAGAGCGAAGTCGGTGTCCGGCAATCCACGCGTTTTGAAAAAGCTATTGCTGTCTCACCGGTTGACAATATCATCGCTGTCTTGCCGGGACGCGACCGCACCAAGCCTGCGGTTGCCGTTATGGCGCATTATGATTCAGTGCACTTTTCTCCGGGTGCAAGCGATGACGCATCGGGTACGGCGGCGGTTGTGGAAACGGCAAGATTATTGAGCGCAGGTCAAAAACCGGCGCGCGATGTTATTTTCCTGATAACAGACGCGGAAGAACTGGGCCTGATCGGCGCGCAAAGTTTTTTTGAGAGTCACCCGCTTGCAAAGCGGATCGGGATTGTTGTGAATGGGGAGGCCCGCGGTTCGCGCGGCTGGGCCAACATGTTCCAGACATCTACTGGCAACGCTGCGCTCGTAAGGCTATGGGCTGATAATGCCGTCGCGCCGAGCGGCAACAGCATGGCCTCCGCTATTTATCGGTTGCTGCCCAACGATACCGATCTCTCAGTCTCGTTGGATGCAGGGAAAGCGGGGATCAACGCCGCCTTTATCAACAGTCAGTTTGACTATCATGCGCCGCAGGACAATGCCGATAACCTCTCGCCTGCCACGCTCCAGCATCTTGGCGATTTCATGCACACCACAACCCGCGCAATGGCTATGGCCGAGACGCTTCCAAGCCGCGACGACGACAGCGCCTATTTCGACATTTTCGGCAAGGTGATGGTGCAATATCCGATTGCGTGGGGCTGGGCTTTGCTGGTGATCGCTGCTCTTGGTCTCTGGCGTATGCAGGCGGGTGTCGCCCGACAAACGTCCGAAGGCGTAAACGGCTGGAAACAAAGCCTGGGTGGGGCCGGCATCGTGCTGCTGTTAACCGTTGTAGCGGGTATTGCCTGTCACGTCGGCGGCTTATTGATTTATGGTGAAGGGACGATCGCCGGGCGGGAAAGACTGGCAGAGGCGGGAACCGCTTTCTGGTTTTACGTCGCGCTTTGTGCGGGAATGATTCTGATCATCCGCCCCCGCATCCCGCACTGGACCGGCTCGGCGTTGCTTGTGTTTCTGCTGGCCGTCGCGGCTCAAATCGCCCTGCCGGGTGCAAACTGGTTGCCAATATGGCCGTTGTTGGTGGCACTTCTTATCGCGGTTGCTGCCGGAAAGCTCGGAGTCGATTCAGCAATTGTGCAAGTGCTATGCTTCGGTCTGGGCGGTCTGGTGTTCGCCCAGATATTTGTTCTGACCGACGCATTCTATATTTCGGTCGGGGCAATCACGCCATCGGTCGTCGCGATTTTTGTACCATTTTTCATTCTGCTTCTAGGGCCGTTAATTCTACCTTGGAGTTTAGGAAAACATGGCCGGAGGCTGGGAACGTTGTTGGTTGTCTTTTGTATTTCGGGTGGTATCTGGCTCGCAGCCACAGATGGTTTTTCGGACCGCTATCCGCGCCCCGGTGATTTATTTCACTATACCGACATAGATAGTAAAAAATCTTACTGGGCGACCACGTCCGGCGCGGATGAATTGCCCGGCGGACCAGGCACGGTCGTGAGATATATTCGTCCCACGCCGTCCAAGCGTATGAAATTCCGGATCACGCGAGCGCCGAAAACACCGGTAGCCTTGCCTGAATTTGCGCTGGAGAAATCGGCTGATAAAGCCATGTTGTCGGTAAAGATGGCTGAAATTGAACGGGACTTTTATGTATTTGTCCGCCCTTCACAGCCAGTCAAAGATATCCGTTTGAATGGCAAGCCGGTAAACTTGCCAGCCAAAAAGTGGACAATGATCAATCATCGTGCAGAAAGTCCGATCGACTTCAAACTCGAGTGGAATGATCAAAAAGCGGGCAGGATTGCGTTAAAATATCTTTTCTCCGGGGGCGACATGCCCGATGATGCTCCTGAGCCAAACGGCCCACCCACTAACCAGACGCGGTTTTCCGGTTCCAAGGTTGTGAAAGGGTCTGCTGAATTTTCCTGGCCGAAATCCTGAGGCCGTTGTCTTGCGGGAGCTGAAATGACTTACACATTGATCACTGCCAATCGCAATTATTCCAGCTGGTCGTTGCGCCCCTGGGTGTTGATGACCGCGTTGGACACTCCATTCAAAGACGTGATTATCTACTTTGAAGAAGACAATTACGAGCGGTTTCGGGAGTTTACGCCCAATGGGCAAGTGCCCTGCCTGAAGGACAATGATCTGACGATTTGGGATTCACTGGCGATCATGGAATATCTCGCAGAGCGGCATGAAGGTTGCTGGCCAGAAGAGGCCAAAGCGAGAATGTGGGCGCGATGTGCGGCGGCAGAAATGCATGGCGGTTTCGCGCCGCTCAGAAATATCTGCCCGATGAACATTGGCGTACGGGCAAGGTTGCACAAAATTGAAAAACCTCTCCAACGCAATCTGGACCGCATCAGCGAGCTGTTTGCGCAGGGTCTGGAAAGCTTCGGCGGCCCGTGGCTGGCTGGAGACACATTCACTATTGTTGATGCCTTCTATGCTCCAGTCGCATTTCGGGTGCGATCCTTTGATCTGGGTATCGGCCCCATCGGCCGGGAATGGGTGGACCAGATCATTGCCCATCCCGCTATGCAACACTGGGAAGCGCAGGCGCTTGCCGAAACGGAGCGGGAAATTCATCATGAAGAAGAAATCGCAGCTGTTGCGACAGTGATTGAGGATTTTCGGGTTTAGCAACAGACTAGCCAAGGTCTAGTGCTCCGCCACTTGATGCGGCACTGATAGTGGCATCGCGTGCTCTTCATATGAAGAGCTCGGCATCAAGTGCGGAGCACATGGTGATTGTCGTCGCAATCCTTGACTAGCCATGCCCCATCCGTCAAAGACCCCATCAATCCATGTTGCGCCGCAGCATTTTTCAAATTTATACAAAGGCTGCGCCCTATGGCAATTCACAGCGACTTTAAACGCGACTGGCTATCCAATCCCAAAACCGAATTCCTTGCCGGTCTGGTTGTGGCGCTCGCGCTGATTCCAGAGGCCATCGGCTTTGCGATTATCGCCGGGGTTGATCCGCGGGTCGGGCTCTATGCCAGCTTCTCGATTGCTGTAATTATTTCGATGATTGGCGGACGTCCCGGCATGATTAGCGCAGCGACGGCGGCTGTAGCAGTGTTGGTGGTGCCCTTGGTGCGCGATCATGGCGTGGAATATCTGTTTGCAGCCACGATATTAATGGGTATTTTTCAAGCGATAGCCGCGCTGTTAAGACTGGACCTGCTCATGCGCTTTATCTCGCGCTCGGTAATCACCGGTTTCGTGAACGCCCTTGCGATCCTCATTTTCATGGCACAAATTCCGCAACTCACCGGCGAAGCATTTACCTGGCAGACTTATGCGATGGTCGCTGCCGGTCTGGCGATTATCTATGGCCTGCCGAAAGTCACCACACTCGTGCCGTCGCCGCTCGCAGCAATTATCGTGTTGGCTGCGGTCAGCATGATCTTCCGCGCAGATGTCTTTACGGTTGGTGATATGGGTGAATTGCCCGATAGCTTGCCGTGGTTCCATGTGCCGCAAATTCCCATCGAATGGGAAACACTCTGGATTATCGCGCCCTATTCGTTGGCAATGGCCGCTGTTGGTTTGCTGGAATCGCTACTGACCGCATCCATCGTGGACGATATGACCGAGACCCGTAGCGACAAGAAGCGTGAAACCTATGGGCAGGGCATCGCCAATTTCGTCACTGGTTTTATCGGCGGCATGGGCGGTTGCGCAATGATCGGTCAGTCGGTTATCAATATCAAATCCGGGGACGCCGACGTCTTTCGACCTTTGTCGCCGGTGTAATGCTGCTTGTGTTGATTGTCGGCTTGGGTCCATGGGTCGCGCAAATCCCGATGCCTGCGCTGGTCGCGGTAATGATCTTTGTTTCTGTCAGCACATTCCGCTGGCAGAGTTTTACCGAAATTACCCATCACCCCTGGCCTTCCAATTTCGTGATGATCGCCACCGTGGTGATGGTGGTGGCGACGCATGACCTTTCCATCGGCGTGCTCACGGGCGTGTTGCTTTCGGGCATATTCTTCGCATGGAAAGTGCGGCAGCTGGTCACGATTCAAGATTTCGTCGAAATCACTACACATCGTTACGTTTTCGGCGGGCAGATTTTCTTTGGCTCGGTTGATATGCTCTACGAGGCGATGGAATTTAACGAAGACGGTATCGATAAGGTGATTATCGATGTTCACGACGCGCACTTCTGGGATATTTCGGCGACGGGCATGCTCGATAAAATCGTCGAGAGGCTCAAAAATGAAGGCAAAACGGTGGAATTGATCGGCATGAACGAAGCCAGCGCAACGCTGGTTGAGAAATATAGCGATAATGAGCGACCGTTTGAGAGCCTCGGGATCATCGGGCACTAATTGCGTAGTTGACCCTAGCAATCCTTTGGCGCAAATCTGCTGGGAACAAATCTCAAGGAGCCCCCAATGATCAAACTGCACCATCTGGAATATAGCCGCTCGACCCGCATCATCTGGTTGCTGGAGGAATTGGGTGTCGAATATGAAATGGTGCGCCATCAACGGCATCCCGAAACCATGCGCGCGCAAGCTGATCTAGCAGCGGTGCATCCATTGGCAAAGGCACCAACGGTGATTATCGATGATAATCTGATGATGGAATCAGGCGCGATCATCGAATATATTCTCGAGCAATATGGTGATGGCAAGCTCGCGCCAGCGGTGGGATCAAAAGATCGCGCTGAATATCTCGAATGGCTCCATTTTGCAGAAGGCACAATTGCCAATCCAGTGATAGTCTCGATGCTCGCACCGCGTTTTGGAGGGCTGGGTGAGGGCTATGCGCCGTTTGTTGAAGGTGAAGTCGTCAAGCTGCTCGACTATACCGAAAAGCATCTGGACAACCGCGAGTTTATTGCGGGCGACAGCTTTACAGGGGCGGACATTAACATGATGTATGTTCTCGAACTGGCAAAAGCAGCAGGTATGCTCGCCAATCGTCCGGCATCGGATGATTATGCGAAGCGTATGATGGCGCGTCCTGCTTACAAAAAGGCTATTGCGTTGGGCGGACCGATCGTACCCGGATTGGCGGCGTAATTCAGCAACGCATAAAAGGAACTTTTCATGATCAAACTACACCATCTCGGATTTTCCCGTTCTTCCCGTATTATCTGGCTCTGTGAAGAGGCCGGTATAGATTATGAGATGAAAGTTTATCACCGCGACCCCAAAACGCGGCGGTCACCGCCGGAACTGGCAGACGCTCATCGCTTGGCCAAAGCTCCTACCGTCGAGGTGGACGGTCATACGATGGTCGAATCCGGTGCTATCATTGAATATTTGATCGAAAAGCACAGCGACGGCGCGCTCGGCGTGGCGCCGGACCATCCGGAGCGAGCGAAATATCTCGAATGGCTGCATTTTGCCGAGGGCACGATGGGGATGAGCTTCATCATCACCGGCATTGCGCCGATGCTCGGCGGATTGCCCGAAGTTATGGGCGGGTTTTTGCAAGCGGAGGTCGACAAGCTGCTTGACCATCTGGAGATTGAACTCGAAGGCAAGGATTTCCTGGTCGCCGACAAATTTACCGGCGCGGATATTAATCTGCACTATATGCTCGAAGGGCGCTCAGCGCTGGGTCAGCTGGAAAACCGCCCGAATTGCAAACGCTATTTTGAGGCGTTGGTCGCACGGCCGGGTTATCAGAAGACTGTGGAATTGGGCGGGCCAGTGTTGATGCCGCGGCCTAGTTAAACATCATTGCGATACGCGAAACGAAGAGTCGCCAGAGTAGCCGAGTACCGAAACCGCTAAAATTTTTTGAATTTTCGGACAGTGGTAGCGTGGAATTTCGGAATTTCGTCTGCGTACGCATTTCTACATGCGGAGCGCCATCGCCAAACCGAGCAGCATAGCTCGACGTCCAATGGCCCCGGGAATATTTGAGATACATCGCAGAATTACAGCAGCTTGCGACCATGCGACTTGTCGGCGAACTCGCAACGACCTTGTACGATTTGAGTAACTCTGTGCCAGAGACACAGGTGAAGCGATCATCGCGATAGGTTAGATAGTGAGTACCGCCATCGGTTGTGCGAAGCGGCGGCGCACCCTCAAGATTTTCAAGCATCGCGGCACCGATTTGGCAGTCGTCACAATAGCAAATCCCGCTGACAATTGGTTGGCCGACACCTTGGCAGTGGACTTTGCCGCATTGACAATAAGAATCGCGAGTATAGTCTGAAATCAAAATCGCACATCTCCAAAAACAGCAATCCCATTCTCCCGCTGCACCTTTAACTCCGCCTTCAACTTCGCCGGATCGCAAGCAACGACGAAATCGAAACTCGCTCTGCCTTCCTTGCCGATGTTAAAATCGTGCAGCTTGTGTGCCTTGCTAAGCATCTTGGCATAATTTAGCTTGGACTGTACCAGCAAACATAGCCCCACCATCCGCAGCATGTTCAAAAAACAGCGATGGCTCGATCAGTTCCAGTTCCATCAGGCGGAAATGGCCGTCGGGGTCGCGGAGCATGTCGACGCGGGCATATAATAAAGTTTCGACGCCCAACATCTGTTCCGCCGCCCGGCGGGCTTGCACCGCCAGCTCTTGCACGCCGACGGGGCAATCGATGCGGGCTTCCGATCCGCCGAGAAATTCCTGCACGCGAAAATCGCCTTTCGCCGGGCGTTTGAGGATGGCGTGGCTGAAATGTCCGTCAAAATAGAACAGCGAATATTCGCCTTCCTGTGCGATCGCCGGTTGAAACGGCTGGATCAGCATTGTCTTGCCGGCCATGTCCTCGGGCAGAGATTCGCCTGTCTTTAGCCGGTAGGTGCCATCTGCGCCGCCGGAAATGGGTGGTTTTATAACCAATGCATCGGTGCCGAATTTTTGCTCTGCTTGCTCTAAATCTTTCACGGTCAAGGCCGCGCTGATCATCGTTGGCACCACCAGCACGTCAGCCTGTTCGAGCGCGAGCAAATAGGATTTGTCGCTGTTCCAGCGCAGCACCGAAACCGGATTGGCGATCTTTATTTGCTGCTGTTCGAGTTGGTTGAGCAATGCAAACCAGCGCGGGCAATCGCGCTGATAGCCCCAGACCAATAATGGCAAGACCAGATCAAAATGCGTCAGATCGCCAGGATCGGTCCAGTGGCGGAAACTGATATCGTCGCCCAGCAGCCGCCGATAGTTCGCACGCGCCGGGCTGGAATCCTCGAAATAATCGGGCGCCGCCGTCAATATGCAGATGTGTGGCAAGTCGCGCTGTTACCCGACCGCTTCGCGCACAATCGCGGTTCCCGCGTCGCGCTGCTGCTTGAGCTCGGCCTTCAACCTCGCCGGATCGCGCGCAAACACAAAGCCGAAACTCACACCGCCTTCTTTGCCGACTGTTGCGTGATGCAGCTTGTGCGCCTGTACCAGCCGTTTGGCATAGCCGCGCTTGGGAACGTATTTGAAATACCGCTGATGCACCAGGCCATCATGGATCAACGTGTAGATGATGCCGTAAAACAGGATGCCCAAGCCAATCCAAGTGCCCGGCTCCCAAGCGCTCACGCCCATTATCATCGGTGATCCCACCACAAACATCGAAATGCTCATCGCCGCGCCAACAATCCCGTACAGATCGTTCTTTTCCAGCGCGTTGTCATGCGGCTCATGATGATCGCGATGCCACGCCCAACCGAAACCGTGCATGATGTATTTATGCGCGCCCCAAGCGACAAACTCCATCATGATGACGGCGGCCATTATGGTTACGAGGATTGCAATAATGCTCATCTATCGAAGATAGGACCTTTTGATCTACTTTTGAAGCCACTTCTAACTTGCACGAACGATTGATCTGGCTAAACGAAACACCATATTGAACTGACAGGACATTATGACCACCACTATGAACGGCGCAAAAACCCTCTACCAGAAGATATGGGATGCCCATGTTGTCGATCAGCGGGACGATGGCACTGCGCTTATCTATATCGACCGGCATCTGGTTCATGAAGTCACCAGCCCGCAGGCGTTTGAAGGATTGCGCAAAGCCGGCCGCAAGGTCCGCCGCCCTGATCTGACGCTGGCTGTTCCCGATCATAATCTGCCAACCACCGCGCGTCTCGATGCGCATGGCAACAAAATACCCATCGCCGACCCTGAAAGCGCCGCGCAATTGGAGGCATTGGAAGCCAATGCGCCAGCCTTTGGCATCAAATATATCGGAGCGAGCGATGTTAATCAGGGTATCGTCCATGTAATCGGCCCGGAGCAAGGCTTTACGCTTCCCGGTACAACACTGGTTTGCGGGGACAGCCACACTGCCGCGCATGGCGCGTTGGGCGCTCTGGCTTTTGGCATCGGCACCAGCGAAGTCGAGCATGTGCTGGCGACACAAACCCTGCAACTGACCCGCTCCAAATCGATGGAAATTCACGTCGAAGGGTTGCTTGGTCCGGGCATCAGCCCGAAAGATCTGATTTTGCATATCATTGGCGTCATTGGCACGGCGGGCGGCACCGGATCGGTGATCGAATATCGCGGCGAAGTCTTTGAACAAATGTCAATTGAAGGCCGCTTGACCGTCTCCAATATGTCGATCGAAGCGGGCGCCCGCGCTGGTCTGATTGCGCCGGACGAAAAGACTTTTCAATATCTCAAAGGCCGCCCTATGGCTCCGAAAGGCGCGGATTGGGATGCGGCGCTGGCCTATTGGAAAACATTGCCGACCGATGACGGCGCGCAATTCGACAAAAGCGTGACGATCAATGCAACTGATGTCGCGCCAACCGTGACCTGGGGAACAAGCCCTGAAGATACGGTGGCCGTTACCGGCAGTGTGCCATCGCCAGATAGTTTTGCCGATCCTTCCAAAAAGGATGCCGCGCAAAAATCACTGGACTATATGGGGCTTCACGCTGGCCAGCAGATGCGCGATGTTTCGGTTGAAAATGTCTTTATCGGTAGTTGTACAAACAGCCGGATCGAAGATTTGCGTGCCGCTGCGGACGTTTTGCGGGAACGAACAAAGGCTCCCGGCGTCAAGTGGGCGATAGTCGTACCGGGTTCCGGACTGGTGAAAGCACAGGCCGAAGCGGAAGGACTGGACAAGATTTTCACTGACGCCGGATTTGAATGGCGCGAACCGGGGTGTTCTGCCTGTCTGGGCATGAACCCGGATAAAGTGCCTCCGGGCGAACGCTGTGCTTCCACATCCAATCGCAATTTTGTAGGACGACAGGGACCAGGTGCTAGAACCCATCTCATGTCTCCAGCGATGGCCGCCGCTGCTGCGGTGACCGGAAAAATTACTGACGTGCGTGAATTGGCGCGCGAACTGATGAATTGAGGTTGATAAAATGACTGACGACAAGAAAAAATCGGATAGTGACAAGAAACCGTCTTCAGCGAAGTCTGGAAAATGGTCAAAGAGCGCCAAAGTCGGTGCAGCCGTTGGTTCGGCTGCGGTTGCGGCAGCCTTGATGTATGCCGGTCGCCACAATATCAGGAAACTGGATGATTTTAAATCGGCCAAACCGAAAGCCGGTACGAAATACGAGAATGAACCGGTATTTGATGAGGATGATGACGATCTCACCGATGATTATTACGGGAATGATGAAGAAGAATGAGCGCTCCGGTAAGAAGGGTGGAAGGGCGCGCCATTCCATTTGGTCGTAAAAATGTTGATACCGATGTTATTATTTCGGCCAAATGGCTCAAAACCATTTCACGCGAAGGCCTTGGCCGGGGTGCGTTTGAATCGATAAGAGCACAGGATGGAAATATATTTGATTCGCCGGAGAATATCGGCGCTCCAATATTAATTGCGGGCGATAATTTTGGCTGCGGCTCCAGCCGCGAACATGCGGCCTGGGCGCTCGATGACATGGGCATAAAGGCTATTATAGCGCCTAGCTTCTCGGATATATTCTCGGGCAACGCGTTTAAAAACGGTCTGCTCGCCATAGCGCTTCCGCAAGCAGCCATTGACCGGTTGATGGACGTGGCGAAAACCGACCCGATTACCATTGATATGGAGAGCATGAGCGTTACGACACCGTTTCAGGATCGTTTCGTCTTCGAAATGGATCCATTTCGCCAGCAATGCCTGATGGAAGGGCTGGATGAAATTGACCTGACAATGGCGAAATCTGATGCCATAGAACAGCACGAACAAAAGACCGATTCTGCGCAGCCATGGCTTACGCCTGCCGCCGCTTGAACCGGACCAAATATTTTCGGGAGGGAAGAATAAAATGAAAGCATTGATGTCCACCAAAGTTGGCGGTCCGGAAACCTTGGAAATGCTGGATGTGGATGATCCGGTTGCGGGTAAGGGCCAGGTTGTCATCGATGTGAAAGCTTGTTCAATAAATTATCCCGATGTGCTGATCATCCAGGATTTATACCAGTTTAAACCGCCTCGGCCATTTGCACCTGGCGGCGAAGTATCGGGTGTTATTTCGGCTGTTGGCGAGGGTGTTGCTGATCTCAAAATTGGTGATCGTGTTGCCTCGACAACCGGTCATGGCGGCTTGGTTAGCAAAGTTGCCGTGGACCAGAGCGCTGTTTTTAAAATCCCGGATAGCGTGAGCTTCGAAGACGCGTCCGCGCTTATTCTGACTTATGGTACTTCCATACACGCTTTGGTCGATCGCGGTCATATCAAAGAGGGTGATGTTCTGCTGGTGCTGGGCGCATCTGGCGGCGTCGGCATCGCTGCTGTCGAACTCGGCAAGGCATTTGGTGCCCGGGTTGTGGCGGCGGTATCTTCAGAAGAAAAAGCCGCGTTTGCCAAAGCGGCAGGCGCAGATGAGACGGTCGTTTACGGCCGCGCCCCATTTGACAAGGATCAATCCAAAGCGCTGGCGGCGCAATTCAAGGCTGCCGTTGGTCCCAATGGCGCGGATGTAATTTATGATGCCGTTGGCGGCGATTATAGCGAACCAGCGGTGCGCTCTATTGCGTGGGAAGGGCGTTTTCTGGTTGTCGGTTTTCCTGCCGGAATCGCAAAATTGCCATTAAATCTGACGCTGCTGAAATCTTGCGATGTTTGCGGCGTTTTCTGGGGTGCCTTTGCGGCACGGGAGCCCAAAGCCAATCGAAGTCATATCAACCGGCTCTTTAAACTCTGGGGCCAAGGCATGATCCAGCCACGCGTTTCTGAAGTTTTTGACTTTGCCGATGCTGGAAAAGCCATCCAGAAAATGGCGGATCGCGGTGCAATCGGCAAGCTGGTGGTGAAAGTTGCTGATTGATTGCCATTGCTCTCTTGTGAGAGCGATGCATGATCCTTATTTTAAGAATAACACGAAAACCTGCTAAGGGAAGAATATGGCCAATTTTAATGATCGCGAAAAAGCGTTTGAAACGAAATTCGCGCGTGACGAAGAAATGCAATTCAAGATTACCGCGCGTCGCAATCGGTTGTTGGGCGAATGGGCTGCCGAGAAAATGGGCCTGACATCAGAAGAAACCGACAGCTATGCCAAGGAAGTCGTGGCGGCGGATTTTGAGGAAGCCGGTGACGAAGATGTAATCCGCAAATTGCTCGGTGATTTAACCTCTGCAGGCGTCGATATGGATGATGCCGGTATCCGTACCGCATTGAGCGAAAAAGCTGTTGAAGCACGCCGCCAGTATATCGAACAGGCCGGATAGGATAAATACCCATGCCGATGGCCAGTCGAGACATAGAGGCGATGATCATTGCCGCGCTACCTGATGCGCAGGTTGAGATTACCGATCTCGCTGGTGATGGCGATCACTATGCAGCCAAAGTCACATCGGCTTCTTTTGAAGGCATGAGCCGGGTCAATCGGCAACGTGCCGTTTATGCAGCATTAAAAGGGAAGATGGGCGGAGAGTTGCATGCGCTGCAGCTCACAACTGCCGTTCCCGAATAGGAGAACTATCATGAGCGACGTAAACACGAAAATTGAAGGTCTGGTGACATCGAACGATGTGGTCTTGTTCATGAAAGGCACACCGCTTTTCCCGCAATGCGGTTTTTCCAGTAAAGCTGTCGCGATCCTGGAGCATCTTGGCGTAAGTTTCGAGCCTGTCGACGTGCTGCAGGACATGGAAGTTCGCCAAGGCATCAAGGAATTTTCCGATTGGCCGACCATTCCCCAGCTTTATGTCAAAGGCGAGTTTGTCGGTGGTAGCGATATCATGATGGAAATGTATGAAGCGGGCGAACTTGGCGAGCTTATGGCCGAAAAGAAGGTCGCTCAGGCCGATAGCTAGCTCAGTTGCCCGGAATATCGATCAACCACATTCCTGCCACCAGACAAAAACTTCCGAAAGCCATAAAACCTGCGACTAGCTTAAGGTTCATGCCTCTCATCGGCGTGGCATCGTGAGCGCTTAGGCGGTTTTGCACCAGGCAGCCGTTACGCTGCGCCACGTAAAAGATAAATATTCCAATGAGAATGAAAATAGTCGCGATCGCGCGTGGCAACCAGAACGGCTCCAGTTTGCCGAATAGCGCGTTAAAGCCTAACCCTATACCAACCGCTGCAAGCCCTGTTCGCATCCAGCCGGCAAAAGTACGTTCGTTGGCAAGGACGGTACGGTCCTCAGCCCAGTCTGTCCGGTCTTCCGCAAGGTCTGTGCGATCTTCAGCCAGTTCAATACTGTCTTTATCATTCTTGCTCATTTGACCCCCGATAATATCAGCTGAACCGCATCAACGTTTATTTTTGCATAACGTTGCAGTTATACCTAGCAGGGATCGGATCAGCCAGAATCAACCGCGGCCCGGATTAGGAGATCCGGGCCGCTTTGTTTTGGGTAGGGTTTGTAGAAACTTTTAATGAGAGGGGACCGCGGAGACCAGTACGCTGTCCCCCTCATTTGGTGTTTCAGGGTATGAAACAATAGGAACACCGATAGCTTTGCATCCCGCGTGCCAGTTTTTGTGAACTGTTATTTTTCAGATAGTTAGTTGGTTTCCGCTGTGTTAACCTTTGAATAGATGTAAGATTTTTCGACATTATGACGGAAATTTGACGGGACCGGCAGGCGCAATTGACCATTGTCAGAAATGCCAAATGCAAAATTTGATGTTTACATCCGTAGTCGACAAGACTACAACTGTAGTTATTGGCGAGTCTCGTAGGGAAAGCTTTTGCAATGGTTGAACGGATTAGCGACGCTGAACATGAAATCATGGAGGTGCTCTGGCAGCAGGCGCCGCTCACCGCCACTGAGGTTGCAGACCGGGTAGTCGTGCAGAAAGACTGGTCGCTACAAACTGTCAAAACTTTGCTCTCTCGCTTGGCAGCCAAGGCCGTAGTCGGCACGGAGCGCCAAGGCCGTAAATTTCTTTACTCACCGCTAGTTGAACGGGACACCTATTTGGCCGGTGTATCACGCAAATTTGTTGATCGTCTTTTCGGAGGGAAGGTCACACCATTGGTCGCGCATCTGGCCGAAGCAGATGAATTAACCGCGGATGATATCAGGGAAATTGAAGAGCTTTTGAGGGAGTTGAAAGCATGAGCGCCGAAATAATGGGAGACGGCCTGGGCACGTGGGTTTGGGATACGATGCTCTCGATGACATTGTTAATGGCGCTGGTGTTGCTAATACGCAAACCGGTTGCCCATTTCTTTGGGGCAAAAATTGCCTACTTGTTGTGGGTATTGCCTTTAGCGCGGCTTTTCATGCCTGGACTTACATTTACAATTGCAGCGCCTCCAGAATCCGCTGAAACTGCCGGGGCGCTTGCCGCGCCGTTGGCAGCGTCTGACCTTGGTCTCATAAGCGCGAGCGAACAGGCCGCTTCTGGCACATTCGCTTCGGTGGACTGGATGATGATCGCTGTCATTATCTGGGTCGGTGGCGCAGGCATGTTGTTTATTAGCAAGCTAGCTTCCTATTTCCAGTTTCGGGAAGATATTGTGTCAGATGGCCAGCTTGTTGGACGCCACGGCAATATCAGAATTTTGGAAACAGCGGCGGTCAGCGGGCCTTTGGCGTTCGGACTATTCCAGAAATATATCGCGGTACCCAATGATTTTTTCCGCAATTACGCGCCGCGAGAGCGTGAACTGGCGTTGGACCACGAAATTGCTCACCATGAATCTGGTGATCTGGCTGCCAACTTCATCGGCTTGCTGGTATTGTCGTTGCACTGGTGCAACCCGATTGCATGGTTTTCCTGGATTGCGTTTCGACAGGATCAGGAAACCGCCTGCGATGCACGGATATTGCAACAGAGCGGTATAGAGGCGCGCGCGATTTACGGCCGGACGATTGCGAAATCGGTGTCTGGTCATAAACTTGGACTGGCCAGTCCTTTGAACCAGAAAAACAAGATCAAGGACCGGATTAAAATGCTGGGTCAAAGCGAGAAATCTGTATTTCGCAAACGATTGGGTGCTTTGATGGTCGGCACCAGCGCGGTGGTTGTATTGCCGCTTACTGCGACAGTCAGCTATGCAGTCGAAACAGCAGAGCATGCAGATCATGAGCACGGTAATGTTCCAGCCCATAGCGCTGGCACAGCGGTGGATGTCGGTGATGACGGTGTTTTGGTGACCGAAAAGCTTGACGACGGCTATAAATATACGGTCAGCAACGAGCGCGGCGAGTTTGAATTTGAATCGGCGCACAAGCTCAAGAAGAGCGAAATTGATGAACGACTTAGCCGGATGGTTCCTTCCTACAGCAACATGAGCCTGCCGAAAGCTCCTGCTTTGTCCGACCAAGCCAATCTTGGCGGCGAGGGCGAAACTGTAAATATCACCATGCTCAACGGCTCCAAAGATTTTGCAGACGACAAGCAGTATGTCCACCGAATCAAACATGATGGCCGGACAATAGTTTTGCGGACCAACAAAAAGCTGAGCGATGCAGATGTCCGTGACATGGTTGCGGAAGCGGAAGAAGCTCGCCGAGAGGCGGAGGCTGATATCCGCGACCATGAGCGTGATATGCGTGAACACCAGCGCGAAATGCGTATGGATATGCGCGAGGTGGAGCGCGACGTTGAAGAGGCCAAACGGGAGGCTGCCCGGAGCGTGCGGGACGCAATGCGTGAATCGCAGTGGGAAGTCGCACAGAGTGTTCGTGAAGCGGAGCAAGCCGCGCGGGAAACCCAGATTGAAGCTGCGGAAGCGGTGAAAGGCAATAGAGCCAGCCGCAAAACCAGCAGCGTCTGGAGTATTGCGAACCAGATCTCGTCAATTTCGTTTGCGCCACGGCCGCCAAGAGCACCGAGCGTCCCCAAACCGCCTGTGGTTTCCCACGTGGCTCAGCCGGATTGCGAAGCAATGAACAAGCAAATTGCCTTTGGCGGTCAGAAAAATGTGATGTCGGACCGCGCTTGGGCAGTCGTGGCTGGTTGTGGCACGTTTAAAGTAGAAATCGATGAAAAGAAGCTTATGAAATTGACGTTACGTGGATTGGAGAAAGATCGCGCAGAAGCGGCAAAATGCAAAAGCAAAGACCGGCATCATGCGGAAAAAATGCGAGCTTATGACCGCGATATCAAGAAATTAAGGACCCAGCTTTCTATGACTTGACGGAGTAATACTCCTCTTCGTCCACAAACCGGCCCATTTTTCTTGTTTTATGGGCTGGATATGCCACATCAGGTCTATGGACTTTGACCCTGAAAAATTCCCGACTGGCCTTTGCGAGCAAATGGAGCCGCTGGTAGCCCGTGTGCTGGCAGGCAACCCCAGCCCCTATACCTACACCGGAACGCAGACCTACATCGTCGGCAACCAAACCGACCGGGCAGTTATTGACCCCGGTCCAGCGATTGATGAGCATATTGATGCGATTATCGCCGCTGTCGGTGATGCGAAAATATCTGCGATCATGTGTACCCACACCCATCGTGATCACAGCCCCGCTGCGGCACCTTTGGCGGCTCGAACCGGAGCGCCGATCATCGGTTGTGCGCCGCTGGTGCTGGAGGATGACGGCCCGCGAGCGGATGAAAGTTTTGATAAAAACTACAAGCCGGATCAGGTTTTGGCTGATGGTGAAACTGTTTTGGGCGATGGCTGGACAATCGAAGCGGTGGCGACGCCGGGCCATACGTCCAACCATCTGTGTCTTTCCGTGCAGGAATCGGGTGCACTGTTTACCGGCGATCATGTCATGGCCTGGTCCACCAGCGTTATCGTCCCGCCCGATGGCGATATGGCCGACTATATGGCCAGCCTACAGAAGATCTACGAGCGAGACGACAAGGTCTATTATCCCGCTCACGGTAAAAAGGTGACCAATCCTAGACAATTGGTACGCGGCATGATGGGCCACCGCAAACAGCGCGAGCGGCAGATTCTCAAGATTTTGGATGAGGGTGCAGCAATCATTCCGGACATGGTGACGAAAATGTACAAGGGTCTCGATCCGCGCCTTGTCGGTGCGGCGGGACAATCAGTGCGCGCGCACCTTATCGATTTGCAGAAGCGCAACATTGCTGACGAAACCGAAGAGGGTTGGAGCCTGAACGCATGAGCCGCAAGATGTGGGTTCCTGCAGCCTTGGTCAGCGGCATACTGCTGTTACTGGGCGCAATCTTGTGGTTACTTTTAAATCGCGTTGAAAGCAGTTTTAATCCTGACCCGGTATCGATTGCCAGCGCCAGTCTTGAAGGTTTGCGCGAACAAAACCGCTTAACGGTATTCTCGGCCAGCTATAATGCGACCGTGACCACAACGCTAACAAAGTTGGGTCTTTCCGCCCGCAAGACGCTGATTATGCCGGGTACTGTGCGCTATGAGGTGGATTTAGCGAAACTTAAGGCCGACGATGTCCGTTGGGACGCGCAAGACAATACGCTTTATGTCGAATTGCCAGCCATCGAAATAGCCCGCCCGGAAGTGCATATCGAGAAAATACAGACCTATGATGACGGTGGTTTGTTAATCGCCTTTACCGATGCCGAAGACCGGCTTGATCAGGCCAATCGCAAAAAGGCTGTGGAAGAATTGGCAACGCAAGCCAAGAACCCGCTGCAAATGCGGCTAGCGAGAGAGGCTGCGCGGCGCGCTATTCGCCACAGTTTTGCATTGCCATTGCAAGCGGCGGGCGTGGAGGTCAAAGTCGATGCTTTCTTCCCTTATGAAAAAAGTCGATATAGTGAGCAATGGGATTTATCGCGGCCGATTGCCGAGGTGCTGGCCGAAAAGAAGCAGATGGAAGACATGGAATGAAGTATTTTTGGGTCATTGTAGCTGCACTGGCTCTGTCTGCTTGTGAACAAACGCCGCAACAGGAAGTTATGTCCTCGGTTGCGGGGTTTGAACTGCCCGAGCCGATAACCAATAATGCTGTGGCAATGGCAGAGGGTCCTGATGGGCCGACCATATACAGCTTTAATGGCCTGAAATCGGGAAAGACGTGGCAGGACACGTCCAACGCCGCCTATGCCTGTGTGGTCAGCATCAAAGCTTGTGAAGCCATTACAAACGTGCCCGTTAGCGAAGGTCGTCTTGCCAGTGCCGCCGTGACTGTTGCGGGAACGATCTATGTTTTTGGTGGATATACTGTAGCGGAAAACGGCGATGAAGTTTCGACACCGGAAGTCTTCGCCTTTCACCCGGCAGACAATAGCTATACGCGCAAAGCCGATATGCCGACCCCTGTCGATGATATGGTGGCGATACCCTATCAGAACCGTTTCATCTATCTGATCTCAGGATGGCATGACGAAGGCAATGTTAGCGTCGTGCAGCTTTATGATACGCAGACGGACGCATGGACCGAGGCGACTGCGTTTCCTGGAAAACCAGTGTTTGGCCACGCTGGAGGGATAGCGGGAGACAGCATCATTGTGACCGATGGTGTCGCGGTGGTTGACAGACTGGTCGATGGAAAGCGCAAATTTGCCGCCGCAAAACTGACTTGGCGCGGGGATATTGATCCGAAAAATCCAACCGAAATCACCTGGCGGGGGTTGATGCCCATGCCGGTATAGCGCGATACCGGATGGCGGCGATTGGTGACGACAGACGCGGCAAAGTCATTTTTGCAGGAGGCGGTGACAATCCGTATAACTATGACGGCATCGGTTATGACGGGGTTCCCGCCAAACCCGGCGGGCGCTTTTTTGAGTACGATCTGACCACCGACAAATGGAAAGAGCTGGGCCAACTAGCCGAGCCGAGCATGGACCACCGTGGTCTCGTGAACGATGGAAAAAATTTCTATATTGTAGGCGGCATGGACGCCAACCAGAAAGCGGTCTCGCGGATTATGTCATTTCGGATGCCGACCAAGTAGCTCTCCGCATTTTCAAGCGAGCTGGTCGTTATAGTCTCCGCGCACGAAAGCTTCCGAAAGAGCGAATTTCTGGATTTTACCTGATCCTGTCATTGGCCATTCTTCGACCCACAACCAAAAACTTGGCGTTTTCTGTGGGGAGAGCCGTTCGCGAATAAAGGTTCGTAGCTCATTTTCATCGGGCTTTTGACCATCGACGGCGCGCATAAAACAAGCAACCAGTTCGCCATATTTGTCATCCGGGACCCCGGCTACTGCCACTTCCGCAACCATTGGATGCTCCAGCATCGCATTCTCGATTTCCGCTGGGAACAGGTTCTCGCCGCCCTTGATGATCATCTCCTTTACCCGGCCAGTGATTTTCAAATAGCCCCGCTCGTCCATCGTTCCGAGATCGCCGGAGTGTAGCCAGCCATCTTGATCAATTGCATCTGCGGTGGCTTCGGGATTGTCATTATAGCCGTGCATGACATTGTAACCACGCACACAAATCTCGCCCTGTTCGCCAATCGCGCAGACTGAATTGTCGGAAGGGTTGAGGATCGCGACGTCCATGTGCGGCAGCGGCTGACCAATGGTCTGGGTCAGGTCTTCTTCGCTGTCGTCGGCGAAGGAGAAAGTGATCCCCGGCGCGGCTTCGGTCTGGCCATAGATAACATGCACAGGCGCGCCAAAAAGGCTCCGGGCGTTTTTCGCCAGTTCCGGCGCGACCATGGCGGCCCCGCACATCATCCGCTCAACCGAACTCATATCCTTGCCGCTGCGTTTCACTTCATCGACCATAAGCACCAGCATCGTGGGCACCCCACCGGTAAAACGGGGACGCGTGCTTTCAATCGCGTTGATCATTAAGGCGGGATCGAAATAGGGCACGGATATATAGACCGCTCCAGTTGTTAGCGCGCCAAACATGAAGGCCGAACCGCCAGCATGGAAAAGCGGTGTCGGGACAAGAATGCCGTCACCCGGTTCAACGCCCCAGCGTCCCACAATATCGGCATTATTCTGCAACACGCCACCCTGCTTAAGCAATACGCCCTTGGGCAGCCCGGTCGTACCCGAGGTATATTGAATCTGCATGATATGATCGGGATGTGTCTCGCGGAGATCGACGTTTTCAGGCCCATCCAATAGCGTGTCCATATCGCTGATATCAAATTGTTGAACCGCGTTTGCGAGGCCGTAACAGGCTTCTTCCGCAACCGGACCCAGCGCCCGCCCGCGCACGGCCGATGAATGATAGAGGCCAACCGCACCCGATTGTTCGAGAACATAGCGAAGCTCGCGCGCGATATATGCGGGGTTGACGGTCACCACGGTCAGGCCAGCCAGCATCGCGGCATATTGCATCAGCACCCATTCCGGACAATTGCTCGCCCATATCGCGATCCGCGCGCCTGCCGGGTGCCGGGATGCCAAAGCGCGACCCAGCTTTTCGCAATCGGCCAGCAATTCGGCATAGGTCCAGGTCCGCCCAATGCTGGCATCTTCCAGTAATTCCTGGAGCGCTAGCTCGTTCCTGCGGGTATCCGCTTGCTCCCGCAGCAATCGGGCAACCGTCGTCTCGCGATAGGGCGTGTCGGCCCGCGCCGGAAAAAAAGATTCCGTGAGTTTGACTTGATACATAAATATCTCCCCGTTTCCGGGATCAGTTTACACAGAATCTCGCATAATGCGAAGTTCGGGGCAAGACAAACGCGCGTTTGCTTCCTATATGAAGGGAGAACCGCCGATATTCGGCAAAGGAGACGATAAAATGGACGCACGTGGTGGAGTAGGTGGCTCGTTAGCCGGAGTGGATGTGGTCGAAGAAATCAAGCGGCTTAAAACCGAACGCAATGCGATCATCCTGGCCCATTATTATCAGAAGCCGGAAATTCAGGATATCGCCGATTTTGTCGGTGATAGTCTGGAATTATCCCGCAAGGCGGCGGAAACCGATGCCGACGTGATTGCATTTTGCGGTGTGAAATTCATGGCCGAAACTGCGAAAATTCTGTCGCCGGAGAAGATCGTGGTGTTGCCCGATATGGATGCCGGCTGTTCACTGGAAGACAGCTGCCCGCCGGATAAATTCAAGGCGTTTCGCGACGAGCATCCCGATCATATCGCGCTGACTTATATTAACTGTTCTGCCGAAGTGAAGGCATTGTCGGATATTATCGTCACCAGTTCGTCCGCAGAACATATTCTCAGCCAGATCCCGCTCGATCAGAAAATCATCTTTGGTCCGGACAAGCATCTTGGCGGCTATATCGCCAAGAAAACCGGACGCGATATGCTGTTGTGGCCCGGCGTATGCATTGTCCATGAAGCGTTTAGCGAGACCGAACTCTTGAAGCTGAAAACCCAGCATCCAGATGCGCCGGTTGCCGCGCACCCCGAATGTCCGGCCTATATATTGGATCATGCGGACATGGTCGGTTCGACCAGTGCGATCCTCAAATATGCCAAGGAGTTTGAAGGCGACACGATCATCATCGCCACCGAACCGCATATCATCCACCAGATGGAAAAAGCGGTGCCGGAAAAAAACTTCATCGGCGCCCCCGGTGCGGACGGCAACTGCAATTGCAACATCTGCCCCTATATGGCGCTGAACACGATGGAAAAACTCTACGTGGCTTTGCGCGATCTGGAGCCCCGCATCGAGATGGACGAAGACCTGCGCCTGCAAGCGCGCAAATCGATCGACAAGATGATGGAAATGGCGAGCACGACCGTTGGGCAGGGTGATTTGGGGCCGACCGATTTGGCGCATGAGGATTAGCAACATGAGAACTTCAAATGTTTAGCTTTGAAGTTCGAAATGGTTACGGATCAAACAGACTTCTGATTGAGTTTGAAGCAATCCCGAATGCTCTCTTCAATCAAACGCAGTTTTCAGTCACGGTTCCATTTCTTGAGCGCCTTTTCACGGGCAATGGTGTCGCGGACATCGGCATAGGGTTCGATGTGGACCAGTCTGGTTACACCGTATTTTTTCGTAAACTCTGAACCCTTGCCGTTTCTGTGGGCGAAAATGCGGGCGGTAAGATTGCTGGTGAGCCCGATATAAAGGGTTCCGCTGCGCTTGCTGGCAAGAATATAGACATGATATCTGCGCGGCATAGTTCGATCTAACTGGGTTCCCGCCTTCGCGGGAATGACAAAGTGGGGTTACGGCTTGGCAGTTTCGGACAAGCGGAAACGCTTTCCTACATGCCGTCAATTGTGACATCATCGCCGCTGCAATGTTAGTTAGGTCACTTCTCTATCGCCCCGTCCAACCATGTTGGGAACGCTTCTTGCAACGCGCGCGTGCGGGCGCGCGCACGTACAGGGCTAACTTTCCTAAACTTTGTAATATTGTTACGTGCGGAACAAGAGTGTGAAAATGGGTGAATTCTCTCGGTCCACGACAGCTATTTCCTGCTTTCCCCTCCATGCGTTATCGGATAGCGTGACGCGATGATCGCCCGCATCCGCTCCGCCTTGCTGTCCATAAACGCCAGCTACTGGTTTTATCCGGCATTGTTCTCGACAATCGCGTTCTTCCTTTCGTTTGTCACCATCTATCTGGATCGCAATGGCGCGGCGGACTGGTTTTCTACCTATGACTGGCTCCATGTCAGTCGTCCGGCTGGCGCGCGCACCACGCTGACCGTGATTGCCGGATCGATGATCGGTGTCGCCTCGACAGTCTTCTCAATAACTATCGCAGCGGTGGCCTATGCGAGCGGCAACTATGGCCCGCGTCTGCTAACCAATTTCATGGAAGATAAAGGCAATCAGCTTTCGCTGGCGACCTTTATCGCGACTTTTGTTTACGCATTGATGGTGATCCGCACCGTGCGCGACGAGGATGAACGTGCCGCGTCGGCCGCCGATGCCGCTGCTTCGGTTTTGCCCGGTTTCACGCCGCAATTGTCCTTGCTCGTCGCGATGATCATGGCGATTTTTGCCGTTGCCGTGTTGGTCTATTTCCTCCACCACATCCCTGCGAGCATCCGAATCAACACGGTGCTCAAGGATATCGGTGAGCGACTGATTTGTGACGTAAAGGCGCGCTATCCAAGCGAAATAGAAGAACGCGAGCCGCGTGAGCAATCCCAAGGTGAACCGATAATCTCGGTGAATAAAGGCTATATTGATATCATCGATTTTGACACGCTTGATGAAATTGCGCGCGAGCATGAGGCGACTATTGCACTCAGAGTGCGCACCGGTGATTTTATCCATCCCAACGTTCCGATTGCCGAATTGTCGGGAACCGGTGCCAGCGAAGAAATATCCGATAAAATTCGCAACTGTCTGAGTACGGGTGGGATGCGGACGGCAACACAGGACCTTGAATATCTGATCGACGAATTGGTCGAGATAGCGTTGCGGGCGCTTTCACCCGGGATTAATGACCCGTTCACCGCGATCACCTCCATGCACTGGATGGGCGCGGCCCTTGCTGAACTCGGCAGCCGTGATCTGGACAGAGGCCCCGAGCAGGAGGATTATGACTGGCAGCGGGTACAGCCGCTAAGCGATGATTTTAGCCATTTTGTCGAACGGAGTTTCGGAGCGATGCGGTCGGGCGTGGCAACCAATCATCTGGCGTCGATCAATTTTCTCAACGCACTGTTTTCCGCCGCTACGTCTTGCCAATCGGACCGGCGGCTTCGCCTGATCGGCGAAGAAGCCGAAACGATGGTCAAGCAAGCACGGCACCATCTGGTAGGGCCGTCACTGGAGGAATTGGAAGCGCGCCTTGTCGAATTTAACAATATGATGGAAAGTAGCAGCAATGCCCTTCTCGCCAGACAATTTTAATCTGACAAGTTTTGATCTCGATGCCTTCGTTGCTTCGACGCTGGCCGAAGACCTCGGCCCGACAGGTCGCGATGTCACATCCGAAACTGTCATCCCCGAAGACGCCATTTTTACCGGCGTGATGGATAGCCGCCATGATGCGGTGATTGCTGGCCTTCCAATTGCGGAGGCGTTTTTCCGGCATCTCGATCCCGATGTGGATATTGAAATTCTGGTAGCTGAAGGCGAGGCAGTCGCCGCTGGCACCGATATCATGCGGCTGAAAGGCAAGGGCCGGGCGATGCTGACCGCCGAACGCAGTGCGCTGAACACCGTGCAGCATCTCACCGGTATCGCGACCATGACTAATGAATATGTTCGGCGGATTGCGGGTACGGGCTGCACCTTGCTCGACACGCGCAAAACTATCCCGGGCCTTCGGGTGCTGGAGAAATATGCGACGCGGATGGGCGGGGCGCAGAACCACCGGATGGGCCTTTGGGATGCGGCGATGATTAAGGATAATCATGTCGCGGTCGCAGGAAATATCACCGAAGCAGTGAAGCGTGCGGTTGATGCGGGGATCGAACGGATTATTGTTGAGGTGGATAGGGTTGACCAGATCGAGCCAGCTCTAGCCGCAGGCGCAACGCACCTGCTGCTCGACAATATGGAACCGGCAACATTGCGCGGAGCCGTGACACTGATCGGCGGGCGCGTGCCTACCGAGGCGAGCGGCGGCGTCACTTTGGAAACCATCCGCGATAAGGCAGAGACGGGCGTTGATTTTATTTCGGTTGGGCGGTTGACGCAGAGTGCGCCTGCTGCGGATATAGGGCTTGATTTTGAACAGGTTTGATGTTCTCCAAAGGATATTCGGGAGATGCTGAAACAAGTTCAGCATGACGGGTTTTTTGGATTGCTGTGCATGGTGGCGATCTTGCTTGCGGCATCTCCTGCACACGCCCAATCCTACCAATGCCGTGCGCCGTCGGTTCTCCAATCCGCCGCTCCGGCAAAAAAGCCGTCCAGCGAACCGCGCCGAATAAGACCCGTCAACGGATACACTCTGGCGCTGAGCTGGTCTCCTGAATTTTGCCGTCTGCGCAAGGACAGCCGCCGCGACAAAACCCAGTGCAGTGGCGATGACGGGAGTTTTGCCTTCATTCTCCACGGCTTGTGGCCGGATGCGCGTGGACCTGCCTATCCGCAATGGTGTCGTGCCACGAATGCGCTGCCGCCTGCGCTCATCAAACGCAATTTCTGCATGATGCCCTCGACCCGGCTTATGGCAAGTGAGTGGGCCAAACACGGCACTTGCATGGCCAAGCGCCCCGAAACTTATTTTAGGATATCCAGGACGATGTTTGATGCTGTGCAGTTTCCCGATATGGACAGATTATCGCGCAAGCCTCTGACTGTCGGCGCTCTACGAAACGCTTTCGCCGCTGCGAACGATGGTCTGCGTCCGGAAATGGTTCGATTGAAAGTCAATCAACGTGGCTGGCTGAATGAAGTGCGGCTGTGTTTGGGCAAGAACTTTCGGCCCACGCGTTGTCCGGCGAATATGCGCGCGTTGAAGGATGATGTGCCGGTCAAGATTTGGCGGGGGCTTGATTGTTACCCTTCAATCGTCCGTGTACCAGGATGATGTTTGTCCAGATGTTTGCGAACAATCTTGAGGTTACGGCTGTTAGACCGCCAGAAAAAGTCAAATGCATCGCCCGCCAGGGGAATAGCGCCCAGCGCAGTATCAATTCCGACATTGGCTGCCATGCGGGTGAGTTGCATCTTCGACATGCCAAGATTGCGGGCCTCCCAGACGATATAGGCACCCATCAGCGCAGTGGCGATATCACCGACGACCGGGATTAAGCCGACTAGCGAATCCAGTCCGATAGGCCTGTTGATGCCCGGAATAACAAAGGCGCGTTCGAGTATTTTTTCCATCGCTTCGACGCGATTTCGAACCGCTTGCGGATCGCGACTGACATCCGGCAGTTGCTCTGCCAGACGTTTCAACTGGTCTTCGGAAATGGCCATATTCAGCCTCCCTGTGTTAAACTACTCATACACTCAGGATATGGGTACGCCAACCAGATAATTCAATGGATGCCAGCCGCGCGGGTTCACCGCAAAGCCGCGCTGAGCGGGTTTGGCAAGCGACCAGCGCACCGGAACGCCAAGCGGAATATAGTTGTAATGATAGACTAATATTTTCTCGGCTTCGGCATAAAGACGGGCTTTAATCTGCAGATTGGTTGCCGCATCCGCCTCCTTGAGTTTGGCATCGGCGTCATTCAAGCAAACCGGTGTTTTGGCGCATGTTAGCTGGGACAAGAACCATTGCGGACTGTCATAAGGCGCAATGCTGTCGATCAGCCGCGCATCTGCTGTGGCACCATTTCCGGCTTTCCGCAGGTCCAGGCCAACCCGCCGTAAATCAGTCCGTACCCGCAGGAATAGGATATCGGCTCCGGCGGCATCGGGGAGTTGAACGGTAAGCGGTTTGATCGGGCCTTCAGATGCTTTCCAGCGCTGGACATGTTCGCGAGCAAATTGCTGGCGGGCCTCCATTGTCATGCCAGCCCAATCCGGGCGGGTATTAATGCCTTCGACATCCAGTGCTTCGGGGATGATTTTTTGACGGCTTTGCCAGCCGGTGACCTGCGGGAAAGAGGTTAAAAGTGCAGGGCGATTAATCGCCATTGCCAGTATTTCGCGGTTCTTTGGCACCGCCCAAAAACCTTCGACTTTTACAAAGAGAAAACCAAACAGGCCTGCAACCGGATCAAGACGGAGATCGTTAGTATCGATATCTGCGGCATCCAGCAGCGGCAGATGGTGAAACTTGCCGTTGAGAACTAAGTCTGTTTGCCCGGCTTGAAAGCGCGCAATGGCTTTAGCGGCATTGTCTGCGCGCATGGCTACGCGCCGGGGGTCATCCACGGGTTCGTTTTCGGTCTCAATCTCTGCTTCTTCGCCGGATTGTTCAAATGGAACCAGCGCATAAATGCCGTTCATCATAAGATCGTCCATTGGGCCAGCGCCGTGTCCGGCACGAAACAGTCCAAGTTCAGGTTGCGCCATGAGCTGCAAAAAATTGGGATGCGGTGCATTGAGCCGGATTTCTATGACGCGGCCTGTCATCGACACGATTTCTTCAATCGCGCGCAAATCATATCTCAAACGGCTGTTTTCGAGTTCCTTGATCCGCTCCTGCAGCAATTTAGCCACACGCTCGGCCGTAATCTGGCGACCATCGTTCCATTTGCCGTCGTGCAAGCGGAAAATATAACTCAGACCATCATCGGTCACAATCCAGCGTGCGGCGATGGCCGGCACAACTCGACCTTCTTCGTCAAACCCGACCAGCCCTTTGGCGACAGCAGCGCGGGCGGTTGCCGATATATAGTTTAATCGTGTTCCAACTGGCTTTATTGCTGGAGCTGTTTCCTCGATGACCGTCACGCTGGCGCGATCCTCATTCCCCGAGTAACCGCATGCAGTCAGCAGAAGTGCAGTGAGAAATCCTCCTGCGGTTTTTGCCAAGCGAGAGTAAGCGAGCGTGATCATTGGGTCTTTATACGCAGAGTATAGCTTGGATGCACATTGGAAATATTATCCTCCCATCCCGCGATGCGTTTGCCGACCAGCGAACGGGTGACGTAATAATAGAGGGGTAAAACCGGCATATCGGCCATCATCATCGCTTCTGCCCGTCGCATCAATGTTTGTCGCTCAAATGGATCGGCTGAAGCTATCGCCTGTGCAAGAAGCGCATCAAAGTCTGCATTATCATAGCCCGAATAATTGCCTGTTCCATTTGCTGTTTGATGGACCGAAAGGAAATTTTCCGCCGCCGGAAAATCGCCGATCCAGCCCGAACGGGCCAGCGTAAAATCATGGTCGCGAAGCGCGGAAAAATGCAGCGCTGCCTCACTATTGAACAGACTTGTCTGAACACCCAGCGGTTGCCACATCGCTGCCAGTGCTACGGACACCCGGCGATGTTCGGCCGAGCTATTGAAGCGGATTTCAAATTTAAGCGGATGTTTTGTTCCATAACCGGCGTCAGCGAGCAATTCTCCGGCCGCTTGCAATCGTTTTTCGCGCGGCCAGTCAACCCAGTCGGGCTTATAATCGATATCTCCGGCAAGTCCCGGTGGCAGCAACCCCCAAGCCGGCATATTGCCGATGCCGATCACCTTATCGGCAATCCACTCGCGTTCGACCGCCATTGATAATGCTATCCTTACCCTTGAATCATCAAACGGTGGCTTGCGGATATTAAACGCAAAATAATAGCTACCCAGATAGGGAACGCTATGTGCCAGGCCAGGGTGATTTTCCTTGAGCCAACGGTGACGGCTGTCAGGATAATCTGCCGAAACATCAGCGCCGCCGGCCAGTACCAGACGCATTGCTGACAGGCTGTCATCCATCGGTTTCCAGATAATAGTATCGGTCGGCGCGGGATCTTCGTGCCAGTTGGGGTTACGTTCCATCCGAGCGTGATCGTTCAGCCGCCAATCGACCAGCCGATAGGCTCCGCTGGTTATCATCGGGCGATCATTCGTCCATGTGTCGCCTGCGTTATTTATCCGGTGTAGCGGAATCGCTGCCAGAGCGGGATGCGCCAATAGCGCCGGCAAATGGGGTGCGGGCGAAGCGAGTGACACAATTAGCCGATTGTCGCTGATGGCCTTGATGCCGGAAATATTTGTGAACAGATTCGCGGTCGGCGAGGCCGTTCCGGGGGCTCTCATGCGCAGGAATATTTCTGGGAAGAGTGCGGCGTCAAACGGAGTGCCGTCTGAGAATTTCAACCCGCCATGCAGTTCGAATGTCCATCGCAGGCCGTCTGGAGAAGTCTCCCACGCTTTTGCCAAGCCCGGTTCGGCTTTCCCACGGGCATTCAGACGGGTCAGGCCTTCAAATTGATCGCTGGCAATCCGCAATGAAGACAGATCAGATATTTTTTGTGGGTCGAGACCTTTTAGCTCAGAATCGGACAAGCGGACAATTTGCTCCGGGCCGGGCGCAGAACTCCTGTCATTTTGCTGGCTGCAACCAAGCAACAGAAGTATCGCCAAAATTGGAGCCATCACACGCATAACACGACCCTAATTGTTTTTACTGGATCGACCAAGCCTAACCCTTATGCTGCCGGCCGATTAAGGAGAAAAAATCATGTCTGGTTCGCAATATGATATTGCTGACATTGGTAGATTGACCGGTGCAGCCATTCTAGCGATATTGCCACAAATTGAAGCGCGAGCAGAAGAGATTGAGGCAGCCCGGCGGATGCCTGGCGATATTGCGAAGATGCTTGCCGACGCAGGCGCGATGAATCTTTCAAAACCGGAATCTTTGGGCGGTCTGGAGTTATCTCCACTGGAATTTCTAAAAACGGTTGAAACTATTTCTGAAGCGGATGCCAGCACTGGCTGGTGCGTTATGATTGCCGTAACCTCGAGCCTGGCAAGTGCCTACATGGATCACTCAACCGCCACCGAAATATTTGGAGCCGATGATGTGATCACTGGTGGCGTATTTGCGCCAATGGGTAAAGCGGAGGATTTGGGCGACCATTACCTGCTATCGGGCCAGTGGCAATGGGGTTCCGGCAGCGCCAATTGCAGCTGGCTTGGCGGCGGTGCCATAATCTTCAAAGACGGAGAAATGCAGACTTTTGAAAATGGCGCGCCCTATCACCGCATGTTATACTTTCCGGCTAGAGCGGCTGAATTTATCGATAGCTGGCATGTTTCGGGTTTGAAAGGCACGGGCTCGGGAGACTTTGGCGTGAGCAACATCAAAGTACCGAAGGAGCGAAGCGTTTCTTTTGTTGCGGACACCCCGCGTGAAACAGGCGCCCTTTATAAATTTCCGTTATTCGGTTTATTGGCGCTTGGAGTATCCTCCGTCGCGCTTGGCAACGCGAAGGGCGCTTTGGACGAAATTAAGAGTATCGCAATACACAAGAAAACGCCCGGTGGCGGACGCGCTATGGCACAACGCGCCACTGTGCAGGTGGATATAGCTAAAGCGGAGGCTGTATTGGGCGGCGCATTCGCCTTGCTGGAAAGTGCCGTTGAAGCAGCCTGGGAGGAAGCGCAGCAGCACGATGAAATATCGCCCGATACCCGTGCCAGGTTGCGATTGGCTTGTGCCCATGCAACAGAAGTGGGCGCCGAGGTCTGCAAAACTGCTTATACACTGGGCGGCGGTGCGGCGGTTTACTCCAATAATAGTCTTCAACGCAGATTTCGCGATGCCTATGTCGCCACCCAGCACATCGCAACAGCCCCTGCGGTTTATGAACTTGCCGGCAGAATATTGCTGGATCAGCCGGTGGATATGGCGATGTTATGATTGGTGATTTGTAGTTTAGCAAATATCTATCGTTGGATAGTATGATTCATCTTAGCCCGTTGCTATCGCTTGGGAGTTTCCCTGAAAATGTCCAGCAGACATTTTCTTTTCGGGGAACTGGTGCGGACGGCGGGACTCGAACCCGCACACCCATTTCGGATAGCAGATTTTAAGTCTGCTGCGTCTACCATTTCGCCACGTCCGCACCTAGCTGACCGGACGCAAATGTCTTTGACCCCGGATGGTTTGCGACAAGCATCATTGCGCGCTCGCGGTCAAGTGCGAACGTCATCTATGTTTGATTTTTTTGATTGTCAGTTGCGGTCTAGCGCTTGTTCAACCGTTCGCGAATTTCTTTGCCGGGCTTGAAATAGGGTACACGCTTTGCCGGTACCTCAACAGATTCTCCGGTGCGCGGGTTTCTGCCAATACGCGGTTCGCGCTGGCGGGTCGAAAAAGCGCCAAATCCGCGAAGCTCCACACGCCCACCGCTAGCAAGCTTCTGGGTTATCTGGTTAAAAAACAGATCAACGATTTTTTCTATCTCATCCGGCTTTAGCTCAGGGTTTTCTTCAGCCAGTATATCAAGCAATTCAGAACGTATCATCGGTATGCCTTTCGAGTCAGGGGGCAACCCAGTTCACATATAATCCGCAGAAAGCAGCAACAGAATCGCTGCTTGGCCCATTCGCGCTTACAACAATGTTATTAGATGACAGAAAACATCTATGTTTTCAATGTTCTTTGCAGATTTGTAACTTACTTCTGTCGAAACTGTCTCAATATGAAAAAAGCCCGCCTCTCAAAGAGCGCGGGCTTTCTTACCATTCTTAAACTGTTCCCGTTGGATTCAGTCGTCTTTTTTCTTCAGCGCTTCGCCGAGAATATCACCGAGGCTTGCACCGCTATCGGTGGAACCAAATTGCTCTACAGCCTGCTTCTCTTCTGCCAGCTGATGCGCCTTGATGGAGAAATTCGGCTTTTTGCTGCGATCAAAGCCAGTAACCATCGCGTCGATTTTCTGGCCAACCTGGAAACGATCAGGACGTTGCTCGTCACGATCACGTCCAAGATCAGTACGTTTGATAAAGCCGGTTGCGCCATCGTCACCCACTTGCACTTCAAGGCCGCCATCGCGCACGTCAAGAACGGTAACCGTTTCAACCGAACCACGCTTCATGCCGCCGGTGTCAGCGCCTCCCATTGCAGGCGCGCCTTTTTCAAGCTGCTTCATGCCGAGTGAAATACGCTCTTTCTCAACATCAATATCAAGAACGATCGCTTTAACTTGCTCGCCTTTGTGATGTAGGTTTAGAGCGTCTTCGCCGGAGATGCCCCATGCGATGTCAGACATGTGAACCATGCCATCAACGTCGCCGTCCAGCCCGATGAACAAACCAAATTCGGTTGCGTTCTTGACTTCGCCTTCAACCGTTGCGCCAACAGGATGGGTATCAGCAAAATCGGTCCATGGGTTGGATTGAGCCTGTTTCAGACCCAAAGAAATGCGGCGTTTCTCGGTATCGACTTCCAGTACGATCACTTCTACTTCCTGCGAAGTGGAGACAATCTTGCCCGGGTGGACGTTTTTCTTGGTCCAGCTCATTTCGGAAACGTGGACCAGACCTTCAATGCCTGGCTCCAGTTCAACAAATGCGCCATATTCAGTGATGTTGGTGACCGAACCGTTCAGCTTGGTGCCAACCGCATATTTCTCGGTAGCCGCATCCCAAGGATCGCTCTCGAGCTGTTTCATGCCGAGCGAGATACGCTGGGTGTCTTTGTTGATCTTGATGATCTGGACTGTCAGCGTATCGCCGATGTTGATCATCTCGCTTGGGTGATTGACGCGCTTGTAGCTGAGATCAGTTACGTGAAGCAGGCCATCGATGCCGCCAAGATCAACGAAAGCACCATAGTCGGTGATGTTTTTCACAACGCCTTCGGTGACTTGACCTTCAGCCAGCGACTCAATCAGACCCGAACGCTGTTCGGCACGGGTTTCTTCAAGGATAGCCCGGCGCGAAACAACAATGTTGCCGCGCTTGCGGTCCATTTTCAGAATCTGGAATGGCTGCGAAATATCCATCAGCGGGGTGACGTCGCGCACGGGGCGGACATCGACCTGACTGCCGGGAAGGAAAGCTACAGCGCCGTCGAGATCGACGGTGAAGCCGCCTTTGACGCGTCCGAAGATCACACCGTCAACGCGATTGCCTTCATCATGTTCTTTTTCAAGCTTGTCCCAGCTGGCTTCGCGGCGGGCGCGATCCCGGGATAGCATGGCTTCGCCGTTTACGTTTTCGATGCGATCGACGTAAACTTCGACTTCGTCACCAACAGAAAGTTCAGCTTTTTTGCCAGGCGCTGCGAATTCACGCAGGGCCACGCGGCCTTCTGATTTCAATCCTACATCGATGACAGCCATGTCATTTTCGATGCCGACGACGGTGCCTTTGACCACGCGGCCTTCAAAGCCTTGATCTTCACCGCCTAATGATTCGTTTAATAGTGCCGCGAAATCGTCGCGGCTTGGGAATGCCGTTGAGGCCATATAATGTTTCCTTAGTAATCTATTTTTCGGGCCAAGCGGTTGGTTCCGCTGGTCTTGGACCAAAACTACGACCGCCACCGGATATGACCGCCGTATCCGTCAGGAAACTGCCAAAAACTGGATAAATACAATAAAGGCAAAAATAGCAAAAACGACGCTAAAGCCAGAGTGGTTGTTCACCATTCCGTATTGCGCATCTGATTATTTGCTATGCCGGATCTTTGTCGCGCCGGCCGCCCATCTTTGCATTCACCAAGGCAATCGCCTGCTGAACGGCTGCGTCTATAGTGAGTTCTGTTGTATCTAGCAAGTCCGCATCTGCGGCGGGTTTCAGAGGCGCAGTGGCGCGGTTTTGATCACGATCATCGCGTCGCAGGATGTCAGCGAGAATATCATCAAAATTCACCTGCTCTCCGCTGCAAATCATCTCTTCAAAACGTCGGACCGCGCGCGCCTCTGGAGAGGCTGTCACAAACAGCTTCACATCCGCATTGGGGGCGATAACAGTACCAATGTCGCGGCCGTCAAGAACAGCACCTCCGGCTTGGCAGGCAAAATCCCGCTGGCGTTGGTCCAGTGCGCTGCGGACCGCAGGATGCACGGAAATCTTGCTGGCATAACCGCCAATGTCTTCGTTGCGCAGAGCAGGATCGCGCAAAAGATCGTCGTCGAAGATGCAGCCTTTGAGAGCGTCAGCCTCGATATCGGGATTGCCACCGATTTGTTTTACCGTCCAGCCGACCGCGCGGTAAAGGAGGCCAGTATCCATCAAGGGTAATTTGAAATGTTCCGCGAGTTCTCGTGAAATTGTGCCTTTTCCAGAAGCCGTGGGACCATCGACTGCTATGATCATTGGGGTTCCGCCTTTTGCCGATAAGCCTTCCACAGCCCTCCGATGGCGATGGCTATCCAGACAATTTCAAGCAGCAGAGATGCAAGATTAAAATGAACGAGCAGTGAAATTGTGAGCAAAATAGCGCCCAATAAATTCGTACCATTGTAGACATAAGCATCAACGGATTTTGCATACACGTTATAAGCATAGGCGAACACGATCAACATGCTCCCGAGTACACCGATAACATTGGCAGCAAAATCACCGATCATTGTGCTGAAAGTCCCAGAAAAATGTCACGAAACCCCGGAAAACTGGTCTCGACTGGACTCATGTCATCCACAGTTACGCCCGCCTTGGAGGTCAATCCTGCTACGGCAAAGCTCATTGCTATCCGGTGATCTAGCGCGGTCTTGATTGCCGGTTTGTTGCCGCCACCTGATAACGGCTTACCGTCGCTGCCTTGTATGACCAGACCATCTTCTTTCTCGGTCACATTAGCACCGAGCGATATGAGCCCTTCAGCCATTTGGCTGAGCCGGTCGGATTCTTTGACCCGTAGTTCGTGAAGCCCGCTTGTAGTCGTCGTGCCGGTTGCTAGTGCGGCGGCAATAAACAGGATCGGGAATTCATCGATCATACTTGGGGCGATATTGGCGGGCACGTCGATACCCTTCAAATCGCTATGCCTAACGTGAATATCTGCCACTGGTTCGCCGCCAACTCTTCGCTCATTTTCGAAAACAATATCGCCGCCCATTTTCTGGAGCACGCCAAACAATCCCGCCCGCGTTGGATTAATCCCGATATTCTCCACCACAATATCTGATTCTGGAATCAGCAAAGCTGCCACAACGGGGAACGCGGCAGAAGAGGGATCGCCGGGAACTTTGATGGACTGCGGCTTTAGCTCCGCTTCGCCGACCAATGAAATCGTTCGCACCCCATTGTCATCGACTTCCACCGACAAATCAGCGCCAAAACCTTTCAGCATGGTCTCGCTATGATCGCGCGTTGGTGTCGGTTCGATCACACGGGTTATGCCGGGAGTGTTTAGGCCAGCCAGAAGGATCGCAGATTTCACCTGTGCCGAGGCTACAGGGAGTCGGTATTCAAGTGGAATCGCCGGGCAAATGCCGCGAACCGTGAGTGGAAGGCAGGCCTTGTCATCCTGCATGCGCGCCTGAATATCCGCGCCCATCAAACCGAGCGGATCAATCACGCGGCCCATCGGGCGCCCTGACAGGCTGGCATCGCCGATGAACGTTGCGCTGATATCGTGCGAGGCGATCAAGCCCATCAGCAACCTTGTTGATGTACCGCTATTACCCATATCCAGCGCTGTTTCCGGTTGCATCAAACCGCCGACCCCCACACCATGGACGGTCCATGTGTCGCCGGTCTTTTCAATTTTTGCGCCCATCGCGCGCAGGGCCGCAGCAGTCGCAAGGACATCCTCGCCCTCCAGCAAGCCGTTAATCTCGCTTTTACCCACAGCCAATGTGGAGAATATAAGCGCGCGGTGCGAAATCGATTTGTCGCCAGGCACGGCAATCCGTCCGGTTAGCGGCCCAACCGGTTTGAAGTGCCCGGATTGAGCTTTATGGTGTTGTGGTGATTCCATGATTGTTTGTCGGTTTTTCCAGCGAGTAAGCACGTCTTAATAGTTAGGTGATTCGTGCAATGATTTGAAACGGCTTTTGACAGCGCGGCTTTGCTATGGCAAGGCGCGCCCAAATATCGCTGCAGATTCATTTGAAGGCTTGAATCAGTGGCGGATAAGATTACCTGAAACAGACCATATTAGATAGGATTTGGAACCAGCCATGGTGAAACCAGAATGGGGTACGAAAAGAAGCTGCCCGAAATGCGGAACACGTTTTTATGATTTGGGTAAGGAAGATCCAGTCGCCTGTATCGAATGCGGTGAAACATGGAATCCGGAGCCAGGCTTGAAATCCAAGCAACCGATGCCGTTTGAAGACACGCCGAAGAAAGACGCCAAGAAGGAAGAAGACACGGTTGATGATGATGATCTGGACGTCAACATTGATGACGATGATCCATCACCTGACAATGAAGTCGATCTGGGCGGTGATGATGATCTGGGCGTCAGCAAAGGCAAAGGCGACGACGAACCAGACGATACCTGATTTTTGATTTGCATTTGACAGCGCGCTTGGATTAAACGCTCGCTTCCGGATGCACTTCATCCAAATGGGGCCTTAGCTCAGCTGGGAGAGCGCTTCGCTGGCAGCGAAGAGGTCAGCGGTTCGATCCCGCTAGGCTCCACCAATTTTTCGGATCAAAGCCGATCCGGGGGACCGGCGACCGAAAAATTCCCGAGCGCAAGCGAAGAGTGTCGCACACCAATCTGCGTCAAGCATTTCTAATCATTTGATTCACCCAGAAACTCTCGTAAAACAATCAGATGAACCTTGACCAGAACCCCGCGCTCATCCCGTTCCGCGATAAAATCCGGAGCTATTTCGAAACCGAATATCCGCAGGATATTTTAGAAAAAGTCGCATCGGGCGCAAGCCTGACCACGGCAGAGGTGCGCCGCGCGGAAATGGCGCTGGGTGAAAAAGGCTGGCTGGCCAGTGCATGGCCCGAAGAACATGGCGGCCCTGGCTGGTCGATCGAAGAACAATATATTTTCGACGAAGAACTGGAACGTGCCGGTGCTCCGACCGTAACCCCGATGGGTGTCGTCTATGTCGGGCCGGTCATTTACACATTTGGTAGTGACGAGCAAAAGGCGCAGTGGCTCGTCGGCATCCGCGATGGCTCCGTCGGCTGGGCGCAGGGTTATAGTGAACCCGAAGCGGGTTCAGATTTGGCTGCGCTGCAATTTTCGGCGGTCCGCGATGGCGATGAATATATCCTCAACGGTACCAAAATATGGACATCTGCGGCCCAGCATGCAGACTGGATTTTCCTGCTGACGCGCACATCGAAGGAAGAGAAAAAACAGCAAGGTATCACCTTCATTTGCTGTCCGCTGGACGAGTCCGGCGTTACGGTGAAGCCAATTATCACCATCGATGGCAAATATTACCTAAGCCAATGTGAATTCGTCGATGTCCGCGTTCCGGCGACCAACCGGATAGGTGAGGAAGGCAAAGGGTGGTCGTACTCGCAGTATCTATTGGGCAATGAACGCACCTCCTATGCGCGGATTGGCGGCAAGCGTAAGCAGCTCGCTAACATCCGCGCCATCGCCTCGCGCATCCTCACCGGAGGGAATCAGCGACTTATTGACGACGAGTTTTTCGTGCAGCGGCTGAGTCAGGCGGAAATTCGACTAGACGCGCTGGAAATAACCACTTTACGCGTGCTGTCATCGGTCCGGGATGGTGGCTCACCGGGTAACGAAGCTTCAACGCTGAAGATCGTGGCTACCGACATCGCTCAGGAAATCACGACGTTGTTTCTTGAAGCGGCAGCCGAGCACGGCAACCGCAAATTTGAAGATAGCGTCAGCCCCGATTGGATTGGCGACAGCAGTTTCGCCGCTCCCGGCGTCGCCACCTATTTCGGTACCCGGGCCCAGAGTATTTACGGTGGGACAAACGAAATTCAACGGAATATTATCGCCAAGCGCGTTTTGGGACTGTAGGGCGCGTTCTTTCCGAGCTGAAAAGCGAGTATGACCCGACCTTCCGAAAAATTTGACGCGATAATCCTCGGCGCGGGTGGTGCTGGATTGATGTGTGCGGCTATTGCCGGTCAGCGCGGACGAAAAGTGCTGCTAATTGATCATGCTGACGAGCCTGGAAAGAAAATTCTGATTTCTGGCGGCGGGCGCTGTAACTTCACCAATATACATACTGCGCCAGACCGCTACATCTCGCAGAACAAGCATTTCGCGAAGTCAGCGCTCAGCCGATACACCGCCAATGACTTTATCGCGCTGGTCGATCGTCATGCGATTGACTGGCATGAAAAAACTCTTGGCCAGCTATTTTGCGATGGCTCTGCGAAACAGTTAGTCGCGATGCTGCTAAATGAGTGCCCGGCAGACACGGTAACTTTGTCTTTGGGAAAATCAATCACAGCGGTCAGCCATCGCGATGGTCAATATCGTGTTGAATATGGTGGTGAGGTTGCGACCGCCCCATCACTGGTGATCGCCACGGGAGGGCGATCCATTCCAAAAATGGGAGCAACGGGTTTCGCCTACGAACTGGCAAGGCAATTTGGCCTCAAGGTGGTGGAGCCTGTACCCGCATTGGTCCCGCTAACTCTGGGCGGTGAAGAAACACTGTTTCGTGAACTGTCCGGCGTTTCTGCGCCGATTGTTGCGCGTTGTGGAAAAACGCAGTTTCGAGAAGCGGCGTTGTTCACGCACAGAGGACTCTCCGGTCCGGCGATCCTGCAGATATCGTCCTATTGGAAACATGGCGAGGCGGTGACTGTCGATTTTATGCCGGACCTTTCTCCCGATTGGCTCTATCAAGCGAAGCAGCATTTGCCGCGTATCACTCTGAAAAAAGCGATTGGAACACATCTTCCAACGCGTTTGTCGGATGTTTTGATCGAACGGATCGCTTTGGAGGGCGAACTGGGCAATCTCGCCGACAAAAAACTGGAGGAAACGGCGCGGCGGCTTTCCCATTGGCGTTTCATGCCGAACGGAACGGAAGGTTTCGCCAAAGCCGAAGTGACCGCCGGCGGCATTAGTACCGCCGAATTATCATCCAAGAATATGGAAGCTAGGCAAATGCCCGGACTCTATGCTATTGGCGAAGCTGTAGATGTTACCGGCTGGCTCGGTGGCTATAATTTTCAATGGGCTTGGGCGAGCGGATACGCCGCTGGTCAAGCCCTATGATAAACAGATATATCAACAAAAACGGTATTTTACCACAGACCCAAGGCGAATGGCATTTCCTTGGCACCGCTAAACATTTTGCCATGGATACATACAGACATGCCTTTTTCGAATCTCCCCCCACTCATTGCTGAAGCGCTCGCAGCCCGCGAATATGATAAACCCACAGCCGTACAGGCCGCTGTAATGGCTCCAGAAACCGAAGGCCGCGATCTTATCGTGTCTGCGCAGACCGGTTCAGGCAAGACTGTTGCTTTTGGTTTGGCGATGGCGGCGCAACTTCTGGATGACAATGGCCGTTTCCCGTTTCTCGTTGAACCCCTGGCACTGGTGATTGCGCCAACACGCGAACTCGCGCTTCAGGTTAGTCGCGAGTTGAAATGGCTTTATGAGGGGGCTGGCGCACAGATTGCGACTTGTGTCGGCGGCATGGATGCGTCGAAAGAACGCCGTACGTTGCGGCATGGCGCGCATGTAATCGTAGGAACGCCCGGCCGCTTGCGCGACCATTTGGAGCGCGGCGCGCTCGACCTGTCCAAATTGCGTGCAGCCGTACTCGATGAGGCCGACGAGATGCTCGATATGGGCTTTCGGGAAGATCTCGAGGAAATTCTCGATGCGACAGGTGAAGAACGCCGGACGCTGATGTTCTCCGCGACGATTCCGAAACCGATCATCAATCTTGCCAAGCGTTACCAGAATGACGCGATGCGCATCTCCACGGTTGGTGAAGATCGCGGCCATGGTGATATTGCGTATCAGGCGATCACAGTTGCACCTGCTGATACCGAGAATGCGGTGGTCAATCTGCTGCGTTATCACGAAGCGGAGTCAGCGATGCTGTTTTGTGGAACACGGGAAGCCGTGCGCCGTTTGCATGCAAGTCTTGTGGATCGCGGTTTCAGCGCCGTTGCACTATCAGGCGAGCACACGCAGGCCGAGCGCAATCAGGCGATGCAGGCGCTCCGCAGCAAGAGAGCGCGCGTTTGTGTCGCGACTGATGTGGCGGCGCGTGGGCTTGATTTGCCAAGCTTGAGTTTGGTCATCCACGTGGAAATTCCGCGCGACGCGGAAGCATTGCAGCATCGCTCAGGGCGGACAGGCCGGGCCGGTAAAAAGGGCACGGCAGTTCTCATCGTGCCGTATCAGCGGCGCAAACGGATTGAATCCATGCTGCGCGGCGCAAAAATCAACGCGGAATGGAAAGATGCGCCGACGCGCGCAGATATTCGCAAAAATGACGCCGAACGACTGATTGAGACGTTGTTGCAGCCGGTTGAGATTGATGAGGATGATCTCGAGCTTGCCAAGCGCTTGATGGCTGAAAAGACGCCGGAAGAAATCGCGGCAATGCTGGTGCAATCACACCGGTCCAAAATGCCCGCCCCGGAACAAATGCTGGATCGCGGCACGCAATCGCAACCGTCGCCAGGCGGTCCGCGTCCCGGCTTTGAAGATACAGTCTGGTTCAAGATGAACGTGGGCCATAACCAGCGCGCTGATGCCCGCTGGATATTGCCGGTACTGTGCCGACGAGGTCATATCACCAAAAATGAAATCGGTGCAATCCGGATCAATGGCGATGATACGCTCTTTGAAATTCCGCGCCGGGTCGTAGATAAATTCACGGCTGCTGTTGCTGAGAAGCGCGAAAGCGGAGGCGATGATACCGATGATATCACAATCACCCAGTTTGAAGGCAAACCGCGCGATGAAGCGAAACGCAACCGCAAGGGTGGCGGGTCGAGAAACGGTCGCGGCGACAATGCTTCGGGTGGGCGCGATTATTCAAACGCCAGCAAAAAATATGGTGGCAAGAAATTTGGCAAGAAGAAATTCGGTGATAAAACGGGCGACAAACCCGGCCTTCGTGACTTTAGCGGTAAGTCAGATGGCAAAGACTTTGGCGGCAAAAAGAAATATGGCGGGAAATCGGACGCTGGGGGTGAAGGCGCTTACGTAAAGAGAAAACCATCTGGCGATGAAGACGGTTTCAAGAAGAAATCAGAATATAAAGGTGATCGCAAATCGGGCGCGCCTAAGGGAGATTTCAAGGGCGGCGGCAAGAAGCCACACCGCGGCAAGCGTCCCTTTGCTGGAAAACCGAAATCGGACTAAGTTTAGCCGATGAATGCTGAAATCCAGATATATGTCGATGCGGATGCCTGCCCGGTCAAAGATGAAATTTACCGGGTGGCATACCGTCTTGACGTGCCGGTAGTGATCGTCAGTAACAGTCATTTTCGGGTACCGGATCATCCGCTGGTAAGCCGGGTTGTGGTCAGCGAAGCTTTTGATGCAGCAGATGACTATATCGCTGAACGGGCAGTCCCGACGATGGTTGTGATTACCGGTGATATTTTGCTCGCCGAGCGTTGCGTGAAATTGGGCTCCCAGGTTCTTGCTCCCAATGGCAAGCCATTTACGCCGGATTCAATAGGCGCGGCGGTCGCAACCCGCGCGATCATGGCAGATTTGCGGGCAGGGATGGGGACCGAGAATATCGGAGGTCCACCGCCATTCAACAAATCGGATCGTTCGAACTTTCTATCGGCGCTGGATGAGGTTCTGATGCGGCTCAAGCGTCAACCGAGTCAGTAACAATCCTAATTGACAACGGCCTGGAATGTCAGCGCAAAAGACGCTGCTGGTCCTAGCGAAGCGGCCGTGGCGGTTAGTGTTGTCCCACTGATAGAAGCACCAAAGGGATCCGCTTCATCATTGGCCGGGCCTGCCAAATCATCGGTTGCATTGTCATCCTCGACCGCGGTCGCAGACCCGCAACCGGTTCCGCTGCGCATAGAACCCGGAGTGAATGTTACATCGCTCGGGATGTTGTCAGTCGCTGTAATGGACGTTGCGGTCGCGCTGCCCGAGTTGCTCATCAAAATGCAGTAGCGCACGGTCGCACCGGGAATGGCTTTTGGATTGGTCGCACCGTTGACCGGATCACTGTCGACGCTACTGATCTTGGTGACACTCAGCGTGGTTTGAGGCTGACAATATCGAAAATCATAAATGTTCATAAACTGGTTGCCAGGGTTAGTTGGCGCAGTTGTATGATTGCCGTAGACGAAGGTAACCGTGTCGACGGGCGACATAAACGTCACAACGACGTTGCCGTTGACCTGGTCGCCGCTGGAGCTGCCATCGCCGATAACGGTATTTCCGACTACATAGTTGGCAATATTGTTGGTCAAAATGGGAGTTACCGTTGCGCCATTATAACTTCCGGTAACGGTAACCTTGTCGGCCCAGCCATTAGTCCCGGCCCCGAAATCGACATCGAAAAGATGAAACTGCAACCCGGGCACTGCGGTTGGAAGCGTTACGACCGTGGTTGATGCATCGGACTGGTTATTGTTGTTCATATTGAGGAATAACGATTCCTGAGTAGTCCCGAACCCACCGGTGTTCGTGGTGTTTAGCGTAGGGCTGCCTGTGACGAACGCAACGTCGGTGGAAACAGCGTAGTTTACTGATCCCAACCCAGTGATGGAATAGCTGTTGTTCAGTGAACCAACGAGCCAACTCTTGCCATTCCAGTCGAACACGATTTGGTTGGAGGGCGGACAAACTGCATTGAAATTGGGGGGTGTGCCAGCGACGCGCGTGCCGGATACCGTGAAGCTGCGGGATGCATAATCGTCTTCGCTTGTGATGCCGTTATTTACGGTCGAGTCGATATCGGGATGCGATGAGGCTGTAATTTCAGCGATATTGGTTACGGTTGCACCAGATGTCGCATTAACTGTCGCGTTAATCGTGAGCGTTCTTGTTTGGTTTGGTGCAATCGACGGAACGACCCAGTTTCCAGTGCCTACGGTATATGTTCCGCCGCCAGCCGAGACGGTATGGCTCATATAAGTTGCCCCAGCCGGTAAAAGGTCTCTCACCACAACGCTCGTAGCAGTTTGGGGTGATGAGGCCGCATTATTGAGCGAGACGACATATTGGATGGCTGATCCGTTGGCAGGCGTGGCATTGTTTACAGTTTTCGAAAGCGACAAATCGGCATAGTTTGAGGGCAACTCGGTAATATAGAGATCGCCGCGCCGGAAAGAACCAATATCGGCACCTTGCTGGTCACAAATGCGCAGCGTCCAGGTCCCCAGCGCGTTTTGTCCGTCAAAAGCGGAAAGCGCTGCGGCAGGCGTTCTGTTACTACTGTAAAAAGGGGTGAGAACATCATCGGATGTGTGGCCGGCAATTGTCCCGTCCGGACCCTCATCGTTGAATCGCACATTCAGGTTATCGGCGCTACCGCCGACAAAATCCATCAGAGTGACGGTTGTGCCCAGCGGCGATGAAAGCGTAATCCGCAAATCCCGGCGCCAAGTGTGATCCATCAGGACACCAATATCCACATCTGCGACTGTGAAGCTGGTGCCTACCGTAAACGTTCGACTGACCGTCGCTGGGCAGGCATTGTCCGGAATAGCGACAGGAGAAGCGGGAACATTCGAATATTGGTTTACCGTTTGTGCCTGAGCCGGCGCAGAAATTGTCCCGAACGCTATAGCAATGAACACGCACAAAACTATGCGCATGGTCCATGCGAAATGAACTGCACTGTCAGCCTTATATTGAGAAGTCCCCGAAAACATGATTGTGCACTAGGTAAATAGGCTAAATTTTTGGTAAATTTTTCCGGAATCCACGCACGTATTTAAGATTTTACGCCGTGAAATCTGATATTTACGCTTGTTGAAATTTAGGTTTGTCCTAGCTTTTGGGGCCGTTCCAGTCACCGCGTCCTGCCATCCATAAGCTGATCGCCGCTACTGCCGCAGTATCCGCCCGCAAGATGCGGGGACCAAGCGATATTGGCACAGCTTGGGGCAGGGCGCGGATGATGTCACCTTCCTCATCCGAAAATCCACCTTCCGGACCAATAAGAATGGCAGCAGGCCCTTCATGCGCAACCAGCGCTTTGCGGAAGCTGCTTTCGCCGGTTTCATGCAAGCGCTCATCAGCGAAAAACAGATGACGATCCTCAGGCCAGTTCCCAACTACCGCCTCAAGTTTCGCTAGCGGCTCGAAGACGGGAAGCGCCGTCCGTTCACATTGTTCCGCCGCTTCGATCATATGTGCCCGCAGTTTGTCAGGTTTAATCTGGCTATTCTGGGTCCGCGCCGTTTGCACCGGGATAAGCTTTGCAATGCCCAATTCCGTTGCTTTTTCAGCGATCCAGTTAAAACGATCCTTTTTAATCGGCGCAGCGAGCAGCCAGAGATCAGGGACATTTTCGCGCTCCCGGGTCTTGCCATCGACGCGCAAAATGAGATCGCGTTTTCCCACAGAGGTAACATGTGCCAGATATTCACCCGTTCGATTGTCGAACAATTTCACTGGCTCGCCTTGCTGTATGCGCATGACCTTCAGCAGATAATGGGCGTGGCTGCCGTCGAGGCGAATTTCGGCGTTTTCTGATAGTTCGACGTCAACATAAAGGCGCGGCGCGCTGCGTGGGGGATAAGCAGGAGTGGCGGGCATTATGATCAATCCGGTTGCAAAATCTCGTCATCCTGAAAGTGTTTCGGGATGCCAACGGGATCGTAGCGCTTTCCGCCGCGATGCTGAAATAAATTCAGCATGACGAAAAATATATGCCGGTATATGGGTTTGAAATGACCAGCGAAGTGAAGCACACGCCTGATAGCGAGCATAAGGGCCTGATCGGTCTGCTTCCGTCGGTAGCCCGACCCTATGCTTTGCTTGCCCGCCTTGATCGTCCCATCGGCTGGTGGCTGCTGTTCTGGCCTTGTGCGTGGAGCGTGGCGTTGGCGGGTGGTGCAATACAGCACTGGGATATGCTGTTGTGGTTGTTGCTTGGTTCCATTGCCATGCGTGGCGCTGGTTGCGTATATAATGACATTGTCGATCGCAATCTCGACAAGCAGGTGGAGCGCACCCGCTCCCGTCCTCTGGCGAGCGGCGCGGTCTCGCTGAAAGCGGCATGGACATGGCTGGGGATATTGTGCCTAATAGGACTTGTCGTCTGGCTTCAACTCAATCTCATAGCGAAGCTGGTGGCGCTCGGCAGCATTGTGCTCGTAGCCGCATATCCGTTCATGAAACGCATTACTTGGTGGCCGCAGGCGTGGCTCGGCATGGTGTTTAGCTGGGGTGCGCTGGTTGGCTGGCTCGCCATTTCTCCGACGTTTTCGATGGCGATGTTACTTCTCTATCTGGGCTCAATCTTCTGGGTTATCGGTTACGACACCATTTATGCGCTGCAGGACCGCGAGGATGATGCGCTGGTTGGCATCCGTTCCAGCGCCCTGCGTCTCGGCGACAATATCCGTTTCGGTGTCTTGGTTTTCTATATGTTGGCTCTCCTTGGCTGGGCCGTGGCATTCTGGATGATCCGTCCGCAATGGCTCGCGCTGGCGGCGCTCATTCCAATGGCAATGCATTTGCTATGGCAAATTGGCTCCCTGCGCAGCGATGATGGGGCAGATGCGCTCGACAAGTTCCGGTCCAATCGCTTCGCCGGGTTCCTCATGTTTCTCGCCTGCCTGGTGCTGGGCGAGGCGGGATAATGGTCCCGCCGCCAATTAACGCTTGAAACAGTGGCAGAATCTGGCATCTTTAACCACGCAATTAAATCCCTTTCCTTTTCCGGAGCAACCCCATGAAACAACGCCGCCTTGGACGCAGCCCTATTTACGTGTCGGATATCTGCATGGGCACCATGACCTTCGGTAGCGGGGCGGATGAGGAGATGTCGCGCAAGATCATGGATATGTCGGTCGATGCCGGGATCAACTTCTTTGACACCGCCGAGAATTACCCCGTTCCACCCAAGCCGGAATGGGCGGGGGAGACCGAGAAGATCGTCGGCCGCTGGATGAAGGACAAGGACCGCGATAGCCTGATTATCGCTACCAAAGTTTCCGGCCCGAGCCACGGCTGGATCAAATCTGCCCAGCGCGCGGGCATGACCGCGATGGACCGCCACAATATCGTCCGCGCGCTCGATGCCAGCCTCAAGCGCCTGCAGACCGACTATATCGACCTCTACCAGACCCACTGGCCGGACCACGGCATCGCCTATGACGAGACGATGGAAGTGCTCGACGAGCAGATCCGCGCCGGCAAAATCCGTGCCATCGGCTGCTCCAACGAGACCAGCTGGGGCCTGATGAAATCGCTCGAAGCCTCCGAGCGGCTGGGCGTCGCCCGCTATTGCACCATCCAGAATAATTTCAGCATGAACAACCGCCGGTTTGAGGACGAACTGGCGCAGGTTTGCCGCCAAGAGGGGGTCAGCCTGATCCCATACTCCCCGCTCGGCGGCGGTGCGCTGTCGGGCAAATATAACGACGGCGCAACGCCCGAAGGCGCGCGTTTTTCGGCGTATCTCAAGCTCGGCGGGCGGCAGAGGAAAATGGCCGAGCGCTTTGTAAACCCGAAATCGGAGGAATCCACCAAGCGCTTCATGGCCATCGCCAAAGAGCTCGATATGGCTCCGGTCACGCTCGCCACCGCCTGGTCGAAGCAGCATGATTTCGTCGCCTCGACCATTGTCGGCGCGACCCACAGCGACCAGCTCGCGGACATATTCGCCGCGGCCGACGTTGTGTTGAGCGACGACACCATGAAGCGCATCTACAAGATCAGCCGTGAAATCATGTACCCGATGGGCTGAACCGCCCCGCGCAAAACCAGCGCCTTGAGGAACGGCACGCGTCTCTCCAGCGTCCAGCCATCATGGCGTGGGGTTGGGGAAGGGGAAGAAGGGGAAGGTCGTGAGGGCGATCCTTCTGCAACACGCAGGTGCCACGCAGCACGGGGTGCCGCGTGGTAGCCGAGCAGATGAGCGGTTTTGACCTGGTTCGCATCTGAGAAGCCCGCTCGCACTGGGCCTGTTGAAGTGCCATTGTCAGGCGGACATGGGCCTTCGGAAACCCGTCCTTCGACAGGCTCAGGACGAACGGTGGTTTCCAGATCATCGTTATCCGGCATTTCCCCGAATGCGTCACGCTGAACATGATCCTTAGAACCATCACCATGCTGAACCTCGCGGCATGCGTCATGCTGAACTTGTTTCAGCATCCCCGGAGATTATACCCGAACCGATGGATATCCTGAGCCGTCAGACCGCCGCAGGCAACCAGGTTCAGCATGGCTAGTTTTCTCCTCCAACCGCTCATCCTAAGCCTTTCGAAGGACCCGCTCATCCTCGCACCGTTCATCCTGAGTTTGTTGAAGGATCGCGCAAAATCATCCTGAAAACCTATAACCCATTCCTTTTGTTGCCCATAGCTGCGGAGAGGCAGCTATGGTTGGTTGAAAGGAGTTAGGTTAACCTATTTGGTGCGGTGTAGGAAAGGTTGAAACTATTTCGATTTGTTATTGGTTGAGCTCGATTCAATAATTGGCCCTAATCCCGGCCCCAATAACTGCTCCATTATACCGGACATGTTAGTCATGAGGCCTAACAGTTCTTCCTTTTCAATATCGGTTCCCGTTGTGAATGGGAATTTTACCATTTCCATCATTTTATCGTTCTGAGAAGATAGTTGAATATCGATTGGAATGTTACTTGCTATGTAATCTTCGTTTTCTCCGATATACTGAGAAACAGGTATTTTTCTTTTGTGCTTCACCGTGATAGATCCAATATCACGAAATTTCTCTTCAAGTTGATTATCAGTAGTCATGTCGATTAGGTTGTTGAAAGCCTGATCTGTTACCAAAATTTGTTTGGGATCTGCATAGCTCATAATTCTGGCAGCATCGTTTATACATCCGCCAGCGACATTTACTAAGCCATTTATATCATTATATAAAATGCATTTCCCTTCATTAATTCCGATTCTCAAATTATAGTGAGTATGGCAATTGCACCATCCTGCGTCTTCAAATTTTTCGCACGGATTGCTTTCGATATTTTCATAGATATTTTTCAATAAGTTGGTTGCGAAGTTCAGTCCGACCATTTGCAATCCGGAAAATGTAAAACATATAGCTGCACCGTCACCTGTCGGAATTCGGATTACGTCAGTGGAGAAATTGAGGTTATTGTTTTGGATATATTCAATATTACTTTGGCCCACACGATTGAGGCACTCAGAAATATCGATTTGTAGTTGTTCGATAATTTTTTTCTGTATCGTTGATTTTCGTTTAGAATAATCAACGATATCTATGAATACGATTTGAGCATCGACTGCTCCGTGTTTCCTAGTCAATATGTCGTCTAAGTGTTTGCTTTTTTTTGTATCTGACATTTAGTATCTCAATACCCCTAAGACTAGGCAGATTAGAACGTAATTTTATTTTTGTAAACGGGGCAAAGCGTTGAGCGACAAATTCGCGTCGAGAGAGATATTGTTAGAGTAAAAGGCAAAACACTTTTTACTAACCTCACCACCACCCCGTAATCTCCATCACCAGCACTGCAAACGCATAGCCCAGCGTTGCGTACATCAGACCGCGGAAGACGGGGTAGGGGATGCGGGCTTTTTCGGGGTGGCCGGAGGGGTGGACGACTTCGACGCTTTCGCCGATCACCGGCGTGGGGAAGGGCGTGTAGAGCCGGTCGCGGACCTCGATCGGCTGGCCGCGTTCGTCGGGGAAGCGGAACACCGGGCTGTACATCGTGGCGCCGTCATCCCGCAGCAGATGGTGGCGGACAATCTTCGCCTGCACGCGGCGCACGGGCCCCCGGATAAACGGCGCATCCGCCCGCAAAGCCAGCAACAGTCCCGCCGCCACCAGGGCCAGGCTTAACCAGAGGATGATGGTTTCGATCATGGGTCAGATTTCGCTTTGTGCCTTCTCCCTTGAGGGAGAAGGATGTGCAGACTTGCGAACTTGTTCGCTAGTCGTAGCTGGAAGAGGGTGTTCTGCATTTGAGATCGTTCACCCTCACCCAGCTTTGACCAGGCAGCAAGCTGCCAAGTCGTCGCAACCCTCTCCCTGATAGGGCGAGGGGCCTTTGCCCCTATTCCGCAAACAGATGATCCAGATAGGCCGCGAGGCGGACGCCGCCCTGTTTCAGCCGCAGGTTCATGTCTGCGGTATGCTTGTAGATATAATCATAGGACAGGTTGGGGATCGCCGGATATTCGGGGTTGGGCGGGTTGTCGGGGTCAAACGGATAGATGCGGTCGCGCATGACTATGTTCTCCGCGATCCATGTCTGCGGGTTTATGTCGGTCCATTGCTGCCGTTCCTCTTCGGTGACCGCATCGCCGACGGGCTTGCCTTCATTGTCGGTGGGCTTTTTTGCCGTCGCATAGGTTTCTCCCGGCGGCACGGTGACATAATGCCAGGGCGGCGTCTCATCGCGCCAGAAACCGCTGGGGTCCGAGCGCATGAAGTCGGGCCAGGTCGATGCCTCGGCAATGGACTTCACGCTCAGTATGCCAGTGATCGCTGCGCGGGTTTTCTCGGCGATATGAGAGTCCGCAATCTTGCCGGTGACGCGGTGGCCATTGGTGCCCCAGGCGAGGGCGGATTGCGGAAGAATCGCGAGCGTCGCAGCGGCGACCAGGGAGAATATTTTCATAGGCCGGGAGCTATCACGCAGGTCGCGGCCTGTCCATGCCGGACGGCGTTTGACACCGGCCAGCGGGCGTGCAAAACGCTATCGCAAACAGGGGGAGAACACGCATGAACGCATTTCGCATTGTCACCATTTTAATCGGGCTGGTGCCGATATTTCTGGGTGTGACCGGGATTATTTTCGGTGCGGCGGAACATAATGGCGGCGCAGATGCTGCAGCGGCGCTGGACAATCAATATCGCTATCTCGCAGGCGTTTACATCGCGGTCGGGGCGATGATCCTCTATTCTGCGGGCGATGTTAAAGGCCGGGCGATACTGCTGCGTTTTGCACTGCTAGGCTGGGTACTCGGCGCTGTCGGCAGAATGGTTTCCTGGGCAAGTTTGGGTGAGCCAGCGAGCTGGCAAGTGAGCGGGCTGGCGATCGAGCTGATCGTTCCGGCGGTGATGATTTTGTGGCAAGCGCGGGTGGTGAAGGGCTAGTTTGCCCTTTACCTCGCCTTCTGCTTGGCCAGCATCTCCTTGAGATAGCCGCCGGTATAGCTGCCCTTGACCTTGGCGACCTCCTCCGGTGTGCCTTGCGCGACAATTTCGCCGCCGCGTACGCCGCCTTCGGGGCCGAGGTCGAGGATATGGTCGGCGGTCTTGATGACATCGAGATTATGCTCGATCACGATCACGCTATTGCCCTGTTCCACCAGCCGCTGCAGCACTTGCAGCAGCTTGCGAACGTCCTCGAAATGCAGGCCGGTGGTGGGCTCGTCCAAGATGTAGAGCGTCTGCCCAGTTGATCGTTTGGATAGCTCCTTGGCCAGTTTGACCCGTTGTGCCTCGCCGCCCGAGAGCGTGGTCGCCTGCTGGCCGACCTTCACATAGCCCAGACCGACCTCGTAAAGCATCGCCATTTTGTCGCGGATTGGCGGCACCGCCTTGAAGAAGCTCACCGCATCCTCGACCGTCATGTCGAGGATATCGGCGATCGATTTGCCCTTGAACTTCACTTCCAGCGTTTCGCGGTTATAGCGCTTGCCGCCGCATTCCTCGCAGGTGACATAGACATCGGGGAGGAAGTGCATCTCGATCTTGATCAGCCCGTCGCCGCGACACACTTCGCAGCGGCCACCCTTGACATTGAAGCTGAAACGCCCCGGTTTGTACCCGCGCGCGCCCGATTCCGGCAGGCCGGCGAACCAGTCGCGAATATTGGTGAAAGCCCCGGTGTAGGTCGCCGGGTTGGAGCGGGGCGTGCGGCCAATCGGCGACTGGTCGATATCAATCACCTTGTCGCAATATTCCAGACCGGTAATCTTGTCGTGCTTGCCCGCGATAATCCGCGCGCCATTGAGCGTCCGCGCCGCTGCTGCGTAGAGCGTGTCGATGGTGAGCGACGATTTTCCTGAACCAGATAGGCCGGTAATGCACGTAAATGTACCTAATGGGATAGAAGCTGTGATATTCTGCAGGTTATTCGCCTGCGCGCCGTGGACAGTGATTTTCTTGCCATTGCCCTTGCGGCGCTTGGCCGGAATTTCAATTTCACGCGTGCCATTGAGATAGGCGGCGGTCAGTGATTTCTTGGACTTGAGGATCTGCTTGAGCGAGCCTTCCGCCACCACCTCGCCGCCGTGCACACCGGCGCCCGGCCCCATATCCACCACCCAATCCGCAGTGCGGATCGCATCTTCATCATGCTCGACGACAATCACGGTATTGCCGAGATCACGCAGCCGTTTGAGCGTCGTCAGCAGCCGGTCGTTATCCCGCTGGTGCAGGCCAATGCTGGGTTCATCGAGCACATAAAGCACGCCGGACAATCCCGATCCGATTTGCGAGGCGAGCCTGATCCGCTGGCTCTCGCCGCCCGACAATGTCCCGCTGGTCCGGTCGAGATTGAGATAGTCCAGCCCGACATTATTGAGGAACCCCAGCCGCTCGATAATCTCCTTGAGGATCGGCTCGGCAATCTGGCTCTGCGTCTTGTCCAGTTTCGCGCCCAACGCTTGAAAAAATGCCAGCGCATCGCCAACGCTGCGGCGGGTGGAGATGGAAATGTCTTCGCCCGCAATCTTCACCGCCAGCGCTTCCGGTTTCAACCGCGCGCCGTGACAGGTCTCGCACGGGGCCGCCGCCTGAAATTTGGCCAGCTCTTCCTGCATCCAGGCGCTTTCGGTCTGCAGCATGCGGCGATTGAGATTGCCGACGACGCCTTCAAACGGCTTCTTCACTTCATAGGATTTGCGCCCGTCCTGAAAGCGCAAAGTGACCGGCAGGCCCTGCGTGCCGTTCAGAACGATATCGCGATGATGTTCGCTCAATTCATTCCACGGCGTATCCAGCGAAAACTCGAAATGTTTCGCGATGCTGCCGAGCACCTGCATATAATAAGGCGAAGGCGGATTGGATTTTGCCCACGGCACCACAGCGCCCTTCTTGATGCTCAGCGCCGGGTTGGGGACAATGAGTTGCGTGTCGAAATGCAGCTTTTCGCCCAGACCGTCACACGAGGGACAAGCGCCCTGCGGCGCGTTAAACGAGAACAGGCGCGGCGCGATTTCCTCGATAGTGAAGCCGCTAACCGGACAGGCGAACCGTTCGCTGAACACGATGCGGTTGTCCGGCAGGCCGGTGCCTTTCATTTTCCCGCCCAACTGCGGTATATCAGGTCCTTCGACAAGCTCGGGACGAGCGGATTTTTTTAACGCGATACCATCTTTAATGTCCGTTCGTGCTGAGCCTGTCGAAGTACGATTGTCGCCAGGCTCTGGTTTGAACAAGGCGCTTGCTTCATTAACTCCGCCCTTATCCGCCAAAGCCTCGGCAACCGTCCCCTCAGCCAGATCCACAAACGCCAGCCCATCAGCCAGCCTGAGCGCGGTTTCAAAGCTATCCGCTAGCCGCGTTTCCAGCCCTTCGCGCACTACCAGGCGGTCAACCACGACTTCAATGTCATGCTTGACCTTCTTGTCGAGCTTGGGCGTCTCTTCAATATCGTAAAATTCGCCATCGACTCGGACCCGGGTGAAACCGGCTTTCTGCCATTCGAGCAGTTCCTTGCGATACTCGCCCTTGCGCCCGCGCACGACCGGGGCGAGCAGATAGAAGCGCGTTTTTTCCGGCAGCAACATCACCCGGTCGACCATCTGCGATACGGTCTGCGCGGTAATCGGCAGCCCGGTTGCGGGCGAATAAGGCACCCCGGCCCGCGCCCACAGCAGCCGCATATAATCGTAAATCTCGGTCACCGTCGCGACCGTTGAACGCGGATTGCGGCTGGTGGTTTTCTGCTCGATGGAGATGGCGGGGGACAGACCCTCGATATGCTCGACATCGGGCTTCTGCATCATCTCCAGAAACTGCCGTGCGTAGGCGGAGAGCGATTCCACATAACGCCGCTGCCCCTCGGCGTAGATAGTGTCGAACGCGAGCGATGATTTCCCGCTGCCGGACAGGCCGGTAATCACGATCAACTTGTCGCGTGGCAGATCAATATCAACGCCTTTGAGATTATGCTCCCGGGCGCCCTTAACTTTAATGTGGGTCAAACTCATGCGCGTGCTTTGCCGAAGATGCCGGAGAGAGTCCAGCGGGTCATTGGGACAGGGTTCGGTGAATAGTATGTTCTGTTTTTGTTCGCGATGCAAGAAAGAGATTTCGCTGCCTAGTCGCGTCATGGATTGGCCAGACGTTGCAGCTATATCGAAACCCGTCCGCCGTTTGTCGAAAACCCTCGAGGCTTGCAAAAAATCTTGCTATGGTCCTATCCAGCCACTTTGCGCTCCAGAAACGGCAACCTTCGGGCGTGCGACGGCTGAACAAATGGGGGATGGTGTCATGACTTTGGGTACGCGTAAACGGGCTTCGCGGGATCAATTGCCTACCGCATGGGCATGCTCCAGATCCGGCGGGGCTCTTCTCCGCTTCCTGCCCCTATAGGGAGCGGCAGTCGCTGCCATGGTGACGCCATCCCCCTTTGCATCGCCGCTATTGGCACAGGCAGCAGCCCCGGCACCCTCTCCGGAACAGGTCGCAGCGGATCAGTTGATGGCGGATGAAAACTGGGAAGGTGCGGTCACGGCCTTTCGAAAACTCCTCAAATCCGATCCCGATAATGCCGCCAACCGGGCCAGCCTGGGGCAGGCGCAGCATCGCGGCGGCAATGCCAAGGCCGCCCGCCAATCCTATCTGAAGGCGCTCGAAAACGGATTTCAGCCGGCCTCCCGCCTGCGCTATCGCCTCGCGCTGATTGCGTTGGAAACGGGCGATTCCGGCTAAGCGCTGACCCAGCTGGAAGAGATTGCCAAGGCCGGTTCGCAGATTGGCCGGGTCATCAAGGGAACAGCGCAATTTGCCCCGATTGCCGGCGATCCGCGCTATGCTGCGGTGCTCAAGGCGACCACGCCGTGCGCAATCGATGATTATCGCGCGTTTGATTTCTGGCTGGGTAGCTGGGATGTCACCGTGGCGGGCGCCAGTGCACCCACGGCTGTCAACCATATCACCACCGCCCAGGATGGCTGTGTGGTGCTCGAGGATTATACGAATAACGCGTTTTCCGGACGGAGCATCAATTTCAATGACCAGCAAACCGGCAAATGGCACCAGAGCTGGATGGGCAATGGCGGCGGCGCGGTCTATCTCGAAGGCGGGCTTAGCGAAAAAGGCGAAATGGTGCCCACCGATGCCGAACTGCCGGCGGTCAAGGCGACCAATACCATCAATTTGGTGACCTGGACACCGCTATCCGACGGCCGGGTTCGCCAGCACTGACAGAATTCATCGGACGGCGGCAAGACCTGGACCACCAGTTTCGACGGCTATTACAAAAGGCAGGAAGCCACGCAAGCGGACTGAGCCCCGCGTCACTCCGCCACCAAATCCCTGACAAAACCAATCAGCCCGGTCTGCCGCGCCCGGCGCAAGCGTTCGGTCGAGAGAATCTGTTTTACCTTGGCGAAGCAGGCGTCGAGATCATCGTTGATCAGCACATAGTCATAGCCATCCCAGTGGCTGATCTCGCTGGTAGCCCGCTGCATGCGGCTGTCGATGATTTCATTGCTATCGGTGGCGCGGCTTTCCAGCCGGTCTCTTAGCTCTGCCAGAGTTGGTGGCAGGATGAAAACCCGCACGACATCTTGCCCGGCGCGTTGATAGAGTTGCTGGGTGCCCTGCCAATCGATATCGAACAAAACATCCTGGCCGTGTTCCAGGCTCTTCTGGACCGGCGCGGCCGGGGTGGCGTAGCGGTGGCCAAATACGGTTGCATATTCGAGAAATGCATGGTCAGCGACCATTTCCTCAAATTCATCACCAGTGACGAAATAATAATCCTTGCCGTGTTCCTCGCCAGGACGCTGGGCGCGGGTGGTGACAGACACGGACATCGCGATTTCATCATCGGCCCCCAGCAACATACGGGCCAGCGTCGATTTGCCAGCGCCGGATGGAGAGGAAAGAACAAATAAAAGCCCGCGGCGGCTCAGTTTGTCGTTGCTATGTGAAGAAATATCGTCGGCCATAGCGGCTATTGGCCGAGAACGGCGCAGTGCGTCAAGATGCTTGTCACTACCACCTTGTCTTTATGGCCTAAACCAACTGATGACACTGGCGCGGTTTGTCATTATCAGGAACGCAGCATAGCAATCCTGCTGTGAAAGGGAATAATCCGGTCCGATGGTCACGACCCGCGTCAGCACGATATTTTTTTCAGTCGGCCTGACTATCATGATCGGCTGGCTGTTCTATGTCGGAAAGGATATCATCCTCCCGATTGTAACGGCAGTGATTCTGCTTCAGATATTATATGCTGCCAGCGCGGCTGTGGCCCGTTTACCGGGACTGGGCCGAACGCCGATCTGGCTGCGCGCGACATTGGCGCTGATTGGCTTTTTGATGGTGCTTTTTGCCATGACCCGCATGCTCGTCGCCAGCCTGCAAAATCTGGTACCCTCTTTACCGCTCTATCAGCGCAATCTGGAAAACCTGTTCGCAAGCTGGTTTCCGGTTTCAGCCACGGCAACCGAACCAAAAATACGGGCCGCTGAACTTATGGCTTCGCCTTCAGAAATCTTCGACCGCGGCAGTGAAGCCGTTGGCAAAGCGGTCAGCGAATTTGCCAATAGTTTCTTCACCGAGATTGATATTGCCTCGATCGCGCAAACGGCTTTGTCATCGATCACTTCTTTCGGCGGCTTTGTGTTTATCACGATCCTTTATGCTTCGTTTATGCTCAGTGAAATTACCGGCTTCCCCGAAAAAGTTCGCCGGGCGTTTGGCAATGATATGGCATCGACTGACACGCTGAATATGTTCACGCGAATCAACCATGATATCGGCAGTTATCTGGCAACCAAAACATTGATCAATATCATGCTCGGCGTGGTCTGCTGGATCATTTTGGTGATCATGGGTGTGGAATATGCGGTGCTGTGGGCGATCATCATCGGTCTGCTAAATTATATCCCCTATATCGGCTCAATTGTTGGCGTTGCCTTCCCGGCGCTTTTCGCCGTCGCCCAATTCGGAACGCTGACTACGCCTCTGATCGCAACCGGCCTGCTGACCGCAGCGCAAATGATCATTGGTAATGTTGTGGAACCGCGTATGCTTAGCAAGTCGGTTAATCTGAGCCCGATGGTGGTGCTGATATCCCTGGCGATATGGGCGTCTCTATGGGGTATTCCCGGCGCGATACTGGCTGTGCCTTTCACCACTATATTGATGATCGTGCTGGCCCGGCGCGAGACCACTCGCCCAATTGCCGCGCTGCTCTCTGCTGACGGGAATGTTTAGCCAGCAGGATCCGGTTTGAAGACTGGCGGCTTGAGCGCCGCGGCCGCTAATGTCGATAGCCCAATCAGCACTGACCCGATCAGAAATGCCAGATCATAATTGCCATAGGCTTCAAATAAATATCCGGCGCCTGCCGGTGCCATAGCGACAAAGGGGAGCAACAACGGAGCGTAGACCGAGTTGATCATCGGAAAGCTTTTTTCGCCAAAGTAATTGCTGATCATAGCCGGAGCGAGTGCAAATTTTCCGCCATAGCAGCAGCCGGTGATAAAGCCGGAAATCGCCAGCATCGGAAAGCTTGTCGATGCCCCAAATGTTACAAAGCCGATAAGCATCATGCCCATGATCGCGGCAATCAACCAGCGCAACTCGATCCGGTCACCGAGCATACCCGCCGGAATCCGCCCTGCTCCGCTACCGAAGATGAAAATGCCGACCAGCGTTGCGGTATCGAGCGAAGAAATACCGATGTCGGAGAGATGCAGTGCGCCGTGGGTCAGCAGAAATGTCCCAACAGCCAGATAGGTTACTGCGATCAGCATCATCAGAAAAATCGATCGTGTTTTGAAGACCTGACGAAGCGTCCAGTCCTGAGCGCTGCGATAAGTGCGCGGCTTGGCATTTCTGCTGTCCAACCCTTGCTGACTACGGGGATCGATTCCGTCAGGATGTTGGGCGATGTCTTCCGGTTTGTTGATCAGAAACTGTGCAATGACCAGCGCGCCGACCAGCGCGATCATGCTGGTCATCCATCCGGACTGCCAGCTGCCAAAATGAGCCATAACGCGGGCTATGAGTGGTTGTGCAACAAATCCGCCGACAGCGCTGCCGGTCACTATTATGCCAAGCACCGTGGCGCGCCGGATGTTGAACCAGTTGATGATCAGTGTATGTCCGCAAATTGGCCCGGTCAGACCAAATGATACACCCATCACCAGACCCCAGACCATCGTCCAATGCCAGACTTCGCTGACCAGAAAAGTCACCATGAGCAAGCCGACAAGCATAACCGAAAGGCCGAGCGTGAATGTAAACCGCACCCCTCTTTTACCAATCAACCAAGCCGTCACAGGGTAGCTGAGCCCAAGCATCACGAAACCGAGACTATGCGCAATCGATGCGTCTCCCCGGTTCCAGTTCATAGTTGAGACCATTTCCGGGAAAATTACCGAATAGGCGAAAAACACGAATCCGGATGCAGCGAACTGGATGAAGAAAATCAGCGCGGCATTGTTCCAGCCATAGAATTTTCGTGGGGATACTGGCGCGGATGTTACAGCTTCCAAAATACTCTCCTGCGTCGCCGTTTTGGCGATCTGCTAGAAGCTTACAGCAATGTCAGTGGCAATCAATATTGCAATTGTTAGTCGGCAGCAATTTGTCTGCGATCACGGCGCTTTCGCTTTTTTCTTTGCCGGCGTGGGTTCCACATCAATCACCTGATCTGATGCGGGAAGCTCTTCCTCGTCCCTGGAGCGGTCATAGAGCGCCTTGGCAATCATCGCGCCGCCGACTAGCATCGCACCGGGAAGGGACCGCGTTGCAATGCGAGTTGCGATCACGCCCAGACCAAAACCCATTATTCCGTTGCCTTTGCCGCGCTTGCGCGCTGCGTTGCCGACAACGGCGGTGGCGAGGTTTCTTAGCAAAGTCATTCAGCTTTCCTCTTTTTCAGCAATCGGAACAGGTTCCTTGAACGTATGGGTAACATAAGGGAATGGAATTTCAATGCCGGCATCATCCAGAGCGCGCTTGACGGATCGAATAACCGTATCCCGGCTTTCGTGCATGGCGCGCGGTTTCGAGCCAGACCACCAGCGGATATTAAAATCGACCGAGCTGGAATTAAATTCGCAGGCGAACACATCAATGCCTTCTGCAACATCTACCCCGTCTGCCGATTTAACCGCATTTAAAATCACTTCGCGCGCCTCCTCCAGATCGGTGTCATAGGAAACGCCGCACACCACGTCATGTCTGCGCTTTTCAACATCGGTCAGAATTTTGACCGGGTTTTTGAACAGGATCGAATTTGGAACGATAGTCAGCTCTTTATTGGGTTTGCGAATATGGGTTTCGCGCAACGCAATATGTTCGACTACGCCTTCGGTTCCTTCGCATTCAATATAATCACCAATCCGCATTTTCTCGCGCAGCATGATCAATATGCCCGCCATGAAATTTTCGAAAATATCCTGAAAGGCAAAGCCGATCGCAACCGCGCCAAAGCCCAGACCGGCAATAAGACTGGCAGGTGTGAGACCTGGCATAAGGATAGTCAGCGCAATCATCAGGCCGATGACCCAGATAGCAATGCGCACCAGAGTTTCGATCAATTCGCGCAATGATGGGCGCATGCTGGCCGATTTGGTTATCTGGTCGGTAATTTTGATGGCGAATTTGGAAATAATCCACGTGAGGATCAGGACGATCAAGGCAATCAGCATGCCGGGGACCATCGATACCAGCGCTTCCCACATATCGGCCAGTTGTCCTGTCAGGATTTCTACCGACCCCCTTGTCTTGTCCGCTAGTTTTTCTGTTACTTCAGCTCCTGCACCGCTATTTGACATTGTTGCTCCCGTTTTACCCGAATATATCTACCGCCTAACTCATCAGCGACTTTTTGGTTGCGAAGCGGGCGAGAATTTGCCCGGTCGACTTGTCCGGCTTATTCGACCTGCTGATCCAAATCTCTCTTGTCAACCAGCGGTACCCCGTCCTTGAACGTAACGGTGACATAAGGAAACGGAATCTCGATATTGGCATCGTTCAGGGATTGCTTGATTCTCCGCACGACTGAATCGCGACTGTCGAGCATATCGGGTACGCCGCTGCCGGACCACCAGCGAACGGTAAAATCGATTGAACTATTGTTAAATTCTGTGGCCAGAACATCGACGGGGCGGCTTTTGTCCACGCCGTCCGCGCCTTTGACTGCTTCTTTTATAACCACCCGGGCCTTCTCCAGGTCGGTGTCATACGCAACACCGGTCACGATCTCATGCCGTCGTGTCGTCTCGTCGGTCAGGATTTCAAGCGTATTTTTAAACATATGAGTGTTTGGGACAATTAGCAGTTCGCGTGACAATTTACGGATATGGGTGTCACGGAGGCGGATCATTTCGACTGTGCCCTCAATATCGCCCGCCTTGATATAATCGCCGATCCGCATTTTCTTGCGGGCCATGATGAAGATACCGGCGAGGAAATTTTCGAAGAAATCCTGAAAAGCGAAGCCGATGGCAACCGTACCCAGGCCCAAACCGGTTACCAGTCCCGTTGGGGTTAGCCCCGGTAACAGGATGGTCAGCGCCACCAATAATCCAAAAATCCAGATTCCGATCCGTATCAGAGTATCGATCAGCGCGCGGAGTGATGGTCTCAATTCCTGTTTTTTGGTGATCCAGTCCGCTATCCGTGTCGCAGAGCTGGCGATGAGCCATGTGACCAGAAGGACCATCAACGCGATGATCATCCCAGGAACCATTTCGACCAGACTTTCCCAGATTTTCCACAACTGACGGGTCAGCACGCTGGCGGTGTCGAACGACTTGTCTATGGTTTTATCGAGCTGGCTGTTCATGTCGTCACTCGCTATTACTGGACTCTTTGGTCATGTTCTCGGGCCGGTCATCGCTTCGGGTCGCACATATTTGTTATACGTCGCTTCATCAACAAGCCCCAGTTCGAGTGCGGCGGCCTTTAGCGTTATGCCCTTGTCATGTGCATGTTTGGCGATTTTCGAAGATTTGTCATAACCGATGATCGGGGCGAGGGCGGTTATCAGCATAAGCGAGTTATCAACCAGATGCCCGATACGCTGCTCATTCGGTTCCAGCCCGTCAACGCACCGTGTCGCGAAACTGGACATACCGATGGATGCAATTTCGATCGACCGCAACACATTGGCACCGATTAATGGTTTGAAGACGTTGAGCTCCAGATGGCCCTGCAAACCGCCAACGGTCACCGCCTGGTGGTTGCCGATCATCTGGGCCGCGACCATCGTCAGCATCTCGCACTGCGTGGGATTGACCTTGCCGGGCATGATCGAGCTACCCGGTTCATTCGCGGGCAGCGACAGTTCGCCAAGACCAGAGCGCGGACCGGAGCCGAGCAGGCGGATATCATTGGCAATTTTGGTGAGCGATACAGCCAGCGTGCTGAGCGCGCCGGAGAGTTCAACCATTGTGTCATGGGCAGCCAGTTCGGCAAATTTATTGGGTGCGGAAGTGAACTTAAGCCCGGTTATTTTCGAGATTTCCCGGGCAATATGCTCGCCAAAATTTTCCGGTGCATTGAGACCGGTACCGACGGCGGTGCCGCCTTGGGCCAGCTGATGCAGGCGCGGTAACACCGCTTCAATACGATCCCGATTGGCTACAAGTTGTGCTGTATAGCCGGAGAATTCCTGCCCGAGTGTCAGCGGCGTGGCATCCTGCAAATGCGTTCGTCCGATTTTCACAATAGATTTCCAGGCTTGGGCCTTTTCAGCCAGCGCATCATGGAGCTGCTCGAGTGCAGGAAATAGTTCGACCTCCAGCGCCAGGGCCGACGCGACATGCATTGCGGTCGGAAAACTGTCGTTGGAGGATTGTCCACGATTGACGTGGTCGTTGGGATGCACCGGATATTTGCCGCCGCGCGTTCCGTAAATGGACTCGTTGGCGATCCCGGCAATCACCTCGTTCACGTTCATATTGGTCTGGGTGCCGGAGCCTGTTTGCCAGATGGTGAGCGGAAACTGGTTGTCATATTCCCCAGAACGCACTGCTTTTGAGGCTTTTTCTATCGCGGCGGAAATTTCGGCCTCAAGACCGTGGATGCCGTTCACCCTTGCTGCTGCCTGTTTCACCGTCGCCAGCGCATGGATCAACCGGATTGGCATCCGTTCTTGGCGGGGGAAGGGAAAATTATCGATGCTTCGCTGGGTTTGCGCCCCCCAATAGGCCTCGGCAGGCACTTCGATATTGCCAAGCGAATCTGCTTCTGTGCGGGTTTTGGTCATATCTATACAATAGCAGCAAAAAGCCGTTCGTCATGCTGAACTTGTTTCCGCATCTTGCGGGATAAATGGATTGAGTCACGGAATCCCCAAACGATTTAAGGATTAACAGCGGTGTATATCTACTTCTTCTTGCCGAAATCCACGGTAACAACATTGGAGCCATCGTCGACAATTTCTATTTCGCTGGCACTGGAATCAGCATCGGCATCATTTTCTGCAGGCTCATGCCCATCCATGTCGTCTTCCACTTCCTCAACATGAAATTGGAGCGCGAAATCGACGGCGGGATCGACAAAGGATGTGATCGCGGCAAACGGGATATGCAGCATCGAACTAATCTGGTTGAAGCTCAGCCCTACCTCAAAGCGATCGCCATTTACTCTCAGATCCCAATAGCGATTCTGGATGACAATCGTCATTTCATCGGGAAATTTGGCGATCAGATGATCGGGTATTTCAACACCCGGTGCGCGGGTTTTGAACGTGATATAAAAATGATGCTCTCCGGGGAGCCCGTCTTTCTCGACCTCGCCGATGACCCGGCCAACAACGGCGCGCAGGGCCTCCTGCACAATCTCATCATAAGGAATCAGGCTGTCGGGCGCGCTATCAGTCATATGCACTTGGTGGCGGCATGTGCGGGGTTGGTCAAGAGCGTTTCATGCTTTTTTGCGCCGAGCCACCGCGAAATTCTTGCCTGAAAACTTCTAGCCATTATAGGCAAGCACCATGAGAACGGCGACAATAGAGCGAAACACCAAGGAAACCGAAATTTTCGTCGCGTTGAATCTGGACGGAACAGGACAATATGACGTGTCCACCGGCATTGGATTTCTCGACCATATGATCGAACAATTTTCGCGTCATTCGCTGATTGACTTGAAATTGCGGATCAAGGGCGATCTGCACGTGGACCAGCATCACACGACCGAAGATAGCGCTATCGCGGTAGGGCAGGCGATTTTGCAGGCCCTTGGTGACAAGGCGGGAATCACCCGATATGGCAATGCGTACTCGCCCATGGACGAAACGCTGAGCCGGGTGGCGCTGGATATTTCCGGACGGCCATGGATGGTCTGGAAGGCTGGCTTCACGCAGGAACGTCTTGGCGAGATGGACACTGAGCTTTTCAAACACTGGTTTCACAGCGTCGCGGACGCCGCCGGAATAACCCTGCATATCGAGCTGCTTTACGGCGAGAATAACCATCATATTGCCGAAAGCATATTCAAAGGCTTCGCCCGTGCGATGCGACAAGCGGTAGAGCGCGATCCACGCAAGGGCGATGCTATTCCTTCGACAAAGGGCCAGCTTGGTGGCTGAGACTATCGCGCTGATCGATTTTGGCGCCGGCAATCTTCATAGCGTTCACAATGCCTTGCAAGCGGCAGGGGCGCATGGCGTTGAGGTCACAGCTGATCCCGAGGTGGTGGCCAAGACTGACCGCATTGTCTTGCCGGGTGTGGGCGCTTTTGGGGCGTGCCGCGATGCGCTGGCCGGGATTGACGGCATGATTGCAGCGTTGGAGCAGCGGGTTCTCAAACAAGGCGCGCCGTTTCTCGGGATTTGCGTCGGCATGCAGTTGCTGGCTGACAACGGCATTGAGTTTGGCGAGCACAAAGGGCTGGGCTGGATATCGGGAATTGTGGAGAAGATGGAGGCTTCCTCGGCCGATATCAAAATCCCGCATATGGGCTGGAATGATGTCACACCGCAAACCGATCATCCGCTGATTGAACCCGGTGAAGCCTATTATCTCCATGGTTATCATTTTCGAGCGGCTGATAGTTCAGAAGTACTGGCAACTACGACTCACGGAATGCCCCTGGTTTCTGCTGTCGGCCTCGATAATATTGTCGGCGTGCAATTTCATCCCGAGAAAAGCCAGGCCTATGGTCTGGCGTTTCTCAAGCGCTTTCTGGAGTGGAAACCATGATTAACAATAGGCCGTTCGTGCTGAGCCTGTCGAAGCATTGTGTGCGCATTAAACAGTCCTTCGACAAGCTCAGGAAGAACGGATCAACGCTATGATCGTATTCCCAGCTATCGACCTTAAATCCGGCGAAGTCGTCCGGCTGGCCGAGGGCGATATGGATCGCGCGACCGTTTATGGCGATAACCCGGCGGCGCAGGCCTTGTTATTTGCCGAGGCCGGCGCGGAACATATTCATGTGGTGGATCTTGATGGCGCCTTTGCGGGCTCGCCCAAAAACGCAGAAGCGGTGGAAGCGATTATCGCGAGTTTCCCCGGTCATGTCCAACTGGGCGGTGGGATCAGGAACCGTGAAACAGTGACGCGCTGGTTTGAACTCGGCGTAGCGCGGCTGGTGATCGGCACTGCGGCGCTCAAAGACCCCGAATTTGTCAAAGACATGGCGAAAGAATTTGAAGGCGGCATTGTTGTCGCCGTTGATGCCCGCGACGGCATGGTCGCGACCGAAGGCTGGGCCGATGTGTCCGATGTTAGTGTGAGAGATTTGGCACGGCGCTTTGAAGACGCGGGCGTGGCATCCATCCTGTTCACCGATGTTGGTCGCGACGGGATGCTGACCGGATGCAATATAGAAGCAACCGTCGATCTCGCCCGCAGCGTGGACATCCCTGTCATCGCGAGCGGCGGTGTTAAAGGGCTGGATGATATTCACATATTGGGCCAGTTCGCCAAAGACGGTATTGAAGGCGTCATCACCGGGCGCGCGCTTTTTGAGGGGCGGCTGGATTTGGCGACCGCTATTGCGATGGCAAATCGATAGATGACCGTCCGTATCCGCGTCATTCCCTGCCTCGATGTTTCCAATGGACGCGTGGTCAAAGGCGTGAATTTTGTTGATCTGGTGGATGCTGGCGATCCGGTAGAACAGGCCAAGGCCTATGATGCCGCTGGAGCCGATGAACTGTGCTTCCTCGACATCGGCGCATCCCATGAAAATAGAGACACGATAATAGAAGTTGTGCGCCGCACCGCCGAAGTTTGTTTCATGCCGGTAACGGTGGGCGGCGGGGTGCGCACAGCGGACGATGCGCGCGCGCTGCTTATGGCGGGCGCGGACAAGGTGGCGGTGAACAGCGCGGCGGTCTCGCGCCCAGAGGTTGTGAGTGATATAGCCAGCCGGTTTGGTAGCCAGTGCATGGTTGCATCCATCGACGCGCGTTTAGTAGAGCCGGGTCGTTGGGAGATATTCACCCACGGCGGCCGCACGCCAACCGGTATTGATGCGCTAGAACACGCTCATAAAATGGTCAGGCTCGGGGCAGGAGAGTTGCTGGTTACCTCGATGGACCGCGACGGTACCCGCGATGGCTATGACCTCGCTTTGATGCGCGCCATATCAGACAGTGTGACAATTCCCGTTGTGGCCAGTGGCGGTGTAGGTAATCTGGATCATCTGGTGGAAGGCGTTACAAAAGGCGGTGCCAATGCCGTGCTGGCGGCCTCGATTTTCCACTTCGGGGAATATAGCATAGCTCAGGCCCATGCCGCTTTGCGTGCCGCTAACCTTCCAGCCCGCAGTTGATCCAAATTGAGACAGTTTGAAATAACACTAAATTAACTATCTCTTTTTACACATAATTAACCCCAAAATCGCATTAACACTTCTGAAACCATTTCTAGGTGAAGCATTTGCGTCGAGTCGGCCAACGTCGATCAGCAGTTTCAAACGGAGATAGTTTGAGAAATAACAACCCGATGGGGGAAGAGATGAAAATGAATCGTATCGCTCTAATAGCTACAGCATCAGTACTGGCGTTCGCATCCGTGCCGGCTCATGCTATTTATCCGACGCAGACCAATGATTACCAGGCACAAGGCGGCAAGCAGGGTGGCGCCAAAAAAGGCGGTGGTCGCGGTGGTAAAGGTGGCTCCGGTGGTTCTTCCAGCTATGGCGGTTCGTCAAGCTATGGTGGATCATCCAGCTACGGCGGTAGCAGCGGGTCGAGCGGTGTAACCTCTTCCACTTCCGGCGGCTCAACCTCGACATCATCAGGCGGTTCATCGACCAGCGGCGGCTCAACCTCCACTTCAACAGGCGGCGGCACGACCAGCGGCGGCACGACATCCAGCTCTGGCGGCGGTACCTCTGGCGGCTCAACCTCCACATCGACCGGCGGTTTTTCCACCAGTGGCGGATCTACCTCCACCTCAACCGGCGGCGGCGCATCAACCTCTACCGGTGGTTCTACTTCTACCTCAAGCGGCGGAATTTCTACCTCTACCGGCGGCGTATCAACGTCTTCTGGTGGAGTATCCACTTCTTCGGGCGGCGTATCGACCTCTACCGGCGGCGTTTCCACATCGACCGGCGGTTCATCGAGCTTCGGCGGGTCTTCCAGTTCCTCATCCAGCTCCAGCAGCTCATCATCAAGCAGCTCAACCAGCTCGGGTACATCATCGGGCGGTTCAACCGGCTCCACAGGTGGTACACCGGTTCCTGAACCAGGCGTAATGGTGCTGTTCGGTCTGGGTGCTGGTGGTCTGGTTGCAGGACGGCTGATCCGGCGTCGCCGCAAGATCAAACAGCAAGACTAGGATTATATTCCCCGGCCTCTGGCCAGGCGACACCATCGATAAAGCGAGAAGTTCGGGGTGTAAGGGTTTCCAGAATCCTGCCCCGAATTTTTTTGGTTAACGTCGGAATTGTTTACACATTCCGATGAGCGCAATAATCGTTAATCATTATATCCCGCAATAACAGGAGCTTTCCGCGATTTGGCAAGAAGTTTGCTTAACTATAGCGATAGAGATAATTTTTACTTTTGGAGCAATTCCATGAATATCGCAAAATCCGGAATACTGGCTGGCATCGGTGCATTGACAATGGGGCTCGCCGCTCCAGCCGAAGCCGCATGGTATTCTAACAATCGCGGAACCTGGAATGGTGGAAGCTCATCTGGCTGGGGTAGCTCAGGCTGGGGTAGCTCAGGCTGGGGCAGTTCAGGCTGGGGCAGCTCAGGTTGGGGTTCATCAGGAGGTTCCAGCGGCAGTTCCGGTTCGACCGGAGGCTCGACTTCGTCCGGTGGTTCGTCATCGGGCGGTTCATCTTCTGGTGGAACGCAGATTCCCGAACCGTCCAACTTCATGATGCTCGGCCTCGGCGTTGGCGGACTGGTTGCAGGCCGCCTGGTGGCGCGGCGTCGGCGCAAGACAGCCTGACCCATTGAAAAATCGGCGAGGCGATTGCCAATCAGCGCCTTGCACAACGGGCCGCCAAACGCGTTTTGGGGGCTCTTTTTCTGCTTTAGGCCATCATTCCCATGCAAGGGCTTGACGCAGCGGCCCATGCTCGCGCAAACCGCGCATTATGAACGACACACTCGCAAAGCTCGAAGAAACGATCCGGATGCGGCGGGCTGCCAACGCGCCGGATAGCTACGTCGCCAGTCTTGGCAGAAACGGCCGTGCGAAAATGGCCGAGAAGCTGGGGGAAGAAGCGGTTGAAGCGGTTATTGCAGCGGTGCAGGATGACAAGCCCGCGATGGTTGGCGAAGCGGCTGATCTGATGTTTCACCTTCTGGTGTTGCTGGCGGACATGGATTTGTCGATGGCCGATGTATTGGCGGAACTGGAACGTCGGGAAGGCCTCTCAGGAATTACGGAAAAATCTTCAAGAGGAACAAGTTAATGGCGATTGATGCAACGCAACCTTATGATGATGAGAATATTTTTGCAAAAATCCTGCGGGACGAAATTCCTAACAAGACGGTTTATGAAGATGAACATGCGCTGGCTTTTCATGATATTAATCCGCAAGCACCGCACCATATTCTGGTCATTCCCAAAGGGCGATATGTCAGTTGGGATGATTTCTCTGCCAATGGCAGCGATGGCGAGATAGCCGGTTTTGTTCGCGCTGTTGGGCATGTCGCCCGTGAGGCGGGCATGGTCGAGCCCGGATACCGCTTGCTCGCCAATATTGGCAAAGACGGTCATCAGGAAGTTCCCCATTTGCATGTCCACATATTTGCCGGAAAACCGCTTGGACCAATGTTGATGAGAGGCTAGTAACGGACGTAATGATACCGGACAGCCGGTGCATTGGGATTATTGGGGAGTTGAATATGGCAGGAGCAGCAGTACCGACGGGAGAAGGCTGGTCATCGCGGACCGCCTTTATTTTGGCAGCGGTTGGTGCCGCCGTAGGTCTTGGTAACATCTGGCGCTTTCCCACGCTGGCGGGTGAAAGCGGCGGCGGGGCGTTTGTCTTATTCTACATTATCTGCATCCTTCTCATCGGGCTGCCGATGCTCCTTTCAGAAATTTTGATCGGACGCCACGGCGGAAGCGATGCCTATCATAGCGTTGTCAAGGTGGCCGAGGATTCCGGACGGAGCAGAAATTGGGGTATATTCGGCGGCATTGGTACGCTGAATGCGTTCCTGATCCTGACCTTTTACAGCGTAGTAGCTGGCTGGGTGCTCTATTACGTCGGCGTGATGGCGGGCGATTTTCTTGGCGCGCTGTTTTCCGGTAATCCGCTGGCTGGCGCGTTGGCAGCGGAGTCTCCCGACACAATCCCTAGCCGGATGACCGACCTTTTTGCCGATATCCCGATGTTGCTTGGGATGCATACATTATTCATGGGAATCACGATCTGGATCGTTGCACGCGGGGTGACCGACGGCATTGAGAAAGCCGCGAAGTATATGATGCCGACCTTCTTTGTGTTGCTGGTTTTAATCACCATTTATGGCGCATTTACCGGGGAATTTGCCAAGGCCGTGGCGTTTCTCTTCACACCCGATTTCTCCAAACTGACCCCTGCAGTAATGAACGATGCATTGGGTCAGGCGCTATTCTCGCTCAGCGTCGCTTCGGCAGCCCTGATCACTTATGGCAGCTATGTTTCCAAGGAAACCAAACTCGCACCAACAGCCGGGATGATTGCTTTTGCCGATACCGGTGTTGCGATCCTCGCCGGCCTGATGATCTTCCCGATTGTTTTTGCTGTCGGGTTGGACGTCGCGGCTGGCCCAACATTGGTGTTTCAGTCGCTTCCGATAGCATTCCACACGATGACGGGGGCTCGTTGGTCGGATTGTTGTTTTTCGTCCTCATCTTTTTTGCGGCGTTGACCAGTTCCATCTCGCTGCTTGAGGCAGTGGTTGCATGGGCGATGAAACGGTTCGGATCGGGTCGCGCCATTACTGCATGGACGGTTGGCGGTCTCATTTTCCTCATCGGGGTTGCTTGTGCGCTCTCGCTCAATGTCTGGAGCGATGTGCGGCTGCTCGGCTTCTGGTCTCTGTTTGAAGACAAGAATATTTTCGATACAATTGACGATGTGGTGTCGAAAATTCTGTTGCCGATTACCGCATTTTTGACGGCGATTTTCATCGGTTGGCGCGCGGACAAGAAACTGGTTGCGGCTGAGACGGGATTGGAAGGAGGCATTTTTGTGCTTTATCGCTTCCTGATTTCCTGGCTGGCACCGATAGCCGTATTCTGCATCGCGTTGTTCGGTCTGTTTCCCGTCCTGCTGGGTTGAACCTGACCTTGTCGCAATCCAAGTTTTCGAAATGCCCGGTCTGCAAAAAGCCGCAGGCCTCTCAATTCAAGCCGTTTTGCAGCGCAGGCTGCAAGGATCGTGACTTGTTGCAATGGCTGGGAGAGGGATATCGGGTGCCGGGGCCAGCGGTTTCGCCCGATCAGCTGATGGACCATTTCGCCGACAATTCCGGTCGCGACGGAGAGGCGTGAATGGAACGATAATCCGGCACCCCACGCAAGCGATTTTTAGGGTGGACAACCCGCCCGCGCCCCGCCTATAGCGGCGCTTCTTAATCGGTCAGCCACGCTTCGGCAGGCCATGTGCCCGAATAGCTCAGTTGGTAGAGCAAGCGACTGAAAATCGCTGTGTCGGTGGTTCGAATCCGCCTTCGGGCACCACTTTTTTTTCGGACCAGAGCCGGTTCGGGGAACCGGCGTCCGAAAAAATGTTGAACCATGTGCTTCGACAGGCTCGGCACGAACGGAGATATCCCGCCCAGCAATATCGGCCAGCACCCACAAAGCAAATGCGCCACCATCCAAGGCGACAGGTATCAGACGGCCGCAAGAGGACTGTTGCACACATTCATTGTGTCACATCGAGGCCTCGATCATCTAAACGGCGCTAGGCAATCTGCGGACCATAGAAATACTGCTTGGCCACAGCAACATCGGAAACACAGTGAGATGTCCTGGCTTAAATTTAGCGGACGCAACAAAACCTGCGCTGCCTTCATACCAAGGGCCATTGTCGCTGCTGATAATGATAATCGCATTTTCGAGCGTTCCCGTGCGTGACAACGCCTCGACAAGTTGGGCTACGTCGCGATCGAGAGACTCGACAACATCGCCATAGGTGCCCGCAGCAGATTGCCCTTGGCGTTCTGGCACCACAAATAGTGGGATATGCGGAAAATTGTGAGCAAAATAGAGAAAGAATGGGCCGCTTTTTTAGCTTTGCCGATTGATAACGGCAACCGCCTCATCGGTATATAACTTATCCAGTTTGGTTTGGTCGACAGGCGCTTTCACGGCGATTTTATCATCACGATATAGCGCAAAAGGCTCCATGTCGTTGCTATATAATGCGCCAAAATAATGATCGAAACCAAAGTCATTGGGCCGCGATGGTTGCCGGTCACCGATATGCCATTTACCAATCATGTTAGTCGAATAACCGTCCGCTTTCAAAAGCTCGGCAATGGTGATTTCTTCGGCGGGCAAGCGGACATTTTCGCTGGCTAATATATTGAGCATGCTTTTGGTGCCGCCGGTCGGAAAGACCACATTGGGCAATCCGGCGTGGGGAGCATGCCTCCCGGTCAGGAAACCCGGCCCAAAGCCCGAGTGCCAGTATCAGAAGTATGGGCAGGGCGAAAACCAGCCCCAGACGTTTCAACCATTTTTTGATGATATGTGCCCCTGGTCCGGACGAGGTATTACTCTAACCAATACGAACTTTGCTGTGCAAGCCATCCATCATAAATCGCTTCGCCGTTTGACTCGAAATTTCCCCACTGTTACGCCCAGTTCATGGGGCGGTTTTCGAAAAAGAGCTTGGTTATATTGGCAGCGATCGTCGCATTTATCCATTTTGGTACGCCTCTAATTGCCGACCTTTTTTTTGAGCTTTATCATCTATCGAAACTCGAATTTCTCTACTCGGCTTATGGCGTATTGCGCTATCTCACCGCACAGTTCATGTTCTCGCCCAATCGCTGGATGGTCACGTTTCTGGTTGGGTTGTTCGGTCTTGCGATCTTGTGGTTGCTGCAAAAAAGGCGCGCCAGAAAGGAAGCCAAAGCATGACAATGGAACGGCGGGGATTCATGGTCGGGGTTGCCGCTGCAATGGGCGGCATCGTCTATTCCAGCGGTCTTGCCGCGATGTTGGCCAATGCGACTAATGCTGAGAAACCATTGCCGATGATTGCGCGCGATGCCTGGATCAATCAGGCGGTGGATGTTTTTTCGCCCGAGAAGCGTGCGCTGGTTTCTGCCATGTGCGAAACGCTTATTCCAAAAACTGATACGGCTGGAGCCAAAGAAGCCGGCGTGCCCAAATTTATCGAGCTGCTTTACGCCCAATGGATGGCTGAGCCTGAACGAATGTTATTTGATAAAGGCTTGGCAGAGGCCGATAAACGCGCGCAGGCCAACCACGGCGGCATATTCGCGCAATGCGATGCGGGCGCTCAAAAAGCGGTGCTGGAAGCGATGGAGGAAGAACAGGGCGATCACCCCTGGTTCGCTTTTGGCGGGCAATCGGTGGCTGACGCACGCGCGGACACGCCGTTTATGGCCTTGTTCAAGGAAATTGCGGTGACCGGTTTCTTTATGTCCGAAATCGGCGCGCAGGAAGTCTTGCGCTACGCGCCGATGGCGGGAATTTTTGATGGCGAGGCCAGTCTGGCATCCGATGAAAGCAGCTGGGCTGCCACCCCGTTTATGTGATGGCAGAGCAAGAAAACATTCCTTCAACCGGCAGGATGTATGACGCCATCGTCATCGGTTCGGGCATTACCGGCGGGATGGCCGCTAAAGAACTGACCGAAAAAGGGATGCACGTGCTGATGCTCGAACGCGGCACGCCGCTCGAACATGGCGCTGGCTATATTGGCGAGCATGCTTCGAATTGGACGATCCCTTTTGCCAACCTTCCCAACTATCAGGCGAATGAAAAGGACTACGCGACGCAATCCAAAAACTATGCCTTTGACGAAGCGACGCGCCAGCATTTTATCAAGGACAGTGACGAACCTTATATTCAGGAAGGCGACACCCAATTCGAGTGGATAAGAGGTGCGCGGGTTGGTGGACGTTCGCTGATGTGGGGCCGACAGGTTTACCGCTGGGCGCCGGTCGATTTTGAAGCCAATGCGATTGACGGTCATGGAACCGACTGGCCGGTGCGTTATGATGATCTTGCGCCCTGGTATAGCCATATCGAGAAATTTATCGGGGTTACCGGCAAGAAAGAGGGCCTCGATTACTTCCCCGATGGTGAGTTCCAAAAGCCGATGGAAATGTATGCACTTGAAAAACGCATCAAGGGACGATTGGCGCGTCATGCTAGCGAGCTGACCTACACGATGGGCCGCGCGGCCGTACTGACCGAGCAATTGGGCGACCGTGCGCCCTGCCATTATTGTGGCCCCTGTCCGCGAGGCTGCTCAACCGGCAGCTATTTCAGCACGCAAAGTTCGACGCTTCCTGCAGCGATGAAAACCGGACGTTTAACGTTGCGGGCCAATAGCGCGGTTCAGAAAATTCTCCATGATCCAGCGACCGGCAAAGCGACTGGCGTGCAGATAAAGGATATGGAGAGCGGCGAACAATTGATCTATAAATCGCGCATCATTTTCCTCAACGCATCGACCATTCACAGCGCGCAGATATTGCTCAACAGCAAATCAGCGGCTTTCCCCAATGGCCTTGCAAACAGTAGCGGTGTGGTCGGACGGTTTTTGATGGATCATAACGAGCATGGCGTCAATACTGGCGTCTTCTTTGATGACATTGACCGCTATTTCACCGGCAATCGTCCCAATGGCACCTATATCCCGCGCTTTCGCAATATTCAAAGCAAGGACGACGATGCCGAATTTATCCGCAGCTATGGCTTTCAATGCAATACCATCCGGCTCGATCACCGTTTCACCATGCACCAAAAGGGCATCGGTGCGGATTACAAGGAAAGCCTGCGCAAGCCCGGGCCCTGGATATTTGCGATGGTAGCGTTTGGTGAAACTTTACCTGATGCCAACAACCGGATCACGCTCGATGAAAATAAACGTGATGCGTTTGGCATGCCGATTGTGCATATTGATATGCAGTTCGGAGAGAATGAAGATAAGATGCGCAGTGACATGAAGCAGCAGGCTGACCGGATATTGAAAGCCGCAGGAGCCGCGTTTATTGCTACCGCCAGCGATGAAGCGGGCCCCATTTCGGCAATACATGAAATGGGTACAATTCGCATGGGCAAGGATCCTGAAACATCCGCGCTTAATGGCTGGAACCAGAGCCATGATGTGCCCAATCTGTTTGTCACCGATGGCGCGGCCATGGCTTCAAGCGGGCATGTCAATCCGTCGCTAACCTATATGGCTCTCACCGCCCGGGCGGCAGACTATGCGGCCAAGCAATGGAAGAAGGGCGCGCTATGATTGCCAAGTTTTTCAAATTTGTGGTCGCACCGATTATGCTGCTGTTTCTGCTGTTTATCGGATATGCGTTCTACATGCTCTGGCAACATGAGATGTTTGTCGAGCCGACTTACGACACGGTGGCGCCAGCAATCCCCGATGCGGACGGAAAGCCTATGGTTTTGGTATTCAGCAAAACCAACGGATTCCGTCACATCGATGCAATTCCGGCGGCCCACGCGATGTTTGCCGATTTTGCAAAGTCGGAAGGCTGGACGTTATTCGCTACCGAAAATGGAGCGGTGAATAATCCCGAAGACTTGGCGAAGTTCGATCTGGTTGTCTGGAACAATGTTTCTGGTGATGCCCTGACAGCGGACCAGCAGGCAGCGTTCATGGAATATATGGAAAGTGGCGGGCAGTTCCTTGGTATCCACGCGGCTGGCGGCGACCGCGCCTATAAATGGCAATGGCAACCGACAGAGTTAATCCGAACCCAGTTCCGCAGTCATCCCAATATCCCGCATTTTCAGGACGCGAAACTGAACGTGGAGGATCAACGCCATCCCGCGACCCGTCACCTTCCCGCTATCTGGGAACAGAATGACGAATGGTATACTTTCAACACTAGCCCGCGCGATAAGACCAACGTTCTCGTGTCAATTGATGAAGACAGCTATAATCCCTCTACCTGGATGTTCGGAGACGATCTGAAAATGGGTGACCACCCGTTGATCTGGCATCACGACCTTGGCAAAGGCCGCGCCTTCTATTCTGCGCTCGGTCATCAGGCATCAAGCTATGCCGACGAAAATTATCGTGCACTGTTACTAGAGGCAAGCAGGTGGTTATTGACGGGCAAAGCCGAGAGTTAGGCTTAGGATGCTTTAAATGGCTTGCATAGCTGTGATTGATTTGATTCAAGGGGTTCTGATTTGAGGAGCCTTTGATGAATGATTTGCCGGTGCTGAATGGGGCGCAGATGTGCCGTATTGAGCCATATTTTCCACTTTCTCATGGCGTTCCCAGAGTGGATGACCGGCGGGTACTATCCGGGATTGTCCATGGCCTGAAGAATGGTCTTCGCTGGTGCGATGCGCCGTCTGGCTATGGTCCGCACAAGACGCTTTTCAGCCGCTTTGTGCGTTGGAGCAAGCTGGGCGTCTTCAGCCGCATATTCGCTGCTCTTGTCAAACAAGCGGACGAGCCGGATGTGCTGATGATCGGCGACAAAGCCTATCCTGAGCAGGTCGAAGGGGTTACGACAGCGACGAATACCGCGCTGCCTTGAAAGCCATAGGCATTACCGCCTGTATCCCGCCGCGAAAGGGCCGGATATTCCCTGCTGACTTCGACAAAACCCTCTACCGGCAGCGCCACAAAATCGAAAATCTCTTCGCACGCATCAAAGACTGGAGACGCATCCACACACGCTACGACCGATGCACGCACACCTTCATGGCCGCTATCACCATCACTGCTATCTGCGCATTCTGGATCAATTAATGAATCCTGAGCCTCGAGTCTAATGCGTAGTATGATCAAAATTTATCAGGCTTTGTGCTGCCTTGGTTATGCTGCGACCCGCTGGCGTAGTTCGGTTTTGAGTATCTTGCCTGATGCGTTCATCGGAAGTGATTCGCACAAAATTATGGTGCGCGGAATTTTGTAGTTGGCGATATTTTCTTTTGCCCAAGTCAATATATCGGCCTCATCAATCTGCGTGCCGGGTCGCGGTACAATGAAAGCCTTTCCGACCTCGCCCAATCGGTCATCCGGAATACCGACCACAGCCACTATGCCCACGGCTGGATGTTCGGATAGCAATTTCTCGATTTCAGCCGGATAGCAGTTGAAACCGCCGGAAATATACATGTCCTTCTTGCGGTCGGTGATGCGGACATAACCGTCTTTGTCCATGGTCCCGACATCGCCGGTATGGAGCCAGCCGTCCTTATCGATGGCTTCGGCTGTGGCCTCGGGATCATCAAGATAGCCAAGCATTACACCATAGCCGCGCACCCATATTTCGCCGGTTTCACCGCGATCGACTTCTTCGCCGCTGTTACCAGCTATGATAACTTCGAGGCCGGGAATGGCCTTGCCACAACTCTGGGCGATAAGGTCGGCATCATCGCCCCGGCGGCATGCCGTGATGGTAGAACATTCGGTCATACCGTAGGCGGTCACGGTATCGGTCAAATTCAATTCTGCGCGCATCCGGCGGATGAGCTCGGGCGGCACGGTTGCAGCCCCGGTTGCTGCCCCGCGCAAGGAGGATGTATCAAAATCATTGTCGGCTTTCGCGGCCAGCAGCGACTGATAAATCGTCGGAGCTCCTGGCAGGAAATTGACCTTGTCTTTTTCAATCCGGTCAATAACGGCCGGAATATCAAAGCTGGGCATGGGGATGATAACTGCCCCTGCGATCAGGGCTGCGACCCATCCGGCTTTATAACCGAAGCTGTGGAAAAACGGATTGACGATGAGATAGCGTTCGCCAGCTTCAAGGCCCATCACTTCGACCCAATGCTGGAACATCGGTACAATCCGGCCATGGGTGGAAAGCGCTCCTTTGGGCGCGCCGGTGGTGCCGCTGGTAAACATGATATCCGAAATATCGTCAGGTGAAAGCTGCGCTAATGCGGCGTTTACTGTTGGGTCATCCGTGCCTTGTCCCTGTGCTAGAAAGGTCCCCAGATTTTTGCTGATTAGGAATATTTCTCGGAGTTCGGGTAAATCTTCATCGGCAATTAGCGCCGGATAATCGGTGTCCAAAAAATCGTCGACAGTGAATAGCAGTTTTGCCTTTGTCCGCCGTAAAATATCTCCGGCTTCACGGCCCTTGAAGCGCGTGTTTAGCGGCACGATCGCCGCACCTGCGGTTAGCGCTCCGAGCGCAATGACAATCCACTCCCGGCTATTCGGTGCCCAGATTGCAATGCGGTCACCCTTGTCAATACCTGATGCGATAAAGGCTGATGCGCATTCCCGTGCCCGCCGCCACAGTTTGTTAAAGCTCCACTCGTCCCCGTTCTCCAGCAAAGCGGGGGCGTTGCCCCACTTGCGGGCAGCGTCCTCCGCGACATGCGGGATCGTCAAGGGCATGGTGCTTTCACTCATCTTTAAACAGGCTTCATGTTTTCCGGCCCCCAAAAGGCCCGCATTTCAGCTACTTTGCCGTCGTCGTTGAACCGGAATGTATCAATGATTTCGATATGCGCCTTGTTGCCGCCAAGATCGACTATTGCTCGAAATGGAAAGGCGACACTATCGCCTGCGCAGCGCGGCGTGCCTTCAAGCTCCAGCTTTGCGCCGTTTCCAACTGCGCCAGTGTAGAATTCACGTATGGCTTCAATGCCTTCTTTTAGCGGCGTCCCGACCGGATCTTCGATCGTTGCATCATCAGCATAGAGTCCGACAATCGCTTCGACATCCTGCTTTGAAAAGCTATTAATATAGGTTTCGACGGCTTTGATTTTGTCTTCAATGGAAACAGGCATATTCTAATCCTCCGGATAATAGCGGCTAACGGTATCGATCACACAAGCGGGCTTTTCGCTGCCTTCAATTTCTATGGTGACGCGAATGATTTGTTGGATTGCTCCCTTGATTTCCTCGACTTTAATGATCTCGCCGACCGCGCGAATATTGCTTCCCACCAGAACGGGTGCAAGGAAACGCATTTTATCAGAACCAATGTTCACCGCATGGGTAAATCCGCGCACTTCGACCAGCGTGGGCAGGAATAGGTTCACGAGGCTCATCGTCAGATAACCGTGCGCAATCGTTCCGCCGAACGGACCTTCCCTGGCGCGCTCTTCATCGACATGAATCCATTGGTGATCGCCGGTGACGTCGGCAAAACCGTTAACGCGTTCCTGATCAATTAGCAGCCAGTCGCTGGGGCCAAGGATCGTACCTTCTTGACCAACTAAATCGCGCGGGCTGTCATATATCTTTGTCATGGCTCAGGCCCTCTGACTGGAGACTGAGATAATTTCTCCAGTCATATAAGAGGACAGATCGCAGGCGAGGAACATCATCACGTTTGCAATTTCCCAGACTTCTGCGGGACGTCCAAAGGCTTCCTTGGCTGAAAGTTCTGCCAGCAATTCGTCGGTCGTAACTTTTGCGAGAAAGGCATGCATCGCGATACTGGGCGCGACTGCGTTGATCCGTACGCCAAATTCTGCGGCTTCAATGGCAGAACAACGGGTGAACGCCATCACGCCAGCTTTAGCCGCAGCGTAATGCGCCTGACCCTTTTGCGCGCGCCAGCCGAGCACCGAGGCATTGTTGATGATAGCGCCGGTCTTGCGATCTTGCATGTGCGGCAGAAACGAGCGCGTCATACGGAACACGCTGTTGAGCGTCACGTCGAGCACGCGTTCCCATTGCTCATCGGTCATATCGACAACATCGACTTCACCGCCGAGGCCCGCATTGTTAATCAATACATCAATATGGCCCAGCTTTTCAATCGCTGTATCGCGTAGATTGTCGATATGCTCCTGCTGGGTAACATCGCAAACACAAGTTTCCGGGCGTTTCCCAACCGCTTCTGCAATCCGATCAGCGGCTTCACTCAGTCGGCGCTCATGAAAATCGCTCATCAACACGCTCGCGCCTTCTTCGGCGGCGCGCTTGGCGGCGGAAAAACCGATGCCCGTTCCTGCAGCAGCGGTGACAACAACGGTCTTGCCCTTCAGTAAATCGCGCGGCTCGGGATAGGTCGGGATCAAGCTCATGTATCACCTCTGGGTTCTCGCGGCATACCAAGTGCCCGTTCGGCGATCAGGTTGCGTTGGATCTGGTTTGTGCCACCGTAAATTGTATCGGAGCGCGAATAGAGGAACAGGTTGGGCAGGGTGCTCCATTCATAATCCGGATTGTCTGTCACTTCGCCAGCTTGGCCAAGCACATCCATTGCTAGTTCACCCAAATTCCTGCGCCAGGTCGCCCATTGAATTTTGTAAGTCAGCGCGGCGCCATCAACTTTTGAATGATCGGTATTCGAAAGCATCCGAAGAGCGCCATAACGCATCAGGTTTAGCCCGATTTCAGCCTTGGCAATACGTTGTCGGATCAATGGATCGCTGGCAGCGCCATTAGCCTTTGCAGCCGCAATGACCTCATCGAGCTCGTTACGGAAACCCATTTGCTGACCGAGCGTCGAAACACCGCGTTCAAAGGCGAGCAGCCCCATTGCGATTTTCCAGCCTTCGCCAGGCGTGCCGATTAAACTGTCCTTGTCGCAAGTTGCATCGGTAAAGAACGTCTCGTTAAATTCTGCATCGCCGTTGATCTGTTTGATTCCGCGAATGTCTATCCCGGGTTGATCAATCGGCATCATCAGGAATGTGAGGCCTTTCGGACCTTTGGTTCCTTCTTCGCTGCGCGCGATGACAAAAATCCAGTCGGATATATGCGCGAGGCTAGTCCAGATTTTCTGGCCATTGACCACCCAATTGCCGTCTTCAAGCCGCGCTTTGGTCCGCACGCTTGCCAAGTCAGAACCGGCATTGGGTTCAGAAAATCCCTGACAGAATATTGTTTTACCGGCAGCTATATCTGGCAGGAACTGCTTTTTCTGTTCTTCGGTTCCAAAGGCCAGCAAGGTCGGTCCAGCTAGCTCAATCCCAATATGATTGACCCGGCCGGGGACACCCGCACGCGCATATTCCTCGGCAAAAATAACCTGTTCTGCGAGGGTAGCTCCGCGACCACCCCATCCAGTTGGCCAACCGATGCAGGACCATTTGTGCGCAGCGAGTTGCTGTTCCCATTCCTTGCGGCGCTCCGCCTTAGCGGTGAGAGTTGTGATGCCCTTGATGTCGGAAAATTCACCTGCCATCTGGGCGTTGAGCCAGTCGGCACATTCGCTACGAAAATCTTCTTCGGCTTTTGAGAAACCTAGCTTCATGCCGCTTCTCCCAATATCATCGTCGCGACTTGCTCGCGATGCCAATTGCCGTCCAGCAACATCGTCTGGATCGAGCGAGCGCGCTTGAAAAACAGGTGCGCGTCATGCTCCCACGTAAATCCAATCCCGCCATGCAGCTGGATCATATCCCCTGCACATTTAAAGAACGTATCAGCGCAAAAGGATTTTGCGGCATGCAGCGCCAGTTTTACATCATCCGAACCTTCATCGACTGCACAAGCTGCCCAGTAAACCGCCGAACGCGCCTGCTCGATCTCAATCATCATATCGGCGGCGCGGTGTTTATAGGCTTGGAAACTGCCAATGGGTCGCCCGAACTGAACACGTTCCTTGGAATATGCGACGGTCCGGTCGAGACAGGCCTGCGCGCCGCCCAAAGCCTCTGCGGCCAAACAAAGCCAGGCTGCCGATTGGGAGGCATGCATGGCGGGTTCGAAATTCTCAAAGGGTTCGCCTTCGACATTTTTCAGTGTGATTGTTGAAAGCGGCCTTGTCTGATCCATCGTCGTGAAGGTCTCGATTGACAGGCCGGGGGCATCTTTTTCCACAATCCATGCTTGATCAGGATGCGCCAAAATGAGGACATCGGCGATGCCAGCATGCGGCACCAGCTCAAAGCTGCCGTTGAGTGTGTTGCCATCATGTTTGACAGTGTCATTGCCCGCAGCAGCACCTATCACTTCGCCCGATATGAGTTTGGGAAGCCATTTTTGTTTCTGATCTTCAGTTCCACCGGCAGCAATCATCGCAGAGCAGATTGCAAGGTTGAGCAGCGGTAATGCCGCAACCCGCGCGCCTGCGGCCTCCACGACCACAGCCAGCTCGACATGACCCAGACCAGCGCCGCCATTTTCTTCGGGAATGATGATACCGCCCAGACCCAGTTCCTGACAGAAATCAGTCCATAGCTGGCGATCAATGCCATCATTCTCCATCGCGGCTCTGGTGCGTTCACTGGTCGCATTTTCAGCAAAAAACTGCTGAGCAGTCTCGGCGATCATCAATTGCTCGTCGGTGAAGGCAAAGTCCATCAGGCTGTACCCCAAACTTTGCGTGGTTCGACCCGTTCTTCTATCAATTTGGAGACGGCATCTCCGACATCGGCAGGTTCCCATTTTGCGCCCTTGTCAACAACCGGACCTTCGCGCCAACCATCTTCCAGCATGATTTTTCCGCCTTCCAGTTCGAAGATACAACCCGTCACATCTTTCGATAGAGGTGATCCCAGCCAAACAACCGTTGGCGCAATATTATCAGGATGCATCACATCAAATGCATCGCCACCGGTCGCCATTTTATCGGCAAAGGCTTGTTCGGTCATCCGTGTGCGGGCCGAGGGTGCGAGTGCATTCGAGGTTATTCCATAGCGCCCCAGTTCAGCGGCCTGAACCAACGTCAGGCTGGCAATGCCGCCCTTGGCCGTCGAATAAGCCGACTGCGCAATCGACCCCTGCAAACCGGCGCCGGACGTTGTATTAATTATCCGCGCATCAACCTCATGACCTTCTTTGGCCCGCCCGCGCCAATAATCCACTGCATGACGGGCGATACAAAAATGCCCGCGCAGATGCACGTGCATCGTCGCATCCCATTCATCGAGCGTCGCGGACACAAACATCCGGTCGCGCACGATACCGGCGTTGTTCACGACTACATGAAGATCACCGAACGCTTCAACAGCGGCTTCAACGATCCGCTTGCCGGCGTCCCAATCGGTCACGTCTTCGTAATTGGCGATAGCATTGCCGCCAGCCGCTTTGATCTCTTCCACCACCGCGTCCGCGGCGCTGGTATCCCGGCCTTCGCCGCCCAAAGAAGTGCCAATGTCGTTGACCACCACATTTGCGCCTTCTGCCGCAAAGGCGAGCGCGTAGCTTTTGCCCAGTCCGCGTGCAGCACCGGTGATGATGACTGTTCTGTTGTCACAAATTCCCATTATGCTCTTTCTTTTATCGGTTGTTTTGTATGTCCGCTGGTGTTTCCCACCAGATCGGTCTGCAAATACTCTTTCTCTGTATAGCTCCATGCCCCGCCAATAATGGCGAAACGGTCACGATATCGACCTGTCGCAATCGGCTGCAGAGGCAATTCATCAGTAGCTTGCAAAACCGTCCATTGTGCATGGCAAGTGGCGGTCGTCGCATCATCGGAAAGTTCGATAATGGGGTTGGTAATGATGTGCCGCGTTCGGGGCGTTCCGTCAGGATAGAGCCTGATCCAGCTTTCCCACATCGTTTTGATATTTTCTGCGCCTTTAATTTCATGGCCGTTTGCTACGACATGTCCATGATCGAACATCGCCGCTGCGCCGTCAAAGTCGGCAGCATCAATCGCATTGGCATAGCGATAGATGAGATTGGGTATGTCGATTGCAGCATTGGCCATCTGTACTACAGCCTCTCGATAATCGTAACATTGGCTTGCCCGCCGCCTTCACACATTGTCTGAAGACCATAGCGGCCACCGGTCCGTTCAAGCGCGTTCAGCAGAGTGGTCATCAAGCGTGCGCCTGTCCCACCCAACGGATGACCCAAGGCAATCGCGCCGCCGTGAATATTCACTTTCTCATGCGGGATGCCGAGTTCCTTCATCCACGCCATTGGCACGCTGGCAAATGCCTCGTTGCATTCGAAAAGGTCGATATCATTGACAGTCATTCCCGCCTTTTTCAGCGCATGTTGGGTTGCCGGCATCGGTGCGGTAAGCATCCAGACTGGATCATCGGCACGAACCGATATATGATGGATGCGCGCGCGCGGTTTCAGGCCGTGGTCTTTGACCGCCCGTTCTGAAGCGACCAGCATGGCTGCCGCACCGTCGCAATTTTGGCTCGAAACACCAGCGGTTACCTTGCCGCCTTCTTGAATGACTTTAAGTTGGGAGAGGCCTTCCAGCGTGGTGGTAGGCCGGATGGTCTCGTCGGCTTCCAATCCTTCCAATGGTGCAATCTCGTTCTTGAACCACCCATTGTCCGTTGCTGACTGTGCACGTTGGTGAGAGGCGAGAGCGAATTCTTCCATCTGCTCGCGTGATATATCCCATTTGTCAGCGATCATCTCTGCCGAGTTGATCTGATTGAGTAAGCCATCGCCATAGCGCGCCACCCACCCGGGGGACGTATTGAACGGATTGTCGAAGCCGTAAGGCTGGCCCGCGTACATCGCTGCACTGATCGGAATGGCGTTCATGGCTTGACTGCCGCCCGCAACAACCAAGTCCTGCGTGCCTGACATCACCCCTTGCGCCGCAAAATGCAGCGCTTGTTGAGAGGAGCCGCATTGACGGTCCACGGTTGTGCCGGGCACATGCTGCGGGAGACCGGCAACCAACCAAACAGAACGACCGATATCGCCTGCTTGCGGCCCGATGGTATCGCAACAGCCCCAAACAACATCATCCACTGCGCCCGCATCAAAATCCGTTCGCTCCGTCAATGCCTTGATTGGATGGGCGCCCAGATCAGCCGGATGGACTTCCGCCAGCGAACCTTTCTTGCGGCCAATCGGCGTGCGAACTGCGTCAATAATATAGGCTTCGGCCATCAAATTTCCTTAAGCAAATGTATGTGCGGGACCAATGTCCAGCGATCCAGCGATCACTGCGTCATCAATCCGTTTTGAATGAAATGCACGGCTGCCCCATGCGCCGATCAGCGCCCAACTGCGCTTCATCCAGAAATGCAAATCGACTTCGTAGGTATATCCCATTGCGCCGTGAATTTGGATGGCGGTTTCCGCCATTTGTAGAGCAGCATCGCCAGCGGCGAGCTTTGCATGGCTGACATGGATTTGTGCGCTGTCGATACCATCATCCATCGCTTGGGCAGCACGCCAGACTACCGGCTTGGCAAATTCCAGCGCAACTGTAGCCTTAGCCAGATGATGTTTAACCGCCTGAAAGGCGCCAATGGGTTGACCAAACTGATTGCGGACTTTTGCATATTCGACAGCTTGTTCGAGCATTGCATCGGCAATACCGACGAGTTGCGCGGCAGACATAAGTGCGCCGAGATTGAGCAAGTGCGGATCATCGGTAGCATCGACGGACGGAGCCGTAAGGTTGCGAAGCGGATCAACACTTTGCCAAGGAAAGCCATCGCCATCAGCGACCCATCCGTTTATCTTATGGTCGAGTGGCATTGTTTTTTCACCGGAAGCGATCGCAGCCAAGTCAGCGGTGTTTCCATTTGCAATCAACCATGGAACCGCAACAAAAGCCGTATCGACCAAAGGTTCGGCCAAACAAGCTCGGCCACATTCGGCGGCAATCAAAGCTGCGTCGAGTAGCTTGAGGCCTAAGCCACCTTCCGCTTCTGGCACCAACAGACCGGGCAAGCCCATTTCGACAAGACCTTGCCAGATTGCTGGGTCGCGATTGTCGCCCTCATCAAGACGGCGAAGCACTTCGGGGCCGTGCGTTCCGGAAAAATATTCGCGGACCCCTTCGGTAAGGGTGAGTTGATCTTCGGTCAGCAAAAATTCCATCAGACGAGCCTCGCCAAATTGACGTCATTGCGAGGAGCGCAGCGACGCGGCAATCCAGGGCGCCGCTGCGCCGCTCTGGATTGCTTCGCTACGCTCGCAATGACGAAAAACGCACAATCCATTAGCCCGCTCCCTGTCTTGGTAATCCGAGGAAACGTTCAGCGATGATGTTCCGTTGTATTTCGTTGGAGCCGGCATAGATCGGGCCTGAGAGCGAGAAAATATAACCATCAAGCCACTGATTGACCGTGCCGTCAGCAAATTTGGCGAGTTCCGCCGCTGCGCCCATCAATTGCATAGCGGATCTGTTCATCGATCGGTCCAGTTCCGACCAGAAAATCTTGTTGAGGCTTGCTTCTGCGCCAATTTTGCCGCCAGCCAAGATCTTCGCAGCAACTGAATAGGTATTGTAAGCATAAGCCTGCGTACCCATCCACGCCTGCGTAACGGCTTCTCGTGTCGCTGGCGAAGCGTTGGCTTCATTGGCTCTATACAATTCAACCAATCGCTTGGCTGTCGCCTGAAAACGGCCGGGAGAACGCAGCATTAAACCGCGTTCAAATCCAGCGGTTGCCATGGCCACGTTCCAGCCTTCGCCTTCTCCAGCCAACATGTTTTCGGCTGGCACGCGCACTTCGTCGAAAAATAACTCCGCAAAGCCAGGCTCGCCATGCAATTGCCGGATCGGGCGGCGGGTAATGCCGGGGCTGTTGAGATCAAACAGGATGAAGCTCAATCCCTTGTGCCGTTTGCTGCCTTCCTCTGTGCGGAAGAGGCCAAAACCCCAATCGGCGAAACTCGCACGGCTCGACCATGTCTTCTGGCCGGAGATCACATAATGATCGCCATCGCGAACTGCCTTGGTGGTAATCGCGGCCATGTCGGAGCCTGCGCCCGGTTCTGACCATGCCTGCGCCCACATCACTTCACCGTTAGCCATAGGTGTCAGGAAGCGAGCCTTCTGTTCGTCCGTGCCATATTCCATGACAGTTGGGCCAAGCAGGAAAATACCGTTCTGATTGGCGCGTAGCGGAGCGCCTGCTGCCCAATATTCTTCTTCAAAAATCAACCACTGGATCAAATCCAACCCGCGTCCGCCATATTGTTCCGGCCATGTGACCATGCCCCAATTGCCGCTGGCAAGCTTGCGCTCCCACTCGACATGCTGGTGGAAACCCTCTTCACCTTCCAATGTTAGTAGTGGTTTGTCCGGCACATTTGCTGCGAGCCATGCGCGTATTTCGGCGCGGAACGCTTGTTGTTCGGGAGTGTATTTCAAATCCATCAGAATTTGGCCGCCTTGCCTGTCTCAATAAACTCATCACGCGATTTCTGGCTGTCTTCGTGCATGTACATTTCGAGCGTAAAGCCCTGTTCCCAGCGATACCCACGATCCACATCGCGTTCTTCGAGACCGTTGAGGGCTTCCTTGGCAATGACCAGTGCTTTGCGGGATTTTGATGCGATGATGGCGCAAAATTCGCGTGCTTCTTTTTCGAGTTGATCTCGCGGAACAACTTTCTCTACCGCGCCCAATCGGTATGCCTCTTCGGCCGACACAGTACCGCCGGTAAAGAAGGCTGCGCGCACTTTATGGAGAGGCAACATACGCGAAAGATGCGATGCCCCGCCCATCGCGCCACGATCCACCTCAGGCAAAGAGAAATAGGCATCGTCCGCTGCAAAGATACTGTCGCTAGCGCCACAAATACCAATGCCGCCGCCGATAACGAACTTGTGCACCGCGCTTATCACCGGAACTTCGGCATCCCTTATAGCCTTGAAGGTCAGATAATTGCCGCGATTGAGAAGGGTGATGCGTTCAGGATGCGCCTGCATCTCCTTGATATCTACTCCGCCGCAAAAGCCTTTGCCTTCCGCGCGGATGAGGACGCAATTTACATCGGGATTGCGGCTTGCCTCGGTTACCATATCCGGTAGCGACATCCATGTTTCGCTATTGAACGCATTAACTGGCGGGACATCGAAAACAATCTCGGCAATCTTGTCCTTGATGGTGGTGGTGATCGGCATCAGGCGGCTCCTTTTAGAGCATTGGAAGTTTGTGAAAGTGCCGCGCAGTGCGTTCTGGCATCATTCTCAATCTGTGTAAGGAGTTCCTTGCAACTTATTATATTATCTAGTCTTCCTGCTACCAGGCCGGTTGCCATCAGTCCATTCTCCGCGTCCCCTTCGACCACAGCTTTCTGAAGCAGCATCGGGGCGGCTGCGGCCATCATCGCTTCGGGCAGGCTCATGTCGCCGTGCGCGGTCATCCCGCGCGCGGTTTTGATCAGGTCGCTCCAGCTGGCCCCTGTTTGTTTCTTCATCGCGAGGGCAGCCATCAGGCCGCGTTGCCATTTGGATAGCGCTCCGGATTTTTCGATTTTGCGGAGCATCGGATTGATGATCATGCGCTGCGGAATACCGTCGACTTTCGTGGTGACAGTGATGTCGTTAGTGGTTGCGCCCGTATAACTCTTCTTGGGCGCATCGGGCACGGGGCTGTCGCTGGTCATCATAAAGCGTGTGCCCATGGCGATCCCCGCTGCACCGTAAGCCAGCGCTGCTGCCAGTCCGCGCCCATCGGCGAAACCGCCCGCTGCAATCACTGGCACATCAACCGCATCCAGCACCTGCGGCAACAACACGGTAGTAGCAACTGACCCAGTATGACCGCCACCTTCGCCGCCCTGGATTGTGATCGCCTGACAGCCCAGCGCGACCATTTTTTCGGCATGTTTTTGCAGTCCCACGGTGGGCATGCAGATAATCCCTGCTTCACGGAATTTGCCAATCATCTCGGCATCGGGACCGCGTCCGAAACTGACTGCCCGTACCCGATCAGAGTTCGCCAAAATAACCTCGACAATCTCTTTGGCACCTGGCTGGAAACTGTGGAAATTCACGCCAAAATTATGCGGTGTCATATCCTTGAGTTTAGCAATCTCGCTGGCCAACTCCGCAGGCTGCATAACCGCTCCTGCCAGGAAGCCGAACGCGCCCGCATTGCTGGACGCTGCCACGAGCTGCGGTGTTGCAATCCAGCCCATGGCGGTCTGCACCACCGGCAAGCGGCAGCCCAGCATTTCGGTTAGCGGTGTGGAAAGCGGATCGCCCATCAATCAGCCTTTGGCTTCCTGTGCTTTATTTTTTTCGGCCATTTTCTTGCCATCAAATCCGGCGATATAATCGCCCTTGGTCAACTGGTTATTGGCGTGGGCAAAGTGATGATAGCCAAATGACGCATCGATACCGGCTTCCTTGCCGGCCAGCGTATCCATATGGTTACACGCCTGTTTGGCGAGTTGCAGGGCCAGTCGCGGTTGTTCAGCGATACGCGTTGCTACTTTCAGCACTTCATCCGCCAGCTGCTCGCGCGGAACAACCCGGTTGAGCATCCCCATCTGATAAGCGCGTTCTGCGCTCATCCGTTCGCCCAGGAACAAAAATTCCTTGGCAATACGGGTGTTTAATTCGAATGTATGCGCAAAATACTCAAGTCCGGGAAAGCCCATTTGCAAAACCGGATCCTGAAAAAACGCATCATCGGAAGCGATAATCAAATCGCACACCCATGCCAGCATTAGCCCGCCCGCGATGCAACCTTTATGGACCTGAGCAATCGTCGGCTTGGGAATATTCCGCCAGCGCTTGCACATGCCCAGATAGACTTCCTGCTCGCGAATATAGGCTTTTTCCGCGCCCGCTTTATTGGCGTGATCATACCACATCAGGCGGCGGTCAAAACTGGAATGGAAATCGCGTCCCGGCGAGCCGATATCATGGCCAGCACTAAAATGCTTGGCATCAGATTTCAGCACAATGCACTTCACCGCATCATCATCGACAGCTTTCATAAACGCATCATCGAGTGCATAAGTCATCTGGCTGTTCTGGACATTATGAAATTCTGGCCGGTTAAGCGTGATCCAGGCGATGCCATCTTTGGCTTCATAGAGGATTGGCTCGTCGGTTTCATAAACCGGGGTTACGTCTTCTAACGGTACAATATTGTCGCTCATGCTGATGTCCTTATAGCTGGCGGATTGTCGCGGATAACATGCGCGCGAAACCCGTGGGGGTCTAGTTGATTGATAATCGTCAGAGCGTCTGAATCGGGCAGGGCGGTTTCGCCTTCGACCGCATCTATCAAATCAAAGCCGGTTGCTGCCTGTACTTCGTCAAAAGTCACGCCGGGATGCAGCGTGACCACACGGACAGCGTTACCCGGTCCGCCAAAGTCCATCACGCAAAGATTAGTGACCATCTTTTGCAGGTCGATATGATCGTAATTGCCGCCCGCAACCCGCTTGGCCGGATTATAACCCGCGCTGGACACCATATCGACTTCGCCTTCGACAAAAGTTCGCGTCGAATGAAACGGAATGAACATCGAATTCGCGTGATAAATCGAATTTCCCGGAAATCCGCGCACGCCCAGCATCTGGGTCTTGGGTTGGTGATGCGTTCCGCCAAGCTGTGACAGGTTGGTCTGGCCAAAGCGGTCAATCTGGGTCGGCGTCACCATTGCGTGACGGCGTCCTGTCCACACCGCGCTGTCAAAGAAGCGCGAGAAGGGCAGATGGCCGGCAAATTTGGGTTTGTAATCGCCGCGTGGTCCCATGGGAACGGGCTGTTCCACCAGATAGGCTTCGCCATCGGTCATCATCAGGCCGGGCGAGTGCGTCAACTTGGCCAAACCAGCGCCAACGCGCGGGACAGGACCAATACCGGTTGCGATGATTTCGCGATCCGTCCGGAATGTCTCGGAACAGGCAAAAATGCACAGCTCTGCAAGAGTGATATCGCTCATCAGTATATCGCCAGCGGTGTTTTCAGAACCGCTTCCTTTCCGCCAACAGATTTAAGATATGCCGCTTCATCTGCGCCGACAAACTGGTCAGCGACCGCATTCCAGTCACCGGGGTCTTTCGCAGCGCCTGCATAAACCTTAAACGCTTTCATATCCGGACCATAAAGCGGCGGCATAGAGGACGGATGCGCGCCGCCGACTATTTCAGTAACGCCGGTTACAAAGCAACGTTCGAATATATTAGCCTGTGCATCGTCATGATAATGGTCTTCCATCTTATCGACGAGTTCTTCACACGAGACATAGGTTTTCGCCGCTGCCTTGGCATACCATTCGTCATAATAAGCATCCGGCCCTAGCAACTGGACATTACCGCGATGGTCACAGCGATTAACGTGGAGCAAGGCTGCATCGAGTTTCAGCGCTGGCATGGCGATGAGGGTCTCGCCATCTTCGTAAGGCGATTGCACGGTTTTGAGCCCTCCGAGTTCAGCCAGATCAGTGCCAAGACCAACACGCGTTGGAAGATATGGAAGCCCGAAAGCTGCCGCCTTTAATCCCCATTGCAACATGCCTTCGTCCAGTTCCAATACCTCGATTTGACCGGCTTCCCGCGATTTGCGGAACCAGGGTTCGAGCGGAATGGCGTCGAGCGAGACAAATGCAAAGACAAGTTTCTTGACTTTACCCGCCGCGCACAGCATCCCGACATCCGCGCCGCCATAAGCGACGATGGTCAAATCCTTGAGTTCACTGCGCATAATTTCACGCACCAGCGCCATTGGTTTCCGCCGGGGCCCCCAGCCGCCAATGCCAATAGTCATGCCATTGGATAGTTGGCCGACAATTTCGGCAGGGGTCATTCTTTTATCGAGCATCAACCGTTTGCCTCTTCTGTTGCGGCTTCTGCAGCCGCTTTTTGCCAGGCCCATTCATGTCCCCATTGGCTGGGCGTGGTATGGGCGGTTGGCTCCCAAGTTGCTGGATCAATGACGAGCCCTTCGAAACCAAATTCCAGATCAAATCCGCCCGGCGTCTGCATATAAAAGCTCGTCACCTGATCATTGGTATGTTCGCCCAGCGTGGCAGAAACCGGAACGTCGGCTGCTGCCATCCGCTCATAAGCCTTATCGACATCTGCGCGCGATTTTGCCTCGACCATGATGTGGACGCAGCCCGTCGGTGGCGCGGGCATCTGGATAACCGCAACGCTGTGATGCCGCCCGGTTTCCGCATGCATGAAGGCGATACCCATTTTGGGTGTTCCCGGCGGACCGACTTCAATTTCGGGCAGATCGGAATCGCCAAAGCCCATGACATCGCGATAAAATTTGTGCGTTTCTTCAAAGGCCAGCGATCCATAGACGACATGGCCCATGCCAAGATCGCCGGTGACAAAACCGCTGACGCCAGCGGGAGATTGGAAAGCGGTATCGGCCTGCGCGGCACCGTGGAAAATTTCAAATTGATGCCCGGCAGGGTCTTTTCCGCTTGCCAGTGCCTCAACGCCCCGGCTCGCCGCATCGCCATCGGCCACCTCGCATCCAGCGTCGCGCAATTTGTCCGCCATCGCGTCGAAATCAGCCTGATCAGCCAGTTCCCATCCTGCAACCGCAAACCGGTCAGCATCCGCCTTGATAATCCGGAAGCGCGCCGCGCGTGCGTCGATCCGGTATAGCGCCGCGCCGTCTGCGCCTTTGCCATCCGCCATCGCGCCGACTACGCCGGTCAGATAATCATGCCATTTTGACAAGTCTGTCGTTTCAATCACGACATAGCCCAGTCCTTTTATACCCATGGCATCAGCCTCCTTTTACCAAATCCAAGAAATATGGTCTTTCACCGCCGCCATCGACATTGAGCCGCGCGCCCGAAATATATTCCGCCGCTGGCGACGCCAGATAGCAAACCGCATTCGCCACATCTTCACCCTTGCACATACGCCCGAGCGGCAATGATGCTGCCACGGTGGCCTGCGCATTGGCATCACCATATGTCGCTTCAGCATTTTCGGTTTCAGCAAGACCGACGATAATTGCGTTGACGCGGATTTTATCCTTGCCCCATTCCTGCGCGAGACTTTGGGTCAGATTAAGCAGGCCAGCCTTGGCTGCACCATAAATCGCTGTGCCGGGGGCAGGTCTTATGCCTGCCACACTGCCGATGTTAATAATGCTGCCGTTGTCCGACTTTACCAGATGTGGATGGCTTGCCCTCGCCATATAATAAGGTGCCATCAAATTGAGTTGCATAATAGAGTCGGCAAATCGCGGACTAGCGGTCGCTGCATCGGCTGCCGGAGAGCCGCCCGCATTGTTCACCAATATATCTAATCGGCCAAATTCGGACACAGTATCTGCCACCAATTGCTCTGCAGCATCCGCTTTGCGGATATCGGCAATACGAAAAGCTATATTTTCTGCCAGTGTTTCCGGCTGGTTACGACCGCAGACCATGACCTTGCAGCCTTGACCGGCAAGCGCTTCGGCCACATCGCGTCCCAAGCCGCGCGTGCCTCCGGTGACAATTGCCACTTTGCCGTCCAGACCGAAATCCACTCTTTCACTTCCCCAAATAACGTACTGATTGATAGAATCAGATGATGTATAGGCTAAAAAACTACAATAACGGAAGCAAATATGCTTTTCAATTGACGATTTGCGTATTTTATGACAAAAAATTTTACGAATTTCCGCAATATGCGTTATTGAGTCGAAATATGTGATGGAGATGAAGATGGCAACGGTTACAGCAATCAAGACACAATCGGGCGACATTCCGACACATGAAGAGCTTGTCGATCGGGCGCGGGCGATGATCCCGACGCTGAAAAAACGGGCCAAACAAACCACTGCTGACCGCAATGTTTCTAAAGAAACAATTGCCGAAATGCAGGCGGCTGGTTTCTTCAAGGTGCTGCAACCCAAGCGTCTGGGCGGCTATGAAATGCACCCCAATGTGTTTTTCGATGTGCAAAAGCAGCTTGCCGAGGGCTGCATGTCGACGGGCTGGGTCTATGGCGTTCTGGGTTGTCACCCGTATGAGATGGCGTTGTTTCATGACAAAGCGCAGCAGGAAGTCTGGGGTGAAGATCCTTCAATGCTGGTTTCTTCAACCTATCAACCGGTTGGCAAGGTCGAGCATGCCGATGGCGGGTTTTATCTGAGTGGTCATTGGGGCTTCTCTTCCGGTTCCGTGCATTGCGGCTGGGTATTGCTCGGGGCCTTGATCTTTCCGGAAGGCGGCGAGGGCCGCCGGAAATGCGGACGTTCCTGCTGCCGCGTGAAGATTACGAGATTGGTGAAGATGCGTGGCACGTTTTTGGCCTGCAAGGAACGGGCAGTCACGATATTATCGTCGATCGCGCGTTTGTGCCGGAATATCGTACGCACAAAGCGTCTGACGGATTTCTTTGCCAGAACCCGGGCCAAGAAGCCAATGAAGGGCCGCTCTACTCTCTTCCCTGGGCGCAAGTGTTTACGCGTTCTGTTTCAACGGCGGCCTTTGGCGGCGCGCGTGCGGCGATCAATGGTGCGATGGCGATTATGGAAAGCCGTATTTCATCGAATACAGGCAAGGCTTCGAAAGAAGACCCGATGCTCCACGCTGCGATCGCGGCGGCCCATGCGCAGTCGCTTGAAATGGAATTGACCCAAAAGGCGACATTTGACGAGCTAATGGAAATTGCCGAACGTGGTGAAGAAATCCCGATGGAGAAGCGGGCGCTATTTGCCTATCAATCTTCCACCGTGGTGCGTCGTTTGGCGCGGTTGGTCGACGATATGATGCAGCTTCTGGGCGGTCGCGCAATTTACACGTCCAGCGAAATCATCCAGCCGTGGCTCGATCTCAACGCGGCGAGGGCGCATGTTGCCAATGATCCGAATAACCGGACTGGCGATGTTGTCGGCACAATGCTGGGTCAGCCTCCTGCTTTCACATTCTTGTAAGGAACGGTTTGCGCTATGGGAGGATTAAAAGGGGCGACATATTCCGTTGCAGGCGGATATGATATTCATATTCAGGAAAAGGGATCAGGGCCACCGGTGGTCTTTATCCACGGCAGCGGACCTGGCGCGTCGGGCGCGTCGAATTTCCGGCAGAATATTGATGCGTTTGTCGATGCAGGCTACCGGGTCATATTACCCGATTTGATTGGCTATGGTGCATCGTCCAAGCCCGAGGGTATTGATTACACGCTTCAGCTGTTCACCGACACGCTCTATGATGCGCTTCAACAGCATGGTATCGAAAAGGCAGCGATGGTCGGCAATTCACTGGGCGGCGGGATCGCGATCCAGATGACGCTCGATCACCCGGAAATCGCCACCGCATTCATCTTTATGGCGCCCGGCTGCGTCGCCGAACAGGCAAGCTATTTCACCATGCCGGGTATCGCCAAGATGAAGAGCAGCTTCGGCAGCGACGATTTCAGCGAGGACGAGCAGCGGAACTTGATCAGCAATCTGGTCCACCCCGATTTCGCCCCGAAAATCCCCGATGCACTGGTCAAGGAGCGCTACGCCGTCGCCAAAACGCAGCCGAAAGATGTTCTCGCAAGAATGGTAACGCCCAATCTTGGACCGCGTTTAGGTGAACTCAAACAGCCGATCTTGGTGCTTTGGGGACTCAACGACGAATTTTGTCCGGAAAGCCATTCGCGGCTGTTTCTTGACCAATGCGATAATGTCCGCGCTATGACGTTTGCGCATACCGGTCACTGGGTGCAACTCGAACGCCAGTCCGAATTTAATCGATATTCTTTAGAATTTCTCGATGAGCATAAATAGTAGTCGGGCGGAAAAATACGGCGCGGAGCTGTTCGAAGCGCTCCGGCACCGGAACACAGTCGATCCCTTGATCGCGCGTGATCCCTCGCTGACCATTGATGATGCCTATGCCATCTCGCTCGATTTCCTGTCGCGCCGCCGCAAGGAAGGTGAGAAGGTGGTCGGCAAGAAGATCGGGGTAACTTCCAAGGCCGTGCAGGACATGCTCGGCGTACACCAGCCTGATTTCGGTTTTTTGACCGACTGGATGCATGTCGAGGGCGATATTGATGTTGACGCCAAGTCGCTGATCGCGCCGCGCGCGGAGGCCGAGATTGCCTTCATTTTGAAAGACAGCCTGAACGGTCCGGATATCAGTGCCGCCGATGTGATCGCCGCCACAGAAAGCATCGCGCCCTGTTTTGAAATCGTAGATAGCCGCATCGCGGACTGGAAAATCGGCATCATCGACACCGTCGCTGATAACGCCTCTTGCGGTGTCTTCATATTGGGTGATGCCCGCGTTGACCCGCGCGATCATGATCTACCCAACCTGAAAGTCACAGTAACCAAAAATGGCGAACCGCTCTCGGAGGGCTTGGGTTCAGCCGTTCAAGGCAATCCGGCGCAGGCGGTGGCATGGCTTGCCAATACGCTTGGTCAATATGGCGTGACACTCGATGCGGGTGATGTGATATTGTCCGGTTCACTGGTGCCGCTCGAACCCGCCGTCAAAGGCGATGTTTTCGAGATGGAGCTTCATGGCATTGGCAATGCGACCGCAAAATTTGTGTGAAAGATTGATATGGCAAAAGTGAAAGCAGTGATTATCGGGTCGGGCAATATCGGCACCGACTTGATGATCAAGATGCTCAAATATCCTGAGAATATGGAGCTGGTTGCGGTCGTTGGCATTGATCCTGAAAGCGAAGGCCTTGCCATGGCCAAAAAGCGCGGCATTGCCACGACGCATGAAGGGATTGATGGCCTGAAAAAGCTCGATTGTTATCCGGAAATCGGCATCGCCTTTGATGCAACCTCGGCCTACGCGCACCAAGTCCATGATGAGGCGTTGCGGGCAGATGGCATTCAAATAGTTGATCTGACGCCTGCCGCTATCGGCCCGTTCACCATCCCGCCAGTCAACATGCAGCAGCATCTCGACCAGCCCAACGTCAACATGGTGACTTGCGGCGGGCAGGCGACCATTCCGATGGTTGCTGCGGTCAGTCAGGTGGCAAAAGTCCACTATGCCGAGATTGTCGCGTCGGTTTCTTCGCGTTCCGCCGGCCCCGGCACGCGCGCCAATATTGACGAATTCACCCGCACGACTGCGCGCGGCATCGAGGAAGTCGGTGGCGCGACCAAGGGAAAGGCGATTATTATTCTCAACCCTGCCGAACCGCCAATGATCATGCGCGATACGGTGTTCACGCTCTCTGAGGGCGGGAGCGAAGACGACATACGCGCGTCGATCGAAGCGATGGTCAAAGAGGTGCAGAAATATGTGCCCGGTTACCGCTTGAAACAGGAAGTGCAGTTTGAGCGGTTTGGCGACAATAGACCGCTTAAAATTCCCGGGCTGGGCGAGTTTACCGGCATTAAAACCAGCGTGTTTCTGGAAGTCGAGGGTGCGGGTGATTATCTGCCGCCCTATTCGGGTAATCTCGATATTATGACGGCGGCGGCCAAGGCGACCGGTGAATTGCTGGCGCAGCGGAGGATGGCGGCGTGAGTTTCGATGTCGAAAATGGCGACAAGCTTTACATTCAGGACGTAACCCTGCGCGACGGCATGCACGCCATTCGCCATATGTATGGCCTCGATCATGTCCGCGATATAGCAAAAGCAATTGATGCGGCCGGTGTTGATGCGATTGAAGTCGCGCATGGCGACGGGCTTTCGGGCACTAGCTTCAACTATGGTTTTGGCGCGCATACCGATTGGGAATGGCTCGAAGCTGTCGCCGAAGTCCTCGATAAGTGTATTCTTACGACTCTCATCCTCCCCGGTTTGGGAACGGTTGAGGAACTCAAACGCGCTTATGACCTCGGCGTACGCTCGGTGCGGGTGGCGACCCATTGCACAGAGGCGGATGTCTCCAAACAGCATATCGGCATCGCTCGCGATCTCGGAATGGACGTGTCCGGTTTTCTGATGATGAGCCATATGATCGACGCCGACGCGCTTGCGCAGCAGGCTTTGCTGATGGAAAGCTATGGCGCGCATTGTGTTTACGTCACCGATAGCGGCGGCGCCCTTGATATGGATGGGGTGCGAGACCGGTTTCGTGCTTATGATAAGGTACTTAAACCCGAAACACAGCGCGGGATGCATGCGCATCACAACCTGTCGTTGGGAACAGCCAATTCGATAGTGGCGGCGCAGGAAGGCGCAGTGCGAATTGACGCCAGTCTTGCAGGCATGGGCGCAGGAGCGGGTAATGCGCCGCTCGAAGTTTTTATTGCTGCGGTAGATCGCAAGGGTTGGAACCACGGATGCGATGTCATGGCGCTGATGGATGCGGCAGAGGATCTGGTGCGTCCTTTGCAGGATCGTCCGGTTCGCGTGGACCGCGAAACGCTGGCGCTCGGCTATGCGGGTGTTTACTCAAGCTTCCTGCGCCATGCAGAAAAAGCAGCCGAAGATTATGGCCTCGACACGCGCGAAATTCTGGTCGAACTCGGCCGCCGGAAAATGGTTGGGGGACAGGAAGATATGATTGTCGATGTTGCGCTTGATCTGGTGAAAGCGAAAGAGGCCTGATGCTATGACCACCCTTGATATTGCCATTGAACTAGCCAGCAAGGGTGATGTCTCCGCATCGCCGCCACCCTTTGTCGTCGCCTTGGGCGGTACACTCTCGCCCAACAGCACGACGGAAAAGGCGTTGAAGACATCGCTCGAGGGTGCAGCGGCCGGCGGTGCGGAAACATTGCTTGTTTCCGGACCGGAGCTGGAACTGCCGATCTATGCATGGGAGCGCAAGGAGCGGACGCCCGCTGCGCTGCATCTGGTGGAATCGCTGCGCCGCGCGGACGGGGTCATCATCGGATCACCCGGCTATCATGGCAGCATCTCCGGCCTGATCAAAAATGCGCTCGATTATGCCGAGGATATGTCCAAGGATGAATGGCCCTATCTTCATGGTCGCCCGGTTGGCGCGATAACCACTGGTGCTGGCTGGCAGGGTGCAGTGACAACGCTGACTGCGTTAAGAGGTATTGTTCATGCGCTGCGCGGATGGAACACACCGCTCGGTGTTGCGATCAATACCGCGCAACCTGTTTTCGATGCGGACGGCAACTGTCTGGACGAAAAAATTGACACAATGTTGCGGGACATGGGCCGGGAGGTCGCGGAATCTGCGCGTGTCCGCGCTTTGATGCGTGGCAGCAAAAGCGACCAAGCCGCGGCGAAGGACGAAGGTTGATGCCTGAAATCTCGTTGCATAAGCCTTATCCGGCAGATTCGGTCAGTGACTGGGATTTTGAAACCGATATTGCGATTATCGGATTCGGCGCAGCAGGCGCTTGTGCAGCGATTGAGGCGGCAGAAGCGGGTGCAAAAGTCATATTATTCGAACGCAATTCTGGTAGTGGCGGTGCATCGGGCCTCTCGGGCGGGGAGATATATCTGGGCGGGTCTGGGGGGACCGACGCCCAGAAAGCCGCAGGATTCGAGGATAGTACCGAGAACTTGGCCGCCTATCTGAAAATGGCGGGCGGGCCTTGCGCGGATGATGCGAAATGCGATCTCTACGCGGACGAATCGCTCAATCACTATGATTGGCTTAAGGCGCAAGGCGTGCCCTATCGCGGCAATTATCTACCCGGCAAGCATATCGAGCCGATGGATGACAGCACCTTGATCTGGTCGGGGAGCGAAGCGGCTGCGCCTTTCTGCGACAAAGCCAAACCAGCGCCGCGCGGTCATGTGATCCAGCATATGGGTTGGGCGGGGGTCGGCCTTTGATGGACATTTTGGAAAAGCGTGTTCGTGATTTGGGCGTTGAAGTGGTCGCTGATGCGCGGGCTCTGGCGCTGGTGCAGGATGGTGATCGCATTGTTGGTTCAATTGTCCGGATCGAAAATCAGCCGCATTTTGTGAAAGCTAAAAAAGGCGTGGTACTGGCAACCGGCGGCTTTGTGATGAACGAAGATATGCGTCGGAAATATTGCCCCGAGAGTTTCAAGGTCAGCGATCCGATTGGTGACCAGGATGACGGGACCGGGATAAATCTGGGTGTCGGCGCGGGTGGGAACGCGATCCATATGGATCAGTTTTTCACAACCTGTCCGTGGACCATTCCCGAGCCGCAAGCTTACGGCGTTTTTGTCAATATTCAGGGGCAGCGCTTTATCAACGAAGACTGCTATCATGGCCGTGTGTCGCGCTGCGCGGTCGATCAGCCGGGTGGGAAGGTCTATCTGCTACTCGACAGCGCGCATTTTTCTAAGCCACTCGAACTGGCGCGGACACCTATCGCAGGAACGGGCGACACATGGGAAGAAGTTGAGGCGGAACTCGAGATGCCTGAAGGCACGCTGAGCAACACGATGGCGTTCTATAACAAGCATGCGAAAGAGGGCCGTGACCCTTTATTTGATAAGCGCGCACCGATCCTCAAACCACTCGATCAGGCCCCCTTTGTCGCGCTGGAACTGAATTTCGAGACCAGCTATTTCAGCTTTTTCACGCTTGGTGGCCTCAAAACATCAACCGATGGTGAAGTGCTGGATCGTGAGGGAAATCCCATCGCCGGGCTATTTGCAGCGGGGCGTTGTACCAGCGGATTGCCTGCCTGGGGCATGGCTACTCATCGGGCATGAGCCTTGCCGATTGCACCTTTTTCGGGCGGCAAGCCGGGCGCAAGGCGGCGAGTTGAACGCGCAGGAGGCCATTGATCGTCTTGCACTCACCGATCTGGTGATGCGCTACTGCCGCGGTATTGACCGGCGCGATTTTGATCTGGTTCGCTCGTTATATTGGGACGATGCTGTAGATGATCATGGCGAGATGTTCTGCGGTTCGCCCGATGAATATGTTGCTTGGCTGCCTACAGTATTGGAGCCGCTCGACTGCACCGTTCATGCGATCAGCAACTCGTTTTTCGTGATTGATGGCGATATCGCAGAGGGTGAGCATTATAGCGTAAACTTCCACAGGACGCGGGCAGAGCCGCGTCAGGAAATTATCATTCATGGCCGCTATCTCGACCGCTACGAACGGCGTGATGGTGTGTGGAAATTCGCGCGACGGAAAATTGTGTTTGATCATGGTTATGTTCATCCGGTGAAGGAAGAGGGCCTCGCTCAGGCGGGTGCTGATGCACCGCATGGCAGCGATGATCGCAATGATCCTTCCTGGTCTTTCCCGCTTTTGGCCGGAGCAGCGAAATGAGTGGCCGAACGCTCTCGGTCGATACACTGCTGAAGCAAGCGCGCGAAGCGACAGGGCTGGACGATTTTGGTGATGACTGGTTCTTGGAGCCATTGACCCGGCTGGTTGACGAAACCAATAAGGATGCAGGCCTGATCGCGCCCGATGCTGGGGCCGGGCAACGCATACAAGGCGCTTTGATGGATCGCCTTGGGCTGGTGCAATATTTCAAGGATCATCCTGAAGTCGCGGACGAGAAAATCGAAGCGGCTTGCGCAATCATCGGCTTGCCGCGTACGGGTTCAACCGTCATGCACCGCCTGCTCGCGAGCGCGCCGGATCTGACGTCTTTACGGTGGTGGGAGACCTGTTTTCCTTTGCCATTCCCGGATGAAAAGGCCGGTAATCCCGCCCCGCGCATCGCAATGGCGCATCAGATTGTCGAGCAACTGCTCACCGAATGGCCGGATTTTGAAAGCATTGATCCGATTGAAGCTGAAGCAGTGGCTGAGGAAGTCATCCTGCTCGATCGCACGTTTCTTTCGACCACGTTTGATTCCATGATGCCGATCCCCGATTACGGTTTCTGGCAAGCGGAGCAGGACCATGAACCCGCCTATCGCGATCTGGTTAAATATATGCAGATCATCCAGCATCAGCGTGGTGTGGCGCGGCACAAGTGGGTGCTCAAAACGCCGCATCATCTGCTCGGCGGGATGGATGGGTTGCTAGCGGTATTCCCTGATGTAAGACTGGTCATGACGCACCGCGATGTCGGGCAGGTTCTGCCTAGTTATTGCAGCATGTGTGCTTCGCTTAGCGTCAATGCATCAACCACTTATGATCCGTTGAAACAAGGCCAATACTGGACCGATCGTTTTCGCGATGGTTTGCAGCGTTTCGAGAAATTGCGCGCGACTTTAACCGCTGATCGCATCATCGATGTGCGCTATGAAGACACGGTTGCCAATCCGATTGGCACGGCTGGGCAGGTAATGGAGCGGCTGGGTTTTGGATTTGCCGGCGTGGAATTAAAAGCGATGGAAGACTGCATGGCCGCCAACGTGCGCGAGAAACGGCCCAAGCACAAATATACCGCTGAACAATTCGGTTTGAAAGCAGATAAAATCGCAGAAGATTTTGCCTTTTATCACGATAAATACCTCGAAGGAGCCAAAGTATGATTTTGAAAGACAAGGTGGTGATCATCACAGGTGCGGGCCGGGGATGGGGCAGGCAATGTGTTACGGAGCGGCGAAAGAAGGCGCAAAAGTAGCGGTCTCGGCGCGCTCCGAAGATTTTATCAACGCAATTTGCGGAAAGATAAACGACGCTGGTGGAGAAGCGATTGCAGTGCCAACCGATGTGTCCAATACCGATCAATGCAACGCGTTGGCACAGGCGGCGCTCGACAAATGGGGGCGCATAGACGGGTTGGTTCACTCGGCTTATTTTCATCCTGACTGGGCCAATCTGGAAGCCGCATCGGTGGATCAACTGGCGCAGGCGTTTGATGTTATTGCGCTAGGCGGGCTGCGGATGGCGCAAGCGGTTATTCCCACCATGAAGGATCAAGGCACTGGCTCTATCGTCAATATATCCACGCTCGCCTCGCGCAAACCCATGCCGGGCGAGGGCGGCTATGCGATGTGCAAGGCTGCGCTTAATCAGCTAAGCCGACAGCTTGCTATCGAACTTGGCGGAACAGGAATCCGCGCCAATACGGCTCTGATGGGTTGGATGGACGGCGTGCCGCTCGACGGATTTTTTGCGGGCATGGGCGAAGAGGGCGCGGCTTTTAAAAAACAACGCGCCAGCGAAATTCCGGTTGGCCATATCCCGCCCGATGCCGATTGCGCAAAGGCTGTTTATTTCTTGCTCTCCGATTATGCCAGCGAAGTCACCGGCGCTGCGCTCGATGTAAACGGCGGGGACTGGGTTGCACCATGAGCGATGCGTCACGGCAAAATAATGTGACCACCGGTAAGGCATGGGCGGATTTTTGCGATCAGCTAAAGTCCGCCGGGGATATCATACTCGCCGACAACGCGCCCGAAGACCCGCTGACGCGCGCAGAGGGTTTTCGCTATCTGTCGCGCCTCACAAAACTGGCGCTGGAACAATATGTCGAGGCGACCGACACTGACTTTCCGTTCTTCTACAAACTTAGCCACGAGACTGCGAAAATCGGGGCGGATAATCCCGACAGCGCCTATCTCAACGCGCAGATTGATGGGTCCAAAAATTACCGGATCACCGGCAAACGCGGATCGATGAAATATTTCTCCATTGTCGCCAATGCGATGCGTTACGATAGCGATGGCACGGCGCAGGCAACCGGTTCGCTTATGGATGAGGATATTGACTGGGGGCCAAATGGCGAGCTTGAGATTATCGCGAGCTGTGAAGAGCAGGAAGGCAACTGGCTGCGGCTGGAGCCGGATGCCAATATTATCATCGTCCGGCAAAATGCTCTTGATCGCACCAATGAGAAGGCCGGCGAGTTCCATATTGAACGTATCGACGGTCCCGAAAGCCCGGTGCCTCTCGCTCCCGAAACTCTGGAACGCGGACTGGCCACGACAGCGCAATTTGTAAAAGGCGTTGCGAACACCTTTGCCGACTGGACCCGGATGTTTGCCGAATATCCGAACGAGTTTCATCCCTTCGACCAGCAAATCTATCAAAAGGCGGGCGGCGCAAAGGACTTGTTTTATCTGCACAGCTATTGGAAACTCAAACCGGACGAGGCCTGGTTGATCGAAGTGACACCGCCCGAATGCGACTACTGGAATTTTCAGCTCAATAACTGGTGGATGGAGAGCCTGGACTATCGGTTCGCGCAGGTGACGGTGAACAAGCACTCGGCGAAACTGGACCCAGACGGTGGCTTGCGGATTGTTGTTTCCGCGAGCGACCCCCGAACGGGAAACTGGATCGACACATGCGGTCACCGCGAAGGAACTGCTTTGCTTCGCTGGCAGGATGCCGACGAAAACCCGATCCCCGAAGCGCGCGTTGTAAAACTGGAGGAAATAGAATGACCGACCCTTGGAATATGCCGTGGATGGAAACGGCCAAGACGCCGGAAGAAGATCCGGTCAACGGCTTCAACAAGGACTGGATGGTTGTGTGTGAAAAGGTGGAAATCGACGCTCCGGCCCAGCTAATATGGGACATCCTGGTTGACCTGAAAAACTATAATCGATGGAACCCCTTTTGCGTGATGGCGGAATCGACGTTGGAAATGGATGCGCCGGTTTACATGCAACTGGTGAGCCAGACGATGCCCGGCGAGTTGCAACCAAATCTCGAATATGTCTGCGAGAAGCAGGAACCGAACCTGTTGTCCTGGGGCGCGAAATGGGTTGACGAATTTCCCTATCCCGCACGCCGGGACCAGATTATCGAGGAAACCGGCCCCGAAAGCTGCACCTATGTTTCATCCGATGCGTTTCTCGGTATACATGGTTGGCACGTCATGACATTTTGTGGTCCCTGGGTGCGACGCTGCTTCACCAATACCGCCATTGCTTTGAAAGCCTATGCCGAAGCAATGCACCGAGGTGAACTTGGCTGATTGGGAAGATCGTATCAAGCGGCTGGAGGATGCAGAAGCTATCCGCAACCTGATTGCCAGCTATGGTCCTGCTGCGGATCGCGGCGATGCCAAAACAGTATCCGAAATCTGGTGGAAAGATGGCGCATATGATGTCGGTGGCTTTGGTGTGTCAAAGGGTCGGGTGGAGATTGCCGCGTTGATCACCGGCGATACCCACCGGCAACTGATGGCAAAGGGATGCGCGCATATTTTGTCGCCACATGAGATTGATTTGGAAGGCGACCGGGCCACGGCAACCGGTTACAGCACGGTCTTTCGCAAAAGCGATAGTGAATATGAAGCGTGGCGCGTTTCGTTCAACGAGTGGATTTTTGAAAAACGCGAGGATGAATGGCGCGCGGTATTGCGGGTAAACCGGCCGGTTGACGGAAAAGGTGGATTAAATGAGCATTGAACAACGCTTGCAACAACTGGAAGATGACCGCGCCATCCGCGATCTTAAAATGCGCTACCTCCGCGCTTCCGATGCCAAAGCCCCCGAGGCGATGCGCGACTGCTTTTTGCCTGAGGCGAAAATATTGTTCGATGGTTTTCCGCCCTTTGATACGCGCGATCCGTTTATTGAAATTTACAAGCAGATGGGCTGTGGCGCGCATATTTTTGATATTCATCAGGGCGGCACTGGGGTTATCGAATTTGAAAACGAGGCCCGTGCAACTGGTTGGTGGCCGCTCTATTTCCACAATATCAATCTCGAACAGCGCACGCTCACGCAAATGGGTGTAGAATATCAGGATGTCTACGAGAAGCGCGACGGCCGCTGGCGGATCGCGGAGAGCCGCTCATACCGCAAAAGCTGTTTGATTCACTCGGTCGATGGTGACGGGCAAGCAACGGTACAAGTTATGGGCGAGGCACCGGAATCATTTGGTTGAAAGTGCAACGACCTTCCGTGATGATACCGGTTGAAGCCGCAAAGCAAACACCAGAATTGCCGCCAAAATATCCAGTCCGATAAATGTCCAGAAAGCAAAATCGTAACTTCCGGTCTGGTCAAAACTGCGGCCCGCGAGCGTCACCGAAATCAGCGCACAGGGCATGGCGACAATGTTCATCAGGCCATAGGCGATGCCGAAGGATGCGCTGCCGAAACAGTCGGCGGTCAAAGAGGTCCAGACCGGATAGACCCCGCCAATGGCCAGCCCGATAACAGAAGCTGCAACCAATAGTTGCGTATAGCCGGGTTGCAGAATTAGCACCGCCAAAAATGCCAGATTGCAGGCGACAACGAACAAGAACAGATAGCGTTTGTCGACGCGGTCGCACAGCCAGCCCAGCACGAGCTTTCCCAAAATCGCTGATCCTGTCATAGCCGACACGAGGAATGAGGCCTCCGCCATCGTGAAACCGCGATCAATTCCGTAAGGAACCAGCGATGTCAAAATGGCCTGGTCGCTGCCGAGCAGCAGCCCTACACCCACCGCTACCAACCAGAAATTTCGCATCCCCAAAATCTGCTTGCCAGTAAGCGGGGTCTCGTCTGCAAGAGATGCGCTGGTCGGATGTTCAGTTTCGCCATCGGGTCGTATGCCAAAATCCGATGGACGGTCACGCAAAAACAGGGCAGCAACGGCAACCGCAGCGACGCCAATGATCACACCCATAATTGCAAGCGCCTGACGCCATCCAATTTCTCCAACCACCAGCGCAAATAGCGGTGTGATGGCAAACCCGCCAGCCGAACTCGCGATGGCGACAATGCCCAGGGCCTGCCCGCGTTTCATAGTGAACCAGCGCGTGACAACCGTGTTCGCTGTAAACGCGCCAGCAGCTACCACGCCAAACGCCACAGGTGCGAGCATCAGCAAGCCAATGACCGGAGCGGAATAGGTCATGGAAATCGCGATCATGCCGGCCGCAAACGAGATGGACCCGACCGTGGATATTAGCCGAACGTCAAATTTTTCCAGTAGCTTACCGACAATAGGAGCCCAGACTGCAAAGCCAATCAGAAATGCGAGGTAGCCCAGATTGACTTGCTCGCGGCCCAATCCAAATTCTGCCTCAACCGGATTTACGAACAACCCAAATGAATAGATTGTCGCGCCAATCAAAAGCATGGAATTGAGAAAACCGCCAACGACAACATACCATCCGCGGAAAATTCCCGAACTATGTCCGGTATTGGTTGCGCTGCTATTGGTCACAGCTTGGCTGAGTCCAAATCACCAGCGTGGCGAGCCGGCACGTCAGAACTCAACTCCAACAGTCAGACCGTAAGTGCGTGGGTCAGGAAAATATCCCAGAAGCAATCCGCCAAACGCTGGTCCAAAGTCGATAAAATTGCTAGGCGCATCCTCGTTGGTCAGGTTACGAACCCACGCACTGACTTTCCCTTTTGCGCCGCCCAGATCAAAATCGGAGAGGATGGCCGACATATTGACCATTACACGGCCCGGTGATTCCGTCGTGTCTGCCAATTGCCCACCTGCACCGACCACGCGACCGAATGAATAAGGGAACGTGTGATATTTGGAAACCATGTTGATGTCGCCGATAAGGTTAAACTTGCCCCAGTCGCCTTCCACGACCGTCCAATCCACACCAAGCGCCGCAGTAAATTCCGGCGTATGAGGGAAGGCGCGATCATCGCTAACGTCTTCCAGCAGGCCAGTTGCCGGGTTGAGTTCGATGAAGCTGTCGTAACTGGAATTCAGATAGGCAAACGAACCGTTGATCGTCAGCCAATCGGCGGGACGGACAACCGTTTCAATTTCGATGCCCCAGATTGTCGCCTGCGCCGCGTTTAGCACGGTAGATGAGGCAGCACCGGAAGCGTCAAAAACCGATAACTGGATGTCTTCATGCTTGTCATAGAAGCCGGCAATATTGAGGGTCATCATGCTATCGGCGATAATGCTTTTCAGGCCCAACTCATAGCTGTCGACCTTTTCCGGGCGATAGGGAGTGCAAAGTTCGGGCGTACCTGTCGGACAGCCCGCGGTCGGTGGACCAAACTGGTTGGTTTCGCCGTTGAAGCCGCCAGACTTAAACCCTTTGGCAAAGCGCGCGTACGCGTTCAGATCGGGATTGATCTGATAACTAAGCGTTGCCGCCGGACTGAAGTTGTTGAATTTGGCATCGGGTAGGTCGCCCGTCTGGATGTTTGCCACGGTCAGAGGCAGGGCGACCGCCGGAATCGTTGGATCGCGAATGACTTGAAGAAACCGACTGATATCTTTGGTTTCTTCGGTATAACGCCCGCCGAGTGTCAGTTTTAGCGCGTCGGTAATCTTGATGTCGGCCTGCGCATAAACCGCCCAAGCCTCGGTATTGGAGGAATAGCGCGAGTCAAACTGGTTGCCGAAAGGGCCGAACAGTCCGAAGAATGTCTGCGGATTTACTGTGCCCGCGCTTTCGTCATAATAGAAGCCGCCAACCACATAATTCAAACGATCATCAAGCGCGGTTCCGGTCAGCTGCAATTCCTGACTGAAACTGTCCATGTCTGTGAAGCGCTGCGTGAAGGCGATATCGAACGGTGAACCGTCCAGATCGGTGCTGTCGGTCCAGCGCAGGTCGCGATAGGCGGTGATGGATTTGAGCTGTGCATTACCCAAATCAAGCGTGGCGGTGAGGCTATGCCCATAGGTGCGCGAGGTTTCGAACAGCGGACTGCCATCGACAGTCATCTCGCCCAGCCGTTGCTGGTTAGCAAAGAGTCCGAGCGGTACGCCAACAAAACTGGGGCTCGCCGGATCAAATATATCAGCCGGACCGCCGGTGGTGTTTACCGAGAGTAGCTGACTGGCATTCGGGCGCTGGTTATATTTGGTATAGTCATAGGCATAGTCGAGCGTCAGATTATCGCTGAGATCAAGCCGGGCCTGCACCATGACACTCTTGCCATCGAGATCATTGGTATCGTTGACAAGTGGGTTTGCGAGAATGCCAAATGCATCTGGCACGACATCGACAAAACCGTCACGCTTTTCGATCTGGCCGGAAACTTTGATTTTTAGCGGTCCAAGCGCGGGCAGATCAACGGTGCTCTTGCCTCGCCAATAATCGTAATTGCCATAACTCGCCTCTGCCGATACTCGCAGTTCACCGCTAGGCTTGCGAGTAACCAGATTGACGGCCCCGGCAAGGCTATTGCGACCGTAAAGCGTGCCCTGCGGTCCCCGCAATATCTCGACACGCTCCAGATCAGCAACATCGAAAATTGAACCCTGCGCCTTGGCGATGTAGACGCCGTCGAGATACAGGCCGACTGCCGGTTCCCATGTCACAGCCGGGTTGATTGTCACTGAGCCCCGAATAGCGATCTGGGAAATGGTCTTGTTTGAAGGAGCGCGTTCGAACTTCACATTGGGAGCCAACGCCCCAAGATTGTCGATTGATGTAATATCGCGGGAATCAAGATAGTCCCGGCCAATTGCGGAAATCGCAATCGGCACTTCCTGGATATTTTCTTCGCGCTTTTGCGCGGTAACGATGATAATATTGCTGTCGGCTCTTTCATCGTCCTGTTCGCCGGATTGCGCGTTGGCAGGAGCGGGCAAAAAAAGTGCGACGAGGGTAAGCAGGGAAAGAGAATATTTTGATTCGATAGACATAACAACCTCCATCAATTCGTAGATGCGCGAGTTTGCAAAGGTAAAGTCAATCTATCTCACAGAAAATTACGCAAAACAACGATCAAATGGGTATTGCTAGCAATAAGCGTAGCTCAACAATAAAATGATTACGCAAAACCTATACCGTTTCCAGAAATGCCTTGACCCGGTCCCGTGCATTTTGCGGATGCTGGCGTAAAATAGCGAAAAGTCCAGCACGTGATAATTATCCTCGCCCGGCAGCATTGGCATATCATCGAACAGGTCGGACTGAAATTCGCTGGAATCGGGGTCATCGGTTGGAGCGTTCCATCCGGCTTTGGACAGAAAAGTTGTCGGGTGAATGAAAAAAACTGCGACGTCTGAAGGTTCTCCCTGGCCCGTTAGTTCTTCGGGAACAATAACGGCTTCGTCTTTTGTCTGCGGTAAAGCAGCCCAGCTTTCGTCGTTAGCATAATCTAGCGCCAGAGGCGCTTTCGCATCGTCATAGGCGAATGTGGGTTTCGCTTGCCATTCCATTGCGGCGAACATCAATTTTTCGCGGAACAAATAAGATGTACCCAGTACCAGCACCAAAATCACGCCAATTCCGATGATCCATTTTTTCAATTTCTATTCCAGTTAAATTAGCTGCTGAACGGAGGCTAGGTGCGCACTGAAATATTTGCGATACTATGTCCTTGCGCTTTGGCTATTTGCCAAGATCATATCCGAGGCCTTCTCCGCGATCATCACGGTCGTTGCGTGGGTGTTTCCCGAGATCAGTCTCGGCATAACCGAAGCATCAATAACGCGCAGGCCTTCAACGCCCTTCACGCGCAACTGTGGATCGACCACCGCATTCTCATCCGCGCCCATCCGGCAGGTGCCGACGGGATGGTAGCCGGTCATGCCGTATTGCTGTGCGAAGGCGAGCAATTCCTCATCGCTTTGTGCACTGGCTCCGGGATCGGTTTCCTCGACGATCAGGTTTTTGAGGATGTCGGTAGCGGCAACCATGCGTGCAATTTTCATTGCCTTGACCGTGACTTGCTGATCCTCCCGCGCTTGCAGATAATTGTGGACAATTGCCGGTGGCACATGGGGATCGGGTGAACCGGCCATTGCGCTTCCACGCGATTCCGGACGAAGGAAATAGGGTGCAAGGGACAGGCCGGGATGCGGTTGCAATTGCGATTTTTCCCCCGCCGACGCCTTTTCGAGATCGCCACTTACCGGGAGGCAGTGGAACTGAATATCGGGGCGATCAAGTGCCGGATCGCTTTTGACAAATGCTCCGACTTCTGCAGCTGGCCCCGCCATCGGTCCGCGCCCGGTCAACAGATAACGCAAGACGTGCCAGACAACCTTTGGCGCTTTGAGTTCATTATTGTGACTATAGGCGCCCCGGTTGATTTTCCACGCCATCGGTGGGATCAAGTGGTCTTGGAGATTCGCCCCCACTTGCGCGCGATCAGCGATTATCTCGACCCCCAGTGACTGGAGGTGCCGCGCTGGCCCGATTCCGGAAAGCTGCAACAATTGTGGACTTTGATAAGCGCCGGCGGATAATATCACTTCGTGTCTTGCCGATATCTGCTGCTTCCCCCTTTTGTCGCGAAATCGCAGGCCGTTCGCACGCTTGCCTTCAAAAGTAATTTGTTCGGCATGGGCCTCGGTGAAGACGGTCAGGTTCGTGCGATCCATCACCGGATGCAGATAGGCTTTGGCCGCCGACCATCTTTTTCCGTCCTTGATATTGGCATGGAAATAGCCAACGCCATCTTGTTCGGTCCCGTTGAAATCCGGATTGGTTTGAACGCCTATCTCGTTAAATGCGGCGATAATGGCATCGCTGGTGGTGTCTCTTTCGGGCGTCTGTTCGACCCAGAGTGGACCGTCTCCATATAGACCGCTGCGCTCAACTGCGTGGGTAGAGGAGCGCGCAAAATAAGGCAAAACATCGTCCCAACCCCAACCGGTCGCGCCGAGTTGGCTCCATATATCATAATCCGCACGCTGCCCGCGGATATAGATCATGCCGTTGATATTGGATGAGCCGCCCAAACCTTTGCCGCGCGGGAGCAGCATCTGCCGATTCTCGATAAACGGCTCCGGCTGGCTAAAATAATGCCAGCTTTCACCGGGCTCGGCGGTCGTCTTGCCATATCCGCGCGGCATGTGGATCATGAAATTTGTGTCGCGCTTGCCCGCCTCGATCAGCGCGACCGAGGTTTCAGGATTGGCGGACAGGCGATTGGCCAGAACGCAGCCTGCTGATCCAGCGCCAATGATGACATAATCAAATTCCAACAACTATCTCCTCGCAGGCATTTGAGCAGAAAATTACGCAATCGCAAAGAAAAACTTGATTGCGACCATGATTTGCGGAATAGATTAACGAGAATATTGGGAGATACGGGGATGTTGGCGAAATCGAGGCTTGGCGGGCTGCTGTGCATTGGCCTTCCGCTTCTTACCCTTTCGGCTTGCGAAAATGGCCCGGGCAGTATGTTTGGTGACCAGAAGATTGAGGTCAAGGAAACCGCCTATCCCGAAAAAGTGCTGTGGGGCGACACTCATTTGCATAGTGAAAATTCGCCGGATGCTTTTGGTTTCGGTAACAGGCTGCCTCCGGAAGATGCCTTGCGTTTTGCCCGCGGTGAAGAAGTAACATCCACGATGGGCGTAAAGGCAAAGCTCGCCCGGCCGCTCGATTTCCTGTTGATATCGGACCATAGTGACGGGCTCGGTTTTACCAAGCGGCTGGCCGATGCACCTCGTTTTCTGCTGCCCAACGACACGCTCAAACGCTGGCATGACATGTTCAACGGAGGCCCCGACGAATCGACCAAGGCGATGAACGAGATGATCGATATGGCCGGCGATCCCGAGGTCAATAAATCGATCGCCGACCCGAAAGATCTTGAGGAAGATACCAGGTCAATCTGGAGCGATTTTATCGAGACTGTGGAAGACTATGACCAACCGGGAAAGTTCACCGCACTTCTCGGCTTTGAATATACCGCGATGCCGGACGGGAATAATTTGCACCGCGTCGTCATGTTCCGCGATGGCGCTGACAAGGCGGGACAAGTTACGCCCTTCCCCGCGACCATCGGCCCCAGACCAGATCAGCTATGGGACTATATGGATGGCTACGAAAAGAAAACCGGTGGACGGGTATTGGCGATCCCGCACAATAGCAATGTCTCCAACGGCTTGATGTTCCAAATGACCGGGCCCGGCGGCCAACCGATGACGGCGGCGGAGGCCAAACGCCGAGCGCGGCTGGAGCCGGTGGTCGAGGCGACCCAGATCAAGGGCGACAGCGAAGCGCATCCGTTTCTCTCGCCCAATGACGAATTTGCAGGCTATGGCACGCGGGGATGGGACAAGGCCAATCTCAACGCCAAGCAGCCGACCACGCCGGACATGTATGGCGGCAATTATGTCCGCGAGGCGCTCAAGCGCGGTCTTGCCATCGCCCAGCGAACAGGCGAAAATCCTTATAAGGTGGGGATGGTTGGCTCGACCGATTCGCACACCTCGCTGGCAACGGCGGATGAAGATAATTTCTTTGGCAAACATACCGGCAACGAACCGACATCCGAAGGCCGCGATAGGGTAACGCCGGCGATGAATCTGGGATCGCGACTGGGGCGGTTTAACTGGAATTACCTGGCCAGTGGTTATGCGGCTGTCTGGGCAACCGCCAATACGCGCAAAGCGATCTGGGACGCCTTTGCCCGGCGTGAAGTCTACGCCACCACCGGTCCCCGCATGACGGTGCGGCTATTTGGCGGATGGGATTTTTCCGCAGACGACTTTCAAAAGGACTGGGTGAAGGAAGGATATAGCCGCGGTGTGCCGATGGGCGGTGATTTGAAAGCCGCTAACGGCAAAGCGCCGAGCTTTATCGTCTCCGCGCTAAAGGACCCTGATGGAGCCAATCTTGATCGGGTACAGATCGTCAAAGGCTGGACTGACGAGGCGGGGAACACGCAGGAGAAGGTGTTTGACATCGTGTGGAGCGAACCGGAGAAACGCAAGGTTAGCGGCGGAAAGGTTCCCGATGTCGGCAACACCGTCGATCTCAAAACTGCGAAATATTATAATGATATCGGCGCGCCGGAGTTACAGACCGTCTGGACCGATCCTGAATTTGATCCCGCCGTTCGCGCCTTTTATTATGTCCGGGTAATCGAAATACCAACCCCGCGCTGGGTCCTCTATGATGCGGTGCGATACAAATTGAACTTGCCCGAGGAAATTGATCTGGTGTCACAGGAACGCGCCTATACTTCGCCGATCTGGTATAGCCCCTCAGCATGAGTGAGCTTGAAACCCGCATCGACCGACTGGAGTCGCTGGACTCAATCCGTCAACTTCCGGCGAAATATGCGCTGACATTGGACATGCGCGACATTGACATGATGGTGACGCTGTTCCCGGAGAATGTGCGTGTGGGGAAAGACGCTTCGGGTCGCAAGGCTTTGCGCGCCTACATGGACCGGACATTACGCTCGCCGTTTACTGGTACGTCCCATCATATTGGCGGGCATATAATTGAATTTGACGATCCCGATCATGCGCACGGGATTGTCTATTCGAAAAACGAACATGAAACACCTATTGAAGGCGGCGATGACGAATGGGTCATTATGCAAATGATGTATGTCGATAATTATGTACGTCAGGACGGCCGCTGGTATTTTGAACGCCGCTTGCCGCTCTACTGGTATGCAACGGATTTGAACAAACCGCCGGTGGGCGACAATAAAATGCGCTGGCCGAACAGCGAGGCAACGGAAGGCAATTTTCATAAACTCTTCCCCAGCTTTGCCGAATATTGGGAACGTGACGGTGACCATGATGGTCCAGTTCCCGAGCCCGCTCCACTCGAAGGTTTCCTTAATGCGATGCGGCGAGGGCAAGCGGCTCCGAAAGTCAAGGTCAGGGCGGACTAGCGATGGCAGCAAAGGCTCTTCGTGTGATTGGCTGGGTGGTGCTTGGGCTGATCGTGTTGGCGGTGTTGCTCTACGGTGGCTATCGCATTGCGTCTTCGATCACACGCTATGGAATCGACAAAACCGTCGAAATCGAAGCGCCCAGTTCACCCAAATCCAACCCGGAATATTATGCTTTCGGCTATCAACCCGAGCTGACCTATTCGGAAGAACGGGCGCAATGCCGTGAACGCACGTCAACGAAGAAGGCGATGTTTGGCGATTTGCATATTCACACCGCGATTTCTGCCGATGCTTTTCCTGACGGAACGCGCACTTTTCCCGATGATGTCTATAAATTCGCAAAAGGTCAGGCGATCACCCTGCCGGGGCCAGGCGGAGTGTCTCGAGGAAAGATGCAGCTTGACCGCCCTCTGGATTTTGCGGCGGTCACGGATCATGCCGGGACGTTCGGGGAAGGATATGTCTGCCGTACAAAAGGCGCCTTTCCGGGTTATGATAGCGAAGTTTGCCAATCTTTTCGGGCGGGCGGGGAAGATGGTGTGCGCGCGATCATGGGTATCAACGGCACGACGCGGCCAGAACGCCCAGAAGCTGTCTGCGGACCGGACAACAAGGACTGCCTCGCTGCCGACAAGCTGGTCTGGCAGGACATGATCCGTTTCGCCGAAGAGGCCTATGACAAGTCACCATCTTGCAACTTCACCAGCTTGGTCGGTTACGAATATACGCGAGCGCCCAATGCACAGCATATGCACCGCAATACGATTTTTCGGAACGCACAAGTTCCCGCGCGCGCCGCGAGCTTTGTTACCCACCCGACCACCTATGGTCTATTGTCGAGTTTCGAGAAGGAATGCCGGCTCGGGATCGACGGGTGCGATGTTATTTCGATACCCCATAATTCAAATATTTCCGGCGGCAATGCCTTCAACCTGAAATATATGGATGGCTTTTCCGAAAAATCGCAACAGGCCTTCTGGATGCTCCGCAACGCCTATGACCGGTTGATGGAAATCACCCAGCACAAGGGGACGTCTGAATGTATCAATGGCGCGACCGATATATTGGGTGATGTCGATGAGCTTTGCGATGTCGAGGCGATACGGCGTTTTGGCAAAGCCGAAAAGGCTCCGGAAATTACCAGCTATCTGCCAGCGCTCAAGGACTCCAACAGCCCCGAATGTTCCGATGAATATTCAGATGACAAGGATAATCTATACAAAGGCTTTTGCCTGTCCTCCCGCGACTTTGCGCGTGGCGCGCTGCTTGAGGGTATGACGCAGGGGCAGGTCGGCCCCAATCCATTTGAGTTTGGTTTCATCGGTAGTACCGACACCCATATCAGCGCAGCGGGTGCTGTGGATGAAGGTAGCTGGAAAGGTCATATCGCTTATGAAACCGATCTGGCTGGCAGACTGCAAGCCGAGGCAGGGATTGGGCGTTTTAACCGGTTGATCAGCAATCCGGGAGGTTTAGCTGGTGTCTATGCTGTTGAAAATTCGCGTGATGCAATTTTCCAGTCGATGAAACGGCGGGAGGCTTTTGCGACATCCGGCCCGCGGATTGAGCCACGCTTTTTCGCCGGACGTTATCCAGTGGACCTTTGTTCAAAAAACAACTGGCTCGAAATTGCTTATCGAGACGGCACGCCCATGGGTTCCAGCCTTGCCGCGCAACCCAGAGGGTTTCAGCTTCTGGTGCAAGCCAAGCGCGACCCGATGTCAAAGCCGCTGGAGCGATTGCAGCTTATTAAAGGCTGGATTGATGGAAATGGCCGCAAGCACAGCAAAGTCATCGATCTGGCCAATGCCAAGGGCAGCGATGACCTGTGCGTGGTTTACAGCGATCCGGACTATGCGCCTTCCTTGCCGACTTATTATTACATGCGCGCGGTAGAGGAAGCGTCATACCGATGGAGCTATCGCCAGTGCATGGCGCTGCCCCAAGCCAAGCGTCCTGCGGGATGCACCAATGATCAACCCAAAAAGATCTATGAAATGGCCTGGGCATCGCCGATCTGGTTTACGCCCGGCGATAAACCGGCTTTGGCGGCGAGCGCAAACTCACCGTCTATTATGCATCGCCGGCATTGAGGAATCGCAGCCCTATATCTGGCCTATATCTGGATTTCGCGGATCAACCGGTTGAAGCGCCCGATCCCGGCTTCGGCTTGAAACGGTAACGGCAAGCCAAGAGATAAATGCGTAGCATATTTACAACAAAATTACGCATTATGATAGAAAAATTGCTCTGAGCAATCAATATGGATGGTTGTTTGGTTTAAGATTACGATATTCGATTGTCGGTCTCAAAATTCCATGATACTAAGGCCGGAGAAGATCGGATGAAAACCGACAATTGTTTAAATCAACGTTCAGATTGAACGCTTCAATGGGGAGGCAATTACATGTCATTGGGCCAAAAATCACGATTCCTGGCAGCGATCACCGCAACTTCGGTGCTGGCATTATCGACGCCGGTATTTGCGCAGAATAGCCAGGCAGCAGAAGACAGGGTGACGGGAAACAGCATCATTGTTGTGACCGCGCAAAAGAAATCTCAAAATCTGCAAGACGTTCCGATTAGTATCACGGCTTTTGATGCCGAGGCATTGCAAGCCGAGCGACTCGAGGGTGTTGCAGATATCGGGCGATTGACCCCCGGCCTGTACGTAACACCCAACCCTGCCGATCCAACCGGTGTGCGTATCAACATTCGCGGGATAGGCACTTTTGATCCTCAAGTTGGTCAGGATAGTCGTATCGCTGTTTATGTCGACGGTGTGTATTTGGGTAAATCGCAGGGTCTGGCTTTTGATTCCCCTGATTTGGAACGCGTTGAAATTCTCAAGGGTCCGCAGGGCACCCTCTATGGTCGTAACTCGGTGGCCGGTGCCGTCAATCTGATTTCCGCAGTCCCCGAGCCTGGCGAATGGTCTGGCAAATTGACTGCAGAATATGGCCGTTTCAATCACAAAAAATTCTCCGGTGTTGTCAATGCGCCAATCGGTGAGAATGGGGCGATCAGGCTGTCAGGGATGATCAAGGATCAGGATGGCTGGGTTAAGAACGATGGTCCGGGCACCGATTTTGGTGGTAGCACGTCCTATGGTTTCCGCGCTGCAATGGGGGTCGATCTGACGCCAACATTTAATGTCGTTGCGGCGTTTGACTACAATAAAGTCAAAACCGAGCCGTTATTCTATCAATCAATTCCGGGATTTGCCAATCCGGGTTCCCTGTTTGCCGCGTCCGTTGCTACCGCAGCGGGCCGTCAGAACCGGGTGACGACTTCGTTCACCAATGAAAAGGGCGACCTCGATAATTTGGGCGCGTCGATTACGGCCAACTGGGAAGTAGCCGACGATCATAATTTGAAATTTATCGCTTCCTATCGCGAAACCGAAAGCAGCCGGTTTGTTGACCTGATACCGACAGCAAATCCCGCCATCATCAATGGCATATTGAACAGTGATATTATTCCCAATCCTCCGGCACCAGGAGGTATTCCCGGTGTCCAGTCGATCAATAATTTGATTGCAGGCTCCGCCTTGGCTTTCCAACTTGCTGGCAGGCCCATCCGCGCTGACTTTGCAAATCCGTTTGTAGGTCCGGGTTCCGCCAAAAATGGACTTTTTCTCTCGCCTCCCGGCGGTTCACCAGCGTTGTCCGATCATGAGCAATATAGCTTTGAACTAACCTATAACGGCGAAGTCATGGATGGCGCGCTGGAATATACTCTGGGTGCTTTTTACTTTGGCGAGAAAACCGGAACGCCAATTGGCTTCCCGGGCAATCGAAATGATGCCAATAGCTATTTGTTCATTCTGGCGGGCCTCAGCCCGGCGCTGGGCTCACCGATCATTACCTCTGCTCTGACTGCCGGAGGCCTCGCACCTACTCTGAATAATCCAAATGTTCCACAGGCGACAAAGAATTTTCTGATCCAGACACAACTGCTTCCTTCGGTAAACACGCTCACCGCAATTTACGGTGGCGCGCGGCAATCGGCGGCCAATGAACTGCGGATCAGCACGGACGCGTTTGCACTTTATGGCGAAGCAACCTGGCATGTAAGTGACCGGCTGCGGCTTACCGGCGGGCTGCGGTTCTCGGATGAAAGCAAGGATGGTTTCGGACAGGCGGTATCGCCATTTTTCCTCGACAACGTTGACCTGCTGGGCAATGTGATACAGCCTAATATCTCGACCTTTCATTATAATACGATCAACCCTTCGGCCATTATCGAATTCGATATTCATCCCGACATCATGTATTACGCCAGCTTCAAGCAATCTTTCCGTTCCGGTGGTTTCAACCAGGGCGCGGTTGGCCTGAGGTTGCCGCAACAGACCTTTGGGCCTGACTTCAATTTTGGCCGGGAAAAAATCAACGCCTATGAGTTCGGTATGAAAGCGGATATTTTTGACAATCGCGTCAGAATAAATGCCGCTGGCTTTTACTATGACTTTAAAGACCAGCAGACCACGGTTTCACTCAACCCCATCGTTGCAACATCGCGCGCCGTTGTAAATGCAAACGAAAAAATCTGGGGTGCGGAAGTAGATATTCTGGTTTCGGTGACGGATGAACTGTCGCTTTCGGGTTCCTATAGCTATATCAATGGCAACGCGGGCGATGTGGTCAATCCGATCACCGGCGTTGCGCAAGTGCGCACCGAACTTCAGGGAACCCCTAAAAACAGTTTCCGGGTCGGCGCCAGCTATGATGGGCAGATAAGCGACAAGGTCGGGATATTTGCCAATATCAGCTACAGTTACAAGGACGACGTTCTGGCCATTCCGGAGAACCAGCTGCGCCTGTCTAACCAGAATCTGGTCAGTGGCCGGATCGGTATCGATCATGAAATGGACAATGGTAACAAATTCACCTTTTCTGTGTGGGGCGAGAATATATTTGATGACAAATATCAGATTGATTCACTGCCGTTCGAAACCTTTGCGTTCCGGACGCAGGTGTTTGGACAGCCAGCCACATATGGCGTGACCGCCGGCATTGAGTTTTAAGATCTAAATCAGAGCTTCGTCACAAGGAGGCGGGTGATCGTGAGGTGACCCGCCTTTTTTATGTGATCAATAAAACATTCCTGTCAGAGAGAAAGCTTAGTCATTGACGCCCAGCGCATCCCGCGCCGCAATATAACCAAATGTCAACGCTGGGCCGATAGTAACACCTGCTCCAGGATAGCTTTCACCCATCGCGGAGGCGGCGTTGTTGCCGACAGCATAAAGCCCGACAATGGGTTTGCCTTTATCATCCAAAACCCGCGCCTTGGCATCTGTCGTCAAGCCTCCATTGGTTCCAATATCGCCCGGATAGAGTGGCATCGCATAAAACGGCCCCTTGTCAATCGGGGCGAGACAGGGATTGGGCGTTACACTGGGGTCGCCGTACATTTTATCATAGGCTGCTTGGCCACGATGATAATCGGGATCCTCGCCCTTGGCGGCATGGGTGTTAAAGCGCGAGACGGTGGCCTCAAGCGTTGCCGTATCGACACCAATCTGTTCCGCCAGTTCGCTGATGCTGTCGGCCTTTTTCATGATGGTCTTGACCTGACCATCTTGAAACCAGTCCGGGATTACAGGCAGCAGCGGACCGGCGGGATATTTGCGGCGATAATCAGTATCGAACACAAACCAGGTCGGGCTGGCGTCGCCATGCTCGGCCTCGCGCCGCGCCATTTGCTGGCCAGTGACGTGATAAGACGCGGCCTCGTTGAGATAGCGCTCGCCTTTCTGGTTGACCATGATGCCGCCGGGCAGAGCGCGTTCCATCGTGCACAATCGTCCCCCCGGTTCACCCGGCACGTACCAGACCGGCGCGGCCCAGCTGCTCTGCATGTTCATGGTCCCGGCACCGATTGCCTGTCCCGCGACGATGCTGTCGCCGGTGTTGCCCGATGTCCCACCCGAATAGATTGCATTTTGGTAGAGTGGTGCGTGTTCTTCGCGCATCTGCTGGTTCTTGTCGAAACCACCAGCGGCGAGGATCACGCCTTTGCGCGCTTTGATCCGCATGTCGCGACCGCTATGACGGATCACAGCGCCTGTGACCTTGCCCTCGGTTTTGATCAGCTCTTGCATCGGGCTTTGTAGCCAGAGCGGAACATTTTTTTCGTTGAGCGCCAAACGCAACCCCCCGACCAGAGCGTTGCCCTGTGTCAGGCGGCGATCCTTGTCCGAGGTAAAGCGAAACGGCAGGTCGAGCCAGTATTTGGAAAGCATTTTAACCAGTGTCATCCACCAGCCTTTGGGCCGATACAGGAAGGTATAGGCCTCGCCTATGTCCCAGTTAATATAACCGAACAGGCTGGCGGCGGGCGAAGGGTGACGCAAAGTCCGGATCGACGGGTCAGTATATTTGCCTTTCATCGGCAGCGGCAAATGGGTGCGATAGCCGGTCGGGCTGCCGCCGGGATTCTCAGCGTGATAATCCGGGTAAGGGTAGGAGATATAACTGACCGGCGCATTGGCTTGCATCCAGCGGAGCATGTCCGAAGCTTTCTCTACATAGGCACGGATATTTTCGTCGGGCACATTGTCCGCAGATAGAGCCCGCACATATTTAAATGCATCTTCGGTATCGTCCTCAAAACCCTCCGCCTTGGCGTTATCGCTATCTGGTATCCAGATGCCCGCGCCAGACGTGGCGGACGTGCCACCCCAAAGTTTTTCCTTTTCGATGATCAGGACGTCGGCATGATTATCGGCTGCTACCAGAGCGGAGAGAAGTCCACCTGCGCCGGATCCCACAACCAATATGTCGACTTCCTTGTCCCATGTACTCATGTCGTTTTTCCCTTGTGCAAATCCGGGGCAAATGGATTTTCTCTGTTCAAAATCATTTCGGTTCTTTGGCGCAATCGATCATCTAGCGACTCGGGTTGTGGAATGATCCAGTAATCGCCACGCTCTATGCCAGCAAAGACGAGCGGCGCAAATTGGTCCGGGGTAAGCCCCTTCCGGTCCGCCATCGCCCGCAGCGATTGCATGAATTTGGAGGACTGCGCCGGAGCCTCGTCTCTCATCAAATCTGTTTTGACCGGACCAGGAGCGAGCAGTGATACAGACACTTTGCTCCCGAATTGCGCCAATTCGCCTGCTAATGCTTCGGTGATGGCGACCACCGCAAATTTCGTCGCAGAATAGGGCGCCATCAATGGTGAAGGGTAAAAACCACCAACTGATGCCGTATTGATAATCCTGGCTGGTCGATCCGCCGCAATCATGCGCGGCACAAAAGAACGGATTGCGTTGACGACCCCGCCAATATTGACATCCATTGCGCGTTGCCAAATTGCCTTTTCAATGTCCCAACTCAGTCCGCTCGTTAGAATGCCTGCGTTGTTGAACAACAGGTCGACAGAACCAAATTCTGAAAAAGCGGTGACGGCAAGGGCGTCAACAGCTTCGTCATCGCTCACGTCGGTTGGGACGGCGATCACATCAGTAGAAATTTCTGACGCAACTTTGTTAAGCGCATCAGCACTCTGATCCGCCAAAACAAGTTTTATGCCGAGCAAAGACGCATGACGCGCCAACCCGGCCCCAATGCCGCTAGCGGCTCCGGTTATAACTGCGACACCGCCGTTGATGCGAACCGTGTCATTCATGAAGGCAGATAGAGTTGCGCCGATTTACCGCCATCGACGGGCAGCGCCACGCCGGTGATATAGCTCGCCGCGTCGGACAGCATGAAGAGGATGGTTTCAGCCAGTTCTTTCGGTTCCCCGCCACGCCCCATCGGGATGGCTTCGGAGGTCTTTGCCGCAATATCGGGCGCTTTGGCGGCGAAATCCTCATTGCCGGCGGTCTGCACCTGTCCCGGAACAATAGCATTAATCCGGACGCCGGACCGCGCGGCTTCCATCGCGGCGACGGCGGTAAACTGGATCAGCGCTGCCTTGGACGCCGAATAGCTCGACATATTGGCCGCAGCGCGGATCGCGGTTGTCGAAGAGATGTTCACAATCGATCCTTTTCTCGCAGCTGTCATGATTTTCATCGCCGTCTTAGTGCCCACAAAGACCGCGTCGGCATTGACCGCAAAATCTTTGCGCCAATGTTCGAGTTTGAGTTTGGCGATCGGCGCATAATGCACCGCCATCGCATTGTTGACCATCATGTCGAGGCGACCGTGGCGCTCCGCCACATCTTCAATCAACGCGGTAAAGGCATCGCTGTCGGTCACGTCAAGTTGGTGTGCTTCCACTTTGCCCCCAGCATCTTCGATTGCTTTGCGTGTCGCTTCCAGCTTCTCTTCGCCGCGCGCGCAGACAATCACCGTAGCTCCCCGTTCTGCCAATAGTTCCGCCGTTGCGCGGCCGATGCCGTCGCTACCGCCGGTGATGAAAGCAACATGGTCGGAGAAATCCTGGCTCATGATGCAGCTCCCACTTGGTTCAGTTTCGGATCGGGCTTATAAGGCGTTTCAATACAACTTGTCCCGCCCGGCGTGTACATCATCGTGACGCAGCGGTTACAAGCCGTACAGCCCGATTGTGTGATTGCACCCGATTGCAGATCATTAACAAAATTGGGATCAAACACCAGCGCGCGGCCTAACGCGATGGTATCAAAACCGTCCGCCATGGCATTTTGGACGCCATCGAGCGACTGCACACCGCCGAGATATGCAAGCGGCATATCCACATTAGCGCGAACCTGCTGCGCCAATTCCCGCAAATAGCTCTCTCGAAACACAACATCCTTGGGTTCGGTTAGCGACTGAATCCAGCTGCCAATTTTGACAATCGCATTGCCGCCGCCGCTGGCCTGCGGAAGGGGCGAGCCGAACATCGCGGTGATCGATTCCACATTCAGGCCATTGGAAAGCACCGCCATATGCGCACCGTCCGCCTCCAGCCGCTTTGCAACCGCAATCCCATCCGAAATATCATTGCCCTTGGGACCATCGGTCATCGAATATTTGACCACCACCGCGAGATCCTTGCCCACCGCATCAAGCACTTTTTTGAGCACTTCGGACGGAAAATTCATACGCCTCTCTATGGAGCCACCATAGTTATCGTGGCGTTTGTTATAGATTGGGGAAACAAATTGGCTGAGTAAATAACCGTGACCCATATGCAGCTCGACCGCATCAAAACCGGCTTCCTTCGCGCGGATAGCTGCAGCAACAAACTCTCCCGCCATTGCACTAAGCTCTTCACGGTTCATCTTCTTCTTGAAATACCGCCCCGACATCACGCCTACCTTGTTGAACCCACCGCTCGATGAAAGCGGTTTGTTGGTCTTCAGCGAGTCCTTGTCGAGAAAAGTAAAGCTGCCCGCATGGGTGATCTGTGCGCTGGCCGCTGCGCCATGTTTATGGACAGCGTCGGTGAGCGAACGAAAATCTTTGAGTGACGCATCGTCCAAAACGGCCTGATCAACAAATGTTCGCCCATCCGGTGAGGTCGCGCAATAGGCAACCGTGGACATCGCCGCACCGCCCTCGGCAATGCGCTCATGGAACCGCGCCAGCCCCTTGGTTACAATCCCGCCCTTGGCCATGCCTTCATTGGTGGCGGCTTTGACAAAGCGGTTGCGCAGCGTCAGCGGGCCGATTTTTGTCTCACTAAACGGAGATACAGCTTGCGATTTCAATTTTTCCTCCATAATCTCCACGCATTTGCAGCTTTTGGTGGCAAATTGTCAACTGAATGCGTAGAAAAATAGCAAATAAATTACGAATATTGGCAATGGAGAGAGAGTTTGGACCATCTGAATGATAAAGTCGCGCTGATAACCGGCAGCGGGCAAGGCGTGGGTCAGGGGATTGCCTTGGCAGCAGCAAAGGCAGGAGCAAAGATTGCGCTGGTTGGCCGGACGGCAAGCAAACTGGAAGACAGCCGTAAATTGATTGAAGACTTGGGAGGAGAGGCCATTTGTCTGTCTGCCAACGTGAAGTTCGGCGATGATCTGAAAGCGGCGGTGGACAGGACAGTGGAAAAATTTGGCGGGATTGATGTGCTGGTCAACAACGCGCAGGAAGTTCCACTGGGGCCGCTCGACAAGATTTCGGATGAAGCCTATCTTGCAGGGTTTGAATCGGGTCCGCTCGCGACTTTGCGGTTGATGAAACTGGTGCATCCGATCATGAAAGAGCGTGGCGGAGGGGTAATTTTCAATTTGATTTCCTCGGCCGGTATCCGCTGGGACATGGCCAATTATGGCGCCTATGGATCGGTGAAACAGGCAATCCGTCCGCTGACCCGCGCTGCTGCTTCGGAATGGGGCGGGGAGGGCATAAGAGTGTTGTCCATTGCACCGCATGCCAAATCGCCGAGCCTCAATTACTGGATTGAAAATAATCCTGAAGAGGCGGAGGCTTTCTTCCGGACGATACCGCTTGGCCGGGTTGGAGAATGCGAAGGTGATATCGGACAGGCAGTTGTTTCGCTCTGTGCGCCGGAGATGGGTTATCTGACCGGTGCGACTATTCCCTTGGATGGCGGTCAGGCCAATTTTGACTAGGAGCGGAATATGGAGAAAATAATCTACGCGCTCTGGGATGCGGATGCTGACCAGCTATTGGCTGGTTTGGCTGAGCGATTGCCAGATGAAACCAGCAATCTGCGGGTCAACCTGCAAGATGAGGATGTGGCGGCTGGCAAGGGGCTAATCCAGTCCCGAGGGGATGCTCTGCCAAATGCGTTGGTTCAGCTCTGGTTGCCGTCAGCCAATCCGATTTTTCGCAGTGAAACGGACAATGTGATTGCCGAATATTGTGCATCCTTTCACGCTTGGCTGATCGCGGAGTCGGCGATTATTCCCAACGAAAAACATCCGCCTCGATTGGGCAAACGAACGGAGGGATTTTCCCAAATGGCGTTCCTGACATTGCCGGAAAAACTGGACTGGCAGCAATGGCGCGCGATCTGGCGTGACTATCATACGCGCATCGCCATCGATACGCAGTCCAATTTTGAATATATTCAAAACCTAGTTGTCGAGCCACTGACCGAAGACGCACCCCCTTATATCGCGATTGTCGAGGAATGTTTTCCAGTAGAGGCGCTGACCAATCCGCTGGTCTTTTTCGATGCCGTCGCCGATCAGGAAAAATTCGAGAAGAACCTGGCGACAATGATGGATAGCGTCGGAAGGTTTATCGATCCCGGCACCATTGATGTCTTTCCGTCCAGCCAATACGACCTCAGCTAGAATTTAACCCGCCTGAGCACCGCGCACGAGCTTGCCGGGTCGTGCGCCGGTCGATTGATCAAACCGCCGGATAATTTCTCCCGAGACAATGGTTGCATCATAGCCCGTGGCCTGCTGATGAAGGCGTCGACCACCGGCGGGTAAATCACGGACGATTTCCGGCAGATGGAGCTTGAGCTTGTCAAGGTTGATGACATTTATATCGGCTTTTGCGCCGACTTTCAGGACGCCGCGATCATGGAATCCTGCGGCCTGTGCGGTTTTTGCCGAGAGCATATGCACGGCTTCCGGCAGCGAAAAACTCAGGCCATTTCCATCTCGGACATATTGGGTGAGCAGATAGGTCGAGTAACTGGCATCGCAAATTGCCCCATAATGCGCACCGCCATCGCCCAGCGCGGGCACGCATTGCGGATGGCTGAGCATTTCATGTGCGCTTTCCAGACTGGCATTTTCATAATTCCCTAGCGCAGCCAAAAAGAGCCCGTTTCCATCGGTTTCCAATATCCTGTCATAGGCCACCTCCTGCGGCGTACATCCGCGTGCTGCTGCCTGTCCTGCCATACTTGTTTCCTTGGGTGGCGCGTAGTTTGGCGGATCATCAAGCGGGAACATCCAGTCCCAATTGCGGGCCAGTTCGTTAAACGGATGGCCTTGGGCAAAGTCCTCGCTCAAAAGCGCCTTGCGGAGATCGGGATCGCGCATCGCCTTCACCTGTTCGGTAATTGGCAGGCCAGCAATCTTCTGCCAACTTGGGCAAAGCACGAAGGGGTGGACGGTGAGTTCAAGGCCCGCGATCAATCCTATCGGTCTGGGTAAAACCTGTGCTGTCACCTGATGACCTTCGCTGCGCGATTGCTCAATCATATCCAGAACCTTGCGCCAACGTGGCGGGCCGTCATTGCCGCTTGCCAAGGTGAAGGTCGCTGGCCGTCCGCTGGCCGCCATGACTTTTTCGATCACAGGATATTCCTTGTCCCAGCCGCTAAATGCATCGAGTACGATCTGAAAGGTACCTGATCCCGCATCGCTCATGCCCGAACATATTTCGGATAGTTCTTTCACATCGGCATCGAAGGTCGGGATGCTGCCGCCATCTGCGGTTTTATGGATGGATAGCCGCGATGTTGCAAAGCCAAGTGCACCGGCTTCAATTGCTTCTTTCGCCAATGCGCGCATTTTTGCGAGATCATTGTCGGTGGCCGGTTCCTGCGCCGCGCCGCGTTCGCCCATGACGAAAACGCGCAGCGGCGAATGAGGCAGGTAGGCGGCAACATCGATGTCGCGCTTACCAGCATCAACACGATCGAGATATTCTGGAAAACTCTCCCAGTCCCAGGGGAGGCCTTCGGTCATAACCACTCCGGGGATGTCTTCCACACCTTCCATGACGTTGATCAGCAGAGCCTGGTCTTCCTTTCGGCACGGCGCGAATCCGACACCGCAATTGCCCATTGCCACCGTTGTAACGCCGTGAGAGGATGATGGGCTGAGTTCTTCCGACCAGATACACTGGCCATCATAGTGGGTGTGAATATCGACAAAACCGGGTGTCACGATGCAGCACGATGCGTCGATTTCTTCCGCGCCATTTCCGCCGACATCACCAATGGCAGCGATTTTTCCATTCCCGATAGCCAGATCGCCTTCCCGTTCGGAACCGCCGGTTCCATCGACAATCGTTCCGCCACGAATTACCAGATCATAGTCGCTCATATGCCTTCACTCTCCATTTGCGTAAAATTCTAGGCTTTTCTTTTCGCAAATCTACGCTAATTATAGATAGTATATTCAATTTGCGTCGAATCGGAGGGATCATAGCATGACTGAGGCCAAAGTGGCACTGGTAACAGGAGCAAGTCGGGGCGCAGGCGCGGGAATAGCACGTGGTTTTGGCGAGCTGGGGTACACCGTCTATGTTACAGGACGCACCGTGACGCCGGGTGATGCCAAGGGCTGGGATGGCACGGTTCTGCCCGGTACCGTCGCAGAAACTGCTGCCAAAATCACGGAATTAGGCGGAAAAGGCATCCCCGTGATGTGCGACCATGCGGATGACGAGCAAGTCGCGGCTTTGTTTGCGCAAATCGAGAAAGAGCAGGGACGGCTGGATGTTCTGGTCAATAACGCTGCCTATATCCATCATCAGTTGATCGAGAAAAAACCGTTTTGGGAGAAAGAGCCCGAAGCGGTTAACATCCTCGATGTGGGGTTACGCTCCGCCTATATTGCAAGCTGGCATGCGGCGAAGATGATGGTGAAGCAGGGTAGTGGGGTGATCGCATTTGGCTCCTCTTTTGGGGCCAGCTGTTATATGCATGGCCCGGCTTATGGCGCGCAAAAGGCAGGTCTGGATAAATTCGCGCATGATATGGAGCATGATTTGCGCGACACTGGCGTGATTGCGGTGTCGATCTGGATGGGGCCGCTGGTGACCGAGCGCTCGTTGATCGCGCAGAAAACCAATCCCGAGCAATATGAAGGCTTTATCGAAACTGCGGAAAACCCAGAATTTACTGCGCATATCATTGAGGCCATTGACAAAGCCGGAAATCGTGATGAGCTGTCGGGGCGGACCTTGATTGGCGCTGAGATTGCCAAGGAACTGGGCGTGACTGATCGCGGAAAAGAAAAACCGAGCTATCGCGATATGCTGGGAAGTCCGAACGACAAGAACCCGGCTGCGGTTTATTAGGATCCTGAATTGAGCGATATTGATCCTATTTTTGCTGCTGTATCAGCGTCAGGCTCGCCTTTTGAAATTGGCGAGCGTGATGGCTTACGGCAATTTGTCAACGCGCCTCCTGACCTCAATATGCTGATCGAAGCCGCGCGCGATCATGGCGACAAGACCTTTATTGTCGAGGGGGATCGGCGGTTGTCGTTTGAAGATGTTTTCTTGCTTCGCGATGCGTTGGTACCGGAATTGCAGATCAAGCGCGGCGAACATGTTGCGATCTGCATGCGCAATCGGGCGGAGTGGATGGTCGCTTTTCTGGCAGTACAGCGGACAGGGGGCGTGGCGGCATTAGTAAATAGTCGCGGCTCGCCTGAAGAACTGGCGGCGTCGGTCAATGGAGTTAGCGCGAAGCTGGTGCTGGCGGATGCCGAGCGCGCGGCTTTGTTGCGCGATGGCGGTTATGTTGGTCGGATTATTGAGGCAGATGGTTTTCCAACCGAAGGCGCCGCTTTAAGTGAACAGCCCATTGCGTCACCCGAAGATCCCTGCGCGATCTTGTTCACCTCCGGCACGACCGGCAGGGTCAAGGGCGCGGTGCTGAGTCATAAAAACCTGATCACCGGGATATTGTCTATGCAGATGTCAGGATTGATGGTGCTGCACAATATGGCGAATCAGATGGGCATTCCGGTCGAAAATATTCTTGCTAATATGCCGCAGCAGGCAGTGCTGCAGGTCTACCCGCTTTTTCATATATCCGGTTTGGGCGCTGCTTTCCTGTCACCGCTTTTTGCTGGTACCAAGGTTGTGATCCTGCGCCGTTGGGATGCTGCGGACGCAATGAAGGTCATTCAGGAAGAAGATATCACACAATTTACCGCCGTTCCTACAATGCTTTGGGATATGGTGAGTGCAGCCAGGGATGAGGGAGCCGACTTATCATCGCTGCGCAATATCGGGACAGGTGGCCAGGCACTGCCGGTTAATCTGCTCGACGCGGTGCGCGAAATTTGCCCGCAGGCGGTGATGGGCACCGGCTATGGCATGACCGAATGTTCGGGCAGTGTTGCGATGGCGGTGGGAGAGGATTTTGTTCGCAATCGCTCGTCGGCGGGGCGGGTGCTTAATCTGGTTGATATGAAAATTGTTGGTCCCGATGGTGAGGAGTTGCCACAAGGTGAAGCCGGCGAAATTGTCGTCCGCGGCGCGATGGTTATGAAGGGCTATTGGAATAACTCTGCAGCGACCAGCGAGGTCTTAAGCGAAGACGGCTGGCTCAATACCGGCGACGTTGGCTATGTTGATGACGAAGGCTATGTCTTCATCGTCGATCGCAAGAAGGACATGGTTATTTCCGGCGGTGAAAATATCTACTGCGCCGAAGTCGAGCGTGTGATGAACGAAATACCCGAAGTCACTGAATGTGCAGCTTTTGGAATAGCCGATGAACGGCTCGGTGAGCTACTGGTTTCGGTTGCTGTGGCGAATGAGGTGAGTGAGCAGAAGATCATCGACATCGTCGGAGAAAAATTGGCTAAATATAAGGCACCGGGTAGGGTGCTGTTTTTAAATGAACCGCTGCCACGCAATGTGGTTGGCAAGGTCGACAAAGTAAAACTGCGGGCGATGTGGCCCGAAATGGCAGGAGAAAAAGCCTGATGGTTATGCCCACAGATATTGGTGTGATTGATTGTATGCTGGGTATTCCGGAGGCGGAGGATCGTTCCGAATGGTTTGAGAGTTTCAAGCCGCTCCTGAAGGATGAAGAGAGCCGGAAGTTGTTCTCCATGCCGGCGCAATATATGTTCAAGGATGTTCCGCAGACCGGCAAAGCCGATGATTATGTCAGCTGGACCGTTGACCAGATGGACAAATTCAACATTGAACGTGCGATGATTGGCTGGAATGAAAATGAGACTTCGCACCGCGCGAAAGAGAAATATCCCGAGCGTTTCTTTTTCGATCTGCCGTGCGATCCGAACAAGGGTGTTGATGAGGTCAAGCGGATCAAGCGCATCCATGAAGAAGTCGGTCTGGCGTCGATCAGCGTCTTTCCCGCAGGCACCAATCCGCAGGTGGCGATCAATCACAAATATATGTTCCCGCTGTACACGGCGGCGGCGGAACTGGATATTCCGATTTGTCTGAATGTTGGTATTCCGGGACCACGCATTCCAATGGAAACCCAGAAGGTAGAGCATCTGGATGAGGTCTGCTGGTTCTTCCCCGATCTAAAAATCGTTATGCGGCATGGAGCGGAACCTTGGGAAGCGCTCGCGGTCAAGCTGATGCTCAAATGGCCTAATCTCTATTACTCGACCAGCGCTTTTGCACCGAAGCATTATCCCAAAGCGATTATTGATTATGCCAACACACGGGGAAGCGACAAGATTATTTACGCGGGATATTTCCCGATGGGGTTGAGCCTCGACCGGATTTTTGGTGATATGCCGAATGTGCCGTTCAAGGAAGAGGTCTGGCCCAAATTCCTGCGCGAAAATGCGATTAAAGTCTTTGGATTGTGAGATTTACGGGAGCCGGGAAGTCTGCTCCTCCCAAAAACAGTCCGCTCGCTGAGACAACCCCGGCAAGCGGCAAGAGATTAAGGAGAAGTATCAATGGCTGATGCTAATCACAAACCTGCAGGCGATGCGCGCACTCCGCCAGTAGCGGTCTGGCAGGTGCTGGAAAAAATGGGCAAGGAAGAGTTGCTCGAGTGGCGCAAGGCGGATGTGAAGGGTCGTGCTCCGGTGGCCGACCGCAATCTGGATATGCCTTTTGCTTACGGCTGGTATCCCGCGATGCTTTCCGCCGATCTTGCGGTGGGTGAAGTCAAGCCGCTACGCTATTTTTCAACCGACCTGGTCATCTGGCGCGGGGAAGATGGTGAGGTGCGCATGCTCGATGCCTATTGCCGTCACCTTGGTGCGCATATGGGTTATGGTGGCCGCGTTGAGGGCAATAATCTCGAGTGTCCGTTTCACGCATGGAGCTATAATGGCGAAGGTGTTGTTGAGAGCATTCCCTATTCCAAATCTATCCCGCCACAGGTCAAACGACCTTGCGAAATACAATGGCCAACTTCGGAAGCCAATCGCTGGATATGGTTCTGGTATCATCCGGCTGGCACGCCGCCCGAATGGGAAGTGGAGGTGGTTCCCGAAACCACCGACCCCGAATGGACAGACTTTGATATTTATGAATGGAATGTCTTTGGCAGTCTACAGAATATGGCCGAAAATGGGGTCGATGCGGCGCATTTCAAATATATTCACGGTGCTGCTACGATGCCCGATTATGAGTTTGAATGGGGCGATATTTGGCGGTCGGCTAGTCTTAAGATGAAAATGGGCACACCACGGGGGGAAGTGGACGGCGGGATTGCTTTCAAAAATATCGGCCCCGGCCAAAGCTGGACACGCTTCACCGGTATTTCAGAAACGCTGTTGATCGCCTGTATCACTCCGATCGAGAAAGATCATGTCCATGCGCGTTTCTGTTTCGCGCAACCCAAGAAACAGGCAGAGGGCCCGATGGCTGGCATCTCCAAGGCGATTATCAAGGATATCTGCAAACAGTTTGATCAGGATAAAGTGGTTTGGGATCGGCAGAAATATCTGCCCGACGCTTTGGTCTGCGCCGGCGATGGACCGATTGCGAAATTCCGCAAGCACTATGCGCAATTTTATGTGGAGTCTGACGCATGAAGTCTTTCGCTTTTCTAGCCGCAGTAACTTTGTTTGCCACAGCCGTTTCCGCTGAGGTCACAGTCTACAAAGGCGGTCCGATCGTCACAATGGCAGGCGATGAAGCGGAGACGGTTGAAGCGATTGCTGTCGATGATGGTAAAATTATCGCTGTCGGCACCGAGGCGGTGGTAAACAAAAGAGCAGGCAAGAAGGCGAGACAATTTGATCTGGGCGGGCGGACTATGCTGCCCGGCTTTATCGATGCGCATGGTCATATTTCCGCCGTTGGATCGACGGCAGGCCTTGCCAATTTATCACCCCCACCAGTCGGTGGCGTGAGCAGCATCGCCGAGCTTCAGGAAACGCTAAAAAACTACCAGCGTCCGGAAGCTATTCCGATCATCATTGGTTGGGGATATGATGACTCGCTGATGGCGGAGCGCAGGCATCCGACCCGCCAAGAACTTGATGCGGTATCTACGACCATGCCTATCATGATCTCCCATGCGAGCGGGCATCTGGGCGTGATGAACAGCGCGATGCTCAAGATGGTCGGGATAACAGCCGATACGCCAAATCCGGTGGGCGGCGTGATCCGGCGCGAGGAAGACGGCAAGACGCCCAACGGTATTCTCGAGGAAACCGCATGGTTCAGCAATCTTGCAATGCTAGCCCCAAAATCCCCGGAGGCGAGCTTGCCCGGTTTGATGGCGGGCGCGAAGATTTATGCTGCGAGTGGAATTACCACCGCGCAGGATGGTCGCGTGATGCCAGAGGGTTGGGCGACGCTGGCAATTGCCAATGAACAGAATAAGCTACCCATCGACATTGTCGCGCTGATTGCGGGTGAAACGGAGTGGCCAGCAGAAGTGTTGGCAAAGGTCGGCAAGCCCTCAAAAGGCCGGATTCGCATCGGGGGCATCAAGCTGGTTCTTGATGGCAGTCCGCAAGGACGCACCGCTTGGCTGCGGGAACCAGTACCCGTGCCGCCGGAAGGGCAGGGCGCGGACTATCACGGATATGGGCTAATGAGTCCTGAAACCCTGACTGCCAAACTGAAATGGGTGGCTGATAATGACTGGCAATTATTCGCCCATGTCAATGGCGATGCAGCGGCTCAGGCGTTGATCGACGGGGTGCGTGCCAATGGGCTTTCCGGCAAACGAACAATTGCGATCCACAATCAAGTGGTCGGTGCAGACCAGCTTCCGGAAATGAAAAAACTGGATATTCATCCAAGCTTTTTTGCTAACCACACATTCTTCTGGGGCGACTGGCACCGCGAAGTTTCAATCGGCCAGAAGCGTGCTGATTTTATTTCACCGCAAGCGAGCGCATGGGCGATCGGGCTTCGCCCGACTGCGCATAATGACTCGCCGGTGGTTCCAACGGATATGATGCGGCTGGTCTGGTCTTCGGTGAACCGGCGTACGCGCTCAGGTGATATATTGGGACCGCTGGAACGGATCACACCCTATCGCGCTTTGCAGCAGGTGACGATCAACGCGGCATGGCAAATCCATGAAGATGAGAGCAAAGGCAGCATTGCAATCGGCAAACGCGCGGACCTGGTGATCCTCGACAGCAATCCGCTTACCGTTGATCCGGCGGAAATCGACAAGATCAAAGTGGTGGCGACGATCAAGGATGGAGTAGCTATTCACGGTGATCCTTCAGGTTTGAAGAAGGAACTGGCCGAATGAGGGGTTTATCAGAAAAAATTGGCATAGTGGCAGGCGGCGGTCGCGGGATTGGCGCGGCAACGGCGAAGCGGCTGGCGAGTGAGGGCGCATCTGTAGTGATTGGTGACATCATGGGCGATTGGGCACGTGAAGTTGCCGATGCGATCAAAGCAGATGGTGGGAAAGCTATTGGCGTTGATCTTGACGGTACTTCCGAAGACTCCCAGAAAGCGATTGTCGAGGCTGCGGTGTCCGAATTTGGGGGGCTGGATTTCTATCACAGCAACCTGGCAGGCGGCACTGAAGGCGATATTGATGCGCTCAATTGTTCGCTGGAAACGCTCGATAAAAGCTTTGCGATCAATGCCAAGAGCCACTTTATAGCCACACAGGCGGCGCTGCCGGTCATGTTGCAACGCGGTTCTGGCGCTATGATTTACACGTCATCAGGTGCGGCATCTGGCGGAAGCCCCTGGCAAGTGGCCTATCCTATGACTAAGAACGCAATCCATGCGCTGGCTCGTCACGTCGCGAGCAAATGGGGCAAAAAGGGTATAAGAGCGAATGTGATTTGTCCCGGCGTTGTGCTTACTGAAGCGGTCAAAATTCATATGACTGACGAGCAAGTTGAGAAATCTCTCAAGTTTGTCCCGCACACCAGACTTGGTGAACCCGATGATATTGCGGCGGCGGTAGCGTTCCTCGCGTCAAAAGATGGCGAGTGGGTCAATGGGCAAGTCTGGCACGTTAACGGCGGCATGCAGTTCCGCGATTGATGGATAGCGCGGCTCCGCCAAAGTTGACTAACAGATGGGTGGCGCTGGCGCTGCTGCTGGGTATTTCGATTTTCAACTATGGGGATCGCTATTTGCTGTCCGGACTGGTCGATCCGATCAAAGCGGAATTCAATGTTTCAGATGGCTTTATGGGATTGCTGCTGGGGCCGGCCTTTGCGGTTTTCTATTCGATCCTCGCGGTACCCATCGCAATTTTCGCGGACCGGTTTTCACGGATTAACATCATTTGCGCGGGATGTGTCATCTGGAGTATTTTTACCGTGCTTTCCGGCTTTGCCGACAGCGCTGCTATGCTTGCCGCTGCCCGGGTGGGAGTCGGGATTGGAGAAGCTGCATTTCAAGCGCCCGCTTTTTCTCTTATCGCCGCTTATTTTCTGCCGCAACAAAGGGGTAAGGCCTTCGCCATCATGGCGCTATCGGTCTATCTGGGGCAAATATTGGGTTATACAGCGGGACCAAAAATTGCTTCCTATGACGACTGGAGACTGGCATTTAAAGTCATGGGTGCAAGCGGATTTGCTGTCGTCGCACTGGCGTGGCTGGTTATCAAGGAACCACAGCGCGAAGCTCCATTGAAAGCCGCCAACTCGACATTCACGAGGATGCAGAAAGCGGGGCAGTTTTGCGTCGATCTTTGGCAGACTTTTAAGAAACTGGTCGGCGCCCGCAGCTATTCTTTCATGATGGTTGGTATGGGACTGGGCGTGATGTCGGGTGTCGCGTTCGGGTTCTGGGGACCAACGCTTTTTTCCCGGGTCTATGAAATGACTTTGATTGATGCCGGCAGTGCATTTGGCGCCGCATTTACAATCCCAGGCATGGTCGGTGCATTGGGTTTCGGCGTGCTGGCTGATTTGTTATCCAAAAAAGGCTATGGACGCTCCCTTATGCTGTCTTCTTTCGCATTGGCCTTTGCCACGCTGGCGGTACTCGGAGCGATCTGGGCCGCGAATATCGAAAATGCATTGATATGGGCGATACCGGCTGGCCTGCTTGGCGGTGGCTGGTCGGTCGGTATCTATGCAGGGCTGCAATATATCCTGCCCGACCGGATGCGGGCGACGGGCACGGCTCTGGCGATGCTGGTGGTCAATATGCTTGGTTTTGTTATCGGGCCTTGGGCGGTGGGCGCGTTTAGTGATTTGCTAGCAATCGACGGTTCCGCCTTGCGTCAGTCATTGACCATTGTTGTTCCGGTTGGCTTAATTGGTGCCCTGCTCATCTGGCTGGGTGCGAAAAGCCTTGAGCAAGATCAGAAACTGCTGGCGGGTGAGGACTGATGCCAGATCGAGAACGGCCAGATAGAAATGTCCAGGGTTTTGGAACAAATATGCGTGTGGCGGATAGCGGTTATAAAAAGTGACAATATGCAGAAATTATCGCATAGTTAAAGACGCATATTGTCGCAAAGGTTTCGTAGGCGGCACTCTTACAGGGGTTTTGAATGAGTGAAGAATTTGCCGTTGATGATATCGACATGGCGATTGTTGAACGGCTTCGCGAAAACGGGCGGGCGACTAACCAGCAGATCGCCGATAAGCTCAATCTGACCGCCGCTACCGTTTCAGCGCGTATCCGCCGGATGGAGGATGCCAACAAGCTGCGCGTTGTTGCTGTCTCTGATTTTGCAGCGCATGGTTATAATGTGTTGATGGAAGTCGCGATCGAGGTTGACGGACGGCCTTCCTCCGAGGTTGCTGAGGAACTGGCGGAATTTCCGGAAGTTTTTGCTGCCCATCTGGTGACCGGACGTTATGATATCGATATGCTTGTCGCTCTCCATGATTTTGATGATCTTGCCGATCTGTTGCTCAACAAATTCTCGCGCGTGAAAGGCATCCGTTCGATGATGCCCGCTATTGCCGTCGATGTGGTCAAATATAAATTTGATGTTGCCCCGATTGAGGCGAGGGAAGGGGTATGACTATTCCCGTTCTTGATGATCTTGATCGCAAACTCATTGACGTGCTGTCAAAAGACGCCCGGATATCCAACCGCAAGATTGCAGCCGATCTTGGCGTGACAGAAGGCACCGTACGCGGCCGGATCAAACGGCTCCAGCAAGACGGGATGATTGCTTTCACCGCAATCACTAGCTTTGGTCTGGCCAACAGCGCTAAAATGGCATTCATCGGTGTACAGACCGATATTGATAAGGTGCGGGAGATCGCCGATAAAATAGCAGAGCTACAGTCTGTGCAAGCAGTAATGGTGACCATGGGCAGGTTCAACATTATGGCCTTTTGTCTGTTTAACGAGTTGGATCTGCTCCACGAAATTTCTTCCGAGAAGATTTTGGCTTTGCCCGGCGTTCATCATGTGGAGTCGTCGATTGCCGTGAAAACTGTAAAATATAATGCGCGGACGGTGAAAATTACCGGAGCGGATCGCACCCGGGACGGCGGCTGAGCATCTTCAGATCGATAAATGCGTAATCATGAGTGATAATAATTACGCGTTAAGCCAATGAAAATTGGTTTATGCAATATTTTGCATTGCCAAATCCTGTAATCTCTCTGTATATTGGGCCCAATTCGAAAATCGGATAGAGGGTTTGGCGATGGCAACAACGGCAGAATATGGATTGGGCGAACACATGTTCCCGCGTGGCTGGTTCATGGTCGGTACGTCCGAAGATGCGACAACGGTGCCAAAAGCGGTGCGCTTCTTTGGCGAGGACATGGTACTCTATCGTGGCGAATCGGGCCGCGTGTTTCTGGTCGAAGCCTATTGCCCGCATATGGGAACGCACCTAGCGAATAATTCGACCTCCTATGTCATTACGGACAAGGAGCATGTTGAGGGTGACAATATCCGTTGCCCTTATCATGGCTGGCGATTTGGCCCCGATGGCCAGTGCAACGACATTCCCTATTCACCCGCGCCTCCGCCCAAAAAGGCTTGTTTGAAAAACTGGCAGGTCGAGGAAAAAGCAGGCTGCATCTGGATGTGGCATGATGAGGAGGGCGGAGAGCCCGAGTATGATCTTCCCAATTTTGAAATGTATGATCAGCCGCATTGGGTGAACTGGGAAATAGATGTTCTTGGTGAGCTCGACTGCCATCCGCAGGAAGTGGTCGATAATATGGTGGACAAGGGACATTTGGGACCGGTGCACGGTTCGATGGATATGGTGTTGTTCGAAAATGTTTTTGATGATCATTGCATCCGCCAGATTTTGACGGCGGGTCACAAGACGTTGGCGGGGTCCGGGGGCGAACCTATGACCAATGATACCTGGTACACCGGTCCCGGTATTTTGCAATCTGTGATGATTGGAGAGTTCCCTTCCCATATGCTGATCGCGCACACGCCGGTTGACGATGGCCGAATAACCGTCTGGCACGCGCTGATGGTGAAGGTGGCCAATCAAACCCCGACCGAGGAAGATGTCGCGATGGCACGCGGTTACCAGCAGGCCAGCCTTGCGGCGTTTTCGCAGGATTTCGAGATATGGGCTAACAAGCGCCCATGTCTGAATCCGATGATGGTCAAGGGTGATGGGCCGTTTGACAAGCTACGCATCTGGTATCGTCAATTCTTCAATCCACGCGCAAGAGCAGGCGAATTCCAGAAGCGAGCCAATGGCAAATATGTATCGCGCGGCACAATCAACGACCCATGGGATCAGGTTGCCTGAAGACTTTGTGCATAGAGATATTTAAAAGGCATCGGGCCGCAGTTGCGCGTCGGTGCCACCATCGACATAAATTATGCTGCCCTGCATATAAGCGGCTGTATCGCTCAGCATGAACTCTATCACGCCAGCTATTTCATCGGGTGTTGCAACCCTGCCTTGTGGAATTGGAATAGCGTCAACGCTTTTGCCGATTTCCGGATGGTCTGCTGCCCCCTGAACATTGGGGTTTCGGTCATTCCTGGCGCGATGGCGTTCAAACGAATACCGGCCTGACCATATTCGGCTGCGCGCCGACGGATCGCGCGGGCAACGGCATGTTTGGAAATACCATAAGTCATTGCCGCATGGTTACTGCCAACAACTGCCATCGCCTCGTCTTCTGTTCCATCGAGCAACGCTTTTGCTAGATCATTATTGGGGTCCATGCCCATTTGCGCCGAGTTGGACGAGATCACCACAACCCGGGCTTTTGATCTCGCGAGGGCATCCTTGAACCCATCGAGCAATTCGACCGCGCCGTAATAATTGACCCTGGCGACCAATTGCCCGTCATCAAGATGGCCGCCGAGACCAGCGGCAAGCACCAGGACGTCAATCTGACCGCCGGACTTTTCCAGCGCGCCATCAATCGCTGCTTTTCGGCCCTCAGCAGTCGAAAGGTCAGCCTCTATCTCGGCGCTTTTCAGATCGATACCGATAACTTCATAGCCATCTTTTTCAAGCCGCGCCTTCACGCATCCGCCGATCCCTGAAGCTGATCCTGAAACTACTGCCTTCATAATGTTTACCTGTCTGTTGTTGGAATATTGCATTGGAACCTGATAAGTTGTGACGTTAAAATGGTCGATCACACACCGCTAAATTCCATAACCCCCGGCAACAGAGATTTGCTGGCCAGTGATATAAGATGCTTTGTTTGATGCCAGAAAAATCGCGGCATTGGCAATTTCTTCCGGCTGCCCCCAGCGTTTGAGAGCCAGTCCCTTTTGCACTTCTTCGACCCAATGTTCGCCAAATACGCCCTGCTTGGTGAGTTCAAGGAACATGCCCGCCTCGATCACGCCGACCAGCACGGAATTGGCACGGATATTGTGCCGACCTTCTTCACGGGCGATGCCGCGGATCAAACTTTCATTCGCAGCCTTGGGCGTGACCGATAGCATATCCCGTTCCGGATAACGCAGTTCACCAGCCGAACCCAGATGAACGAAGGAGCCACCGCCCATTTCTTTCATGTGAGATATGAGGCCCGTCGAGGCTTCAAAAAACCCATGCACTTCGGTGTTTATGGCATTGTACCATTGCTCACGTGTTGTTTCGGAAATCAGCACCTGTTCTACCAGCGGTCCGGCGGCCCAGACCATCGTGTGGACGCGGCCATGTTCCGCGATTGCGTCGCTGATTGCCGATTTCAGCGCTACTGGGTCTGTGACATCACATCGATGAGTGCTGCCCCTTTGACCAGTCGCTTCGATATCGCGAGCAAGCGCTTCCGCATCGTCCTTTTTGGAACGCCACATAATTGCTACCGATGTCCCTGCCTTTGCGAATTCATGCGCCACGACTTTACCAATGCCGCCTGTCGCACCAAACACCATTACTGCGCCTTTTGGAAAATCATCGGTTTCAGTCATTTTCGCGAATCCTGACTAGCTGCATTGAGGGGGTGTCGGCGTTACGATAACAGTTTTCGAACGAGATTCAAAAACTCAATTTGATTGCGTGAAACAGGAGAATGACGGGCAATGCGGATTCTTCGCATGAACGGTGGGCGATCATGACATGTGCGGAATTGACCAAAACTCAACTCCCCACCCATTGATCAAGCTTGATGCAAAGATCTGCAATTGATGGAAAGGCGAAATTATTGTGCCCGGTATCTTCGAGAACATGGGTTTCAACCCTCGGAGAACCAGTAAAATCAATCGGTACTTCATCCGGCGGCGCGCCAATATCGTGATCGCCAAATGCGAAGAACATCGGTACATCAATTGCCGCGGCTTCGGGTGCAAAGCTGCCCCTGATCATGCTCATCATCCCGCCGGCTGCGAAAAGATTGGTTGAGACATCACGCAGGCGCTGGGTCAGCTCTGCGTTGTGTCCACCAAAGGTGATCGACTTACCACTCGGTCCGCTCGCAACCATCGGGAAGGGCGCTTTGAACTTGCGTAACACCAATTCTTCCAGATCGATTTCCACGGCATCCGGCATACCGATATAGGTTTTCTCATGATCGTCGAGGCCCCAGTCCAGCCCGCGTGCACTGGAGCCGAGCAAGGCGACCTGGCTGAATAAATTAGACCGTGCCTGCATCAGCACAAGGATCATTCCGCCCATAGAATGACCCAGTCCGACCGCCTTTTTGTCTCTCAACCGACCATCATCCAGAAGCAGCTGGCAGGCGCTAGCGAGATAACTGGCGGATTGCCGCGGCGTTAGAAAAGGATGGTTTGTCGGCAGTGGATTTGTTGCGATCCCCGGATGATCCATGACGATAAGAGTGTGCCCCAGCTGCGTCATGCGAGACACAAAGCTGAAGTCGAATTCATCAACCGTTCCAAGATCGAAATAATCGCGGGTGGCGCTTCCACCGGGTAGACAGAATAGGACCGTGCCGGATTGTTTGTCTTCTGGCTGGTACAGATTTGCGGTGAGCTGCCACGATGACCCTTCTATCGCCTGCACTCCGGCGGAAAGTGCGCTGACCCTCATATCTGCGGCGCGATATCCAGCGTGATACCATCAAGCGAGTCGGTCAGATTGATCTGGCAGGCGAGGCGGGATTTGTCGTTAACCTCGACCAGTTCCTCCAGTCCCTCAAGCATATAGCCTTCATCCTCGGTATATTCGCCGGTGTTTGCGCGCCAGCCATCGCGTAAATAGACATGACAGGTTCCGCAGGATGCCGCACCGCCGCAGGTCGCTTGCACCAGCCCGGCATCGCGTAATGGTTCCATCAATGCATCACCGGTTTGGGCTGACAGCTTATGCTCGGTTCCATCCTGATCGAACACTAGTATCGTCGGCATAAGTAATCCTCGTAATGCTTCGAATCAGGTTGACTATGATCCGATATATTGTATTTCAGAACAGCGTTCGGAAAGTCCTATCGCCTATTCGCATATAAGGCAAGACGGACAATTTACCGCAGGAAAAGGATTGATAATGGCTGGTGTTCTTGACGGGTTAAAAGTCTTGGATTTGAGCTGGGGCATATCGGGACCAATGACCGCGATGCTACTCGCCGATCATGGCGCAGACGTGACCCGGATAGAACGACCTGATGGGGATCCATTTGCCGGACTGCTGGGTTACAAGGTTTGGCATCGCGGCAAAAAAAATGCGGTTTTTAATCTGAAGGATGACGGCGACAAGGCGTTGTTTTTGAAACTGGCAGCTGATGCCGATATACTGGTGGAGAGTTTTGCGCCCGATGTCACCACCCGTCTCGGTATTGATTTTGAAACGCTGGCGGTGATCAATCCGAAACTGATTTATTGCTCTATCACTGGCTATGGCGAAGAAGGGGAGTGGCGTGATGAGCCTGGTTATGACGCGCTGGTCGCGGCGAAAACCGGACTGCAATATGAGCAGCGTGGTTGGCCAGAAGGTGCGCTCTACCACATGGCGGGCCGCGAAGACCCATTTGCCGGTGCTGCCGAAATTGATCCCGACTGGGTGCAGGGTGCCAATCGTGAAGGGCCGTTATTTGTTGCTTCGCCCTGGCCAAGTTTGGGCGCGATGTTTTCTGCAATCACCGGAATATCTGCGGCGCTTTATGCCCGAAAGAAAAGCGGGCGCGGACAGAAGGTTTCGACGTCTCTGTATCAGGGCGCTCTGGCTTGCGGCAGCGGTATCTGGCAGCGCGCAGAAAACCCTGATGCAGAGGGTTTCAACACTTGGATTATGGGCAGCGCCAGCCCGAAGGGGCATTTCCAATGCGCCGATGGAAAGTGGATCCACAACTGGGTGCCCAACCCGCGTTTCATATTGGAAGCCTCCAAGGGCGACACGATGAACGCCACACCCGATCTCACTGTACAAAATGATCCTGACCGGTTTGGCATCGGTCCGGAAGAGCTGTTGGTGATGGCGCATTATCAACCGATCCTTGCAGATGCGGTAAAGAAATTTCCCGCCGCCGATTGGGTTGCCGCAGCGACCGACGGCAACATGACCATACAGGAATGCCGGTCGCTTGAAGATTCGCTTACCGACCCGCTGTTGATTGGTGATAAATGTGTAGCGACAGTTGATGATCCAGAGTTAGGGCCGATCAATCAGGTCGGTATTACCTACCGGTTGGAAACTAGCCAAGGTGCGATTCAGGGGCCAACGCGGGAGAGTGGTGCAGACACGGATGCAGTCAAGGCGTACGCCGCATCTCTACCCGATCCCAAAGCAGAATCCGTTCCCGCTACAGCCAAAAGTAAAGGTCCGCTCGACGGTGTCCGCGTACTCGATCTGGGTCTCGCAATTGCCGGACCATTTGGTTGCCAGCTGCTCTCCGACATGGGTGCAGAGGTGATCAAGGTGAACACGCTTTGGGATGCCTATTGGCACCGCACCCATATCGCCGGGATGGCCAATCGTGGGAAGCGATCGATTGCGTTGATGCTCAAACATCCCAAGGGCATGGAAGTGCTAAAAAAATTGATCGCGACCTGTGATGTCGTGCAGCACAATATGCGCTATCCAGCGGTTGAACGAATGGGTCTTGATTATGCCAGTCTGAAAGATGAATTCCCGCAGTTGATCTATTGCCATACACGCGGTTTTGAAGAAGGTCCGCGCAAGAATCTACCCGGCAATGATCAGACGGGAGCCTGTCTTGCCGGAGTCCAGCATGAAGATGGCGCGCTGCATACTGGCGAGGGACATCCCGTCTGGGCGCTGACATCTTTGGGCGATACTGGAAATGGTTTCCTGTCTGCCGCCGCGATATGTCAGGCGCTGATGGAGCGCGAAAAAACGGGTAAGGGGCAGTTTGTGGACACGTCCATTGTAAACGCCTGTTTGCTTAATACCAGCTACGGTGTCGCTAAACCGGATGGCAGCGCGGTTGAACGTCCACGTCTGGATGCGGATCAGACCGGTTATTCTGATTACTACCGCGTTTATCGCTGCAGTGATGATAAATGGATACAGGTCGCTGCGATCAGTGATGCGCATAAGGCAGCTTTTGACCGGATAGCGAAGAGCGGCGAATTTACGTCCGGTTCGTCAAGTGATTGGCTTGCCAAACTCGCTGATGCAGGCGTTCCGGCTTCGCTATCGGATGGTGAAGTGTCGCAAAAACTGTTCGATAACGCGGCGCTTAAGAAGCGCGGCTGGACGGTCGAATATGCTTATCCCGAGGTCGGCAAGCTGGAACAGATCGGCGCGACCTATCAGCTTTCCCAAAATCCGGTTGGTCCACAATCTCCGCCATTGATGGTCGGCGACAACACTGCTTCACTGCTTTCTGAACTGGGTTACAGCGAAGAAGAAATTGCCGGGCTCGCCAAAGAGACTGCAATCTTGTGCTATCCCCCTATTGACGGGCAGGAAGCGGCAGAAAACCCATGGGGGCTTTGAATCATGCGTCCTGATCCTATCCAGCGTATCGATACCGCCTTTTTCTGGGAAGCGTGCGAACGCGGCGAACTGGTCGCGCAGAAATGTTCGGCCTGCAATGTCCTCTGGCATCCGCCGCGTCCGATTTGCCCGACTTGTCATTCGACGGAAAAAACGGTCGAGAAGCTATCGGGCAAAGGGAAGCTGCTCAGCTGGGTACGTCAGGTGAAACCCGCTGCTTTTGGTTTTCCAGAGTCGCCCGTTGCGATTCTGGTTAAACTCGACGAAGGCATAAGACTGGTCAGCAATCTTGAAGGTAGTGACGTGGATGACATTCGTGTCGGCATGGCTGTGCGCGTTGAATTCGCCGAAACATCTGGAGGCAAGGCCGTTCCCATTTTTCGCGCAGCAGAGAATAGCTGATGGTCGATAGTTCACAGCAAGCCGCAATCGTCGGCATCGGCCAGACTGAATTTTCCAAAAATTCCGGGCGCTCCGAACAGCAACTCGCCGCCGAGGCAATCCTCGCTGCCTGTCAGGATGCGGGTATCAATCCGCATGATATTGACGGCATGACCAGTTTCAATCTCGATAATAGCGACGAAGTGGATGTGATGCGTTCGCTCGGTTGCAAGGAGATTAATTACACCACGCGACTTCCGCAAGGCGGGGCATCGTCGGTTGCTACGATTGTCCACGCGAAAAACGCGGTGGAATCAGGCATGTGCGATGTGTTCGTTATCTGGCGCGCGATGAACGAGCGTTCGCAATATCGCTTTGGCCAGCCGACGCCATCGTTAAGTCCGGACGCGCATAGCTCAACTTTTCTCGAATGGTGCTTCCCGTTTGGCGCGCAGACTCCAGCCGCATGGGAAGCGCTATCCTGCGGGCCTTATCTCGATAAATTCGGAGTGACATCAGAAGATTTGGGCCGGATCGCAGTGCTGATGCGCAAACATGCTGCGACCAATCCCAATGCCTGGTTCTACGAAAAACCGATCACGCTGGAGGAGCATCAGGCAAGCCGCTGGATTGTTGAACCCTGGCTGCATTTGCTTGATTGTTGTCAGGAATCCGATGGCGGTGTGGCACTGGTCATCACGCGAATGGATCGTGCGAAGGACCTGAAGCAGAAACCCGCGAGAATTCTGAGTGCCGAATATAGCTTTCTGTTTAACCACGAGATTATTTCGGATTTCTATGAAGGCGACCTGATCACCCATGACATTGCAAATCGTGTGACGGAGAAGTTGATCGCCTCAGCCGGAATTGCGCCCAAGGATACCGACGTCGCGATGATCTATGACAATTTCACACCGCAAATTCTGCGCCAGCTCGAAGGCTTTGGTTATTGCGGAATTGGCGAGGCAAAGGATTATATCAAAGACGGCCATATGGAACTCGATGGCCAATCACCGCTTAGCCCCAATGGCGGCCTTATGGGTGAAGGCTATATTCACGGGATGAATAATATTACAGAAGGCGTGCGGCAGGTGCGCGGGACGGCCGCCAATCAGGTCGCGGATGTGGAAACGGTATTTCTGGCGTCTGGCGTCGCCGGTGCGGTAATCGGAAAATAGGAACGGAATATGGGCGAGATTTACAAGGCCGGAACCAAGCTAAGCAGCAGCGTTTGCCAGACGCAGATCATGGCGCTGCGTGTTCCTGCGGAAGAACTGGACATTACTTGTGGCGGCGCGCCAATGGTGAAAGAGGATGGTGAAAAAGGTGATCTCAACGGCGATCTCGCTGGTGGGATGTTGGTCGGTAAACGCTATGTTGATGAAGGCGAGACGATGGAGTTTCTTTGTACACGTGGCGGTGATGGTACGGTTCAGGTGAACGGTGTGTCGCTTGTTGTGAAGCAGGCGAAAAAACTGCCTTCGTCAGACTGATCTGGCAACTAATGAATATCTATCTCATCCTGCAAATGGCGTCCGAGGCGATGGGCGAGCGTGAGGCAATTGTCGCTGGTGAAACGCGGTTGACCTACGCCGACCTTGATATAGCAGCGCGGCGGGTGGCAGCAAAAGTACAGTCCGGTCAGCGGTTATCTTATCTGGCGGAGAATAGCCCGGCAATGCCCGCTGCTATTTTCGGGGCGGCGCTTGCGGGAACGCCGTTCGTTCCTATTAATTATCGGCTGGCGGAAGAACAGATAGATGCGCTGCTGGCGCGTGTGACGCCAGCGTTGCTGATCTCTGAACATGAAAAACAGTACACAGATATCGATTTGATCAACTATTCCAACGCTATTTCCGGCGAAGCGATGGAGGGCGAAGCACCGGATGTCGACGAGGGTGTCGCAATCGAGTTATTCACTAGCGGAACCACTGGCGAGCCGAAGTCTGCAATTTTGCGTCATGATAATCTGATGGCCTATATCCTTGGCAGCGTCGAATTTATGAGTGCGGGCGAAGATGAAGCCGCGCTGATCAGTGTACCGCCCTATCATATTGCAGGCATTTCTGCGGTACTGAGTTCAACCTACGCCGGACGGAAAATGGTACAGTTGCCCAATTTCAGCGCCGAGGCCTGGATTGATCTCGCAAAGGCGGAAGATATTACCCATGCCTTTGTGGTGCCAACTATGTTGCAGCAAATAATCGAACATGTTGGAAAAACCGGTGAGGTGCTCGACCTGCCAAATCTCCTTGCTTTATCTTACGGTGGCGGGAAAATGCCACTGGCGGTAATTGTAAAGGCGATCGAAACGTTGCCGCATGTCAGCTTTACTAACGCTTATGGTCTGACTGAAACCAGCTCGACGATCTGCCTGCTCGACCCCGACGATCATCGTGCGGCGATAGAATCTGATGACCCTAAAATCCGTCGGCGTCTGGCATCGGTGGGGCGGGCTTTGCCATCGGTCGAATTGCTTGTTCGCAGTGACGATGGAAATACTTGCCTACCCGAAGAAACCGGAATGGTGTTTGTACGGGGCGATCAAGTGAGCGGCGAATATAAGGGTGTTGGTTCGCAGCTTGAAGACGACGGTTGGTTCCCGACGAGGGATGTCGGCTTTGTCGATGCAGAGGGCTATTTGTTTCTCGATGGCCGTGCCGATGACGTTATCGTGCGTGGCGGTGAAAATATCTCGCCGGGTGAAGTTGAGGATGTTCTGATAACCCATGATGGGGTAAGGGATGTCGCGGTCGTTGCTGTAGCCGACGAGCAATGGGGTGAAGCGGTCGGAGCGGCGATTGTGTGTAATGGCGCCCCTCCCAACGAAGACGAACTTTGCGCTTTGGTGAAAGACAAGCTGCGTTCCAGCCGCGTACCCTCAAAAATCATCTTCGTCGAGGAGCTCCCATATACTGAAACCGGCAAGCTACTTCGCCGTGTCCTGCGCGATCAACTTGCCGGGGTATAAGTCTGCCGCGAAATTTGGCGAGCAATTGCTCGCTGAACTGGGCTTGCAAAGAGAAATCATTGCCGATGCGGATCATCCCGCTTTGGCGTGGCGCAGAGCGGGACTGCTGCGGTTGAGCGGGCCAGCAGATGGACCTGCACAAATTCCTCCACTGTCGCTTACCACTGCCGTCGATGGGGCGATGCTGGCGTTGAAGGCATCGTCCAATTTTCCGGATAGGCTTCCGCAAAATGGTGCATTGTTGCTCGGTGAACGGGCGCGGCTTATGGATTTGCAGAGGGCAGGTCGGACGAGCACCGGTGGCCATTGTCGCTTGCTTGACGCAGCGGATGGCCGGATCGCGTTAAACTTGGCGCGTGATGATGATTGGGAGTTGCTGGAAGCTTGGCTGGAAGAACCGGCTTCGTCATGGGAAAATGTCGAGCAGGTAGTTCACTCCAAATCCGCGACTGCTCTGGTCGAACGCGGGATCGAACTGGGGCTTCCGGTTGCACCGGATGAGTTGCGCGAAGCCAAGCAGTGGTTTGAGGAAATCACGTTTAAGTCGTCCAACAAGCAACACAAAAAGCCACTCGTCGTTGATCTTTCGAGCCTCTGGGCCGGGCCCTTGGCCGGGAACCTGCTCCACCTGATGGGTGCAGATGTGATCAAGGTTGAAAGCCAGTCCCGTCCCGATGGCGCGAGGCAAGGCAATTTTGAATTTTTCAATCTGCTCAACGCGGGAAAAAGATGTGCCACCCTTGATTTCACTTTACCGGAGGGGCGGACCGATCTGAAAAAACTTGTCGACGCGGCTGATATCGTTATCGAGGCTTCGCGCCCTCGTGCGTTGCGGCAATTGGGGATAGATGCGGAGCAGCTCTTGTCGCAACAACCGGGAAAGACATGGGTCAGGTTAACGGCTTATGGCGCAGCGGAAAACCGTATTGGTTTTGGTGATGATATCGGTGTTGGGGCAGGTCTCTCGGCCATCATGGAAAAGGCTTGGGGGAAGCCGTGCTTTGTCGGGGATGCTATCGCCGATCCGATTTCAGGAATCTACGCTGCTTTAGCTGTTTGGACAAAATGGCAGCAAGGGGCTGGCTGTTTGCTCAATCTCTCTATGTGCGATATTGTTCGTCATGCCATGCAAGTTGAGGATGAAAATATCGATTGGTCGTTTGTAGCCACGGAGTGGCAAAATATGGCTGCAGCCGACAGCGGAGAGTTTTATCCTATGCGAAATACTTCGGGTGTGGCCGAAGAGCTTGGCGCTAGCATATCAGAAATAATGTCTAGCCTGTGCTGATCCGCAATGTTGAAATTGATCGAACATCGTGCGATCTTCGAACTCGCAACGGATTGATAGCCGAAATCGGCAACCAACTGGCCCCCCAAGATGGTGAACAGGTTATCGACGGGCAAAGCGGGGTCTTGCTGCCAGGTCTTCACGATCACCATATCCATCTTAACGCCTCGGCCGCCGCCATGGAGTCTGTTAGATGCGGACCGCCACATGTCCAGAATCAGGAGGAACTGATTGTGGCTCTCGAGGTTGCATCGGATGGCGAGTGGCTACGCGGGATCGGCTATCATCCCTCTGTTGCCGGAGAAATTGATCGCCACTGGCTTGACTGCAATGGCCCTGATCGCCCCATCCGTATCCAGCATCGCGGAGGCCGGATGTGGGTGTTTAACAGTCAAGCGATTGCGCTGTTAGCCATTGATATTCCGCACGATGGACGGCTGGTAGATGGAGACGCGGAACTAAGGAAGCTGATGGGAAACCAGCGGCCCGATCTGAAGCCGCTGGTGAAAAAGCTTCTATCCTTTGGCATCACCGGTGTAACCGAAGTCACACCGGGCAACGACCGCGATGACTTCGAACATTATTCTGTAAATGCAAATCCGCTCAACCTGACGATTATGGGGGGAGTAGATTTGCATGGGCATAACGGCAATAGCGCGCAAGTTGGACCGCTTAAAATTCATAATCACGACTACGACCTGCCATCGCTCGCGGATGTGATAGCGCAAATATCCGACGCACATGTTCATGGCCGCGCGGTTGCCATCCATTGTGTTACCCGCGCCGAAATGATGCTTAGCCTTGCAGCGATTGAGGATGCGGGAGTGCACCCCGGTGATCGCATTGAGCATGCCGCAATTGCCGATGATACGATCATTGAATGGATTATGAAACTGGGCCTCACAGTGGTGACTCAGCCGCATTTTATAACCGAACGTCAGGACGCTTACCTCAAGGAAGTGGAAAGCCACGAACTGCCGCATCTTTGGCGACTGAAGTCCTTTGTTGATGCTGGCATTGGGATAGCAGGTGGAAGCGATGCACCGTTCGGTGATCTCAATCCTTGGAAGGCAATGGCCAGCGCCGTACGCCGCCCGGGGAAACTTGGACCGAACGAAGCGATCAGCGCCAATGACGCTCTCGCGCTTTACACCAAGCCATCATCGGAAGCTGGTGCCGCACCTCGCCAACTGGTGGTCGGAGAGAAGGCTGACTTATGCTTGCTGGATAGAAGTTGCGCAGATGCCTATGCAGATTTCAGCGCAGTCAATGTGCAGGCAACATGGATCGACGGTGAGCTAGTTTATGAAAGAATTTTGTCAACCAGTCCCCATTCCAATGCTGTCTGAGCGGTTATTTTCTTCATCGACAACGCCATAAAAGCGGTGCGTTGCCGACCGATGCGTCGTGGCAGGCTAGCGGTTCCCCCAGCACCGGGGATCAGACCATATTTCAGTTCAGGCAATTGGAACCACGCGTCTTTATTGGCCGTCATATTTTGGGCAAACGCCGCAATCTCCGCACCCGCTCCAACGGCCGCACCATTAACGTGAACATGAAGCCGTTCTTGCAAACGCGCCAGTCGCCATGCGGGGAGGCGCAGGCTCCGTATCCAATGGGCTGATGCGGGATCGGATACTTCGCCGAACTCATTTGTTTCGCCGCCGATTGAAAAGCTACGACCGGTTCCGGTTAGATTGATCCGTTCGATGGATTTATCCGTCAGCGCCAAATCAAGGGCTTCACACAACGCATCGCGCAAGGTCACACCGATGGCATTGAGATTGTCCGGATCGTTCAAATTCAAGTTTAGTTGCGCTTCATCCATCTCTACAAGCAGTGGTTTGGCGGCCGCTATGGGTTGGTTTCTGCTGCGCTCATGGCCATGCAACCATTCCAAGAATTCCAGTCCTTTTTGCACCGTTGCATAAGCGAAGCTTTCTGCAGTCAAGGCATCTTGGATGCTCAGGCTCTCACTTGCGCGAAGATGTTGGACTAGTACCATTGATGCTACAGGTGCTTTCTCAATGTTCGCGGCAATACGGTCGAGTGGTCCGTTATCATCCAGCAGCACGTCGCAGAAAGGTGTCAACGCCCCAGACCCGATTCCAATTATGGGGCAGGGCAGGTCGCGCAACCATTTGCCGAGCGCTGCATCGCTTCCTTCCAGATTAACTGCGAGAAAAGGCATCGGGCTGCTTGGGCCAAAGCTTTCACGGGGTAACCGGGCATGGACCATCTCATCCAATTCGGTCGGGCTAAGCGGTTTGATTATGACCTCCAGCGGTTTTGACTCTAGCAAAACAAACAAGGCCAGAATAATGGTGTTTGCAAGGAAAAACCGGCGTTCGACTTGACTTATCCTTCCAAAGCCCGATTATCCGAATGACATTCGATAACTATGGCGATAAATACGGCAAGGATTGAGTTTATGGCAGATGTCGATGAGAAGACCGTGGTCTATGGACGACCCCGACTGCTTACTCATGATGAAATTATCGAAGCTGCGTTGGAACTTGGGCTAGAAGGCCTGACCATGAAACAGTTGGCCATGCATTTGAATGTCGGTACGGCAACGCTCTACCAATATTGGGATGGTCGCAAAGAATTGATGCAAGCCGCTGCGGTTCATGCTCTATCTGATCTTGCGCTGCCGAAAGATAGTGGCCAACATTGGTCCAACTATGCCTATGAATTCACCCTTTGCATCCAAAACTATCTGGCGAGCAGCCCGTCCTTGCTGATTACAAATCATGTCCGGGAATATGGTTTTGAAGTTCAGTTTAAGCTGGCTGAGCAATTTCTCTCGGCGATGGACCGGCGCGGTTTTGATCCAAAGGAAGGCATGCAGCTATTTAATATGGTCGGGTCTGTCGCATTTGCCGGTGCCGTTGAAATTATTCGGCACAATGAATTTGAGGCGGAATCGGCAAGTGAGGTTGCGCAGCGCCAATTTTCCCGGCTCGATAAAAACGCCTACCCGCTATTCAGTCAGGCCATTGAAGGTCTCACCACTCTTCCGGAGGAACGCATTCAAAATTTGCTGCGCGCAGCGTTCAAAACCATCGCCCGCGAACGCGGTGAACCCGAAGAGGCTATTTTAACCCCTTCATAATCAAATTGTTGTAGCGCTCTGAATAGGGCGGCAACATGATCAAGATATCGCGGAAACGGTCCAGCGGTTGATGCACAATCGAGCGCTCGTTGGACATCGATTTAAAACCTTCAAAACCACCGATACGTCCCATTCCCGAAGACCCTACACCGCCAAAGGGCAGACGAGGGTTGGTGCCAGACTGGATACAATTATTGTTTACTACCGCTGAACCTGACGAGGTGTTGGTCAGGAAATAGTCGATCGCTTCGTCGTTGGTTGAATAGACGTAGAGCGCGAGCGGGCTCGGACGGCGGTTGATGATGTCGAGAACGTCTTCGCGATTGGAATATGTCAGCACTGAGAGGACAGGGCCAAAAACTTCCTCATTCATAATGTCCATATCTTCTGACATATCGGTCAGTACGGTGGGTTCGATATAATGATTGGCAATATCGCTGCCCCCACCACACACGACTGTCGCTCCTTTTTTGGTTGCATCATCGACCAAAGCCTTGATGCGGCCGGAATGACGCTCGTTGATAATGCGCGGAACATATTGGGACTTGTCGAGACCCGCACCATCGGAATTATAGAGTGCGTTGATCTTTTCTTCCATCAGCGTGAGAAACTCGTCTTTCTTGCTTTCGTGAATAATCACATATTCCGGCGCGATGCAGACTTGGCCAGCATTCATGACGCGGCCCCAAGCGAGTTTGGTTGCGGCATTTTCTAGTTCCGCTGTCTCATCAATGATGACCGGAGACTTGCCGCCCATTTCCAGCGTGATCGATGCAAAATGATCGGCAGCCGCCTTCATCACAATTTTTCCGACGCCCATGCCGCCAGTATAATAGATATGGTTGAAGGGCAGGCCGAGTAGCTCTTGTGAAACTTCGACGCCGCCTTGAAATACTTCGCACTCGTCTGCAGGCAGAGTCCTGTTTATAATTTCTTGCACGATCTGGGCGGAGTGTGGAGCATGTTCGGATGGTTTGATCGCAACCGCATTTCCCGCCGCGATAGCCGGGATCGCTGGAACCAAACACTCGGCCGTAGGTGCGTTATAAGCAGATAAATTGAGAACAACGCCTTTGGACTGCCGCCGGATTTCACAGCGCTTGCCCATGGTGTTGAGCGAGTTCTTGATCTTTTCTGGCTTCATCCATTTCGACAGATTTTTCACCGCAAAGTCTATCTCGCCTTTGATCATCACCAGTTCGGCGGCGATATCGAGATCATGCGTGCCGCGCTCTTTGTTGCCAGCGATAAATATGTCGTCTTTGCGTTCAACTACGCCGGCCCAAATGGCTTTCAATTTGGCGGCACGTTCTGCTGCACTGCTGTTGCGCAGGCGCTGTCGGGAGGATTGCAGTTTGGCGAATTTATCGGCGATGTCAGACATGGATCAACCTTTATATTGCGGAATACCAACCGCTTTTTGGAGTATTTTTTCAAACGTGCGTTCGGGGAGTATTTTGTACATCGGCCCCAGTGCTTTGACATCATTGCCAACCAGATAAGAAGGCTTCCAATTTTTCTTTTCTAGAAGCCCCAGCACCTGATCGACAACAACCTGCGGTTCATTGCCTTTTTCAATCGCTTCAACCATTTTTACGGTTGTCGTTTCTTTCAAATGCGGCCCGTAAATATCGTTCATTTCCTGCGATACCTTGGTCCAGATATCTTTAGTTGTTTCACCGGCATTGGCTGTCATGTGCGTCTTGACAGCTCCGGGTTCGACGGCGGTTACCTCAATGCCAAATGGCGCCATCTCGTTCCGCAATGTCCGGGTCAAACCGACAACTGCATGCTTGGACATGTTATAGATTCCGGATGCTGCGGGATTGGCTTTTACGGCGCCTGATGCAAAGTTGATGATCCGAGAATGAGGTGCGCCGCGTCGGATCGCTGGCAAGAATGCCTGACAGACGCGCAAGGTGCCCCATGTATTGATCTCAAACAGTTTTTTAGCTGCTTCGATAGAAACGCCTTCGATCACGCCAACTGCACCATTTGCAATACCTGCATTGTTGATCAGCAAGTCAAGCGGTGCACCAGCGAGTTCCTTCTCGACAATTTCCGCGCTAGCAGTGACCGAAGAATCGGATGAAACATCCTGTTCTACAGCGACAATATTTTCATGCGTTCCGAGTTCGGAAGTATCCGCTCCGGGTAGCACTCCGGCAAAAACCTTCCATCCGCGCGCGGCCAGCGTTTTGGCTTTGAGCGCTCCCATGCCCATCGCTGCGCCTGTAATAAATGCTGTTTTCTGGCTCATATCCCGCTTCCCAATAGTGTTTTCCGAACGACGTTCAGAAATAGCGCAAGCAGCGGAAGAGTCAAGCCGGGAAAATGCATCATATGCGCCTAAATTCCAGCATTTCCGGTTGACAGTATCACCATAATACATGAATATCCGAACGATGTTCGAAAAGTGATTCTGAGAACGGCGACCGACATATGGCGACACAGGCAAAAACAATCGAAGAACCAAAGCCGATTCCTACGGTTTCAGGATTGCCTCTGGTCGGCAACACTCTTGAAATGGCGAAAGACCCTGCCGCCTTTTTCGTGCGCTGCTATCGCGATTACGGTCCTGTTTATCGGGTCAATGTGTTTGGCCAAAAAAGCTATGTGATCGCCGGTCCTGAAGCGGGTAAATTCATGAACACGAAAGCGGCCCGCAATGGCCTGCGGTCAAAGGAATTCTGGCAAGGTCTCGTCGATCATCATGGCGCATCGAAAACGCTGACCGGGGTTGATGGTGAAGACCACCAGAAGATGCGCGCGATCATGCGCGACGGATTTTCGCGTAACGCAATGTTCGGACGCTATCACGAGCTCACGGACATAATTGATATTTCACTTGCACGCGACTGGAATGAAGAGGCAGTGCCAGTTGTCGAAGCGTTCCAATATATGATCGTCCACCTGCTTGGGGAAGTCATGACCGGCAACGCGCCGCTGGAATATGTTCGCGACATCCGGGTGAATATTCTTTATATTCTTAACGTGCTTGTCACAAAGCAACGTCCTGGTTTCATGATCCATATGCCAGAGTTCAAACGCGCCAGCAAACGGGTTGATGAGCTTGGACAAAGCATGGTGGATGAATTTTTCGCGCATGCTGAGGCGGGTACGCTGCCCAAAAATCTGCTGGGCGATGTGATGCGCGGGCATCTTGATGACCCGGAACTTATCCAGAAGCGGGACTTGAAACTGGTGTTGACTGGCCCCTATGTGGCGGGTCTCGATACGGTGGCGAACACGTTGGCAGCAGCGGTTTATGGAATTCTCAAGACGCCGGGCGTGCTCGAAAAGGTTCAGGCCGAGGCGGATGAACTATTCGCACGAGATGTTGTTACCGAGCGCGATGTTTTGGGGCTCGATTATATCCAAAGTTGCTTGAAGGAAGCGATGCGGCTCTGGCCGATTGCGGTGGCGCAGATGCGCACGACCAATCATGATCTCGAATTTGAAGGCTATGTCGTTCCTAAAGACGAGACGATCTTTATCGGCACGAGCGTCCCGCATTTTATGGAAGAATTTTTCCCCGATCCGATGAAATTCGATCCGGATCGGGTGGACCGACGTGAGCATTTGAAGCCCGGCGCTTATGCACCCTTTGGGCGCGGCACGCATAGCTGCCTGGGGCAAAGTCTCGCCGAGGTGATGATGGGCATTTGCATCGCGCGCCTGTTCCACCGGATGAATATCAGCCTGACTTCGCCGGATTATGTGCTTAAAACGAAAACAGCGCCGACGCCGGGTCCGGCAATGAGCTTCAAGATCAAAGTTGATGGCGAAAGGAATCCGGCCAAGTCGCTGGATGCAGAAATATTAGGAGAAGCTGCATGAACGAGATGAGAAAAATTGATCGGATCCAGACTGGCGATGAACTGGAGCGTTGTCCTTTCCCGATCCCCTATGGCTGGTTCTGTGTTCAATATTCCCATGAACTGAAAGCTGGCGAAATCAAGATTGAGAAACTCTTTGGCAAAGAGTGGGTGTTGTTCCGCGGCGAAGACGGTTCGGTAGGAATGACCGATCCTTTTTGCCCGCATCTCGGTGCACATTTGGGGCATGGCGGCAAGATAGTTGGCGACAATATCCAGTGCCCGTTCCATAACTGGGAATTTGATAGCGAAGGCTGGTGCAAGAATATTCCGTACGGCAAAGTCATGCCCGGCGTTGCGCGTAAAAAGCCTATCCTTAAGGCGCTGCCGGTGATTGAAAAATATGGCATGATCTTCGTCTGGTATCATCCCGAAGACAAAGAACCGATGTGGGAGCTTCCAACCATTCCCGAATTTGAAGATCCGGATGGCCATGTCGAAGTGAAATATCACTCATGGGATATTGGCACCTGCATTCAGGAAATCGGGGAAAATTCGGTTGATACGCCGCATCTGAAGTTCCTGCACGGGGCGCCGATGATTCCAAGCGTTGAAGCTTCGGCGGATGGCCCTATCTGGAATTACGACATCATGGATGGTTACATCTATGGTACCGGATACGGCCCCGGCGTTAACGCCACGCGCCACTGTAGGGGTGACGTGAAAATGTTGATGTTTGCTCTGTCCACCCCGGTCGATGAGGAAATGACGCGAACGCGGATGGCCTTCACATGGAAGAAATACGACGAAGGTTCCGAAGATATGGCAACGGCCACCCATCTCTATCATCATTCGATTGGTGAGGCCGAAGGCGAAGATTCCAAAGGTTTTGAATCAGTTGACCTGATCGTCTGGGACAACAAGAAATACCGTCCGAAGCCTCTGCTTTGTGACGGCGATGGACCGATCATGTTATGGAGAAAATATATGAAGCAATTTTACGTCGGTCTCGATGAAACCGATCCAGCCGTGGCGGCAAACTAATGGGGCGTCTTTCCGGGAAGGTTGCCATCATCACCGGCGCGGCGCGAGGCATGGGTGAAGCTACCGCCAGGCTGTTCGCTAGTGAGGGCGCGAAAGTCGTGCTCACCGATGTGCTTGAGGACGAGGGGCAGGCGGTTGCAGCAGATATTGGCGATGCCGCGAGCTTTATCAAACATGATGTATCATCGGATGATGATTGGGCGGCGGTAGTTGCCAAGGCGAAGGCAGACCATGGTACAGTCGATATTTTGGTCAACAATGCCGGTGTGGTCCACTTCACGCCGATCGAAGCTTTGAGCGCCGAGGATGCACAGCACGTTCTCGGTATCAACACCATCGGCCCGATGCTCGGGATCAAGCATGTGTCCGCAGTTATGAAAGCGGCAGGCAAGGGTTCCATCGTCAACATCAGCTCGGTCGACGGGCTGCGTGGTTGCAATGGCCTTACCATCTATACCGCTAGCAAATGGGCGTTGCGGGGACTTACAAAGTCGCTGGCCTATGAGCTGGGTACATCGGGTATCCGGGTGAATTCAGTGCATCCCGGTGGTGTCGATACACCGATGGGTAATGCGCGCGACTTGCCGGCAGATCAGCTCAATGCCGCATTTGGACGGGTGCCGTTGCAGCGTATCGGCCAGCCGGAAGAAATTGCACAGGCATCGCTATTCCTCGCGACCGATGAAGCGAGCTATATCACTGGCGCGGAAATTGCGGTAGATGGCGGCTGGTCATCAGGCTACTTCCAGCCGGTATTGCCGGGTGCACCGGAGGGGATGACACCTTAAGCGTCCATAGGATGACACCCGAAATGCACAATAACCTGTTCCAGCCAATCAGTCTCGGCGCACTGGAATTGAAAAACAGCATCATCATGGCGCCCATGACGCGCGACCGGGCTGGTCCCGGTGATGTGCCTAGCGACATCATGATCGAATATTACCGTCAGCGCGCGAGCGCGGGGTTGATTGTAACCGAAGGGACGCAACCGAGCCGGGAAGGCAAGGGGTACTGGCGTACGCCGGGCATTTATTCGCAGGAACAGATTGACGGCTGGGCGAAGGTTGCCGACGCGGTTCACGGCGAAGGCGGCAAGATTGTGATGCAGATCATGCATTGTGGCCGCGTGGTTGTGCCCGACAATCGCGGATATATAGCGGATGTTATTGCGCCCTCTGCCATTTCTTGCTCCGATCCGGTACCCGGGCCGGATGGCGTGCCTGCCCCGACAGCAATGCCGCGTGCTTTGGCCGCTGACGAATTGCCAGCACTTGCAGAAGAATTTGCGCAGGCTGCACGCAATGCGCGCGCGGCAAATATCGACGGCGTAGAACTCCACTGCGCCAGCGGCTATCTGATCAACCAATTCCTCAACCCCGTCAGCAATCTCCGCGATGATAATTGGGGCGAAGGCGCGGCAGGTCGTGTCCGGTTTCCAGTAATGGTTCTTGATGCTATGGCCAAAGCCATTGGCGGCGACCGGGTAGGTTTCCGTATCTCGCCCGGTAATCCTTATAACGACATGGACGTGAGCGATCCGGAAGAAATTTTCGTCCCGTTGCTCAATGCGACAGACGAGTTAAACTTGGCCTATGTTCACGTTGTCGATATGGGACTGGAAAATCTCGATACACTCGCCATGATCCGGCAGCACTGGTCAGGGAAAATCGTTACGAATAACAGTCTGAATGCTGAAACGGCGTCAGAAATTATCCAAAGCGGACGCGCCGATGCCGTTTCCTTTGGCCGCGCATTTATAGCCAATCCCGATTTGGTGAACCGCATATTATCAGGCGCCAAACTTGCCAAACCCGACTATGCGAAGCTCTACACCGGTGAAAGAGAGGGGTATATCGATTATCCCGTAGCGACAATCAAATAGCACTCGTCCTCAAATTTTCATTTCATAGTCCGCCAAGTTACCGAAAAAATTTGTGATGATTGTCCGTCGTCAGAACATTTGGTACTAAAGGCTGCGTAAATTAAAGGAGCATTGGTTCCATCTTGTTGATTGATATTAAGCGGCAAGCTTGCGGTGTTGCAAGCGCCGATGTTCGATGGTTTGTTTTTTGATCCTTTCTCGTTGATTGATGATGGCGACTGCTCTGCCGAAGTAGGCATCGGCAGGCGTAACGTTGCTGAGGCTTTCGTGATAACGCTGGTGGTTATAATGCTCGACGAACGCTTCTATCTGGGCTTCCAGATCCCCTGGCAGGAAGTAGTTTTCTAGCAGGATGCGGTTCTTCAAGGTCTGGTGCCAGCGTTCGATCTTGCCCTGTGTCTGCGGATGGAACGGCGCACCGCGCAAATGGCTCATCTTGTTGGCTTCGATATACTCTACCAGTTCACCTGCAATATAGCTGGGACCATTATCGCTCAGCAGGCGCGGCTTGTGCTGCACTTTGGCACTGTTACAGCCTGAGGTTTCCAATGCCATATCCAGCGTCTCGGTGACATCCTCGGCGCGCATCGTCGTGCACAACTTCCATGCAATGATGTAGCGCGAGTAATCGTCGAGCACGGTGGACAGGTACATCCAGCCCCAGCCAATGATCTTGAAGTAGGTAAAATCGGTCTGCCACATCTCGTTGGGGCGCAGGGTCGGTGTGTGGAAGCGGTCCGCTGCTTTGATCACTACATAGGCGGGGCTGGTGATCAGGTCATGGGCCTTCAGAAGTCTGTAAACCGTGGCTTCTGACACGAAGTAGCGCTGCTGGTCGGTGAACGTCACCGCCAGTTCGCGTGGGCTGAGCTCCGAGCGTTCCAGTGCCAGACCGATGATCTGGTCATGCACTTTGGCAGGAATCCGGTTCCACACCCGGCTTGGAGCCGATGGCCGGTCAGCCAGCGCTTCAGGCCCGCCTTCCAGATACCGATCATACCAGCGGTAAAAGGTTCGGCGCGGGATGCCCAGCTTATCCAGCGTCTTGCGCGCTGACAGATGCGATTGCTCGACGATCCTGATGATCTCGAGCTTCTCTGATGCCGGATATCTCATGCGTCGTCGTCCCCATCCGCGATCATGCTTTTTTTGAGCAGACGGTTTTCCAATGTCAGATCAGCAACGCATTCCTTCAACGCGCCAGCTTCACGGCGCAGGTCTTTTACCTCATCCGATGTGGCAGCACGCGCCGTGTCGCCAGCAAGTCGGCGCTTGCCCGCTTCCATAAACTCCTTCGACCAGGTGTAATACAGGCTCTGCGCTATGCCCTCCCTGCGGCACAGCTCGGCAATACTGTCATCGCCGCGCAGACCGTCGATCACGATGCGTATCTTGTCTTCGGCAGAGAAATGCCGACGGGTCGCACGGCGTATGCCCTTGACCACCCGCTCTGCGGGCATTTTAGCGCTGGAGTGTTTTGGTTTCATGCTTCGTTCCTTCGTCACTACGATGAAACCAAAACACTCCTTAATTCACAACATCAATTTGGTGACATAGGTGCTGATATTATAGGATTTTTTTTCAGAACAAGGAGGATTTCACATAACCAACGCTCGCCGAGGCCGTGAACATTTGAAACAGAAACCCGCAACCAAACCTGGCGAACCCGTGCGAGCGCCATATCCCTATGCCAAGGCTCCCGCCTTTTCCAAAATTATTGGAACGCAACCAGAGGGAATGCCGCTGCACAGCTGTACGGGGCTTCGCAATGTTCATTTCGATCATATTGTCTCGACATGGCCGCAAGTCGACTGGTTTGAAGCCATCTCGGAGAACTTCATGGATTCAGGCGGGCGTCCGCGTCAGATGGTTGATGGCAAACTGCTTGCCACCGCACTGCAGAAAACAGCAGATGAGCATTTGCTGAATTTGGGAGAGTTGTTGCACGAATGGACAAGATCGTCGGGATAGAAAGAGGCTTGGGTGAACGTCAGATTTTTTATCGAAAAACCGGATTAACGTCTGCTGGGTTCCACAAATTTCGTTTGTGACTCGCAACGAGTTTTGCAAGAAAATCTCGTCGACTAGACCCTCCATTTGGAATGTCCTGAGAGATGGACCATTCAATTTTCTGGGGATATTTAGCACAAAATAAAGAAAAAGATCTCGGCTGAAATTATCTACCCAAATTCTAACAGACCAAAAAAGAAATTAGAAGTCGAACGGCTGCCGGGACAAAATTTCGACTTTCTTGTTCTCGAACACGGCGCTGCCGAGCTCCTTCTTTCTCTTCATCAGGGCTTTATCCCGTTTTTTCGCCATCTCGATAATCGGATCATGAAAACTATGCACGGCAGCAGTCAGCCAGTCATTGACCAGCGGGTCGCCGGGCGCATTTTTCATGCTGAAAAGCTTGAGACGCGAGGCGATGGCGTCTGCGGGCATCATATATTCATAAGTCACCCAGTAGTTAGTGGTGAACCAACTGATTGGCATACCGTCCTGCCCGAAGCTGAGCGCGCCAAAATGGACGACGCCTTGGGTCGGCTTTCCGTTGGGTAATTTATTGGGGGGTTGGTAATAGGGTTCAACGCCCTTGAACATATCGAGCGGCAGGAACATGTGGAAATGCCCATGTTCACCTTCTTCGCGTTCTGCTGGTTTGTGCGCGTGATAAAACCAGCGCGACTTGTTTCCCGGGGCAACGCAATCGCCCTTGGGATAATGTTGATATTGAACGAAAGGGGCGTCTGCCGGTACCACTCTGGGTACTAGCGAGACGCCCTCATTAGCTATTTTGCTGGTAAGCTCAAACAGCTTTTCTAATGCATTTTCCAATGCTTAATAAGCTAAACTTACTCGGTTACTGCGTCTGCAGCTGCACAAGCAGCATCGCCAGCGGCACAAGCAGCATCGCCAGCGGCACAAGCAGCATCGCCAGCGGCACAAGCAGCAGCTTCGCCGGTCGCATCAGCAGCACAGCCAGCGGCACATGCAGCGCATTCAGCGGCACATGCAGCACATTCTGCAGCACATTCAGCGGTTGCAGCAGCGTCTTCAGCTTGCTCTGCACATGCAGAAAGAGCTGGAACAGCAAGTGCAAGTCCGCCTGCAACAGCAAGCATTTTGCGGAAATTGATTTCGGTAGTCATTAAAATATCCCCTTTGGATGAACTAGACGTGCATCTTTATTCGCAAAGGGGTGGGCATGGCAAGCATATTTCGTAAATACAAAGTTAACATGACGTAAAATTATTTATAATCAAATAGATAGCTTTTCAAAATATCGAAAATCTAATTTTGACAAGCCGACCCAAGCCTATTTTTCCACACCGCGAATCTTGCCCCATTGCCGTGCGGCAGTATATCCGAGATAGCCTGTACCAAACAGGGCATAGAGCGGTTCGGGAATTCCGGAGAGATAAGCGTTCATGCCGGTTGCGATGTTGTGTGCCGCTGATGGTTGGATAGCCGCAATCAGCCCCATCGGGATAGACCAGAGCAGCAGCAGATACATGACATAGAGAAAACTTGGCCGCGCACGGCTTGTCCAGGGATCTGCCGATTCGGCCTCTGCCAAAATCGCGGAAAGCTGGACACGCACCTCTTCGAGTTCCTGACCGCCTTCCATTTTGATAAGTTCCAGCTTGGCCCGGTCGCGGGCCTCACGGTCAGGGATAATCTTGTCGATAATTTTTGAAAGCGGTCCAATGAGGGTCGTGAGTAATGCCATATTTCGGGTTCCTTTCTTTGGGACGGCCTATGGAGGCGGCGGCGTCAAAGATCTTTAACCTATTTGGTTATATGTAGGAAAGTCCGTTCTCTCAGATATCAAAGCTGCGCCATTCGCCCGGCTGCAATCCATCTACTGACCAGTCGCCAATACGCCAGCGGACCAGCCGCAGGGTCGGATTGCCGATGGCGGCGGTCATCCGGCGCACCTGACGATTGCGGCCTTCACGGATTGTCAGCTTGAGCCAGCAATCGGGAACGGTTTTACGAATGCGGATCGGTGGATCGCGCGGCCATAGACCCGGCTCGGTAACGCGCTCGGCTTTGGCTGGCAGAGACATGCCGTCTTTCAAAAGAATGCCTCGCCGCAATTGATCAAGGTCCCCTTCTTGCGGTTCACCCTCAACCTGCGCGAGATAGGTCTTCGCTGTCTTATATTTGGGATCAGAAATCCGCGCCTGCAATCTGCCATCGCTGGTCAGCAGCAGCAAACCTTCACTATCCCGGTCCAGCCGGCCTGCAGGATAGACGCCGGGCACATCAATATAATCCGACAATGTCTGGCGGGTCGCTTCATCTCCGCGATCCGTGAACTGGGAGAGCACACCAAAGGGTTTGTTGAACAATATTAAATTTGGCATGAAGCCTCTTTGACACCGTCAGCCAGGATCGACAATGCCGTTATATGGTAGCAAGCCAATTTGCCAAGTCGCCATCTTCCATCACATATTGCTTAAGCCATCTTGACGAATTCGGGATGGCAATCCATGCGCCGGTGATGCGATTTTTCTCAGACAATGCCGCTTCTGTCCATCCCACGGTAATGGAAGCCTTGAGCCGCGCTAACGTGCAGGATACAGCCTATGATGGCGATGCGCTGAGCGCGCAGCTTAGCGGCAAGTTTTCGCATGTTTTTGAGACGGATGTAGAAGCCATGTGGGTCGCGACCGGGACTGCTGCCAATTCACTGGCACTGGCTGCCATGTGCCAGCCGCATCAGGGTGTGGTCTGTCATAAAGAAGCGCATATCGAACAGGACGAGGCGGGCGCGCCGGGATTTTATACCGGCGGAGCCAAGCTGATGCTGCTCGATGGCGAAGGGGCTAAATTGAGCGCTGATGCTGTGGAGAGCCATTGCGTCGCCATTCGGGATGATGTGCATCAGGTCCAGCCCGCTGCGGTTTCGATCACCAACGCTACGGAATATGGTCTGGTCTATAAGCCGGACGAGGTGGCTGCGCTTTCCAGCGTCTGCAAGGCGCGTGGACTGGGTTTGCATATGGATGGCGCGCGCTTTGCCAATGCAGTGGCGTCGCTCGGTTGTCATCCCGCCGACGTGACGTGGAAGGTGGGTGTGGATGTGTTGAGCTTTGGGTTCGTCAAGAACGGCGGCATGGGCGCGGAAGCTTTGATCTTTTTCAACAAGGATCTGGCGGCTGCGACTCATTATCGGCGCAAACGGGCAGGGCATCTGCAATCCAAAGGCCGTTTTCTGGCCGCGCAGATTCTGGCGATGCTGGATGACGATCTCTGGTTGAAAAATGCGCGCGTCGCCAATGCCGGCGCGCAGGTGCTTGCGATCGCCTCTGGTGATCGTTTGCTCCATCCCGTCGAGGCCAATGAGATATTTATCAAACTAACGGCGGAAGAAGCTGCATCACTGCGTGGTGCGGGTTTCGATTTTTATGATTGGGGTGCAGGGCAGGCGCGGCTGGTGACCAGCTGGAACCAGAGCGCGGAAGACATAAAGCCGCTTGCCGAAGCGATCCGGGCTTTATGAGCCAGGAAGATACGGCAGAAGTCAGCCTGCTAACCCCGCGTATTTTGATCCCGTTCCTGCTGGTCTCACTAATCTGGGGTTCAACCTGGCTGGTCATCAAGGACCAGATTTCCGATGTCGCTCCCAGCTGGTCTGTCAGCTATCGTTTCCTGATTGCTGCTGCTGCGATGTTTGTGCTGGTAGGAATTCGCAAGCATCCTTTCCGGCTGGACAGAACTGGCCAGATACTCGCGGTGATTTTAGGTTTCTTCCAGTTTACGTTTAACTTCAACTTTGTTTATAACGCTGAACTTTACATCACCTCTGGCCTTGTCGCGGTGCTGTTTGCATTGCTGATGGTTCCCAATGCCGTGCTCGGCCGAATTTTTCTGGGACATAAAATAACTGGCGCTTTTCTTGGTGGTTCGGCGATCGCGGCTGTTGGCATTGCGATGTTGTTTCTGCACGAATATCGCGCCTCACCGGCCAGTCTGGAGCAAGTATTACTTGGGGCGGCGCTCACCTTTGGCGGTATCATGTCTGCCTCGATCGCCAATGTGATGCAGGCAGGCGAACGCCTCAAAGCCTATCCGATCATAAGCATATTGGCTTGGGCGATGCTGTGGGGCGCGCTCATCAATATCGTGATTTCCTGGATCACTGTTGGTCCGCCGCAATATGAAATGCGCGCTGCTTATTGGGGCGGGATATTCTATCTCGGTGTGATTGGTTCGGTCGTGACCTTTCCGCTCTATTTTTCGATGATCCGCGAAATCGGTCCCGGTAGGGCGGCTTATTCCAGCGTACTGGTACCGGTAGTGGCGATGATATTGTCTACGATCTTCGAAAATTATGTGTGGACCTGGCTATCAGCAGGCGGCGCCGTATTGGCGATGATCGGACTGCTGGTGGCGCTGGCTGCGAGAAAGCCCAAGACACCAAGAATTTCTGGCTAATCAACGCACATAAGTGACTGTAATCCAGCCTTATAGTCGGGGAACTGCGGCTCCCAGTCCATCAAACGTTTGGCTTTGATGTTGGAAACGCGCCGGTTTTCGTTATAAAAGTCCTTTGCGGCCTCAGACAGGTTGGCTTCCTTAAGAGACAGCAAGGGCGGAACTTTGATACCGAGCAACCGGGCGGCATGGGCGATAACCTCGTGTTGTGGTGCAGGCAAATTGTCTGAAATATTATAAACACCGGAAGGTCCATCAAAAGATGCAACGATGGCGCTTACGATATCATCGACATGGATGCGGCTGAACACTTGGCCGGGTACATCAACGCGCTTGGCTTTACCGGAGCGAACTCGCTCGAGCGGGCTTCTGCCGGGCCCATAAATACCGGGCAAGCGGAATACCCGCATATCGCCGCGCAGCTGCTGCCAGCGCAAATCTGCATCGCTGCGCGCTTTGCGGCGTCCCGAACCAATGGGTGCGCTTTCATCGACCCATGCACCGCCGACATCGCCATAGACGCCGGTGGAAGAAAGATAGCCTGACCATTGGAAAGTTGCTGACCCGATTGCTTCACCATAATGCGCAAGCACCGGATCGCTGTAATCCCGCGCTGGCGGGACAGAAGAGAGAATGTGGGTGGCTCCACCAATCGCCCTCAAGACTGCGTCGCTATCATCAAAGGCAATCGCGCCATCGGCCGCTTCGCGTCTGGTCCCCAGAACCTTCCATCCCTCGCTACGTAAATATTCTGCAAGGCGTGATGCTGAATATCCCAACCCGAAAATAAGCATTGTCGGCATCAGTGTTATTCTTTCTCTAACTTGCCGGGATTTACGGCAACAGGATTTTCGACATTGGCAGCCTTCCATTGCATCGCCATCCGTACCCGGGTTGCTCCTGATGGGTGGTCGAAGAAGACCATTTCTTCAATCGGTCCCGGTTCAATTTTTCGATATTCAGACAACCGCATTGCGACTTTGGCAAAACCATCGGGTTCCTTTGCGACGTTGAGACCGAACAGATCAGCGTCGCTTTCATTGACGCGAATGAGAGTGTTCAGCGCCGGTGTTGCGGCGAAGAAATATAGCGTAAGCAATAGTCCGAACACCGGGATGACTGCGGGATCAAAGATACCGTGAACACCCCATTTGTCGCCGTAGCGATCAATTAATCTGGGCGCGATCCGCGCAACCATAAACAGACCGACACCCATTATCAGCAGGATGATGAAAATCGAGCGCCATGTGTGGCCCAGAACATAATGGCCCAGTTCATGACCCATGACTGCAGCCACTTCTTCAGGATCGGTGCGTTCGAGCAAATTGTCATTCAGGGATATCCGTATAGTCGGTCCAAAGCCCGACACATTGGCGGAGATCCGCTTATGCTGTTTGGATTGGTCAAACACATAGATATGGTTGGAGGGAACATCATTCTCACCGGCCATCGCTACGATTTTATCGCGCAAAGGCCCCGCTTCCATCTCGTTATATTCATTAAACAGCGGCGCGATGAAAACAGGCGCGAGCAGCATTCCGATCATCAGGAATACCGCCACCACGCCGGTTCCCCATATCCACCATGTTTTAGGGGCACGTCGGATAACAGCGAATATCGCAATCACAATGAGCGGAAAGAAAATGAGCGATATTCCAAAGCCGGTTGCGAGCTCACCGATCCAAGCACCAAAGCCTTGGTCGAGTAAATCATATTGTTTCTCACGAAAGAAATCCGTGTAGATTGTCCACGGCAGGGCGATCAGAAACCCGGCGATGCTATAGGGTAAGGCGTAAAGCCCCGGTTGCAGCCATTTTCTTTTGGTGACGCGCTCGGCCCAATCGCGGAAACGCGCGGAAAGGCGGGATTGCAATATTAAGAGGTCTACGAGAAATCCAACAATCGCGCCCCACAGGATAAGCCAATAGCCGCCTTCAAAATAGCTATTGGATTTTTCCAGTTCCGCGCCTTTCAGCGTATCAATGTAGGCGCGGCTGGCTTGTTCAGCGTCAAAAGCTGTGGGCGCTGCTTCCTGCGCAAAACCGGTTTCGAGTGGCAAACCGATCAAAATCATCGCGGATAATATCAGCAGGCATATTCTCAACATGGCTCTCTCCCGTTCACCTGACCCATAATCGCAATTGCGCCTGGTGCAAATGGCTCTTATGGATTGGCGATGCTAGATATTCAAACCACCGATGCTGCAATTCCGGCTACCGATCCTGCCACCATCCGCCGCGAAGATTACCGTCCACCAGACTGGTTCATTCCGGAAATCGAACTGGATTTCCAGCTTGGCCTGGAGCGAACTGTAGTCCGTTCAAAACTCGATGTCAGGCGCTCGAAAAGCGCGAAATATGACGCCCCGTTGATTCTCAACGGCGATGATCTGCTCCCGGTTAATGTGCTCGTTGATGGTAAGAAATGGAATGAATGGAAGCTTGAAGAGGGCAATCTGACTTTGCCGCTCACCGGCGCTGCACACATTGTGGAGATCGAAGTCGAGCTTGATCCATCCACCAACACCCAACTGATGGGGCTATACGGCTCAAACGGGATGTTGTGCACGCAGTGCGAGGCCGAGGGTTTTCGCCGGATAACATTCTTCGCAGACCGTCCCGATGTGTTGAGCCGCTACAAAGTAAGGATGGAAGGCGACAAGCAGGCTTTCCCGATTTTGCTTTGTAACGGCGACAAAGTGGAAGAAGGCGAGGCCGAAGGCGGGCGTCATTGGGCGCAATGGAATGACCCCTGGCCCAAGCCTAGCTATTTGTTCGCGCTGGTTGCCGGTGATCTGGTCGCCAATTCGGATAGTTTTACGACCCGCTCGGGCAAAGAAGTGGAACTCAATATCTGGGTGCGGGACGGCGATTTGCCGCGCACTGGCCACGCGATGCAGGCGCTCAAGGATTCCATGCGCTGGGATGAGGAAGTCTATGGCCGCGAATATGATCTGGGGTTGTTCAATATTGTTGCGGTAAGCGATTTCAACATGGGCGCTATGGAGAACAAGGGCCTGAACGTGTTCAATTCACGTTATATTTTGGCCGATCCCGAAGTCGCAACCGATGCTGACTTTGACGGTATCGAAGGCGTCGTCGCGCACGAATATTTTCACAATTGGTCTGGCAACCGCGTCACCTGCCGGGACTGGTTCCAGCTTTCGCTCAAGGAAGGCTTCACCGTTTTCCGCGACCAGAGCTTCTCTGCGGATATGAGTTCAGCCGCACTGAAACGTATTGAAGATGTCCGCATCCTTCGTGCCGCGCAATTTCCGGAAGATGCTGGACCGCTAGCGCATCCAATTCGCCCAGAAAGCTATCAGGAAATCTCCAACTTCTACACCGCGACAGTCTATAACAAGGGCGCAGAAATCATCCGGATGATGCACAGCATGATGGGCGCGGAAAATTTCCGCAAAGGAACGGACTTGTATTTTGATCGCCATGATGGCGAGGCGGCGACTTGCGAAGATTTCGTAGTGTCAATGGAAGATGGTGGCGGGATTGATCTCACGCAGTTTCGCGTCTGGTACCGGACTCCGGGCACTCCGCGTGTTTCCGCAAAACTCAGTCACAATCCACAAACCGGGACGGCGACGCTTGAACTCAAGCAGTCCATTGCGGCTGGTGGCGCGAAACCCGGACCATCGGAAATGGTGATTCCGCTGCGGACCGCCTTGCTCAATCCGGAAACCGGGGAGCATGACGGTGAGCAATTGCTGATCCTGGATAAAGCCGAGCAGAGCTTCACTTTTGAGGGTCAGAATGACCATCCGGTCCTCTCGATAAATCGCGGTTTTTCCGCACCGATTATTTTAGAGAATAGCCGGACCGCTGAAGAATTGGCGTTTCTTTCATCCCACGATGACGACCCATTCGCCCGCTTTGAGGCGATGCAGCAGCTGATGACCGGCTATCTCACGGCCCAGATCACGGGCACCCCGGCAGACCGCGATATTATTTTGCAGGCTATTGGAGCGGTGCTCGCGGATGAGAATATCGACCGTGCATTTCTAGCGGAAATCATCCTGTTACCAACCGAGGCATTTCTGGGTGACCAGATGGTCGAAGTTGATCCGCAGGCTATACATGATGCGCGGGAAAAGCTCCGCGGCAAGATCGGTGTGCAGTTCGAGCGCAAGTTCCGCCGGTTATACAAACAATGCGTGCCCGGAGAATTTTCACTATCCGCAGAAGCGCGGGCGGATCGCAAATTGCGCAACGTGACGCTGGGTTATATCGCTGCTTCACAGGTCGAGGATGCAGCCGAAATCGCCTATGATCAATATTGTGATGCGAATAATATGACTGCGATGCAGGGCGCGCTTGGAGTTCTTTCGCATCTCGATGCGGAAGAGCGTGGTCATGCGTTTGAGAGTTTCTACACGCGCTTCAAAGACAACGCGCTGGTGCTCGACAAGTGGTTCACCATGCAGGCGATGTCGCAGCGCAGCGATACCATAAAGCGCGTGGATGCCTTGTCGCGCCATCCGGATTTCACTCTGGCTAACCCAAACCGCGTGCGGGCATTATATGGCGCATTTGCAGGTAATCAGGTGCGTTTTCATGACCCGTCGGGTAGAGGCTATGCTATGATTGCGGACATGGTGATCGCGCTGGACCCGCAAAATCCGCAAACGGCGGCCCGTTTCATTCCGCAATTGGGTCGCTGGCGGCGCTACGAACGGGGGCGGTCGGAACTGATGCGGCTGGCACTGGAAAAAATTGCTGCCACTTCCAATTTGTCGAAAGATGTCGCAGAACAAGTTAGCAAGAGCCTCGCCTAACGATCTTATTTGAAAAGGAACGCAATATGGGCATGATAGGTAGTGAAATTGACCGGACTCAATCGAATGTTTTGAAACCGGCAGCACACGGTTTTATGGGCCGTGGCGGAGGAATTTCAGTTGGACGATATGCGGGCCTGAATGTCGGCTTGGGATCTGATGACGATAAGGCTGACGTGCTTAGAAATCGCCAGATTGCGAAAGAGGCAGTTTTGCCGGGATCGGAACTCATGACGGTATATCAGATTCATGGAACAGACGTCTTCCACGTGACCGAGAAACTCCCGATTGAAGAACGCCCAAAAGCTGATGCGATGGTTACGGCAAGTCCGAATATCCTGCTCGGGATATTGACCGCCGATTGCGTGCCAGTTCTTTTCAGTGATCCTGAAGCGCGCGTCGTTGGCGCTGCGCATGCGGGCTGGAAGGGTCTGTTGGCCGGTGTGTTGGAAAACACTATCGAGGCAATGATTGGCCTTGGTGCGGATGCTTCCCATATCAGTGCAGCGGTGGGTCCCTGCATCGGACAACGCCATTATGAAGTCGATCAGTCGTTCCACGACCGGTTTGTTGAAGCAGATGGAGCGAGTAAGCAATTTTTCGCTACGGGCAATGCCGACCACTTTCAATTCGACTTGGAAGGATATGCCAAGCATCGGCTTAAAAGAGCGAAACTGGATCACGTCGATGTTCTGGGTCTGGATTGCTATGCCGACAAATCACGCTTTTTCAGCTACCGGCGAGCGAAAGCAGATGGCGCGGGTGGCTACGGACGGCAAATTTCGCTGATAGGGCTGGCACCGGAATAATTTCTGCGCATTTTGGGGGATAAATGAACGCACAGCGCATCGGACTATTTAGCGGGCTTACCGTCTTTGTCGCGATGCTGCTGGTGCCTTCACCGGCGTCGATGAGCGATCAGGCGTGGCATGTTGCTGCGCTCACCGTTCTTATGGCGACGTGGTGGATGACACAGGCGGTGCCGTTGACCGCGACCGCGCTGCTGCCGTTCCTGGCGCTACCTGTTTTCGATGTTATGACCGCAAAGGAAGCAGCGAGCGAATATTATTCGCCGATATTGTTCCTCATCCTCGGCGGCGCGTTTCTGGCATTGGCAATCGAGCGGGTCGGCTTGCACCGGCGGCTCGCACTGGCGATCATCGGGCTGGCGGGGAAAACGGCATGGGGCATATTATTTGCATTCATGATCGCCACTGCTTTGCTCAGCATGTTGATCTCAAACACCTCGACGACATTGATTATGATCCCGATCGCGCTCGCGGTTCTGGTCGCGGGCGGGATCAAGGATAAAGAGACCGAAGGTTTCTCCGGCGCGCTGATCATGGGTATCGCCTTTGCTGCCTCGATTGGCGGGCTGGGAACGCTGGTGGGAAGCCCGACCAACGCCATCGCCGCCGGGTTGATAAACAAAACGCTTGGCATGGATATCACCTTTCTCAGCTGGATGGCCTATGGTCTGCCCATTGTCATCGTCAGCATTCCCGTCTGCGCAGCGATCCTGATTGCGGTTCAGAAGGTCGGACGGAACAGTTTTGATGGCGCAGCAGCGCGAGCGGCGATCGGACAGTCGGGACCGTGGAGCGCGCCCGAACGGCGACTGGTTCCGGTGGTCGCACTGGTGATGCTTGGCTGGTTGCTACAACCGTTTATAGAATCCTTGTTGCCTGACGGTGCGGTCACCGATGGCAGCATTGCGGTCGCAGGTGGCTTGCTACTGTTCATGTTGCCTGATGGCGAGGGCGGATGTTGCTCAACTGGGACGAGGCAGATCGAGCACCTTGGGGCGTGATCATGATGTTCGGCGGCGGGCTGACATTGGCGGCGGGAATCATTAATTCCGGACTTTCCGATTGGCTCGGCGGGGCGCTCGAACCGCTGAAAACCGTACCGGTGATTGTCATCGCAATGGCGCTCGTGGCGCTCGTGATTCTGGTCACCGAATTTGCTTCGAACGTGGCAACCGCCAGTGGAGTAATGCCGGTCGTCGCCAGCCTGATTCTTGCTACTGGCGTTGATCCAGTGCTGCTCGCCGTGCCAGCGGCCATGGCGGCTAGCTGGGGATTCATGTTACCCTCCGGAACCGGGCCGAACGCGATCGCGTGGGCAACCAATCATATCGCATTGCCACGGATGCTCAAATCCGGTTTTCTGTTAGACCTTGCGGGAGTACCAATAATCATCGGCTGTGTCTGGATGGTTTCGATTGTAACCAGTTAGCTTTTCAGGCATAGCAGTGGCATAATAAAATTGCGCTGGAGAGAAACAAATGTCTGATCAAAATGATGTGCCCGGAATTCCCGTAACACGCCGCAAACCCAAAGCGCCGATTGAGGAAATCGGTGGTCGCAAACTGAAACCGGCGACGTTGATGATGGGGCACGGTTATGATCCGATATTATCAGAAGGCTCCTTGAAGCCCCCGATTTTTTTGACTTCGACCTTCGCGTTTGAAAGCGCGGCAGCGGGAAAACATTTCTTTGAGGGCATTACCGGCAAACGCCCCGGCGGCACTGAAGGGCTGGTCTATTCGCGCTTCAACGGTCCCAATCAGGAAATTCTCGAAGATCGCTTGGGCATTTGGGACGGCTCAGAAGACGCGCTGGCTTTTTCCAGCGGGATGACAGCAATTTCTGTATTGATGCTGACCTACTGCTCTGCAGGCGACGTCATTGTCCATAGTGGCCCGCTTTATGCAGCAAGCGAGGGTTTTGTCGCCAAGGTGTTGAGCAAATTTGGTGTGACCTATCTTGATTTTCCGGCAGGCGCTACGCGGGAAGAGCTGGATGCCATTCTGGACAAAGCCAAAATCAAGGCTTCAGAGCAGGGCGGCAAGGTTGCGATGATCTATCTGGAAAGTCCTGCCAACCCAACCAATGCACTGGTGGACATCGAGGCCGTACGCGATGCGCGCGATGCCGTACTGGGCGCAGGTGGCCCGCCAATCGCAATCGACAATACATTTCTCGGACCATTATGGCAGCAGCCGCTCAATAACGGCGCGGATATTGTGGTTTACAGTCTGACCAAATATGTTGGCGGTCACAGCGATCTGGTGGCCGGTTCGCTGGCGGGCGCGAAGAAGTGGATGGACCCGGTAAGGGCGCTCAGAAACACAATGGGAGGAATTTGCGATCCCAATACCGCCTGGATGCTGATGCGCTCTCTGGAGACGGTAGAGTTACGCATGGAACGTGCCGGACAAAACGCGTCAAAAGTATGCGAATTTCTGGCGCAGCATCCGAAAGTAGACGGATTGGGCTATCTGGGCATGATTTCCGACGCCCGACAGCAGGATATTTTTGATCGGCATTGTTCCGGTGCGGGCTCGACATTTTCAGTCTTCATAAAAGGCGGCGAAGAGGAAAGCTTCCGCTTTCTCGATAGTTTGCGCATCGCCAAGCTTGCAGTGAGTTTGGGAGGAACCGAGACGCTCGTGAGCCTTCCGGCGGCGATGACGCATCTGTCAGTTCCAGATGAGCGCAAGGCACAACTTGGCATTACCGACAATCTGGTGCGGATATCTGTCGGTGTGGAAGACCCGGATGACCTGATTGCTGATTTCGAGCAGGCACTGGAAGCGGTTTAACTTCAAGAATTTTGGACCGACTGCGGTCAATCCCAGTCCACAATCGTCCAGCCACGCGCCTTCGCAGTTTTGCGCAATGCAGCGCTGGGCGTTGTGGCGACGGCTTCATCGGCAAACTCCAGCATCGGCACGTCGGAAATATGATCGGAATAGGAGCGGATGTGCAATTCCTCCCGCTTTAGATTTTCTCCGTCCAGAAAGGTCTTGATACGGCCAAGCTTGGCTTCATCATAGCAATTTTCGCCGATGATTTTTGGCAGAACATTGCCGTCACTATCAATTTCGAGAACAGTCCCAATTACATCATCGAACCCCAGCCTTTTGGCGATGGATTTCACATATAGGTCATAGGATGCCGTCGCCAACACCAGCCGACGACCCTCGGCGCGATCATGCGCTATTTGGACGATGGCTCGCTTGTAGCTGTTACTTTCGATCATCTTATCGGCAAATGTTTCAATATGCGGCTGGAGCGCGGCAAGGCTGGGCTTACCACCAAGTAACAGGCGCTGATTATAGGTTTTGAGGCCTTTGCGCCCGATAAGCTTCATTCCATAGGCAATAAAGCCGAAGGCAACCAATGGGAGCAATGCCAGCCGCCAGGGCGAGCGAGCGAAAACCATGTGCAGAAGAAACGGCGTATAGGTTCCGCTCTTCGTTATCGTACGATCCATGTCGTAAATTGAAAGTTTCTGCATGTGGAGGCGACCTTGATTTTTCAGCGCTCTTATCAGGACAAATTGATTTCCACCAAATAAATGAAAGACGCGTATGAATAAGTTAGGCATAAACGCTTGAGCTTTGCAGTTTTTTCGGTCAATTGTAACGGCAATGACAATTCCGAGCGATTTTAGCGAAGAGACAACAGAAGACGGAGTAGCCACACTTCGGTTTTCCGGAAACCTGTCAATCGCTTCGCTGGAAGACTTACCTGAGCGGTTGCGAGCCTATGACGGCGGTGCAACACAACTGGATATTTCAGAAACCGGTTATGTCGATACCGTAGGTGCCTGGCTGATCTATCGCACCGCTCGCGATATGGGTGCGGAGATTACTGGCGCGGATGATGAGGCGCAGCGATTGATTGCCGCAGTGAGTGCTGCGGACGAACCTGCCGAGGTTCGTCCTGTTCTCCCCAATCCGGTTATCCGCGTGCTAGGCGAGATCGGGGAGGCGACGACTACCGCTTTTAAAACCATGGCGGGGCTTGTCGGTTTTTTCGGTGCTGTGACCGCGGCAAGTTTTTCGCTGCTCCGTCACCCGGGGCGCATCCGCTGGCATGCAGTTATCCAACGGTTTGACGTGGTTGGGGTCCGAGCATTGGGTATTGTCGGCTTGATGAGTTTTCTCATCGGACTAGTTATCGCGCAGCAGGGCGCCGTGCAACTGCGGCAATTTGGCGCGGAAGTGTTTACTGTCAATCTCGTTGGCCGCCTGACTTTGCGCGAACTGGGTGTATTGATGACTGCGATCATGGTGGCGGGTCGCTCCGGTTCTGCTTTTGCAGCGCAAATTGGCACCATGAAGCTCACCGAAGAAATTGACGCGATGCGGACGATTGGCGTTTCCCCGGTTGAGGCACTGGTTATTCCTCGAATGATGGCGGCTGTTCTTATGCTGCCGCTGCTCGGTTTTTATGCGTCGGTCGTTGCGATTATCGGTGGCGGTTTGCTTAGCTGGGTAGCGCTGGATATCCCGCCAGCGACCTTCTTCGCGCGCATAAGAGAAGTTGTGCCAATTACAGATGTCTACATCGGTCTTGTCAAAGCGCCAGTTTTTGGCGCCATTATCGCGCTGTCCGGTTGCTACCAAGGTATGCAAGTAGAAGGCAATGCGGAGGAAGTAGGCAAGCGTACGACTGCGGCAGTGGTTCAGGCGATTTTCCTTGTGATTGTGCTTGATGCGTTTTTTGCTGTGTTTTTCAGCTGGATCGGGTGGAATTGATGCTGGAAGAACTACTTACTGAAGAGGAGATTGTCGTTGACCGCAGTTTCGAGGGCCCGATCATATCGGTCAAGGACCTGCGCAACAGTTTCGGCGACCAAGTGGTCCACGAGCATCTTGATCTTGATGTAAAGCGTGGCGAGATTATCGGCGTCGTGGGTGGATCAGGCACTGGCAAATCGGTCCTCATGCGTTCAATTATAGGGCTTCAAACTCCTGACGAGGGTTCGATCGAAGTTTTCGGCGAATCCCTGCTTGGTAAATCAGAAGCGCAAACCATTGATGTGCGCAAGCGTTGGGGTGTGCTTTTTCAGGGTGGTGCGTTATTTTCCACCCTGACGGTTGCGGAAAATGTGATGGTTCCGATCCGGGAGTTTTATCCGCAAATGGACCGCGAATTCCGCCGCGAGGTTGCAAAATACAAGGTTTGCCTCTCTGGCTTGCCTGCTGAAGCGTCACCAAAATACCCGTCAGAGCTCTCGGGCGGCATGAAGAAACGCGCGGGCATTGCGCGAGCACTGGCGCTTGACCCCGAATTGCTCTTTCTCGATGAGCCGACCGCCGGACTCGATCCAATTGGCGCGGCAGCATTCGACAATCTCACACGCGAACTGCAGCAGACGCTCGGCCTGACGGTCTTTTTGATCACCCATGATCTTGATACGTTGCACGCGATCTGTGACCGCGTCGCCGTTCTGGCGGACAAGCAGGTGATTGCAGTGGGAACGATTGAGGAGCTTCTCGCGATGGATCATCCATGGATTCAGGAATATTTTAATGGCCCACGCGGCCGGATGGCTGCGCCGCAGCCAAAGATGTGAGGATGAGTAAGTTGCAGAGAATAGTTGCAGTGTCCGCCGTAGCCGTCATAAAGGTAATCTAGATGGAAACACGTTCCAATCATATTCTCGTGGGTGTTATCACCCTTGCGCTTTTGGCCCTGGTTGCCGCCTTTCTGGTATGGATTGTCCGGTTTGGCGACGGTGAGCAAAAGGAATATGATATCTTTTTTGCCCAATCTGTAGGCGGATTGGCAAAGGGAACCGGCGTCACATTTGCCGGCGTTCCGTCAGGTCAAGTGCTCGCGGTTGAACTTTGGAAGAAGGATCCCGATTTCGTGCGCGTCCGCATTGCCGTGAGTGAAGAGACGCCAATTTTGCAAGGCACAACGGCTACCGTCCAAAGCGTTAGCTTTACGGCACCGCCTAATATTCAGCTTGACGGTGCCAAAAAAGGCGCGCCGCCGATAACCGAGCTTGGTCCGGAAGGTGTGCCGGTTATCCCCACCAAGCCGGGAGCATTGGGTGAATTGCTCAACAGCGCACCTTTGGTGGTAGAGCGTCTTGCGACATTGACAGACCGGTTGACGTTGCTTTTGTCGGATAAAAACCAGGAGTCGATAGAAGGCATTTTGAATAATACCAAGCAGCTCACCGGGAGCTTGGCCGATCAGGCACCCGGAATAGAAGCGGTGATGGCAGAATCCCGGATCGCTATTCGCAATGCAGCACAGACAGCGGAGAAATTGTCCGCCGTTGCAGATAGTGCCAACAGCTTTTTGAACGCCAATGGCGAGCCACTGGCAAAAGACCTGAGCAAGACTTTGAAAGCGGCAGAAAAGAGCATGGCCGCGCTGGATGCTGTTTTACAGGAAACACGTCCGGGGCTGAAACAATTGGGAACCAAAACGCTGCCGGAAGTCGATCAGCTCGTAGAAGACATGCAGGCTTTGACGCGATCGATGACTTCGGTCAGCGAGCGGATAGACCAGGGCGGGGCCGGTTCGCTGATATCAGCGCCGGCACTTCCAGATTATGAACCGGGCAAATAAGGGGCAGGACGATGAGATTTCATAAGAGATTGCGACCTTTGGCAATGGCAACAGGATTGGCATTGCTGGCTGGTTGTGTCAGCTTTGGCGGCGCAGAGCCACCGCCATTTTTGCTGTCATTGACGCCGGATGCAACGGTCAATGCAGGGGCATCGCTAAGCGGCCCGAAATCCGGATCTCTGGTGGTTCGCCTGCCAGTCACGCCGCAAAAGCTGAACAATTTGCGCGTACCGGTGCAAACCAGCAGCACGGCCATTGCCTATTTGAAAGAAGCGACATGGGTGGATAAACCGGCCCGGCTCTTTCAGGATTTGCTCAGCGAAACAATCGCGGCAAAAAACAATCGACTGGTGCTGACTGCGCCACAAGCTGGCGGCACTGCCGAAACATATCTGGCAGGCGAGCTGGTTAATTTTGGTCTCGATGGGCCGAGCCTGAAGGTGACGGTCACTTATGATGCGGTGAAAATCCGTGAGGGGCAGCCGGTTGAAAAACGCCGATTTGAGGCAAGTGAAACGGTATTCGCAGCCGAAGCAGGCCCTGTTGGAGAGGCGCTGAATACAGCGGCTAACAAAGTGGTCAGCGAAGTCGCCCAATGGGTCGGCTGATTTAGCCAAAGCTAGCCTCGCACGCTGGCCCTGTTTAACGCAGGTTTTCACCAACCCGCTGTGGTGAGCGGGCTTTCGATCGCCTTGTACACACTGCGCTCTTCAATAAAAACCGGCGACACTGATATGCAGCGCCGCCGGCTTGGATCATTGTAGAAAAGCGGTTTCTTCTAGAATTCGTAACGAACACCAAGCTGTATCCGCCACAAGGATGCGGAGAAATTCTGGAAGTTCGTATCGTCAGGAGAGAAGCCCTTCAGCACATAACGGCCCTGATTATCAACACCGCCTGTGATTAACGGGGTCGTATAGTTGCGTGAACGGAAAAGGTTCGCGCCGCTATCGATCAAATTCAGGAGATTATTAAAGTCAGCAAATAGCTGGATTTTATCTTCGACACCAAACAAACGTCCGGGTCCTGGAAGATCCTGCGAAATACGCATATCAAGATCGAAGAACCAATCGTTGCGGCAGGAGTTGCGCGCGATCGACATTCCGCGATTTCTCGACAGACATTTGTCGCCGTTGATATAGGCATCAAGACCCGCTTGCGCTTGGGCAGCGGTTTGAACGACAGCGCCATTGACGACGTTATTGACGTAAACAACGTTCGGATCAGTCGGCCCTGTTGGAACATAAAGCAAAGCATTGTCGTTGCCAGACGCAGAGTCATTGAATACCGCCCCGTTGTCAAAGGTCACGCTGTAAGGCCGACCGGAACGGGCGACAAACACAAAGCCCAGCTGGGTTGCAAAATCACTGAAAAACTCTTCGCGGAAATTCATCGCCCAGGTAATATTGTGGCGCGATTCATATTCCGAAGTAGCAACAGCGTTATTCTGGCGATCAAAAGATGCGACGATATCATAGCTCGACGTTGCCGTGGAGCTCGCGTTGTACCGGTTATTGTCAGCTTTGGTCCATGCATAGCCGAGATTAAAGCTTACACTGCCATTGTCAGTGATGACGCCACTATTCCAACGTTTGGCCAAACGAACCGATGCTACGTGGCTGTTGAAATCCGCCCCGTTTGTCAGCTGGATTTCATCATCGCGACTTGTCGCAAAACACGGAGCATTGACCCCGGTATAGACCGGAGGAACACCGCCGGGATATGTGAGCGACGCGTTACAACCGGTATTGTTCGGATCAATCGCGCGATAGATAGGACGTCCGTCAACGGTAAATCCGTTGAGGCCCTGGGTCACGTCGATCACCTGCGAAAGATCAGCGAAATCGGCGGGGTTGCGGAAGCGGCTGAAAATATAGTCGAAGTTGAATTTCCAGTCGCTGAAAAAACCGCCACTCGTTCCCAAGGTCGTAGACAATCCAAAGTTAGCACGAAGGACGGTTGGAGTCTTGAACTCGGGGCTGGTGGACTGTGCATCACCCAGTCCGCGGGCTGCAAAGTTAATTCCGGAATTGACTGCGCAAGTGGGCGGAGTAGGCACGGAACCGTTGGTCGGGACGGCTAGCTGAGTACCTGGCGGAACGCAACCTGATACACCGGTTTGACCCTGACCAACGCCAAAGCCGTTATTCTGGAAGGCGTTGGAGAGCCATACACTCGGATCACCCCCGGTAAAGAGTCCGACACCGGCGCGAACCTGGGTATCGCTCAAGAAGCCTGAATTGAACAAGTCATAGGTCGCGGCAAAGCGCGGCATGAGCACCGGATCAACCTTGCTGAATGCATTGGCGTTAGTAAAACCATAGCGGGTCAGGAAGTTCGGGTTCGGTGCTGGTGCATCGCCGTCAAGCCAGTCAACACGCGCGCCAATTACCAATGTCAGTTGATCCGTCGCTTTCCATTCATCCTGTGCATAGACGGAGAAAAGTCCGCGACGCCAATTTGCCGCTGCATCATTGACATCACCCGAAAATGAATAATTGCCATAGAAACCTGCTGACACAGAGTTGGGATCACGGTTGCCAAGCACACAAAGGGCCGGGTTGTTTGCGCCAACAATCTGGTTTGCCGTTGGGAACGTATTGGTACCGCAAGCCAGACGGCCAGCCTGAAGATCGGCTGCATTTGCAAATGTATAGGTTCCGTTGGCATTCTGAACGAAAAGATTGAACACTTTGGTGTCGTTCAGTTCTGCGCCGAGCGTCAGATTGTGATTACCCGCTTCCAGATCTGCCTTGAACTTATACTGGTTGATTTCGGTTTTTAGATCATTTGCCGTCCGTGAAAATCCCGGTCCGAACACCAGTGAACCGGACTGGCCATTGTCGGGATTGGTCACGCCGACAACGATACGAGGGATCGGATTAGCGTTTTGGGCTTCACCGCCGCCGATAGGATCCTGAAGGTCTTGGACTTCCGCGCGCGATGCGCGGATTTCAGTAGAAAGCCGGTCGGTCCAGTTCGAGTAAAGACGTGCAGAATAGTAGTTCGACTTCGTGCCGGAAGTGTAGAACGTGTTGTTTCCAGAGTAAGTGCGATTTGATGTACTCACATCATCAGAATTGACACTTGCTTCGTCGAGACGCTGGTAGGTTGCTTCCAACCGGTGCTGATCGTTGATCACCCAGTCAAGACGCCCAAAGAATCGGCGGTTGGATTCTGGCAGGCTGCGCGTTATGCCGCCAGATTCAATGCCGAAATTCTGACGGACAATATCGGAAATATTGTTAAACTGCGCTTCGGTAACGAATGCGAGTTCGGTGCCAAAGCCTGAACCAATGGGCCCGACAACCTGGTTTGAACCGAGCTTCGCTTCTTCATAACCGAAGGAGAAGAAAAGGTGATCAGGAATAATCGGTCCCGAAAGGGTGGCGCCGTAACGCTTCTCGTTGAACGGATCGAACTGGAGCTGCTGGCCATCAAAATTGTCGCCCTGCAATCCGCGGTCAGAATAGGTGAAAAAGGCGCTGCCGTGAAAATCGTTCTGGCCCGCTTTGGTCACCACGTTGATGGCACAGCCAGTAAACGCGCTATACTGTACATCATAAGGCGCAAATTCGACCGACGTTTCTGCGATCACATCAAATGGCAGCGGCAGTGAATTACGGGAAGCAAACGGCGTTCCGTTGAGACCGTAAACATCGGACTGGATGATACCATCAACTGAAAAGGAGTTTGAACGGTCATTGCCGCCAAGACAGCTGACACGGTCGTTTGAACCAGCACGGTCAAGGCTGACACGCGGGTCGATCCTGATAAAATCTCGAATGTCACGAGTGATCGATGGGAAAGCTTCCAGCGTTGCCTCGCCGAAAGACTGTCCGGGGCCGATAGCCAACTGGCTGATGGCAACGCGTTCGCCGGTGACAACGATAACGTTTTCCATCGATCCGCTCGAGAGCGTGAAACCAAGCTGGGTGTTGCCCTGAAGATTGATCGTGACATTTTCAAGCGTTTGTCCTTCAAATCCGGAAGCGGTCGCGGTTACGGAATATGGCCCGCCGGTGGTTAGGCTTTCCGCACGGAACTGGCCGGAAGAACCGGTCGTGATGGAGCGTTGCGCACCCGTCCGCGTGTCGGTCACAACAACTGTTGCGCCTGCAAGAGCATTGCCGTTATCATCCCGGACAGTGCCCTCAATTCCAGAGGTAATCTGCTGCGCAGCAGCCGGCGTTGCTATCATGCCCACAGCGGAAAGACTAACCACGCTGGCTGCTAATAAATACTTGATTTTCATTGATTACGTCCCTGTATTGAACTCAGTTGGAAAACTTACCTGTCAACTCACACCGAATCATAGTGAGAGCCCCTCTAAAAACAGGCATCCTCTAGGCTGCTAAAATGACAGTTTTGTCTCAATCGCAACGACTTTATGTTGCGCTGCACGATTTGAATTTTACCCACAGTTTTTCAGCCGTGATCGGGTTGCTTCATAGAAGCGCGCTTCAACACTTAGTGATTACTGAATTTTTTCTTTGATCAAATGCAATATCTGCACAAATTGATCCGCCATTTGCGCTTTTGACTGTGACGAATTTACAACGATGTCTGCATGGGTCTGGGACGGTTCAACATATCTATCGTGCATTGGCGCTACCTGATCTGTGAAAACCTGGCGCACTGATTCGGCCGTGCGTCCGCGCTCTTTTACGTCGCGCGAGAGCCGTCTTGCGAAGCGCGTTTGTTCGTCACATTCCACAAAAACTGACAAGTCAAACAACTGCCGCATCGGTGCATGATGCAGTATCAATATACCATCGACGATGATCACGGCACGCGGTTCGGTATATTCTGTATCGGCTTTGGGTAGATGGGTTGGGAAGTCATAAAGTGGGCGGTTGATGGCCTTGCCCTGTTTGAGCATTGTAAGCTGAGCGCACATATTGTCGAAATCCACGGCATCGGGATGATCAAAATTGGGTCCGCCTTTGCCTGCCGGCGCGTCGCCTAGGCCGAAGAAATAATCATCCTGCGGCAGAAGTACGCTTTTTGCAGGCCCAAGCGCTTCCAGGAAGTTGGCAGCGAGGGTCGATTTACCGGAACAACTGCCGCCGCTAATGCCTATTGCAATGGGCGGCTTTGCCCTCAGTTTCATGCAAGCCCGATTTCGCGCAGGCGCTCGAGCAGATAGTCATGCGCGGTGATCGGTTCGGGATAGAGATTGGGATGGCTATTATCCACGCAGTCCGGCAACGTTTCGATGAGATAGTCTGGCCGGAAGTGTAGGAAAAAAGGCATGGAATAGCGCGAATGACCCCGCCGTTCCGGAGCCGGATTGACGACGCGATGGGTTGTGGAGGGAAGGCGATTGTTGGTCAGTCGCTGCAACATATCACCGATATTAACCGCAAGCTCGCCCGATTTTGGGGAAACAGAACGCCAATTACCTTGTTTGTCCAGCAGTTCAAGGCCTGCTTCTTCTGCGCCAATCAGCAAGGTGATGGTGTTAATATCTTCATGCGCGGCGGCGCGGACGGCGGGGGAATCTTCCGGCACAGGCGGGTAATGGATCAGCCGCATCACCGAATTGCCATCTTGCACTGTTTCTTCGAAAAAATCGGGTGATAATTTCAGATAACGTGCGATCGCTTCCAATATACGTCCACCTGCCTTGTCGAACGCGGCAAACATTTCGGTGTAGACTTCGCGAAATTCGGGTAGTTCAGCGGGCCAGATGTTGGGAGACATGAAACTCTCAAACGCGTGTCCCGCCGGCAGTTCCCGACCAATATGCCAGAACTCCTTGAGATCATGCAGCGTGGCGTCCTTGGCGACTTCCGTGCCAAAAGGTGTGTAACCGCGTGCTCCACCGTCGCCCGCTATGTGATAAGCGCGCTTGGTTTCTTCAGACAGCGCAAAGAAAGCACGCGACATTTGCTCGGCCCGGCCAATCAACTCGTCAGAAATGCCATGATCCGAAACAATAGCAAAGCCCCAGTCCTCGAAAGACCGGCCAATCTCCTCGGCGAATATCTCGGGATTAACATCCGCTTTGGCCAGAGAAACGGATGAAAGCGTGTCGTTCATGGTCGTCATAAAATTAGTTTGCCTTGGGACTGACGGAACATCATCCTAGCTGGTCACGCGACCGACAGCAATATGCCCGCAAGCGCCGCACTCATAAGATTGGCGAGCGAACCCGCCGCCAAAGCGCGCAAACCAAGCTTGGCAATAACCGGACGCTGGTTCGGCGCGAGTCCGCCAGTGACCGCCAGTTGTATTGCGATACTACTAAAATTAGCAAAACCGCACAGCGCGAATATCACAATAGCATTGGTGAGCGGGGAAATGCCTTCCTGCATTTTACCCAGTTCGATAAACGCTACAAATTCGTTGAGTACGACTTTAGTGCCAAACAGTCCGCCAGCATTGAGTGCCTCGTTCCAGGGGACGCCCAGCAAATACATGATCGGAGCAAAGACATAGCCGATGATCTGCTGGAAACTAAGGTTCGGTTGTCCGAACCATCCGCCGATTCCGCCAAGCACGCCATTGGCCAGAGCGACCAGCGCCACGAAGGCCAGTACCATCGCACCGACCGCTACTGCCAGTTTTACACCGGTTTGCGCGCCCATTGCGGCAGCCATGATGATGTTGGCGGGTTTCTCGTCTTCATATTCCACTGCAATGACCAGCTCTTCCGGTGCTTTGTCTTCCGGATTGTCGGGCATGATGATTTTGGCCATCATGATCCCGCCAGGGGCAGACATGAAAGCGGCGGCCAGCAGATAATCAATGCGGATGCCCATTGCAGCGTAAGCGGCGAGGATGGTCCCGGCTACGCCCGCCATCCCAACGCTCATCACGGTGAACAGCTGTGATTGGGTTAGAGTAGCGAGATACGGGCGGATGACCAGCGGCGACTCAGATTGGCCAACGAAAATGTTGGCCGCAGCGCAAAGCGATTCAACTTTCGAAATACCGGTAATTTTCTGGATACCGCCGCCGACCCATTTGATGATGAACTGCATGATGTTCAGATAATAAAGGATCGAAATCAGCGCAGAGAAAAAGATGATCACTGGCAAGGCCGCAATGGCAAAACTGGTCCCGCCCATGTCAGGACTGGCGAGCGGGCCGAAAATGAAATTCGTGCCTGCAGAAGCATAGCCCAGCAGGTTGGATACACCGCCAGCCATCGCCGCAATCACGTTCTTGCCAGCCGGCACATAGAGCACCAATACTGCGATACCGGCTTGCAACGCGAAGGCAGCACCAACAACGCGCAGCCGGATGTTGCGGCGCCCGGTCGAAAGAGCGAGAGCCAATAGCAGGATGAGCAGCATCCCGCCGATGCTGGCTAATATGGAAGTCATACGCGCTCTACCATGTCACTTTTCCTTCGTTATCCGTGCAGGCTGCTTTCAACGATTCCAGCGCGCCGTCAATATTATCCTCGACAATCAGTTGTTTGCGCCGTGCGGTGGACATGAAGCCGTTTGTTTCGACCGAATCCAGAAACGTCACCATGGAATCCCAGTAATTGGCAACGTTGAGCAAGCCAAAGGGTTTTGCGTGATAGCCCAAAGCATTCCAGGTCCACGCTTCAAAGAGTTCGTCCAGTGTTCCGATGCCGCCGGGCAGGGCGACAAATGCGTCACAGAGCTCTGTCATCTTGGCCTTACGCTCGTGCATGTTGCGGACAATGAAGAGCTCCGTCACGCCGGTATGTGCGACTTCGTGGTCCTTGAGCATATCGGGAATAACACCATAAACTTGGCCGCCGCCATCAAGAACAGCGTCTGCTATAATACCCATTAGACCTAGTTTACCGCCGCCATAGACCAGATTGATGTTCCGCTCTGCCATAGTCGCGCCCAGTTTTCTGGCAGTGTCAGCAAAGACCGGATTGGTTCCGGTCGCTGATCCACAATAGACCGCAAGATTTTGCATAAGATGCTCCCCGTTGAAGGATTCGCCATATAGGGGCTCTGCAAGAGTTTGGTGCCTTTTTTTTTCTGGCCAACCCGTTATGGACAGCAAATGACAAATGAACCCACTTCGATTTCCGTCCCGCGCGGGCTTTTCATAATCTCGGTGCTCTATGGCGGGATGGCTAGTCTCGCCGGAATTCTGGGCAACAAGCTGGTTTCGCTGGAACCGCTGCCATTGGCCGTTGAGGCCGGGATATTTGCGTTTATCCTGCTGGTTGTGTTGTCCAGTGCCACGGCTGAAATTTACGGTCGTGCAACGGCCAACCGGCTCGTTCTATTTGGTTTCATTCCCATCATCGTGTCGATGATATTGATCCAGCTAGTTCTGGCATTGCCGCCGGCATCCTTTTGGGAGGAAGAAAAACGGGACGCATTTGACATCATTCTCAATCAATCGACCCGGCTGATGTTTGCCGGAATATTGGCTTACGGCGCTTCGCAGCTACTCAACGTTTTTCTGATCACCAGATTAAAGGGTGAATCCGGTCGTTTCTTGTGGTTGAGAAGCATGATTGCGGGCGTAACCAGTCAGGCTCTTGATACGCTGATTTTTATAACTGTGGCATTTTATGGTGTGGTCCCGCTGATGAAAATCATGCCAGGACAGTTGCTGGCGAAAATAGTTTTGTCCGCAGCGTTCGTGCCGCCGCTGGTTTATGCTATTGTTGCCCTGATCAAGCGGTTAGACGCGGAAAAACCGCAATAAAATAAGGAGAGAATAGGTTTGAACTTCATATCCAGGATTAAGCGGGAAGTCGGATTTACCATAGCGCTGAAGCGCTTGATGAAGAATGTTGAAGGCATTGATCGCGATTCGGATGTGCTGATCGCCGATGATATCGAAGCTAGCGTCGATGCGCATCGGGGCAATGTAGCGTTTATCTTTGGTAACAATATGCAGACCTATGCGGAGTTCGATGCGCGAGCAAACCGTATCGCGCACTGGGCGTTGGGGCAGGGCTTTCAGGCCGGTGATGCAGTGGCATTGTTCATGGAGAATTGTCCCGACTACGTCACGACGTGGTTTGGCTTAACCAAAGTTGGCGTCGTTACGGCGCTGATTAATAGCAATCTTGATGGCTCAGGCTTGGCCCACTGCCTTAATATCGCTTCTGCCAAAGCGGTGATCACCAGCGCCGATCTTGCGCGGCGCGTTGCTGGTATTAGTGGTCACCTCGAAGGCAAGCCCAGTCTGTGGGATTGGGATGGTGTAGTTGGCGAAGATCTGAATTCGGCGCTTGCCGGGCTTCCCGATGAGCGCCCGGATCGCAAGCATCGCGCGCATTTGCGCGGGCATGATCTATTTCTATTTGTCTATACATCCGGCACCACCGGATTGCCCAAAGCAGCCAAAATTTCCAACATGCGCGCTCGCCGGAGTTTCCGGATTGGAATTACTACCTGCAATCTCACGGATCAGGATCGTATTTATATCACGCTCCCGCTTTACCATGTAACCGGCGGTTTTGTTGGTCTTGGCGGCGCACTGCTGAGCGGTGCGACAGCTATTTTGCGGGCGAAATTTTCCGCTTCCCGATATTGGGATGATGTGTCGGATCATGGTGCAACCGTCATCGTTTATATTGGTGAGCTTTGCCGCTATTTGCTCAACCAGCCTGAGCACATCAAGGAGCGTGCCCATAAAATTCGCACCGGTATCGGCAATGGATTGCGGCCCGATATATGGCAGAAGTTTGTCGACCGGTTTGCTATTCCCAAATTACTGGAGATTTACGGTTCTACCGAAGGCAATGTTTTCTTGATGAATTTTGACGGAAAAATCGGCGCAGTTGGGCGGATCCCAAAATATCTGGAAAAGAATTTTGGTGATGTTCGCATTGTCAAATTTGATGTGGTTTCGGAAGAGCCAGTGCGCGGCGATGATGGCCATTGTATGATTGCTGATCTTGGCGAGCCGGGCGAGCTGCTGGGACGGATCGACCAAAATGGCCCATCTGATTTCTCAGGCTATCACGATAAAAAAGCGACCGAGAAAAAGATTTTGCGCGATGCTTTTGAAAAAGGGGACGCCTGGTTTCGCACCGGTGACCTGATGAGCAAAGATGCCGAAGGTTATATTTATTTCAACGACCGGATAGGCGATACATTCCGCTGGAAAGGCGAAAATGTGGCAACCAACGAAGTCGCCGAAGCGCTATCGCAATATCCGGGAATCGAGACGGCCAATGTTTACGGTGTGCCGATAAAAGGGACGGACGGAAAAGCAGGCATGGCATCGCTGACGGTGGACGAGAGTTTTGATATTGACGGGCTGAAAGCTCATCTTGCTGGCGCGTTACCGCCTTATGCGGCTCCGGTTTTCATCCGTATTCAACCGGAAGCGGATACCACCGGTACGTTTAAATATCGGAAAGTGGAGCTGGTCAAAGAGGGTTTTGATCCCTCTCAAGTTGATGACCCTCTGTGGTTTTCAACGGCTGGTAGCGATGCGTTTGAAGCGCTGGATGCCGATGAATATTCGAAGATACTGGGTGGAGAGTATCAGTTTTAGGCTCTGTTTTGGCTTTCGATTTGACGCCGCCAGACAGCCACGCCCGCACTGGGCAGATTCTCTTCCCCGATCAAAAATTCAGTGGCGGCGCTGGCAAGGTTTAAATCGCTCAAACTTAATGCTTCTATGCCGTGGTTAAATGCAAATTGGAGATCGCCAAGGCTCCGCAAGCGAAGGTCTCTTGGCAATTCACAAATGCCGACATCTGCATCAGAAGCCATTTTCATAAAGATTCTTCTCAGCAGCTTTTGGGATGGCCATGCTGCAAGATAGTTGACGCCATTTTTTCCAAATAAAATGCCGCGCTCATCAACAAGCGTTTCGCTGGGCACCAAGTCCGTCTCAACATCCTCAATCCAGCGCGAAACATCATGGTCATCGCCCTTTTCGGTCAAGCCGGGTCGCAGGCTTTGCACGCGCTTGATCTTTAGCGGCAAAACGTCCTGCAACGCGCCGGGAGGAAGCTCTGCCGGGATCTGGAAGTCAGCTGTTTTGCTTCCGGTCCTTGGGCCAAATAGAATCGGCACAGCCAGAGCCTTTATTTTGTCCACAAACGCGCTGCTGAGAATTGGCAGGCTCGGCGCAACAATCATTTTGTAACCGCTCAAATCGGCTTCATGTGAAACAATATCGACGTTGAGGCCAAGCTGGCGAAGCGCGCTATACATTTCAAAAACCAGTTCGATATAGCGGAAGCTTTGTCCCTGGGGCTGGGTTTCGAACAGCCAAGCCGCTTCGTATGCGAATATTATTGCGACGGATTTTTGCCCGTTGTTTGCTGTTTCAAGTAACGCGATTTCTCGAGCCACTTGTCGCGCTTCAACCGCGCCCTGCGCTTCTTCGTTATCCGGCCTAAGCAAACCCGCGTGCATTTGTTCTTGTGCAAACGGAGCCTGTCGCCAGCGGAAATAGGAAACCAGTTCCGCCCCGTGTGCCATGGCTTCCAGGGTCCACAGCCGGACGATGCCGTCCAGCGGTGCTGGATTGTAGCGCGCCCAATTTACCGGTCCAGGCTGTTGCTCCATAACGCTCCAACGCCCGCCGGTGCAGCACCCGCGATAAAGATCATGATGGAAAGCCGCTATATCGGGATGGCCTTGGCGCGCGTACCGCAGCTTTTCTTCGTCGCTGAACCAGAATTGTTCGAGAAAGCCGAGCGGGTAGCTATCCCAGCTGGCGACATCCAGATCCTGGCCGACCTTGTGATGATTAAATTCGGTGAAGAAGCCCATATAATTGTGAATCATGTCCCGGCCCGGCGAACGCGCGCGCAAAATATCGACCTGCAGCTTGTTGAACGAAACCACCTCGTCCGATGCAAAGCGACGGTAATCGAGAACGTGCGAAGGATTGGGTTCGGTAACGGTAAGATTCGGTGGGTCAATCTCGGCAAAGTTGCGATATTCCATGCTCCAGAAAATGTTACCCCACGCAATATTGAGCGCGCCCACATCGGCATATTTTTCCGCGAGCCATTTCCGGAAGGCCAGTTTCGCGGACTCTGAATAGCTGACAATGGTATCATGGCAGCCATATTCATTGTCGGTTTGCCACGCTACGATAGCGGGATGATTGCCATAGCGTTCGGCTAGAGCGGTGACGATCCGTTCACATTCCTTACGATAGTTGAGATGTGAGAAACAATAATGGCGGCGTGATCCAAAATTGCGTGGGTTTCCATCGGCGTCGATGGCGATCATATCCGGCATGCTATCGACCAGCCATTTGGGCGGGGTAGCGGTCGGCGTGCCTAATATGATTTCGAGACCTACGTTATCAAGAGTGTCAATAGCGCGATCGAGCCATGCCCAATCATATCGACCTGGCTCAGGTTCGATCCGGCTCCATGCAAATTCGCCAATCCGCACTTGCGACAGGCCGATGTCTTTCATGCGGCGCGCATCATCCACCCAGATATCTTCCGGCCAATGTTCGGGATAATAGCAGCAACCCAGTTTCATATTTTCGCTTTCATCAGGCTAGTTTCTCAATGGCAATAAGCCATGCTGTTTCAGGATGGGTGAGGGGCAGGGCGATCCCGCGCTCGCTCAGCGCCACACCACTCATAATAATGCCATTTTCCCATAGTTCCCGATTGGCGAGATATTGTGATGCTTTCCCCGGCCAAGGCTTTGGCAGCGCGATTTTATAACGCGCTTGGCTGTCCAATCCAGTTAGTCTGATGGGTGCGGCATTAAAATTTTCCGCAAATCGGGTCTGTGCGGCGAAGGCGATTCCTAGTTTCCCGTCGTTCACCATTTGACTAAAAACACCTGGATCGGGATGATGTAGCCTGCGGAATTGCCCTTGATGCAAAACATTGCGCCACTCCTTGTAGAGCGCAATATGCGCGCGCAAAATCTCGCGCTCGTTCTTTTCCATTTCGGCCGGATTGGCCTCAACCCCCATATGCCCAAACAGCGCAACTTTGGCGCGAAAATCCATATCGGTGCGTCGCCCGGTAATTGGATTGGGCGAGGGACCGACATGGTTGCCCAATATTTCCAGCGGCAAAAACCGTGTCCAGTTATCCATGATGCGCAGGCGTTCGATGGGATCATTATTGTCGCTTGGCCAGATGCGGTGGCAGTGCTCCAATATAGCAAAGCTCACCCTGCCGCCGCCACTGGAGCAGCTCTCGATTTCGACCTTCGGGTATTTTTTTCGCAGGTTTCGTAGCATGCGATCAATGGCAAATTGTTGCAGGCCGTTGTCGGGGAAAAGCCGTCGGTTATGGTCCCATTTCAGATAAGCGATATCGTTTTCGTCGAGCAAAGTGTGTAACGCATTTTCGGTATAGACAAAGGCATCCTCACAGCTCAAATCCAGAACAAGCTGGTTTCGTTCGGTCGGACGATGATTGCTATCGCCATGCAGACACCAGTCGGGATGCGCGCGATAAAGGTCGCTATCGGGCGACACCATTTCCGGTTCAACCCAAAGCCCGAAATCCATATCGAGACTATGGATATGATCAATTAGCTGGGTCAGCCCTGCCGGAAAAATAGCCGCGTCAACCTGCCAATCGCCAAGTCCGGCGTTGTCGCTGCGACGGCCCTTGAACCAACCGTCATCCAGTACAAATCGCTCGACCCCCAGTTCCGCCGCGCTGTTGGCAAGTGCCTTCAGCCGTTGTTCGTCCATATCAAAGCCCAAAGCTTCCCAACTGTTGAGATGGACTTTTCGTACAGGCCATTTTGCTCGCTCGGGCAAGATATTGGTTCGAACATGATCATGAAAAAGCTGGGAGAGATGGTCCTGATCATCGCCCAATATAAGGGTTACAGCACCGAGGTCTGTAAAATCTCCAGCCTTCAACGCAATGCCCTGCGGCAATACCCGTGCTTCTATTGACAATGCAGCCCGACCATCCTGATCACGCAGGATATGAGCGATGTGATCACCGTTTGACGAGGCATGGATTCCGAGACGCTGAGGCGTGCCATCACCGCCAAATATTAGCCAGTTTCCGGCGTCAAATCCGGGCTTTCCATTCGCCGACCGCATTTCGATGCCCTGATTACTGATCTGCGTGAAGGTTTCCTGCATCTCCCGTGCCCAGCGGCCGGGAAAGGCTATGAAGTTTGTGGACGTTGACGGCAATGGCATGGAAAGGGAAGTGGCTGATTGCAGGATGATATCGCCGTTGTTATCGGCGGTGAGCTTGGCAGCGACAGTGATCGTCCGGCTGTCAATAATCGCCCAGATCATCTCCACTTGGAGCCCGGTAACTCGTTCTGTCCAGGTCGCCATCATGTTGCGGCCACCCGCATTGATTTGAGCCAACTGAAAATCGCAATCGATTTCCCGTCCATCATTCCAGATACGATAAGCGGGGCGGCCAGCGTATCCATAGCGCCTTTGCGGCAATAGTCCTGAAACTGGAGGATCGTTGGGCTGGTTCTCATGCTTGCCGAAATGCCCGGACCGCGCCAGAGCATTCAGATCTTCATCAAATGGTAGTCGCGGGCCAAGATAGACCAGATCGATATTCTCGAGACCAGCGGCGACAAAAACCAGCGTGAGGTCTTCGCCATCTATTCGCCATGTTTGTCCGATCTCTATCATCGTCAGACTAGGCGATGAATCGCAAAGCAAAGTCAATCGCAATTCGGCTTGGCAATCGGGATAAGCATCCCTAACCTGTTCCCATGCACGGCAAGTGCGACGGGGAGCGTTTGTGTTAGAAAATTTACCGACGACGAGCGGAATCCAAATTCTGGTCTTCTTTGTTTTGACAGCCATTGTAGGCGTCGCAACCTGGGCGAAAGTCCGGCAGGCAAAGGTCCATGACGGTTCCAGCAAGGATGTGTTTCTGGCAGGGGGCGGCCTGACCTGGCTGTTTGTCGCTGGCTCGATCACGCTCACCAATCTCTCCACTGACCAATTGGTGGGCATGAATGGCAACCAGATGCTGCTCCTCGCATGGTGGGAAATCTGCGGATTTGCGGGCCTGCTTATCCTGGCATTTGTCTTCGTGCCGATTTACTATCGCAACAATTGCACGACCGTAACCGAGCTTCTGGAAAAGCGTTATAAGGGCAAAAGCATCAGAACATTGATCTCGGCGCTGTTTCTGATCGGCAATATCCTGATCTATCTTCCCGCTGCGCTTTATTCCGGTGCGCTCTTCATGCAGTCCCTGTTCGGCAGCGATCTGCCGCTTTTATATTTCGCAGGTGCTCTCGCGATAGTTTCGGCCGCTTACACGATTTTCGGCGGTTTGCGGGCGGTGGCGGTCATGGATACCTATTCCGGCGTTGGCATTCTCGGCCTTGCTTTGCTGATCGTGGTTCTGGCGCTGGCGGCGGTGGATTATGATATTGTAACCGATGTCCCAATGGAACGTCTGACGATGATCGGCGGACCGGATTCACCCATTCCGTTCCACACATTGTTCACGGGGATGATATTTATCCAGATATTCTACTGGTCGACCAACCAGAATATCACCCAGCGTGCGATGGCCGCACCGACGGTGAAGGAAGCGCAGAAAGGCGTGATGGTCGCGGCACTCATCCGGATCCTCATCGTGCCGCCAATTGTGGTGATTCCAGGGATCGTGGCGTTCAAGCTGTTCGGGGACGTCGGCGATGCTGCTTATGGGCGGCTCGTTGCTGAGGTGCTGCCCGGCTGGTTGTCTGGCGCCTTTGCAGCGATGGTCGCTGCGGCAGTCATCACGACTTTTAGCGCCGTGCTGAATAGTTCGGTCGCGCTTTATTCGGTTGATTTTCACGAGCAGTTTATCGGTGAGGTAAAAGATCACTGGAAACTGGCGGCAGCGGTTTCTGTACTTCTCACAGTAGTCGCAATCTTCCTCGTGCCGCTGTATCAAAATGCCGAAAGCATCATCAATTTGCTGCAACAATTAAACGGCCTGTTGTCGATGCCGATCCTGTCGGCCTTCATTGCCGGACTGTTGTTCCGCGGGGTCGCGGCTCCGGCGGCGGTCGGTGGTGTCATCTGGGGTGTACTGCTCTATGGCCTCTTCACTTTCCGGCTGGAACCGGAAGGGATCATTACAATGCACTATATCGATTTCATGGTGGTGACGCTGGTAACGTCGGTAATGGCGGCGCTGTTTGTAAACCGCTTTCTGCTCGGCAACCGCGCAAAATTTGCGGGCTTTAAAGAAGCGCTGCAATAGCGATGTTTGATACGCCGCATCGCCGCTTTAATCCGCTCAACGGAGAATGGATATTAGTCTCGCCGCAACGGATGTCGCGGCCATGGCAGGGCGCGGAAGGGCAGGTGGCGAACGCGCAACCGTCGTACGATCCGGAATGTTACTTATGTCCCGGAAACAAACGCGTTACCGGCGAGCAAAACCCGGACTTTGAACATGTCTTCGTGTTCAAAAACGACTTCGCGGCGCTGATGGAGGATGTCCCGGAGGCGCAAAACCATGACAGCCTGTTCCGCGCCGAGACGACTTCGGGCGAATGTCATGTGATTTGTTTTTCACCCGATCATGGAAAATCCCTGCCGGAACTCTCGCAGAGCGAGATTGGAAATGTGATTGACGCATGGATTGCGCAATCAGCCAGGCTTGGCCAAAAATATCGTTCTGTGCAGATATTCGAGAATAAGGGCGCGATGATGGGATGTTCCAATCCGCACCCCATGGCCAGATATGGGCGACAAGCCATTTACCCGGCGAAACCGCGATTGAGGATGAAAAGCAGCGCAAATATTTTGCGGACCACGCCAATCCGATGTTGCTTGATCTCGCCGAGCGGGAGGCAGAAGCAGGTGAGCGTGTTGTCGCGCAAACCGAACATTGGTTGGCAATCGTCCCCTATTGGGCGAGTTGGCCGTTTGAAACCTTGCTCTTGCCGCGCTTCGCGGTGCAGCGGATTGATGACTTGCAGCGCAATCAACGTAGTGATCTCGCTGACATTCTGGGCAAGTTGACGGCGCGATATGACAATCTGTTCCGTACCAGTTTTCCCTATTCCATGGGCTGGCATGGAGCCCCTTATGGTGATGAGGATATCTCCCACTGGCAGCTTCATGCGCATTTTTATCCGCCACTGCTCCGCTCTGCGACGGTGCGCAAATTCATGGTGGGCTATGAAATGCTCGCTGAAGCACAGCGCGATCTGACGCCAGAAAAGGCGACGGAAATGCTACGCGAGGTTAGCGATGTGCATTACAGCAGTCAGGGTTAAGACCAGTGGACCGGCGAACACAATTGGTCGAGCGCGTCACGCAGGCTTTTTTGCAGGCTTATGGAAAGCAGCCGACTAGGCTTTTCGCTGCACCGGGCCGGGTCAACCTGATCGGCGAGCATACGGATTATAACGACGGTTTCGTGCTTCCCTGCGCGATAGATTATGAAACGATAGTCGCCATCAGTAGCCGGGATGATGAGCGGATGCTTGTGCTTGCCTGTGATGCGGGAAATGCCGAGGACAGTTTTGATCCCGGCACTGTATTCGTGGCGCAGCCGGAAGAATGGAAGAACCATGTGCGCGGGGTTGCGGCAAGCTTTCGTGAGCGTGGCCATGAACTGGCAGGAGCAAATGTCGCGATCGCCGGGAACGTGCCGCGCGGGGCCGGCCTGTCTTCATCGGCTTCGCTTGGTGTAGCCCTCGCGACCGCCTTTGCCGAAATGAACACACTTGCACATCTGACGCCAACAGATTTCGCGTTGATCGCACAACAGTCGGAGAATGATTTTGTAGGATGTGCTTGCGGGATCATGGATCAGCTGGTGTCCGCGCGGGCGATGGCAGGCTCGGCGCTGCTGATCGATTGCCGGTCCCTGGATGCTCGGCCCGTGGCGATATCGAGTGACGTGGCCGTGCTGATTGTTCATTCGGGGATTGAACGGGGTTTGGTGGACAGCGCCTATAATGAACGCCGGTTCCAATGTCAGAATGCAGCCAAACACTATGGAGTGGCGGCGCTGCGCGATTTGGATATGGAACAGATGGAGGCTTATCGTGGTAATCTGGATGCTCTCAGCTATCGGCGCGCTCGTCATGTGGTCGCGGAAAATGCGCGGACACTGGATGCGGCAGAGGCGCTTTCGTCTGGCAACATCGACCGGCTATCGACGCTAATGGCGGCGTCTCACGCTTCGATGCGGGATGACTTCGAGATCACCACACCGGAGATTGACGGACTGGTAGCGATGATGGGAGACCATCTTGGCGCATCCGGCGGTGCGCGCATGACTGGTGGTGGTTTTGGTGGTTGTGTGGTGGCTTTGGTGGCGCGAGACAAGTTGGATGGACTCAAGATGCTGGTCCATGAGCGTTATCGAACACCAGATGGAAACCGGCCACGGATGTTCCAGTGCACGGCCTCCTCCGGTTCCAGTAGAATCGCCTGAATGACGGGGCCAAACAGATGCGGATAGACAACCGGACGGCACGGTGGCTTTGGTTGAGTGCCCAAGGCCTCGCATCCAGCCCGACCGGACCGCTGGATGTACTCACAATCATCAGGGATTTGGGCTTCGTGCAGCTCGATACCATCCGCAATGTTGCGCGCGCGCATCATCATATACTCTGGAGCCGCAACCAGAATTATCGCGAGCCCATGCTCAACCGGTTGCTTGCTGACGAGCGTTCGATTTTCGAGCATTTCACTCATGATGCTTCGGTTCTGCCCATGGATTTTTATCCGATGTGGAAGCGACAATTCCGCCGATTGCAGGAGAAGATATCGCGGTCTAATTTTTATAGCTCACCGCTAAATCAATCAGAAATAGCGGCGATCAAGCAGCGAATTGAAAGGGAAGGCCCACTATCGACCCATGCCTTCGATACCAAAGTCATTGGCAAAAAAAAAATGTGGGCGCGACCGCCGCATAAGAAGGCGCTGGATCATATGTGGTATGCAGGCGAACTCGCGACATCCCACCGCGAGAATTTCACCAAATTTTATGATCTGGCGGAACGGGTTATTCCTGATGAGCATTTATCGCATGAAGTATCGGACGCGGCGCAAATTGACTGGCTCTGCCGGGAAGCGCTGGACCGTCTCGGTTTTGGATCAACCGGCGACATTCAAAGATTTTGGGCGGCAGTGAGCGCCAAGGAAGCGAGGGATTGGGCCAAGGAAAATGCGGGCGAGTTGGTGGAAGTGGAATTGGAAACGGCGGATCGCAAGTGGATAAAGGCTTTCGCCCCGCAAGACATTGACACGCGGATAGCCAGACTTCAGCCACCGACCTCGCGGTTGCGGATATTAAATCCGTTTGATCCTGTAATTCGTGATAGAAGCCGGTTGTCACGACTATTCGGGTTTGACTATCGCATCGAAATTTTTGTGCCTGCCGCAAAGCGCATATGGGGCTATTATGTATATCCGTTGCTGGAGGGCGATCGGTTTGTCGGACGTGTTGAGTTAAAGGCCGACCGCAAGGCCGGGATACTGAAAGTTATCCAGATATGGCCTGAAGAGGGTGTGAAGTGGACGATGAACAGATCTGGTAAGTTACATGCTGAACTGGGCCGATTGCAGAAGCTCATCGGTGCGGCCAAAATCAATTGGCATTGTCCCGAGCCGTGATACGAGGCACTTAAAACGGATTGAGCGTATACCCTCGCTGCTGCAAAATCGCGTGCGCCGTCATCGCGGAAAGCTGCATTTTTACGCCGGGTAACAGGTCTTGATTTGTGATTCCATGCGCCGCTGCGCTTTGCCCGCATAGATGGAATTCAACGCCGTGCTTTTGTAATTCGGCAATCGCAACCGCGCTGCCATTCTCCGTGCCGTCATTTTGCGCGGCATAAAATTTGGAGTTGGTCAGATCGTGGGAGGCACCGCCGTGAATCACGATGGCAATCTTGATATTTTCTTCCGGCATGCCGGCAGCCACATGCATGTTGATAAATCGGGCGGCGCTTTCAAATGTGCGGTTGAGCTTCCCGGCATCAGCCTTGGTCGCAACGTCAAAAGCGATATTAAATTTCGTTTCTGCTGAAACGGCAACATCGGTCTGCACCTGCGCTGTTGGCCCAAAGTCTTCAAAAACCGGGCCGGTTTTGAAATTTTCCATTTGCGCCAAAGCGGGGCCAGCAAAGATGAGAGCGCTGATAAGGATCGGAATTTGAGTTTGTTTCACTAGATTTTTCCTGAAGTTGTCATTCAGCAGCGGATAAGCCATTTGAACCGGCACGGCCATAAAAATAGGGAACGGGATTGTACATAATGCGGCTTCCCCGACAACATCGTTGATAAAAGACCTTACCTAAGCCACTCTATCCAAAATCGAATCTTGTGAGGACTCCAAATCAATGAAAACCCGCGCCGCCGTTGCCTTTGAAGCCAGGAAACCACTCGAAATTGTCGAGCTCGATCTGGAAGGACCGCAACCAGGGGAAGTGCTGGTGGAGATTATGGCGACCGGTATTTGCCACACCGATGCCTATACGCTCGACGGCCTCGACAGCGAGGGCAAGTTTCCCAGTGTATTGGGCCACGAAGGAGCAGGCATTGTGCGCGAAGTTGGCGCTGGTGTCACCTCGGTTGCACCCGATGATCATGTCATTCCGCTCTACACGCCGGAATGCCGCCAGTGCAAAAGCTGCCTTTCGGGAAAGACCAATCTCTGCACCGCGATTCGCGCAACCCAAGGGCAGGGGCTTATGCCAGATGGCACCAGCCGCATGTCTTACAAGGGCGAGTCCATCTTTCATTATATGGGATGCTCGACCTTCTCCAATTTTATCGTACTGCCGGAAATTGCGGTCGCCAAAATCCGAACCGACGCACCGTTTGACAAGAGCTGTTATATTGGCTGCGGCGTCACTACCGGTGTCGGGGCTGTGGTCAATACAGCCAAGGTAGAGCCGGGTTCCAATGTCATCGTATTTGGTCTGGGCGGCATCGGTCTCAATGTCTTGCAAGGTGCCCGAATGGTTGGCGCGGACAAAATTATCGGCGTCGATATCAACGACGCGCGCGAGGAATGGGGCAAGAAATTCGGCATGACCCATTTCGTCAATCCGACCAAGATAGAAGGCGATGTTGTCGAGCATCTGGTCGAACTGACCGATGGCGGCGCGGATTATACTTTTGACTGCACCGGAAATACTGATGTCATGCGGCAAGCGCTTGAAGCCTGTCATCGCGGATGGGGCGAAAGTATCATCATAGGCGTGGCTGAAGCGGGTAAGGAAATTGCTACCCGCCCATTCCAGTTGGTCACCGGTCGCGTCTGGAAAGGCACAGCCTTTGGCGGTGCGCGCGGGCGAACGGACGTTCCCAAAATCGTGGATTGGTATGTGAACGGAAAGATTGAAATTGATCCGATGATCACGCACACGCTGACATTGGACGAGATTAATAAAGGTTTTGATTTGATGCATGCGGGTGAAAGCATTCGTAGCGTCGTGGTTTTCTAGAGTTTCACAAAAGGAGAAGAAAAAATGTACAGTCACAATATGGTTGGATCGAATGATATCGAGCGGTCCAAAAAATTCTATGACGCTTTGTTTACCGCGATTGGCGGAAGAGAAGGCATGATTGATCCCAAAGGCCGTCTGATGTACATGCACAATGATGGCATTTTTATGGTGTCCCAAGCGATTGATGGTCAGCCCGCTACTCATGGCAATGGTAGTACCGTTGGTTTCGCGATGGCGAATCCAGAACAAGCCGACGCTTGGCATAAAGCGGGTGTCGAGGCCGGCGGAACGGCGATTGAAGACCCTCCAGGCGTTCGGGAAAATCCAGGAATGAATATGTATCTGGCCTATCTGCGGGATCCGGACGGCAACAAGCTTTGCGCCTTGCACGCGATGAGCTGACCATTGGAAACAATTTCCACCAATAGAAGTCACGGCGGGGTGCAGGGGGTTTATACCCACGCCTCCGCCGTGACCAATACGGAAATGACTTTCGCGGTGTATGTGCCAGATCGCGAGGATGACGAGAAGCTGCCTGTATTGTGGTATCTTTCTGGCCTGACCTGCACCCACGCTAATGTGATGGAAAAAGGCGAATACCGTCGGATGGCCAGTGAGCTTGGCTTGATAATCATCTGTCCCGATTCCAGTCCACGTGGACAAGATATTCCAGATGATCCGGCTTATGATATGGGGCAGGGCGCAGGGTTTTATGTCGATGCGACGCAGGAGCCTTGGGCCGCGAACTTTCAGATGCGCAGCTATGTCGAGCAGGAATTGCCCGCGCTGATTGCCGACGAGATTCCCGCCGCCGATATGCAGCGGCAGGGGATTTTCGGTCATAGCATGGGCGGGCATGGCGCGCTAACGATCGCGCTCAGAAATCCGGACCGGTTTAAAAGTGTTTCAGCATTTGCGCCAATTGTTGCGCCAAGCGAAGTGCCATGGGGCAAGAAGGCCTTGGGGCGGTATCTCGGCGAGAAAAAATCGGCTTGGCGCATTTATGATGCTTGCGCGTTAATTGAAGATGGCGCGCGTGTGCCCGAAATTCTGGTCGATCAAGGCGCGGCAGATAATTTTCTTGATCAACAGCTTAAGCCACATTTATTGCAGGAAGCTTGTGATCAAGCCGGAATAGGGCTGACTCTTAATATGCGAAAAGGCCACGATCACAGCTATTTCACGATCTCTACTTTTATGGATGATCACCTGCGCTGGCATGCCGCACGTCTGGGCTAGTACCCCAACGCTTGTCCATCCTTCCGCATCTCGGTAGCGCCATGATAGACGCCGGTTTGCGGATCGCGGACAATCGCTTGATAGCCGCCAAACATTGCGCCGTTATTCACCCGCTCAACCTTATGACCCATGGCTTTTAGCTGCTCCACCGTCTCATCCGAGATTCCCGGTTCGACATTCAGCACGCCAAGCAGGTCAGCGCCATTGCCTGCCAGATCGTCAGTTGGCTGGCGCCCGCCATCATGATTGAGCCGCGCAGCATCGCCTGCTTCCTGCAGGTTCATGCCGAAATCGACCATGTTGATCATCACCTGAACATGGCCCTGGGGCTGCATCCCTCCGCCCATCAGGCCAAAGGACATATAGGGTTTTCCGTCCTTTTTCATAAACGCCGGGATGATAGTCTGGAACGGGCGTTTGCCGGGTGCGTAAACATTGGGGTGGTTGGGATCGAGCGAATAAAGTTCACCGCGATCCTGAAACATAAACCCGAGACCGTCGGCGACCAATCCGCTGCCCATGCCGCGATAGTTGGACTGGATGAGCGAGACCATCATGCCGTCTTTATCGGCAACGGTCAGATAGGTGGTATCGCCTTCGCCTTCCAGCTTGGGCTCACCGGGACCAAATTCGGGTGTGGCTTTCGCAGAATCAATCAACGCGAACCGCTCTTTGCCATATTCATCCGAAAGCAACCAATCCAGCGGGGCAGGGGACGCATCGGGATCAGCATAAAAACGCGCGACATCCTCAAAGGCCAATCGTTTGGCCTCTGTAATATAATGCAGCACTTCGGCAGATCCACGAGGATATTGCGCGAGGTCAATATTTTTCAGGATATTGGTCATTTGCAGCGCTGCAAAGCCTTGGCTGTTCGGTGGAAGTTCACACAATTCATAGCCCTTGCGATAATCGACGCAGCCCGGCGCGACCCATTTGCTGCTATGCGCTGCGAAGTCCTCGTAACGCAGATTTCCGCCAATGCGTTTGAAATAGGTATCTATGGTCCTGGCAATATCGCCGCTGTAAAAAGCATCGCGGCCACCCTCGGCGATTTTACTTAACGTATTTGCGAGGTCGGGATTTTTGAATACCTCCCCAGTCTTCGGCGCACCGTCAGCAAAATAGGTCGCGCGCGCATTGTCAAACTCGCCGATCATTTCGACGCTCTGGTTGAAGCGTTTCAAATTGCTGTCGAGATAATAGGCGATGACCGGCGCGACTGGATGACCCTCGCGGGCATAGTTGATGGTTGGCGCCAATATTTCGCTCATGCTGAGCTTGCCAAACTTGCCGTGCATCTCAAACCAGCCATCGACAGTTCCGGGAACAGTGACCGGCATCGGGCCAAACGGGGGAATGGTTTTGCTGCCGTTAAGTTGTTTCATGAACTGCTTGTAGGATGTTCCCATCGGGCTTTTGCCGGAGCCATTAAGGCCATAAAGCTTTTGCGTCTTTGGATCCCAGATGATCGCGAACAGATCGCCCCCTATCCCGTTGCCGGTAGGTTCCATCAGCCCAAGCGCTGCATTGGCTGCAATCGCTGCGTCAACCGCGCTGCCGCCCTTTTTAAGGATATCAATAGCGATCTGGCTGGCTAATGGATGAGCCGTTGCTGCCATGCCGTTTGCGGCATAGACAGGACTTCGTGACCATGGCTCTCCCACCGGTCTTCCACCTGCTCCTATTTCCAATTTCGGTTTTTCCGCGCCAGTCTGGTCTTGCGCAAAAGCCGGTGAAAAAGCCAATGCTGCGGATGAAAGAGCGAAAGCCAGCGTCTTATACATAATTTTTTTCCGTCTATATTTGGTGATTTACCATTGCTGTGGAGCTTGATGACCTTGAATGCACTGTAGCCACAAAGGGTGCTGCATCAAGTGCGGAACACGGTAATGGTTGACATAATTACAAAAACACCTATGTTGCATTGCAGCAAAGGCGGCATATTAATTTAAAACCGTCTGGCGAGAGTTCTGCGTGAGAGATTAACCTTGGAAAAAGGGTCCTATCTCGAACCTATCGCCTTCATTGCTTTTCATTTTCCGGCAGCCTGATCACGCGGGTCGTCTTAACAGACGGCGATAACGCGCACGTACGAAAGTCGTGCTGCGCCCACTTGCTGCTATTCAAAGGTATTAATTTTGACTAAATTTTCTGATTTCGCACTTGCGGAACCAATTCAAAAACGTGTGGCCGACGGCGGCTACACTACTCCATCGCCAATCCAGCAGCAGGCGATCCCGCCTGCGCTTGAAGGCAAAGACATTCTCGGCATTGCGCAAACCGGCACGGGTAAGACCGCCGCTTTCTCGCTTCCCGCCATTCATCATCTATTGACCGACAAACGTAGAGCAGGCCGCAACGAATGCCGGATGCTGGTGCTTGCGCCTACCCGCGAACTGGCGCGCCAGATTGCTGACAGTATGACCGGCTATTCCAAAGGGCTCGGCCTTTTTGTAACTTCGGCCTTTGGTGGTGTTCCAATCAACCGGCAGAAGCGCATTTTGGAGCGCGGTGTTGATGTTCTTGTCGCAACTCCTGGCCGTTTGCTTGATCTTATCGATCAGCGCTGCCTGACACTCAGCAAGGTCGAGATTCTTGTTCTCGACGAAGCGGACCAGATGCTGGATCTTGGCTTTATTGTCCCATTGAAGAAGATCGTTCCGATGCTTCCGAAAAAACGCCAGAGCCTGTTTTTCTCGGCGACTATGCCTAAAACGATTTCGCAGTTGGCGGACCAGTTTCTGACCAACCCTGTGCAGGTATCGGTTGCGCCGCAGTCGACGACGGCTGAGCGTGTGGACCAGAAAGTCACCTATATTAATCAGGACGACAAACAGCGTCTGCTCAAGGATTTCATCAATAATGAAAACCCTGATCACATGCTGGTGTTTACGCAAACAAAGCACGGCGCGGACAAGGTTGTTAAAAACCTGATGGCTGTCGGTATTCATTCCGCAGCGATCCACGGCAACAAAAGCCAGCCGCAGCGTGAACGCGCTTTGGGTGATTTCAAGAAGGGCAAGATCAACATATTGGTCGCGACTGACATTGCCGCTCGCGGCATTGATGTTGATGGCATCACTCATGTTATCAACTTCGATATGCCGAACGTTTCCGAGCAATATGTACACCGTATTGGCCGGACGGCACGGGCAGGGGCGTCAGGTATTTCCTACTCGCTAGTAGCCCCCGATGAGCGCCAATTCTTGCGTGATGTCGTGAAACTTACCGGCGTGAAGCCAGATGTTATTGCGCTGCCAGAGGGTTACGATGAACCTGCCCGCGAAGAAGTGGCTCCGCGTATCTATGGTCAGAAGCCGAAGAAATTTGGCGCACGTCCCACTCGCAGCGGACCGCCCAAGAACAAGCATAGCTCGCGTAAAGGCCGTCCAGGCGGCGGCTCAGGTCGCGGTGGTCCGGGGTCGAATGCGAGCAGTGATGGTCCCAAGCACTGGAACAATGGCGCGAAGTCGTTCAAGCGCCGGCAGGCACGTAAAGCGGACGCTTAATCTCCTGATTGCTGACTAGTTATCAAATCCGGCCATCGCTCATCCTGAGCTTGTCGAAGGACATCCTGCGGTTATCACTGACCGATGGATTATTTCGTTCACATGCTTCGATGTTCTGATGGCCGTTTTTACATCGGCCATAATGAAAATCTGGAAGGCCGGTTTACCCAGCACCAGAATGGTAATTTTTAGGGATATACTTATAGTCGTCGCCCAGTCGAACGCGTTTGGTTCGAGAGTTTTCAATCTCGCGATCATGCCTTTCAGATTGAACGAAAGTTAAAGGGTTGGAGCCGGTCGAAAAATCAAGCATTGATCGACGGTGACTGGGAGCAGATAAAGTTTCTCGCGAGAAACCGTCAGGCCTCGCTTCGTTGATGTCCTTCGACAGGCTCAGGATGAGCGGGTTTTTCGGCTATGATTGCGATTCAGAGCTTCATCTGCTGTTTTAAAGTTTTATCGGTGGCCGCGCCATAAGGCGGCAAGAAGCCGGCGATTTTCGCCACATTGATCTTCGGTTGCCGATAGATCGCTTTGGCGTGGCTGAATTCCTTGAAGCCATCCGGGCCGGTATATGCGCCCATGCCGGAGGGGCCAACGCCGCCAAACGGTAAATCATGTTGCGCGATATGAAAAATCACATCATTCACCGTAACGCCGCCAGAAATTGTGCGATCCAGAACTTTGCGCTTGTCACTCTCGGTTTCGCCAAAATAATAAAGGCCCAGTGGACGATCATGATCGTTCACATAATCGATCACTTCATCAAGATTGCGATAGGTTTTTACCGGAAGCACCGGACCAAAAATTTCTTCCTGCATGACCCGCATGTCATCGTTGACGTTTTGCAGTACAGTGAGAGGCATTTTATTGCTGTTGGTGTTGGAGAAATCTTCGTCGCCCGGATTGACAACGGTTTGTTTTGCGCCTTTCGCAACCGCATCATCGATAAGTCCCTGCAGTCGCTCTTTATGTCGTCCGTTAATCACGGACGTATAGTCATCATTGGCAATCATGGTCGGATATTGTTCGGCTACATTTGAAGCGATGCCTTCAACAATGGCATCTTCCTTGTCGTGCGGCACGAGCAGATAATCCGGCGCAAGGCAGATTTGTCCCGCATTCATCATCTTGCCCATCGCAATGCGCTGGGTTGATTTCTGGACGTCAGCATCGGGACCGATGATGGTTGGTGATTTGCCGCCCAATTCCAGCGTCACCGGGGTCAGATTTTTCGCTGCCGCTGCCATCACATGCTTGGCAATCCCGCCGCCGCCTGTGAAGATAAGGTGGTCCCAGGGGATTTCGGAAAAGGCCTTGCCAGTTTCAGGACCGCCGGTAATGACCGTCATTTCCTCCGGCGCAAAATATTCCGCAACCAGTTTTTTCACCAGCTCGCCGGTTTCCGGACAAAATTCCGAGAATTTAATGATCACCCGGTTGCCGGCACCAAAGGCGCCAATCGCAGGGTCAAAAGCAAGGTTGATCGGGAAATTCCAGGGTGCGATCACTCCGACAACGCCTTTGGGTTGATATTCCACCTGACCACTTGCGCCGAGCAGGTTAAGCGGAAAATCCATTTTGCGCTTTTCAGGACGCATCCATTTTTTCAGATTTTTCTTGTGGTCTTTCGCGTGGCCGACGACGGACATCAGGTCGGTCATTGCCGTCTGGACGCTGCTGCGATGGCCAAAATCATTGGATACAGCTTCACAAAGCGCATCCTGATGATCAATGATCATCTGCGCAGTACGGTTGATCCGGTCCATGCGCGCTTCATAGCTCACGGGAAGTTCGGCGTGAAACGCGTCGCGCTGGGCCTTGAATAGTTTTTCGATTTCTTCCTTAGGCACTTCGCCCGCTGCTGCTTCCAATGCTTCCATTTTATCGCTCTCCAAACGGGCGGTGCTTTCGCCTGTGATTTTGTCTTAATTGAACACTTAAACCAATTTTTGGGGGTTTGTCGAGTTGGAAGCGTTCAAGCCCCGTGAGAAGCAATAGCTTCGGCTATTGCAACTGTCTGTTTGGCTTGCTTAAGGTGCAGAATTTCGGTCATTTTACCATCAACGGTGATCACGCCTTTTCCGGCGTTAACCGGATCAGCAAAAGCAGCAATAATCGCTGCCGCCTCGGCAATTTTCTCGGCGCTCGGTGAAAATGCAGCGTTGGCAATTTCAATTTGCGATGGATGGATCAACGTCTTGCCGTCAAAACCGTATTTTCGTGCTTGTTCGCATTCCACCGCTAATCCATCCGGATCATTGAAATCATTATAAACGCTGTCGATTATGTTGAGGCTATGCGCGCGCGCTGCCATAATCGATTGTGCCATTGCCGGGGTGAACAAAGTCCGGTCCTGCTCTGCACGCATTTCCTTGGCGAGATCGTTAAATCCCATAACCAACGTGGAAAGGCGCTTATGTTCCGACATGGACGCGATTTCGGCGATGTTTATCACTGCTAATGGCATCTCGATCATCACCCAAAGCTTTTTTTCGAGATGGGCCTCTTCATTTTCCATAAAGTCGGTCAGTGAAGCGATATCTTTGGCGCTGGTAACTTTCGGGACGAGGATCGCATGCGCTCCGCTCGCACACATCCGTTTCATATCATGAGTGAACCAGGGTGTGTCCATGCCGTTGATGCGGACAACGAGTTCGCGTGCGCCGTAATCGCCGGACCCAACAGCGTCAAAAGCTCCTTCCCGGGCATCGCTCTTCGCATCTGGCGCAACCGCATCTTCCAGATCAAAGATGATGGTGTCGGCGGACAGGGTCTTGGCCTTTTCCAGTGCGCGTTCATTGGATGCTGGCATATAGAGGCAGGAGCGACGGGGGCGGAAGGATGATTGGGTCATATCTTGACAATATCACCAGTCTGTTCTGCGACAAGGTTAGATTTCATGCACCAGGAAAATTCTAACGGAGTTAAGGCCTCCTCACACTAGGCCCTGACCCCGGATCGAAACCGAACAACATTTGTGCCGGAATGTCAGTTCCAATGTAGATGAAAATTAACCATGTTGATATATGGCGATGCAATGGCAATTCCCGATAAATTTCGCGACATGACTGTTTTGCAAAAGTCCTTTCGCATTTGCATGTTTGCACTGATTGCCATGCTCATTGCGGTCACCGCGATGTCGCGGATCGGTTTCAAGAACGTCAGCGATTTTTTGCCAATTTTCTACTTCCGGCGTCAGGATGTCTGGCTGGCTGCGATATTGTTATTTTGCTGGTTGAAATTTGCATCGTACAAGTCTGCGGAAGGCCCTAAAAGTTTCGGTAGCTTGTCGAACTTTGGGGAATACCGATATGCCCCCGCGCTTGTGGCAATAGCATTGTTCATCTTCTGCACGGCCGGGCATTTTCTCGTGCTGGGCGGTTATCATGCCAGTCGGGATGAACAGATGGCGGTATTCGACGCAATTATATTTGCGGACGGTCGCCTGGTTTGGCCGATTGCAGAGCAGTGGCGTTCGATGGCACCCGCGCTCAATCAGCTTTTCATTTTACCCATTGGTACGCACGAAGCTTGGGTATCGGCCTATCTTCCGGTCAATGCTGCGGTCAGAGCAATATTTGGTTTCCTCGGCAGCCAATCATTCGCCAGTCCCTTTTTCGTTGCCATAGGTGCAGTTGCATTGTGGAAAATAGCCAGAATATTATGGCCGGATCGCAGAGACGTCGCCTGGCTGTGCCTGATTTTATATGCAGGGTCCGGTCAAGTTCTGGTCACCGGGATGACAGCCTATGCGATGAACGGGCATCTGGGGCTCAATATGTTGTGGCTTTGGCTGTTTCTGCTCAATCGCCGGCGAACGGATTGTGCGGCGCTTATTGTCGGTTTTCTCGCAACCGGGATGCACCAACCGCTATTTCATCCTCTGTTCGCCGCGCCGATTCTTGCGATACTGGTTTTAAGACGGGACTGGCAACGGGTTGCTGTTTATCTATTAGGCTATGCTGTCATTTGCCTGTTCTGGCTCTACTGGCCGATCGCGATCAGTAACTTGGCTCAGACGTCTGCCACCGAAACCGGTGCAGGCTTGGATTATCTGACCCGGTTAACTGATGCGATTGGAGAAATAAGCTTTGGCGGCGTTATGCTCATGCTGGCCAATATATTTCGCTTTGTCGCCTGGCAGCATTTGCTCCTGATCCCACTGGCTATGGTGGGCATCCATACGGTGCTGAAAGCCAAAGACCGGTTTGCAACAGCTCTGGCTGTTTCGTTGATTTTGCCGATACCGGTGTTATTGCTCCTCTTACCATATCAGGGACACGGATTTGGATATCGCTATCTGCATCCAGTGCTCGGAAATGCCATTATTCTTGCTGGCTATGCCTGGAAATTTATGGATCCAGACGATATTTGGACCAAACAAACAGGTCAAAAATTGCTAGTGACAACATCGGCGATTACCTTCGGGCTTCTGGTACCGTTACAGCTTTATTTCGCCCACAGTTTTTATGCGCCATGGGCTGCAGTTGATCGGGCAATTGCTGAAAGCAAGGTGGACATTGCGCTGATTGATAGCACCGCAGCTCCATTTGCTGCCGATCTTGTTTTTAACCACCCTGAACTGTCAACTAAGCCATTGCGGCTTGATGCGCGACTGTTGTCGGCAGAAGATATGATCAAGGTTTGTGGAAAAGGGCCTTCAGTGCTTCTGGTTGGAGCAGATGCCACTTCTGATATAGCGCGCTATTTCGGTCGAGCGTTGAAAAGCGATGCGGATACAAAATCCAGTCTGGGTGAATTCGGTCCGATGCAGGGATGTCGAACGATCAATGCTCCTGAACCGCTGAAACAATAGCATCGGCCTTGTGTTTTCCGCAAGCGATCGATGGACAGATTGAGGTCATTTGGCATGTGGGTGTTTTGCTATGCTCGTAGAGGCTTCAGGAACGGAGATAAGACCAAAACAGGAAAATTTCAGAGCCTCCGCAGGGCGTGTTGTGAAGGATATGCGCCGAGCAATTTGCAAGCAATATAGTGCTGGAATGGTGGCACGGTGACGACAGTATCGCTGAGCTCTGCCGCGGTGAACGTATGGCGCACGGTGTTTATTTTAGATGGTCAAAGAACTTTATGGAAGCCCGGAAGAAGCGCGCTAGACCGCGCTGGGCATGGAACTGGGTTCCCGATGAGGTCCATGACTAGAAACTGGAAATGCCGATTGAACAACTGATCTTGGTCCGCGCGAACGTGCGGTAATGTTCACCAGCACTAGTGGCTATTTCGTGTCCGATGCTTGTGTTTACCGGCTCTTGAAGTCCCATCACCTGCTCACCTACAATGCTCCCAGCTATGTTTCTGATGGGTTAGCGGATTGGCTCGAAGATCGGAAGATGAGCCATGTTCGCGGGGCAGCGTTCCTTCCCCGAACACTCACCCACGTCAATTTGCCATGCGTCTCAAACTATCTGATGACGGAAAGTCACCAAAATCCGCGCGGTGCCCGGATATGATGGCGAACAAGAAGCCACCCAGGATGGTTTGTAAGCCCGTGGTTCCGGCCGTTGCGGCAAGCACCAAAGGGAGGTTGCTGGCCATAGGAGCAAATCCGCCGATTGACCATGATTGAGCGATACCCACAAACCCGGCAACGGAGGAGAGGATCAGTGCGAAGCCGCAGATCAACATTGTTTCTAACGTCAGGATATTTTCATATTTTCGGAATATCGGCCGCAGGTGCCGGTAACCCTGGTTTACGCCATGCAAATGCGATGTGACCGCCATAATCGCTGCCAAGTGTCCGGCAGTGAAGAGGAATCCTGCTGCAATTGTCCAGCCTGTTCCCAATATCTCTTTGCCACCAATAACACCCAAGCTGTGCAATGTTATGACCATCAACAAAAGTGTGGAAATCCCGATTGCCGCCGCCGCAGGAACGCCGAATACCCAAGTCGGGCTCAGCATCAACAAGTAGCGAAGGTGCCGCCATCCATCGCGCCATGGGCGCAAATGGGGTGCGCGATCGCGCAGATCCCGCGATAGTGTCGCAGGCACTTGTTCTATATGGAGCTTTTTGAGGTGCGCCTTAATGACCATCTCACTGGCGAACTCCATACCAGTGCCCGAGAGGCCTAGATTGTCGAAGCTATCTTTGGTGATCGCCCGCAAACCGCAGTGAGCGTCGTCAATATCAGACCGGAAAAACAAATTCAAAATGCCGGTGAGGGCGGGATTGCCAATGTACCGATTTTTCCAGGGCATCGCTCCAGGCGCTATTCCGCCCTGAAATCTCGATCCCATGCACAGATCCGCGCCGTCAACTAGCTTGCCGATCATCGCCACGCCCTCGGTAAAATTATAGCTGCCATCAGCATCGCCCATAAGAATATAGCGCCCGGCAGCTGCACGGCAGCCGCCGATGAGTGCTGCGCCATAACCCTTTGCAGTCACATCGACAACGCGCGCACCCATTGATGTCGCAAAGTCTTGACTGCCATCATCCGAGCCATTGTCGGCTATCACTATTTCTCCGGTCAGTTGATATTCTGACATGATCATAGCAAGCGTGTCCTGAGCATTGGCAATGCAGTGCGGAAGACTGATAATTTCGTTAAGACATGGCATCACAATGGTCACATCAACATTGCCGTCAAAACCAGCATTTTCGTCCGGTTGAGCTTGATCAAATTCTTGCCTGTTCTGGATGTACAACTTTTTACCCCTGCGATTTGTTCGATGAACTGCTTGGAATGGAGTAAAACGATATGGTTTATAAAATGTTACCAATGACGACGACGTCAAGCGCATTTCTGATCTGTTTCTTCGCTGTTGCAGTACGAAGGGCTGTTGATAAAGCTTTGTTCATTGACGGTTATAGAGGAGTGCGGCAAGCGACCAGAATGCAATGGTTTGAAATCAAAAACTGGCTGGAGCTGGTAACGGGTCTAGATCGCGACTCTTTGCATATTTATGCAGCGGTCGGAGTGCAACTTGTTGTGGCCCTTTTTACAAGGCGGTCGGTGGCCAGTATTTGGCCTTGGCTGGCGGTTATAATTGTCGCTTTTGGTAACGAATATCTCGACTACCAGAGCGCTGGTGATGACCCTGATGCTCTTGTGCGGGCAAGCGAAGAGGCCTGGCGGGATATCTGGAATAGCATGCTATTGCCGACACTATTATTGCTTATCGCCCGATTTTGGCCGCAATGGTTGGTTGGGAAGTCCGAGGATAAAAAGTCCACAGCTGCGGCGGCAGCGCCTGACGCTTAGTCAGGTTTTTTGGCGTTCTCGGAAATTTGTTTTACATGCTGAGATTGGCCTCTTGGCAGGATCATGACTTGATTGCCTTTGGCAACAATAATCAGATCATCAACCCCATAAGCGTGCACGTCGATACCGTCACTGTGGATAAGGTTTTGATGTGATTCCAACGCCTGAACCCTGCCGGAAACGGCATTCGAGGCGCTGTCTTTAGGGCTTATTTCGAACAAAGAATCCCAACTACCAACATCCGACCAGCCCGGACTAACAGGTGTTACGGCAACTTTTTCGGCCTTTTCCATAATGGCATAGTCAATGGAATCAGAGGGTGCATTTGCGAAGCTCTGCTCGTCGGGATAGATCCTGGACGATTTGGAAACACCGTTTGACATGGCTTGTTTTGCCGCCGCCAGCATCTCGGGAGAATGTTTCTCAAGCGCCTGCAAATAGCTGTCGGCACGGAACAGGAAAATTCCGGCGTTCCAGTGAAAGCCGCCTTTGGCCAACATTTTGGTGGCATTGTCTGCATTCGGTTTTTCGACAAATTTCTTCGCTGCGAAACTGCAAGCACTTCCCGCAATTTCGTCGCCCTGTTCGATGTAGCCGTAACCCGTCTCAGGACCGGTCGGCGCAATTCCGAACGTAACCAGCCAGCGGGCGATTGCTAACGATAGTGATTGTTGAACCGCTGTTTGAAACGCGGGAACATTTTCTATCACATGGTCGCTGGGCATGACAAGCATGGCCGCCTGCGGATTTGTGCAAGCCAAAGCGGCAAGAGCAATGGCAGGTGCGGTGTTTCGGGCGCATGGTTCCAAAATCAGGTTTTGCGGAGAAACACCGATTTCGGCCATTTGCTCTTCTGCGATATCAGCATGACGTTCACTGCCAACAATTATGGGATCGGTAAAAAGCCCCTTTTGAGAGCATCGTTCCAAGGTCAATTGGAACATCGACTGCGCACCGGTAAGATTAAGAAATTGTTTGGGTTTCTCGTTGGTTGAAAGTGGCCAAAGCCGGGTGCCGGAACCACCCGAAAGGATGACGGGCGTGATTAATGATTTGCTATCCATTACTATCAGAACTCATTTCATATTGCAGGCGACAAGCGAACGAATATTTTCGTTCAGATCAATGTCTGATGCATTTGGGCATAGTCCGCATTCACCGGATTTGATTACCTTGCCGCGGACCTTGACTTGTCCTTCAAGCGGGACGACCTGCCATTCGGATGCTTTAACTCCACTGAGCATCTCCGGCGTATCGCCAAGCACTTGAAATAACCGGAAATGCGGACCATCAATCAAAAGTCCTGCATCACCGGCAGTCAGAGCGCTGGAGTTATCCATGTCATAGGGCGCGAGTTTGGCGACGGCGAGCGCCTCGTCCAAATGGAGTTCCCGCGGTCTGCCATAATCATAAAGCCGGTAGGTCAAATCGATATTCTGTTGTACCTCAATAAGTTGGATGCCTGCACCGATCGCATGGATTGTACCAGCAGGAATATAGAATAGATCACCCGCCTTTACCGGCTTCCAATCAACAAGGCTTTCGACTTCACCAAGAACAACAGCTGTCCGCAGCTTTGTGGCACTTACTTTTTTTTTGAGGCCGATTCCTAAAACTGCATCTGGCTCTGCTTCCAGTATGTACCAACATTCCTCTTTGCCGTGCGCCATGCCAAAGCGTCTCGCCAGGCGATCATTAGGGTGCACCTGAATGGAGAGCTTTTCGCTGGTAAACAGATATTTGACCATCAAAGTCGGAGCGATACCCTTGGGAGGCTCAAACCAAATTTCACCAATTTTTTCTTTTTGCTTCCCGCCGAATATATCGGGCAGTGTGGATTGCCCCCATGGCTTAGCAACTGATTTTTTAGTAAGTTTCATATTGTCTGGGAACTCTTCGAAATGCGGCCAACGCCAGTATAGTTAAGGCCTGATTTTTCTACATCTGCCGGATGATAGATGTTGCGCAGATCAACCAATTCTTTGCCAGCCATGGTCTTGGCCAGTTTTCCAAGATCCAGTGCGCGAAAGGCATCCCATTCGGTTACGATGACAACAGCGTCGGTGCCATTTGCAGCTTCATAGCTGCTTTCCGTCATGATGACTTTGGGCATGATTTCTGCCGCAATTTCCATGCCTTCTGGATCATATGCGCTAACAATTGCACCGGCATCCATCAATGTTTGCGCGATCGCTATTGATGGCGCGTCGCGCATGTCGTCCGTGTTGGGTTTGAAAGTCAGGCCAAGCAACGCAACTTTTTTGCCGCGCGCTTCACCACCGAGGGCGTGAATGACCTTGCGGCCCATTGCCCGTTTTCGCTGGTCATTGACTTGCACGACAGCTTCCACAATCCGCACCGGACTATCATTGTCCTGCGCGGTTTTGAGCAGAGCGAGCGTATCTTTCGGAAAACAGCTGCCACCATAACCCGGACCCGCGTGCAGAAATTTCGAGCCAATGCGATTGTCGAGACCAATGCCACGGGATACTTCCTGAACATCGGCACCAACTTTTTCGCAAAGATCTGCCATTTCATTGATAAATGTGATCTTCGTGGCCAGAAAAGCGTTGGCGGCATATTTGGTAAGTTCGGCGGTACGCCGTCCGGTGAACAGGATTGGAGATTCATTAAGGAAAAGCGGGCGATAAATTTCGCTCATCACATCTTTTGCCCAATCATCTTCCGTACCAATGACAATACGGTCAGGACGTTTGAAATCTCCAATAGCAGCGCCTTCGCGAAGAAACTCCGGATTGGAAACCACCGCAAACTGATCTCGCGGCAGTTTTTTGGACAATATCAGTTCGACTTCGTCGCCTGTGCCTACCGGAACCGTTGATTTGGTGACCACGACAGTAGGTTTGGTAATGACTTCGGCAATTTCTTCACTGGCGGCATAAACATAGCTCAGATCGGCATGTCCATCACCGCGTCGAGATGGTGTACCGACCGCGATAAAAATCGCATCGCTATTTTCAACCGAAGCTTTCAGGTCATTCGAAAATGACAATCTTCCGCCATCGACATTGCGCTTTACCAGATTTGCCAATCCGGGTTCGTATATAGGCATAATGTTCTGGTTGAGGCTTTCGATCTTGCTGTCGTCTTTGTCGACACAAACAACCTGATGGCCAAAGTCGGCAAAGCAAGCCCCAGACACCAGGCCGACATAGCCGGATCCGATCATCGCAATTTTCATAACTATCCTTGTTGTCTGTGTGGCATTATCGCGCAGAATTTCTGTAAGATTACAAGCCTGTTTCGAGCAGACTTCTGGCCTGATCATGATTGTTGGTCAAGTGTGCTCTTGAAGGCTGTGCTTATGATCAATTATCAGGAGCGTTAAATCGGCTGTGTGAAGAATTTATTTCCATAGCGGAATATTTTGCGGAAATATCAAAATGGAAGCTAGGTAGATTGGCGATTCCTGTTTGATCGAAGAAAATGGCAACCAGAAAGGGAAAAACCGGTTCACATGAAGGCGATAGTCGCAGGGGGTGGAATTGGCGGGCTGAATGCGGCGCTATGCCTGCATAAATTTGGGTGGGACGTTGAAATACTGGAGCAAGCCGCTGAGCTGGACGAAGTTGGCGCGGGAATTCAGATTAGTCCCAACGGCATGAAAGTGCTGCAGGCTCTGGATTTGGGTGCCGAAATCGAAAAAGCCGGTTTCCGGCCCAGAGCAAGCCAGTTGCGCATGGGTCAATCCGGCCGGGTCATCATGACAAACAATATGGGCGATTATGAGGATAGATACGGTGCACCATATTTGCACATCCATCGCGCAGATCTGGTCCATATTCTGAAATCCGCTATTGATGCGAGACTACCGGGTTCAATCTCCAATGCTAAAACGGTAACCGGTTACAGGCAGGATGAGATCCATGCTTGGGCAATTTGTGAAGACGGTAGTTTGACAGAGGGCGATATTGTCGTCGGTGCTGACGGGATAAAATCCGCCATGCGTAATCAGATGATTGGTGCAGATGAACCTCGCTTTACCGGTAACGTCGCATGGCGCGCGGTGGTACCGGTTGAAAAGCTAGGCCGAAATGTGCCACTTCCCGTTGCATCGGTTTGGCTGGGCGAGGGCAAGCACGCTGTGACTTACTTGCTGAGAGGCGGGGCGGTTGCGAATTTTGTCGGTGTTGTAGAACGTGGCGACTGGCAGGAAGAAAGCTGGACGCAGCAAGGTTCCCGTGAGGAAGCGCTCGCCGATTTTGCTGATTGGCATCCTACTATAACGGCGCTGATCGAGCAGGCGGAAAGCCATTTCCGGTGGGCTCTTTACGATCGGAAACCACTGGAAAAATGGGCAGACGGCCGGGCGATATTGCTCGGTGATGCTTGTCATCCGATGCTGCCATTCATGGCGCAGGGCGCAGTGCAGGCGATAGAAGACGGCTATGTGCTCGCGCGATTTCTGTCAGAAAAGCCGACCATTGAAGCGGCGCTATCAGGCTATTTTGCGGCCCGGCATCAACGCACTGCGAAAATACAGGCCGCTGCCCGCGCCAACATGAAAATTTTCCATAAGCCTGATGCGCTTGGTCCGATGTGGCTTGCAGATAAGATCAAGTCCAATGCACTGGATGACCGACTGAACTGGATTTACGGCCATGATGTAACAGCATGATCGAAATAACGATGGATAGAGATTTTTTGGTGGAGAATAGATAATGACTGACCTCGTATTGCGTGAAGACAATGATGGGATAGCGCTGCTCACGCTTAATCGCCCGGATAAACTAAATTCGCTCACGGTCGGTATGTTCCGGGAATTGAGGAGTCACGTTTCGGATATCGCAAAGGATGATGAAATAAAATGTGTTGTCCTGCGCGGAGCGGGCAAGTGTTTTTCCGCTGGCCACGATCTGGCCGATATTGCGGAAGGAGAGGCGGTGCCTTCGCGCGGCTGGCACAGCGAAACGCTGCGGATGATGGAGAAACTTTCCAAGCCGGTTATCGCTGCGGTCCATGGGCATTGCTATACCGGCGCGCTCGAAGTGGCGCTGGCTGCTGATTTCATCATCGCAGCTGACAATGCGCGGTTTGGCGACACCCATGCAAAATGGGCGCTGACACCTATATGGGGCATGAGTCAACGCCTGCCGCGCCGCGTGGGCATTGCGACTGCCAAACGGCTTATGTTTACCGCTGATATGATTGGCGCGGACGAAGCGGTGCGTATTGGGCTGGCGGAATATGTGGTGCCGTTGGATAGCTTCGATACCGAGATCGAAGCGCTGGCTACCAAAATTACCACCAATTCCTCATTCTCCCACGCGGCCAACAAGCACTTGCTTGAGGCGACGGACGGGAACCCGCTGGATGCTGGCCTGCAATGGGAAGTTCTGGAAAATGAAGGGGTTGGACCCGATATGCAGGAACGGATTATGGCTTTTACCGGAAAAAAGAACAGCGGCTAAAAGTTCAGGCGGACAGGTTAGAGCAAGACTGCAACACGCCCGATAATAGGTCTGGATATCCTGAGTTACGATGTAAAGCGCAGCGGTTCGGGTGCGATTTGTACTCTCATTGGCAAGGTGCCAGCAATATCCCCATCGGCTTGAACAGGCGTTCCGGTTAATGCCGAAATATGCAGATCGTTGCAGGTTAGTTGCGTCCATTTCGCTGACTGGAAGCGCGGGCTTATGATGGCGCTTGCAATCAACCTGATAAAATCACGACGACGTGCTTTGGGAAGCAAAATGACAGAGAATTGCGGCAGCGTAATATCCGCTTGGCGGCACAAGCTCCAAGGTCCAGCGAAATACTTGCTTTTCAGCACATAAATGGCTTCGGCACGGACGGTTTCTCCATCAATTTTGACGGATAACTCCATTCTTTTCCAGTCCATGAGTTGCTGAACAAATGCGAAAAGATAGGCGAGTCGCCCCCACTTGTCTTTTGATTTTTGTGTAACGCGCGCAACGCTATAGCTATCTGGCCCAATGGAAAGACAGGCGACGAAAGCGTCATCATTCATTTTGGCGGTATAGTGACTAACCGGATCTGCAAGAGAAGCAATCCGTGTGGCCATTATTTCCGCATTTTTTTCATATTCGCGCTCGCGCGCAACTAGATTGATGGTGCCCAAAGGCAATATACTGAAACTAGGCGATACGTTGAAAGATCGGGCGAGGTTTATGCTGTCACGCAAAGTTCCGTCGCCACCCAACACACAGACATGATCGCAGCGACTTAGCTCTTCGGAAAATTCCTTGTCCCGGGTTCCCACTGAAAATACCAAATGACCGCGTTTTGCTAACTGCATTTGCAGCGCATTCAACAGCTTGGGACGAAACCCTCCGGCAAATTTATTATAGGCAAGCAAAACGCGCATAAGCGGTTTGAATATATGGAATTGGTTAAAATAACCCCATGCTGGTTGCTGTTGGTAACTTTAGCCAGCTAAGCTCTTGTTAAACCGTACGGACAAATCTTAACGGTCGCCTTAACGCCAGTTCCTGCGCTGCTTGCATAATTCCGGCAGCGTCGATTCCATAGTGGCCGTAAAGCTCGCCAATAGAGCCCGTTTGCCCAAATTTCTCAACGCCAAGCGACCGCGACTTATTGCCATTAACCGATCCCAGCCAAGCCAAGGTTGCCGGATGGGCATCACAAACGGTGACAATGGCCGCGCCTGGATTGAGAGTGCCGAAAAGCCTCTCAACATGAGATTGCGCGCCGAAATCTCCATTCTGACGGCGTTTTTGCGCGGCTGAAAAACCGGCCAGCAGACGATCTGCGGATGTGATCGCTAATAGGCCAATGTCGCGGACATCTTCGCCCATCATGCCGACTGCCTGTATCGCTTCGGGTGCCAAAGTGCCGGTATAGGCAATGATCACCTCGGCATTCGGTCCCGGTTCCCGAAGCCAATAGCCGCCGTCGATAATGTCAGACCGTAACTCCGGTGTCATTTTGCGCTCGATTTGTTCAATCGGGCGGGTTGAGAGCCGCAGATAGATGGAGCCTCCCGTTTCATCATTAAGGCAATTTGCTGTAGCGTTACGCGCGGGCTCCTCGTTCTGCATGAATTCAAAACCAAAGCGCATGATGACCGCCAACTCATCGGCAAAGGCGGGTTCAAAATAGGCCATCCGGTCCTGCGCCATACCAACCAACGGTGTGCCGATGGATTGATGCGCGCCGCCTTCGGGCGCGAGACTGACGCCTGATGGCGTTGCGACCAGCATGAAGCGGGCATCCTGATAACAGGCATAGTTCATCTGATCGGCAGCGCGGTAAATAAACGGGTCATAGACGGTGCCGACAGGCAAAAGGCGTTCTCCGTTTATGGTATGTGATAGTCCGAGCGCGGACAGCAGAATGAACAGGTTCGACTCCGCGATCCCGAGTTCCAGATGCTGACCGGTAGGCGACGAACCCCATTTAAACGTCGAAGGAATTTTCTGGTCGCGGAAAGTATCTTTGACCTTGTTTCTGGAAAATATGCCGCGGCGATTGACCCAGCCTCCCAGATTGGTGGAAACAGTCACATCCGGGGATGTGGTGACGATGCGGTCTGCTAGTGCACTATCGTCCTTGCCAATATCATTCATAATATGGCCGAATGCCATTTGCGTGGAGAGCGGCTTGCCCTTGCCTTCCGGCGACGGCAAAGCGTCTGGCAGCGGAACCTTGGGGGCCGTCAAACGGCGCGTGCCTTTGGCAAAGAAGGCGCTATTTTGAATGATGCTTTCAAGGTTTTGTTGATGCGCTTCCACGCCCTCCCATTTGTCCCATTCATGTCCTTCTCGGACGCCTAATTGCTGCCGCAAAACATTAATCTGTTTGGGCGTCATCAATCCGGCGTGATTGTCTTTATGGCCCGCCAGCGGCAAGCCGCGGCCCTTGATCGTGTAACAAATGAATAAGGTGGGGCGATCATGCTGCGAGGCTGCTTCAAAAGCTTCAGCCAGCGAGGGCAGGTCGTGGCCGCCTAGATTGCCCATGAATTTTTCCAGTGCGGCGTCGTCCAGTTCGGACAATATTGTCAGCACCTCGGCGTTGTCGCAAAAATCCTTGTTCAGTCGCTCGCGCCATGCAGATGCGCCCTGAAATATCAACGCGGAGTAAAGCTGGTTCGGACATTGCTCTATCCATTCGCGCAATGCTTCCCCGCCGGACCTCGCAAAAACCTGTTCCTGAAATTGCCCGTGTCGAAGCGTCACGACGTCCCAGCCAAAGCTGCGGAACATATCTTCAAACTTCTGGAACAGGCCTTCATGGACAACCGCATCCAGTGATTGGCGATTGTAGTCCACAATCCACCAGCAATTGCGCAGATTATGCTTCCAACCTTCAAACAGAGCCTCGTATATATTGCCCTCGTCCATTTCCGCGTCGCCAATGAGAGCGACCATCCGGCCGTCAGGACGATCGTCCATCATCCCGCGATGCGTCACATAATCCTGAACTAGCGAAGAAAAGAGCGTTTGCGCTACTCCAAGGCCAACCGAACCGGTGGAGAAGTCGACATCGTCAATATCCTTGGTCCGTGACGGATAGCTTTGCGCACCACCAAAACCACGAAAATTCTCAAGCTTTTCCAATGTTTGTTGGCCTGACAGATATTGAATGGCATGGAATATCGGCGATGCATGAGGTTTTACCGCCACACGGTCTTCCGATTTCAGGCTGGTGAAATAAAGCGCTGTCATGATCGTTGCGATGGATGCAGACGAGGCCTGATGACCGCCTACTTTAACATCGGAATCGCCTTTGTCCCGCAAATGGTTGGCATTGTGTATCGTCCATGACGCAAGCCACAAAATTCGCTTTTCCAATATCCTCAGCGCATCCAGTTGCTGATCTTGCATAGCTCTATCTCATTTGTTCGTATTAATCCGATCGAGATATATAAACCAAATCAACCGGATTTGAATTGCAAATTATAGCAATTTCTGCTGATAAATTGGTGATTATCACTAATATTGAAAGAAACATGATGGATAAATCCAATTTTGATGATATCGACAGGTCGATTCTGCGTGCGTTGCAAGGCAATGCACGACTATCGATGTTGGAACTGAGTGATACGGTTGGGTTGAGTCCGACGCCGTGCGCCAGACGTGTCAGACGTCTGGAAGCTGACGGTTTCATATTGGACTATCATGCCCAACTGAACGAGTCCGCCATCGGTTACGGGTTTTCTGTTTTCGTTTCCGTACAATTGGACAAACAGGTCGATGATGCTTTGCAAGCTTTTGAACATGCGATCGAACAATACCCGGAGGTCGTCAATTGCTGGCTGATGACCGGGAATAGAGACTATCTTATGCGGATCGCAGTAGCGGATCTGGCTGGTTATGAATCTTTTCTGACGGGCAAGCTCACTAAAATTCCCGGCGTCGCCTCTATTGAAAGTTCGATACCGATCCGTCAGGTCAAAGCGCAATTGTCGCGGGAGATTTGAGTGCAGGCCATGCATTTTCGAAATGCCGATGGGCGGGGCGGTCTACTTCAGAAAAAAAATTCATTGCGCCGCAGTGTAAAATCCGACAGTTTGCTTGTCTTGAACGATTTTCGAGATCGTCAAAGCTTACATAAATCTATGGAGCTTAATTAAAGGGAGGATATATTATGCTTCGCCAATCCGCCGCAGGACTTATGCTTATAGCCGCCGCAATTGGCGCGCCGCAAATGGCACAGGCCGAGTCAAAAACCACACAAATGGAAGCGATGCCAATGCCGGATTTGACGATTTACCACCTCGAAGGACGACGCTCTGAACGCATTGTCTGGCTGATGGAAGAACTGGAAATGCCCTACAAGCTTGAATATGTGCGTGGCGATTTAATGGCATCCATGGCCAAGGTACGCGGCCTCGGTCATGAAATGGCGATGGTCCCAACGGTTGTGATCGATGACCATATATTGGTAGAATCGGGCGCGATCATCGATACGATCCTGACCCGTTACGCGCCTGGCAAACTGGCTCCTGCGCGCGACAGCGAATTTTATCCCGAGCACGTTATGTGGATGCACTACGCAGAAGGCTCGCTCGCTGCCCGATTGTTCAGCGATTACCGGGCATGGAGAACCAACCCGCCGACAGAGCGATCGAGGTTCGTCGATAGCGAAGCGGTTGTGCAATATTCTGAAAACTATCTTGCAAAACACCCGTGGTTTGGCGGTGCCGAATTTTCTGCGGCGGACATCATGATGCTTTTCCCACTCAATGTGGCGACCGGGCTCAACCTCGTGGACAAGGAAAAATTCCCGAATATTGCGGCGTGGAAAGTGAAAATTGAAGCCCGTCCGGCGTATAAAAGAATGCTTGCGGCTGCCCGACCAGACGGGATGATCGGCAATCTGCCGCCCGTCACCCAGCACCCTCCATCGGAAAGGAAATAACTGAACGACGCAAAATGACCTAATTATTGCAGGCAAATATTGCTTCCGTTGTGCATAAAGTTTCTTGACTATCGAACATGTTTCGGCGCAACCTTCGCATACTAAAAAAAATAGCCCGATCCCCCAGGAAAATGAGGCTAATACAACAGGAGAGGACGAGGATGAAAAAATCCGTTTTACGCAATACGAGCGCCTTGAGCGCATTGATCTTGTCAGCATCGTTGATGCCCGGTCTGGCGCACGCACAGGACGCGCAGGAAGCGGATGAGCAAGAAAATATCATCGTCGTTACCGGCAGTTTCATCCGCGGTACACCGGAAGATGCCGCAGTTCCTGTTGATGTGTTCTCGTCCGAGGATCTAGCACAAAGCGGTGTGTCTTCACCGCTGGAATTCATTAAAAGCCTGCCTTCAGTAGGCGCAGTGCTTGGCGATTCAAACCAGTTCTCAACCGCGAGTCAGGGTTTTCAGGGCAATGGCTCGATCAACTTGCGTGGCCTTGGCCCTACACGGACGCTGGTACTGTTTAACGGAAGGCGCGCAATTTCAGCGCCAGGCGACGGATTTGTAGACACTAATCTCGTTCCGTTTTTTGCGGTTGACCGAATTGAACTTCTAAAAGACGGCGCAGCGGCGACCTACGGGTCTGATGCGATTGCCGGGGTTGCCAACTTCATTACCAAAAAGGGTTTTGAAGGCGTTGAAATGCAGGGCGATTACGAGTCAATCAAGGGTTCTGATGGCAACTGGACGAGCTCAATCGTGGTTGGCAAAAATTTCGGGAATGCCAATATTCTCGCCGGTTTCGGTTGGCAACATCGCTCCGAACTGGGCACGAAAGACCGTGATTTTACGCTGGTTCCTTATGAAGTAAACCCGTCAGGCTGGTCAGCGGTCGGCAATCCGGCGACGTACACGCCGCGACTGGGAAATATTTCGCAAGGCCGTGCCGGAACAACGATCGGGATTGGCCTTGACGGTTCCTCCGTCGGTGCTTGCCAGGCGTTGAGCGGCGTTGTCGATAGCATCGGCTTCCCAATTTGCCGGTTTTCCTTTGTTCCATTCGATAACCTGATCGAAGAAGAAGATCGCTATCAGGGCTATATTCAGGCTGATGTGGAGTTGAGCGACACATTCCGTTTCCATGCTGAAGGGCTCTATTCGCGCACCGATCTGGAATCTCTTGCTTATTCACCAAGCTTCCCCGCAACCCAGGGCCCATTGGGATCAGGAAGCGCCAACCAGTTTTTTGTTCCATCGTCCAACCCGGGGTATCGCGGATTCATACAGCAGTCGGGACTTGCAGGGGGCATCGCAGATCCTTTCACTCCTGGCACCCTGGCGGCAAACAATGGCACTTATGCAACGATCATTTTGACACGGCCAGTCGCTTTGGGCGGTAATCCTCGGGATACCGAGCGCGGCGCTGGTCGAGGTAGTGCAAAGAACGAAGCATGGCGTTTTTCAGGCGGGTTTGAGAAAGATTTCTCCGACAACTTCCGCGCGCAACTCTATACGACCTGGTGGCGTTCGGAACGTGATGCTTTCGCCCCGGATGTTATTGGTTCACGTTTGCAAGCTGCACTGGAAGGCTTTGGCGGACCCAATTGTGTCAGGGCTACGGGCACTGCGGGCGTAGGCAATTGCGGCTATTTCAATCCGTTTATTAATAGCGCTCCATCCAACCTCCCGTTTAACCTTGCCAACCCCGCCTATATTCCGGGTAACGAGAATGATCCCGCGCTATTTTCCTGGATACAAGTGCCCAACGGCACCCACCAGGTCGAAGAGCAGACAGTGATTGATCTGATCTTCTCTGGCGAGCTTGGCATCGATTTTGGTGGCGGTCCGATTGGTTATGCATTTGGTGGACAATATCGCGAGAATGATTTTTCCAGCCGTTCGCTCAATCGCGAGCCCGATCTTCGCTTCAATCCCTGCTTTATTGAAGGTGATCTAAGTTGCGCAGGCACTTCGACCGATGGCGTTGGTTCGTTCATCTTCCTTGGCGGAACAAGACCCACTAGAGTTGGTCAGAACGTCAAGGCGCTGTTTGCCGAAGTTAACGTCCCGATCAGCGACACGCTTGAGATCAATGGCGCAATCCGGTTTGAAGACTATGGCGGATCAGTCGGTTCTACTATCAATCCCAAAGGCGCAATCCGCTGGGAACCAACCGACTGGCTGGTGCTGCGTGGTTCAATCGGGACAACATTTGCCGGACCTTTGGCCACCCAGGTCTCACCGAATGCGGTAACAAGCCTCGCGGGCATCCAAGCCGCTGGCAACAACTTTAAGTCTGTCGATATTTTTGGCAATCCCACTACCTTGGGGCCAGAAGACGCTTTGACTTATAATATCGGAGCGGTGCTCGATTACGGCGGGTTTACCTTTTCGGTCGATTACTGGACCTATGACTTTAACGGTCGGATTACGACCACTCCGGCTCAGGCGATTGCCTCTGGTGCTATAAGCGGAGGATTGGTCCCAGGCAGCACATCTAACCGATTCGCCGATTGTTCGAACGTTTTTATTGATCTGATTACGTTCCAAGGTGGTGTTTGTACCCAGGGTGTAACGAATGGCCTTGATATTTCACGCGTTCGCACGGACTGGGTCAATGGGCCGGGTGCAAAAACCAGCGGCCTTGATTTCGCGCTCGATTTCACCACCGAAGTCGGTCCTGGCGTCTTCTCGATCGGTGGCAATGCATCGCACGTCCTGAAGTTTGATTTCGAGGATTTCGTGCTGCGCGGGGTTGTGGTTCAACCGGGCTATAGTGCAGACGGTTTCACCAACTACTTCCGTGACCCGGGTACGATTTCGAAATGGCGAGGCAATGCCTATGTCAACTATAATTTCAGTGGTTTGAACCTGCGTTACGGGTTCAAATATGTTGATGGTGTTACCGATGATCGGTGTGTCGGACTGGCCGCTTGTGCGACTACAAGCTTTGGCCCGACGAGCTTTGGCCGGGAAGTCTCAAGCTATACCCAGCATGATTTCCATGCGACCTACAACTTGCCAATAAGCGCGGTCGATGTGCAACTGCAATTCTCGGTCGAGAATTTCACGGATGAGGATCCATCTGCGGCACGGCTTGAGGTCAGCTATGATCCGTTCATTGGTAACCCCTTTGGCCGGATATTCCGTTTTGGTGCCAAAGTCGGCTTCTAAATCCCGGATAGACTCTTAAAGAGACCCCGCCGAAAAGATTTCGGCGGGGTCTTTTTTTTAAGCTCCGATATCGGGAAAGATGCGTCGTTAGCTTGCCGGTTCCATGACCTTGAAACATTGCTTCAGGCTCGCCGCAATTTCTTCCCGCGCTTCATTGGCTGACAATATCGTGCCGACTGAGGCAAAGGACGTATGTATTTGCCCAGGATATGTGATGTAGCGCGTAGGAGTGCCAGCCGCGGCTAAAGCGTCGGCATAGTCGCGCCCCTGATCCCGCAAAGGATCAAATTCAGCTGTCACAATCAACGCGGGCGGCAGGTTTGAGAGATCGGTTGCGCGCAAGGGCGATGCTTTGGGGTCGGCGCGATCAGCGGGGTCGGCGTAATTGTCCCAGAACCAGTCCATCAACGCCTTGGTCAAAACAAATCCTTCCGCATTGTCGCGCATGGATGGACGATCATCATCACAATCCGTCACCGGAGTGATAAGAAACTGTCCGGCAATATCAGGCCCGCCACTATCGCGTGCAAGCTGGCAAACAACGGCCGCAATATTCCCGCCTGCGCTCCAGCCGCAAACCGCTAGCTGACCGGAGATTCCGCCAAGGCTCTCGATATTCCCGGCGACCCAATTGAGTGCCGCAAAGCCATCATCGGCAGCGGCTGGGAAACGGGCTTCCGGACCGTGACGATAATTTGCGGACACCACCATTGTATCGGATTGTCGGCAAAGATCGCGGCAGAACGCATCGTCGGACGTGTGATCACCCAAGACCCAGCCACCGCCGTGGAAATAGAGAGTAACTGGATGCGGTCCAGGCGTCGCTGGACGGTAAAGGCGGTAATCCAAATCACCATCAGCACCGGGAAATTTGCCATCGATGACTTCGCCGACTGCGGGACCCGGAGGCGTGCCAGCGTTCATCGCGACGGACATTGCCCGGGCGTCGTCAACGGGCAGGGTTTCCATTGCAGGCAGATCCATCTCGGCCATCATTTCCAGCAAGCCGACAACGTCCGGTTGTTGTCTTCTGACCAGACCGTCGTTGCAACGCGGGCCACCCGGGCCGTCAAATTTGAAGCCGAGATAATCCTGTGCCGCCACATCGTTGCAAGCCCGGCGATACGCCCCGACACCGCCGACGAAGGGCAGGCATACGCGCGGTTTGCCCGGAACATTCGCGCCCATATACCAGGAATTTGCCATCGGGAAAAGTGTCAGATCGCTAAAGTCGGTGCTATACTTCACCCAGCCACTTTCTGCTGTCAACGTTGCATCAATGACGGCGAGATTTTCTTTTTGCATGTAGCTGATGCAATCGGTGATCCAGTCCACATGCTGCTCGATCGAAACGATCATATTGGACAAAACCGATGGGCTGCCCGGTCCGGTGATCATGAAGAAATTGGGAAAGCCGGAGACGGTGAGACCCAGATAGTTGACCGGACCATCGGCCCATTTTTCTTTCAATGTCTGACCATTACGACCCTGAATATCAACCGCCAGCAACGCGCCGGTCATCGCATCAAAGCCGGTTGCAAAAACTATCGCATCAAACTCGAAATTCTGGTCCGCCGTGGCAATCCCGGTTTCGGTGATCTCGGTGATCGGATTTTTGCGAATATCCACCAGACTGACATTCGGTTTGTTGAACGTTTCGAAATAACCGCTATCGAGGCAGGCGCGTTTGGTGCAAATCGGAAAGCTTGTCGGGCTCAAGATTTCTGCAACCTCTGGATCGTCAATGACACTGCGGATTTTTTTGCGGGCAAATTCCGCTAGTGTGTCATTGGCCTCCTTGTTGGAGAGAATATCAGCAAATTCAGAACCAATATGCGGAATTGCTCCTGTGTTCCACAACGCTTCATAGCGCTTTTCGCGATCTTCATCAGACACCATGAAAGTGAAATCAACGGTTTCTTTTCCGGGCACGCCAACGGGAGTCCACCGCGCTTCCTCGCGATAGTCCTGATAGCGCTGCTTGATTGCGAGTTTTTCCTTGGAGATCGGACCGTTCCCGGCTGGGATTGAATAGTTAGCCGTGCGCTGGAACACGGTCGTATGCGCGGCCTGTTCCGCGATGAGCGGGATAGACTGGATACCGGAAGACCCGGTGCCGATAATGCCAACCCGTTTGCCGGAAAAGTCCACGCCGTCATGCGGCCAGCTGTGGGTCTTATAGATTTCGCCGCCGAAATGATCAGCACCCTCAATGTCGATATTCTTTGGCTGGGACAGGCACCCGGTCGCCATGATGAAATATTGGCAAGTTGTGACTTCACCATTTTCTGTGGTCACGGTCCAGAGCGATGTTTCCTCGTTCCATACCGCTTTCATCACCCGCGTATTGAACGTGATATCGCGCTTGAGGTCATGCTTTTCCGCAACATGCTGGGCATAGCGCAGTATTTCCGGTTGGGTCGCATATTTTTCGGTCCATTCCCAGTCCTGCTCCAGTTCGGTGTCAAAACTATAGGAATAGTCGATGCTCTCAATGTCGCATCGCGCGCCCGGATAGCGGTTCCAATACCATGTCCCGCCAACATCGTCACCAGCCTCAAATGCTCTCGCGGACAAGCCCATTTTCCGCAGCCGGTAGAGAAGATAAAGTCCGGCAAACCCGGCTCCCACGACAACGACGGAAAGTTTTTCATTGCTTGATTCGGGCACGGTCAATTCCAATAATTATATATGAAAACGCAATATGATCGGCATGTCTTAAAGCTCGCAGACCCTTATTTCTCCTATTGGAAATAGGAGCAAAAGTAAAACACCTGTAGGATGCTATACCGAGGCTGAACCAAATTCGTGGGAGCGCAAGCGATCCGGGCGGCATAAATATTTATCTGTGCTTATCTTCGCCAAACTGTGTAGCGACCCTATATGCAAAACTTCAACCTCGATACCGCGACCTTCTTGCGCGACTATTGGCAACAAAAGCCGCTGCTGATCAGAAATCCGTGGCCGTCTTGGAAGAATCCAATTGCGCCGGATGAACTGGCGGGCCTCGCATGCGAAGATCTTGTGGAGTCGCGTCTGATCATGCGGGCCGGTGAGAGCTGGAACCTCGAGCAGGGGCCATTTCCAGCGAAACGCTTTGGTGTGCTCGATAAAGAAGCCTGTACCTTGCTGGTGCAAGCGGTTGATCATCATGTGCCCGAAGTGGCGGCGCTGATCGAGCCATTTCGCTTCATTCCCAATTGGCGGATTGATGATGTCATGGTCAGCTTTGCCAGCGATGGTGGCGGGGTCGGGCCGCATTTTGATCACTATGATGTATTTCTTGTTCAGGGTCTGGGCAAGCGCCGCTGGCAAGTCGGCGGGATGTGCGATGAAAACAGCGAACTGTTACCGAATGATGATTTGCGATTGCTCGCCAATTTTGAGGCGACCGATGAGTGGTTGCTGGAGCCGGGCGACATGCTTTATGTACCGCCAGGAATATCCCACAATGGCGTTGCGGTTGGCGATGATTGCATGACCTATAGTATCGGCTTTCGCGCGCCATCGCGCAGCGAACTTATCGGTTATTGGGCAGATGATTTGCTGGCAGATATGACCGATGATGATCGCTACGGCGATACGGGTTTGCAGCCGCAGGATAATCCGGGTGAAATTGCACCGCAAGCGATTGACCGGCTCCACGCCATGATCACCGAAAAAATGGCAGACCGCGAAGCCTTTGTGCGCTGGTTTGGGCAATATAGCAGCACGCCCAAATATCCTGATGTGGACTGGCGACCGGAAGTGCCTCTCGAGGTAGAGCGATTGCGCAGGGCTTTAGCCAGCGGTATCCCGTTGCACCGCAACCCGGCCAGCCGCTTTTCATTTGTCTGCGAGAGCGAAGATAGCTTGATGCTGTTTGTTGATGGTCAGTCGTTTCAATGCACCGATGAAACCATATCTTTCGCAAAAGATATTTGCGCGCGCGACACCGTCACTATCGATCGAGATTCCATTCAGTCAGACGCCGTGATGCGTTTGATTGTTGCGCTCTATAATCAGGGCAGCCTCGCCAGCGAGCTTTCTCACGAGTAAATAGACCGACATTCCCTGCCGGTAATATTTCTAAAGCCCGGCAAGCGCGTTGAATACCGGATCAGCGTGTTCTTTCCGGCAGATGAGCAAGTCTGGCACGTAAACATCGCGCTGGTTGTAAATCAGGGGTGAGCCATCGATGCGACTGGCGTGCAGCCCGTGTGCCAATGCCACCGCAGCGGGCGCGCAATTATCCCATTCATATTGGCCCCCGGTATGGAGGTAAATATCCGCCTCGCCGCGAACGACCGCCATCGCCTTTGCACCAGCGGAACCCATCGGAATCAATTCGGCATTCAGAGTTTCTGCTGTCGCGACTGCTTCGGCAGCGGGGCGGGTACGACTGACGACCATGCGCAACTTTCCGGGTGCATCGGGAAGACTGATTGGTTGATCCGAGCGCAACACAAGATCAAGACTGGGTAGGGCGACGGTCCCAATCACGGGAGCGCCATCAATGGCCAGCGCGACATGCACCGCCCAGTCCGTCCGGCCTTCGCCATATTCGCGGGTGCCATCGACCGGATCAATAATCCAGACGCGTGATCTGGACAGGCGTTCATCGGTGTCCTTGCTCTCTTCGGACAGAAGGCCATCATCGGGCCGCTGCTGCGCGATCGCTTGGATCAGATATTCGTTCGCCGTTTTATCTCCTGCCTTGCCCAGCGCCTTTCCGGTGAAAGTCCCGCTCTCACGCACTTGGAGTAAAATTTTTCCTGCGGCCTCAGCGAGGTGCGCTGCCAGAGCAGCGTCGTCTTTTATCTGGGCATCCGTCATTTAAGCGGCGCGATCTGGCGGACGATATAATCAGCAGCTTCGACCGGAGTCATCTCCACGGTATTGACCCGGATATCGGGCTTTTCCGGTGGCTCATAAGGACTATCAATACCGGTAAAGTTTTTCAGCTCCCCTGCGCGTGCCTTTTTATAGAGCCCCTTCACGTCGCGCTGTTCGGCAACTTCCAGTGGGGTATCAACGAAAATCTCGATAAACTCACCTTCGGGCAGCATGGCGCGCACCATCTCGCGCTCGGCCCGGAACGGCGAAATAAACGCCGTGAGCACGATCAGACCCGCGTCGGTCATCAGTTTGGCGACTTCACCGACGCGGCGGATATTTTCAATCCGGTCCGTTTCGGTAAAGCCGAGATCCTTGTTCAAACCATGCCGTACATTATCGCCGTCGAGCAGGAACGTATGCCGGTTCATGACGTTGAGCAGTTTTTCCACCTCATTAGCGATGGTTGATTTGCCCGAACCCGACAAGCCGGTGAACCAGAGCACTTTGGGCTTCTGGTTTTTCAGATCCGCATGCGCCTCGCGAGTAATATCCGTCGCCTGCCAATGGACATTTTGCGCGCGACGGAGGCTGAAATGCAGCATCCCGGCGCCGACGGTCGCATTGGTAATCTTGTCGATCAGGATGAAGCCGCCCAGCGTGCGGTTGTCGGCATAGGCTTCAAATACTATCGGTTTATCCGTCGCGATTTCGGCGACGCCAATGGCATTGAGGTCCAGCGTCTTGGCCGCCATATGCTCCATCGTGTTGACATTGACGGTATATTTGGGCGCCTGAACAGTAACCGAGACCATCTGCGTCCCAAGCTTCAGCCAATAGGCGCGGCCCGGGACGAGGTCTTCATCGTCCATCCACACAATCGTCGCCTCAAACTGGTCGGAGGCTTCGGGCGGGTCATCGCTGGCCGCAATGACATCCCCGCGCGAGCAGTCGATTTCATCGTCAAGGCATAAAGTCACCGATTGCCCGGCAACCGCTTCGTCAAGATCACCGTCCAGCGTGGCAATCTTGCTGACGGTCGAAGTCTTGCCTGACGGCAGAACACGAATGGCATCCCCCGGTTTCACCGAACCCGCAGCGATTTGGCCGGAAAATCCGCGAAAGTCGAGATTGGGCCGGTTGACCCATTGCACCGGCATCCGCAGCGGCTTGTCCTGATCGGCGTCCAGATTGAGCGAAACCGTCTCCAGATGCGCCATCAGCGGCGTGCCCTTGTACCAAGGGGTGTTTGCCGAGTTTTCGGTTATATTATCGCCGTTAATCCCGGAGATTGGCATGGCGGTGAAACTCTCAATGCCAATTTCTTTGGCAAAGGCGGCGTAATCAGCGACAATCGCGTCATATTTTTCTTGATCATAATCGATCAGATCCATCTTGTTGATCGCCAGAACGATATTCTTGATGCCGACCAGATTGCACAAATAGCTATGCCGCCGCGTCTGGACCAGCACGCCTTTGCGCGCGTCGATCAGCATTACCGCCAGGTCTGCAGTCGAAGCGCCCGTCACCATATTGCGGGTATATTGCTCGTGCCCTGGGCAGTCCGCGACAATGAATTTGCGCTTTTCGGTCGAGAAGAAACGATAGGCGACATCGATGGTGATACCTTGTTCACGCTCGGCGGCAAGACCGTCTACCAGCAGCGCGAAGTCAATTTCCTGCCCCTGAGTGCCCACGGTTTTCGAATCCGCTTGCAAGGCCTCAAGCTGATCCTCGAATATCATCTTGCTGTCGTAGAGCAGCCGCCCGATCAACGTCGATTTCCCATCATCCACCGAACCGCAAGTGATGAAACGGAGCAGCGATTTATGCTGATGCGTTTCCAGATAAGCGTCGATGTCATCGGCAATCAGCGCGTCGGTCTTGTAGATAGTTTCTGCATCGCTCATCAGAAATACCCTTCCTGCTTTTTCTTCTCCATCGAAGCGGCGCTGTCATGATCAATCGCGCGGCCTTGGCGTTCCGATGTAGTGGTCAGCAGCATTTCCTGAATAATCTCCGGCAAAGTCGCCGCTTCACTCTCGACTGCGCCGGTCAGGGGATAACAGCCTAATGTGCGAAACCGGATAGAGCGTTCCACCGGCGTTTCACCCTCGGCCAGCCGAAAACGCTCGTCATCAACCATGAGGAGCATCCCGTCGCGTTCAACCGTCGGGCGTTTTGCCGCATAATAAAGCGGCACGATCTCGATATTTTCCAGATGAATATATTGCCAGATATCAAGCTCGGTCCAATTCGACATCGGAAAAACCCGGATGCTCTCGCCCTTTGACTTGCGGGTATTATAAAGCTTCCACAATTCCGGGCGTTGATTCTTCGGATCCCAGCGGTGATTGGCCGAGCGGAAAGAAAATATCCGCTCTTTCGCACGGCTTTTTTCCTCGTCCCGCCGCGCGCCGCCAAAGGCCGCATCAAAGCCATATTTATCCAGCGCCTGCTTCAGCCCCTCGGTTTTCCAGATATCCGTGTGCAAGCTGCCATGATCGAAGGGATTAATCCCGCGCTCAATTGCTTCGGGATTTTGATGGACAAGCAATTCCATGCCCGCATCAGCAGCCGCCTTTTCGCGCAGCTTGTACATTTCCTGAAATTTCCACGTCGTATCGACATGCAATAACGGAAAAGGCGGCGGTGAGGGATAAAACGCCTTTTTGGCGACGTGCAACATAGCCGCGCTGTCCTTGCCCACCGAATAGAGCATGACGGGTTTTTCGGCCTCAGCCACAACTTCACGCATGATGTGAATGGCCTCAGCTTCCAATCGTTCAAGATGGGTCAATGTTCGTGCAGTCACGGCATGCTCCTAAATATCGGCCCTGTTGACCAGAGAATTTTCTGGCTGAACCCCGGACAAAGGCCATATGGGAATATATATCATCTTGTCATGACATTACCCAAAAATTCCCAGATAGAATTACTACTATCCTTGCAAAAGGTCGTTGTTGATGAGATTGGCTGGACAGGATTTCTGGCACCGATTGCGGCAACATCTTGGGAAAATCATTCTTCAATATCGGTAGCGGATGTTCACTCTGAGCTGGCGCGGCTCGACGGGATGGAAATGCCGATCTTCTGATGATGCAGCCTCGCCTGCTAGCTGTGATTCATAGAAATAGGTGATATCGGAATCCTTGGCGTCCAATAGATTAAAAAGCTCGGCACCGATCCGTAGCCTCCCAAAATCATAATAGCCGCCGAGATTGAGCAGCGTTGTAGGGTCGCTTCGCACGTTGTTATCCTCAATCAGCGGAGCGGACCCAAAATGGCGCAATTTAGCGGTAAGACTTAAAGCGGGCGTGGGATTAAGTGTGATCCCGCCAGAGAATACTTCCGGCACAGCGCCCGGAATATGGTTGTCTGCACCGACATTTACGAAGCGTGCGTCGGTAAAGGCGTAATCGGCATCAATGGTCAGCCAGTCGGTCGGGCGCCAGAACAGCGTCGCTTCAACACCATAGCGGCGCGATCCGTCATTGGGTTCGGTATTGCCCGCATCGCCGACAAACACGAGTTCGCTGCCAAGTTCCAGATAATAGCCGACGAGCGCTGCCGTAAGCCTGCCGCGTTCAAAACGCGCACCGACTTCCGCCCCGTCAGCGGGAGATATCACGCGCACGGGGTCAGTCGCATTACCGCTCGCAGAATCGACGCTGATGCTGGCCCCGCGCACATCATTGGAATGGAAGCTGCGGCCGTAGTTGGCATAAAGTTCAAGATCGTCAATTGGTTGCCATGCCAGCGCCAGCTTTGGCCCGAACAGATCGTCGTGGCCGGCGCCTGAATTGACTGTAAGATCGGACGCGACATCATAGCCGATCCGGTCGTAGCGCAGACTTGCAATCGCGCGCAGACGTGGAGCCAGTTGCATCTCCGCCTGTCCATAAAGTCCGAAACCGAATTCTTCTACCTCATCCTGCCGGACGGTGTTGATGGAAACGCCGTCGACGCTGTTGTAAAGACCAACCCGGTCGATTGCATCGTAACGCCAATCACCGCCGATGGTGAAGCCCACGGACCCCAAATTGAAGCCGTGGCTTGCGGTGCCGCCATAGATGGTGCGGCGGTCGCGCTGGATAAACTCGTCACCATTCACCGGATCGCCCAGAAAATAGGTAAAATTCGAGATAAGTTCGAAGTCGTAATAGGTCGCGAAGGCATTAAACTTCGTATTGCCGACAGTGGCATTAGCCACACCGCCGATGCGCGTGGTGGAACCGCCCAAATCATCATCGATAAAACCGAAGCGGCCAATTGTGCCGTTCTCGACGGCGCGTAGAGGAATCTGGTCGGTCGCGGTCCATCTGCTGTCATAGCCGTTCAGCTGAATATCCAAGCTACCATTGTTCAGCAAATGACTATATTTGACTAGCCCAGCGAAGCGCTCCAGATTCTCGTCGAGAACCCATGGCCCGTCGTAGCTTTGCGCCTCGGCCGCGATGAGCAATGTGCTGTTACCGAGCTGCGTACTTCCGGCCGCAACGCCTCGCAGGTAGGAAAAGGCCCCGACCTCAATCTGGGCAAACGGGTCGATCTCGTCTCGTGTAACAAACTGAACGGTTCCGGCTGCCGAGAAATCACCGACATCCGCAAAATAAGGGCCTTTGCGGTAGTCGATCCGTTCAAGTGTTTCGGGAATGACGAAATTGAAATCAAGATAGCCTTGTCCATGACCGTGACTGCGCATGTTAATGGGTACGCCGTCGACAAATCCGGCAAAGTCGGTGCCGTGATCAAGATTGAATCCGCGTAAAAAATACTGGTTCGCCTTGCCCGATCCCGAATGCTGGGTTGCAATAACGCCGGGGACATTCTCGACGAGTTCACCGGTGCGGCTGATCGGAATATTGTCGAAATCGGCATATCCCACCGTACCTTGCGATCCGGAGGTCGCAATGCCGATTTGTTCGATTGCGCGACCAAAGACTATAATCGGCTTATTTTCGATCGGCTTATTTTCCGTATCTGGTGAAGCCGCCATATCCTGCGTCGGCGTGTCATCGACTGACCTTACGCCTTGGGCATTTACCGGCTGGGAAAGAGCCCATGCGCTACCGAGCATCACCGCCGCCACAGTCAATTGGTTGGATGCACGCATTTACAATCTCGTAAACAGGATGACGGCGCGAGTGCGCGGTCAAATTGAAGAAATAGGCATATAACTAACGTCACATTGTATATAAACGATTTTTTCGCAAATGGATTCATCGGATTTGTGCTTTTTGCAGGCGTGGCATGGCAGCCCCGAGAAGTCAGCAAGCTATGCTGCGCGCCATCAAGTTGGTTCCCTTGCGGAAAACGCACTTTGGGAGTAGCATATCGGGGGTCGCGTAATTTGATTGCGCCGAGGGGGAATTGATGATCAGGAGTATGCTGGCAATCCTGTTGGTTGCGTTGTTTTTGTGGCCGCCTGCCGCAGAAGCCAAGCGTGCTGCGCTTATCGTTGCCAATTCGGATTATAAAAGAGCGGGCACCCTCAGAACGCCGCCCAATGACGCGCAGTTGATCGCTGAATCTGCCCGAAAAGCAGGCTTTGATGAAATAATTGTCGCCGAAAATCTGGAGTTTAAGGATTTCCAGAAGACGCTGGGCGAGTTCCGGGCAAAAGCGAGCGGCGCGGAAGTCGCGATGGTCTATTTCTCCGGCCATGGCATTGAAGGGCAGGGCAAGAACTGGCTCCTTCCGGTTGACGCCAAGCTCAAAACCAATTTCGATCTGACCTATGAAGCCATTGAACTGGAAACAGTCATTCAAACGCTTAGCAGCGCGGCCATACGATTGATCTTTCTTGATGCAAGCCGGAACAGCAGCTTTGGCGAAGCCTGGCGAGCGGGTAGCAAAACCATTCCCCGCGGGTTGGTTGAAATTAAGCCGGATGGCGCGTTACTCATCTATGCTGCTGCGGCCGGGGAAACCTCTGTTGGAAGTGCTGGATTAAATTCACGTTTTGCTTTGTCTCTTGCCGAACGACTGACGCAGTCTGATTTACCGGTGCAGATGCTCGGGGCATCGGTGCGTGACGATATTTCGAGCGCAACCGGTGGGACCCAGCTTCCCTTTGTCAGCGCGAGCATGAGCGGAACGCCGGTCTATCTGGTGCCACGCGGATCAGCGGCCCCGGCTGCCGTGGCCAGTATACCGGCACCTTCCCCAGCGCCTGCCACGCCTTCTTCGAACCGCGCAGGACTGGACGCTTTGGCATGGCGTGGTGCATTATCTGCTGATAATATAGGTGGTTATAGCGCCTATATTCGAGAGTTTCCGAATGGGTTGTTCGCGGATATTGCACAAAGTAAAATTGCCACATTGGGTCAGGCAGCGCCTGCCCCACGCGTGTCGTCCAGCGCATTAGGCGCCAGCGCGGGGACTTCAAACAGCGTCGCATCCGGTCGTCTTTCACTGGCCGGTTCATCTCCGCAGCCGATGGACATTGCCAGCAGCTCTGCGCCCGAACAACCGGCAATTGCGCCACCGAAACTGGAAGGCATATCGTCGCCGCCGACCACACCGGAACCCGCATCCCCGCAACCTGTGGCTGGAGAACAGACGGCCGATGATAATAAAGTCGGGGCAATGAGCATGGAACGGTCTGGCGCGGACGTCGCGCCAAAGGAATTGGCTCCGGAGGACCTGGCCTATGTTCCCCCGGCCGAAGCAGAGCCACCATTGCCGAAATTGCCGCCGACCCCGATCCTGTTGCGCGAAGATTATCCCGATTGCCGGGAAGACCATCAACTGATCGAAGCGCCGTTTGACAAGGCGGACGATATTAATCGTTGCACCGTATTGCTGGATAAATATTATGACGATGTTCTCAACGGCTATCGCAAACGGATGAATCAGCACCAGGACGAAATTTCCGCGATTTTCGAACAAAAAGTTGCTGGCAATATGAAATATTCTGCGGCCACACGTGACCGCTTCTATAAGGAAGTGATGCAGGAACATGCGGACTCCAACCCGGATGGCGTCAATCTGGAGACTTACCGCGCTGCTGTCGCGCTCTATAATCAGGATCGCAATTATCTGAGCGACCGGTTCTGTTATAATACTGGCTGTAATGGTTATCCGATGCCGCAATATGTGGCCAGCAAGAAGAAGCCCAAGAGCGGCGGCGGAGCAGCAGGTGATCGCGATGACGGCGAAAAATCTGCGCGGAACTCGCAAGATGCCAAGAAGTGCAAAAAATCGAGAAGTCGCGGGCAATTGCTCGGCGGCATTTTTGGCGGGCTGGTTGGAAAAGCGGCCGGTCTTGGCAAGGTGGGAACATTGCTAGCAAGCGGCGCAGGCGCGCTGCTGGTCGGTGAACTGGCCTGTCAGCTGGATGAAAAAGAGCAGGAGAAAGCCGGAGAAGCCACGGTTCTGGTTGCGCAGAAAGAAGAAGTCGGCGCGAAGGTGGAATGGCAAAGTCCCACGCGCTCCGGCGTGTCGGGCTCATCGACAATTACTGCTCTCAACACCCAGCCCAATGGTCGCAGATGTTTGAGCATCACTGATGTCGCGATTATTGATGGCGAAGAGACACGGATTGCCAAGCAAATGTGCAAAGGAGTGGGGGACGAGCGTTACGCGATTATGGCGTAATGCTCAGCTCGAGCTGCGTCCTGCCAATATCCGTTTGTTCCGTGCATCCACGGCGCGAAATGCTTTGAATACGCTCAGGTTCGGATCGGTTTTTCCAGTTTTGCCCAATTGCTCTAGCTGTTCGTAGAACCAGTAGATGGTGGCAAAGCCGTCTATCGCTTTGACCATCTGGAAATTCCTCAGAAAGCCGAGCCAGTCGGGAACCAGTTGCAGCTCGTTTTCATAACGTGGCAAGGCTTCCAATCCTTCCATCAGCTGCTTGGGCGCATCGGTCATTACGCACATCGGGCGGCCCAGACCGATGAGGTCAGCGGCTCCACTTTCGAGGGCCTGTTCCATCGCCACGCGGGTCCGAAAGCCGCCGGTAACCATCAAGGGAACACTGACGCTATCTTGCATCGCTTTGGCAAAATCGACGAAATAGGCCTCGCGCGCTTTGGTCGAAGGCGCGACGTTCTGTTCTTCCTTTGCCTCAAGACCAACTGCTCCCATCAGAGCCGGTTGTTCGTAGGTGCCGCCGGAAATCTCGATAAGATCAACGCTCGTCGCCTCGAGCCATTGCACCACTTGCAGGCTGTCTTCAAAAGCAAAGCCGCCTTTCTGAAAATCGGCGCTGTTAAGTTTTACCGAAATCGGGAAATCCGGGCCAACGGCGGCCCGCACCTTAGCGACAACTGCGAGAAGAAACCGCGCCCGGTTTTCAAGCGATCCGCCATATTCGTCTGTCCGCTGGTTCGCGCGCGGGCTCAGAAAACTGCTCAGCAAATAGCCATGAGCAGAATGGATTTGCGCGCCGGTAAAACCAGCCGCCTGGCAAGTTTTTGCTGCCAATGCGAAACGGTCAACCAGTTCTTCAATTTCGCTGGCAGTCAGCGCGACCGGTTCACCAAATTGTCCGCCGGGAAGCCCGAGCTTGACTGCCGAGGGTGCTTTTGGGGTCTTGTTGACGTTTGATTGGGTCTGCCGCCCCGCGTGGCTGATCTGCGCCCAGAAATGATTGCCACCCCGCGTGGCGACGCTTGCCCAGCTGGTCAACGCCGCCATCATCTCGTCATTTGCCGGGGCGTCGATAACCACATTGCCGGGACGCTCCAGATGGTCGCGGTCGACCTGGATATTACCGCTAAGCAGCATGCCAGCCCCGCCATCAGACCAGATGCCATAGAGCCGTTCCAGCTCTTTGGTGGGTACTCCATCCGGCGTCGCTAGTCCCTCGGTCATCGCGCCTTTGCCAATGCGGTTCGAGAGGGTGGCGCCGCAGGGCAGGGCGAGCGGATCAGATAAAGAGATGGTCATAAAAATGGAGCCCCGATTTAAATTGCAACAAGAAACTGATTCTGGAGTAATTACCAAATTATGCAAGCGTTTGCTGGTCTTAACCTTCTAATATATTGAAAATATGCGGATTTGGCTTTTTCGGATTTTAGCGTATACTGAGGGCATTGTATGTTAGGAGAAAAATTTCCGGCTGCAATATGAGAGATGTTTGGAAGGGGAAAAGACATGGTTGCAACGGCATCACATAAGCCATCCCGAAAATCTGTTCCGGTTCATCAGGATCGCGATAGAGTCAGTCCTGCTGGCGGAGTGCGTTGGGACAAAAAAATGAGCAATAACTGCGCGATGGCGCTGCTTGTTTATACCATGATACAAATATTTTTCGTACTCAGCTTTATCAAACCCGGAGGCATGTCGATCGCCCCTTATTTCGGTTTGGTATTGCTCGTAGCGATCATCATTCCGTTTTGCCGCAAATATGAGAAGCGCTGGGAAAATATGGCGCAGAGCGGTTTGACTGGACAAAGCCTCGCCGCGCGTTTTCGCAAAGATCAGGTCATGCTTTGGTTGCTTGCTCTTGGACTGCCATTTGTCTTTGTTGCGATCATCAAGGGCATTTCTGCCGCCTTCTAATTTAGGGTCCTGTTAGACTTGTAGCGTTGACCTGAGGCTACGGCATAACTATGTCCGGTGCATGTTAAAACCTTCCGAAGCGCAAGACCGCGCTGACGCCCTTATTTCCCAAGCCAAAAAAGCCGGAGCCGATGCAGCAGACACTATATACGTCTGCGATGCCTCGACCCAGGTCTCCATGCGGCTGGGCAATCTTGAAGATGTAGAGCGCTCCGAAGGCGAAGAAATTGGCCTGCGGGTTTTTGTCGGTAAACGCTCCGCGACCGTTTCGTCCTCCGATATGGATCCGGCCATATTATCGGCGCTCGTCGGGCGCGCGCTGGATATGGCGAAAGAGGCGCCGGAAGATCAATATGCCGGACTGGCGCCGGAAGCACTCATCATGAAATCAGACCCGCATCCTATCGATGGTGATGACGACGCTGATCCATCGCCGGAAATATTGCGCGAAATGGCGCTGAAAGCGGAAGATGCCGCGCGCGCTGTCGAAGGTGTAACCAATAGCGAAGGTGGCGGCGCAAGTGCCGGTCGCAGCATTGTTGCACTGGCCACCAGTCATGGGTTTTCCGGGGCCTATTCGACCAGCGGCTACAGCATTTCTGCCAGCGTGATCGCTGGTCAGGGCGATGGCATGGAGCGCGACTATGCCTATCACAGTGCGCGCCATTTTGAAGATCTGGATGCCGCCGAAACCATTGGCAAAAAAGCGGGCGAGCGCGCTGTATCAAGGCTCAACCCGATTGAATTTAAGTCAGGCGCGATGCCAGTGGTCTATGATCCCCGGGTGAGCAACAGCCTGCTCGGTCATTTTATCGGCGCGATTTCCGGTAGCAGCATCGCGCGTAAAACGAGCTTCCTGCTGGACGCTCTGGACACGCAGGTCTTTGATAGCGCGATAAATATCATCGATTGCCCGCACCGCAAACGTGGACTTCGGTCCAAGGCTTTTGACGGCGAAGGCTTGCCGACTGCCAAAACCAGGTTGATCGACAATGGCCGCCTCACGCAATGGATCATGGAAAGTGCCTCGGCGCGCCAACTCGGTTTGCAGCCCACGGGCCATGCCTCTCGCGGAGTGGGTGGTTCGCCCGGGGTAGGCGTGACCAATCTGCACATGGCTGCGGGTTCGCTAACCAAGGCGGAGCTTATTCAGGATATCAAGCACGGCGTTTATATAACCGAACTGATCGGCATGGGCGTAAACGGCGTGACCGGAGACTATAGTCGCGGGGCAGGCGGGTTCCTGATTACCGATGGGGAAATCGGTGCGCCGGTGTCGGAAATAACCATTGCCGGAAACCTCAAGGATATGTTCGCAAGCCTCGTCCCGGCGGATGATCTGGATTATCGGTATGCGATTAACGCTCCGACATTGCGGACTGACAGCATGACGGTTGCCGGTGGCTGAGATTGATTTTGACCGGGTCGTAGCCATAGCTGGTGAGGCCGGTGATCTTGCCATGCGTGATTGGCGAGCCGGAGAAAAAGCAGAAAATAGTTGGGATAAATCCCCCGGACAAGTCGTGAGCGATGCCGATCTTGCGGTGAATAAATTTCTGCGCCAAAAACTGGAAGCGCTGGTGCCAGAGGCTGGCTGGTTGTCTGAAGAGACCCATATCGACAAATCAGGTGCTGGCAAGAATCTGACATGGGTGGTTGATCCGATTGATGGCACCAAGGATTTCGTCAAAGGCAAGCCGGGCTGGTGCATTTCGATAGGCTTGGTGGAAAACGGCGCGCCGGTGTTTGGCGTGCTGAATGCGCCGGCCATGGGCGAACTCTGGGTCGCCAAAGCGGGTGATCATACGGAAGTGAACGGCAAGGCGCTTGTTGCAAGTACCCGCGACAAATATGATGGATCGCGGATTCCACTGGACCAGATTCCTCCGGACGTCGATCTTGTGGTTGTTCCAAAGCCCAATAGTATCGCACTGCGTATGGCGATGGTTGCCGATGACCGCGCTGACCTGGTGGCGACAATCCGTTGGGGTCACGAATGGGACATTGCCGCAGCGCACGTCATCGCGGCAGAGGCGGGTGCGCGGGTTACGGATGCCTTTGGCCAGTCGCTCAATTACAATGGCACCCATGGTCAGGCGTTCGGCGTATTATGCTGTTCGCCCAACATCCACGATGCAGCAGTTAAAAGGCTGGATAAAATTGCGCAAGAGATTTTGGCGCGCGAGACAAACCCTAATCTTTAGGTTGATCTTGGAATTTGTGGGAGCAGCTTAACTATTCAGCGCGCGACGGCCCGTTGCGCTGAATTACCGATCGCTTCATTTCTGTTCGCTAAACTGTTCCGGCTCCACAAACTTGATCGATCAACATAGGGTGATTTGAACATTGCCTGCCAAAGGGCTTTGGCAACCCAGCCCGCCTTGGTTGTCTTGGTTGTATAGATGCGCTGAGCGAGCGAACCGCCTTGGGAGACGCGCACTTGCCGGGCGATATCTCCATAGATTCCGGCAGCGGCGAGCACCGCCCAGCGCGACCGAAATGGCAATTGTGCCGCGCCCACCCTCGCAGACGCTTCATATAGCTCGGCAGAATCGCAAAGACGATCAATCAGTATCACCAGCGCATCGCGGCGGTTAATATTCATCAAGTCATCGGGATTGAGGCGCACTTCTGCGATCCAGTCCACCGGCAAATAGCATCGACCAGCTTCATTGTCTTCGGCGACATCGCGTGCGATATTGGCTAGCTGAAAGGCCAATCCCAGATCACAGGCCCGATCCAATGTGTCATTGTCACCCTTGGGGACGCCCATGACGATAGCCATCATGCAACCAACGGCACCAGCGACATGATAGCAATATTGATAGAGATCATCCTCGGTTTCGGGACGCCAGGCGTCTGCGTCCAGAACAAAGCCATCAATCACATCATTGGCGAATTCCAGCGGAATGCCACATTCCTGCGAGACAACACCAAAGGCATCGAAGGCTGGCTTGCCGGTTTTTTCGCCGCCATGCGCGCGCCGGGTGAGCATTCTTGTCGCGGCAACCGCCTTTTTTGGGTCGGGAACTGCTGACATCCTGCCGCCAAGCATTTGGCCATCGGCAAGATCATCACATTCGCGGCACCACGCATAGAGCAGCCAGACGCGTTCGCGGGTTTTTTTGCCAAACAGCTTTGAGGCCGCAGCGAAGGATTTTGATCCGCGATCAATGGTCGATTTAGCATAGAGGACAAGGTTTTTCCGGTTCACGGGATTACGCCAGATCTTCCAGCATCAGCTCAGCCGTCGCCTTCGCGCTGCCGACAACACCGGGAATTCCGGCACCTGGGTGAGTTCCTGCGCCGACAAAATATAGATTATGGATCACATCATCGCGGTTATGCACCCGGAACCACGCGCTCTGCGTCAGCAATGGTTCAAGACTGAATGCACTGCCGAGATGGGCGTTAAGATCTTCTCCAAAATCCTGCGGGGTATAGTGGAAGCTGGTGACGATGCGGTCATGAATATCGGGGATCAGCCGCTGGCCGATCTCGTCCAATATACGCTTTTCGTAGATCGGGCCCATTTCCTTCCAATCGATCGGCAGCTTGCCCTGATGCGGCACCGGTGCAAGCACATAGAAAGTGCTATGGCCCTCTGGTGCCATTTCCGGATCAGTGACTGTTGGGTGATGGAGGTAAAGTGAAAAATCTTTCGGCAGCACGCCATTGTCGTAAATATCTTCCAGCAGGCCTTTATAGCGCGGGCCAAACAGGATCATATGATGTGGGATACCGGGCCATGACCCTTTGAGCCCGAAATGGACAACAAACAGCGACGGCGAATATTTCTTCTTTTTCAGTGACGCAGTTACCTTTTCGCTGCGATGTTTATGCCCCAGCAGATCGCGGTAGCTGTGCATGATGTCGGCATTGGAGGCGACGGCATCAAAATTCTCGTTCCAGCCGGATTTGCAGGTGACACCCGACGCGCGATCGCCGATAGTATCGATTTTTGTAACCGGATCGCTCAGCCGGATTACACCGCCGATACGTTCAAAATGCTTCACCATCGCGGCAATCAGCATGTTGGTTCCGCCCTTGGCAAACCACACGCCGCCAAGCCGTTCCAACTTGTGGATAAGACCATAGATGGCGCTGGTCTTCATCGGGTTGCCGCCCACGAGTAGCGACTGGAACGACAGGAACTCGCGCAGTTTCTCGTTCTTCACAAAACCGGAAACCTTAGCATATACAGAGCGATAAGCCTCAAACTTCATCAGCGCTGGTGCGGCCTTGATCATTGATTTGAAATCAAGAAACGCTTTGGTGCCAAGCTTGACATAACCTTCTTCATATAGTCCGCCGCTATATTCGAGGAACTTTTTGTAGCCTTCCACATCATCAGGCTCGATTGCGGCGATATTTTTGTAAAGCTCTTGAGGATCGTTGACATAGTCGAAATTTGTGCCATCGGGCCAGTTGAGCCTGTAAAACGGCGATACCGGCATCAGCTCAATATCCTTGGCCATATCATGGCCGGTCAACTCCCAAAGCTGGCTGAGGCAATCGGGGTCGGTGATGACGGTTGGCCCGCCATCAAAGATGAACCCTTCTTTTTCCCAGAAATACGCACGCCCACCTGGCTTGTCGCGGCTCTCCAATATAGTTGTCTGAATGCCTGCCGATTGCAGCCGTATTGCCAGCGCGAGGCCGCCAAAACCTGAGCCGATAACGGCGGCTTTCCGGAACAGTTCTGATTGTGTCTGGGTTATGTCAGTCATCGAAATAGATACTCATCGATATTTCATCATAATGGGGAGGGCTTTGGTAATGGGAACCGGCGGTTTGCCGGAGAGCAGGGCGGCCTGATCCAGCATTGTTGTCTTGCCAGCGTAAAATCGCTCGATCAATGCCTGATCTTTTCTGTAAGTATGTTCCAGCGTAAGATATCGTTTATCCGGTTTTGCTGCTTTGAACATCATCGCGCATAACATCCGATAGAATTTCCCTGTTTGCCAGTGAGATGCGGAATATTCATAAAGCATATCATCAAGTTTCTTCTGTGCAATTATAGGCATCTCGGCAATTTTTATTGCTGTCCGCACGGCCATGGGCAGGGAATAGCTGGTCACCGGGTGGACGAGCGCAGCCCGGGCACCGACTTTCGCGTTCGCGCTATTAACGTTATTCCAAAAAGCATCAAAATCGCCGCCGTATAATACTGGCAAGCAACCATGCTCGCTGCGGGTTATTTCGGTGATCTTCCACTCTTGGTCCGCTGCATAGCTAGCAATGCGCTGATGGAGAGCATCCTGATCCAAATCGCGATCATCGGAATAATAGGTGTCTTCGACAAAAATTTCTCTGTCGCCAAACGGCAGGCAATAGACGAAGCGGTAGCCGTCAATCTGGTCAACCGTAGCGTCCATGATGATAGGGCGGTCAACACCATGGGGCTTTTCGAGCCGCAGCATCTGGCCGCAGAATTTTTGCCAGCCATATTCCAGAGCCGAGATATCACCGCCACCGCGCGCATCAATCACGGCTTTGGCAGCAATCTGATCGCCGTTTTCCAGCGTGACCAGGCCTTTTTCCATTGCCGCAATCTTGTGGCCGGCTTTCAAACTGGCTTTGGGCAACATCTTTCGCAGTATTTTGTCAAAATGGTCCGATGTAACGGAGCGATATCCGGTTCCGAAGCTGCGGCTGTATTTTGGAAAATGCACATCATAACTATCCCAACTCTGCGAAATCAGAGGTTCAACCAGCCAGCGATGTTCCGGTTCAATATCGGTTTCGAAGAATGACCAGATATGATTGCCACCAAAATGATTGTCCGCCTCGATCAGCGCGATCTCCAGTTCCGGGCGCAATTTTTGCAATGCCAATGCGACAAGACCGCCCGCCAATCCGCCACCTGCAATCGCAAGATCATATTGATTGGAGACGGGCGTGTTTTTAGGCATGACCGGGCCTTAGCGGAAGGTTCGTTTATGGGGAAGCCTGTCTGAAGGCATGTAGGGTCGTGCTCGCCTTAACTCTTGCTCCCCGGCATTAGTGCGCATACCTCACAAATATGGAATTTGTTGTCCTCATAGCGATCTCGGCATTCGCCATGACCTTAATCATCGGCGTGCGCTATCTTTTGAGTAGTGGTTTTTTCGCATGGCTTACCGGGCGCAAGCACCCCGGTCGCTATGACACTCTGAAATCCCAGATTTCGCGGGAAATACGCTGGTCGCTAGCGTCTGCCGCGATTTACGGCATACCTGCGGGCGTCGTCGCATGGGGCTGGCAGAATGCTGGTTGGACGCAGATATACATTGATCCTAATATGTACCCGATATGGTATTTGCCCTTATCGCTTTTTCTCTATCTTTTTCTCCATGACACCTGGTTTTACTGGACCCATCGGCTGTTTCACCGGCCAAACTGGTTCAAGCTGGCGCACGCCGTCCACCACGATAGCCGTCCGCCGACCGCTTGGGCAGCAATGAGCTTTCACCCGATTGAGGCTGTGAGCGGCGCAATTGTGATTCCGGCTCTGGTTATCGCAGTTCCGATTCATGTCGGCGTATTGGGGGTGGTGCTGCTGATCATGACGGTTATGGGTGTCACCAATCATATGGGATGGGAAATGTTCCCGCGCTGGCTGGTTCAGGGCAGGTTAGGGCGCGGACTGATAACTGCGACCCATCACGAGAAACACCACGAGTTGTACAGGGGTAATTATGGGTTATATTTTAGGTTCTGGGACAAGGTCTGTGGCACTGATATCGGGCTTGGGTCTTTTGATGGCGCTACCGCTGAGCGGACTGGCAGCTAATCAGGGAGCGGGCGCATCGCTGGCGACCGTCGCCGTTTCGATCTCGAATATCCGCTCTCAAAAGGGCGACGTGCTGGTTTGCCTGAGCAATAATCCCAAATATTTCCCTGACTGCAGCAAGGACAAGGCTGCTCGCAAAATCAAGGTTTCGGCGGCCAACGCAGGGAATGTGAAAATAACCGGCGTAAAGCCCGGCACTTATGCGATCGCCCTGGTTCACGACGAAAACGCCAATGGAAAGATGGACTTGCGCCTGTTTTTACCGCGCGAGGGTTTTGGTTTCTCCCGCAATCCAAAAATCGGCATGGGACCGCCCAAGTTTAAATCCGCCCAGTTCACAGTGGGTCAGGACGATGCGGATTATGCCGTGACGATGAAGTATATTTTGTAGCGCGCAAAGATTTACCTAGGAACTAACGCGATTTCAGCGCATTATGTTTCTATGAAAAAAGTCGAAAAAACTAACACCGCTGCATTTGTCCGCACCATTTTCATGGGCTCATTTCTATTCGCTTCCGCGCCAGCTTTTGCGCTACAAGGCCCGCCGGATATGGCCGACAGCGTTTTTGACGATACCTATGTCACCGTCGGTTTGGGCGGCAGCTATAGCCCTAGCTATGACGGGTCTGATGATTACACATTCTCGGTACTGCCGGTCGTCACTGGCAGCGTGAAGGGCATTGATTTTACGCCGCGCGGTCCCGGTTTTGCGATCAATGTGATTCCAGACCGCGACAATGCAAAGATCGATTTTCTATTCGGCCCTGTGATCACCGCGAGCTTTGACCGGGTGAATGACATCAAGGATACGGTGGTTGAACGTCTTGGCGAACTGGATACCGCGATTGAAGTTGGCCCGTCGGCAGGCATCAAGATCAACCGCATCACCAACCCGTTTGACTCGCTGACCGCAGCAGTCGACGTGAAATGGGACGTCGCTGGTGCGCACAAGGGCAGGGTCATCGCACCGAGCCTTACGTTTTTTACGCCGGTCAGTCGCGGTGCTGCGATAAGTCTGTCGGCCAACGCAGAGCATGTTGATGATAATTTTGCCAATTACTATTACAGCATCTCTGCTGCGGGAAGCGCCGCAAGCGGATTGCCCACTTACGCTGCCGATAGCGGCTGGAAAAGTATCGGTGCGAATGCTTTTGGCGTGATTGACCTCGATGGCAATGCGCTTAACGGCGGCTTTGGCATTATTGTGCTTGGCGGTTACAGCCGCCTGCTTGGCGATGCCAAGCGTTCGCCTATAACATCCATTCGCGGCAGTGCTGACCAGTGGTTTGGCGCGCTGGGGCTGGGATATACTTTCTAGATGATGATCGGTTCAGATCGCCAACCGGCTTGATATTGACCACGGTTCGGTCGCAGTTTAACTGAATGGTTAAATATTTTCACTCGATGGGATTGGACCAGCCTTATGAACGCGATCACGATTGATAAAGATGCCCTGAAAGCAAAATATGCCGAGGAACGCGACAAGCGTCTTCGCGGTGATGGCTCGGCGCAATATGTGCGGCTGGAAAGTGAATTTTCCGACCTCGCTACCGATCCCTATACGCCGCGCAAGGAGCGCGATCCTGTCACCGATCATGTTACATTTGCATTTATCGGCGGCGGCTTTGCCGGCCTAGTGGTTGGCGGGCGGCTGAAAGAGGCTGGCATCGAGGATGTCCGCATCATCGAAAAGGGCGGCGATTTTGGTGGCACTTGGTATTGGAACCGCTATCCCGGTGCACAGTGTGATACGGCCTCGATGATCTACATGCCGTTGCTCGAGGAAACCGGGCATGTTCCAACCGAAAAATATGCCCATGCACCGGAAATCCGCGATCATTGCTCACGGATTGGCAATCATTTCGGGCTTTATGAAAAGGCGCTTTTCCATACCGAAGTAAACGATCTGGAATGGGATGAAGCGCAGAAGGTGTGGATTATACGCACCAGTCGCGGCGATGCATTTACCGCGAAATATATCGGCATGGGCACAGGCCCGCTGCATGTTGCAAAGCTTCCCGGTCTTCCGGGAATCGAGAATTTCAAAGGCAAGTCGTTCCACACCAGCCGCTGGGACTATGCATATACTGGTGGCAATCCCGAAGGCGCGCCGCAGGATAAACTTGCCGACAAGCGCGTCGCAATAATTGGCACCGGCGCAACAGCGGTGCAGTGCATTCCACATCTCGCCAAGTCTGCCAAAGAATTGCTGGTGTTCCAGCGTACCCCATCAAGTGTGGATCGTCGTGACAATGCGCCGATTGAGGAAGACTGGTTCTCCGATGTCGCCGAAGAAGGCTGGCAGAGGAAGTGGCAGGAAAATTTTGCCGCGAATTTGGGTGTCGGATTCCCTGCAGAAGATCTGGTCAATGACGGCTGGACCGACCTCGCCAAACGCGTTCGCGCCAACTTGAAAGAAGTACCGCCGAGTGAATGGACACCGGAGCGTATGCTGGAATCATTCGAAGATTCCGACTTTCAAAAAATGGAAGAAATCCGTCAGCGCGCAGCGGAATTGGTGGACGATCCGGACACCGGCGAAAACCTGAAAGCCTGGTACAGGCAGCTATGTAAGCGTCCCTGCTTTCACGACGAATATCTGCAGGCCTTTAACGAACCGGCGACGCGCTTGATCGACACCGATGGCAAGGGCGTTGAGCGTATCACCGAAAATGGCGTCTATGCGGGCGGTCAGGAATATGAAGTCGATTGCATCATCTATGCCTCTGGCTTCGAAGTCTCGCTCGATTCTGTTTCCAGAGCAGGCTTCGACGTGACCGGCAAAGGTGGGTTGAAACTATCCAGGCATTGGGAAGAAGGCATGCGCACCAGACACGGACTGCATATGGCCGGTTTCCCCAACGCGTTCATGGTCCAGCCAACACAGGCCGCCAATTTTATCGCCAATGTTCCCCACAATATTGTCGATCATGCTGATACCATTGCGACGATCGTATCTCATGCCGAGCGTCAGGGGCATCAGACTGTTGAAGTCACGGCAGAAGCCGAACAGGCGTGGCTTGATTTTCTTGACACCGGTTTGGGCGTCAATATCGGAAATACCGAGTGTACGCCGGGATATTATAACAATGAGGGGGTCGGCTGGGGCGACAATACTCGCTTCATGCAGGGGCATCCGCATGGAGCAATGGCTTTTTTCAACTATATGGACGGGTGGCGGAAATCGGGCGAATTTGAAGGATTGGAATTTCGGTAATTTCGCGTTCGTACTGCGGGACAGCCAGCGATGACGTTTTACAGTTTTATTAACAGCATTAACCATCGCTCAGAAAATTCATGACTTTTCAGCCGATTTTGCTAATATCATTGCAGGAGAAATACCATGGGCAATGCGGCGAACATCACTGGCTGGATCACCTTTTTCATCGGCCTATACAGTGTCGCCGCCGGCATTGGCGAGTTTCGCCGTCCGGGTTTTTGGGCGAGCATGGTCCGTGAAGTGCGCGCCAGCAGCGCGATCCGTTTTTTGGTCGGCATGGTTACCATCGCGATCGGCGCGGCGATTTATCTCACCAATCCCTATAATCCGAAAGATATACTCTCCATCCTGATTACCGTCATGGGTGCGTTTATCTTTCTCGAAGGGGCCGTTATCCTTGCTTTTGGCGACTGGTTTCTGGGCGTGGCTGGCAAGATGATGAATGCGGGCAACAAGATTTGGGCCGGGCTGTCGATCGTCATCGGTGTTGCCGCAATTTTCGTCGCGCTGGTGCGTTTGCAGGTTTGACCGGCGCGCTGTTTAAACGCGCAACATTATCCACTGGACGTTTTATCGATATCCGCTAGACTTGCGATCATCCCCGGGGAGTCGCCATCCCATCAAATTTTGATGGGACTCGTAAATGCGTCTGAGAGGCAGGAGTAACGACCTGCGACCCGCTGAACCTGATCCGGCCCCCGTAAAAAGGGCTTACCGGCGGAGGGAGGGAGCGGTTTTCATCCTAGAACCCCGCCCTCGTTCCGAAATGCAAAAGGAACGAATGATATGGCCGATCTCCCCGCAAAAACCGAAATTGGTGTAACTACCGGACCCATTCGCGGTTCGAAAAAAGTGCATGTAGCAGCGCATTCAGGCTCCGGTATTCGCGTGGCGATGCGGGAAATTCATCTGGAGGGCGGCGAGGCGCCGGTGCGCGTTTATGATACGTCCGGGCCTTATACCGATCCCGAGGCGCTCATTGATATTACCACCGGCCTGAACGAACTGCGCAGCCCGTGGATTATAGCGCGCGGCGATGTTGAGGAAGTGGACCAGCGGGAGATTAAACCGGAAGATAATGGCCAGCTTGGCCCTGATCGCTCCGGCGGTGTGGACCCGTTCCCGAACGTGCGGCGCAAGGTTCTCCGCGCCAAGGCGGGCAAAAATGTCTCCCAGATGCACTATGCGCGTCAGGGGATTATCACCCCCGAAATGGAATATGTCGCCGAGCGTGAAAATCTCGGGCGCGAGCGATTGAAAGAATACACCCGCGATGGCGAGAGTTTCGGCGCGGCGATCCCCGATTATGTGACACCCGAATTTGTGCGGGACGAGATTGCACGGGGCCGCGCGATTATCCCGAATAACATCAACCATCCTGAATCCGAACCGATGGCGATCGGGCGCAATTTCCTGGTGAAGATCAACGCCAATATCGGTAACTCGGCGGTGGCTTCTGATGTGGCGGCGGAAGTCGACAAGATGGTCTGGTCGATCCGCTGGGGCGCGGACACGGTTATGGATCTCTCCACTGGCCGTAATATTCACGACACCCGCGAATGGATAATCCGCAATTCGCCCGTGCCAATCGGCACTGTGCCGATCTATCAGGCGCTGGAGAAAGTCGGCGGCGTGGCGGAAGACCTGACCTGGGAAATTTTTCGCGATACGCTGATCGAACAGGCGGAGCAGGGCGTCGATTATTTCACCATCCATGCCGGCGTGCGGTTGCCCTATGTGCCGATGGCAGCGAAACGCGTTACCGGCATCGTCTCGCGCGGCGGGTCGATCATGGCGAAATGGTGCCTCGCACATCACAAGGAAAGCTTCCTCTACGAACATTTCGACGACATTACAGAAATCATGAAGGCCTATGACATCGCCTATTCACTCGGCGATGGCCTGCGCCCCGGCTCGATTGCGGACGCGAATGATGAGGCGCAATTCAGCGAGCTCTACACGCTGGGCGAGCTCACCCACCGCGCGTGGAAGTCGGATGTGCAGGTGATGATCGAGGGCCCCGGCCATGTGCCGATGCACAAGATCAAGGAGAATATGGAAAAGCAGCTCGAAGTCTGCGGCGAAGCGCCTTTCTATACGCTCGGCCCCCTTACCACCGACATCGCGCCCGGCTATGACCATATCACCAGCGGCATCGGCGCGGCGCAGATCGGCTGGTACGGCACCGCGATGCTTTGCTATGTCACGCCCAAGGAACATCTGGGCCTGCCCGATCGCGACGATGTGAAGGTCGGCGTGGTGACCTATAAGCTCGCGGCCCACGCCGCTGATCTGGCAAAGGGCCATCCGGCGGCACAGGTCCGCGATGATGCGCTGTCCAAGGCGCGGTTTGAATTCCGCTGGCGGGATCAATTCAATCTGTCGCTCGACCCCGACACAGCCGAAGAATATCACGACCAGACCCTCCCGGCGGAAGGCGCAAAGACCGCGCATTTCTGCTCCATGTGCGGGCCGAAATTCTGCAGCATGAAAATATCGCAAGAGGTCCGCGACTTCGCCAGCAAGCAAAACCAGAGCGCCGAAGGCTTTATCGCGTCCGAGAAATTGGGCGCAGACACCGCAGCAGCCAGCAAGGCCGCAGCCGAAGAAGGCATGCGCGAAATGGCGAAGGTTTATAAGGACAAGGGCGAGCGGTTGTACTTGCCGGAGGATGAGGTTGGGGAAGTGGCGGAGTAATTGTGGAGTTGCAAGGCATACCTCGCGAACAACGTGCTCAACACTTGCGCCATCGGTTCCAGCCTGAACGCTTATTGCGAGACATAGAGGCAGCTACCTTGCCCAATAGACCCTTCGTTGAATTGATAGGGATCAAGGCGCAGGTCAACGACTGCGAGGAATTTGAAAGTGTTCACGTTCGCGAGTTCAAGGATCACTTGCAGACCGATCCCGCTATCACGGAACAGATTCGTCCGTTGGTCAAGCTAGGATTTCGCTTTCGCTGGACGGGTTATACTGACCCGACTGGGGTGGAATGCTGTCTTGCCATCGTGCGAGATGAAAAGGCTGAGCGTAAGTTGCGCGAACTGGTCGAAGGGCCACTCGAGGAGGAAGGGCCCGACAAGCGGCAATTACCACTTATTTGACTTTCGACTCTTTCGTCATGCTGAACTCGTTTCAGCATCTCCTCCGATTGAGCGCCATCCCCGTGGAGATCCTGAAACAAGTTCAGGATGACCAGATATAATTTTTGGAATATATTTTGACAGTTTCGGACTGAAGGATGCGCGAAATTTCAAAGATACGTAGGCACTAGGGTTGTCAGCTTCTTTTTGGGAGTTACGGTGACAGGTGCAACAACCCCCAATCCCCAAAAACCCTTTCCTACACATCCCCACATAACCTACCGTCCGTCCCATGACAGACACTCCAAATCCACGGCCCGCAAAATGCCGCCACCTGATCTCCCGCATCCCCGCCTTCACGCCGGTCCCGCTGCGCATGTCATTGGATGAAATCCACCTATTCGATTTTTAGAAACCTGATTCACTTCGTAGTTTATCGAGAAGGTTACAGTGCTCGGACCATTTCTCGCGCGCAAGCAAGCCTAAATTTTCATACATCTTACCCTGAATTGCGACCACCTTTTCCGTAGAGACTTTTCCACTGGTGCTCGCTTCAGCCAAATCGTCTTGCCATTGCAAAGAATATTCTTTTGTCGACTTGTCGTCTTTACATATGGGGTGTTCACCGCCTGAGCAGCTGACCATTGTTCCTGCCAAAAGCAGCGTTGTCACCGTCTGGATATATTATTTCATCGCAAATCCTTTTCAACAAATTTCTTTCTACGTAGCCTGATAATCGCACTTTCTTTTGATAACTTTAATATTGGTAAGCTTTTCTAGCATTTACTTCTCAGCGATTTTCTAAAATCGAACGGGTATGAGGGCAACGAGTTTTAAGCGCCCAACCCCCTTTCCTACAACCCCCCACATAACCTACCGTCCGTCTCATGACAGACACCCCAAATCCCCGACCCGCAAAAAGCCCCCAAAAAACTGGACATCACCCGATCTCCCGCTTGCCCGCCTTCACGCCGGTCCCGCTGCGCGCGCGGAAGGATGGGTGGACGCCGCTGCCAATTTCCAATCCAAACTTGACATTTCACCAAGATGTCATATATAAGTGACAATGTATCGCATCGAACAGACCGAAGAGTTTGCTGACTGGCTCGACGGGCTGCGCGATCGTGGCGCACAGGCAAAAATTGCTACGCGGCTGGTGCGGGTGCAGTCGGGATTGCTGGGTGACTGGAAATCGCTTGGCGACGGGGTGAGTGAGTTGCGGATATCATATGGTCCGGGCTATCGTTTATATTATACGATGCGCGGGCAGACTGTCATTTTCCTGCTCTGCGGCAGCGACAAGAAAGGGCAGGCGAAAGCGATAAAGAGAGCCAAGGAGATGGCCAAACAAATTTGATATGCAAGGACGAGGCTAACCTTGGGAAGATAAGCCGAATTTTGGATGATGAAATGGCAAAATTGAAAACCAAGCCCTTTGATGCGGCAAAATATATTACCGAACCAGAGCATGTCGTGGATTTGCTCAACGACGCGCTGGAAAGCGGAGAGGCGGGTTATATCGCCAATGCGCTTGGCGTCGTTGCGCGCAGTGAAGGCATGACTGCCATTGCCGAAAAGTCCGGCGTGAAGCGGCAGGCGCTATACCGCTCGCTGAGTGAAGACGGCAACCCGACGCTGGAAACATTGCTGGGTGTTCTGGGTGCGCTGGATTTGCGGTTAACGGTGAAGGAAGGCGCTACGAAAGCGGCTTGAACTCCACTAAATTTCGTCATTGCGAGGAGCTTTAGCGACGCGGCAATCCAGAGTTGCTATGCACCGCTCTGGATTGCCGCGCTACGCTCGCAATGACGGAACACCCTTTCCTACACACCCCCACATAATCTACCGTCCGTCCCATGACAGACACGCCATATTCCCGGCCCGCAAAACGCCCCCACAAAACGAGACATCACCCGATCTCCCGCTTGCCCGCTTTCACGACGGTCCCGCTGCGCGCCCGGAAGGACGGGTGGACGCCGCTGCGGCAGGCGGAGTTTATCGGTGTGCTGGCGGAGACGCGGTCGGTGAGCGCGGCGGCTGCTTTTGTGGGCATGAGCCGGGAGAGTGCCTATCGCCTGCGCCGCAAGCCGGGGGCAGGGGCGTTTGTTGCGGTCTGGGATGACATTATGGGAACTTCAAAGGTCAAATCAAAGGGGCCGCTGCCAAAGGTCACACTCGAACCGGTTTTCCAGCGCATCTTACAGGACCGCTACCGCCCGGTGATGCGCGGCGGAAAATATGTCGGGACAATCCAGAAACCCGATAATGCAGCGCTTTTGCGGGGACTGGCGCAGCTTGACCGGAGCGATCTGGTAAAGCGCGATGGTTGCGAATTGCCAGAAGTTTTGGCGAAAGGTCACAGAAAATAAAACGAGCCGTTGGTGTGACCCTTGTGCTAATCTTTTTTCCGTTGAGACGATTATGCAAGAAAACCATATAGACAGAGGAGACTATCATGCGCCTTTCCGCATTAACTGCCACTATCGCCGCCACCTTGCTCACCAGCGCCCCGCTCCATGCGAAGGATGCCAAGGACGTACTCATGCCCGAGGACCCGCAGGGCCTGGCGTTTCAAAATGCGGTCGGTTTTGCCGATGCAGTGATTGCGGATGACACCGTCTATCTTTCCGGCGTCGTTGCCAGCCCCAATCCGGGCGAGACTGACCTGAAGCCCGCCTATGAACGCGCCTTTGCCCGCATTGGCCGGACGCTGGAGCGCGCGGGGGTCGGCTGGGATGACGTGGTTGATCTGACGACTTTTCACACCGATCTCGCGGCGCAGATCAATGATTTCGCCGAAGTCAAAAGTCGCTATATCAAGGCGCCATTCCCCGCCTGGACCGCGATTGGCATAGCGGCGCTTTACGAGCCGATTGGCGTGGTGGAAATCAAGATTGTGGCGCAGCGGGCGGGTGACGGTGAAGCTATTGTCGCACGCCTGGACAAAGTGAGGGTTGAGAGCACGGAGCAGGCGCGATAAAAATTCACCGTTCGCCCGGAGCCTGTGGAAGGGTGCCAGTTGAGAGAAGATGTGCTTGCCAATGGCTGACATACGGCCCCGCAACCCGCATGGCCGATATCATGGGACTGGACGGACAGCCGCACCAATCCCGAGTCCAACCGCTCAAGCGACCCGCGCAATAGGCTCTGCACCTGCATCGGCACCCGTATCGGAATCGGCACAAACAACCCGATTGCGGCCTTGCGCCTTGGCGACATACATCGCGGCGTCGGCGCATTTGAACAGGTCTGAAAAAGCTTGAGCAGTTCCCGATGCGACGCCGAAGGAGGCCGTGACCGTCAGTTCGGTCGGCCAGTTTTCATCGCGCAATTTGGCAATGGCGAGGCGCAGCTGTTCGGCGATGGCGGCTGGCTGAATCGCGGTGGATTGGGGGATGGCGACGAGAAATTCCTCACCGCCCCATCTTGCAGCGATAGCTTCTGGCGCGGCATTGGCGAGCGTTTCGCTCAGGCAATGGCCCACGGCATGGAGAACGGAATCGCCCCGGTCGTGACCGAACTGGTCGTTGATCGCCTTAAACTTGTCGATATCGAGCAGCATCACCGCAATCTGCCTGCCGGCCAGCGTCGCGATATGCTCCTTCATCGCGGCGCTGTTGAGCAGGCCGGTGAGGCTGTCATGCCGCGATAGCCATGACGTGCGATCAAGCTCCTGTTCCAGTCTTTCGCTGAGCCGGACAACCTCAATCTGCGCGCGGCAGCTTTTATGCGCCTGCAGGTTGATCGCCTTGATAATCACAAACAGTCCGGCAATCATGAAGGTGAGGGCGGGGCTGGAAAAGTTGCTGAGCGGGAAACCGAGCGCCAGCGCGCAGGTTACGACCGCCGCCGCAAATCCTCCGAGCAAAGGAAAGGCAATACCGGCAATCGGGGCAGCGAGCAGGACGGAAACGGTCATCGAAACAAGTATCGTAATCCACGCCGTCAACGCCGCATCGGAGGAACCGATAATCGGGCCGATATAGAGCAGGATAATGGCCCAGATAGCTCCTGCAGCGGCCTCGGCAAACATCCAGAGGTTATGGCGGATCCGCGGGAAGGGTTTCGATTCCAGGACTTTTCGCAGCCTTTGCGAAGTAACAGCAATGGCACCCTGGGCAATGCATTGCAGACCCAGAAGCAGCCAGATGGTAGAGGTGTTGGGCAGGTTGTCAGCGAGCCAAGCGATCACACCGACGGGCACCATGACGCTGAGTTGTCCCGCAACGCGCCGTTCCAGACCGTCGCGCAGCAATTGACGACTGACTTCGCTGTCGCTGACCATCCTGTGACGATCACTTTTCTGCTCTAATGCCATCGCCATTTCTATCCCGATTATTTTCTATCGGAAAGGCATAGTGAAATATGGATAACGGATGGTTAAGGCGCCGAGAAAAACAGGTTCCAATGACAGGTGCAATAATCCCGCAGCCGATTAAGGAAACAGCCGATTTTTTGATTGGATCAAAAGGCTCTTTCCTACATCAGTCTGAATAAATTAGTGTCCGTCTCATGACAGACAAATCAAATATTTCCCGCAGCCCTGACTTCACGCTCCTCCCGGTTTGCGCGCGTCACAACGATTGGGCACCGGATAATCAGGCACTTCTGACCGTGCGAGCACAGCTGGATCGGGTCGCTCCGGCGGAATACGACGGGGGTGATCCAGCGAGAGATCATGGCAAACAAAAAGGCCGTTTGGCTTAATCTTGGGCGTACCGAGCTGACTGTTCCGGCAGGCGACTATAGTCCGCTATGGTAGCCGAACTTTTGCCAGAGCTTGCCGCCCTTGATCTTGATCTCGGCAATGTTGCGGCTGCCGGTTCTGAAGAAATAATTGTCGATCGGGCCGGCTTTGAAATTATTGGTCGAGTGGTGGCTGGCGTGGCATCCCGTGATATGCTCAACCTGTTCAAGGCTCATACCATTACGGACCTGGTTCCACTGCGCCGGGGTTATCCGGTCGCATTGGCCAGCCGGTTTAATGTCATTTTCCGGATGTGCGGCGACCGGCGTTGCGGCGAGCGCGCTTGCGGTCAATATGGCAGCGGCTGAAATGCTTAATTTGGACATGATATTTCCCCTCCATTGGCGGCAGGTCACAACGGCTCGCAATCGCCGGATAAATGATCCTGCATTTGTCGTCCATCCCATCACGAACGATTTTTTACACTTAAAACCGGAAACATGTACGAAATATGACTGCTATCGTTGTAACATGTTCATTTTCGCGTTGGGGGTGACAGCGCGATCTGGGGGATGCATAGTCCGGTCCATGACTATCGCAATCCGTCCAGAAACGCCTGCTGATCACGCAGCGATCTACGATATCACCAAACGGGCCTTTGCGCCGATGCCGTATTCCGATGGCGATGAGCAGGATCTGATTGACCGGTTGCGCAATGCAAGCGCGCTGGCAATTTCGCTGGTTGCGGAGCAGGATGGTGCAGTGGTCGGGCAGGTGACTTTTACTGAGGCCTTTGCGGCAGATGGTTCGGACGGCTGGTATGCACTCGGGCCGGTTGCGGTCGAGCCGGAATTGCAGAGCCGGAAAATCGGTGCGCAGTTGATTGAGGCGGGCATCGCCTTACTGTGTGAGCGCGGCGCAGCGGGCTGTGTGTTAGTTGGCAATCCTGCATATTATGGCCGCTTTGGTTTCAAGCCATTCCCGGAGCTCTGTCCCAAGGGAGAGCCGACGGAATCTTTTCAGATCCTGCCGCTTGGTGTCGCAGGGCCTAGCGCCGTTATCAGCTTCCACCCGCTATTTCATAGCGATCAACAATGAAATGAGAACCCAATGCCGGAAAGCCTGTTTAAAGCCATCATCATAGCCGCTGCGGTAATATTTGCGCTTATATTTTGTGCGGTCGTCATCCCGGCGCTGATCGCCGAGCCGGATGTGGTCGGTGCCTTTGCCGCCGGGTTCGTCAACCCATATTCCAGCGGCTATTCATCAGATGTGCTCGCCTGTTGGGCCATATTGGCGGCGTGGATCGCTTACGAGGCCCGAGCGCTCGGCATCCGGCATGGCTGGATATGTGCAGTGCTCGGGATCATCCCGGGAGTAGCGGTCGGTTTCGCCTTGTATCTGCTGATGCGGATGCGGCAATTGAACGGGCGGGAGGTTTGATCGTTCTCTGGTATAGTATCGTAATGCCTCGCTTTTTGACTAAGATGATAGTTTTCTATACACCTGCAAAATAAAAAACGGTCGCCCGAGTTAGTATCTGTTGAGCTGCTTCAAAAGAGGGAAAGACCATGACAAAATTATCTGACCATTTCACGCTGGAAGAATTCACCAAATCGCAAACCGCGATCCGGCGCGGAATTGACAATCAACCGAGCGCAACCCAGTCGGACCGTTTAAAATTGTTGTGTGAAAAAGTGCTGGAACCTGTTCGCGTCCACTATGACAAACCTGTACGGATCAGCTCCGGTTTTCGGTCAGAATCATTAAATTGGGCCATCGGCGGATCGCAGACCAGCCAGCACAGCAAGGGAGAGGCGGCGGATTTCGAGATCAAGGGCGTCTCCAACCAAGATGTCGCCGAATGGATTCGCGATAATCTGGAGTTTGACCAACTTATTCTTGAGGGCGCGAAACCCGATGATCCGAATGCCGGGTGGATCCACGTCAGCTATAGTAAATCCAGAGCCCGCCAGATGGCGATGACAGCGACTTTCATTGGCGGTCGGGCGAAGTACAGTAACGGGTTGGCTTAAAAACGGGCCTTTGGTGTAATCTTTGGAGGATGACGCGTGAAGCTGAGGTGATCGGCCGTTAAAAGGTGCCGGGGACTTCGCGCTGGGCCGGCGTTGGCTGTTGCGGCATCAGCAATTCGCGGCGTTCTTCCACAGCCGCAAATTTACCACGTTGTGCTGCATTTTGTCCGGCAACTGCGCCCGGCTGGCTGCTGGTAATAGGTGTGCAGGATGCGCCGGAGAGATAGCCCAGCGCGCGGGCGGTGGAGGCCTCAGCAGGGTTGCCCAGCGCGAGGGTAAAGTCATCGGCGGCATTGCAGCTATTGGTCAGCGAGCTAGCAAGGCCGGAAAAATAATTGGCGTTGCCAGCCGAATTTTCGGTGGTGAAGGCAACCACGCGCAGCCGGTCATCACAGGCGGCCTGATCCAGTCCAATCTGGCCTACCGGTTTGCCGAAAGTATTGGTGCCGACCAGCGCCATATTGGCATCGAGCGAGGGAATCATCGCGTTGATAACCAGCTCGCTGGCCGATGCCGAGCTGCCGGTAGTTATAAACGCGACTTTTGTCGGGCTAATCGATTGGGATTGCGGGCGGAAATTGCGGGTGACATTATTGGATGATTTGCTCGCCCGATAGCGGGTGACGCCCTGCACATCGCTGGTGACACGGGCACCACCCAGCAGATCGGCAAACAGCTCCGCCGTGCGAACCAGACCGCCGCCATTATACCGCAGGTCAATCACCAGCTCGGTGACGCCGGCGGCGCGAAATTGTTCGAACGCATTGCGCAGCTGCGGCTCCGCGCTGTCGATGAAGGTGCGCAGGTTAATATATCCGGTTTTGGTGCCGCCGTTGTCGATGATCTGGACGCCATATCGGGGAGAGATGGGCTGGATATCAAAGGTGGCCTTGGTGACCGTGACGGTGGTCTCATTGCCGCCAGCATCACGGATCCGCAGCACGCGGCTGGTGCCCGCAGTCGAAGGGCCGAGCGCGCTGCTGACGGCTTGGGCGCCGCCGCTTGCAAACAGGCTGGTCACGCTTTGGATATTGGCCGCTATGGTGCCGATGCCGGTGATTTCCGAACCCCGGTCGATCCCGGCAGCAAGAGCAGGTGCCCCTTCAAACGCCTCAATCACAAACACGCGGGAGGCGGCGCTGTCATAGCTCAGCCGGATGCCAAAACCTGCTGTCGCGCCGGAAGCGAGGAACGCGTTTTCTTCAGCGATGGAGGTGATGAAGGTAAAGAAGCGGTCGCGGTTTTGGCTGCGCGCCGTTGCAGTCAGTGCATCGACATATTCTTGCACAGTAGCAAAAGGGGCCGGGCTCAAGGTAGCGGGAAGGGTCTCAGGGAAGAGATACCATTCGTCGAGTTGCGCCTTCACCCAGTTTTGTCGGGAGACCAGCGAGCACGTCGAGCCTCCACCGGTTGGCGCGGGCGTCGCGCCGCCACCGCTGTTTATCGGGAGGGTGACATTGCTGGCACCGGTTCCGCCACCGCCACCGCAAGCGCTCAGCATCGCAGCCAGTGCCAGAACCGAAGGAAATTTACCTATGCCCATGATGCCCCCAATACGCTTTACTGCCAGCGGGATTAGCTATCGCAAGCTTAACCCAATATGATCGGTAGTGGTAGCGGTGTTAAGAGGGTGCACGTAAATATTTGTGACAAGAAAAATCCGCCGACATTGCTGCCGACGGATAGTCTTTTCCTCCCCAGGAAAACTTTTGAACGTCAGGCGTTTCCAGTTCCGGCGGACAAGGGGGATGTGCCGCCGGAACTAGAGCGGTTTATCCGAACTGGTTCATGGTGTTATGCTTGCCGCCTGCCTTCAGCGCAGCTTCACCGGCAAAATATTCTTTGTGATCATCGCCAATGTCGCTGCCGGACATATTCTGGTGTTTCACACAAGCGATACCCTCGCGGATTTCCTTGCGCTGCACGCCCAGGACATATCCGAGCATTCCTGCATCGCCGAAATATTCCTTGGCGAGGTTGTCAGTAGAAAGCGCCGCTGTGTGATAGGTTGGCAAAGTGATCAGGTGATGGAAAATACCAGCCCTTTTCGCGCCATCAGCCTGAAATGTGCGAATGCGTTTATCTGCCGCTTCACCAAGCTCGGTATCGTCATATTCTTCGCTCATCAGGTTGTCGCGATCATATTCCGACACATCCAGACCTTCGGATTTCATCGCATCAAACACCTGCTGGCGGAAGTTTAGCGTCCAGTTGAACGAAGGTGAGTTATTATAAACGAGTTTCGCGTTGGGAATGACTTCGCGAATCCGGTCCATCATGCCGGCAATCTGCTCAACATGGGGTTTTTCGGTTTCAATCCACAGCAAGTCAGCGCCATTTTGCAGCGAAGTGATACTGTCCAGTACGCAGCGGTCTTCTCCGGTTCCGGCACGGAACTGAAAAAGGTTGGATGGCAAACGTTTCGGGCGCAGCATCTTGCCGTCGCGGTTAAGAATGACATCGCCATTTTTCGCGGTGGATGGATCAATTTCTTCGCAATCGAGGAAGCTGTTATATTGGTCACCCAGGTCGCCGGGCTCGTTGCTCACCGCAATCTGCTTGGTCAGGCCAGCACCCAGCGAGTCGGTGCGGGTGACAATGATACCATCATCAACGCCCAGTTCGAGGAAGGCATAGCGGCAAGCGCGGATCTTGGCGAGGAAGTCCTCGTGTGGAACAGTAACCTTGCCGTCCTGATGACCACATTGTTTTTCATCGGAAACCTGGTTCTCAATCTGCAAAGCACAGGCTCCGGCTTCAATCATCTTCTTGGCAAGCAAATAAGTTGCTTCGGCATTACCAAAGCCGGCATCAATATCCGCAATGATCGGAACAACATGAGTCTGGAAATTCTCGACCTTGTCCATCGCCGCTTTTTCAGCTGCGCTGTCGCCAGCATCCCGCGCTGCGTCGATGTCGCGGAAGAGCCCACCCAGTTCGCGGGCATCGGCCTGACGGAGGAATGTGTAAAGCTCTTCAATCAGTGCAGGAACGGACGTTTTCTCGTGCATGGATTGGTCGGGCAACGGGCCAAATTCGCTGCGCAACGCGGCAACCATCCAGCCGGAGAGATAGAGGTAACGGCGCTTGGTATCGCCAAAATGTTTCTTGATTGAGATCATTTTCTGCTGCGCGATAAATCCGTGCCAGCAGCCCAGAGACTGGGTATATTTGGAACTGTCGGCATCATAGGCGGCCATGTCTTCACGCATGATTGCGGCGGTATATTTCGCAATGTCGAGGCCGGTCTTGAAGCGGTTTTGCAATTGCATCCGCGCAACGGACTCGGCATCAATGCCGGTCCAGGTGCCGTCTTTGCTATTGATCAGCTGCTCGCTGGACTTTTTAAAATCTTGGTAGGACATGATATTTTCCTTCTGGGGAGTAGGATGTAAGTTATGCTGTCAATTTATTTTCAGCTGCTGATTGAGGGAATGCCTGCTTTTCCGATTCGCCGCCACATGAAATTGTCAATTTTCGTGTCGTTCTGTCGGTAAAAGAGAGAAAATACTTGTAAATTTGTCACATACTTGACAAAAATATCCGAGCTTCTCGGTTTTTTGTCTAAGTCCTGGTGTTCAGGGCTTCAAAAAGTTAGCCTAGGGCTGGAATAATCCAGACGATGGATAGCACAATTATGGCTAGAAGAAGTGAAGCGGCCAGGACCCATCGAACTTGGTGAGGTTTACGCGGAATATTTGCAGCTTCGCGTTCCGTAACTTCGATTTTGTCGCCGTCGGGTTTCATATTTAACTCCTGTTTGCACTATCATATGCGCCGTTATAGCATGCCTGTGTCTACTTTACGACCGGAAGCGAGAGTAGGAATGCCTGTTCTGCGCAACTAACTCTTTCCTTGCGTATGATGCGCATATCAAACTAGTCAGTGTGATCAGCGTCAACAGAATGCTAGTACAACGCAGCAGGGGAGAAAATTTGACGGAAGCCACAGCGTCTTACGTGTCGGGACAGAAGCCGTCTTTTTGGACAAAACTGGCTTATGGCTTTGGGTCCGCAGCATATGGCGTCAAGGACGCCGGGCTCAAATATTTTCTGTTATTATTTTATGCCCAAGTCGTCGGTATGGACGCGCGGCTGGTTAGCTTTGCAATCCTGATCGCACTGGTGGCAGATGCCCTTAGTGATCCGATCATGGGCTATTGGTCTGACAATTTTCGGTCCAAATGGGGGCGCAGGCACCCCTTCATGTATGCCGCAGCAGTCCCTGTGGCACTGAGCTATTATTTCATCTGGACGCCGCCGGAAGGGTGGAGCGATCAGGCCTTGTTCTGGTATATCGTGATACTGGTGATTATCACGCGCACGTTCATTACAGTTTACGAGACGCCCAGCGCTGCACTTGCCCCTGAATTGACGACAGATTATGACGAGCGCAGCAGCATCCTCAGTTTTCGCTATTTCTTTGCCTGGTTTGGCGGCAATGCGATGTCTGTCATCGCGTTCGCGTTGATTTTCCCGGCCTTTGTTACGGTTGCTATCACAAACGGACAATTTAACCCTGATGCCTATGCCTTTTACGGACTGTTCGGATCTTTGGTTATGTTCGGTGCGATTATGATTTCAGCGCTTGGTACGCACCACTATATTCCCCGCCTTCGCAAAGCACCGCCGAAAAGGGACATGACCCTGAAGATGATCTTCAAGGAGATTTATCAGACGGTATCCAGCAGCTCCTTTTTCGCGCTGTTTTTCGCTTCGCTGCTTGGCTATACGGCGAGCGGGCTGGCGGCTGGTTTGGCGTTTTATTTCTCAACATATTACTGGGGTTTCAATTCGGCGCAGATCGGCGCGATCACCTTTGGCGTCTTTCTCTCTGCGTTCATTGGTGGCGCTCTGGCACCAATTATCACGAGGAAGATCGGCAAAAAACGTGGCGCTATCATCATCGGTCTTATCGCGTTTACTGGCGCTCCCATGCCCATATTCCTGCGTCTGATCGACGTATTGCCAGCAAACGGTACACCGGAGATTTTCTGGATTATTTTGGTGGCCAACACAATCGATGTGGGTTTGATCGTTTGCTACCAGATATTGGCGGCATCGATGATGGCAGATCTCGTAGAACAGGGCGAGATGAAGACCGGCAATCGTTCCGAAGGGCTGTTCTTCGCAGCGGCAACCTTCATGAGGAAATTTGGCGAAGGCTTCGGGATTGTCGTCGCAGGCTTTGTCATTTCGGCCGTTGGTCTGGCGGCAGGCGCGCAGCAGGGCGAAGTTTCGGATGATACCTTGTGGTTGCTCGGCGCGGTCTACGTGCCGGTCATTCTGGCGATATGGCTGACCATGGTCGCGATTATCGGATTTTACCGGATCGACCGGAATAAACATGAGCAAACCGTGCGTGATCTGGCAGATCGGGCAGCGACAAATAGCGTCACTTGAATTTGGCTAGGAGCTAAACCCTGACGTTAGCCTTTTTGAACGGCCAGTTGATGACCCCGCCTGCAATCAGTGCCCACCAGATAAACACCGGCTGAAACAGCAGGCGAGGGCCGTGATACCACCGGCTTGCCGTCTCTCCGCCGATTGCGATATTGTTGATCGCATGGTTCACATTGGCGGGATACACACACAGCGCATAGAGCGCGAGGCCAATTCCCGCCGCATAGCGCACATGCGGGATAAGCCGGGGCGGGATCATCAGGCCGATGGCACCGGCAATTTCAGCAACCCCGGTCAGGAATACGACCTGCCCGGGAAAAGGCACCCAGCCTGGCGTGATCGCGAGAAAGCCTGCCGGGTTTTGGATATGCGCAATCCCCGCTACCAGATAAAATGCCACCAGGACCAAGCGGAAAATGCGCCGCAACAGGCCATGTTTTTGAATGTCATCGGTCATCGCACCCGCCCATTCTCGTTACTGTGTTTACGAAAAACGCTGATCGCTAGCCAGGCGCCTGTCATTCACCCCATGCTTGCGGCGGTATGTCAACCGGCTTGGAAAGATCAAACTCCACCCGGAAATGCCGTCCACCGGCCGCAGCAGGGCGGCGCAGTTCATAAGCAAACTTCGCATCTTTTTTGCCAGGCGGGCTGATCTCGACCGCCCAGGTGTTAGTGACCGATTGCTCCAGATCATTGGCCTTGAACGAGGCAATGGTTTCGGCATCTACGGGAAACTCCTGCCGCGTTTCGCTGCCCTGACCGGCAGTGTCGCCGCCATAGTTGGTCACCGCGTCGAGCGTGCCGTCTTCATGGCGATGGCGATGCTTCAGCCTTATGCCATCATCGGTACGGGTGATAATCCACGTTCGGGATCTATCCCAAGTGCCGTCCTGCGTGCCGTCACTCGCGCCGATGTGGAAGGGGATATAGACCTCGTTGCGCGTGCAATTGGTCACATGCATGATCATCGGTTTTCCGGCCATCTCGGCGTCAGCCTCCTGGGTGGAGACGAGACTTCCCGAATAGGCCTTGTTGCACAGCAGGGTCAGGCGCTCGAAAAACACATCCTGCGGGTTGGTTGCATCCGGTTCGGCGGGGGTTGGTTCACAGGCGGCCAGCGCAGGCAGGGTTGCGGCAAGGAGGATGAAGCTATGGATTTTTTGTGTCATGGATTGCATAGGTACACATTTCGTCCGATGGATGAAACGCCAAATCCCGCAAAGCCAATTTGGGTTCCGACAACATTTGCTTAGTCGGCAAGTTGCTGCTATGGTGATCTTTGCTAATCAATCGCGTCTCGACGAAATTATGGTTTCGCGCGCACAAGATATCATTAATCTGATATTCTGTACCGCATACTCTTTTTCCCTTTTCTCGAAGTTGGCTACCCGTTTGATCCCGGCAAACCCGTCTGGAACAAGCATAATTAAGTAATGAATAGGAATAAGAATATGCCTACAGGCACAGTAAAATTTTTCAACGCAGACAAAGGCTATGGCTTTATCGCTCCTGAAGACGGCGGCGATGACAGCTTCGTGCACATCACTGCGGTTCAAGCTGCTGGCATGCAGACCCTCGAGAAAGAGCAACGTCTTAGCTATGACGTTGAAACCGGTAACAACGGCAAAAAAGCTGCAGTAAACCTGCAACAGGCTTAAGCCGGCAAACAGATTTTTAGGGGGCGGGGATGCGAAAGTATCTTCGCCCTTTTTTTGGATGGGTGTTTGGCGGAAAATGAGAATATTGGCACGCTGCCGAATGCCTCGCTATGGAAGCATAGGCTGACATTTCAGAACTGATAGTGGACATTCCGCAAGCGCTACAATTATTGCCGTTTAGGCAATCCCATAAGCCTTGGATCGAGCCCAAAGCAGACACTAGGCAAATGCCGACCACTGCACTATTGTGGTGATGCGCTTGGCGGAGGGGAAAGATGGGTGGCAATAACAGTTCGGTCCTGTTTCTAACCTTTCGATTGAATCGTTTCAATCTTACTCATCTGATTTATCTCTGCATTGGCTTTGCGATAACTCTGTCGGTTCCGTTGACAGCATCGCCCCGCGTCGCGCCAACATTGAGCATAGCGACAGAAAAGGTAGGGCAACTCTTGTCTCAAGCAACTGAGCAACAAGTCGCCGGAAACTATGATCAAGCAGCCGATTTGGCAGAGCAGGCACTTAGTATTGCCAAGGAAGCGTTTGGGGCAGAACATCCCGATACGTTGGCTGCGATGAATGCACTTGCGGGGTATTATCGCAGACAAGGACGTTATAGCGAAGCGGAACCAGTCTTCTTGCGCGCACTGCAGGATTCAGAACGGATTCTTGGGAGAGATAATCCATTATCGATCAGCTTGGTTCGAAATCTCGCAATACTATATACAGAACAAGGTCGCTATTCCGATGCAGAACCGCTTTTTCTGCGCGTGCTGCAAACCCGTGAGCGGACCTTGGGGCCGGACCATCCTGATACTCTTGCATCGATTAACGATCTTGCAATATTGTACAAAGAACAAGGTCGATACGCCGAGGCAGAGCCGCTGTATCTGCGCGCGCTGGAGACTGCCGAGCGGACTCTGGGGTCAGGGCACTCAAGGACGGTCAGTTTGGTCAGTAATCTCGCGCTACTTTACTCCAACCAAGGCCGCTATTCCGATGCTGAAGTGCTTAGTCTGCGTGCACTTGAATCGGATGAGCAGACCTTGGGTTCGGATCATCGAGACACACTCGGATCGGTCAACAATCTCGCGGTGTTGTATAAACGGCAAGCCCGCTATACCGAAGCGGAGGAGCTTTTTCTGCGCGGGTTAGAGACAATGGAACGGACTCTGGGATCCGACCATCCCGATACGCTCAGGTCGTTGAGCAATCTTGCGGAGCTGTATCGCAATCAAGGTCGTTATGCCGATGCGGAGCGGCTTTTGCGCCGCGCATTGCAAACCCGGGAACGAACCTTGGGAGTGGAACATCCTGGCACGCTGAACTCGGTCAACAACCTGGCGCTGTTATATAGCGATCAGGTTCGTCATGCTGAAGCGGAGCAGCTTTTTCTGCGCGCGCTCGAAGCGCGTGAACGAACCCTGGGGCCAGATCATCCAGATACGCTCGCATCGGTCAACGATCTGGCAGTTCTATATCGTGTTCAGGGCCGACATGCCGAAGCGGAACCGCTTTTTCTCCGGGCGCTGGAAGCGCGAGAACGCACATTGGGTCGAGAGCATCCTGCTACGCTCGTAACCATGAACAATTTGGCCTTGCTGTATCAGTCACAGGGCCGTCCCGAAGAGGCCGAACCGCTCTATCGCCGGGCGCTCGAATCGAGCAATCGAGTGAACGGGTCCGAACATCCGCGTACGCTAACACTCATCAACAACCTTGCGAGCTTGCTGATCTCGCAGGGGCGCCATGCGGAAGCCCAACAGCTTATGAGTCGTTCCCAGACTTCCGCAAAAAAACAGATGGGGCCAGATGCTCCTGAAACCCTTACAGCCGCGAACAATCTTGCTGTTTCCCTGCAGGAGCAAGGCCGATACGCCGAGGCAGAATTGCTCTTTCGGTTGGTGCTCGAAACCAGCGAGCGGACTCACGGTTTTGAGCATCAAGATACGGTTGCCGCGCGGGTAAATCTGGCCACTGTTCAATATTTGGAGCGGGGTTTGGCCAAAAAACATACCGGAGAAATGGCTGGACGGACCTGTATGATTGTCAATGATATTGTAATCATCAATGGCGCAGAAACGAAAATGCCTAGGCGCCTTTGCAAAACACCGCATTCGACCCGATGGCGGCCCGCCTGATCCGCATCGAAACAAAGTCGCCCGAAAAAAGCTAGAAAACTACGGTTAGGACTTTCCGAACAACAGCTACTAACAATATTCACTCTTGGTCGCAAAGCTGCGATCAGCGTTTATCGCCTCTAGACCCTGGATTGCTTCTTGGCTTCCAATAGCGGACAGATAGCAACCCACCCAGTTCCTGCATTCAAAAATGACACAGCCATATTCGCTCTGGAAACAATCTCTGAAAACAAAGCACTCCAAAACACCCTTTCCTACAACAAACCAAATGGGTTATATCAGCCCCCATGAGCAACCACCCAACCGACCCGCAAAATCTCCCTCAACACAACAACCCGGAGGCAGAGCCTCCCGAAATTGATGCCCACGGCCATAATCCCGCCGATTATGACTGGGTTCCTGTTCCGCGCAAACGGCGCAAGGATGGGTGGACGCCGGAGAAGCAGCGGCGGTTTATCGAGACGCTTGCCGATAGCGGGGTGGTGATTGATGCAGCGCGGGCGGTGGGAATGTCGGATACGGCGGCCTATAAGCTGCGCCGCGCTCCGGGGGCGGAGGGGTTTGCGGCGGCCTGGGATGCGGCGCTTTGCGCGGCTTCCGGGCGGCTGGCGGATATTGCCTTTGACCGGGCGATCAATGGTGTCGATGATGTCGTGCTCGACCGCGAAGGGCATCATGTTTATACCAAGCGCAAATATAATGACCGATTGCTGATGTTTCTGCTGCGTGCCTATCGACCGGATCGCTATCGCCATGCCCATCGCGACATGCGGGCGCTGAATGAAGAGCCTGCGGTAGCTGCGACCCCGCCTGTGGCCGAAGCCCTGAAACGGCTTGGCCCCGCGCAGCCCGCCGAACCTGAAAAACTGATGTCGCCGGACGATCTCGACGTCGCATTGACGGTAGCCGATATCATGGACGGCCAATTGCCGCACTGGCAGCGGCAGGATGCTGGTGGAACGGAAGATGAAGCGATTGATACGCCGAAGGTGCAGCGACTTACCACAAGCAAGCTGCAACTTTCTGAAAACGCTGAAGAATCTGATGAAAAATCATCCTGAAAATGCGAATTCCCGAACGCCTCCTGGGCCCAAACTTTGACAAACTTTGATGGTCCTGCGCAGGAGCACTTAACGGCCGGAGGGTTTGCAAAATCAAATATTTGGCACTTCCACCGCTTTTCCGATATTAGCCGATCCATTGTTTTAAGGAAAACCGGCCATGAAAAAATTGATCCGCATTCTTCTCATCCTGCTGGCTGTGCTGATCGCGGCATTCTTCATTTTTCGCACGCCCGACACCGACCGGGCCGAGATGATTGCGAAATATTCCAATAGCGCTTCGCAATTTGTCGATGACGGTGCGGGCGGGACGATTCACTACCGTGACGAAGGCAATAAGGCCGGTATTCCGTTGTTGCTGATTCATGGTTCCAACGGACATCTCCAGACGTGGGAGCCGCTGGTCAAATTGCTGGGCGACAAATATCGCTTGATATCGCTGGACCTGCCCGGACATGGCCTGACCGGTCCGCATGGAGCGGATGATTATAGCGCTGATGCCAATATCGCCTCGGCAACCAAGGTGCTGGACACGGTTGGCGTCGATAAAGCCTATTGGGTGGGCAACAGCATGGGCGGCTGGCTGACCTGGCGCGCGGGGCTTTCCGTGCCGGACCGGACTTTGGGGCTGGTTTTGATCGACGCCTCGGGCGCGCAGGTGGATGAAAAAGTAAAGCCATATCTTGGCGCCCGGCTGGCGCAAACGTCCATCGGGCAATGGGTGATGCCGCATATCACGCCGAAATCGCTGATCAAATCTTCGCTGGAACAAAACTACGCAAAGCCGGAGCTGATCACCGATGAACTGGTAACACGCTATTGGGAAATGTTGCGATTTCCCGGCAATCGTCAGGCTGCGGTGCTGCGGATGAACACGAAACGCGAGCCGGAAAAATGGGCGGAAGTGGGCAATCTGAAAATGCCTGTGTTGTTGCTCTGGGGCGAGCAGGATACGGTCATCCCATTGTCCCATGCCAAGGCGTTTGAAGCGGCGATTTCGGGGAGCACGCTGATTACTTATCCCGATGCTGGTCATTTGCCGATGGAGGAAACGCCGGAGCAGGTGGCGCGCGATATTGATGCGTGGATAACCGGTGTAACCAACGCCGCAGAATGATCGAATGGCAGGCATGAACAGGCCTGAACATGACCCGGAATATGCCCCGGAATATTTCAACGCAAAGATCATTCTCGTCTACAATGCAGACGAGGGATTGCTGGCGAGCATCAAAGACACTGTGCACAAGATCGTCCGTCCGGAGACCTATCCTTGCAGCTTGTGTGCATTGGGACATGGCCCGCTGGCGATGCGCGGGGCCTGGCGGAAATATCTGGACAGCCTGCCGATGGAGAAGAAGTTTTATCACCGGCAGGATTTTGCCCGTGATTACGAGAATACCGCCCGGTTTGCGCTGCCCGTCATATTGATTGAAAAAGACGGTATGCTCCAGACGCTGGTAGAAAAGCAGGAGCTGGATTTGATGCTCGACGTCGAGGAGCTGATCTCGGCGATGGGAGCGGCTCTAAATGACCATTAGCCTTCGGTCTCGACGCCCGCTTTCTCGAGCTCCGGTTTCAAGCGCCCCGTGATCCATAAGCTCCACATCTTGAAGTCCGCGATCAATGACCACAGCGGATAGGTAAACGTCGCAGGCCGGTTTTTCTCCACCCGCCAATGGGCGATCCATGCAAAGAAATATCCGGCGAGCGGCATCGCCAGCAAGAGCATCCAGTTGGCTGTGACAACAGCGTAAATCCCGATCAAGACAACCAGACTGGTGCCAATATAATGCAGGTTGCGCGTCGCTGGCTTGGCGTGCTCCTGCAAATAGAATGGCCAGAAACTGTCAAAACTCTTATGTTCTTTCGGTCGGTTGGTGGTCATTGGCTTTCTCCTTATTCTACTTCCGGCAGCAGCCAGTTGATCGGCGACAGCCCCTTGCTCTCCAGAAACGCGTTTGTCTGGCTGAAATGTTTGCAGCCCAAAAACCCGCGATGGGCGGATAGCGGTGAAGGGTGCACGGATTTCAGCACCAGATGCTTGCCGCCCTGTTCCACACTCTGCACAAATGCTGCCTTTTTTTGCGCGTAGCTGCCCCACAGCAGAAACACGACTGGTTGGCTCTTGGCTGCGATCAGGCGGATGATCGCATCGGTAAATTGTTCCCAGCCCTTGCCGCGATGCGATGCTGCCTCGGCCAATTGCACGGTCAGCACGCTGTTGAGCAGGAGTACGCCTTGCTCCGCCCAATGCTCGAGAAAGCCGTGATTGGGTTGGTTAATGCCGAGATCATCGCGCATTTCCTTGTAGATATTAACCAGCGAAGGCGGCGGGCGCACGCCGGGCTTTACGCTGAAACACAGGCCATGCGCTTGCCCCGGGCCATGATAGGGGTCTTGCCCCAATATCACGACGCGCACCTTATCTAGCGGCGTAAGATCCAGCGCGCGAAAATATTCGCTGCCTTTGGGAAAAACCTGCTTGCCCGCCTGCTTTTCCGCCAGCAGAAAACTGCGCAAATCTGACATATAGCTGCTGGCGAATTCGTCAGCCAGCGGCAGCTTCCAGCTTTCATGGAGTGTAATGTGATCGGTGCTGGCCATGGCTTTTGATAGCAAGCTTTGCAGGATACTCAATAATCCATCAACCAGCTTGCCAGTTTGCCCAGGGGGATTACGCTATTTCCTATAGCGCCAGGCAAGAGCGCAGTAGCAGAAGGACCATATTCTCTCCATGACTGATGCCCATATTCCCGTCATTTCCGCCACTGGTCTGTTCACTCCGACCGATAGCATCAGTAATGAAGAGCTGGTGTCGAGTTTCAACGCCTATGTCGATCTTCACAATCGCGAAAATGCTCAAGCGATTGCGGCTGGTGAGGTTGACGAACTACAGCATAGCTCAGTTGAATTTATCGAGAAAGCATCAGGCATCAAATCCCGGTTCGTGCTGTCCAAGGCCCCCATATTGGATCCGGAAACCATGTGTCCGCAATTGCCTGAGCGGCCCAATGATGAAATCTCGATACTAGCCGAAATAGGCGTGAAGGCGGCGCGACAGGCGCTCGACCGGGCGGGGCGCAAGCCGGAAGATGTCGACGCTGTGTTATGTGCGTGCTCAAACATGCAGCGCGCATACCCCGCCATTGCGGTAGAAATTCAGGATGCGCTCGGCATGGGTGACGGCTTTGGTTTTGATATGAATGTCGCCTGTTCTTCAGCGACTTTCGGAATCCAGACAGCGGCGGACTATATCCGCTCGGGCAGCGCGAAATCAGTGCTGGTGATCAATCCTGAAATCTGTTCCGGCCACCTCAACTGGCGCGACCGGGACAGCCATTTTATCTTTGGCGACGTGGCAACAGCGATACTGGTCGAGGCCAAGGACATCGCGCCCGCGCAGCATTGGGAGATTGTCGGTACCAAACTCAAGACGCAATTCTCAAATAATATCCGCAATAATTTTGGTTTCCTCAACCGTACGGCTCCAGAAACCCGCGACCACAAGGACAAGCTGTTTGTGCAGGAAGGCCGCAAGGTGTTCAAGGAAGTGGTGCCGATGGTTGCGACCATGATTGGCGAGCAGGCGGGGCGGCTTGGGCTCAAGAGCGAAGATATCCGACGTCTATGGTTGCATCAGGCCAATGCGGGAATGAACCGGCTTATTGCGCAACGCGTTCTCGGTCATGAAGCCAATGATGATGAAAGCCCGACCGTGCTGGATACTTATGCCAACACATCGTCTGCGGGATCGATTATAGCCTTCCACAAGCATAGCGACGATCTCAAGGATGGTGATCTCGGACTAATCTGTTCCTTTGGCGCGGGCTATTCGGCGGGAACGGTTTTTGTGCGTAAAGTTGGGTGAATAGGAGAGATACATGACAATGACAGGACAGTGCCTTTGCGGCGCGGTAAGTTATAAAATCGAAGGCGACATGCAGATGTGCGGCGTATGCCATTGCAAAAACTGCCAGCGGCAGGCGGGCAGTTCCTATTCGGTGTTATTCGCGGTGGGTGATGACCAGATTGAAATTACAGGCGGTCTGACAACCTATGACGATCACTCCGATACCGGCAATGTCGTCCACCGCCATTTTTGCGGCACATGTGGCTCACCGGTCAAAACAACGCTTCCAACCCAGCAAGGTGTGACCTTTATCAAGGCGGGTACTTTGGATGATACCAGTGTCCTGAAACCAGGCATTCATTTCTGGACGGGCAGCAAGCAGGACTGGGTGACGGTCGATGCAGATGTGCCGCAAATCGAAGGCAATCCGGGGTGAGTTTTTCCGACACTGCCACCATCTTCGTACTCGCTGTCGGTTTGCTTACGGGATGTGCGGGATCAAGCGACGAGACAAAGAACAAGGCTGCAAGTCAGCCCGAGGCCGATATACAATTGGCTCCGATTATATTGTTGCCAAATGGCTTGTCACAAGGTGGCGACCATTCATTTTCTTATGGAGCCGATAAAGAACAGCTCGTTGTAATGTTGCAGCGCTTTGGCCCGGTTGATCAAAACGCGAATGAGGAATGTGGCGCTGGACCAATGGACTTTGTAACATTGTCATCTGCTGGCCTCTCAGTAAATTTTCAGGATGATAAGATCGTCGGATGGTTCCTCGATGGTACGATTACGACACTGAAGACAGAAGAAGGCATCGGCATTGGTTCAACCCGCGCTGAGCTGGAAAAGGCTATGACAATAGAAATGCAGCCAGACAGCACGCTTGGCATCGAATTTTACGCTCCCCGGCCCGATGGAGGCTTTATCGGCGGTTTTCTAACTGGCGATGGAATGGACGCCAAAGTCGAGAGCCTCTACGCAGGAACCAATTGTTTTTTCCGCTGATGCCTAGAGCGTTGGCACAGGGGGCATATAATGATAAGTTTACGCGCGCGATTGCTGTTTTTCGTCGTCCGGATATCGGGGTTGAAAAACCGTTTGCTGCGGCCCGGTTTGGCAGAGAAATTTCTCGCACGCGATCATGCCAGAGGGCACGCAAAACCGGTGCGCTGGCTGCGTAAACATTGTGATATCGAGCAGGCCGAAATCAACGGTCAGCCATTATACCGGTTAAACCCGAAGGACGGCGGCACAAGTCTCCATCTATTTTATCTCCACGGCGGTGGATATGCTTTCAACATCGTGTCGCTGCACTGGCGGTTCATCAAGAAACTGGTCCGCAAAACTGGCGTCAGTGTCACAGTTCCCATCTACCCGTTATCACCGGAGAATAAATGGGACACCAGCTATGCAATGGTGATGGAAGCCTTTGATCAGGCGGCTGCGCGCCATCGTGCCGAAAATATCGTGGTCATGGGCGATAGCGCAGGTGGCGGATTTTCTCTGGGTCTTGCACAAATGCTGCGCAATAAGGGCAAGTCCTTGCCGCGTCAGCTGGTCTTGCTCAGTCCCTATCTGGACCAGACGGCTGCTGATCCGAAACAGCTGGACCTAGAAAAGACCGATGTCCTGGTATCGGTAGAAGGCATCCACCGCATGGGATCATGGTGGGCGCGCGAGGGCGAAGACCCGGCATCTTTCCCGGTCAGTCCGTTGTTCGAACGGGTGGACGGGCTTCCGCCAATGCTGGTTTTTGCCGGAAGCGACGAGGTGCTGCTTTCCGATTCAATGCGTCTGAAACAGCAAGGTGATGTGGTAGACGCGCAGATAGATCTTCAGGTTTATGACAAGATGCAGCACGTTTGGATGTTGCTGCCGATCCGGGAAGCGAGGCGGGCGATTGATCAGATCGTGAAATTCCTACTCGCCGCGAAAGTTTAGCTCCAGCAATACGCCGTTGGTTTCCGCGAAAAATATCTGCTTGAGTTTGATCGAGGCAATGTCGTTCATGCGATAATCTATGTCATGTTCTTCAAGGCGCCGGATAAAAGCCTTATGATCGCTGCAGTCGAGCGCAACATGATGGATTGCACCGGTGGTCGGCCCGGACTGCGTTTCGCGTTGATAGGCCTGCTGCATCTCTTTTGCATTAATATGGAAAATCGCGCGGTCATTGTCGTCATAGAGCCATTTTACGTGTTCGGGGGATAAATGTGCAGGTCCATCGCGCAGGTCGAGGTCAAAAATGTCCACAAAAAAGCGCGATGTGCCTTCCAGATCATCGGTGATGATATTGACATGATCGAGCGCATTGATTTTCATGACGGCGTTATCCTTTCAGCTTGCGTCCACGCTCGATAATTGCGAGCCGTCGCTGCTCGACTTCATCCATGGATACCCTTGCGTTATAAGGCGCGGATATTTTGTGCTCATAGGCCAGAGCATCGGAAAAATTCATACCATATCCGGTCATGATCATCGACTTGTAGATCTTCAAAAACTCGCGGTCGATGGTAGTCATGTCTTTAGCGAGCGCAAGCGCAGCGGGCATCAGTTCATCGGGCGCATATACCCGATTGACCAATCCCCAGTCAAAGGCGGATTTTGCATCCAGAAACTGTCCGGTAAAGCTCAATTCGCAGGCACGGGACAGGCCGATAAAACGCGACAGTTTTTGCGAAAGGCCCCATCCCGGCGTTATCCCGACCCGCGCGTGAGTATCGGCAAACCGCGCATTGGTCGAGGCAATGCGAATGTCGCAGGCCAAGGCCAGTTCAAAACCACCGGTAATGGCGACGCCATTAATCGCGCCGATGACCGGAATATCCAAAGACTCCAGCGCAAATATCGGATTGCTTTTCGGGCTCTGGTCATTGGCAGGGCCAAGTCCGGATTCGCCGAGTTCCTTCAGGTCCAGACCCGCAGTAAAGGCGCGCTCGCCAGCGCCGGTCACTATCAGCGCGTGGATGCTATGGTCTGCTGCAACATCGTCGCAAGCCCCACAAAATTCATCCCGCAGGGCAAAGGACAGTGCGTTCATGGCCTCTGGGCGGTTCATTGTGATTGTCGCGACGCCCTCGGCTTTTTGAAGCAGTACCAGCGCCACTAGTCATCATCTCCGGCTTCATATTTTTCTGCAGTCTGCGCTCCGAATTGTGCGAGCATGGCAAATAATTGCTCCGGATCGCTTTGCCGCAGCTGCGCCATCATCAATTCGGGACCTTCGGCGATAATCAACTCGGGCACGTTGTTGGCAACGGCCTCCAATATCTGGCGCGCGCATTCCTCTGGCGCCAATCCGTTTTCAATCACCGCATCTGATTTGCCCCGGCGCTCGCCTTCCTTGGTCAGGGCATTCCGCGACACATCGGTCTTGATTGATCCGGGTAAAATATTGGTAACGTGAATATTATGCAGCAATTCGGTCTCTGCGCGCAGGGCATCCATATATCCAATAAGGCCGTGCTTCGCTGCGCTATAAGCGGTGCGCAGTGGTGCGCCAATGCGACCAGCAACCGAGCTGATCCCGACAATATGCCCGCCGCCTGCCTCAACCATATGGGGCAATAAAAGCTGCGTCAGCCAAATCGGCGCGAGTAGATCAACATTGATAATCTTGTGATGGACATCGGGATGGGTATCTATCGCCAGACTGCGCTGGCTGATCCCGGCGTTATTGACCAATATATCAATGCGCCCTTTCCATTGGCGGGCTTTGTCAATCTTGGCGGGTAGAACATCATAGTCGGTTGTCTCAAAGGGCAGAAGCATCGTATCTGTGGCTATGCCTGCCGCGACAGCCTCCAACGCTTTAATCCGGCGACCGGACAGGATGATATGCGCGCCTTGTTCGGCAAAAGCCTTAGCCAGCGCTTCACCGATGCCCGAAGAGGCACCGGTAATCCAAACAACCTTGTCCTTGAAATTCATGCGTCATCCTCTTCCATTTGTTTCAGTTTATGCCAGCCAACGTAACAGAGTGCGAGCATGATGATGTTACCCAAAGCGTCAATCAGACCCATGCTGGTGAAAACGGGATCGTGAAAGGTGAAATAATAATTGAACCCGAAAAAGGGCAGTAACGCGAGACCGTAAACCAGAAAAGTGGTCGCCGTGAATCGGGCGAAGGCCGCAAAGAGCCCGGACAGCAAGGCTTGCGCGCCAAAACAGGCAATGGCGAATGGCAATATCCGGCCACCTTCCCGATATTCGGGCAAAAAGACAGTGTCGATTACATGCTGCGGAAAAAAGGTCGCCCAGCCGCCCAGAACAAAGAATACCAGCGCAATGAAAAACTGGATGCGCTGGGGTGTCATGGCAGTCTCTATGCTCTCTAGGCGTTTTTGCTGTTCTTGGGCGCATCATCACCCAGATCCTCAAACCACGCCTCCACTTCGCCGTTGAGCTTGATCAGCAGCGGGTTGCCTTTGCGGTCCATTGTCTTGCCAGCCTGAACTTTCACCCAGCCCTCGGAAATGCAATATTCCTCTATGCTATGCTTGCGCTGGCCTTTGAAATTAATGCCGATGCCCCGAGATAGCATCTCGCCGCCATAATGCGGGCTGTGCGGATGGACAGAAAGATGATCGGGCGGAATATCCGGGCCGGAAGCGGCGCTGTTTGTCTGGTCGGGTTGCTGGTCTTCGGTCATGACTTGAATGGGCTCCATCTTGTTAGCAGCGCTTTGCCACAGCCTGTTCGAAAATCAAGGCTTTCAAATGAATTCCGGCCTATCGAAACACTTCGCCGACATTCTCATTCATTTTAGGGTCGGTTCCGAATTTGTTATCACCCTTGGTTCCTTCCAGGCAAAAGAAGACGAGCAATACAATGCTGCCAATATAATTGACAATCGGGATGAGGCCGATCAAAATCCACCAGCCACTTTTATCTGTATCATGAAGTCTGCGGACCTGGACCGCGAGATTTGGGATGAACATCGCGAGCGCAAATAACCCCAATATCACGATAAAGACCATCGCTCCGGCCGAAATCTCTTCGCCCGTAGTGGGATCACCGAAACCTCCAAACATTACTGCCAGAAGGCCGAGCGCGATAAACACGATGACCTGAAACAACACAAACATCCAATATTCTTTGCGCTGGGATCGTCCGCTAAACTCAGCATAACGTCGCAAAGGCATCAACATCCATTCCATAACTTATCCCCTCCAACTATTGTTTGGCAATTTGAGTGTATGCATAAATGCTTTGGAAGCAAGCGATGGATTATTCTAGCACCGGGAAGCAGGACAGATCATCGGCAAATTCTATCGGTCCCGCGTAATTTTCGCGGATCGCCGCAACGACAGCCTCTTTATCGTCCAGAGCCCGCCGCATGTGATGAGATAAAACCAGTTTTTGCGCACCGGCCATTTGCGTGGCTTCTCCGATGGACCGGCCGTCCCGATGTAGTCCGCGAGGCTGGCCGTCCGCCATGGAAATTGCGTTGTGCATGACCATGATGTCGGGTTTGCTATTGCGAGTGGCTTGTTCAAACCCTTCACTCAAGAAACTCTGGTCACCGGAAAACACAATCCGCTTTCCGCGATTTTTTATAACAAAGGCGAGAGCTGGCACTTCAAGGTGCTTTACCGGAATAGCATCTATCTCAAGTCCGTCGTTGCGCATCACTGCCTTCCTATTTTCACCATCAACGCCAATATTGAGCGACGTGATTTTTGGTAAGTCGGCACTTCCGTCCAGATAGGGCGATAGATAACGCAACGCGCCATTTTTGCCGACAAAGGCTTCCAAGAGTTCGGATGCGGAAGGAAACGCATCTGATCCCTCGGGACCAGCGATCATCACAGGCTTGTCGCGTTTTGAAAAACTGCCGGCGTTCAACAACCCGGGCAGGCCGCCGACATGATCGCCATGAAAGTGGGTTAACAGGATAACGGCGAGGTCTTCAAACTTCGCCCCTGCTTCGCCGAAGCGGACAAAGCTCCCCGGCCCCGCGTCAATCAGTACGCGTGCTTTGCCATCAATCCAGACAAGATTACTCGCGCCCGCACGGTGGTCATCGGCGATAGGGCCGCCCGAGCCGAGGATTTGAACGGCCAGCGTGTTGTTCTTGCATGACGCGGGATCAGGTTCAGCCGTTTCGCTCGCACACCCGGAAAGCAGGATTGAAAGCGCGAGTAAGGGGCCAGATAGACGCATAAGCAGTCGTCTATCCTAATTTAAGTCGATTGAATAGTTTGTCGGCAGACTTAGGCCGCCTCCGCCCGCCGCGATGCTTTCTTCCGGTCATTGGGATCAAGATAGCGCTTGCGCAGACGAATGTTCTTTGGCGTGACTTCGACCAGTTCATCATTGTCGATATAGGCGATCGCCTGTTCCAGTGTCATAACCTTGGGTGTGGTCAGACGGATCGCGTCTTCCTTGCCAGACACGCGGAAGTTGGTCAGCGCTTTTGACTTCATCGGATTGACATCCAGATCGCCGGGCTTGGCATTTTCGCCAATGATCATGCCTTCATAAACCGGTGTCTGCGCGCCAATAAACAATACGCCGCGTTCTTCCAGCATGTTGAGCGCATAAGCGGCGGTCGCGCCCGTTCCGTTGGAAACAAGCACACCAACCGGGCGGCCTTCGATAACCCCTTTATAGTCGTCATATTTCTCGAACAGACGGTTCATCAAGCCGGTACCGCGTGTGTCGGACAGGAATTCGCCGTGATAGCCAATCAGACCGCGCGATGGTGCACTGAAGGTGAGGCGCGTCTTGCCTGCGCCGGATGGGCGCTGCTCGGTCAGCTCTGCCTTGCGGCGCTGCATTTTGGAGACAACTGTGCTGGAATATTCATCATCCACATCGATTACTACGGTTTCATAAGGCTCCTGACGCTTGCCATCTTCTTCGCGGTAGAGAACGCGGGGACGTGAAATGCCAAGTTCAAAGCCTTCACGGCGCATCGTTTCAATGAGCACGCCAAGCTGCAATTCGCCGCGACCAGCAACTTCAAAGCTGTCCCGGTCTTCGCTTTCAGTAACTTTGATCGCGACATTCGATTCCGCTTCTCGCTTCAGGCGATCACGGATGACACGGCTGGTGACCTTGTCACCTTCACGGCCCGCCACCGGACTGTCGTTCACGGCAAAGCGCATCGACAATGTTGGCGGATCAATCGGTTGCGCTGCGATCGGCTCGCGTACCGAGATATCGCAAATCGTATTAGAAACAGTGGCCTTGGTGAGCCCGGCCAGTGAAATAATGTCGCCCGCCTTGGCGCTTTCCACCGGCACCCGTTCAAGGCCATTAAACGCCATGATCTTGGTTGCGCGGCCTGCTTCGACAATTTCACCGTCCATATCAATGGCGTGAATCGGCATGTTGATATCGATCTTGCCGCTCTCGACCTTGCCGGTCAAAATACGGCCAACGAAATTGTCACGATCGAGCAGCGTGACGAGAAACTTGAACTCCGCGTCGGGATCCACATCTGGCTCAGGCACATGCTCGATAATTTTGTCGAACAGGGGAGATAAATCGCCTTCGCGGACGTCGGGTGTTGGTCCGGCATAGCCATTGCGGCCACTGGCAAACATCGAGGGGAAATCTAACTGCTCATCATTGGCATCAAGATTGACAAAAAGGTCGAACACCTCGTCGAGCACTTCTTCGGCGCGACCATCGGGGCGATCGATTTTGTTCACAACGACAATTGGCTTGAGGCCTAAAGCGAGCGCCTTACCGGTAACAAATTTCGTCTGCGGCATCGCCCCTTCGGCGCTGTCGACGAGCAGGATAACCCCGTCGACCATCGAAAGGATACGCTCAACCTCGCCGCCAAAGTCGGCGTGGCCCGGCGTATCGACAATATTGATGCGCGTGCCTTTCCACTCGACACTGGTGCATTTCGCCAGAATCGTAATGCCCCGTTCTTTTTCCAGATCATTCGAATCCATAGCGCGCTCTTCAACGCGTTCATTATCGCGGAAAGTACCGGATTGGCGGAAAAGCTGGTCAACCAGCGTGGTTTTGCCGTGGTCAACGTGGGCAATGATCGCGATATTGCGTTGGGACATAGTATATTCTGCCGTATTAGAGAGGGAAGGGGGCGTCTCGCCCTGCCTTATGTTGCCGCGCCCTTAGCCTGTTTGGTGCTGCACTGCAACATTAGAAAGCGGCGCCGCAATTCCATGTTCGCATCGTTCGAATTTTCGGTTAGGGGCAGCCATGGAAATGTTTCGGTTAGTCCTGTCTGATAAATTTATCTGGTTGCTTGGCGGGGCGGTGCTGCTGGCGACACTATTGCCGGTCAGTGGTGCTGCTGTTGGGATTGCTAATATGGCCGTTGCCGTCGCGGTCTTCTGGATATTCCTGCTGCACGGCATCCGGCTCGAACGGCACGAGGTAGTGGCGGGATTCCGAAACTGGAAATTACAGGGTACGATCTTTGGTTTTGTCTTCGGAGCGATGCTGGCGATTGGCTACGGCTTGTCCGTGCTGCTTGATAATCATGTGATGCCAATGATCGCCATCGGTTTTCTTTATCTGGGCTGCCTGCCCTCGACGGTGCAATCGGCCGCGAGCTACACGGCCATTGCGCGCGGCAATGTCGGCGCATCAGTGGTTGCGGCAGCAACGGTGAATCTGTCTTCAATCGTTCTGTCACCAGTGTTGTTTGCTTTATTTGCCAGTTCGGTAGGGATTATTATTACGGCAGGTTCGTTTATTAAAATCATCACCATGCTGTTTATCCCGTTTGTGATCGGGCAAGTCATCCAGCGTTGGGCGCGGCCCTGGGTTCTGCGCAACAAGGACCTGACGGGTTGGGCGGATCGGCTGGCGATTAGTCTTGCGGTCTATGTTGCCTTCTCTGGCGCGGTGGTGGCGGGTGTTTGGCATAGTGTGCCCAGCGATCAATTCATGCTGGTTGGCGTTGCTATCGTGGCCATGTTGGTGTTGGCTTTTGGCGGTGCTTGGTTGCTCGGCGGGATGCTCGGCTTTCCGCGAGATGACCGCAAGACGCTGTTATTCGGTGGCGCTCAGAAAAGTGTCGCAGTCGGTGCGCCGTTGGCCGCAATTCTGTTCCCTGCCGAGACAGCCGGGTTTTTGATGATACCCCTGCTGTTCTATCATCTCTCCAGCTTGACACTATCTGCGCCTCTGGCGATTATTTTGGCGAGGGATTGAAGCTTTACCGGCGTTAGAGTTCTCTCAAAGCCCGCGCAGGTTTGGCCGATAATATCGGGATAGAACCCAGTAATCCGATACCCAAAGTCACAATCGCGCCGATCGCGAGCGTCACCAAGACCACGCCCCAATCCGGCTGCCATGTAAACTCGAAAATCTGCGTGATAACAAACCAACCGGCAAGCAGACCCAGTCCCAATGCGACGACAGACAGGATTAGCGCCAAGGCGGAATATTCAATCGCCTGTGCTGACAATATTTGTCGCCGGGTCGCGCCAAGCAGTTTGAGGATCACGCTGTCGTAAATACGTGACTGGCGGGACGCTGCAACTGCCCCGATCAGCACCGCGATTCCGGAGAAAATAGCGATGGAGGCGGCGGAGGCAATGGCTGTTGCCATCTGATTGAGGATCGTGCCGATTTGCGAGGCAATTTCCTTGACCTTCACCATCGAAATGGATGGGAAATCCGAGGGTAGGTTATTCAGCAATCCCTCTTCTTCGGGGCCGTTCAACTGGATTGTCGCAGCGACGTTATGAGGGGTGTTCGCGAGTACATTGGGCGGGAAGACCAGCACATAGTTAAACCCGAAATTTCGCCAATTGACTTTGCGCAGTGATGCCACAGTGGTTTTAATCTCGACACCCAGCAAGCTGACGGTCAGGCTGTCGCCCACTTTCAGGCCGAGCGCGCCGGCTTGTTCGGCATCAACCGATACCAGCGGCGGGCCATCATAGTCAGGCGCCCACCATTCGCCCGAAACTATCTCGCTGCCTTCCGGAATGTCCGCGCTGTAGGTTAGTCCGCGATCTCCGCGCAGCACCCATGCGCCTTCAGGGATTTCGTCAAGCTCGGACACCACTTGCCCGCCATATTCGGTGATGATGCCGCGCAGGGTCGGGACGATATTAACCTCGGCTTCAGGGGCTTTGGCGGTGACACTGGCGCGAAATTCATCCGAGCGTTCGACGGGAATGTCGAGGACGAAGAAATTGGGGGCTTCCTGCGGAATGCTCAGGCGGATTTCGTTGGTCAGGCTTGTCTGGATCGCCGCTAGTGTCGCAAATAACGTCAGGCCCAGACCAAGCGCCACCACAAGCTGACCAGTCTGCGCTCCCGGCCTGTGGAGGTTGGTAAGGGCCAGACGAAGCAAAGGTTGCTTCGGGCGCGGTGCTTTGCTCGCAAGCCAGCGGATCAAAATGCCGAGCAGGCTGAGCAACAACAATATGCCCAGCGCGGAGAGGATGAAGAAGAAGGAGAAGGTCGGTTCTCTGGTGCTGCCAAGCGCCAGCCCAACAATGGAGAGACTGGCCACGGCCACGGCAATTAAAGTTGAGCGGTCAATGCGTCGCCAGCCGCGGGCATCGCCGCGGAATAATCCCGCAGCCGGTATCAGTTTCGCTTTTGAGAGAGGAGGCAGGGCGAAGATGGTCGCGATCAAAAATCCGTAGGCTGCGCTAACCAGCAATGGGAGTGGATAGAGCGCAAATTCGGGCTTGATCGGCAACACATCGCCCGCAATCTGAATGATGAATAGCGGCACAAATGCTCCGACTATCAAGCCCGTGACGATGGCGATCATCGCGACCGCAAATATCTGCAGCATATAGATCCGGAATATCATCGCGCTATCCGCGCCGAGGATTTTCAAAGTCGCAATTGCGCCTTGTTTGCCGCGCAAATATGAGGCCACACCATTGCCCACGCCTATGCCTGCAATGACGAGGGAGGCGAGCCCGACCAGAGTCAGAAACTGCCCCATGCGTTCGATAAACCGCCTTGTACTCGGTGCGCCATTGTCACGGGTTTTAACCTCCCATGCAGCGTTTTTATATTCTGCTTCCAGCTTGTCGCCAAGCTCTTCCGGATTGGCAGTCGGCGGCAGTTTCAGGCGATATTTGCTCTCGAAGAGACTGCCCGGCTGGATCAACTTTGTGGCGCGCAGGCCCTCGACCGAGGTGATCGCGACCGGCCCGAGAGACAGCCCTTCACTGAGCCGGTCAGGTTCATCACCAATGATGCCTTTGACCGTGAAGCTTGCTTCGCCAAATTCTATTGCATCGCCGGTTTTGATCGAGAGCCGCTGGACTAGCGCCGGGGTGATTAATATGTCCGTGGCATCAAGCTTGGGGGCAGCGCTGCCATCAGCCAGCGTAAATTTACCATAGAGCGGATAGGCGGTATCGACGCCCTTCAGCTCGACCAATTGCGTATCACTGCCGTCGGGCAAGCGTGCCATCGCCTGCATGCGCAATGTTTCGGATAGTTCGCCGGTCGCTTCCAGGGATGCGATTTCGGCAGGGGTTGCCTCGCGCTGCGCTACCGATATTTCCAGATCGCCACCCAATATCGATTGTCCGCGATTGGCGAGTTCTTCGGTGATTGCGCTGGTCAAGCTGCCGATCGCCGCGAGTGTGGCGACGCCCAAAAATAGGCACACGATCAGCAGCCGCAAGCCGACAAAACGTCCGCGAAGGTCGCGGCGTGCGATGGTCCATGCTTTGGAGAGACTGGACGTCATAAAACCCGCTCATGCTGAGTTTGTCGAGGCGTCCTGTCGATAAAACTCTTCGACCGGCTCATCGTGAACGGTGTTATCTGCTCAAAGCTCATTACGCGCCGCTATCCGTTTCAATCATCCCGTCACGAAGCGAAACGATCCGGTCGCACCGTTTTGCAAGTTCGGGGTCATGGGTGATAATCAGCAATGTCGCCTGCGTGGCCATTTGGCGTTCAAACAAAAGTGCAATGATTTTCTCGCCGGTCGTCTGGTCGAGATTACCGGTTGGCTCGTCGGCAAAAATAATCGACGGCCGCGACGCCATAGCTCGGGCGATAGCCACGCGTTGCTGTTCACCGCCGGATAATTGCATAGGATAATGGCCCAGTCGATCACCTAGGCCAACCGCTGCCAATTCCTTTGCTGCAATAGCAAACGGATCTTTTTGACCATCGAGTTCAAGCGGCACGGCCACATTTTCCAGCGCGGTCATCGTCGGCAGCAAATGAAAAGCCTGTAGCACAATGCCAACGCGCCCGCGCCGCGCGACCGCCAGTTCGTCCTCGTTCATCGCGCCGAAATCGGCACCCGCGATATTCACCGTCCCGCCGGTGGCGCGTTCGAGGCCCGATAAAATCGCCATCAGCGAAGATTTGCCCGAACCCGATGGACCCAGCAATGCCACGGTGGTGCCGGTCGTTATCGACAGATCGATACCACCCAATATATCGACGCGCGCATCGCCTTCGCCCAAAGAGAGGGTGACATTTTGTGCTTGAATAGCAATATGGGGTGTAGAGCTAGTTTCAGTTTTTGCGGCGTCGCGGGTTGCGGCGGTTTGTGGGGGCATGATGGGAGAAGTTATCCAATGTTGAAGACGTTATCCGCATATGGGTTTTGTATTGCCATTCTTCAACTTCTGATTGCCTGCGGACCAGCAACGGAAACGCAGACCGCGCCAAAGCAAAGTGAGCAAACCGCGAAAAGCGAACCGGCAAAAGAGGCCAAGACCCTGATATTGGCTTTCGGCGATAGTCTTTATGCGGGATATGGCCTTGCGCCTGACGAGGGCTTTGTCCCCGATTTGCAAAAAGCGTTGAATGATGCCGGGCAAGATGTGAAAGTCCATAATGCTGGTGTTTCGGGCGATACCACTGCCGCCGGACTGCGGCGGATGGATTTCGTTCTGGACAGCCTGCCACGAAAACCGGATCTCGCCATTCTTGGACTGGGCGGCAACGATTTGCTGCGCGGATTAAAGCCTGAAGAGACCCGGGCAAATATGGATGCGATGGTCAAAAAGCTCAAAGACCGCGATATTCCGGTGCTGCTGACCGGCATGCTCGCGCCACCTAATCTCGGCAAAGATTTTAGCGATAAGTTTAATGTCATCTACCCAGCACTCGCAAAAAAATATGGTGCTGATCTCTATCCGTTTTTCATGGATGGTGTGGTGGCACGGCCGGATTTGATTCTGCCCGATGGTATCCATCCCAATGCGGCGGGGATCGACGTGATCGTCGCTAAAGTAGCGCCATCAGTTGCATTAGCGCTTAAAGACTGAGTGCTGGACCAACGGCGCACATTACCGGCTTTTTTGCGCTCTACTGTATTATTTTTGCAATACAGTAGCGGTAACGCTTGAAAAATGGAGCATTTGCATCCATTTATGGAGCAAGATGCTGTAGTTTAAACAGCGATATGGAGGCTTGAACCCAATGGCGACAGAAACAATTACCGCGACCGAAGAGTTAAAACTGACGCCACCAGATCCGGTTGTGGCGGTTGCTCCGGAAAAATCCGTTGGTCTCGTCCCGGTTGGTGACGAGGTGAAATCCAAGCTTGAGGAGAAGGTCGATAGCTTCATTGCAGACTTGATCGCGCAGGATGAGAATAGCCCGGAATTTGGCAAGAAGGTGGACCAGATCACCAATATGGGCCGCAAGGAAATTACCGAGGCTGCTGGACAATCCAATCGTTTTCTTGATCGGCCGATCCGTTCGATGGACGGTGAGAGCGGTATTGGCGCTGATTTATCCGAACTGCGCCGCACTGTGGAAGACCTTGACCCCGGCAAACGTGGCAATCTGACGACCAAGAAAAAGCTGTTCGGCATTATTCCGTTTGGCAACAAGCTGCGCAATTATTTTGATGGTTATGTCAGCGCGCAAGGCCATATCTCGTCCATTTTGGATCGTTTGCGGTCGGGCAAAGACGAGCTGCTGATGGACAATGCAGCGATTGATGTGGAGCGCAAAAACCTGTGGGCGGCAATGGGCCGGCTTGAGCAGATGATCCATGTCTCGCAAGTCATGGACCAGCGGCTAGAAGACAAGGCAGCAGAGCTCGACGCGAGCGACCCTTCCAAAGCAAGAGCGATCCGCGAAAGCGCGCTGTTTTATGTACGCCAGCGCACCCAGGATTTGATGACCCAGATGGCGGTGACGGTACAGGGCTATCTGGCGCTTGATCTGGTGAAGAAGAATAATGTCGAACTGGTCAAGGGCGTAGACCGCGCCAGCACTACTACCGTAGGCGCGCTGCGCACCGGTGTGACTGTCGCACAGGCGCTGACCAACCAGCGTTTGGTGCTCGATCAAATTACGGCTCTGAACACGACCACTGCAGGTATTATCGATAGCACTGGCGAGATGCTCAAAAATCAGACCGGATTGATCCACGAACAAGCGGCGTCTTCGACCATTCCGCTCGAAACGCTGCAACGTGCATTCCAGAATGTCTATGACACGATGGATAATATCGACACATTCAATCTCAAGGCGCTGGAAAATATGAAGACCACCGTCAATTCCTTGTCGAGCGAGATCGAGAAATCCAAAGGCTATATCGCACGCTCGGAAGGGCAGGCGAAGGCGGCGCTCGAAGCCCCAGCCGATAACCCGCTCACGGCGCTGGAGGACTAGATATCCGTGTCTGAAAGCAACCAACAGGTCTATGATAACGCCCGGAATTATCTCCGCAGCTATAAATATGCGGAGTCGATTGGTGAGCGGTCCAAGGGATTGAAGAAAGGCCATTTCTACAAGAAGCTTGGCCGCGCTGCGCTCTGGACGGTCGGGGTGCTGGTGGGGGCCAGTATTGTTGGCGGCATATTGAGCGGTATCGGCTTTTGGGGAGTGATGATTTCCGCTGGCCTTATCGGTGGCGGCATTTGGGCCTCGATGAAATTCCCGAAGATGAAAATCCCGACGCCGGAAACTTTGGTGCAATCGGATCTTAAAACCCTGGCAGGCAAAACCGAAATCTGGCTGGAAAACCAGCGCCATATGCTTCCGCCGCCCGCCGCGAAAATTGTCCAGGATATTGGCACACAGCTAGATATGCTCTCCCCGCAGCTGCAAAAACTCAACGACAAAGAACCAGCGGCTTATGAAGTACGCAAACTGGTCGGTGAGCATTTGCCTGAGCTTATTTCCGGCTATCGGTCGATCCCTGCATCGATGCGAACCAAAGGCGAAAATGGTGGCAAAAGTCCGGATGAGCAGTTGCTCAGCGGTTTGCAGTTGATCGAGAAAGAGATTTCCGGCGTTACGCAGCAAATCGCCAAAGGTGATCTGGATAATCTAGAGATCCGCGGGCGCTATCTCGAAATGAAATATGACAAGAATGTTGAGAGTGAAACGTAACCCCAGTCTTTAGCGGGATCCCATCCGCTGCCTTTGTTTTGGAGTGGTTTTTGCCTTGTCATTTGCTGCGAAATGCAGCTACGCATGAAAGCTAGGCTTGGAGCCGGTGCAAGATTCATTTTCGCAATTGCGCGTTTCACATCTTTAAATTGCGTAAAATAACCTCTAGCATGCCGATAAATTACAAAAGTTTCAAAAAGAAATAGGGACGGTGAATGAACTTTCCGCCTAAGCAAGGCCTGTACGATTCAAACAACGAGCATGATGCATGCGGCGTTGGGTTTGTTGCGAATATCAAGGGTGAAAAATCCCATCTGACCGTCAAACGCGGTTTGGAGATTTTGATCAATATTGATCATCGCGGCGCGGTCGGCGCAGACCCTCTTTTGGGGGATGGCGCGGGGATATTGTTGCAGATTCCCGATGCTTTGCTGCGGGATTGGGCGGATTCAGAGGGGTATGCACTGCCACCGGCAGGCGACTATGCCGTCGCAATGTGCTTCATGCCATCCGACGTCGCGGAATGCGAATTTGCGACATCCCATTTTGAGCGTTTCATTGCCAAAGAAGGACAGGTTCTGGTGGGCTGGCGCGATGTGCCGATCAATACAGCCGGTCTCGGCAAAGCCGTGCTCGATCAAATGCCACTGATTCGCCAGGCAATCATCGGCAAAGGCGAATCGATTGCCGATCAGGACGCTTTTGAACGCAAAATTCTGGCTTTGCGCAAGCAAGTCCACAATCCGCTCGAGGATCATGCCGAAAAGCTGGGCATGCCCGGCCTTTCAGAGTTTTACATGGCATCTTTTTCGACCCGCACGATTGTTTACAAAGGGCTATTGCTCGCCAACCAGGTCGGCAGTTTTTATCGGGATCTCGAAAATCCGCTGACGACCTCTGCTTTAGCGATGGTTCACCAGCGTTTTTCGACCAATACCTTCCCGTCTTGGAAATTGGCGCACCCATATCGTTTCATTGCGCATAATGGCGAAATCAACACGGTACGCGGTAACGTAAACTGGATGAATGCGCGCCGGAGGACAATGGAATCCGAATTGCTCGGAGCCGATCTTGATAAAATGTGGCCACTAATCCCGCACGGCCAATCGGATACCGCGTGCCTCGACAACGCGCTAGAACTGCTGGTCGCTGGCGGCTATTCGCTCGCCCACGCCGTGATGATGCTGATCCCGGAAGCCTGGGCTGGTGATCCAATGATGGATGCCGACCGCCGGGCTTTCTACGAATATCATGCCGCGCTGATGGAGCCTTGGGATGGCCCGGCTGCAGTGGCGTTCACTGACGGGCGTCAGGTTGGCGCTACGCTAGATCGTAACGGTCTGCGCCCGGCGCGCTTTTGCGTGACGGATGATGGCCATGTGATCATGGCGTCTGAATCGGGTGTGCTGCCTGTCAAAGAAGATAATATTGTCCGCAAATGGCGTCTGCAGCCCGGCAAAATGTTGCTGATTGATATGGAACAGGGCCGCATCATTGAAGATGAGGAGATAAAGGCATACCTGGCAAAGGCGCAGCCATATGCGGATTGGCTGGAGGCGACCCAGTATAATTTGAAAGACCTCGACCTCGACGACCTGGATGATGTTGCAGCGCCAGATATGCGCGGTGAAGAAAGCCCCGCAGCGCTGCTCGATAGGCAGCAGGCTTTTGGTTATACTCAGGAAGACGTAAGCAAGTTCCTTGAGCCAATGGCAGCCAAGGGCGAAGACCCGATTGGTTCGATGGGGACGGATACGCCAATTGCGGTGCTCTCGGGCAAGTCGCGTTTGTTGTATGATTATTTCAAACAAAATTTTGCGCAAGTCACTAACCCGCCGATTGATCCGATCCGCGAGGAACTGGTGATGTCGTTGGTCTCGATGATTGGTCCGCGCCCGAATTTGCTCGGCCGTGATGCAGGCACCCACAGACGGCTTGAGGTTGATCAGCCAGTGTTGACCAATTCCGATCTGCTGAAAATTCGCTCGGTCGAAGAGGCGCTGGATGGCGCGTTTCGCACGGAAACCATTGATATGACCTGGGATGCTGCCAGCGGCGCCGCTGGTCTGGAAATGGCGATCAAGGAAATGTGCTGGGCCGCGACCGAGGCTGTGCTTGACGATCGGAATATTCTTATCCTTTCTGATCGCACACAGGGTCCGGATCGCATCGCGATGCCTGCCCTGCTGGCAACTGCGGCGGTCCACCATCATCTCGTGCGCCAAGGGTTGCGTATGCAGACCGGGCTGGTTGTGGAGACCGGCGAAGCGCGTGAAGTCCACCATTTCTGCGCTCTTGCTGGCTATGGCGCGGAGGCGATCAATCCCTATGTCGCGTTTGAGACCCTGGAAGAAATTCGCATCCGCCGTGAGCTGCCACTGACCACGCAAGAGGTCGAGAAAAACTATATCAAGGCGGTTGGCAAAGGCATTTTAAAGGTCATGTCAAAAATGGGCATTTCGACCTATCAGAGCTATTGCGGTGCGCAGATTTTTGACGCAGTTGGTCTGTCGAGCGCATTTGTCGACAAATATTTCACCGGAACCGCAACGACAATCGAAGGCGTTGGTCTGGCAGAAGTTGCCGGAGAAACAGTATATCGCCACACCGAGGCTTATGGAAACAACCCGATCTACAGGAATATGCTCGATGTTGGCGGCATCTATGGATTCCGGCTGCGCGGCGAAGAACATGCCTGGACGCCAGCCAATGTTGCAAACTTGCAGCATGCGGTGCGCGGCAATGATGCTAAGAATTACGAAGAGTTTGCGCAATCGATCAACGCACAAAGCGAGCGCCTTCTGACCATCAGAGGTCTGATGGAATTGACCAAGGCGGATACACCGCTCGACATCAGTGAAGTTGAGCCGGCCAGCGAGATTGTAAAACGTTTTGCCACAGGGGCGATGAGTTTCGGTTCTATCAGCCGCGAAGCACACACCACGCTGGCGATTGCGATGAACCGTATCGGCGGAAAATCGAACACCGGTGAAGGTGGCGAAGAACCGGATCGCTTTATTCCGATGGACAATGGTGATTCCATGCGCTCGGCAATCAAGCAAGTCGCCAGTGGCCGCTTTGGCGTGACTGCAGAATATCTGGTCAATGCCGACGATATCCAGATTAAAATGGCGCAGGGCGCAAAACCGGGAGAAGGCGGGCAGCTTCCTGGCCCGAAGGTGGACAAGAATATCGGCAAAGTGCGCCATTCAACGCCAGGTGTCGGGCTGATTTCACCACCGCCGCATCATGATATTTATTCGATTGAGGACTTGGCCCAACTGATCCACGATCTGAAAAACGTCAATACAGGCGCGCGGATCTCGGTGAAGCTGGTCTCCGAAGTGGGCGTTGGAACGGTTGCAGCCGGTGTTTCGAAAGCACGGGCTGATCATTTGACGATTTCGGGCTATGACGGCGGCACAGGTGCTTCGCCGCTAACCTCTCTAACCCATGCCGGTTCTCCCTGGGAGATTGGTCTTGCTGAAACGCAACAGACGCTGCTGTTAAACGGCCTGCGTTCGCGTATCGCGGTGCAAGTTGACGGTGGACTGCGCACAGGTCGCGATGTCGCCATTGGCGCGCTGCTGGGCGCTGACGAATTTGGTTTTGCAACGGCGCCGTTGATCGCGGCTGGCTGTATCATGATGCGCAAATGCCATCTTAATACGTGCCCGGTCGGTGTTGCCACTCAAAACCCCGAACTGCGCAAGCGGTTTACCGGCCAGCCGGAGCATGTGATCAACTATTTCTTCTTTGTCGCGGAAGAACTGCGCCAGATCATGGCGGAAATGGGCTTCCGTACGATTGAAGAAATGGTCGGGCGCGTAGACCGGATCAATATGAACAAGGCGCTCAGCCATTGGAAGGCGGAAGGCATTGATCTGTCGCGGTTGCTGCACTCGGTTGAATTGGCTGAAGGCGAGCCGTTGCACCAGACGATCACGCAAGATCATGGTCTGGAAGCGGCACTCGATCAGGATTTAATCGCTGCTGCATCAGCCGCTCTTGACCGTGGCGAAACCGTCAGGATTGAGCGGGATGTGAAAAACGTCAACCGGACCGTTGGCGCGATGCTGTCAGGCGAAGTGGCCAAACGTTATGGTCACGAAGGCCTGCCCAATAACACGATCCAGCTGTTTTTTAGCGGTGTTGCCGGTCAGAGCTTTGGTGCGTTTCTGGCGCATGGCATTACGGCAGAGCTTATTGGCGATGCCAATGATTATGTTGGCAAGGGGCTCTCAGGTGGTCGCGTTATCGTCAAGCAACCGAGCCATGTGCAGCGTGATCCGACTGAGAATATCATAGTCGGTAACACGGTTCTTTATGGCGCAATTGCAGGCGAGGCCTATTTCAACGGTGTTGCTGGCGAGCGGTTTGCGGTGCGCAATTCAGGGGCCGTTACGGTTGTTGAGGGCACTGGCGATCACGGCTGCGAATATATGACCGGCGGTGTCGTTGTCGTGCTGGGTAAAACCGGACGCAATTTTGCCGCTGGCATGTCGGGCGGCGTGGCTTATGTCTATGATGAAGATGGCCTGTTCCGCCAGCGTTGCAACATGGCGATGGTTGACGTGGAAGCTATTGAAGCCGATCATCCCGATGTGGAGTGCACAGTGCCACCGCAGCAACGGACGGTTGATGTGCGTGATTTTGGCATGGGTGACATGCTCTATCACAGCGAAGCCCGGTTGCGGATATTGCTCGAGCGACATCATCTTTACACCGGCAGCAAACGGGCGCGGGCTCTTCTGGATGACTGGGAAAATGCGCCGGGCAAATTCGTAAAGGTCATGCCACGGGATTATGCCGCGGCGTTAAAACAGCTGGAAGCCGAGCGCCTCGACGCCATTGTAGCTGCTGAATAATCGAAGATATTGGAGTTAGATCGTGGGCAAAGTAACCGGGTTTCTCGAGATTGATCGCAAAGAGGCGAGCTATGCTGATCCCGAGGAACGGCTAACGCACTATAAGGAATTCATCGTTCCGCTCGCCGAGCCTGAACTGAAGGAACAGGCCGCGCGCTGCATGGACTGCGGCATTCCCTATTGTCACAATGGTTGTCCGGTAAACAACATCATCCCCGACTGGAATAATCTGGTTTATGAGGGAGATTGGAAAACGGCGCTGGAAGTGCTCCATTCCACCAATAACTTCCCGGAATTTACGGGCCGTATTTGCCCGGCGCCCTGCGAAGCGAGTTGTACGCTCAATATTGATGATGCGCCCGTCACGATCAAGTCGATCGAATGCGCTATCGTTGATCGCGGATGGGAAGAGGGCTGGATTACCCCGCAGCCACCGGAAAAGAAAACCGGCAAATCGGTTGCAGTCGTCGGTTCCGGCCCGGCTGGCATGGCCTGCGCACAGCAATTGGCGCGTGCCGGACATAGTGTGACCTTGTTCGAGAAAAACGACCGCATGGGCGGATTGCTCCGCTACGGCATTCCCGATTTTAAAATGGAAAAACATCTGATCAACCGACGGTTGGTGCAGATGGAAGCAGAAGGAGTTGAATTTCGCACTAGCGCCGAGGTTGGTGTTACTGTTTCTGTCGATTCCCTCCAGGAAAACTTTGATGCAGTGGTTATGTCTGGTGGCGCGGAAAAACCGCGTGCGCTTGATATTCCAGGATTTGAAATGTCCGGGGTTCGCCTGGCGATGGAATTTCTGACCCAGCAGAACAAGCGCAATGCGGGGGATGACGAGCTGCGCGCTGCGCCGCGCGGAACCATCACCGCGACTGGCAAGCATGTAATTGTCATCGGCGGCGGCGATACAGGTTCGGATTGTGTCGGCACGTCTAACCGTCAAGGCGCGGCTTCGGTTACCCAGATTGAGATTATGCCGAAACCACCGGTGCACGAAAATAAAGCCATGTCATGGCCCGATTGGCCGATGAAGATGCGCACATCATCCAGCCACGAGGAAGGTTGCGAGCGCGACTGGTCCATCCTGACCAAACGCGTTGTCGGAACTAACGGCAATGTTGAAGGCTTGGAATGCGTCCGCATCGAATGGATAGATGGCCAGATGCAGGAAATCGAAGGCAGCGAATTCACATTGAAAGCCGATCTTATCTTCCTGGCGATGGGCTTTTTGGGTCCGCGAAAAATGGGATTGGTCGATCAATCGGAAGTCGCACTAGACGATCGCGGCAATGTCGCGGCCAATGTTGTGACCTATGCGACGAGCAAGAGCGGTATATTCGCTTGCGGAGATATGCGCCGTGGCCAAAGCCTGGTCGTGTGGGCCATCCGGGAAGGCCGCCAATGCGCGCGGGCCGTGGACCTGTACTTAATGGGCGAAAGCGCTTTGCCGCGTTGATCTGCAAAGCTGTTGTAGATGGGACGACTTACGATCAACCGACTATCACCATCTATACTATTTAAAATATTGATAAATATATATAAAGCTGGGTCCCCCGTGAGAAGTATAACTAGTGTCTACGCTGGTTTCACGTTGTTCCAAAATATCCCTGATTATGAAGGAATTGTAACGATTTCAATCCACCCTTGTCCCTTGAGGTTTCCCTAAACCCGAATAAAACGTGGGAACGAATGTGGGAGCCCGTGATGGGCAAGTTAACGGTATTATCAGCTAAGAATGCAAAAGCAGGTCGTCATGGCGATAGTCGGGGATTGTATCTGCTAGTTAAAGAAACAGGTGCTCGCTCTTGGATGTTACGCGTTCAAGTGGATGGCAGGCGTCGTGATATGGATTGGGATCGATAACGGATTTGTCATTGGCGGAAGCACGCGACAAAGCCGCCTTGTTGCGTAAGGCAGCCCGTGCGGGTGATGATCCGATAAAAGAGCGCGATAAGAACTTAGCGCATTTGGCTATCCCAAATTTCAAAACAGCTGCCGTTGCTTGTCATCAAGAAATGTCACGCGGCTGGGCCCAAGCAGCTGGCCCCCACCGATCCAGCAGCGCAATGGACCGCAGCGAGCCTCGAACGGGCCTTCTTCGCTTACTCGACCAAACATCTGATCGATCTGGATCATGCAGTCATTATGGATGTATAAGCGACGACCTCGATCCGTCAGCCCGAAGTAACCGCACAGCGTGGGATGATCGAGCGGACGCAGGAGCGCTTTGGCCTGTGGCCTGACCGGCTTGCAGCTGATGCCGGTTATGGCGATGCACCCAATCTCGCCTGGCTGGTCGAGGACAAAGGCATTGAGCCGCATATCCCAATGTTCGACAAGTCCGGTCGCCGCGACGGCACCTTTGAACGGGCCGACTTCACCTTCGATGATGAGGAAGACCGATATACCTGTCCGGGCGGCAAGGAACTGAGACGGCGGAACCGCAACTTTGCCATACCGCGAAGCGATGCCGACAAAGATGGCTTCATCCGTTACCGTGCCCGCAAGACGGACTGTGATGCCTGCCCGCTCAAACCGCAATGTTGCCCCAATGCTCCGGTTCGCAAGATCATGCGTTCCATCCATGAGGGTGCCCGCGATATGCCACGGTCCATTGCCACCACCGATGCCTATGTTACCTCGCGAAGACAGCGCAAGAAGGTGGAAATGCTGTTCGCCCATCTCAAACGAATATTAAAGCTGGACCGCCTTCGTCTCCGGGAACCAAATGGCGCAAAAGACGAGTTCCTCCTCGCCGCCACAGCACAGAATCTCCGCAAACTCGCCAAAACAATCCCGATCCCCGCCTGATAACCAGATCATATCCCGCTCGTCTCGATACCAGAAGCAACATCAAACCGCTCATCAGGCGAGTTTTTCAAAAGAATCGGGTGGGAAACGGACGTCTGCTTACAAACAATTCACCGAAAATACCGACACTAGCCTCTCAGACGACACTGATTAGTTTTTGATTGATTGTTGTTGCAACAAACAGATTGAAACGCAGGATGCAGTTTCCCTGTGAGCTACTTTCCCTTTAGCCTCTCCAAGCTGTGGGCGTTATATTACAGTTTTGTTGCATTTTGAGTCACAAAAGTGTAATATATCTTCATATCAACAGGAGATGATGCAATGAAAATGGCAAAAATGCTTGGATTTGCGACAGGTTTGCTAATCGCAACCACACCTACTCTTGCGGAAGCGCCCGAAGGTGAAATTGGTTACGCGAAAGGTTCACTGGGTTATGATGCGCTGGTTGCTGGTGACAATCAGACTGCGCTTGCGCAATTGGAGGCTGCTGATGGTGTGAGTGCCAATGACCCGGCGCGGTTTATCAATCTGGGACAAGCCTATCTTCGTATTGGACGTACAGGCGATGCGGCAAAGATGTTCATGGCGGCGATAAATAGCAATCGTAGTTTTGATTTGATTCTTGCCGATGGCACTGTGATCAATTCACGTGAAGCCGCTAAATTGGCGCTGCACAAAATAAACAATACGCTTGCTGCACGTTAAGCAAACGCGCTAGATTCCTGAAAAGGCGGTCGATTATCCGGCCGTTTTTTTGCCTTATCAAATTGTATATAGTGCGGTCCAGCATGAGAGATGGCAGCGCTCGGCGCTCCCGAAAGCTGGCTGCAATATTCCTGAAATATTTCTGTCTCTGATTAGTCATTAAAACCGCACTGACGAGTCTTTTTACCTGCCTATTGGCTACTCCCGAAGGCGATGGGGTTAAGCCGAATCGGGACCGCATCGTTTGAGCATTATGTTTCAAACCAGTTCTGCGGAGACGATTTCCATGAATAAAAAAGCATTCCAGTCCGTCCTATTTGTAAGTGCTGCGGCGCTTGTCGTCGCTGGCTGCGGTGCCGATAGCGTAGCCTCACCTGGCGAAGGCAATATCGTCGTGCTGCCTACTCCAGCCCCGGCACCTGCACCAACGCCGACACCTACCCCAACGCCCACTGCGGGCACTCCCGCTACCGATTGTCCAACCGGTACGGCAAATGTTGGCGTTATCACCACCGGTAACGGAGAACAGGCACGAAATTGTCAGGTATCAGGTATCGTTCAGGGCAATCTGGTACTGCCAAAGCGTCCTAACACTGCAAACACAGTTTACTCCCTGTCCGGCGGTGTGGAAGTCGGTGTAGATGGAGGGACAACCGGTATTCTGACCATAGAGCCGGGCGTGACCATTTTTGGTTCCTCTGGCGGCGACTTCCTGCTGGTAAATCGCGGATCACAAATTTTTGCCGAAGGCACGGCGTCAGCGCCAATCGTTTTTACCTCACGTCAGAATATCCTTGGCCAAACGACCGTGGATAGCATTGGTCAATGGGGCGGAATTGTTATCCTTGGACGCGCACCGATTTCTGATTGTGCGACCGGCGGTGCATCCAACCCCGGCGGTACGCGCAACGACTGTGAGGCGATTGTCGAAGGCCCCTCAAATGCCGTCTATGGCGGTACATTGCCAGCGGACTCGAGTGGCCGTATGTCCTATGTTCAGGTCCGCTATCCCGGCTTTGAAGTTTCTCCGGGCAACGAGCTCAATGGTATCACTATGGCCGGTGTCGGCAGTGGAACGTTCTTCCAGAATGTTCAGGTGCACAATAGCTCTGATGATGGTGTCGAATGGTTTGGTGGCCGCGTGAACGGCAAGAACCTTGTCATGACCGGGATCGATGATGACTCGGTGGATTCAGACTCCGGCTACAAGGGGCACAACCAGTTCGTTTTGGCCGTGCAACGTGCCAATGGCGGCGACCATGTGATGGAAGCGGATTCTAACGGCGACGAAGATGCCGAACCGCGCCAAGATCACAAATTGGCCAACGTTACTTTCGTTTCCAATGGCGGCGATCACGTGATCCTGCTCCGTGGTGGCGGTGACTATGCTTTTTATAACAGTGTGTTCACAAGCCGGAATGGCGGGCATGTGTTGACATCGATAGTGCTACCACCGTTCAAGCAGCGGGCGCTGGTCCTGACGAGAACGGGCCTCCCGTGTTCCAGTCGGTATTCATGAGTTGTCCGACCGCATTTGTGGATGATGGAAACATTACTGTTGCTCAAATACAGACTTTGTTCAACGCCGGAACGAATAACACGGCAAACGGCACATCATCGCTCGCCAATGTCGCAGCCGCGTTCCCATTCCTGAACGGAGCTAACGAAAGCGGAGTGACCCCATTTGCGGTAAGTGGCGTGAATAGCTTCTTTGAAAATGTGAATTACATTGGCGCAGTACGAGACGCGAACGACACCCGTTTCCAGGGCTGGACTTGCGGGCTCTATGCCAATGATTGCGCGACCGCTCCGACCATTGGTTAACCCTGAGAACACCTGCGGGATGGCGGTCGCACTGGCCGTCATCCCATTTTTTATATGCGACAAGGAAGTAATTCGATGAAAAAGCGGGCCACGTTTATCTCTAGCCTTTTGCTTACCACCGCGTTGTTGTCTCCCTCGGCATTTGCCCAAACGGCTCCAACCGATACGCCGATTGAAGAAGACGAGCAGGTGGAAGAAACACAACCCGACGCTGACGTTGATATCTCAGCACCCGGCGGCGATTTCAGCGGCGAGATTATCGTTCGCGGCAAATTTATTCCCAATCCGATCCGCGCAACATCCGAAGTGGTTTCGGTGCTCGGTGAAGCAGAAATCGCACGCGCTGCCGATGGCGACATCGCTGGCTCGTTGCAGCGCGTGACCGGTTTGAGTGTCGTTGGCGGAAGGTTCGTTTTCGTCCGTGGCTTGGGTGAGCGCTATTCGCTGGCGCTTTTGAATGGGTTACCCCTGCCATCGCCGGAACCGCTACGCCGCGTGGTTCCACTTGACCTGTTCCCAACCAGTGTCATCGCCTCGACCGTTGTGCAGAAAAGCTATTCCGCCAATTTCCCCGGTGAATTTGGCGGCGGAGTGATCAACCTGACCACCAAATCAACGCCGGATGAGCCGTTTCTCGAGATCAAAATGAGCCTTAGTGGCGATAGTGAAACAACCGGCAAACTGGGCTATACTTACGATGGTTCTGACACAGATATAATCGGCTATGATAACGGAATACGTGATATTCCCAGTGGACTGGCTCAGGCTATCGCGCGTAATATCCCGATCTCGGTTGGCACCGAATTTTCCAGCTTGGATCTCCAAAATTTTGGCGCAAGTCTGAACAATGCCAATACCAACCTGATCCAGGAGAATAGGGATATCCCTGCTAATTTTTCAGCGGAGATTACAGGCGGCACCACGTTTGACGTCGGTGATGCCTTCGTCGGTATTGTAGCGACCGCAGGATTTGAAAATAGCTGGCGCACCAGAGCCGGATTGCAGCAGACCTCGCAAGGTATCGTGAACATCAACGGTGAACCAGGTCTGTTGCCGGACCAGAATTTCAATTTCGTCACGACTGAGAATCGCATCATCGTGAATGGACTGCTTGGTTTGTCCGCTGAAATTGGCGAGCACAAGTTGCGCTTTACCAATCTCTACATCCACGACACATCAAAGGAAGCGTCGATCAAGGCCGGAATCGACGCGATAAACGTTGATGAAGAAACATTACTCAATCAGGGACGGACAAGCTGGTTCGAGCGGCAACTTTTTACCTCGCAATTCGTTGGCGAATTCAAGTTTGATGCATTTTCGGTTGATTTGCGCGGTGCCTATGCCAATTCCAAGCGCGACGCACCCTATCAACGATCATACAGCTATGCCTTTGATGACCAGATCGCCAATGATTTTGTCAATGACCTGACCTCTCCCGGGGAGTCAGCCCGAATTCAATTCAGTGATTTGAACGACGATGTTTATGGCGGCGGTATTGATTTGGGTTATGAAACCAATATTGGCATCCCGGTCAACTTGAACGCTGGCTACGCTTATTATCTCAATGACCGTCAGGCGCAGCGCCGTGACTTCCGGTTTGTTCCAGCCAATGGATTACCTAATCCGATTGATCAGGAGCGGATCGACTTCCTCCTTTCCGATTTCAATATCTTCACTCATGAAATTGAACTGCGTGAAGTGGCTGCTCAGACTTCGGTCCCGGCCTACGAAGCCCAGTTGGAAATCCATGCCGGATACGGTCAGTTAGATGCCGAACTTGCCGATGGTCTGCGCCTGAATGTTGGTGTGCGTTATGAGGACGCGCAGCAATCAGTCACACCAATTTTGCTGCAAGGCGGAGCGGCCTCTCTGGCTTCGGGTATCAGCAATGACTATTGGCTACCAGCAGGGACACTGACCTGGAATTTTGCTGACGATATGCAGTTCCGTCTGGCAGCGTCCAAGACCGTTGCCCGTCCGCAATTTCGAGAGCTCGCACCCCAGCAGTTTCTTGATCTGGAAACCGACCGTACCTTCATAGGTAATCCGTTGCTGTCCGATAGCGAACTGATAAATGTCGAGGGCCGGTATGAATATTATATCGGGCGCGGCGAGCGCATTACCCTTGCTGGATTCTACAAGAAGATCGACAATCCCATTGAAAATGTAGCCTTCGTCCAAGGTGGCGGCACCCTGTTTACCGGTTTTTCCAATGCGCCAACTGCGACGCTATATGGCGCAGAAGTCGAACTGGTAAAATATTTTCCGCTGAACGATCTAGGCGGCAGTTTTTTTGAAGACCGCCGCCTGCTGCTTGCGGCAAACTACACTTATACCAAATCGGATATAAAGGTTGGTGCGGGAGATCAGGCAATCAATCCGGTCACGCTTCAGGCGACCGACGCGTCCAACCTTTTCGATGATGGGGACCGCCTGACGGGCCAATCCACCCATGTTGCCAATCTGCAATTTGGTATGGAGCGTGAGGACGGGCCGCTATCCCAGCAAACCGTTCTGTTGACGTACAACAGCCCCAGGGTCACAGCGCGCGGACCGCAGGATCAACCGGATCTGATAGAGCGCACCGGTTGGCGGCTCGATTTTGTTTTGCGCGAGGAAATGAATATCGCCGGGCAGGATTTTGAGATGAAGTTTGAAGCAAGGAATGTCCTGGGCACCGGTTATCGGGAATCCCAGACGCTTGGCAGTTCGACGATTTTGAACAACGCCTATGAAGTTGGAACCCGCTTCTCGCTGAGCATTGGCCTGAATTTTTGATCAGAGCAATGCCGTGTTCCAACTGTAATTTATCTGTCACCCGAGAGTCTCCGTTTCGTCAACTGCTTGTGTCACAAATAAACTGCACAATTTCGCGGGGGCTAACGTGACTGAAAATTTTCCAGAACAGAGTCATCCTAATAGACAAACAGCGGGTAACGCCAAACCGGCTGTATCCATTCATCCACTGCTTGATCTGCCTTATTGCTATGCTCGCGAACATGGCATCCTGTTTCTTTCCGGAGACAGTGAACGCATCACTGTTGCATTGCACGACGGCTCGGACCCCCTGGCTTTGTTAAAGATACAACGTTATCTCTCAATGCCGCTCGATCTTAAAAAGGTTGACGAGGCGAGCTTTGAAAAGCTCTTGCAAGAACATTATGCAGTGATGGCGCGGTCGGAAGAGAATCGCGGCGGCAGTCATTAACATGGACCACACGGCAGATGCCCTCGATGCAATTGTGGCGGACATCCGAAATGCTTCAAACAAACATGAAGGCGCCAAGGATCAGCTTAGTCTTCGCCTGATCTACGGTGTTATCGCCGAGTCTGAGCGGCAAGGTGCTTCAACGATCCATCTGGAGTCAAATAGGTTTGGATTGGTGGTTCGTATGCGGATCGACGGGGTTCTCACTGAAAAACTGCGAATGCCAAAGCAATTGGCGACTGATGTCATTGAGCGTCTCAAGAAAATGGCGCAACTGGATTTGTCTGAACATGATTTTCCGCAGGAAGGAATAGCGAACCTGACTCTTCGCGGAAATTCTAAAGATATTCGCATCTCAACTCTGCCTAACGCAAATTCGGGTGAAACAGGTGAACGCATAGTGCTCCACCTGCTTGACGCGCAAAAGGCATCTATCTCGCTTGACCTGCTCGGCATGTCGGAGCAGACGCACCATATACTAACTGATGCCTTATTGCAGCCCAATGGCTTGATTCTTGTTGCTGGCCCACCAGGCTCGGGGAAAACAACCACACTCTATGCAGCAGTCAAACAGCTCAATGATGGCAACCGCAATATTCTGACGGTCGAGAACCCGATTGAATATGCGCTTGAAGGCATTGGTCAGACCCAGATTGACAGCGAGCGCGGTTTGAACTTCGCAGACGGCTTAGCGGCGATACTCCGTCAGGACCCCGATATTGTTATGGTGGGCGAGATCAGTGATCGCGAGACGGCCGAAATTGCAGTCGACGCCTGCGTCGACGGCCACTTGGTGCTCGCGGCAATCAATACCAACAGTGCTGTGAGTGCCATTGTGCGGATGCGTGATATGCAAGTTGATCCGTTCCTGATGGCATCCTCGCTTCGGGTCATTATTGGGCAGCGTATGGTTCATAAGCTCTGTGAACATTGTCGTGTGCCTATACAGGCCGACGGTTCGCTTGCTTCACTTCTGGGCTTTGATCGCGGCACTGTTGTGTTCAGGGAAATGGGTTGCAATCATTGCAACGAAACAGGCTTTCAAGGACGTATTGGCGTGTTCGAGGCTATATGCATAGATAAGACAATCCGAAAACTTATCAACGAGGGCAGCGATGAAGCCCGCTTGTCAGCTCATGCCTTTTACAAGCAACCCGGTTTGGCATCCGCTGGCCGTACCATGGTCCGAGAAGGCCTCATAACGGCGGAAGAAGGCATAAGAATATCACGGCGGGAGTCCGCTGCTGCCAGCCATCCGGACCGGATTTAGTTCCTTGTTGCTATTGGAACGGAAAGTTAATGCACAAAATGTTGCTAGATTTATTCACCGATTCCAATCGCTCGCACAAAAGGAAATTCAAGAATGGAGCTGTCGTCTTCCGGGCACCTACCAGTAAAAAGAAGCTCAAACGGGTTCACGTTTGTCGAGCTAATCGCGGTGAATGACTGTTCTATGTTTCGTTAGAGAACCGGCCTAGGCTTATATGGAAGACCGCATTGAGCAAATTCAGAACGGCCTTCGGATGCCCTAGAATGGGGCGACAGCTGAACGGCAGCTATTGAAAACTCTTATATGCGATCTTCACCAAATTCTTCGTCTCTCGCTAAAATACATCCGATAAATTGGACCAAATTTACCGGGTAAAATCCATGCCGCAATGCAATGCATTGGGCAGCAAAATAGATACACACCCTACGCACGGGTGAATTACGGTTTTCTGCGACGTTTCGAGAGTGCGATCCGCATGCTCTCGCAATAAGGATTTTCAGATTGGCGGAATTTAGCTATCCCCTGAGGATACGGATCGCATGCTCTCGCAATAAGAAAGTGCGATGTGCAGTTGCAGCAAAATTCGCCACGATACCAATGCATCATGGAAACAAATTAGGGCGGCAAAAACTCGCCTTCTATTTAAAATAGGGAGCGAATGTGGGAACGATTTAGGGATCATTCATAAATAATATTCTAAATCAATATCTTAGATATAGAAAATGGATCCCCCGTGAGGATTCGAACCTCAATTAACGGAGTCAGAGTCCGTGGTATTACCATTATACGACAGGGGAATGGGATCGCCGTCGGGCGCGGCAATAAGCGCCGCTCTGTTGCGGGTCAAGGCTTTTGCACCGCGCTACGCGAATATTAATCGGGTCATTGAACGAGGCCCGATCCTAAGCCCTTGCGCATTTTGGTTGCTGTCGTTATCTCTATGCGCAAGTACCGGCGGAATTATCCGATCCGGAGAACATAAGAGTATACGGCCATGGCGGATGAAATATCCCCATCGCCGCAGAGAAACCAAGGTCGCGGGTCCGCAGGGACACCCGGTCTGAAGCATGCGGCGACACATATTGACCGGAGGCAAAATCCGCCTTCCGCTGCCTCTAACATTACCAAAAATAATGGCCGCTGGCCGAAATTGCGATCCTATGCGGCGATTGACCTGGGTACCAATAACTGCCGTCTTCTGGTTGCCAAACCTTCTTCCGATGGGTTTATCGTGACCGATGCTTTTTCGCGAGTGGTGCGACTGGGCGAGGGGTTGGTCGAAACAGGGAAGATCAGCAGCAGGGCCATGGACAGGGCGGTTGCGGCACTTTCCATTTGCGCTGATAAGTTACGGCGTCGTAATGTGACATTGGCGCGGTCGGTGGCGACTGAGGCCTGTCGACGTGCGAGCAACGGTGAAAAGTTCATTGAACGCGTGCGAAAGGAAACCGGCATTGCACTGGATGTCATCACCGCAGAAGAAGAGGCCCGCCTCGCCGTATTGGGCTGCCAGATTTTGTTGGAACCGGGTGAAGGTCCCGCGCTGATATTTGACATTGGTGGCGGATCAACCGAATTGGTACTCGTCGACACCATGGGCAGCGCTCCGGAAATCATCGATTGGCTGAGCGCGCCGTGGGGTGTTGTCTCACTCACGGAAAGCGAAAAATTTGACACAGATAGTGCTGGGGCGCGCGCGGCCGCTTATGCCAAGATGCGCGCCAAGGTCATGGAGAGCTTTGCGCCTTTTGCCGCACGCCTGCCAATAGATAATCCATCGGATTTCCGCTTGCTGGGAACCAGCGGGACCGTTACCACGCTGGCGAGCCTGCACCTGAAACTTCCCCATTATGATCGTAAAGTGATCGACGGTTTGATTGTGCCGACGGAATCGATGCGGGATATCAGTGCCATGCTGGCGGCATGTTCACCCCAGGAGCGCGCCGATATTCCATGCATAGGCAAAGAGCGGGCTGACCTGGTGGTCGGTGGATGCGCGATTTTGGATTCCATCCTCGATATCTGGCCGGCAAATCGCGTTGGCGTCGCAGACCGCGGCATAAGAGAGGGCATATTGCGCTCGCTCATGTCGTCCAACGAACGCAGGTCAAGCCTGTGAACCATTGGCATGAGTAGGGCGGGTCTGGCGGCAAGGAGCGCGTCAAGACGGCCAAGGGCCGCAAAGTTGGTTCTACGCGCTGGCTAGAACGACAGCTTAATGATCCTTATGTAAAGCAGGCAAGGGCGGAAGGCTATCGCTCGCGCGCTGCTTATAAATTAATGGAATTGGACGAGCGTTTCAAATTCGTTCGCAAGGCGAAGGCGATCGTGGATTTGGGCATCGCGCCCGGCGGCTGGGCACAAGTAGTCAGAAAATATGCGCCAAAAGCTGATGTGGTTGGCATCGACCTGCTAGCGATTGATCCGATTGAAGGTGTTACAATTTTCGAGATGGACTTCATGGATGATAGCGCGCCGGACAAGCTGCTCGACGCTCTGGGCTGCGCCCCTGATCTTGTGTTGTCCGATATGGCGGCCAATACCGTCGGCCATCAACAGACCGATCATCTGCGGACAATGGGGTTGGTTGAAGCCGGGGCCTATTTTGCGGTGGAAAATCTGCAAAAGGGCGGTACTTTTGTAGCAAAGGTGCTGGCTGGCGGCACTGACAACGAATTGCTCACGCTGTTGAAAAAGTATTTCAAAACGGTGAAGCACGCCAAACCGCCGGCGAGCCGCAAGGGTTCCTCAGAATGGTATGTGGTGGCGCAGGGGTTTAAAGGGCGGGCCGATTAATCCGGTTATTTTGATCCACGCGCCTTCGCGATCATTTCTTTCAATCCATCATAGCCAACCGCGCCGACTTGGCTGTCATTGCCAACTACCCATGCCGGCGTGCCCGTAAACTGGAGCTTGCGGGCGATTTCGATGTTATTCTGGACTTCCTTTTGCGCTTCGGGCGTCTTTGTAAAACGCCGCGCCTCAACCAAATCCAGTCCAGCTTCGCGCGCTGCATTTTCTATTGTCGACGGGGTAGGGCGCCCAGTGGCAAACATCGTTTTGTGGAAAGCATAATATTTGCCCTGCTTGGCGGCCGCTAGAGCCATCAGGGCTGCATCATTGCTCGCTTCGCTCAAAATCGGAAGCTCACGGAACACGACTTTTACGTTCTTGTCCTCCTTGAGAACCCGGTCAATATCGGCGGTTGTCTGTTTGCAATAGGGGCAAGCGAAGTCGGAATATTCTACCACTATCACATCGCCGTTGGGGTTCCCCGCAAAAGCAGTTCCATTAAACGGTGCCTCTATGCCTGCCCGGATTTCGTTGATTGCTTCGGCTTTTTGGCGAGTTTGCAATATTTCCACCGCTTCGGGAATAATTTCCGGGTTTTTGAGAATATAATCACGAACAATCGCTTCAATGGCAGCCTGTTCCTTCGCATCAATGCCAGCAGCCAGCGCCGCCTGGCTCGCTTCTGCGGTGGCAGACGGACTACCGGATTGCCAAAACCAGACGCCAAGAGCTGCCGCTACGGCTAAACCGCCACCTGCCATAATCATCCACTTTCCGTTTTTATCTTTGTCCACGATTTGCCGTTCGTTTTTGTTCAGGCCTCAATGTCGAAGCTTGGGTGCATTGTCCAGAATTGTTGTGATTATTACTGAGGCGGTATCATGGCGTTTAACGGCGACGTTTGTTGTCGCGTTCGAACTCACTTTTCGCGATGAGTGAAATATCCTGCGCTCGGATCCAGTCCGGTGTATTTTCTGCTATACCGGCCATCGCAATTTGCGAACTGCGAATGGCGCTGCCATAGTTACGCTGCAATAAGGAGCTTTCTGCTGTGGCAAGCTGTGCTCGCGCCGTATCACCTTGCTGGGAATAGACGACGCCCAATTGATACCAGGCAAACGGGTTCTGGTTGTCTTTGGCGACCGCTGATTTCAAAACTTGCGTGGCCTCTTCAAAATGCGTTTTGTCTTCAGTGGCGATCAAAGCATGGCCAAAAAGGCTTGCGATGAGCGGTTGGTTGTTGGTGAGCCGCACGGCCTTGCGCAAGGAAGCCAAAGCTTCATCTGGTTTTCCGGACTCGAGCAATATCTGCCCCTGTAGTTCGAGGAAATAGGGGTCATTTGGCGCATCTTTCAGCAGGTTGTTCACTTCATAAAGCGCCCGATCCGGATAGGCGCTTTTGTGCCAAGCATATGCCCGGGCGTAACGACCGGGCACACTTTGGTCGCTTTCTGGATATTTACGCAATGTTGTCTTCGGTTCGCCCGTAAATCCCAAAAGCTTGGCTTTTACACGCTGGAAACGGGCTTCTATTTCGGCATCGGGCGCTTTGTCCCATGCTGGATCGGCCTGATAGACATCGCGCAGCAAGGTAACGCGTTCGCCGGATAACGGATGGGTCCTGCCGTAACTATCTTCTTGCGGGATGCCCAAACGAAACTCGTAATTTTGCAGTTTCTTGAAAAAGTTTATGGACCCCTTGCCAGTAATGCCCGCCGCGGCAAGGTAACGCGCGCCGGCAGAATCAGCGCTGCGCTCCTGCACGCGGCTAAATGCCAGAAACTTGCCAGTCGCAGCTTGCTGTCCCGCGGCTAAAATGCCCGCACCAGCATCGCCAGCTCCAGCGGCAATGGCCGCAGCACCGAGGATCAAGCTAAGGATGGTGATACCCGTTGCGGTTTTTATGCCCTCATCAAACCGGATAATATGGCCACCAGTAATATGCCCAAGTTCGTGGGCCATGATGCCCTGAATTTCATTAGCGCTATCCGCAGCAGCAAGGGTGCCGGAATAGAAATATATTCTTTGTCCACCTGCTACGAAGGCATTTATCTGATTGTCACCGATCAGCACGACTTCAACGTCTTCGGCATCCAGCTCGGAAACGGCAACCAGCGGTGCCACCATGTCCTTGAACAGCGCTTCAGTCTCGGCATCCCGCAATATGGACTGCGCTGCGACAGGTTGAACTGTCAGCGCAGTTATCGTAAAAAATGCCACGATTAAGCGCAGTAGCGCTGTCATCTTTGTTCTCACTTTTGGGGAGACTTTGGAGGCGTTCATTCTTGTCATGGAAATCCTATACTAGGGATTTCCGTCGACTGCCAGACAATGCCTGAACCTGCGATGAAACCGGGCCTGCTATCTCTACGATAATACAGGCCCGATGTTCATTCATTGACGGTTAGCCAAAAGTCCGCTGCCACCAGCCTTGGCGCGGATTGCCATCAGTTGGAGCCCGTTCACTTTTCTCAGCCACGCCGCTTTTTTTTGCTGTTGCGGTTTTTGATGCCGCTTTTGCTCTGCTCTTTGCTGGCGTTTTGGCCTTCGCTGCCAGATCTTCGGTGCCAGCGCTCTCATCGGCCGACGCTTCTACCTTCTTGGCTTTGGCCCGAGAAGCCCGCTTGGGTTTTGCTGTCGCTTCTTCCGCCGGCCTGTCACCGGTTTCCGCAGGTGCTGCCTCAGCCGCTTTTGCCTTGCGAGGAGCGCGGCGGCGTTTTGGTTTTTCTTCCACCTGTGCCTTCCCGCCCTCTTCACTAGCCGGAGTATCAGACGCAACTTCGACATCCTTTTTCCGGGACCGGCTTTGGCGTTTCGGTTTCTCAGCTGGTGCAGCGCTATCTGCCGACTCCGCCTCAACCGTCGAAACATTTGTATCTACATTTGCATCAGCTCTCGGCTTACGATTACGCCCGCCACGTGAACGACGCTTGGGTTTCGCGTTTTCATCGGAATTCTCACTCGCCGATTGATTTTCACCATGTTGTCCAGAATTATCTGAATCACTGGTGTCAGAGACGGTATCATCCCGATCTGCGCCTCGGCCACCGCGCCGTCCACGCCGCCGCCGCCGTTTTTTGGGGCGATCATCTTCATTCCGCTCCGCTGCTTCAACGATTTCATCATTTTCAAAATCATCATCGTCATCGTCGTCGATAATGGGCTCAAACTTCGGAACATTCTGCGGCGGACTACCGGAACCTTTAACCTCCATCCGCGCGCCTTCTGTCTCCCCATCCGGAACAATTTCAACGCTTACGCCGTAACGCTTTTCAATATCCTGAATCTCGTGGCGCTTGCTGTTGAGCACGTAAATCGTAGCTTCCTGGCTGGCCGTGAGAATTATCTCGCTGGCTTTGCCTTTAGCGGCTTCTTCTTCGATCAGGCGCAGCGCTGACAAGGCAGACGACGATGCTGTACGAACCAGACCAGTGCCCTCGCAATGCGGGCAGACTTTGGTCGAAGCTTCCAAAACGCCGGTGCGCAGACGCTGACGGCTCATTTCCATCAGGCCAAAGCTTGAAATCCGGCCCACCTGTATCCGTGCCCGGTCATTTTTCAACGCATCTCGCATTGCCCGCTCTACTTTGCGAACATTACCATGTCGGTCCATGTCGATAAAATCGATAACCACCAGGCCAGCCATATCGCGCAATCGAAGCTGGCGTGCAATTTCATTGGCGGCTTCCAGATTGGTTTTGACAGCAGTCGCCTCGATGCCGTGTTCGCGTGTCGAGCGACCCGAGTTAATATCGATCGATACCAGGGCTTCAGTCGGATTTATTACCAGATAGCCGCCGGATTTCAGTTGAACTTCCGGCGAATACATTGCCGATAGCTGGTCTTCTGCACCATAGCGCTGGAACAGGGAAACCGGATCGGAATAGCTTTTTACCCGCCGACTATGACTGGGCATTAGAAGCTTCATAAAATCTTTGGCTGCAGCATAGCCATCCGGCCCTTCGACCAGCACTTCTTCTATATCGCGGTTATAAATATCGCGAATAGCGCGTTTTATCAGATCGCTATCGCTGTGGATCAATTTGGGAGCAACGGCACCGAGGGTATTCTCGCGTACTTCGTCCCAAAGTCGTGCCAGATAGTCAAAATCGCGTTTGATTTCAGGTTTTGTACGGGACAATCCGGCCGTGCGGACAATGCAGCCCATTGTGTTGGGCAATGCCAAATCAGCAATAATTGATTTAAGACGCTTGCGATCACTGGCGCTGTTTATCTTCCGGCTAATGCCACCGCCATGCGAGGTGTTTGGCATCAATACGCAATAACGACCGGCGAGGCTCAGATAGGTTGTGAGAGCAGCGCCTTTGTTGCCACGCTCTTCTTTAACCACCTGCACCAGAACAACTTGCCGGCGCTGGATAACATCTTGAATCTTGTAACGCTTGCGCAGCGCCATGCGTTTTTGGCGCGCCTGATCGCTAGCCTTGGCAACATTCCGGCCACCGCGACCGCCGCGACCACCACCGCCATTGCCCTTGCCGCCGCGCCGACCCTTGGAGCGGTTATTTTTAGATGAACCTCCTTCACTTTCAGCGGTATCACCGTCGTCTTCGGCTTCATCGCTATCGTCGTCGGAATCATCATCAGGATCGTCAGAGGAATCTTCCGAAGGCAGTTCGCCTTCGGTCACATCAATTGTGTCGACGCTCTCGTCTTTTTCGACCTCGACCAGAGCCGTGTCAAGCTCTTCGGTCGCTTCGCTGCGCACCATATCGGCCGGTGCGTCTTCCTCCTCTTCCTCTTGCGCGCGCAAAGCTGCTTCTTCTGCGGCATGCTCGGCTTCTTCAGCAAGAAGACGATCACGATCTTCTTTCGGGATCTGATAATAGTCGGGATGGATTTCGCTAAAGGCGAGGAAACCATGCCGGTTTCCCCCATAATCGACAAAGGCAGCTTGCAGCGAGGGTTCGACCCGCGTTACTTTTGCCAGATATATATTGCCTTTTAGTTGTTTGTGCTCGGAAGATTCAAAATCAAACTCTTCAATTTTGTTCCCTTTTACGACCGCCACCCGGGTTTCTTCCTGGTGGCGCGCGTCGATTAACATGCGCGTTGTCATTCAATATACTCCTGGCATGGCCAAACCGGCATAAACCCGGGGAGCCATGTAATATAAAAGGGATGACGTCTTGATGCGCGCGGACCTTTGAATAGGGGCGGGCGGCGTCATCCGGTTGGTTTCAATAGTTTCTGAAAAAAATGTGTCTGCAGCAAATGCATGGCTCTGGCCGGTAGCCAAAGTCTGTCCGTTCAAGAAAGCAGCTTCTTTGCGAAGAGCTTCTGAGCCGGAGATTTCATGCCTCATGTTGCGTCAACCTGGTACGTGCCGGAATCTTTCCGGCGCTTGTAAATGTCGCTGAACTGAACTGTTCTCAAGACGACAGGTGTAGCTAGCACTGCAATCGGTGAACGGCAACATAAACTATTCTCGGATCATCAAGATTTCTGTTTCGCAGATATGGCGGAGCAAACATGCTGAATTTGCTGTTAACCTCGTCGTTTTACACCAACTTACGATTACATCCTTAATGCCTTTTTCACCGAGATTAATCGGGTGAAATAGGGTGATACGCAGTGAAAACCAAATTTGACTGGACCGACAAGGCCGCCGCATTGCATAAGCGCATTATGCCGCTCACTACGATTTTAGCCTATTCCCTGTTGGTTACGAACCCTGCCTATGCGGGATCGGTCAACCGAATTGATGCAAGCGATAGTCAAATCACAGTTTCATTTGATGATCTGGTCGAAGGGGCATCTGCCTTTTCTCTCGTGGGGCCAAATCGGATCGCTATTGATATACAAGGTGGCAAGGCAGGGCGTGGCGGAAGCGCATCGGGAATGATCAAAGCCGTTCGGCAAGGGCAATATGACCCAAATACCGCGCGTATCGTATTTGATCTTGATCGCCCGGCCGTCGTAACCAGCGGCGCGTTTTCCGCTGACGGCAAAAACCTGATATTGCGGTTGCAGCCAGCCGGCGACCATATGATGGGCAATGGACGCAAATCTTTTTTGCCGCCAGCAAGCTTTCGCGCCGAACCTCCGAAAAAATCCTACAGCGTTAAAGTGCCTTTGGGGCGACCGGCAGACAAGGTTGCGCTGCCGAAAATTCATGGCCCAAATGATAGCAGCCGTCCGCTTGTTGTGATCGATGCCGGACATGGTGGGCACGATCCCGGAGCCATTTCCCCTCACGGCAGTCAACGTGAAAAAAATGTAACGCTGGCGATTGCGCGCGCCATCCGTGACCGGCTGGTTGCCAGTGGCCGGGTACGGGTGGCATTGACCCGGGATTCTGACAAATACCTGGTTTTGCAAGAGCGCTATGGAATTGCGCGCAGACTGGATGCAGACTTGTTTATCTCCATTCACGCCGATGCTGCAGGAAACGAAGATGCCTCTGGCGCAACAGTGTACACCCTGTCCGAAGTGGCATCGGATCGTGAAGCTTCCAAATTGGCCGCGCGCGAAAATAAGGCAAATATCATCAATGGTGTCAATCTTGGCGGTGCCACACGCGAGGTGTCTTCCATTCTCATTGATCTAACCCAGCGCGAGACGATGAATGTCTCGGCAGATTTTGCAAAAATATTGCACCGCGAGGGCAGCCGGGCAATGACATTCCGCAGCAATCCGCATCGATTTGCATCATTCGTTGTTCTGAAAGCTCCAGACACGCCGTCGGTTTTGTTTGAGACCGGTTATCTAACCAACAAGAATGACGTCGATTTTCTCGGGTCGCGCGCCGGACAAGCAAAAGTCGCCAACGGTGTGGCGAACGCCATTGAAACGCATTTCGCCAGAAAACTTGCACAACGCTGAGCGCTGACGAGTAAACAACAGTATCTTTTTGTCCCAAGCTGGACCGGAAAAATATTTCGTCGATATTCGCTGGAAAATGCCCCTGATGCTGCTAAATGAGGCAGTATATGAGTGATGATACTACAAGCAGTGCACCAGAATCGTCTGGCGAGAGTTTAGCCTATAAGCTGGAGCGCAATACCGGCGGCTTTATTGAGCGGCTGGAACGGCTTTGGCAAAAAAAATGGTTTCGGCTGTTCTTGGCTTTTATCGGTTTGTGCCTTCTCGCATGGTTATTGATTTGGGCAATATTTGCCCGGGACCTTCCGGATGCCAAAAGTCTACAGAAATATGAGCCGCCGCTTCCTACGATGGTGCGGGCTTATGATGGCGAGCCGGTCCATAGCTATGCGCGTGAACGGCGTGTGCAGCTGGAATATTCTGAATATCCCGCGCTGTTAATTCGCGCTTATCTGGCCGCCGAAGACCGTACATTCTTTGAACATGGTGGCCTGGACTATCCGGGCATCGCGACAGCGATAGTAACCAATATTTCCAACAGTGGCAGGCCTGTCGGTGCTTCCACAATCACGCAGCAGGTGGCAAAAAACCTGTTGCTTACCAATGAAGTGTCCTACCGCCGCAAAGTTCGTGAAGCTTTGCTGGCTTATCGAATTGAAGAAGTGCTCACCAAAGAAGAAATTCTGGAGCTGTATCTCAACCAGATTTTTCTGGGCAGGAACGCCTATGGTGTCCAGGCTGCAGCGCAGGCCTATTTTGGCAAGGACGTCGACGCGTTAGCCCTCCACGAAATGGCCTATTTGGCGATTTTGCCGAAAGGGCCATCCAACTACCGGCCGGAGGTTCATGAGCAGCGTGCGGTAAATCGGCGAGACTGGGCGCTCAAAGAAATGAACAAAAATGGCTGGATAACCGACAGCCAATATCAAACCGCGATTGCACAGCCTTTAGGAGCGATCAGTCGATCCGGCCCTCAGTTTGAGCGTGTCGGTGGATATTTTATTGAAGAAGTGCGCCGCGAACTTATCGAACGTTTTGGCGAAAATGAAAAAGCGGGACCATATAGTGTATATTCCGGCGGGCTTTGGGTGCGGACGTCACTCAACCCTGAGTTGCAAGAGCTCACAAAAAATGCGCTTAGATCCGGTCTGCTGCGGTATAGTCAAGGCAAAGGCTGGAGCGGCCCGATCAACAAGATCGATATTGACGATCAATGGGCACAGAAACTGGCATCCACATTTATCGGTACAGATTATTCCGATTGGCGCATTGCGGTGGCGATACGTCGAACGGGGAATGGCGCTGAAATCGGATTTTCGGACGGTACTACGGGCCGTATCGGTGGTGTTCCTGCCAAACTGGCGGCTGGCGATATCATTGCGGTCAGCCCGGCTGGTGGAGACAATTACCGACTGCAAAATGTTCCGAAAATTTCGGGTGGCATGGTTGTCCAGAATCCACGCAATGGCCGTATCTGGGCGATGCAGGGCGGTTTTGATGATCGGATGAGTCCGTTTAATAGGGCAACGCAGGCCGAGCGCCAGCCCGGTTCAACGATCAAGCCCTTTGTTTATGCGACAGCTCTGGATCAGGGCATGACGCCGGCGACGATCATTGTGGATAGCCCCTTTTGCGTTTATCAATCAGCGTCTTTGGGCCGGAAATGTTTCCAGAATTTTGGCGGCGCAGGCGGGGCAGGGCCGCAGACCCTGCGCTGGGGCGTAGAGCAGTCGCGCAACCTGATGACGGTGCGTGCCGCCAATGATGCTGGCATGGATAACGTCGTCAAGACGATAAAGACCATGGGGATCGGCGACTATAAGCCCTATCTCGCCTTCGCGCTAGGTGCGGGTGACACGACTGTTGCCAAGCTGACGAACGCCTATTCCATGCTGGTTAACCACGGGCGGGAATTGAAACCCACTGTTATCGACTATGTACAGGACCGCAAAGGCAAAGTGATTTTCCGCGCCGACAAGCGCAATTGTGATAATTGCAATATGGCAGAGTGGGATGGTCAGCCGATGCCAAGGCCAAGGCCAGCCGGAAAACAATTGATGGACCCGATGACCGCTTATCAAATGGTCAACATATTGGAAGGTGTGATCACGCGCGGTACAGCGCAAAATTTGAAGAGCCTTGATCGCCCTCTATTTGGCAAAACCGGGACAACCAGCGGCCCGACCAATGTCTGGTTTGTTGGCGGTTCGCCTGACATGGTCGCTGGCGTCTATATGGGATTCGACCAACCAGGTAATTTGGGAGGCTATGCTCAAGGCGGCACCATGGCTGCCCCGATATTCAAGCAATTTGCTGAATCGGCGATGACCGGCATGCCAAAGACTCCATTTGTAGCGCCCAAAGGTATTCGGATGGTGCGGGTTGATCGAAAATCTGGCAAACGTATATTTGGCGGATGGCCCTCAGATGATCCCAAATCGGCAGTTATTTGGGATGTGTTCAAACCCGAAACCGAACCAAAGCGCTCGATCCGCAAGGATGAATTGCTAGCCAGGTTGGAAGCCAAGAAAGCGCAGTTGATTGCCCAGAGAGCCGCAGCGAGGTCTAGATCATCGAACAGTGGCGGTTTGCAAGATGGCGGCAACAATGGGCCTGCACGCAATGACAATGAATTCCTTCAGGAAGAAGGCGGAATCTATTAGTGCTTCGGAAATGCTGACCGGCTCCGATGTTGCGCTGATGGATACCGTTCGGACGGTTGGTAGTGAAAGTGTGGAACAGCTTGGCGAAATTACTGCTGATGCTTTCCGTCATGATCCGTTCAATAACTGGTTCTTTCATGATTTCGACGCGATGCAGCAAGTTTTCACATTGATGGCTAAGCATATCTACGCGCCAAATGGCTTTTGCCAGATTTGGGAAGAAAACGGGCAGGCTTGCGCAGCAACTATGTGGACCATGCCGGGTGACAAGGCTGACCTTTCCCTGCTGGCCACACTGGAATTTTACTGGAGCATCTTTTCCAGAGGCGGCCTCGCAGCGCTGAAACGCGGTAAAGCGACGACCGAGGCGATGGAGGCACATCATCCCAAAGAACCTCATGCCTATCTGTTTACGGTTGGAGTGGTGGGAGAAGCCAGAGGGCGCGGCCTTGGTCGGCAATTGATCGAACCAGTCTTGCAAGCCTGCGATCAAACCGGAACAATGGCCTATCTCGAGAATTCCAATCCGGCCAACACTCGGGTTTATAATAGCCTTGGCTTTGAGCGTGTGACCATCTTTCACCCGATGCCAGGCTGCCCACCATTGGAAGCAATGACGCGCAAACCGCAATAATCTCGCGCCGGTGGGCGTTTCCCTACTGACATCAACCAAGACCCCTGCTAATCGCGCGGCATGACAGAATCCTCCTATTCTCAAGCACATATCCGTAACTTCTCCATTATTGCCCATATTGACCACGGCAAGTCGACGCTTGCCGACCGGTTGATCCAGCATACAGGCGGGCTCACCGAGCGCGAAATGAGCGAGCAAGTACTTGATAATATGGACATTGAACGCGAGCGCGGAATTACGATCAAGGCGCAAACCGTGCGGCTCAGCTATACAGCGAAAAACGGTGAGACTTATGAGCTGAGCCTCATGGATACGCCGGGCCATGTCGATTTCGCTTATGAAGTATCGCGTTCGCTGGCGGCATGCGAAGGCGCTTTGCTGGTAGTGGACGCTGCTCAAGGCGTGGAAGCGCAGACGCTTGCAAATGTCTATCAGTCCATCGAACATGATCACGAAATAATTCCGGTGCTGAATAAAGTGGATTTGCCCGCTGCAGAGCCGGAGCGTGTGCGTCACGAGATTGAAGAGATTATCGGTATCGACGCATCGGAAGCGGTGTTGGCCTCTGCTAAGTCCGGTATCGGAATCGAAGATATTCTGGAACAACTGGTTGCAAAAATCCCGCCACCAGGTGGAGATCGCAACGCGCCGCTCAAAGCCATGCTGGTGGATAGCTGGTACGATCCATATCTTGGCGTGGTGATTTTGGTGCGGGTCATTGATGGCTTTATTACCAAAGGCCAGCGGATCAAGTTTATGGCGCAGGGGACTGAACATCTCATCGACCGTGTGGGCTGTATGCGGCCAAAAATTGAGTTATTGCCTGAGTTGGCTGCTGGCGAAATCGGGTTCATCACCGCGCAGATCAAAGAGGTTTCCCAGACTGCCGTGGGTGATACGATCACCACCGTTAAAGGAGGGGCGACGGAACCTCTGCCGGGCTTTAAGGAAGTGCAATCGGTTGTATTCTGCGGACTTTTTCCTGTTGATGCAGCCGATTTCGAGAAACTGCGGGAAAGTATTGGCAAATTGCGTTTGAATGATGCCAGCTTCACCTTTGAAATGGAAACCAGTGCTGCATTGGGGCAGGGCTTCCGTTGCGGTTTTCTGGGCTTGCTGCACCTGGAAATCATTCAGGAACGCTTGACCCGCGAATATGATCTTGATCTTATCACAACGGCTCCTTCGGTGGTTTATCGGATGGTTATGAACGATGGATCGGAACAATTTCTGCACAATCCGGCGGACATGCCGGATGTTGTTAAAATATCGGATATTGAAGAGCCCTGGATTGAGGCCACAATCTATTGTCCCGACGAATATCTCGGTGGAATTTTGAAACTTTGCCAGGACCGCAGGGGCGTTCAGAAAAACCTGACTTATGTCGGGATCGTGCACAGGTTGTTTATGAGTTGCCGCTCAACGAGGTTGTTTTTGATTTCTATGACCGGCTGAAAAGCATTTCGCGCGGTTATGCGAGCTTTGACTATCACCAGATTGGTCTACGCAGCGGACAACTCGTGAAAATGAATATCCTCGTTAACGGTGATCCCGTTGACGCCCTGAGCATGATTGTGCACCGAGATGCCGCCGAAGCACGGGGCCGTCATATGTGTGAGCGCCTCAAGGATTTGATCCCGCGGCATCTGTTTAAGATTCCCGTTCAGGCGGCGATTGGCGGCAAGGTAATCGCGCGTGAAACCATTGCGGCAATGCGTAAGGATGTGACGGCCAAATGCTATGGTGGCGATATCTCCCGCAAGAAGAAGCTGCTCGACAAGCAGAAGAAGGGTAAAGCGAAGATGCGCGAATACGGCAATGTGTCGATTCCGCAGGAAGCTTTTATTGCTGCACTGAAAATGGGTGATGAAAATTAATTTACCATAAATGGTAAATTGGGTTCAAATTGGTTGTAAACGCGTGTAAAGAACGATTCTCCGGGTCGCGCTACTGTCGGAGTCGAACAATGTTTTTTCTATTTGAGTCGTCTGAGTATCGCCGGAAAGACGCCACCGAGATCCAGTATTTATTTAGCAGATATGGCGATGAAACCCTTTCGGTTTTGCGTGAACGCGTGCATGACCAGTCCAGCACCAGCCGGGATCGCAAGCATTGGAGACGAATTCTGCGCAAAGCAAAATCGCAGACGCCAGAAACCAGCAACCAGGCTATGTCTCATTAGTCTTGCAAGAACAGGTTAACCAGCCTTGGGATCAAGCTTGCACGGCTTGATCTTGCCCGGCAGCAGCGCATCCCCTTTCGGGCGGAACCGCGCGAAATAGCCGCCAAGCTCCGGACGCTCCATAAAGCCGATCAGCTCATAACCCACCGCCTCAAACTCGCAGAACAGCTGCTTGGGCGGAATACCGTGCTGGGCAAATGGCCGGTCCACATCCACCACAATCACCTCGCCGCTGTCCTTGGAATAGCCGCCGTCGCTGTCTGTCTTGATCGCCGCCCGCAGCCGGGACAGAAATGCATAGGGCTCGCGCACCTCATGATACATGTGGACCAGGAAAATGCGGTCAAAGCTGTTTTCCGGCAATCGCGGATCATCGCCTGCTCCCAGCTTGATCGACACATTGTCCAGCGCATCCCGCGCTACACGATCAGCCAGGCGCTTGATCGCGCCCTCGTCAATATCCTGCGCCAGCACCCGACCATCTGCACCCACTTTTTCAGCCAGCCGAACGGTATAATAGCCTTCACCCGCGCCAATATCGGCCACCGTCATGCCCGGTTTCAAGCCCGCCGCGTTCATGATCTCTTCCGCCTCGCCGCGATTGTCCCGCGCCGTTTCGGTGGACCATTCATTGCCAGCAAGTTTAGCAACTGGCCGCGAAGCCGGTGGATAAGCTCGCGCGGTTTCGGGCCGTGAAGCATCAGGATATTCAACACGTTTGCAGGAAGCGAGCGGCGCTGCGAACAACAACGCGCCGATTATCGCCGATCCCGTCAGGGCGTACGGTTTTACAGTTTTCTCAAAAATAGAATGTTCAAGACGCGTCAAAGTCATGACTAACTGACTAGGGACGGCGGCAACCGGCGCAATCCCTGTCAATCCGCCACCCTTAAATTTTTGTGCCACCCTCCGCGGGATCGTTTTTCGCGAGCGGCGGGAAACCCATCTTGTCGCGCACCGCCTTACCGGGATCGTCCTTGGGTTCATGGCCCGGATCATCCGCATCCTCCCGGGCGGCCCCGTCGCCGGCCACCTCGTCATAAACCAGCATTTCCATCACGCTCGCCCGCGCCGGATTAAAGCGCTTTTTTGTTGGCTGGCCCGATCGCCAGTTTGACCATCATTTTGGCCATCAGTCTGGCCATCATTCTGGCCACCGGCCCGATCGCCGCGTTCATAGTTCGCGATCATCCGTGTGCGCATTGTCTCGATTTTTGCATGGAAATCAGCCTGATGCTCGGCCTTGCGCTTTTCCTGTGCGGCCAGAAACTCCTCCATTTGCACCTTGTCTTTAGCGGCGCGCTCTGCCTCCCATTCGGCGCGCCATTCCGCCTTCAGCGCCTTCATCTGCTGATCGGAAAGGGCAGGGGCGTCGCTGCCTTGCGCATCCTGGCGAGGGTTGAACTGTTCCGGCTTGTGATGGCGCAGCAGCCACATCATCATCCGGTAATTATAACGCCGAAATTCGCCGACCTGCACGCCACCAAACATGATCGGCTCCACCGCGCCGTTGACTGCGTGATCGACCAGCACATGATGCACCTGATCGGTCGCCTTGGCAATCGCATCGTCCCAGGCGGCGGCAAACTCCTCTGCTCCTGGCCGGTTGCGCAGATCATAGACTTTGGCATGCCCCATCCCGATGCTCCGCGCCGCATTCACCACAGACCCGCTCCGCGCCAGCGCATCAATAAAATCCCGCTGGCGTTCGGGTGTCCAGCCATCGTGGCGATAGTATTTTAGCGGGACAGGGGCGAAATCGGGCGGGGAGTCGGGTGTGGAGTCGGGGTTTTGGTCATGAGGGATGCCGGCGGGATTGTCCGTGCCGTTTTCCGGGTGATTGGGGGAGCGTTGATGGTCATTTGTGCCTCGGGTAAAGGCAGTCTGTTAACCTATATGGTTATATGTAGGAAAGGGGCTTGTGGAATTTCTGCTTTGAACGCTCAAGAGCACAAGGCAAATCAAATAGCCGGCCTACCGCTACCGCCCCAGATGCAGCAACTCGGAGACTAAATTGGATTACGTCAAAAGCTGACGTTCAAAATGAAGCACCGCAAGCCGCGTTGCGTTGATGCTAGTTTTCGTATTTGCTCAATATGCGATTAGCCCAGTCCGTTGCCGCGAGGGATTGATCTTCATTGATCCGGTAAACACGGAGCCGCGAGAACAGGCACACGTTCATAGAAAGGCTAATGCGCGATAGTGGCGCTTTCTGCTGAATCCAATTCGATCCGTTGGGGTTTTTTCATCAGGAAGACCAGCGGGATACACAAAGCGGTAACAACAGCCATTAGCCAAAAATCGTCGATATAGGCGATCATCAGCGCTTGCCGGTTTACTTCACCGTTGATCATCATCATCGCCTGTTCGCCATATTGCCCCAGCCTGCCTATGTTGGATGGACTAAGCGGTGACAGCTGGGCTTCGGTAACATTGCCTGCAATATCTGCATGGCTGGTTTGCCAGTTACGACCGAGTAAACCGACAAATACCGCTATACCCACTGACGCGCCGATGGTACGCGAAAGATTGAGCAAGCTGGCCCCATCAGTGCGCAGAGCCGGAGATAAAGTGGTGAAGGCCAGTATGTTCATCGTAACAAATAGCGCGCCCATACCCAATCCCTGAACAACTCCGCTGGCGATAATCGGCCAGTATTCCATTTCCAAACTCCATCCGGTCATCATCCAGGCAGAATAGGAGGCAAGTGCCATCCCGGTCGCCACAATATAGCGGGCATCAACTACGGTCGCCAATCGACTGCCGATTGCCATGCCAAAAAATACGCCAATGCCGCGTGGCGCTAGTAATATGCCGGCATCTATTGGTGTATAATGATAAATATTCTGGAGCATGGGTGGCAGCAATGCCATGGTCGAGAACATCGCAACGCCTGCTACAATCATTAACAACATAGCTGTAACCAGGTTTCGGTTTTGGAACAATTCTCGCGACAGGAACGTATTATTGGCAGTCGCCATATGAATTGCAAAAATCCATATGGCGCCCGCAGCAATGCCGAATTCGATAATGATTTCCCAGCTTTCGAACCAATCTTCTCCATTGCCGCGATCAAGCATTAGCTGAAATGAAGCAATAAATGTGGCGAACAGTAGATAACCGAAAAGGTCAAACTTGCGGCGGGTAATCGGACGGGAGGGCAAAAGTGTCCAAAGCATCACGAATGTTACAATGCCTATCGGCACGTTGATCAGAAAAATCCATTCCCAGCTAAAATTCTCCGTCAAATATCCGCCAATTATCGGACCCATTATCGGCGCGATCATGATGCCCATACCCCAGATTGCCATGGCTTGCGGATGGTTTTTCGGAGGATTGATATCGAGCATGACGGTCTGGGAAAGCGGCATGATGAACGCACCGGACAGCCCCTGAATGACCCGGTAAAATACCAGCAATTCGAGAGAGGACGCCGTCGCGCATAGCATGGATGAAACCGTGAAACCGATAATCGACAGCAGAAACAGGTTGCGCGAGCCGATACGGTCCGCGACCCAGCCGGTGATCGGGATGGCAATGGCTGCAGCCAATATATAGCTGGTCAAAACCCATGTTACGGTATCCAAAGTTGCTCCCAAGCCGGATTGCATGTGGGGGAGCGCGACGTTGGCGATGGTGGAATCCAATATCTGCATGATATTGCCCAACATCACAGCAATGGTCAGCAGCAGCCGATTGTCGACCGGCAACGCGGCTTTGTTGGGGTCGCTGGAAATCACTCCCGACCGGTTTGCAGATCGACAGTCACTTCTGCAGAAAGTCCGGCGATCAGTTGCCTTTTTGATTTATCCAGTATTTTGATCCGCACCGGAACCCGCTGGGTAACCTTGACCCAATTGCCATTGGCATTTTGCGCGGGAAGGACAGAAAATTCCGATCCGGTGCCTGCGCCGATGCTATCTACGCGGCCTTTTAGAATAAGGTCAGGATAGGCATCAAATGTGATTTCCGCTTTCTGCCCCACTTTCATTTTCGCAAGGTCGGTTTCTTTAAAATTTGCTTCTATCCAGCTGTTCTGGTCATCCACGATCGATACGGCGGGGAGGCCGGACACCATCATTTGCCCCATTTGCAGCCGCGTTGATTGTGCGACTCGTCCCGAAACGGGGCTCTGACGCGGGTACGTGCAAGATTGAGCAGAGCTTGCTCCTTCTCCACCTTGGCATTGGCGACGTCAGGATTTTCACCGGGTGCTGCTGGTCCGTTTGACAAGCGTGCTTTTTTTGCAAAGACATTGGCCTGTGCGGACCGCAATTCGGCACGCGCGCGGTCCACTTCATTTTGCGCCACCTCCATTTTCGCACGGGTGTTAAACCCGCGCTCCATCAATGCCGCCTGACGATTATAGTTGGCGAGCGCAAATTCGATGTCTTTTCTGGCAACTTCGATGTCCACGCCGCTGACCTGATAATCCGCCTGAAGGCTTTGAACGTCTACCTGGGCACCCGCTATTCGGGCATTGGCTTGAGATACTGCCAGTTCAAACGGAACCGGGTCAATCGCGAAAAGCAAGTCGCCCGTTTTCACCAGTTGGCTTTCACTAACGGCTACTTCAACAATTTTCCCGCCAATTTCAGGAGAAATGGATACGATATTCTGTTGGACATAGGCATTGTCAGTAGAGGCATAACGCGCACTGGTAATCCAATAATATACGCCGAAACCGGCGAGAGCGAGCGGAACAGAAAGCATGAGCAGAATTGTCAAAATCCGTCGCGAGAGCGAGCGTTTGGTATTGGACTGGTTGGCGAGCGCGATTTGCGGTTCGAGAACATCCATCTCGGGATTGGGGTTATCAGCCATTGGAGGCCTGCTTCCGATCAGCATCTGCCTCGTCAATGCTCTGCAGGGAGGCGCGAACTTGATCCAGTAAACGCTGCAATTGCTCCTGCTCCGGCGCTTCAATGCCATCGAGCGCTTCCTGCAATAATTGCTCGCCCAGCGGCTTGAGCTGCTCGGTGAGCGAGAGCGCTTTTGGCGTTAGAAAAAGTTGCCAGGCCCTCCGGTCGCGGGGTCTGATCGACGCTCTACAAGTTCTGCTGCCTCCAATCGATCAACCATCCGACAGATCGTCATTGCGTCCAGTTCCAGCAATTCTGCAAGTGCTCCCTGACTAATTCCCTCGTTTCGTTGGAGCCATGTGAGAACCCTCCACTGCGGCCGGGTCACCCCAATTTCCTTAGCGCGTTCATCAAACGTGCGGCGGATCAAGCGAGAAATGTCGCCGATCAAAAAACCAATATTGTCACTCATATCATCAAAATAATAACATTCGTTATTATATGCAATGATTATTTATTCCAGCAACCGTAAAAAGGCAGCTTTCGCTGCCAGAGTTAACGGTTTAATGTTTGTGCTTGCTGCTCACCGCCCTATTCTGTTGAAAAACTCGTTGCTGACTACTCGGGCGTGGATTTCGAGAAAGATTGATTCAAGGGCACGCTCTATTATGAACTATCATTTCATCGTTATCCCTGTTTGGGTTGGAAAATTCCACGCCAGAAAAGGCAAATGAGTTTTTCAACAGAATAGGGCCAAAACCAGCTATTCCGCTCCCCACCCAATAGTCGCCATAAAAAACCAGCAAAACGGGTGACGTATATGCATGGCTTCCTACTCCACATCCTCCACATCAACCTTCTCCCCCGTCACCTTCTGCGCCAGCGTTGCGGCGATGAATTCGTCCAGTCCGCCATCAAGCACGTCGCCAGGGGAACTGCTGGTGTGGCCGGTGCGCAGGTCCTTGACCATTTGGTAAGGTTGCAGGACATAGCTGCGGATTTGATGACCCCAGCCGATTTCTGTCTTGGCTTCATATTCGCCCGAGGCTTCGGCTTCGCGGCGCTGGAGTTCGGCTTCATAGAGACGCGCTTTGAGCATGCCCATCGCGGTGGCGCGGTTTTTGTGCTGGCTGCGGTCGTTTTGCGAGGCGACGACGATACCGGTGGGCTGATGGGTGATGCGCACGGCGCTGTCGGTGGTGTTGACATGCTGGCCGCCGGAGCCGGATGCGCGGTAGGTGTCGATCTTGAGGTCACCTTCGTTGATTTCAACCTCGAACGTGTCGTCGATCACCGGATAGACCCAAACGCTGGAGAAGCTGGTGTGGCGTTTCGCGGCGCTGTCGAACGGCGAGATGCGGACCAGCCGGTGGACGCCGCTTTCGGTTTTTGCATAGCCGTAAGCATTCTCGCCTTTGACCTCGAGCGTGGCGGATTTGATTCCCGCCTGATCGCCCGCCTGATAATCGACCATGCTGATCTTGTAACCGCGCCCCTCGGCCCAGCGCTGGTACATACGCAGCAGCATTTCGGCCCAATCCTGGCTCTCGGTCCCGCCAGCGCCTGCGTGAATTTCTATATAGGTGTCGAGCCCGTCCGCTTCACCCGATAGCAGCGCCTGAACCTTGTCGCGGTCGGCGCGGTTGGCCAGTTTTTCGAGCGATGCTGCACCTTCATTGGCTATCGCGGTATCGCCTTCTTCCTCCGCCATTTCGATAAATTCCAGTGCGTCGTCCATTTCCTGCTGGATCTCTTTTGCGGCAGTGATGCTCTCGTCCAGCCGCCGACGCTCGGTCATCACGGCTTGGGCTTGCGCGGGGTCATCCCACAAAGTCGGGTCTTCTACGCGCGCGTTGAGCTCTTCGAGACGGCGCAGGGCGACATCCCAGTTGAGCGAGGTCTTTAAAAGGCTAAGCGCGGCGTTGATCCGGTCAACGGCGGCCTGAGCGTCGGCACGCATTGATTATCTCCAATATACTGGTTGCAGCGATTAGACGATATGCAGTCGATGTAAAGAGGCGCTATAAAGCTTTCATGCGAGATTCGATTAGTCGTTACCCATTATCACAGCGGCATGATTTGCCCGGCGGCGGTTGTTTGGTGACGCGCAGGATCAGGCGCGACGATAAAAAGCATCTGCAAAGCGGGATGAAGGATTTGTCCTTGCAATCGCGGCGATACCGGTTCCTGTCGCCGATTGCGGAACTCCCCGAGGCATTGCTCCGGCATCTCACCGAAGTTGATTATTTCAATCACGATGCCTGGGTAGCGTTGCTGCTAAACCCCGATAACGACAAGGATTTCGAACCTGCCGGAGTGGGGCGCTATGTCCGGTCGGAGGACGACAGCAAACGCGCCGAGCTTGCGCTGCTCGTGGTGGATGCGCTGCAAGGGCGCGGAATAGGGAAAATTCTGCTGAAACAACTCGCCAAAGCGGCGCAGTCGGCAGGGATTACGTGTTTTGACGGCGTAGTTTTGGGTAATAACACCCCTATGCTGAGCTTCGTACACAAATTGGGCGGTCACAAGACCAGCGTTGAGGATGGACTGGTGAACGTCGAATTCCCGTTGGAGAATATATTGGAAGCATAGGCTTTCTCTTGCGCCTGCGTCGGACATTGGGTTAGGAATGTTTAACTGAACGATTAAAGGGCGATTCTTGCGATGAATTTTGATTTTTCCGACGACCAGAAATTCCTCCGCGAAGAAGCGCGCAAGTTCCTGTCTGCGCAGTGCACCACCAAGGAAGTGCGCGAGGTTCTGGATGATGAGGCGATGAGCCATCATGCCGGGGTCTGGCAGAAAATTGTGGAGATGGGCTGGCTCGGCGCGGCAATACCGGAAGAATATGGCGGGCTGGGGCTTGGCATGCTCGAAATGTGCGTCATTGCAGAGGAATTGGGACGCGCACTGGCTCCCGTGCCATTCGGATCAAGCGCGTTTTTCTTTGCCGAAGCGGTGAAGCTGGCTGGCAGCGAAGAGCAGAAAAAAGCTTTGCTGCCAGGCGTATCCGATGGATCGATCATTGGCACGATCGCTGCCTCTGAAGGCCCCGGCGCCGTAGATGCGGCCCATGTGAATGCAGCCTATAAGGACGGCGCGCTGAGCGGTATCAAGGTGCCGGTGACTGACGGTGATATCGCAACTCATGCGGTGGTACTGGTAAAAGAAGGCAGCGGCCATAGTTTGGTAATTGTCGATCTGAACGGGGACGGCGTCGAGCGATCTTCGCTAGGCACGATTGAACCAACCCGCAGTCATGCAGAGATAAAGTTTAACGCAGCTCCAGCCAAGCGTCTGGGTGATGCAGGGCAGGGGCTCGCGCTCTACGACCAGATCCTTGATCGGGCGGCTGTATTGCTGGCTTTTGAACAGCTCGGCGGCGCATCGGTCTGCCTCGATATGGCGACGGAATATGCCAAGGAGCGACACGCCTTTGGTCGTCCTATTGGTGGCAATCAGGCGATCAAACACAAGCTTGCGGATATGTATGTGAAGAACGAAGTGGCGCGTTCCAACGCCTATTATGGCGCATGGGCGCTTTCCACTGATGCGGCGGAATTGCCTGAAGCGGCTGCGGCGGCGCGGGTTGCCGCGTCGGAAGCTTATTGGTTTGCGTCAAAGGAAAATATCCAGACGCACGGCGGCATGGGCTTTACCTGGGAGGTGGACTGCCACCTCTATTATCGTCGCGCAAAATTGCTGGCGGTGCAGGCGGGCGGTCCGGCTGTTTGGAAAGAGAAGCTGGTCAGCGCGCTGGAACGGAAGAACGCGGCATAACGCACCGTTGGTCCTGCGCCTGTCAAAGGACAGATGGATGCACACACTCGTAATTCGACAAGCTCAGCACGAACGGAAATTTTGAGCAGATTTGAAAATTAGAGACCAAGAAAAGGTAGTCAAAATGGATTTTAACGACACCCCTGAAGAAGCAGAATTCCGCGCCGAAGCAAATGCCTTTTTGTCGCAGCATCTCGAACCCAAAGATGCGGCGGCCTATGGCCGAAAAGGTCGCGATAACCTGCTTGAACGCGCCAAAAAATGGCAGCGAACAAAAGCAGAGGGCGGTTTCGCGCAAATTACCTGGCCCAAAGAAATGGGCGGTCGCGGCGGGACGATCATTCAGCAGGTGATCTGGAATCAGGAAGAGAGCAAATTTGATGCGCCGACCGGGCCATTCGCAATTGGCCTTGGCATGTGCATTCCTACCGTCATTGCTTTTGGTAGCGACGAGCACAAGAAACGTTATGTGGAAAAGGCATTGGTCGGCGAGAATATTTGGTGTCAGCTATTTTCCGAACCGGCAGCCGGTTCCGATGTTGCCGGGCTAAAGACCAAAGCGGTAAAGGACGGTGACGACTGGGTTATCAATGGCCAGAAAGTCTGGACCTCCGGCGCGCATTATTCCGATTACGGCATATTGCTGGTGCGTACCGACCCTGACGTGCCCAAGCACAAGGGCCTCACGATGTTCATCGTCGACATGAAGCAGCAAGGCGTCGATGTGCGACCTATCCATCAGGCGTCCGGTGGGCGTGAGTTTAATGAAGTCTATTTCACCGATGTGCGCATTCCTGATAGCGACCGGCTCGGCGATCCCGGCATGGGCTGGAAGGTGGCGCTGGTTACATTGATGAATGAACGCCTGGCTGTCGGCGGATCGCCCGGCCCGGACTGGAATGAAATCATGGATTATGCCCGGTCTGCCGGTACCATCAGCGATGGAGCATTCCGCCAGAAACTGGCAGATTGGTATGTTGCTGCGCAGGGTTATAAGCTGACCAAATTTCGCACGCAGACAGCATTGTCAAAAGGCGAAACACCGGGGCCAGAGAATAGCATCGGCAAGATTATCAACGCCAACCACCTTCAAGATATCTGCAATTCAGCGATTGAAATGCAGGACCACTATGGCCTGATAAACGACAAAGACAAGGCGCCAGCGGACGCAATTTTTCAGGATAGCTTTATGTGGGCGCCGGGTTTGCGGATTGCAGGCGGTACCGATGAAATCTTGAAAAATATCATCGCCGAGCGCGTGCTGGGCCTGCCACAGGATGTTCGGGTTGATAAGGACAAAGCATTCTCGGCCATGTAACGATGAAGCAGCCGATAGATAGTATCTATTGAAAATATACTAAGCGATTGATTGGCTTGGTGTCCACGAACTACCTTAATGAACAGGTGGAAGCGAATGCAAATTTCGTTCCATAACGTTCGCACAACTGAAACCATATATAGGGTAAAAATATGAAATTCCGTCTTTTTTCAGGTGCCATGCTGGCGGCGCTCATTGCGACCGGTCCCGCACTGGCCGATCATCATTCCAAAGCTTATGATTACGGCAAAAATGGTCCTGAACAATGGGGCCAGCTTTCTGACAAATATGCAGTTTGCGAAAGCGGCGATATGCAGTCTCCAATTGACCTTGCTGGTGCCAATGCAAAAGGCAATGTGGCGCTGGATATAAATTATAGCGCGGGTCCGTTGACCGTTTCCAACAAGGGCCTGACCGTTCAAGCTGACTTTGCGGCCGGATCATCCATGACTAGCGGTGGCACGACCTTTAATCTGATCCAGATCCATTTTCATACACCATCCGAGCATGCGATTTCGGGTAAACGCTTTCCATTGACCGGCCATTTCGTCCATGCAACCGAAGGCGGCAAGCTTGGCGTTTTGGGTGTGATGTTTGAAGAAGGCGCGGCAAATGCCGAGCTCGCCAAGATTTTGGCAGCGGCTCCGGCAACCAAGTCTGAACCGGCCACTGTCGCGGGCACCATGATTGACCCCAATGGCATGCTGCCAGCAGACAAAGCGGTGTATCGTTATATGGGATCGCTTACCACGCCACCTTGTAGCGAAGGGGTGAACTGGCATGTGCTGCGCGATCCGATCACGGCGAGCAAATCGCAAATCGCAGCCTTTGAAAAGCTTATGGGTAATAACGCCCGTCCGGTTCGCGCTTTGAACAACCGTCTGGTTGTCGCGCCCGAGTAACCAAATGCATAGAAGCCAGCGCGCTTTCGGAAATGAGCGCGCTGGTTTTCTTAAGTAGCTTTAGAATGTCAGCCGCAGAAATACGCGTCCGGCTAGATGATTAAAATCATCGTCGGCAAATGTGGCTGTGCCACTGGCTCCAATGGTCAGTTTGCCAATTGATTTGGAAAGACTGGCCTCTGCCCGGGCATAGTCCCGATCCGCTGCGCGAACGTTTACGCTGCGGACAAAGTCAGGCAGGCTCACCAGGGAACTACTGATCCGCTGTTCACCACCGTCCAATCGAACATGGTAGAAACCGCCCAAGCTGGCATTTAATCCAGCCAGATCCAGCTGCGCTTTTGCACCGAATTCAGCAAACGTCTTGGAGAGTTTTGCCGCAGACACATTTTGCGAAAGACCTGTCGCACCGGTTTCCTGAAAGCCGTCAAAATCGGCACGGGAATAACCAACCCTTACGGTCGGCTCGAAACTGACACCGGGAAGAAAGCTGAAATCGCGAGAAGCCTGCGCGATGATGGCAAAGCTATCGCCTTCTGTTTCAGCAGAACTGACTTGGCCCGCTACGCCCGTGTTGCGGGTGAGGTTGTCATAAGAATCGATACCATAGCTAATCGAAGCGGCGAGATCGATGATCGGTGTCTCGATTGAGGCAAAAGCGCCCAGGTTAAAAGACCGTTTGTCGAAGCCGCCGGATATGAAACGATAGTCGACATCCAGATCGCTGTAGGCCGCAGATATTCCGACGGTCAGTCCGAGAGAGTTTGTCCACCCGAGCGATAACGAAGTCGATGGACCTTCCGCTTCATAGCCCGAGGCGAACGGATTACGGGCGCGGCGGAAGCGCTCATAGCCGACATGGCCCGATATCCACACAGCTTCGCCGCTTTGACCCAGCAAATTGCGAGCATAACTCTCGGTCCCGAACCGGCCCAGTTCGGCAATTGCCGGAACGGTGCGAGGTGCGTTTACCGTGTCGGCCAGAAAAGCAGCCGAGATGGCATGGCCGCGCGCGGTTGGAAAAAACGGATCCCAGAACAGGAACTGATCTTGCACCGATTGACCGGCCGAAACACAGCTCGGCACTAACGAGCACGGATTGGTCACGTCACTCAATCCATATTTACCGGGATTGGCGACAATGTCATTGGTCAGGGTGAAGCTGTCTGCGACGATCAGCATATTCTGGTTGCCGCTCAGTCCAGTCAAGGCGGTGTTAAGCGCACTGTTGGTCGTTGTCGAAAATAGCGTCGCGAGTTGCACCCCGGATAGCCCGCCCGCGCGTGCCGCCGGAGTTTGGCCGATGTTCGGCAGATTGGAAACGAGCACTGTACCTGCGCTGGCATCTAGCAGTTTTTTAGCCGATGCTGCAGTATTGACCGCATTTGCCTGCGCGCCGGAAACGACAATCTGGACAGCCTGATTTTGCGAGGGTCCAGTGAGCGCAATCGTGTTGAGGGCAAGAGCTGCGTCATTACCGGACGGGTAGAGCAGCATGAAATCATTCTGCTCCAAGGAACCAACGGCAGCGAGATAGTCATCCACCTGAGAGGCGATGTCGCTTTCGTTCAGCGGTGTCAGGCCGCGGCCGATGGGGCCGGGAATAGAACTGCCATTGCCGAGCAATATTCCGCCAGCCAGCGATACGGGAAGTTTTGCAGAAAAAGCGTTGCCGACAGCGTTGTGGCGGATGTCGGTTAGATCGAAATCCAGCAGATCCGGCAATAGCTCTGCTGCGGTCAGGCCATTGGAATAGCGGTTCTCAAATCCGGGAGGAGATGCAGGAAAATTCGTATCAAAGCTCGTGCCATCCTGGTCGTTGGATCGCTGGAGAAGCGCCGGAATGTTGCCCGGATCAGCGATGTTATCGCCAAAGGAGCCGTAATTTTGCGCCGCAGCCAATTGCGGAGAAAGAGCGATGATTGATGCAGTAGCGATTGCTGCCAGTTTAGTCGGGATGGTCATATTAAGTCCTTCAGTCTGGCGACCCAGAAAGATGGATATTTGATTAACGCCTTGCGCAATAGGATTTTTTCGTCACCCGAACCGTCTTTTCCCGGCCATCGCGCGGTGTGACATGGCCATAGTAGTGAGCTGCGCATTGACGCGGATGCAGCTGGGCATCACGCTGGCGTCTGTGACATAACAATTGGTCGTACCGTGCACGCGCTGGTTGAGGTCTACAATACCCTTTTCCGGATCTTCGTTGATCGCATTGCCGCCATGCGGATGGGAGCTGGAGAGCACGACGTCATCGGGCTCCTTGATATTCTCCTCGTAGAATGCATCAATCTCCGCGTCGCTCATATCGCGGCGCAGGGTCTGGCCTTTGAGCAGGGCGGGATAGACTTCCAGCGCGCCATTGAGGAAATGGACCTTGGTCATCGCAGCCAAGGCGCGGCGCAGCAGTGCCAGTTCCGGTTCGCCGATTTTGAGTTGCAGCTTGCCGTTTTCCATATAACCCAGACGATCCGCCGGGAATAAAACACCCGCCGAGGCCAGCCGGTTATAGTTGAGCATGCGTTGAAAATGTTCTTCAAACCAGCCCGGCACCAGCATTGCCATTGTCATCGGTGGCTGGAAATGGCTTTCGATCAAATAATCGCCGCGGTCGACATAAGTTGCCATCTGGTCCTCGTTCCAGACATTCATTTTCCTGTCTTCAGGCATCAGCGCAACGACAGGGCAGGCGATGTTCAGCGAGATGTTTCGCCCGGACCGTTCAATCCCGCTAGCGATTAGCAAGTTGCTGGAGGCGAGCGCACCGGCCGCAACCACGACACCTTCGCGCACACGGACTGTCCGCTTGCGACCATCGCGCAAGGTGATTTTTACCGCCTCTGCAATGCGCTTTCCGTTAGCACCTTCGCCCCAGATGATTTCGGTCGCTTCCGCGCGATCCAATATCCGGGCTGGCTTCTCGCGATCATCGCTCGTGGCGTGGGTGAGGAAACTCTCCGGCATCGCTTTTTTGCGGCCATAGGGGCAGCCGGTGTTGCAATAGCCGCAGTAGACGCATTCACTATCAGGCGTATTGGGACCATAGTTTTTCTGAAACCATGCGGTTATGGCTTTTTTGTCCATCGGGTCCGTCGATTGCGCGGCATATTTTTTCCAGCCTTCGATCAGATGAGGCCCATTGTTGCGGCCGGAGATCGGATCAATTTCGGAAACCTCCAGCGATTGCTCGACCGCCTCATAGCTTTTTGCCAGTTCCGCCTCGGAAATGGGCGCACCCATACTGGCCCAGGTTTCATACACGTCTTCTGCATCGGGATGGACTAAGCCTTCATGCTTCATGCGCAGACAAATGCCGTTGTTGATAACGGTCGAGCCGCCCACGACATGCCCCTGGAATACCATGATATCGCGGTCGCTGGTGGTTTGCAGGCCACCTTGCTTGAACAGTTTCGCGGTCATCCTGGCTTCTTCATGGGTAATACGCGCCGAGGGATAGTTGCTACCAGCCTCGATGATAAGGACTTCATGACCTTCATCAGCCACCGAAGCTGCTGCCACTGCGCCACCGGCACCAGAACCGATCACGATGACATCGGTTTCCTCCGGCACGGCATCGTGGCCTACAAACACGGTGGGTTTCAGATCGCGCCGGGTTTCTCTTACCACGGGTTTTTCGCCTGGGCCGGAGCGGTCCCGCTGACCTGGCAGTTCATATTTCATGCGTTGATAAACGGGATTGTCGAAATTTTCTTCCTCGTCGCCCTTTTCCCAATGGCCGTAATACCCGGCGAGGATAACGCCTTTGGTCCGCGCCATATCCTGAAAAACATCGATACGACTGCGGCGCAGGCGGCGGTTGATCAAAGTCTGCCGCATCTTTGGTGATGCGAGAAAGAAAAACGGTCCGCCCAGAACAGCGAATAATCCATAGAGCGACAGACCTACTTCACGCGTTTTATTGCCTTCAACATTCGAAAAATGTTTCTGCAGATTAAGCACCACTTGATCGGTCGAAATGGCCATCGGAACATTGTAAAATAATGCTTCGGTCAATGCCTTGATCATGCGGGCTTGAAACGGATTAAACGGCTTTTGCAATGTCTGTCTCCCATGGTGCGACCCGGGAAGTTTGCTGTTTGTCGTCTTTAAAAAGAAACCCCGGCAGAGCTGATGAAAGCCGCCGGGGTTGTCTTTAATCCTTTTGCATGGATTTAGCCATTCACTCTGCCTGTGGTGCCGCTGCGCTTGGGTCTAGCGGGAGACCGCCGAGCTGGGTCACCAACTGTGTATAAGCATCCAGATAGGCGAGCGCCATCACACGGCCGATTTGTGTGTCGTTGTAACCACCGCCTGCAGCACCAGCTATTGCTCCCCCAAGGAAGCCGCCACCACCGCCACCGAAGCTGACATCAGAGGTGCGTTTATAGCCTTCGACTGTTCTTTCGATTTCGGTCGTGCGGACATTGACCAGCGCTAGCGTAACATTGGCTTCCTTTTTGTTGACCTTGATGCCACCAAGAATGCCGCCAAATGCACGACGACCAAGGCCGCCAAGCAACGCGCCGCCGACGCCACCGCCACCGGAGTTGGCATTTGCTGAAATAATATCCGGAATAACCACATAATCCGCAGCCTTAACTTGACGCTTGCCGATATTGGAGCCGCGCTGCAATTCGCCATCATCCGCAAGCGCGCGTTCTACTGCACGTGCGGCCAGACCGGACCCGCGATCCACCAACCCAAAACAGCCGGAGCGGGCAACAAAAGTTTTGATCAAAGCTTCCGGTGATCCGATTTCATAGCTGCGCCACCATTTTACTTCCGGTTCGAGAACAGCGATTGTGCCGAGTTTCACGGTGCAAACCGGAATGGCGGCTGCGTCGCGATCCTGGGCTTTTTGGCCCTTGGATTTGCCGGCTGCCATTGCCGCGCCACCCGATAGGGCGAAAGATGAAATTGCTAATGCCGTGACGATTTTTTTCAACATTGAGATACTCCCGTTAGTGGGCCCGCAACAAACGCCGTGTTCTTAAAACCGATAGCAGCGCTGATACCAGACCCTTTTCCATGATGCCAAGTTACAAGATGATATATTTCAGTTAGCCCCTGTCTTGTGTGATCTATAGCATAATTTGGACATTTTTATAAAAAACAGCAACCTCTAACCGTAGTGCCGGAAACGAAGCGCGCTCTTTCCTTTTGAAATTATAACGTTAGCATGAGAGCCGACAACAGAATGGCGATTCTGGGGAGGACAAAGTCCATGCGGCATATTGCGGTAATCGGGTCAGGTCCGGCAGGCTATTACACCGCCGAGGCCGCCCAAAAAAAATACGGCGAGGACGTTACGGTCGACATCATTGACCGTCTTCCGGTTCCCTTTGGTCTTATCCGCACCGGTGTTGCACCCGACCATCAATCCATCAAAGCTGTGTCCCGCCGCTACGAAAAAACTGCGCTTGGCGACAATGTGCATTTCATTGGCAATGTGACGGTCGGCAAAGATGTTAGCATCGAAGAATTGCAGAGCCTCTATGATGCCGTGATTTTGGCAACCGGGGCGCCGAACGATCGGGCATTGGAAATTCCCGGAAGCGATCTCGACGGGGTGATTGGCAGCGCCGCCTTTGTCGGCTGGTATAATGGCCATCCCGATTTCAAGGATCTCGATCCGCCGCTCGATGGGGCGTCCGTGGCGATTGTCGGCAATGGCAATGTCGCGCTCGATGTCGCGCGCATCTTGGCGAAAACCGAGGCCGAATTTGCCGGCAGCGATATTGTAGCCCATGCGCTGGATCGGCTGAAGCAAAGCAAGGTCAAAAAAATCACGCTGCTCGGACGTCGCGGGCCGCATCAAATTGCCATGACTCCCAAAGAACTGGGTGAGCTTGGGCATTTGCATCGGGCGCGCCCGGTTGTCGATCCGCTCGACTTTCCCGAAGCGGGGGCGGATGTTTTGCTTGAGCCCGGCATGCGGAAATCGGTCACCCATTTGCGCAGTTTTTATGAACGCGCAGGGGAGTTGCTCGACAAACCTGTAATCATTGATTTTGATTTTTTTGCAATGCCGGTTGAAATCAAGGGCGATGGCAAAGTCGAAAAATTGATCATCGAGAAAACCGAACTTGATAAGGAGATGCGCTCCAACGGTACAGGTGAGCGTTATGAACTGGATTGCTCGATGGTCATCAGCTGCATCGGCTATCGCACCCCGCCAATCGAAGGCGTGCCCTATGAACACGGGCGCGGACGCTTTGCTAATGCGGACGGCCGGATATTGCCGGGGCTCTATTGCGTCGGCTGGGCGCGGCGCGGGCCAACTGGCACTATTGGTACGAATAAACCGGATGGCTTCGCGATCATTGAAACAGTGGCAGAGGATATCGGCACAGGCGGCGATAAAGAAGGGCGCGTCGCGCTCGATCGCTTGTTTGCACAACGCGGGGTTGATGCGGTAACTTTTAGAGACTGGAAGAAAATCGAAGAAGCGGAGATTGCCAACGCGCGCGATGGAGCGCCGCGAGAAAAATTTACCGATATTGCAGATATGATTGCCGCGCGGGATTAATTAGCTCCGCCGAGTGCCTGAATAATATATTCCGTTAGCAACTTGTCTGTTAGTTGATGCGCGTCGGGTCGGCGAAAATTGGTTGTGGTAACGACAACTACGGCATCCATAGATGGAATAATATATTGTTTGTTGCCCCCAGTGCCGCTCATCATCCAGACGGGGAATTCGACATCGCCTGATCGAAAACTCTGCAACCACCAGAGGTAGCCATAATTTTGGCCGATACTTTCGTTTATCGTAACATATGGCTGCACGGATCGGGACACCCAGTCTTCCGGTATCACCTGGGTTCCATTCCATCGTCCGCCGTTAAGATATAACTGCCCCAATTTTGCCAGATCACCGCTTTTCAGTTCCAATCCGCCACCTCCCTGCGCGATACCAAGAGGAGAGAAGGGCCATTTGACTTCCGTTATACCCACCGGCCCAAATAATCTTTGCTGAGCGTATTCTTCAAGTCGCGTTGCGCTTGCACGTTCAACAATGGCTCCCAGCGTGAATACGCCTGCTGTGCAATATGAGAATACGCGACCGTTCGGACGTTCGCTTGCAGGAGTTTCCCAAGGCGGTGGAAACCCTAGTGGCAGATCGAGAAAAAATTCTTCCCAGTCCTCGATCAGGTACATGCGTTCTTCATTGCCACGCGACGGATTATTCCAGTCATTGCACTCGAGGCCTGTAGTCATGGTAAGCAGATTTTCGAGTGTAATTTTCTCTTTGCGCGAATCCGGGTTCGCAAACTTCCTGCCACTGTAAAAAGAATAGATCGGTTGGTTCACCGACGAAATGTGGCCATCTGCAATGGCAATTCCGGCCAGCATACCGGTAATAGTTTTTGTAGCCGAGCGGGTGTTGCGCAACGCATCCTTGCCGCCATCGTCGAAATAGCGTTCGACAAGAAGCTTGCCATTTTGCCGCACAACAACGCTGGTGATCGCACCAAAATTTTCAGCCGCAATTTCGGCTTCCATTTTCGCTAGGATGGGATTTTTCTGCGCGTGAGCGGGAGCAACCATAATCGCGGTTGCCAGTATTAACATAGTCACGAACAATCGCATCACTCTCTCCCCATTTATCACGACTACATTTGGTGGTGATGAGAGTCGAGCGCCCAGTCCTTATTTTTCAACCACTCCCGCAAAATGGCATTCACTTTCTCCGGCGCTTCCTGTTGGACCCAATGGGATACGCCGGGCAGGCGGTGCAACGTGAAATCGCTCACCCATTCTTCCGTGCCCTCGGTGCATTTGATATTCAGCGCCGTGTCTTCCTCGCCCCAGATCATCAGCGTCGGTACATCCACCCGCGCTTCACCAATATCAAAGCGATGTCTCAACAACGCCCGGTAATAGTTTATCATCGACTTGAGCGCACCGGGCCGGGTCGCTGCCTGTACGTAATGATCTGTCGCTTCGTCGGTAAAGTTGGTCCGGTCCACGGCCATTTTCGTGAAAGCCTTTTTTATCGGCTCACCGCCATTTCGCGATAGCATCCATTCTGGCAGCCGCGGAATCTGGAAGAAGAAAATATACCAGCTGCGGCGAAATTGCCGCCAATGCCGGATTTCTCGCTCGGCCACTTTGGGATGCGGGACGTTCATGATAATGAGGCGCTTTAGTGGGCGCAGTTTTCGAATAGCAAAAGCCCATGCGACAATCGCGCCCCAGTCATGGGCGATCAATGTCACTTCCTCCGCGCCGCTGGCATCTATCAACGCCGCGACATCCTGCGTCAAATGGTTCAGCGCATAATTGGCGACGCCTTCCGGTTTGCTCGACCCGCCGTAGCCGCGCATATTGGGTGCCCAGACTTTATAGCCCATGTCGGCAAGCAACGGCATCTGGAATCGCCATGAATAGTGCAGCTCGGGAAACCCATGCAGGCAAAGCGCGAGTTTCCTGCCTTCGCCTGTTTGCGCGACTTCAAAGGTTTGACCGTTGGCTTCGACCCACTGTATCGAAATGTCGCTGGCTGGATCGGGGTTCCATGAAAATTGTTTTTCCATGTCATTTTCACTAGCAGCAGAGCGCTTTAATCATCTAGTTAAATCTGCTATCTCATAGCATAAAAGATGGAGAGTCGAAATGCATGATCTGGTTATTCGTGGTGGTACGGTGGTTGACGGCACAGGCACTGAGCCGTTTGTTGCCGATGTGGCAATCGATGGTGGCACCGTCAGTTTGGTTGGCACAGTTGCTGCGCAAGGCCGCGAAGAGATTGATGCGACGGGCAAGATTGTTACGCCCGGCTTTGTTGATGTGCATACTCACTATGACGGTCAGGCGACTTGGGATGACGAGATGGCACCATCAAGCTGGCACGGAATTACCACCGTCGTCATGGGAAATTGCGGGGTCGGTTTCGCGCCGGCTAGACCAGACCGTCACGAATGGCTGATCAACCTTATGGAAGGGGTCGAGGATATTCCCGGCACTGCATTGGCCGAGGGCATGACCTGGAACTGGGAAACCTTCCCGGAATATCTTGATGAGCTGGAAAGAATGCCGCGCACCGTCGATGTCGCGACCCATGTGCCGCATGGTGCCGTTCGCGCTTATGTTCTGGGTGATCGTGAGAAGCCGGGCGCAGTACCGACCGAGGACGAAGTCGAGCAGATGTCAAAGATTGTTGAAGATGGCCTGAAAGCCGGTGCATTGGGTTTCTCGACTTCCCGCACAATTTTGCATCGCTCGATAGACGGCGAATTGGTGCCCGGCACAACGGCGACCAAGGAAGAGCTGATCGGCATTGGCCGCGCAATGGGCCGCGTTGGCTATGGCGTGTTTGAAATGGCATCTGACCTCAACAAGGAGTGGGATGAATTTGGCTGGATGGGCGACCTCAGCCGCGAAACCGGAATGCCGGTGACGTTTGCCGCGCTGCAATCCATCGCAAAAGATATCTCGCTCGACGAGCAAATCGCCAATATGCGCGCGGAAAATGATAATGGCGCGAATATCGTCGCCCAAATTGCACTGCGCGGAAACGGCATTGTGATGGCGTGGCAGGGTACCGTACATCCGTTCATCCGCCACCCGAGCTGGGTTGCGATAGAGGAACTGAGCTGGGAAGAGAAATATGCCAAGTTGAAAGACCCTGCGTTCAAAGCGCAATTGCTTAGCGAGACCAGCGAACCACCCGAGCAAGTGGATATGGTTCCGGTCTTCATGGTCGTCACGCAAGGTTGGCCGATGCAGTTCGAAATGGATGAGGATTTCAATTACGAGCCGCAAGCTGATGAAAGCATTGCTTCGCGCGCCGCGGCGGCTGGTAAATCCGGCGCGGAATATGCCTATGATTTGATGATGGGGGATAATGGCAAGGGCTTTATCTATTTGCCGTTGCTCAACTATATGGATGGCAATCTCGATTTTCTTGAGGATTTGCAGCAAGCCGATGATACTGTGAACAGCCTGTCCGACGGTGGCGCGCATTGCGGCACCATCTGCGACGCGGCGAGCCCGACCTTCATGCTGGAATATTGGGTGAAGAACCGCAAACGCGGTACGCTGAAACTGGAACATGCAATCAAACGACAATGCCTCGACACCGCGCGGCTTTATGGCCTCAATGATCGCGGTGTGCTGAAACCGGGCTATCTGGCCGATGTGAATGTGATCGATATGGATCGCATTAAATTGGGTAAACCGTGGCTGGCGTTTGACTTGCCGGCAGGTGGAAAACGCCTGCTGCAAAAAGCTGACGGCTATGATTACACGATCAAGTCAGGGCAGGTGACGTTCGAGGGCGGCGTCGTTACGGATGCGCGTCCGGGGGGCTTGATCCGTGGGCCGCAGATGGTCGCGATGATGGAAGCGGCGGAATAATCTTAGTCAGGTTCACCGCCAAATTGTGCGAATAGCTCTGCGCCCGTCATGTCGTGCGTTTTTTCGGTAAAGTTGTAATAATCCGGTTTTGTATCGATAAAAACCTGACTTTCAAACGTCAGATTGCTTTGGTCTTCAAACAGGCCGACAGTGACCATATGCTCGCCATTTCCTTTGAGCCGGTAGAACAAGTGTGTGCCGCATTTGCTGCAAAATCCGCGCTCAGCCCATTCCGATGAATCGTAAACGGAGATATTCTCTTCGCCTTCAAATGTCACATCGGTTCCGCAATTGAGTTCCATAAACGGACCGCCGCCCCATTTTCGGCAGGTGCCGCAATGGCAAGCGCCGACGCTGTTACTCGCGGTTCCGGCTGATATTTTGACGCCGCCGCAAACGCATGATCCGGTTCTATTGCTGGTTCCCGTCATATCGCTCTCCATGGTTTTTTGTTTTGAGAATGATATCATGGCGCACGGCCCCAATCAAATCGGGTCCATAGAGTCCTTTCCTACATGCGGGGCGTCGGTGTATAGCTCGCTGGTAATGCGATGGGTTTACCGCCAATATCGCAAAAGGGGCCGCGTTTTTCAAACAGGGGAAAATGTGATGATACCGTTAGACTTGGATGTGCTCCGCGCAATTATGCCGCGCTATAGCAACGCCGCCATCGCCGCAAAACAGGCGTTTATCGTAGAATCTATTGCAGGATCGATGACCAATATATTGAGCGATTATCAAATCAGCACCAGGCTGCGGATCGCGCATTTCCTCGCGCAAATCGCGCATGAGTCGGCCGGTTTCCGAACCACCGAAGAATTTGCCAGCGGGGCCGCTTATGAAGGACGCCGAGATTTGGGGAATAGCGAGCCCGGCGACGGAAAAAGATATAAAGGCCGCGGGCTGCTGCAACTGACAGGCCGCGCCAATTACCGCGAGCTCGGCGGGAAAATTGGGTTGGATTTGGAAAACGACCCCGAGCTTGCGGCAGAACCGAAAACATCGCTGATCATTGCCTGCGAATATTGGCAGAGTCGGAAGATCAATCGTCTCTGCGACGAGGATAATCTGGTGGCCGTGACCAAAAAGGTAAACGGCGGACGCAATGGTCTGGAGGATCGTGCGAACTATCTGGCCAAAGCAAAAATCGCCCTCGCGCGGATTGAGGCGTTGCCGATGCCCCTTGGTGAAAAACCTACTCTGCGGCGAGGCTCTATCGGGCCTGAGGTTGACGATCTGCAAAAATTGCTGCGGGACAAAGGCTATATGATCGCCATAGATGGTGATTTTGGTCCGGCGACTGAGGCTATGGTGATGCGGTTTCAAGAGGACAAGGATCTCGGTGCCGATGGTATCGTCGGCAAGAAAACCTGGGCCGCTTTGGAGAAGTGAATTCCTTCTCCCTTGAGGGAGAAGGATATGAAGGCTCATCTGAGAGATTAGCCGCAGTTGGTTAAATTTGCTGTGCCGGATATTGGCTTCCGTTCGCGGTGAGCTTGTCGAACCACACGTCTGATCGATAGATGTCCTTCGACAGGCTCAGGACGAATGGAACTCGTTAAGCTTTGCTCACCATCACCAAGCTCCGACTAAACCCGCATAGGCATCAGCACATAAAGCGCAGGGCTCTTGTCATTTTCGCGGATAAGCGTCGGTGCGCTCGCGTCGGCGAGATGTAATTCCACCGTGTCACCCTCAATTTCGTTCAGAATATCGAGCAAATAGCGGGAGTTAAAGCCGATTTCGAAGGTATCGTCCTTGTATGAACCCGGCACTTCTTCTTCTGCCTTGCCGTTCTCTGGCGAGGTGACGGAGAGCGTGATCTTGTCATCGCCCAGCGCCATTTTTACAGCGCGGGTCTTTTCGGTTGCGATGGTCGAGACGCGGTCTACGCCTTGCGCGAAACTCTTTGGGTCGATTTTCAGCAGCTTGTCATTACCGGTCGGAATAACACGGCTATAATCGGGGAAGGTGCCGTCAATCAGCTTGCTGGTGAGGATCGCGGTGCCAAGCGTGAAGCGGATCTTGCTCGCAGAGAGATCAACCTGCACCGATGTTTCGTTATTTTCATCGAGCAATTTGCGCAGTTCATTGACGCATTTGCGCGGCACAATGACGTCGGGCATGCCTTCCGCGCCGGCCGGGCGGGGCAGGGTGACGCGGGCCAGTCGGTGGCCATCGGTCGCAGCAGCTTTCAGCACCGGTGTTTCCTCATCCTGCACATGGAGGAAAATACCGTTGAGGTAATAGCGCGTTTCTTCGGTCGAAATCGCAAATTTGGTCTTGTCGATAATCTGGATCAGGGACGCAGCGGGAAGTTCAAAGGACGTCGGCAATTCGCCCTCGGCAATAATCGGGAAATCATCGCGGGGCAGGGTTTGCAGATTGAACCGCGCGCGGCCTGCGTTGACCTTCATTTTGCCGTCTGCCGCATCCAGTTGCACCTGGCTGCCATCGGTCAATTTTCGCGCAATATCGAACAAGGTATGCGCTGAGACAGTGATGGACCCTGCAGTTTCAACCTGCGCATCGACCGTTTCCACGACCTGCAGATCAAGGTCGGTCGCCATGAGTTTGATGCCGCCGCCCTGGGTTGCTTCGATCAGCACGTTGGAGAGAATGGGAATGGTGTTGCGCCGTTCGACGACTGACTGGACATGGCCCAGACTTTTCAGCAATGCCGCGCGTTCGATGGTCGCTTTCATAAATATTCCTCTTCAATCCCCGAGGGCTGGAAATCCAGCGCCGGAGAGACTCCGCGCATGGTTGCAGCCAAATTCATAGATAGTTCATCGCTTCATTAACAATAAAGTGCGTGAGGGCAAGCCCGATGGCGGCGTGGTAGGGGATAATCTTGTGGAAAACTGTGGAAAAAACCGGCGATGCGGCTAAAGCGGCTCAAAGGACACATTTTTTTGGTCCAACGGGGGTATATTAGATCAATCAAATGAGCGGCTTAGCGGATTTTACGAGCACGGGCGGCAAGCGTCTGTTTATAGCACGGCATGGCGAAACGATTTTCAACCTCGCCGGCCGCATTCAAGGAAATGAGGCCTATACACCGCTGACCTTGACCGGTTTCGCGCAAGCGGATGAAATGGGGCGGGCTTTGGCTAGGCATTTGGGCGAAAAACCGGCGGTTGACTTGATCGCGTCTCATACCGACCGTGCCTTGCAGACATTATCTGTCATTTCCCAGCATATCGGCGTCGATTGGCACCAGGCCAAGCCGGATGTGCGGCTGGGTGAGATTGATATGGGGGAATGGACCGGCGTCTATTACCGCGATCTTGACGGCATGCTGGAAATTGACACCGAAGAAATGTTGTTCGCAACTGTTGCGCCGGGCGGCGAAACCTATGCTGATATTGCTGCCCGCCTGAACAATTGGCTCTCGGAACAAGTCTTTGTGCGTGATACGGTGCTGATCAGCCACGGCATGACCAGCCGGGTTCTGCGCGGAATGCTGACCGGCCTTTCGCCTCACGCAAGGCACGGAATACCCATTGCTCAAGGGTTGCCGCAGGGTTCGATAGTCCAAATCTGTGACGGGGTGGAAGAGGTCATCCATCTTGGTGGCGGGGAAAGGGAGAAGGCTTGAAACGGCTTTGCTTTCTCGTGGCAGCTATTATCGGCTTGTCGGCACCAGCGCAGGCAAAAGACTCACTTGGCATATTCAACAGTTGGGGCGCATTTCGCGATGCTGACATCCCGCGCTGCTACGCCATTGCGGAATCGGAAGAGATAACCGGCAAGGCCGACCGCAAATCCTATGCGTCGGTTGGTTTCTGGCCGAAACGAAAAATCCGCCGCCAATTCCATGTGCGGCTCAGTAGGGACCGGTCGAGCAATAGCCGCGTCATAGTTAGCCTCGCCGGGCGGCGTTTCCAGTTGATAGCCAGTCAAAGCGACGGTTGGTCCCAGGATAAGCGCATGGACGCCGCGATTGTTGCCGCGATCCGGTCCGCAGCTAGTATGACGGTTGAAAGTACCGGGCGGGACGGCAAGCCGATAGTCGATGCCTATCTGTTGCGCGGCGCAGCGACAGCGATTGATGCAGCGTCGCTGGGCTGTTCCCGGTTTAATCGATAGTTTTGCCGACACGCTCTGCTTCGGCAAAGACGCGCATGAAATTTCCGCTCCAGATTTTTGCGATCTGGTCCGCCGTGTAACCGCGCTTGACCAATCCGGCAGTGACATTCATCGCTTCGCTGGCGTCATTGAATCCGGCAACCCCACCTCCGTGATTAAAATCGGTGCCGATACCGACGTGATCAATGCCAATGCGCTTTACGATAAAATCGATATGATCGATCATCCGGTCGATGGAGCCCGGCCCAATCGTATCACGCATCGACATCAGAAAAGAGGTGCGCTTTTCGAGATCGGGAATTTCCCAGTAAAGCTCGTAGGGATAGGAATAAGCTTCGGGTAAGTCATGATCCACGCGGACTTTCCTGATCGCAGCCAATAGCGCAGGGTCTGACAGGTCGATTAGATATGCGCCGAATGATGCCACGTGAATGACGCCGCCGGTCTTGCCCATCGCATCAATTTCTTCATCTGACAGGTTCCGCGATACATTGGACAGTGCGCGGACATTGGAATGGCTGGCAATAACCGGTGCTTTGGATAATTTGATAGTTTGTAAGGTCGCCGCTTTGGACATTTGTGATACGTCGATCAGGCCGCCTAGCGCATTGATCCGCTGTATCGCAGCGACACCCAATTTGGATAAGCCGCCATGTTCTTCGGCAACTTCATAATCCTTCTTCTCCGCAATATAGAGCGGGCGAGAACTATCCGAAAAATCGTTATGACCCATATGGTTCAGGCCAAAAACGCGGATGCCTTGGTTATAATAACGGTCCAGAGCTTCAGCATCGCCACCCAGTGCACGCGCGTTTTGAAACCCCAGAATGAGTGATATGTGATTGTTCTTGCGATTTTGCAGCATTTCACTGGCGCTTGTCGCAACAGCAATTTCATCATGGTCACTGGCTAGCTTTTGAGCCACGCTCAGTTTTGCATTGGCCTCTTCTATAGCTATCGCATTTCCCACCTTGGTTCGCGGGCCGGGACCCACGGCAACCGACATCACCACAGCACCAACCTTACCGGCCCTTAGCTTTGAGGGATCAACTTTGGATAATCCATCGCTGGCCAAATAAGTCTTTGATGTTTCTGGCAGTACAATGTCTGCATGCGCATCCAGCACCAAAGTTCGGGCATGAATGCGTTCGGCTTTTTGCACCAATGTTTCAGTAGTGCTGGCATCGGGTGCGGACTGTAGTGGCGTGTTGGCGGCCATACATGATGGAAGCAGGCAGGCTGCAGCCAAAACCAATGCGATTTTGGTTTTATGGAAAATTCCGGCTTGTTGTGCGTGTAACATCTTCCTGGCCTCTTCTTTTTATTATGCACAGGACGGTAGTTGGTTGATGATGCCGGCACAAGCGATATAGGACAAGAACGGAACCGGTTGGCCGTTGATCAAAATGTAGCATTTGCTTCCAATCGCACCTATATGCCGTCCCATGCAGATTCCCGGCCATATTGATCCTGTTCCCTTGCCCGCAAAGGTCACGCCGCGCGACGACGGCAAGGTGGATATTATTGGGCTCAGTCAGTCTGAAATACGCGATGTTCTGATCGAAGCGGGCCTTGACGAAAAACAGGGAAAGTTGCGCTCCAAGCAGCTCTTCCATTGGATATACCATCGCGGGATTACTGATTTTGCGTTGATGACGGACATGAGCAAGTCGTTGCGACCTTGGCTGGATGCACGTTTTGTCATTGGTCGCCCGGAGATTGTCGAGGCGCATCTCTCCGAAGACGGCACGCGGAAATGGTTGCTGCGATCTGCCGACAGCCAAGACTACGAGATGGTCTTCATCCCCGATGATGATCGCGGCACCTTGTGTATTTCGAGTCAGGTTGGCTGCACATTGAACTGCCGTTTCTGCCACACCGGCACGATGCGGTTGGTGCGCAATTTGTCGCCGGGTGAAATTGTCGGGCAGGTTATGCTGGCGCGCGATGCTCTGGGGGAATGGCCCAAGGGCGTGATGGACTTCGCCGATGATGAAGACGCCGAGAACACCAAGGAATATAATCAGGCGTACAAATCTGACGGGCGCTTGCTAACGAACATCGTGTTGATGGGCATGGGTGAGCCGCTCTATAATTTTGAAAATGTCCGCGATGCCATGAAGGTCGTGATGGATGGTTCGGGACTGGCGCTTTCCCGTCGCCGGATCACGCTGTCCACCAGCGGGGTCGTGCCAATGATCGCGCGGGCGGGGGAAGAGATTAACGTCAATCTCGCCATATCCCTTCACGCGGTAAATAAAGAAACCCGCGACGAGATTGTTCCGCTGAACCGCAAATATAGTATTGAAGAGCTGCTGCAAGCCTGTGCGGATTACCCTGGCTCCAGCAATTCGCGGCGGATCACTTTTGAATATGTGATGCTCAAAGACAAAAACGACAGCGATCAAGACGCGCGCGAATTAGTGAACTTGCTGCGGCAATATGATTTGCCGGCGAAGGTCAATTTGATCCCGTTTAATCCCTGGCCGGGTTCCGACTATGAATGTTCCGAGCCCCAGCGTATCAAATCCTTTTCGAAGATCATCTTCGATGCTGGCATCAGCGCGCCGATCCGCACACCTCGCGGTCGCGACATTATGGCGGCTTGCGGGCAGTTGAAATCAGCCAGCGAAAAGAAATCCCGCGCGGAGTTGGATCGGCTGGCCGAAGAAAAGCAGGCGGCTTTGGGTTGAACGCTGTCAAACCGTAGCGATGACATCAATCTCGACCATTAACTCCGGTAGAGCGAGAGACCTCACTTCCAATGTGGTGTCGGCGGGATAGGGCGGTGTGAAATATTTTTTACGTGCCTCAACGATCTTCGGAAAATTGGTTATATCCGTGAGATAGATCGTTACCTTGATGATACGCTCCATGCGACTGCCGCCAGCATTTAGCACAGTATCAATGTTGGCAAAAACCTGAGCGAGCTGCGTGTCAAAATCATTCGCGCCAACAATCGCACCGCTGGCATCAATCGCCGCCTGACCGGAAAGAAACAGCAAATCTCCTGCCCGCCAGCCCGGCGCAATCGCGAAAGGCGCAAGCGGATCGGACTCGATTTTTATGACTTCGCTTTTTGGCGGCATATTCTAACCTCTTCAAAAACCTTGGCTTAGTGTAACGAGAAACTTTCTTTTGGCGAATACCAAACTATCATGGGCCCTGAAATGACCAATAGCACCAGCAAAATCAGGCCGAAGCACCGCCTCACAACCCGCCTGTGGCACTGGATAAACGCGCTGGCGCTGATCGTCCTATTCATGAGCGGGTTAAATATTTTCAACGCGCATCCGCGGCTTTACTGGGGAGAAGCGGGTTTTAATCCTGGCGAGGCTTGGCTCATACTGGAGCGGTTTCCGCACTGGCTCACCATTCCCGGCTATTATTCACTGGCCGATGCGCGGCTTTGGCATTTGTTTTTTGCCTGGGTGTTAGCAGTTGGGCTGACGTTGTTTCTGGTGATCTCGCTCATGAATAAACATCTGCAGCGCGACATCCATATAACACGTCCGGAATGGCGGCTTTCATCGATCAAGGCAGACATCGCGGCGCATCTGAAGTTTGATTTCAACCACGGTGACCGCAACTATAACTATAACGTCCTGCAAAAATTCGCCTATGCTCTCGTGATTTTCATTCTCATCCCGCTGATGATATTTACCGGTATCACCATGTCACCGGCAATGAATGCGAACTGGCCATGGCTGCTGGATGTTTTCGGCGGGCGGCAATCGGCGCGCTCGTTGCATTTTATTGCAGCCTGGGGCCTGTTTGCGTTTTTCGTCGTGCACATATTGCTAGTGCTTTTGTCTGGCCCGATTAGCCAGATGCGCGATATGATATTTGGCGGAAAGGAAACGGGTCATGAGTGATAACGGGATCAGCAATCCGCTCAGGATGAACGGCAATGCGCTAACGCGCCGCAAATTGCTTTCTGGCGCTGCGTTGGGCGCAGGCGGCCTGCTATCCGGCTGTGATGCGCTCAACAAAAGCCCGGCATTTCGCGGCGTGTTGGAAAGCGCAGAAGGGGCCAATATGGCACTGCATCGCTCGCTCGGTGAACGTATGGCGCTGGCGCGGGAATTTACCGAAGCGGATTTATCGCGGAGTTTTCGCGGCAACGGCAATCGCGACATTGATACGCCGGAATATCAGGCGATGGTCGCCGGAGATTTTGCCAGCTGGCGGATGGAGATAAAAGGTCTCGTGAATACTCCGCTCAGCCTATCGCTGGATCAAATTCGCGCCATGCCGCAGCGCGCCCAGATCACCCGGCATGATTGCGTGGAAGGTTGGAGCGCGATTGGCAAATGGACAGGCGTTCCGCTCAAGCTGTTGCTCGATCAGGCGGGATTGCAGGACAGCGCAAAATATATCGTGTTCCGCTGTGCCGATGATTTTAGTGGCACGCCCTATTATGAGAGCATTGATCTGGTCGACGCCTATCACCCGCAAACGATTATTGCGCATCAACTCAATGACGAGAGCCTTCCGGTTAAAAACGGCGCGCCGTTGCGGCTACGGGTCGAGCGGCAATTAGGCTATAAACATGCGAAATTTATTACGGCGATTGAGGCGGTGGAATCGCTGGCAAGCATTGGGAAAGGTAAAGGTGGTTACTGGGAAGATTCCAATAATTATGAGTGGTATGCAGGCATTTGATTTTGCCAATAAGGAGCGTCGTAAATGTCTTTAATTGGTCGTTTTCTGGGTGGTTTGATCACCCAGGGCAGTCTGCAGATCACCCATGCCGATGGGCAGGTTGAAAAATTCGGTACGCCCGCTCCCGGTTTTCCTGATGTCGCTGTTCGGCTAACCGAAAGGGGTGTTATCCGACAAATTTTATCCGACCCGCGTCTGGGCGCGGCCGAAGCCTTTATGGATGGCAAGCTGGTGGTCGAGCAGGGCGATATCATGGAATTGATTGGCCTGATCCGCGCCAATCGGCCGTGGGAGCGCGGCGGCAAGCTCAAGGAACCTGGCGCGGTCAAGCGGTTGAAAGACAATATTGTCGGCGGGCTGGACAGGATGAATGGCCTGACCCGCTCGAAATCGAATGTCGCGCATCATTACGATATCGGCAATGATCTCTACGACCTGTTCCTCGATGATGACCTGCAATATAGCTGTGCCTACTGGGATTTTGACCGGCGCGGGGCGGATATGACGCTGGAGCAGGCGCAACTGGACAAGAAGGCGCATATCGCCGCCAAGCTTGATTTGAAACCCGGCCAGCGCGTGCTGGATATTGGCTGCGGCTGGGGCGGTACGGCGCTTTACCTGCATGAGAAATTCGGGGTAGAAATACTCGGGATTACGCTCAGCGAAGAGCAGCTGAAAAAGGCGCAGCAACGCGCGGAAGCGTCTGGTGTTTCCGACAAAGTGAAATTCGAGCTGATTGATTATCGCGATCTTGCACAGCGCGAGGCGGGGGCGTTTGACCGGATTGTCTCGATCGGCATGTTCGAGCATGTCGGCACCCCCAATTTCCGCACCTTCTTCCGATCCTGCGCCAATCTGATGACTGCAGACGGGGTGATGTTGCTCCACACCATTGGCCGGATGGGAGGTCCCGGCGGCACCGATGCGTTCACGCGGAAATATATTTTCCCCGGTGGCTATATTCCGGCGCTGAGCGAGACGCTGGAAGCGAGCGAGCATTACCGGCTGATGCATACTGATATCGAGACGCTGCGGCTGCATTATGCCTTCACCCTGCGGGAATGGTACAAACGGACGGTGCAAAACCGCGAGAAGATCATCGCGCTCTATGACGAGCGCTTCTATCGCATGTGGACCTTCTATCTGGCAGGCGCGACAGCTGCGTTTGAAAGCGGGGGCATGTGTAACTACCAGATCCAGTTCAGCCGCAACCGTCGCGAATTGCCGCTGACACGCGATTATATCGGCGAGACGGAGAAGAATTTGCGCGATTGATTATTCGGGATAACGCTCATTCATCAAATCCCAGTTATTGCGGATCAGTTGCTCCAGCACGCCCATATCCACCTGTTCCAGCTGGTTGATATACAGACATGATTTGCCAACGCTATGCTTGCCGAGCAGCCCGAATAGCCGTTCCTGTTCCGCCTGTGCTTCGGGTGTGCAGTAAGCCCCCATTATATAGATGCTGAGTTTGGCTTTGCGCGGGGAAAAGCCGGTGCGGATCGAGGTGCCTTCGCGGCCGCTTTCATATTTATAGTCATAGCTGCCAAAGCCGATGATGCTTGGCCCCCACATTTTGGGTTCTTTGCCGGTGATCTTGCGGAACAGCGCGATGAGTTGATGTGCTTCCTCCTTGCGCCGCTCCGGTTCCGCTTTCGCGATAAACGCGGTGACATCGGCATCAGTGGGTTTGGTTTTCATTTCTTCTTTGGCCATTATCCTCTCCTCATGATTTCTGTATATCATATTGCGCGGAAAATTGGACCCTGTTAGGCGCGGCCTTCAATTCTCTGAAAGCAAGTTAAATGAGCGATTCTGTAAAACGTGTGGTTTTGGCCTTTTCCGGCGGCCTGGACACCAGTGTTATCCTGAAATGGCTACAACAGGAATATCAGTGTGAGGTGGTTACCTTTACCGCTGATCTGGGCCAGGGCGAAGAGCTTGGCCCCGCACGCCGCGTGGCAGAAACGCTGGGCGTTAAGGCGGAGCATATTTTTATTGAAGACCTGCGCGAAGAATTTGTGAAGGATTTTGTCTTTCCGATGATGCGCGCCAATGCGCTTTACGAGGGACTTTATCTGCTCGGCACATCGATCGCCCGGCCCCTGATTTCAAAACGCCAGATTGAAATAGCGAAGCTTACCGGCGCGGATGCCGTGTCGCATGGCGCGACGGGCAAGGGCAATGACCAGATACGATTTGAACTTGGCTATTACGGCCTCAATCCCGACGTCAAAGTGATAGCGCCGTGGCGCGAATGGGATTTGACCAGCCGGACGCGGTTGATAGAATTTGCTGAGAAACACCAAATTCCCATTCCCAAGGACAAGCGCGGTGAATCTCCTTTTTCCTGCGACGCCAATATGTTGCACACGTCGTCGGAAGGCAAAGTGCTCGAAGATCCGTGGGAAGAAGTCCCTGACTATGTCTATTCGCGGACCAACAATCCCGAAGATGCTCCCGATACGCCAGAATATATCACGATTGATTTTGAGCGCGGAGACGGCGTTGCGATTAATGGCGAAGCGATGTCTCCGGCCACGCTGCTGGAGAAGCTCAACGAATATGGCCGCGAGCATGGCATTGGCCGGCTTGATCTGGTCGAAAACCGTTTCATCGGTATGAAATCACGCGGCATGTATGAAACACCGGGCGGAACAATCTATCACGCCGCGCATCGCGGCATTGAGCAATTGACGCTCGATCGCGGCGCGGCGCATTTGAAAGATGAGCTTGCTCCCCGTTATGCCGAGCTGGTTTACAATGGTTTCTGGTTCTCCCCCGAACGCGAAATGCTGCAAGCGGCGATCGACCATAGTCAGGTGCGGGTGAACGGTACGGTGCGGCTGAAACTCTATAAAGGATCGGTCAATGTTGTGGGGCGCAAGTCACCGGACAGCTTGTATAATGAAAAAGTTGTTACATTTGAAGATGATGCAGGAGCTTATGATCAGAAAGACGCAGAAGGCTTTATCAAACTGAATGCGTTGCGACTGAAACTGCTTGGCAAGCGGAATGGTTAGTTTCGTCGTTGCGAGGAGCATAGCGACCCGGCAATCCAAGGCGGTGAATAGTAACTCTGGATTGCGTCGCTGCGCTCGCAATGACAAATAGGCTGCTATGCTAATCCCGATTATCACCCTCATTATTGGCTTTATCGTTCTCATCGTCGGCGGGGAATTGCTCGTGCGTGGCGCGGTTCGGATCGCTGAACGGGCCGGGATGTCGCAACTTTTGATCGGTTTGACTATCGTCGGTTTTGGCACGTCCGCTCCGGAACTGGTCGCCAGCGTAGAGGCGGCACGGGCGGGATCACCGGGTATCGCATGGGGTAATGTAGTCGGTTCCAATCTTGCCAACAGCCTGCTGATCCTTGGCGCAGCTTCACTGATATTACCAATGGTCGTTCCGCGCGGACCGTTGTGGCGAGATGGTGGTTTGGCGCTTGGCGTAACCATCATATTGTGGCTGGTTGCTATGAATGGCGGCGTTTCTGCGGGCATTGGATATTTGTTCATCGCTACCTTAGTTTGCTATCTCGGCTACGCTTATTGGGCCGAGCAAACGGAACCGGCGGGCGCAACGGCACTGCATGAGAAAGCCGAAGCACTGGAAGTTACGGACACGCATTTGCATGATGAACAGCCGCTTTGGCGCTCCGCGCTAATCCTGATCGCCGGTATCGTGATGATTATTGCTGGCGGTAAATGGCTGGTTGAGGGCGCGGTTGACCTTGCGCGTTTGATTGGTATGAGCGAGGCCGTGATCGGATTGACCGTGATCGCGATTGGAACATCCTTGCCTGAGATGGTGACGTCGATAATCGCCGCTTACAAAGGCGCGAGCGCAGTCGCTTTGGGCAATGTGCTCGGATCCAACATCTTCAACCTGCTGCTTATCGGCGGCGTGACAGCAATGATTGCGCCGGGTACCATCCCGGTCGAAATTACCGGATACGGGCTGCCGCTGCTGATTGCGGCGTCGGTCTTGTTGATGATCTTTGCAGCGACGGGGCGCAAGATAAGCCGCTGGGAAGGCGGGCTTCTTCTGGTGATCTATATCGTGCAACTCGTGTATAATATCGTCGCGGTCTGAAACATATATATTGCATTGTTGGGAATCACGCCCTAATTAGCAGTCATCCCGACATTGTGAGATTTTGAGGGGCTGGCGCCTAATGGGGCCGGCGCAAAAACTCATGTCATCTTATACAGGACCACATTTGACCGAACTGACTGCCATTATCGACCTGATTGAACCGGAAGCTGAAGCGCTCGGCTTTGAGCTGGTGCGCGTGCAGTTCATATCGGGCGCCGATGAGCCAACACTGCAAATCATGGCAGAGCGGCCAGATACCGGGCAATTGAACATTGATGATTGCGCTGCACTTTCTCGCCGTATCTCGCACAAATTTGATGCGATGGAAGACGAGGGCCGCGATCCGATTGATCATGCCTATCGGCTTGAAGTCAGCTCACCAGGTATTGATCGCCCGCTTACACGCGGGAAGGATTATGCAAATTGGGCGGGGCACGAAGCGCGGATCAATTTAATTGATGCGGTTAACGGCAAGAAACAATTGCGTGGCTTGCTCGCAGGCATTGAAAATGAGATAATAAAGATTGACGATCGCAAGGCAGGCAGTCAGGAGACGGCGCTGTCGAACGTGCATAGCGCGAAATTGATTCTGACCGATGCCCTGATCGCTGCAACCATCCCGGTTTCAGCAGACGGCGCGGATGAAATTGAACAAGACACTCTGGAAGAACAGGAAGATTAAACATGGCCAGTGCCATTTCTGCAAATAAAGCTGAACTGCTAGCGATTGCAAACGCAGTTGCTTCGGAAAAAATGATCGACAAGGCGATCGTCGTAGAGGCGATGGAAGAAGCGATCCAGAAAGCAGCGCGTGCGCGCTATGGTGCGGAGAACGACATCCGCGCCAAGCTTGATCTGCAAACCGGCGACCTGCGCTTGTGGCGGGTGGTTGAAGTCGTTGAAGAAGTTGAGGATTATTTCAAGCAGGTCGATCTGAAACAGGCCGAGAAGCTGGAAAAAGGCGCGAAAGTCGGTGACTTTATCGTTGACCCGCTTCCTGCCGTTGATTTGGGCCGGATCGACGCACAATCCGCGAAACAGGTGATTTTCCAGAAAGTTCGCGATGCCGAGCGTGAGCGGCAGTTTGAAGAATTTAAAGACCGCGCTGGAGAAATTATCACCGGTGTCGTGAAATCGGTCGAATTTGGCCATGTCGTGGTTGATCTTGGCCGGGCTGAAGGCGTTATCCGCCGCGACCAGCAAATTCCGCGTGAAGCGGCGCGCGTTGGTGACCGTGTGCGTTCGCTGATCATGAATGTTCGCCGTGAAAATCGCGGACCACAGATATTCCTCTCCCGCGCCCATCCTGATTTCATGCGCTTGCTGTTTGCGCAGGAAGTGCCGGAAATTTACGACGGTATTATTGAAATCAAGGCTGCCGCCCGTGATCCGGGCTCGCGCGCAAAAATCGGCGTGATCAGCCATGATAGCTCGATTGATCCGGTTGGCGCCTGCGTGGGCATGAAGGGTAGTCGCGTTCAGGCTGTCGTTCAGGAAATGCAGGGCGAGAAAATCGATATTATTCCTTGGTCGGAAGATATCGCAACATTCACGGTCAACGCATTGCAGCCCGCTACCGTGAGCCGCGTGGTGATTGACGAGGAAGAAGGACGTATCGAAGTGGTTGTTCCTGACGATCAGCTCAGCTTGGCCATTGGTCGCCGCGGACAAAACGTGCGTCTGGCATCACAGCTGACCGGCCTCGCCATCGATATTATGACCGAAGCTGACAGCAGCGAGAAACGTCAGGCCGAGTTTGCGCTTCGCACCGAGATGTTCCAGGAAGACCTGGATGTCGATGAAACTTTGTCGCAGCTGCTGGTTGCAGAAGGTTTCAGCGAACTGGAAGAGGTTGCTTACGTTGCACGCGAAGAAATCTCCAGCATCGAAGGTTTTGACGATGAACTCGCTGAGGAACTGCAAAGCCGTGCGCAGGAAGCTTTGGATCGCCGGGAAGCCGCTGCCAAAGAGAAGCGCACCGAATTGGGAGTCGAAGATTCCATCGCCGAGCTGCCACACCTGACTGAAGCCATGCTGGTGACTCTGGGTGAAGCGGGTCTCAAGACACTGGACGATGTTGCTGATCTGGCGACCGATGAACTGGTTCTCAAGCGCAGAGCAGAGCCACGTCGCCGCAATGATAATCGCAAGCCTGAGCCCGACGGCGTATTGGCCGAATATGGCCTCACCGAAGAACAGGGCAATGAAATCATCATGGCTGCCCGCGCGCATTGGTTTGAAGACGAAGACGGTTCCGATTCTGGCGAAGCTCCGGCTACAGCGAAAGAAGCTGAATCTGAAAATGGGGAGGACGCTAATGCGGAAGCTCCCCAATGAGACGCCTTCTAATCAACTAGAAAGCGCGCCACACCGTAAATGCATTTTGACTGGGAAAAGTCTTCCTCAGGATGGATTGGTGCGTTTGGCGTTGAGCCCCGATGACCAGATCGCTCCGGATGTTCGCGCGAAAGCGCCGGGACGGGGCGCATGGATTAGCGTTGATCGGGCCGCTCTAGAGGTGGCGCATGCAAAAGGTCAACTCAAAGGTGCTTTTTCGCGGGCGTTCAAGACCGGTAAGCTGGATATCCCCGATAATCTCGCTCAGCTCATTGAAAAAGCGCTGGAACGCGCCACATTAGACAGATTGGGACTGGAAGCGCGCGGCGGCACTTTGTTGACGGGTTCCGAGAAAATTGAAACAGCGGCGCGGCAGGGCGATCTGGTTATGCTGCTACACGCGTCGGATGCGGGCCGCGATGGCAATTCCAAACTGGATCAGGCTTGGCGCGTCGGGAGCGACCGCGAAGGGCAGGATATTCATGGGCAAATATTGCCGGTGGACCGGCAGGGGCTTTCTGTGGCATTGGGCCGCCAGAATGTGGTGCATATCGGGATAACCGACAAGCGCGCAGCGGGGCGAATATCGCATAATCTGGAAAGATGGCGGCACTTCATCGGTTCTGATAAAGAGAATGATGAAGACGAAAAGAAGGTTGCATAAGTTTATTGAAGTGAAGCGACCAACATATTGAAGTTTATATATTTTAAGGATTAAGTCTGTTCGATGAGTGAAGATACAAAAGATACGTCAAAACCTGCACGCAAGCCTTTGGGGCTTAAGCGCTCGGTTGAACCTGGCGAAGTCAAGCAGACGTTTAGTCATGGCCGCACCAACAAGGTGGTGGTCGAGGTCAAGCGCAAGAAACTTGTAGGAAAGCCGGGCGCGCAGGAAGCGGCCAAGGACATTATCAAGGAAACCCCTGTTCCACCACCCGCGCCGGTAGAGGCTAAAAAACCTGCGCCAGCACCTGTCGCTCCGAAACCGGATGCCCTGACTCGTCAGGAAATGCAGGCCAAATTGCTGCGTGAAGCGGAAGAAGCGCGTCTTTCGGCCAATGAAGCAGCGCGCAAGCGTGATACCAAGGCCAAAAAGGCTCAAACCGCTGAAGAAAAAGAGCGGGCTGAAGAAAACCGAAAGGCTGAGGAAGAGGCTGCTAAAAAGGCGCAGGAAGAGATAGCCGCTGCTGAAAAAGCGGCTGCCGAGGCTGCTGATGCAGCGGCAGATGCCTCAGCTGCTCCAGAACCGGAAGAAGCTGCGGCAGCGGCGAAACATCCGCCAGCGCGGAAATTTACGCCGGTTGAATCGCCAAAACGCGCGAAACCGGAGAAAGCCAAATCTGGAAAAGCGGAGCGCAATGATCGCCGCCAATCGGGCAAGCTGACTGTTACCAGTGCTCTGCGCGGTGAAGATGGTGCGGCACGCGCGCGCTCGCTAGCAGCGCTCAAACGCGCGCGCGAAAAAGAGAAGCGCGCGCAACGTTCGGGCCAACCGCGCGAACCGCGTGAAAAACAATATCGCGAAGTGATCGTGCCAGAAGCGATTACCGTGCAGGAACTCTCCAAGCGTATGGGTGAGAAGGGCGCTGACCTCGTCAAATCTTTGTTCAACATGGGTAGCATGGTCACCGTCAACCAGACGATTGATCAGGATACGGCTGAACTGTTGGTCGAAGAATTCGGCCATACGATCCAGCGTGTTTCTGCTTCTGACGTCGAAATCAAAACCGAAGAAGATGTTGATCCGGAAGAAACGCTGAAACCGCGTCCACCGGTTGTTACGATCATGGGCCATGTTGATCACGGCAAAACCTCTCTGCTTGATGCACTGCGCGGCACCGATGTGGTGAAGGGCGAAGCAGGCGGGATTACCCAGCATATCGGCGCTTATCAGGTTAAAATGAAAAACGGCGACACCGTTACATTTCTCGACACACCGGGTCATGAAGCGTTTACCGAAATGCGGATGCGCGGTGCCAATGTGACGGATATCGTAATATTGGTCGTCGCTGCTGATGATGGCTTGATGCCGCAGACGATTGAAGCGATCAACCATACCAAAGCTGCCGATGTGCCGATGATTGTGGCGATCAACAAAATCGACAAGGAAGGCGCTGATCCAACAACGGTCCGAACCCGTTTGCTCGAACATGAAGTGATTGTGGAGGAAATGTCCGGTGATGTTCTCGATGTGGAAGTGTCCGCACTCAAGAAAATCAATCTTGATGAACTCATGGAGAAAATCCACGTTCAAGCGGAATTGCTTGAGCTAAAAGCGCGTCCGGATCGGGCGGCAGAAGGTATTGTGGTCGAGGCGCAACTGGACAAAGGTCGCGGCCCCGTGGCGACTGTCTTGGTCAAGCGCGGCACATTGAAACGCGGCGATATTTTTGTCGTTGGTCCGCACACCGGTAAAGTACGGGCGTTGATTGATGACAAGGGCAAGCAGACCAAAGAGGCCGGACCATCGGTGCCGGTCGAAGTGCTCGGTCTGTCTGGCGTACCATCAGCCGGTGATAAGCTAACGGTAGTGGAGAATGAATCCCGCGCCCGTGAAGTTGCCGCCTATCGCGCCGAGCAGGAGAAACTGCAGCGCACTACCCAAGCTCCAACTTCTCTTGAGAATATGTTCTCTGCTGCGGCTGATCAGGCGGTGGAATTCCCGCTGCTGGTGAAAGCCGATGTGCAGGGTTCCACCCAGGCGATTGTGCAGGCACTCAACAAAATCTCGAATGACGATATCAAGGTGCGCATTTTGCACAGCGGTGTCGGCGCAATTACCGAGAGCGACGTGACGCTGGCGGCGGCGAGCAACGCGCCGATTATCGGCTTTAACGTGCGTCCCAATGCCAAGGCGCGCGAGATTGCCAAACGCGATGGTGTCCGCCTGAAATATTTCGATATCATCTATGATCTGACCGATGAAATCCGCGCCGAAATGGCCGGTGAACTTGGTCCTGAGAAGATCGAGAACGTCATGGGCCGCGCCGAAGTAAAAGAGGTGTTCAAATCCGGCAAGAAAGACAAGGCCGCTGGTTTGCTCGTTACCGAAGGTTCGCTCAAGAAGGGTCTATTCGCCCGTCTCACCCGCGACGATGTTATCGTCAGCGCAACCACGATCGCCTCGCTGCGCCGCTTCAAAGACGATGTCGAAGAGGTCCGTGCCGGTATGGAATGTGGTGCTGTGCTGGAGGATACCAACGATATCCAGCCGGGCGATATGCTTGAGGTGTTTGAGGTTACGGAGAAAGAAAGGGTGCTTTAAGGAAGGTCGTCATGCTGAACTTGTTTCAGCATCTCGCCCCGATGGAGATCCCGAAACAAGTTCGGGATGACGTGTTGTACGATTATGGCAAAATATAACGATACATCTCCTGAAGGCCGCTCGGTGCGTTTGCTGCGTGTGGGCGAGCAGGTTCGGCATATTTTGTCGGAGCTGCTGATGCGCGGCGAGGTGCATGATGAATTGCTCACCGCGACCAGCGTTAGCGTAACCGAGGTGCGTATGTCGCCGGATTTGCGCCATGCAACGGTGTTTGTGAAACCCTTGCTGGGTGCGAATGAGGCGGATGTGCTCAAGGCGCTAAAGACCAACACCGCGTTCTTCCAGAAGGAAGTCGCCAAGCGGGTGCAAATGAAATATGCGGCGAAGCTGAAGTTTTTGGCGGACGATAGCTTCGATACGGCCGAGCATGTCGAGAAGTTGCTGAACCATCCCAAGGTGGCGCAGGACTTGGAGCGGGATTAGAATACATCGTTCGTGCTGAGCCTGTCGACCCGGAGGGCGAGCAAAGCTCAACCACAGCCGACACGAACAATCGTCCTTCGATAAGCTCAGGACGAACGGAGCCTTTGCTAAGGATTTGGATTCCAGTCAGTCTTAGCCTCTCGTCGTTGCGAGCGAAGCGCGGCAATCCAGAGCGGCACGCACCGACGCTCTGGATTGCTTCGTCACTTCGTTCCTCGCAATGACGGTTTTTTCCGGTTAAAGACCGAATCCATGGCCAAACTCTATTTCTACTACGCCTCGATGAACGCCGGAAAATCGACCAATTTGCTGCAGGCCGCGTTCAACTATGGCGAGCGAGGCATGAAGGTGATGTTGTGGACCGCCGCTATTGATAACCGCGCGTCTTTTGGCGCTATTGCGTCGCGCATTGGGTTAAACGCCGATGCGCATCGTTTTCATGAAGGCACGGATATGTTCGCGGCGGTAAGCGAAGAACAGGCAGAAAATAAACTGGCCTGTGTGCTGATCGACGAAGCGCAGTTTCTCTCCGAAGAACAGGTCTGGCAATGCGCGCGACTGGCGGATGAAGCAGGGATTCCGGTGCTTTGCTATGGGCTGCGCACCGATTTTCAGGGAAATTTGTTTCCGGGTTCTGCCAAGCTACTTGGGCTTGCTGATAGTTTGGTGGAACTCAAAGCAGTCTGCGAATGCGGGCGCAAGGCGACGATGAATCTGCGGATTGATGCGTCGGGCAAGGCGATAGCGGCGGGCGAACAGACCGAAATTGGTGGCAATGAAAGCTATATCGCGCTGTGCCGGAAGCATTTTGTTGAGAGGCTCAATGGCTGAACTATCCGCCACACTGGAAGAAGGCTCAGTCCGCCTCGAACCTTTGCAAAAGCGTCACGTTGAACCCCTGCGCGCCGCCTGTGCAGAGGACCAGGAGATTTGGGAAATTTATCCGATCAATATGCTCGGTGATGATTTCGACAAGGCGATGGCCGCGTTTCATGATCTGAAATCATGGGTACAATTTGCGGTGATCAATACCGAGACGAACAAGGTTGTCGGGATGAGCAATTATATCAACCCCGACCAGCACGGCGTGTTGGAAATCGGCGGCACCTATATCGCGCCATCTGTGCGCGGCAGCGGGTTTAATGACATCATGAAAAAACTAATGATTGATCATGCCTTTGCCAATGGATTTACCAAAATCGAATTCCGTGTCGATGGCCGTAACAAGCGTTCGCAGGCGGCGGTGTTGAAACTTGGCGCTAAACATGAAGGCACGTTGCGCAAAAATCGTATCACCTGGACTGGATATGTAAGGGATACGTGCGTATTTGGTCTGCTGAAAGAAGAATGGAACGGTTGAACGTGGCTGATGATTTGAATGGCTGGGTAAGCTCTGCCGACGCATGGATCGCATCCATTGGTGAAGACGGCGACTGGACGCGACGTACTTTTCTGGATGCGGCGATGCTCGGCCGTGCAAAGGTACATGAAGGCCGGTTTCTGGACATTGGCTGCGGGGAAGGGCGCTTTGCTCGCAAGCTGCAAGAATTCGGTTTCAAAGGGGTCGGCATTGATCCCGTCGACCAGTTCATCAAAGAGGCTCAAAAGCGCGATCCGGACGGTGACTATCGCATTGGCATTGGTGAAAAGCTGACGTTTGAAGATGCTAGCTTTGATCTGACCATCAGTTATCTGTCATTGATCGATATCGAAGATTTCCGCGCCGCTATTAAAGAAATGACCCGCGTGACCAAGCCGGGTGGATCGATATTGGTAGCTAATTTGACGGGCCATTTTACGGCTGGAAAGTGGGAGCGCGGCGAGCATGGCGATGGCCAGAAATTTGTGATTGATAACTACCACGAAGAACGCGCCAATCGTGAAGTCTGGTCAGGGATTGATGTGATTAACTGGCACCGGCCGATGAGCGCCTATCTTGAAGCGTTTCTCACCAATGGATTGATCCTCCGTCATTTCTTCGAACCAACGCCGCCGGATCAGAATGATCCAAAGAGTGACCGCTACACCCGCGTGCCGGGATTTGTGGTGATGGAGTGGGAAAAGCCCAAAGAGATGAAAGCGTGAAACCCCACGGTTGGATCATTCTTGATAAACCGCTTGAACTAGGCTCGACGCAGGCGGTTGGGGCTGTGAAGCGGAATTTGCGGGAGGCTGGCTTGCTTGGCAAGGGCAAGAACAAGCTGAAGGTGGGGCATGGCGGGACGCTGGATCCGCTGGCGACCGGGGTTTTGCCGATTGCGATTGGGGAGGCGACGAAGCTTTGCGGACGCATGCTGGACGCTTCGAAGATATATGAATTTACCATTGGGTTTGGGACAGAGACCGAAACGCTGGATGTGGAAAGCGATGTTACAGAAGTTTCTGATCATCGGCCTACTGTGGCGGAGATTGAAGCGGTTTTGCCGCAGTTTACCGGGCCGATTGAACAGATACCACCGAAATATTCTGCGCTGAAGATTGATGGCAAGCGGGCCTATGATCTGGCGCGGGCCGGCATTGAGGTAGAGATGAAGGTCAGGGGGGTGACGGTTTACTCTATTTCACCCCTCCCCGTCAGGGGAGGGGCCGGGGGTGGGGAATCTAGTCTACAGGGCGCTGCCGACGATGAGCCCCACCCCAACCCCTCCCCTAAAGGGGAGGGGCTTAACAGCATCACCCTGACCGCCACCGTCTCAAAAGGCACCTATATCCGATCTCTCGCCCGCGATATCGCCCGCGCTCTTGGGACTTACGGCCATGTCTCGATGCTACGCCGCACAAAGGCAGGCCCATTCACCCTAGATCACGCGATTTCGCTGGACAAACTCGATGAAATTGGTAAGGGCGCGGACATTAAAGAATACCTTTTGCCACTTGAGGCAGGGCTGGACGACATCCCGGCTTTTGACCTCGCTCCTGATCAGGCAAAAATGCTTCGGCAAGGCTTAACGCTGGACGTTAGGAATTTGCCAAAGGAAATGGTCAGGAACCCCGCAATCAACGGGACTTTTCTGGCGACAGAGAACGCAGGTTCTCCGGTTGCGCTAGCAGAGATTGTTGATGGCACCGTAAAGGTGGTTCGCGGGTTTAACATGTAAGTGATGTTCGAAGGAAATTGATTACAATGACTATTACTGCAGAAAAAAAACAGGAACTGATCAAGAAATTCGGCCAGACCGAAGGCGATACAGGTTCCCCCGAAGTTCAGGTTGCCGTGCTCACCGAGCGTATTGTGAACCTGACAGACCATTTTAAAGGCCATCACAAAGACCATCACTCGCGTCGCGGGTTGTTGATGATGGTAAACAAGCGTCGCAGCTTGCTGGACTATCTCCGCAAGAAAGACGTGGAACGCTACGCCAAGCTGATTAAAGACTTAGGCTTGCGTAAGTAAGAATTTTGAGGGCGGCTCCCATAAGGGGGCCGTTTTCGTATCTCCGTTAGTCCTGAGCCTGTCGAAGGACGCCTCTCGTCTTGAAGCGTGTTTCGACAACCTCACCACTAACGGTAAAACGCCAAATTCCACAATAAGGTAGAAGTTGGCGAATGAAGGGAGCGAGATTAGCTCCCAACCGATGCTGGGCCGGATTGCTCAGCAATTGAAAGCCCCCGCACTGCATTGGGCAGGCGGGACAAAGGAAATACTAGAATGTTTGATGTAAAAAAAGTCGAAATGGAATGGGGCGGACAAACCCTCACCCTCGAAACGGGCCGTATTGCTCGTCAGGCTGATGGCGCGGTACTCGCGACTCTCGGCGAAACGGTTGTGCTGTGCGCAGTTACCGCCGCTAAATCGGTACGCGAAGGACAGGATTTCTTCCCGTTGACCGTGCACTATCAGGAAAAATTCTCGGCTGCTGGACGTATTCCAGGTGGCTTCTTCAAGCGCGAAGGCCGCGCGACAGAAAAAGAAACGCTGACATCGCGTTTGATTGACCGTCCGTGCCGTCCGCTTTTTCCCGAAGGTTTCTACAACGAAATCAACGTCATCTGCCAAGTCATGAGCTATGACGGCGTTAACGAGCCGGATATTTTGGCGATGGTTGCTGCTTCTGCGGCGCTGACCATTTCCGGTGTGCCATTCATGGGCCCAATCGGTGCGGCACGTGTTGGTTATAAAGAAGGCGAATATCAGCTGAACCCTTCCATGGAAGAAGTTGCCGAAGGCGAACTCGACCTGGTTGTTGCCGGTACGCCCGGAGCGGTGATGATGGTGGAATCGGAAGCGAAAGAGCTTTCCGAAGAAGTCATGCTTGGCGCAGTACAATTTGCCCATGATGCTTGTAAGGACGTTGCTGGTCTTATCATCGATCTGGCTGAGCAGGCTGCGAAAGAGCCTTGGGATCTGGATGCAGGTGAAGACAATAGCGAAATCAAGGAAGACCTGCGCAAGCTGGTCGGCAAAGATATTGCTGCGGCTTACAAGTTGACTGATAAATCAGAGCGTTCCGACGCGCTGAATGCGGTTCGTGATAAAGCCAAAGAAAAATATGCCGACGCAGACGGTCAAACCCAGATGACAGCCGGTAAAATGGTCAAGAAACTGGAAGCCGAAATCGTTCGCGGCGCGATCATTAAAGATGGCACGCGTATTGATGGCCGTAAACTCGATCAGGTTCGTCCGATCGAAGCTATGGTTGGCTTACTGCCACGTACGCACGGTTCAGCATTGTTCACCCGCGGTGAAACGCAGGCGATTGTCACCACGACTTTGGGAACCAAAGACGCTGAGCAGATGATTGATGGTTTGGACGGCCTTAGCTACACAAACTTCATGCTGCACTATAACTTCCCTCCCTATTCGGTTGGCGAAGTTGGTCGTTTTGGATTTACGAGCCGCCGCGAAACTGGCCACGGTAAGCTCGCATTCCGCGCGCTCCGTCCAGTATTGCCGACAGTTGAGGAATTTCCTTACACGATCCGTGTGTTGTCTGACATTACCGAGTCCAATGGTTCATCTTCGATGGCAACCGTTTGCGGTGGTTCATTGGCGATGATGGATGCGGGTGTGCCGTTGGCGCGTCCGGTTTCCGGTATTGCGATGGGCTTGATCCTTGAAGGCGAAGATTTTGCGGTTCTTTCCGACATTCTCGGCGACGAAGATCACCTCGGCGACATGGACTTCAAGGTTGCGGGTACCGAAAAAGGCATCACGTCCTTGCAGATGGACATCAAGGTAGCCGGCATTACGCAGGAAATCATGAAGTCTGCTCTTGAGCAAGCTTCCGGCGGCCGCGCACATATTCTTGGCGAAATGGCCAAGGCATTGAGCAGCGTTCGTACCGAAATGTCCGAACATGCTCCGCGCATCGAAACATTGCAGATAAACAAAGAGAAGATCCGTGAAGTTATCGGTACCGGCGGTAAAGTTATCCGCGAAATCGTTGCTGAAACCGGCGCGAAAGTGGATATTGATGATGAAGGCCTGATCAAGGTTTCATCTTCCGATAAATCCCAGATTGATGCGGCCATTGCCTGGATCAAAGGTCTGGTCGAAGAAGCTGAAGTTGGCAAAATCTATGACGGTAAAGTCGTAAACCTTGTTGATTTTGGTGCATTCGTGAATTTCATGGGCGGCAAAGACGGTCTGGTTCACGTTTCCGAGATCAAGAACGAGCGTGTCGAAAAAGTGACCGACGAGCTTTCCGAAGGACAGGAAGTCAAGGTCAAGGTTCTCGAAATCGATCAGCGCGGCAAAGTCCGTCTGTCGATGCGGGTTGTTGATCAGGAAACTGGTGAAGAGTTGGAAGACACCCGTCCTCCACGCGAAAACAAACCACGTGGTCCACGCCGGGATGGCGGCGGTGGCGGTCGTGGTCGTGATGGCGGTGGACGCGGTCGTGATGGCGGAAACGCTGGCGGTGGACGCGGTCGTAACAACGATGGCCCAAAAAATGATGGCGGCGATATTCCATTGCCAAGCTCGATCACCGAAGACTAAATCTTTGATACATAAAATTAGAAAAGGGGCCGGAGCAATCCGGCCCTTTTTTGTGCCTCTTGTTGTTTCAAAGTCTCGCTGTAAACTCGCTCAAACGAATCTCTCAGCGAGTCATCTAATATGCCAAAATATCTGTATTTCGCGATCATGCTTCTTGCTAGCGCGATTGTGACTGCTCCGGCGCAAGCAAGCGCAGATGGCGGCTGTTATCCCGAATGGAAGTTGGGAACCGAGTCCACTTGCGCCAGCGTCGTAGTGCTAACGCCGGGCAACGATACGCGGGCCAATATGTTGCTGCTGCTCGCTGATCTGGTTCCAGCGTCGCCAAAATTCAAATATCCTGAAACGGACTGGTATGAAGGGCAGGGCAATAATTACTTTCGCTGGTCCACCTTTGATCAAGCGCTCTATCCGCGCAAACCAGAAAAAGAAGATCAATCCGATTTCGGACATTCGCGATGCCAAACCTATCATAGTGGAACGAAATTATTCGTTGCGGAACTGGATGCTGCCAAAATCAAAACAAACGAACGACAAGCGCTTATCGCAGCCCGCGCCAGTTTGTTCTCGATCTGCGCTGATCCCGAACAAACCGGATATGCCTCCTACCGCTTCTCGAACGAGCAGAAAGAACAGGTGAAACTGCGATGGGAGGATCCATCGGCAAAAATCCAATCGAAACAGGGGCAGGAGTTTCTGACCTATCTGCTCGGCGCAAAAGCATTTTATGCGGGCGAGTTTGAGACGGCGCTGAATAGTTTTGCCGCGCTGACAAAGAGCTCCAACGGATGGCTCAAGGAAACCGCAATTTACATGATCGGCCGGACGGAAGTTAACCGCGCGCAGGTATCCGCCTTTGGAGAATGGGGCGACTTTGAAGGGCCAGACGCGGTCGACAAAAAGGCCATCGCCAATGCCGAGAAAGTCTTCACTGCCTATATCAAAAATTTCCAAAACGGACGCTATATCGGATCAGCAAAAGGATTGATGCGGCGGGTTTACTGGCTGGCAGGCAATGATAAGGCGCTGGCGGCGTCTTATCAGCAGATGCTACTCAATGTTAAAAACCTTGATCCCGGCGCCTTTGCCGAGGAGGCCGATAACAAACTGTTTTTCAACAACAATATGCGGGACGACATTTCTGACCCGCTGTTGCTGGCAGTCATTGATCTTGTGCAAATGCGCCAGCCTTATGGCGATGACAAGCAGATCAGCTTGCAGACACTGGAAGCGCAAAAGCCGATGATTGCCGCTAATCCGGCGCTCTATGAGTTTCTACTGGCCAGCCATGCGCTCCATGTTGAGGGTAATGCCCGCAAAGTTCTGCAACTCATCCCGGACGCGGCGCGACAGGAGAGTTTCAGCTATTTGGAATTCAGCCGCCAAGCATTGCGCGGCATGGCATTGGCCAAGCTCAAAGATCGCAATGAGGAGGGGTTCTGGCGGGATCTGATCGCTGGTGCGAAAAAGCCCTATCAGCGGCCGTTTGTTGAACTGGGGCTGGCAAGAAGTCTGGAAGCCAAGGGACAAATCAACGCCGTTTTTGCTGCCGGTTCTTTGGTTCAGGACAGAACAATCCGCGAGATATTGCTGCAGCATTCGGTTGGTCCGGATATCTTGCGCCGCGTCTCAGGTGACAACACTCGCAGCGCTCACGAACAGCAAGTGGCGCTCTTTACTTTGCTCTATAAGCAGCTCGCCAGTGGCGATTATTCCGGCTTTCTCAAAGACGCAAAATCAATCCCGGCGGATGCAGAAAGCGGCGGTTATCTGACCATGCTTCATGCCGATGAAAATGTGCCTCTGGGTCTTTTCAGCAAAGGCACGTGGCAAGACGGTTTCAATTGTCCCAAACTTTCCGATACTGTTTCAGCCTTGGCAACAAACAGCAATGAACCCCGCGCAAGACTTTGCATCGGAGATTTTATTCGCCTCAATGGCTTCGATTATTTCAGCTTTAATAGCCAAAAGCCAAAAGATGGAGCGCTAGGCAGCGCGCCTTCAAAATTCGCCAGTGATGAACTGGTGCGTCAGGACATCTACAAGGAAATTATCGCAAATCCGCGTGCTGGCGCTGACAACCGGGCTTATGCGCTTTATCGCGCGGTCTATTGCTACGCCCGCACCGGCAATAATGGTTGCGGCGGCGAGGCCGTTCCGTTGTCACAACGCAAAGCGTGGTTCCAGCAATTGAAAAACAGCTATCCCAACTCGCAATGGGCGAAGGATCTGAAATATTATTGGTGATGGGACGACACCACAATCTTTGGCTTGCCTGTTTTCTGCTACTGACCACTACCAGCGGTTGTGAGCGTAGGGATACTGGAAATCCTGTCAACGCCAGCAAATATGACAGCTTCTGGCTGTGGGCGGGCGTCAGGCCACAGCCGGTCCTCGACCAGGCGAAAACTGTTTACATATTAGAAGGTGAAGTGCGCGCGTCCGATCTGGAGTCGTTGGTATTGCTGCGGCCTGAAACACCGGAAATCAACCACGCCGATATCTGGATGGTGGTTCGCGTGGAAACCCTTGATTTGTCGCCGGACGTATATCGGCAAATATTTGCAAGGCTTGAGCGATGGTCCGGTAAAGGCAATCGGCTGGTTGGTATTCAGATCGATTTCGACGCTAATACCCGCAGCCTTGGACGTTATGCCATTTTTTTGCGGGACTTCCGTCGGCGGCTTCCAGAAAAATATGGACTTAGCATAACCGGCTTGCTTGACTGGAGTGCCAACGGCGACCCCGCCGAGCTGGCCGCCCTCTCGGATGTCATCGATGAAGCAGTGTTCCAAGTGTATCAGGGTCGCAAAACTATCGGGGGATACGACCGATGGCTCACGAAGCTTGATGCGCTGCCCATGGCTTTTCGCATCGGTCTGGTACAGGGCGGTGAATGGACCGAGCCCCAGTCCCTGCCGAAAAACCCACATTTTAAAGGATATGTAGTCTTTCTCCTCAATCCCGCCGTGCAGAATGATCCGGTGGATTAATCTCCGGTAAAGCTGGAAAGTAACATGAGCGAGAGCTTATCGCCGGTTTATTCTTGGCGGGATCGGATCAAGCGGTTATGAGGACGACAATATGAAAAACATGATAACAAAAGCGGCTCTTTTGGGCCTCTCCGTAACCGCACTGTCTGCTTGTGGAACTCTTGGCGGCGGCGATAAAGGCGCGGATACCAGCTACGTCGCTCGCGACGTTGATACGCTGTACAATGCGGCGAAAGACCGGCTGGATCGTGGTCAGGCGAAAATTGCGGCCGCGCTGTTTGATGAAGTGGAGCGCCAGCACCCCTATTCTCCGTGGGCCCGCCGTGCGCAGCAGATGAGCGCTTTCAGCTATTATGTCGCTGGCGACTATAACAAAGCAATTGAATCTTCTCGGCGTTTCTTGTCCATTCACCCCGGCAATAAAGACGCGCCTTATGCCTATTATTTGATCGCGTTAAGCTATTACGAGCAGATCGGCGATGTTACGCGCGATCAGAAAATTACCGAACAGGCGCTGACAACTTTGGGTGAAGTGGCGCGCCGCTACCCCGATACACGCTACGCTGCAGACGCACGACTCAAGATGGACCTTGTCAATGATCACCTTGCTGGCAAGGAAATGGAAATTGGCCGTTTCTACCAGCGTCGCGGACAATGGCTCGCGGCAACGATTCGTTTCCGCGAGGTTATCGAAAAATATGAAACCACAACACACTCGGCGGAAGCTTTGATGCGGTTGACTGAGAGCTACCTTGCGTTGGGTATTCCGGCTGAAGCCAAGAAAACTGCTGCCGTATTGGGCGCCAACTATCCTGGCTCAAAATGGTATGAGCGCGCTTTTGAACTGGTCAACAAGCACGCTGCCTCCGAGATTTAATATAAGTTCATCGGCACCGTTTGGGCCGTTGCAGCTAACGACAAGCTGATTTAAGAGAAGGCTGTGCTGCAGTCTTTATCCATCCGCGACATTGTGCTGATTGAAGCTCTCGACCTTGATTTCGGGGCGGGCCTCTCTGTGCTGACTGGCGAAACTGGCGCGGGTAAATCTATCCTACTGGACTCGATGGGGCTGGCGCTTGGCAACCGCGCCGATAGCGGGCTTGTGCGGCAAGGAATGGAAAAGGCGCAAGTAACCGCGACTTTTGATGCCCCTGATCCGGCAAGTAAATTGGCGGTATATCTTGCTGATAATGATATTGAAATCGAACCCGGCGAGCCACTGATTATTAAACGCTCGGTCAAGGCCGATGGCGGCAGCCGCGCATTTATCAACGATCAGCCTTGCTCTGCGGCGTTGCTGCGGGAAGCGGGTAACCGGCTGATTGAAATTCACGGCCAGCATGACGACCGCGGCCTCATAAACCCGCGCGGACACCGGGCTTTGCTGGATACGTATGCCGGCTCTGATCCTGCTAAAGTGCGTCAGGCGTTTGAAGGCTGGCAGTCAGCCAAAGTCGCGTTGGAGCAGGCAATTGCCGATCAGGAAGCAGCCGAACAGGACCGCGAGTTTCTGGAGCATAGCGTTGCGGAGTTGAGTAAATTCGCACCGCAACCGGGCGAAGAGCAGGAATTGGCTCTGGAACGCGCTACGATGATGAAGGGTGAAAAGCTCACCGGTGATCTGGAAGCAATCCGGGCTGCTTTTGATGGCTCCAATGGCGGGCTAGCCAGCTTGCGTGCCGCAGCGCGGCGGCTTGACCGGATTGGTGAGGATCATCCGTTACTGGCAGAGGCTTTGGGCGCGCTTGATCGCGCTGTTATAGAAGCCGGTGAAGCCGAAGAACTGCTAAATAAAGCGGCTGATGCCCTGATGTTCGATCCGCAGCGATTGGATGATATGGAGACGCGGTTATTTGAATTGCGCGCTCTGGCCCGTAAGCACCGGGTTGAGCCGGAAACACTGGCGAAATTGCTGACCGATATGGAAACGCGGCTTGCGGCGATCAGTGATGGCGGGCGTTCATTGAAAACCTTGGAGGCTGGATTAGCGGAAGCCAAAAGCTCCTATATTGCGGCGGCCGAAATGCTGCGCCTGAAGCGTCAGAAAGCGGCGAAGGCGCTTGATAAAGCCGTCGCGGGCGAGCTGAAACCGCTGAAACTGGATGCGGCGCGGTTTGAGACTTTAATCGAGCCTCTGGACGAGCTTCGCTGGGGCGGAAACGGGATGGACCGGATCGAATTTCTGATTTCAACCAACCCCGGCGCACCGCTTGCACCGCTTGGTAAAATTGCGTCCGGCGGAGAGCTTTCGCGGTTCATATTAGCGTTAAAAGTAGCACTGGCGGAAGAAGGCGGCGCAGGAACGATCATCTTTGACGAGGTTGATCGCGGTGTCGGCGGCGCTGTCGCAGCAGCGATTGGTGAACGGCTGGCAAAGCTGTCCAAGGCGGCGCAGCTTCTGGTTGTCACCCACTCCCCGCAAGTGGCATCCAAAGGCGATGCGCATTTCCTGATTAACAAATCGATTGCGGGCACAGTATCCCGCACTGATGTCGCGGCTCTTGACGGGGAAGGCCGGCGGCAGGAAATTGCGCGGATGTTGTCGGGTGCGGATGTGACGGATGAGGCCAGGGCGCAGGCGGACCGGTTGCTGGAGGGGGTTTAATGATTGGTCGGAGGGAAATGCTGGCGTGGATGGGCGCAGCGACGCTATCCGGTTGTATGACAATGCGAGGAGCAGAGGTGATGGAAGAAATATTAGCCTACGGCATTATCGGCCAGATGAAGGTCGCGGCGGGCAAGCGCGATGAACTGATCGCGATACTGGCCGCAGGAACCCGCGATATGCCGGGGAATATCAGCTACACGATCTCGAAGGACCAGAGCGATGAAAACGCGATCTGGATCACCGAATATTGGGAGTCTAAAGAGGCTCACGCGGCATCTCTGCAGCTTGTGTCGGTACAAGCGGCGATTGGTAAGGGAAGGCCGATGATAGAAGGCTTTGGTCACCGGTTTGAAGTAACGCCGGTTGCGGGGCTTTGAATGAGGCTTGCACTCAATTTGCTGGCAACAATGCTGCTTTTTGCATGTTCTGACCCGGATCCCGGAGCATTTGAAGTCGAAGTGCTCGATGGAACAGCACAGGGCGCTGTTTTAACTCTCTATAATGTGTCCACCGATATGCGAAAATCTGACAATGGATTCGTTGGAGAACGTGTCACGCCAACAGATGGTTCCGGAGAAATATTGGTCAATATGCGCGATGGAAGTCTAATAAATTGTAGCATTGGCTATGTTACGCACGGTTTATCTTATCAAATGAAGTATAGGATCGAGGGTGGACGTTGCGAAATGACTCAAATGTTTGAGGATGTGAATGGGAGTCTCTGATCTTTCCCAAGCAGAAGTCGCCAACGCCCTGACGCCTCTTCTTAAGCCCCTCCTTCTTGAAGGAGGGGCTTAAGATAGTGGTAGATCGAATGACCTTGTTGGACCGTGCCCGGGAAATGCGGAAAAATCCTACGGAGCCTGAAAAGCGGTTTTGGAGGCATCTTTCAAATTCGCAATTGGAAGGGCATAAATTTCGGCGGCAGGCGGTGATCCAATATTACATTGCCGATTTCGTATGTCCGCATAAAAGACTGATCATCGAGGTCGATGGTGACACGCATGATAGCGATGCGGATTTCAAAAGAGATGAGCGGTTGAAAGAGCAGGGTTATCGGACCGTTCGGTTTTCCAATATTGATGTGATGGATAATATTGACGGGGTTTTGACGGCTTTGCTTAAGGCGCTTTCTCAATCCCCGGATCGTTGGCGCAAAACCACCCCCAAACCCTCTTTTGAAAAGGAGGAGATTCAGTGAGCGCAAAGTCCATAGCAAACCTCTCCGAAGCTGAAGCTGCGAACGAACTCATGCGGCTTGCGCGCATAATCGCGAAGCATAACAAGCTTTATCATGCGCAGGACACACCGGAGATTTCCGATGCGGATTATGATGCGCTGGTGCGGCGGAATAATGAGCTGGAAGCGGCGTTTCCGCATCTGGTGCGCGATGACAGTCCGAACAAGCTGGTTGGAGCGGCGGTAGCCAATTCTCCGCTGTCTAAAGTCGCCCATGAACAGCGGATGATGAGCCTGGATAACGGATTTTCCGACGAAGACATTGCTGAATGGCTGGCGCGGGTGCGGCGGTTTTTGAACTTGGCTGAAGACGCGCCGGTTGCGGTGACGGCGGAAGATAAAATCGACGGGCTATCTTGCTCGCTGCGTTATGAGAAAGGCGAGCTGGTGCTCGCTGCGACGCGCGGGGATGGGCAAGTGGGTGAGGACGTGACCGCCAATGCGGCGATGATTGCGGATATTCCTGAGAGGATTTCACCCCTCCCCTTCAGGGGAGGGGCCGGGGGTGGGGACGTGTCTTTAGGTGGTTCCGTTGATTGCATTCCCCACCCCAACCCTCCCCTGAAGGGGAGGGCTTTATAGCATTCCCGATCTTTTTGAAATTCGCGGGGAAGTCTATATGGCTAAGGCTGATTTTATCGGCCTGAACCAGCGCCTGATGGACGAGGGGAAGGCAGATGCCGAGGCCAGGAACATTCCCTTTGACCCCAATAAAATCCGCCAGTTTGCCAATCCCCGCAATGCCGCCGCCGGCTCGCTGCGCCAGAAGGATGCGCAGGTTACGGCCAGGCGTCCGCTGAAATTCTGGGCGCATGGCTGGGGCGTTTCGAGCGATATTCCGGGCGCGACGGCTTATGACGTTATGGAGGCGATGAAAAGCTGGGGCGTGCCGGTTTCGCCGATGGTGAAACGCTTTGAAACGCTGGATGAAATCCTTGCGCATTACCGGCTTATCGAGGCGGAGCGGGCCGATTTACCTTATGATATTGATGGCGTGGTTTATAAGGTGGACCGGCTGGATTATCAGCAGCGGCTCGGTTTTGTGGCAAAGGCTCCGCGCTGGGCATTGGCGCATAAATTTCCCGCTGAACAAGCACAGACGACGCTGGAGAGCATTGACATTCAGGTCGGCCGGACAGGCAAGCTGACGCCGGTGGGTCGCCTGAAACCAGTTACAGTGGGCGGCGTGGTTGTGTCCAATGTCACCCTCCATAACCGCGACGAAATCGAGCGGCTAGGCGTGCGTCCCGGCGACCGTGTTGTGATCCAGCGGGCAGGGGATGTCATCCCGCAGGTGGTCAAAAACCTGACCCGCGATGAAAACCGCGCCCCTTATCATTTTCCCGATCATTGTCCGGAATGTCATAGCGAAGCCGTGGCCGAAGAAGGCGAGGTTGATGTGCGCTGCACCGGCGGGCTGATCTGCCCGGCCCAGCGGTTTCAGCGGCTTGTACATTTTGTATCGCGCGCGGCGCTGGACATTGCCGGGCTGGGCGAAAAGAGCATTGCGGAATTTATCGAGGCTGGTTTTATCGAAAGTCCTGCCGATATTTTCCGTCTGCACCAGCACCGCGATGAAATATTGGCGCGCGGGGGGTGGCAGGAAAAGTCTGTGGATAATCTGTTGGCGGCTGTGGAAAACAAACGCTCGGCAGATGCGGCGCGATTCCTGTTCGGACTTGGTATCCGTCATATCGGCGCGGTCACTGCGCGGGATTTGCTCAAGAATTTCACAACTTTGCAGAAACTGGCAGAGGTCGGCAAAGCGGTTCGTGAGAGTGAAGCGGTGCGCGAGGAAATTACCGCAATTGACGGCGTCGGGCCGACTGTTGCACAAGCTTTGGCCGATTTTTTCCACGAACCTCACAATGTCAAAGTATGGGACGATCTCCTCAACGAAGTATCGCCGCCCGACTATATCGTCGAAACCAAGGACAGCGCAGTGGCCGGGAAAACTGTCGTGTTCACCGGCAAGCTGGAAACCATGAGCCGCGATGAAGCCAAAGCGCAGGCCGAGGCCTTGGGCGCGAAAGCATCAGGTTCCGTCAGTAGTAAGACCGATCTGTTAGTCGCCGGTCCGGGCGCGGGGTCGAAAATGAAAAAGGCGGCGGAGCTGGGGATTGAAGTGATCGACGAAGCGGCATGGGCAGAAATTGTTAAAGCAGCGGGTTAGAGGATAGCGACGTGGCGACAAAAGCGAAAAAACCAAAACAGGGTGTGTTGAAACAACTCGCCAAAGATCTGGAAGCGCCAAAGGAAGTGCGCCGGTTCGGTAGCGGCTGGTTTGCCGGGTTTTTCGCGATTGTCATGGCGATTGCGGGTCTGGGCATGGTGGTCGCGCTACGGTTTCCCGAATGGTTTGCAACGCCGGAACTGGCGGCGGTTAAAGAATGGACCGGCTTTCGCGGTGCCATTCATATATTATTGCTAAGCTCTTACGGGCTGGCATTGCTCAGCCTGCTGCTGCGCCCGCGCAAAATTCTCGGGTTCACCGCGCTGGCGATTGGAATTTTCGCAGCCATCCTCGGCGGAGCCAATGTGCAGCCTGATGAAACCCGCAATTTCGGGATATTTTTCGGGCTGGATTTTTTCATCGTTAATCTGGTGGCGACCGGGCTGATGTTCGCTCCGCTGGAGCGGATTTTGCCGCACCGCCGAGCGCAAAGATTGTTCCGTATCGAATGGCGGGAAGATTTATTCTATTATCTCGTCAGTTCGATGATGGTGCAGGCGCTAACTTTTTTGGCTCTCGCACCGTCCAATGTTGTTGTGTCAAACACGAATAGCTGGGATGCTTTTCGCGCCGCCGTTGCCTCTTTTCCCTGGGTGATCCAGTTTGTGATCGTGCTGTTTGCAACCGATTTTGTGCAATACTGGTTCCACCGGACATTCCATCGCTATCCGTTTTTATGGGGCTTTCATGCGGTGCATCATTCATCAAAATCAATGGACTGGCTGGCCGGATCGCGAATGCATTTTATAGAGATTATTTTGCTGCGCGGAATCACGTCTCTGCCGATGATGACTTTAGGATTTAGCCCTTCGGTGTTGCAGGCCTATATCGCATTTGTATATATCTACAGCTCGCTACTGCACGCCAATATCAAGGGTGATTTCAACTGGCTGGGTCACTGGATCGCTACGCCGCGTTTCCATCACTGGCATCACGGGCTGGAGCGCGAAGCATTTGATGTGAACTATGCGATCCACTTTCCAATTATCGACAAAATATTCGGGACATTTCATTTGCCGGAATCACGCTGGCCGGAAAATTACGGTATTCCGGAAAACGTGCCCAAGGGCTATCTCAAGCAATTTGCCTATCCATTGACCCGCAAAAAACCGGAATATGAAGAATAAAAAAGGTTGGCGGATTTATAAACCCGCCAACCTTTTCTCTCTCCAAAGCTCTGTAATATCAAACTTTGGCGACAGCTTCCTTGGCGGCCAATTCTTTGACACCGTAGCCGCCTTCTTTATTCTCCGGAAATATCGGCCAGGCGAGCTGCTGGCCCAATGTGGCGGGCGCGAGGTTCTCTACGCCGTAGCTGTCGGGATAGCGGCGCGTGATTTTTGCTGTTCCGAACAGGATGTCCCAGAAAAACAGCAGGTTGCCGTAGTTACCTTTATAGTTGGTCGCGCCGTCTTCCATATGGCGGCCGTGATGGGCGTGATGCGTTGCAGGTGTCGAGATTATACGCTCAACTACCCACATGATCGGCGATAATGCTTTGATATTATAAAGCGGTTTGTCCCATGCAACATCACTATGCGCGCCGACTATCACTGCCATTTTCACGACAATATAACCGACATAGACCCAGCCGAGGCCTAGATAGATCAGGACGCCGGAAAACCAGATGCTGGGCATCAGGAAATAATAGAAAATATTATTCCGGTAAACCAAGCGAACGCTCATATATTTCGCGTCATGATGGGCGCGGTGGAGATTGTAGAGGAACGGGATGCGGTGCGAGAGGCGGTGCATCCAATATTGCGTCATGTCGTCAAATACCAGAAACAGCCCTATCGCCGCGAGAAGCGGGATATTGGCTAGTGCGCCTGCTAATTGCGGAGCAGCACTGCCCATTAAGAACTGCGCTGATAGAATAATGAAAGGCTGCGTAAATACGGTCAGTACAATCGAACCGATAATTTCAACAAGCGCGTCTTTGGGAGTCTGATCAGGCTTGCTGAACAAATTGGTGCGGAATAATTCCAACAGTCCAAATAACAGGAATATTCCTAATATCGCGAACATTTCCGGGCGCATGGCATCTCTCCAAAGATTGCTTCTGTCATGCAAAAGGCTTGCATTTGAAGGTTCAATAGCGCATCCGCTTTGCTCAGAATGCAAACTAGTTATCATTTGAAATTTTTTCGGTGAATGTTCCGCCGCCCATTGGAGCGACCGGATTTATTTCCGGTCTCCCGGACGACGTCCGGCGGGATTTGTTGGCGCGCGGTCATGTGCGGATGTTTGCCAAAGGCCAATCGATACAGCAGCGCGGTGATCAAGCCCGGGAATTCTGGTATGTTCAAAGCGGTTCGGTGCAGATTGGCCGGTACGCGACTGATGGTCGCCTGACACTCTTCGCTTTGCTGGGGCCGGGCGAGACATTCGGCGAATTGGCGTTTCTCGGAGACTTTCCGCGCACTGTGGATGCGATCGCCGGGAGTGAAACTGAATTGGTCCGGATCGGCGAAGCGGAGTTTCAAAGTCTGCTGGCATCGGATGGAGATGCCGCGCGATTGCTCTTCCGCACAATGGCGTTGACCGTGCAGGAGGCTTTTAATCTGGTAGAGGCGAGCAGAAATCTATCGACGGAACAGAGGCTGTTGCAAGCACTGGTCCGGCTGTGCGGCCATCAGGAGAGCGATATATTCCTTCCGGTTACACAGCAGGAACTGGCTGATCTCGTCCGTGTGTCCCGAATCTCTGTTGGAAAAGCGCTAGGGAGACTGGAAAAAGCATGTCTGCTTTCAAGAAGATATGGCGGAATTTTAATTGATAATAAAGTGGCAATCGAATCCATGCTGGAAATTTAAATGACCATTTTATCGTAGTGTTTGTCGCGGCGGCATTGGTTTCCTTGCTTCTTATTCCAAAAGCTACGGTAAAGTCGGTTCTGCTTTCTCCGGTACCCACCGCATTACCCCACCCTGAAAAGGTGTCCATCGCCCGGTCCTCACGCCCGCTTGCCGAAGTACATCGCTGGTCCAGCTATTGCAGGTGTAGAAGGCGTTGTAGTGACCGCGCGCGTGATAGAATAAATCATCTTTTCCGTAACCGCGCGACGGCGTCGGCAGTCCCGCGTCATTAAGCACAAATCGCGCCCGGATTGCCGCCGCGATTTTGCGATATTCCACTTCGCTGACCTTCAGGCTTCTGCGATAATGCGGATAAGCCTGTGGATACGTAAGGTGGTAGACGTGGACAAGTGTTTCATCACTGCCAAATATTGCGCTTGCGGCGTCGGACACCCGCAAATCTCTCCAGTATCGGGTGTTCCGGTAGACGCCGGCATGACCCCAGCCGACTAAAATATGACTGCCATACAGCGCAGGGTCGGTCATATGCTCCGGGCGGATAAGATCGCTCCAATCGTGCGCATCGGTTCGGATCGGCATGATGATACCAGTATGCAGACCATTGGTTTCGACGAACAGCTCAATACCATCATCGGGGCTGTTCCACGATTGGTTGGCGGGTAAAATGCTGCCGATCAAGGCTGCCAGTAAATAGAATAAAATGATGATAGCCAACGCGATCAAGCCTCTTTTCAACCATTTAAACCATGAAGTTGCCATTGAAACCTGTTTTACTGTAGAGTGAGAAAATGCTCGCTACCCCTGATCCCGCAACACATGTTTATGACAAGCCCCCTGCGCATGCAAATCCGGACTGGACGATTGATCAGGATTGGCGGTCTTACAACGCTGAGCAGCACGAGACCTGGGACATATTATATGCGCGGCAAAAGGACATGCTGCCGGACAGGGCGGCGCAGGCGTTTCTTAACGGTATTGACATTTTAAAGCTGTCAAAACCCGGCATTCCCGATTTTGCTGAACTCAACCGGATATTGATGGATACAACCGGCTGGCAGGTGGTTGCCGTTCCAGGACTTGTTCCGGACGATGTTTTTTTTGATCATCTCGCCAACCGGCGCTTCGTTTCCGGCAATTTCATCCGCCGCCGGGATCAATTGGACTATTTACAGGAACCCGATATTTTCCACGACGTCTTTGGCCATGTGCCAATGCTCGCCGATCAGCGCTTCGGTGATTATATGGCAGCTTATGGACGCGGTGGATTGCGCGCATTGGAATATGGCACGCTCAAGCAGCTCGCCCGGCTGTACTGGTACACCGTCGAGTTTGGACTAATTCAGGAACCCGATGGCCTGCGGATATATGGTGCAGGTATCGTTTCCAGCTATGGCGAGAGCATTTTTGCGCTGGAAGATCCCAGCCCGAACCGGATCATGTTCGATTTGGAGCGGATATTGCGCACGGAATATAGGATTGACGATTATCAGCAGAATTATTTCGTCATACCCAGTCTGGATGAATTGCTCAGGGTGACGGTTGAGACCGATTTTAAACCGGTTTACGACAAGATTGCTGATCTGCCGGATATCAGGATTGCGGAAATTGTGGACGGCGATGTGGTGTTGACTAAAGGCACACAGGCATATGCGCGATCGCAATCAGGTGAAGCGACCGTTGTTTAAAGAACGTTTAGCATTCGCCAAAATAGTCAGCAGCAAGCGGTGATTTGGGTTGGCGTGTTGGTCGTATTCGGCCATATCTGCGGGCCTTGACCAAAGTCAAACATGGCCATTCGCTCTCCAGTCTCGTGCCGCGCAGCCGAAATCCGGCCTTGGCGTAGGCGCTGACGACCGCAGGCTTTTGATGCACCAAAAGACCAGCGAGAATGAGTATTGTGCCCGGCTTTGCAGCAGCCGCAATTTGCGGGGCGAGACTGACCAATGGCCCGACCAATATATTGGCGATGATCAGATCAAACGGCGCGCGCCGTTTGAAGGCCGGGCTATCTAACCCATTGCTTTGGAGCAGCCGCACCGCACCGCGACGATGGCCCAACTTGATATTATTGGCGACGGCATTGGTCTTGCTGACTTCCACCGCAACGATATCAATATCGCTCGCAATAATTTTTGCGTGCGGCCACAGGTGATTAGCGGCAAAGGCCAGCAATCCGGTCCCGGTGCCGATATCGGCAATATTCCGAAAGCTGCGACCCTGCTGTTTCAGGCGATCCAACGCTTCCAGACACCCCATTGTTGTTTCATGGTGGCCCGTACCGAAGGCCTGGCCCGCATCAACGCAGATGTTGTGAATGTTCAGAGTATCCAGCGGCGGACTGTTAGAAGTGTGCACATAAAAGCGGCCAGCGCGCAGCGGCTCAAGGCCCTGCTGACTCATCGTCACCCAATCTTCATCACCGAGTTTTTCGATTGTGGGTTTCGCAGTTGTCGACGGTACAAGCTTTGCAATATTGCGCAGCATCTTTGTGTCTGGCTTGGCGTCACAATAGACGTCAATTGCCCAGGCATCAGGCTTTTTCGGGTCATCTTCCCGGGTGACAATTGTCGGCACACTATCTGTTGATGCGATAAAAAAATTATCTTCCGCTAATGCCTCCGCCTCGGCGCGGGAGCAGGGCAAGGATATTTTCCAGGTCACTGTAACGCCATCAGGCATTTTCGGATTCTACCTCCAATACATCGCTCGCTTCCATCCAGCGCGCTTCGGCCTTGTCGAGCTTCTCCTGCATCTCGGCTCGCAGTTTCATCAGTTCGGTCATCGTGTATCCGGCTAGCTGTTTTTCCGCTGTTGACGGGTCAAACATCGCGCGGTCGATGGCGGAGACGGTGACGCTATACATCTCCATGTCCTTTTCTGCCGTCTTTATCGCCTTGCGCATTTCTGTTTGCAGCTTGCGTCGCTCGGCAGCAGCGCGGCGTTCCTCCTTGCGATTGCCGCCTCCGGATTTGCCATCCGATTTCGATTCCTGATTTTTGCCGAGTACGAAATCGGTATAATCACTCAGCGTTCCGGCAAATTCTTTTGCCTGTCCGCTATCGACCATTATGAGTCGGTCGGCGGTCAGCTCCAGCATGTGCCGGTCATGGCTTACCAATATTACCGCGCCGTTATATTCGTTGAGCGCGTGCACCAAAGCCTCACGAGCATCGACATCGAGATGGTTGGTCGGCTCATCAAGGATCAGCAAATGCGGCGCATCGCGGGTAATAAGCGCTAGTGCGAGACGCGCCCGTTCCCCGCCGGAAAGCTTGCCGACTTTTATGGTCGCTTTGTCGCCGGAAAAGCCAAACCGGCCAAGCTGTGCGCGCACGGCGCCGGGCTTCGCTTCCTGCATAAGGCGGGTCATATGCTCCAGCGGCGTATCGTCGGTATCCAGTTCTTCCACCTGATACTGGGTGAAGTAGCCGACGGTGAGCTTCCCGGATTTATTGATCTCACCCTGCTTGGGTTCCAACTGGCTGGCCAGCAAACGCGCAAGAGTGGTTTTGCCATTGCCGTTCCGTCCCAAAAGCGCGGTGCGGTCATCCGGATCAAGCCGTAAATTGAGATGCGACAAAATGATATTATCACCATAGCCGACCGCCGCATCATCCAGCGTGATCAAAGGTGGCTTGAGTTCAGCGGGGCTGGGAAAATGAAAGCTGAGCGAGGGGTCGTCTATAGCGGCAGCAATCGGCTCCATCCGCGCGAGCGCCTTTACGCGGCTCTGCGCCTGTTTTGCGCTATGCGCCTTGGCACCCCAGCGGGTGACAAAGGATTGTAACTTGTCGCGCTGCGCAATTTGTTTTTCCCGCGCGGATGCCTGTTGTGCTTGCCGCTCGGCGCGCTGTTTCTCAAACGCATCATAGCCACCGGGGTAGAGTGTCGTTTTGCCGTGCTGCAGATGCAGAATATGATCGACGACATTGTTGAGCAGATCGCGCTCATGGCTCACTACCAATATAGTTGCCTGATAGCTGCGCAAGAAATTCTCCAGCCAAAGCGTGGCCTCCAGATCGAGGTGGTTGGAAGGCTCATCAAGCAGCAGCATCTCGGGCTGCGAAAACAGCAAAGCGCCCAGCGCTACGCGCATCCGCCAGCCACCGGAGAAACTATCCATTGGCTGCGATTGCGCTTCTTCGTCAAAGCCCAGACCGATCAGAATTTTGGCGGCACGGGCCGGCGCGCTATGCGCTTCGATCATGTTCAGGCGTTCGTGAATTTCGCCGATACGGTGCGGATCCTTGGTGGTCTCCGATTCATGCAACAAGGTCGCACGTTCGGTGTCTGCAGCCAACACAGTTTCTAGCGGAGATGCCAAACCGGCGGGAGCTTCCTGGGCAATATAACCCAGTCGCGCATCCTTGGGCAGGTCAATGCTGCCGTCGTCCGGCTCGAGCATTCCGGCAACCACTTTCATCAGGGTCGACTTGCCCGCACCGTTGCGGCCAATAAGGCCGACACGCGCACCGGGCGGAAGCGCGGCCGCTGCGCCGTCCAATATGGTGGTGCCGCCGAGGCGCACTGTTACATTGTTGAAATTGAGCATGGGGCGCTCGTTAGCGGAGGATCGTCGATTAGGCCAGTGATAAGGTAAGGCCGATAAGGTGGCAGCGCAGTAAGTGTGCAAATTGATTATCCTGTCTGGAGTTTGTTAAACCTTGTCGATCAGCCAAGACCATTGGACCTCGCGTAAAGTTTGCGCTTCTATTCGTGTTTGAAATAGCTATGCTCTGAAAATTGGGATGTCGGCTGGTGTGTTTTATCAGTCGGCTGCCGGTCCGAACTTTTCATCACTAGAAACAAAAGTGAGAGGAGGTCGGAAACGAAAACAGGAGTGAGGATTTGGCTGAAGCGGCAGTGGGCGACCTATCGACGGATCACGCGGGCGGGACCCCGGAAACCGGTTATGGCACAAAGAGTTACCGTAATTATATTTTGGGCATGTTGCTGACGGTCTATATTTTCAATTTTATCGACCGCACGATCATCAACATTCTGACCGAGCCGATCAAGGAATCGTTCGGCGTCGAAGATTGGCAGATGGGATTGCTCGGTGGTCCGGCCTTTGCGATCCTCTACACATTTGTCGGCATTCCCATTGCGCGCTTTTCCGAGAAAAATCATCGGGTTTGGATTATCGCTGGTTCGATAGCGTTATGGAGCCTTATGACAGCGCTTTGTGGTTTTGCGACCAGTTTCATCGCGCTTTTCGTTTTCCGTATTGGTGTCAGTATAGGCGAAGCAGGCTGCTCACCGCCAGCGAACTCAATCATCGCCGATTATTTTATTCCCAAGGAGCGTTCTACGGCAGTGTCGGTATACGCTTTGGGAATACCGCTTGGCGGGATGGTAGCCTATATTTTTGGTGGATTTATTGTCGGCAATCTTGATGGCCCGATCGTTGGGGCAATGCTGCAGAGTTGGAACTGGACATGGGCGGTAAATGCGCTCGATTGGCAGAATATCGAAGGTTGGCGTGTGGCATTTGTGGTCGTCGGTGTTCCTGGAATCATTGTTGCGATGCTTGTTAAAATGACGATCAAGGAACCACCACGCGGCTATACCGATCCCGCCGAAATGCAAAATAAAGAGCAGGTTGGCTTTGGCGAAGTTCTAAGAATCCTGACGCAAAAACCGTCCTATTGGCATGTCACAATGGGCGTCACCATTGCTTCGTTTGTGAATTACGGCGTCGGGCAGTTTTTCGTCTCTTTCCTGATTCGCACGCATGAAATGTCGATATTCGACGCGTCGGTGAAAATCGCAATGGCGCTGGCGGTGATGGCCTCTATCGGCACCTATATGTCGGGTTTTTTGGCGGACAAATATGCTGAGCGCTTTCCGAAGGCATTGGCGCTCATACCAATGTTTGCACTGATCGGCGTCATTCCAATGCATGTCACCGGATATTTGACTGATTCCTTGTGGATAGCAGTGCCACTGTTGATGGTCGGCCAGATGCTCCTCTATACCTATTTGTGTCCGCTCTATGCAGTGCCCAGCGGTGTCGTGGACAGCCGGATGAGAGCAACGGCGGTGGCGGTCACATTGTTCATCGTCAATCTGCTTGGCTATGGTCTCGGGCCGCCATTGATTGGTGGCCTTTCGACTATACTGAATGCGACCTTCTTGTCCGGTATAGATCCATCGCTGACCTTGGAAGCCTGCAAAGCGTCGAACCTTGCGGCGGCCGCTCAATCGGCTTGTGATTCCGCTAATGCTGACGGGCTGCAATGGTCGATGGTTATCTTCAAATGTCTCTATGTCTGGTCTGTTTTTCACTTCTATATGGCGAGCAAGACAATCCAGCGGGATATGGGGCGGTAAGCGGAGATCGCGGGCTTTTGCCAGTGTTGCAATATTGCGGATGCGGGATTGGTTTAAAGTCTGCTTTGTCCACATCATTACGTTGAAAAGTCGGCGTTTAAAAAGAAATTGCTTAAAGAACTAAGCGAGTGCAACAATACGGCGTCAGGATTCAAAGAGAGAACGGTATATGCGGAAATTTTTCATTGCGGCACTTGTCGCCTTTGCCTTCACATCTATTTCGACCGCGGTCGACGCCGAACCCATCAAAAAAGAAGAATTGATGAGCGCGCCCGATGACGCGCGCCATTATGCCATCAGTTCTACTGCAGGCAAGCATGGTGATATCTGGTCGTGGAAGCTGGCGGATGGATCAATAGCTTACCGTATGTCGATGTCGCTTCGGGGCTGGATTACGGAAACTGATCAGACTGTTGCTTTCGGTCCTGATGGCCAACCGGTGAAGATTGCCATTCGCGGCTTTACTGATTCCGGTGACGCAACCGAAGATTTCCATGTCGATAAAAATGGTATGGCCCATTGGAAGACTTCAGTTGATGAAGGTTCTGCACCTTTGGGTGAAAAGCGCTACAATAGCTATGGCGGACCGTGGTTAGCCGGCGAGCATGACATAGAGGCGCTCGTTGCTGCTGGTGAAAAGGGAATCGACCTTTTGCCATCCGGACGTGCCAGCATGACCATCGGCCAAGCGGTGGAAATTGAGGGACCCGATGGCCCCGTCACAGTGAAGCTTGCCTTTGTAAGAGGTTACGGGTTTTCGCCCTCTCCGGTATGGCTTGACGCGGACAACGGATTTTTCGGTTTTTCGGGCGGCATGTCACTGCTGCCAGTCGGTTATGAGGCGAACGCGCAGAAACTGAAAGATATTCAGGAGGATGCCACAGCCGAGATGGTGCGTGATGTCGCGCGCAATTTTCTTGTCCCTGAAAACGCGACCCCGACTGTCATCAACAACGTTCTCCTGTTCGATTCCATCGCGGGCGAATATCTGTCTGGTCAGTCAGTTGTCATCGCTGAGGGCAAGATTGCAGAGGTCGGTGCTTCAGGGTCGCTTAAAGCGCCTACAGATGCGACCGTGATTGACGGTAAGGGCAAGACACTGCTCCCCGGCCTGTGGGACGCGCACTTGCACGTTGGTGATGACTGGAATCTGCTCCAGAATCTGGCGACTGGCCTGACAAACTATCGTAGTCCCGGATCGCTGATCGAAGATGCGCTGAGCATCAACAAGCGCCGTGCAGCAGGCGATCTGCTGGCACCGGAGGGTAAGGTATCGGTGATCATCGACCGGAAGGATCCGCTTGCGGCGCAAGGTTCGCTCACGGTCTCGTCGGTCGAAGAGGCAATAGTAGCGGTCAACAAGGTTAAGGAAGCTGGCCTGTGGGGCGCAAAATTTTATACCTCCATGACACCCGAGTGGATTGCCCCAGCAGCGGCTGAAGCGCATAAGCTGGGTCTGCACGTGCACGGCCATATTCCAGCAGGCATGCGACCTATTGAGGCTGTTCGCGCCGGTTATGACGAGATAACCCATATAAATTTCATAATGATGCAAGCCATGCCGCAAGAGGTAGTCGACAAATCAAACACGGCGGCGCGGCTGGAGGGTCCGGCCAAATACGGGAAAGATGTCGATCTCGACTCACCTGAGATGACGGCCTTCTATGCCGAACTCGCCGAGCGCGGAACTTATATCGATCCCACATTGGTGGTATGGGAGCCGTTGATGACGTCGGACGGAAGCGATTTAGCGCCGTCTTATGCACCGTTTGCAAAGGTTGCGCCGCCCTCTGTTGCCCGTGGATGGAAGATCGCAGGTTACCCGCTATTCGATGGACTAACGCGTGACGATTTCCGCAAGAGTTTCAATAAAATGGTCGGGCTGGTTGGCCGGCTTCATGACGCGGGTGCGCCGATCGTTGCGGGTACTGATGGCTGGGGGCTGGAATTGGTCCGCGAACTTGAACTATACCAGGAAGCGGGGATGACCAATGTTGAAGCTTTGCAAAGTGCGACCATCGTGCCCGCCAAGATGACCGGCATGGACGAGAATTTCGGTTCGATCGCGCCGGGAAAGGTTGCAAATATCATTCTGGTCGATGGCGACGTGTCGCAGGATATTAATAACCTCCGCCATGTTGATACCGTGTTTTTGGATGGTTATCGCTTAAATGCCGAGGCGCTGCGCGAGGCAAGCGGGCTGTCGGGTATGCCCGAATAGACTTACTCGTTTGTCGCCAGCCAGATCGTGTGTTTCGCACCTTTGCCATTGGCACGGGCGCTAACGGTTTTTTCTTCGACTGCAAAACCGGATTTTTGCAGCCGTTTGCCAAAAGCAGCATCAGGTCCGCTGGACCAAATCGCCAGGATGCCGCCTGCGCGCAATGCGGACTTGGCTGTGCTCAGCCCGGTCATGCCATATAGTTGCTCATTGTCACCCTTGGTCAATCCATCGGGTCCATTGTCGACATCAAGCAAGATCGCATCGTATTCGCGGTCGGCGGCTGCAATAATCTTCCTGACGTCCCCGATACTGATTTTGACGCGGGTATCGTCAAGGCAATCGCTGGAGAGCTCTGCCATTGGTCCGCGCGCCCAATCCACAATGGCGGGTATCAGCTCAGCCACTTCGATATGCGCCTGATTTGGCAAAACGGTGAGTGCTGCCCGCAAAGTGAAACCCATGCCATAACCACCGATCAAAATACGCGGGTTCTTCGCTCTAAGTCGCTTGCAGGTGAGGGTGGCCAAGGCTTCTTCCGAACCGCTCAGACGGCTATTCATGAGTTCGATCCTGCCCAGCATGATCGAAAATTCATCGCCACCCTTCAGCGTTCGCCGGAATAGCCGCAACTCTTCGCCGCCAGGAATAGCCGCTGTGCCGAGCAGTTCGCGCTGGATCATTTAGCGGACCATCTAGCGAACAAAGCTCGCGCCATTGGCATCCAGCACGGCACCGGTCATGGATGGAGGCGCATCAAGGGCGCAATATTTTGCCATGCTGGCAATTTCTTCCGGCTGGGCGACGCGGCCCAAGGGAATGTCAGCAAGTAATTTGTCGCCGCCGCGGCTTGCCAGATATTCCTCTGCCATGCCCGTCATCGTGAATCCTGGGCAAATTGCGAAGGCTAATATCTCCTCACGCGCGTAGGCCCGCGCGATGGTTTTGGTCATCGCCACCATACCGCCCTTGGATGCCGCATAATGCCAGTGGTCCGGGCTATCCCCGCGATAGGCGGCGCGGCTGGCTATGTTGACAATCCGCCCGCCGCTCCCGCGCTCCCGAAAATGCAGTACGGCCAATCGGCAGAGTTCTGCTGATGCTGTGAGGTTAATCTGCATTGTCCTGTTCCAGCTATCGCGCCATGCCTCATCATCACCCGTCAGCGGGTTAGGATCAAATATACCGGCATTGTTGACGAGAACGTCAATGTGACCATCCAGCCGGTCGAGTGCATCGGCCCAAAGTTGGTTCCCTGCACCGGCTTGCGAAAAATCTGCTTTGATCAGGCCGTTGTCCCCGGAGGTGCTATGGCCTACAACGACTGCGCTGGTTTGATCAAAAGTTTCGAGAATAGATTTGCCGATACCTCTGCTGGCACCGGTCACCAGAATATGCGTTTTTTCTATGGTCATTTCGGCCCAATAGAAGGCTTTTTTTCAAACGTCCAACAGACAGTGTGTCATTAATGCCGTATCGTGAATATCAGCTTTGCCGATAAAAACTTGCTCAAACAACGCGCATCCGGTTTGCATGGCTGTTCCTTTTCGCTAAGGGATTGTCTCAATTGAGAGACTCCGCTAGGCTCTATATCGGGTCGCGGTGTTACATTGTTCAGGGGAAGACTATGGCCCAAGCACCGGGTAAGGCATCGAACCGGCCGTTATCGCCGCATTTGCAAGTATATAAATGGGGTCCAGCCATGCTGGTGTCCATTCTTCACCGCGCAACCGGAGACGGTATGGCGCTGGTTGGTATGCCGCTGCTGGTGTGGTGGCTCTACAGCATTTCCGCCGGACCTGAGAGCTACGAGTATTTCCTTAGCTGGATGAATTTCTATTATCTTGGATATATTGTTCTGGTCGGCATGAGCTTCTCGTTTTTCGAGCATATGTTTTCCGGCTTGCGCCATTTCGTGATGGATGCCGGTGCTGGCTACGAGCTGAAAGCCAATAAAATGTGGTCAGCTGCCGTTCCGCTTTTGGCGGTTTTGGCAACAGCTGCGATGTGGCTCTACATCGCTTTCAAGAATTTTTGACAGGGGTCTGATAAATGGGATCAGGAACAAATATTGGCCGGGTACGCGGTCTGGGCTCTGCCGGTCACGGCGCGCATCACTGGATCATTCAACGCGTAACCGCGATCGGCAATCTTTTGCTTGTGATGTGGCTGCTGTTTTCTTTGCTGCGGCTACCGAATTATGAACATGAACTGATGGTTGGCTGGTTGTCATCGCCACTGGTGGCTGTGCCGATGATGCTGATGCTGGTGAGCATTTTCTGGCATTTGCGGCTCGGGCTGCAAGTGCTGATTGAAGATTATGTGCCGGATCATGGCATCAAATTTGGCTTGATCATCTTTCTCAACTTTTTCGCCATTGGCGGCGCGGCGCTTGGCATTTTCGCTGTTGCCAAAATCGCATTTACAGGAGTGGCTGTATAATGACCGACACGAACGCACAGCCCGCTTACAAGATTATTGACCATACCTATGACACCGTGGTTGTCGGAGCCGGCGGCTCCGGCCTCCGCGCCACTATGGGGTCTGCGGAAGCTGGCCTGAAAACCGCGTGTATCACCAAAGTTTTTCCAACCCGTTCACATACGGTTGCAGCGCAGGGCGGGATTGCCGCCTCTCTTGGCAATAACACGCCAGATCACTGGACCTGGCATATGTTTGACACGGTCAAGGGCTCCGACTGGCTGGGCGATCAGGATGCGATTGAATATCTCGTGCGCGAAGCCCCGCAAGCGGTTTACGAACTTGAACATGCCGGTGTGCCGTTCTCCCGAAATGAAGATGGCACGATCTACCAGCGCCCCTTTGGCGGCCATATGCAGAATATGGGTGAGGGGCCGCCTGTACAGCGGACCTGCGCGGCGGCTGACCGTACCGGCCATGCGATGCTCCATGCGCTTTATCAGCAGAGCCTGAAATATGACGCGGATTTCTTTGTCGAATATTTTGCTATCGATCTGATCATGGAAAACGGTGAATGCCGGGGCGTGATTGCCTTGTGCATGGAAGACGGCTCGATCCATCGTTTCAAAAGCCATGCTGTGGTGCTTGCAACCGGCGGTTCTGGACGCTGTTATTTCAGCGCGACTTCTGCCCATACTTGCACCGGTGACGGTGGTGGGATGGTGCTGCGCGCTGGTCTGCCATTGCAGGACATGGAATTTGTCCAGTTTCACCCAACCGGCATTTACGGTGCGGGTGTGTTGATTACCGAGGGTGCACGCGGCGAGGGTGGTTATCTTACCAACTCCGAAGGCGAACGGTTCATGGAACGTTATGCGCCGAGCGCCAAGGATCTCGCCTCACGTGATGTGGTGTCGCGGTGCATGGCGACCGAAATTCGCGAAGGCCGCGGTGTCGGGCCGGAGAAGGACCATATCCATCTCCACCTCGACCATATCGCGCCGGACGTGCTGGCCGAGCGCCTGCCGGGCATTACCGAAACCGGCAAGATTTTTGCCGGTGTCGACCTGACCCGTGAAGCGCTGCCGGTTGTACCCACCGTCCATTATAATATGGGCGGCATTCCCTGCAATTATCACGGCGAAGTCGTCAATCCGACAAACACGGATCCTGATGCAGTTGTGCCAGGGCTTTATGCTGTGGGAGAGGCGGCCTGTGTGTCCGTCCACGGCGCAAATCGTCTGGGTTCCAACTCTCTGATCGATCTTGTGGTGTTTGGCCGCGCGACCGGTCTGCGGCTTAAAGACAAGCTGAAACCCAACGGTCCGCACAAGCCGCTTCCGGCGAATAGCGCCGATCTCGCGCTGGAACGCCTCGACCATTTCCGCAACGCGAAGGGCAGTATCCCTACTGCCGATCTGCGACTCGAAATGCAGAAAACCATGCAGGCGCACGCAGCCGTATTCCGTGACAATGCATTGCTTGCGGAAGGCGTGGAAGCGATGGACAAGGTCAACGCGAAACTGGCCGATGTCGGCGTGACTGATCGCTCGCTGATCTGGAACACCGATCTCATTGAAACGCTAGAGCTCGACAATCTGATGAGCCAAGCCATGGTCACGATCAAAAGTGCCGCCAACCGCAAAGAAAGCCGCGGCGCGCACATGCATGAGGATTATCCTGATCGTGATGACAAGGAATGGATGAAACATACGACCACAACCTTTGAAGGCTGGGGCGGCAAAGGCGGTAAGGTAGTGATCGATTACCGTCCGGTCCATGATTACACACTGACCGACGAAGCGGAGTATGTGAAGCCGAAGAAGCGGGTTTATTGATAGAACGGAAAGATTTTATTGCTGCGACTTTGTGCAAAACGATGCAGGGTGCATCTTTTGCTGCTGCGTCGCACAATGGAATAAAGTTGGTTTGATCAGCCGTGCCGATAAGACAGGTCAGATGTAAAAGATATTAATGCCGCACTAATCGGCGAAGTTAGCTCGCTTAGACTCGAACTCACTCATTTGCTGGGCAATCGCGTTTGATAGCATCTCCGCTACGTCCTCTGGATCCACGATCACTTCGATTTTCCGGAACAGCAACCCCACAACCACTTCCCGTAACGCCAAAACCGCGATACACGCCTGCTGATGCTTGCGCCAATGCTCCCCTCCTTCCTGCTCGTCGCTCTGCTGGTAGAACTGACACCCGGCCCGAATATGGGCTGGCTTGCTTTGCTCAGTGCCAGTGAGGGCAGGCGGGCGGGTTTTGCAGCGACCGCCGGGATCGGGATCGGGCTGGCGATTATTGCTGCTGCATCGGCGCTAGGACTCGCACAACTCGCTCATGCGTCGGACCTTGTTTTCAATTTGCTGCGCTATGCCGGGGCCGGCTATCTGCTGTTTCTTGCATGGGAGGCGTGGGTCGGCGAGCGGGAAGTTTCACCCGGAGCCGCGGGCAATAGTGACCCGCCAGCAAAGCATTTTCGCCGTGGCATCATCATAAACCTGCTCAATCCCAAGGCTGCGGTTTTCTTTGTCGTCGTTCTACCGGGGTATATTACGGTCAGCCAACCGGTTGCCGCGCAAACCCTGCAGCTATCCTTCGCTTATGTCGGGGTTGCCACGCTGATCCATATCGTCATCGTTCTGCTCTCCGGACGCGCCCACGAATGGCTTATGAACAGCCCGTCCGCGCCGCTGGTGCGACGTGGCTTTGCCCTTATGCTGGCCGCCATTGCGCTCTGGTTTTTCGTAGGTACGTTTGAGTAGGCGTTGCCGAATATAGGTTAGAAAATCGCCATCAGCTTTGGTGGGATCTAAAAGCCCTGCAAATCATAGGCCAGCACCATTTGAAAAGGTTTCGGCGGCGGCAGACAGCCCTGACTCACGGCAATCCCCTTTAAAAAGCTGCGCCGGGCGAAGCCTGCGGTCAGAGCGGTAAAATAATCGCGCTCGGCGGCATTAGCCCCGGTTAGCTCGCGCACCACGCCGCGAAAGGGTATGAGTCCGCCGATCAGTCCGCCAGCGATGCGGCTTGCGCTTTCCTCGCGCATTTCTTCGTCTGAATGGAGCTGAACCTCGTTGACATCCGGGCCGAGCATTGGCCGCAGGCTGACAATTTCTGTGACGATGGCGCGGCAACCTCTCATACCCTGAATATTATAGGGGTCATCCTGTATTTGCAGAAGTCTTGGCGGGATTTTGTCCTTCTTGAGATTTACATCGCGCAATGGCTGCATCAGCGCGTTGCCCATATGCTTTTCCATCGGATCATTGACATAGGGCGTCCGGGAACTGGCATGAGCTGTGCTCGCTATGGCAAGTCCGACGCAAGCAGCAACAAAGGATCTGGCAAAAGCCATGGCTGGTCTCTCATTCTTGCCCCCAAGATTTTTTCGTCCAAGGTTGATATCTTATGGTCGCGCCGGTGCCTTACAGCCGCGTTCGCGTCCTACGCCTTTCAGAAATCCGCGCCGAACAGTTCCTGCATAAACTGCTATATTGTACCGCCGCCGTTCTGCATTGGCGCCAGTGACCTCACCGATTATACCGCCGAAAGGAATGATCGAGCCGATGGCGCTACCCGCCACCCGGCCAGCGGTTTCCTCGCGCTTTTTGGCTTTGCTCTTGTCCACAGTCTCATTGACATCGGGGCCAAGAACATCGTTTAGTTCATTCACTTCCCGGATGATCGCCGCGCAACCACGCAGACCGCTTAGCGAATAGGGCGCATCCTGAATGGCTTGCAATTTAGCCGGAACTTCCTTGCCATCAAAAGGTTCGGTGATTTTATTACCGATTTCTTTTTCGGTCGATTCCTCAGGCTGAGCACCGGTTTGAGCTTGCGCTGGAATTGCTGCCAGAGCGATGACTGCCATGAGCGTCATGATATTGGTATGTGTTCTCATTGTCCTGTTCCCTTTTTCGCCGTCTTTTACCGCCAGCGCAATTTGTCTCGATTCAACTGATCAACGGATGTTACCCCCATAAGTTTCATGTCGCGCTCGATTTCAGCTTGCAGCAATCCGAGGATTCGCTCAACCCCCGGCTGTCCGGATGCTGCCAGAGCATAAAGATAGAGCCTGCCGCCTGAGCATGCCTTCGCCCCGACACTGAGTGCTTTTAGAATATGGCTGCCCCGGGTGATGCCGCCATCGCAGATAACATCAAGCTTGTCGCCGACTGCATCGCAAATCTCTGCAAGCTGATCAAACGGCGCGCGACTGCCGTCAAGTTGACGCCCGCCATGATTGGACACCATGATCGCGGTCGCGCCAATATCGACGGCGCGCTTGGCATCTTCGACCGACATGATCCCCTTGAGACAAAATTGGCCGCCCCAGTCCTTGCGGATTTCCTCGGCCATTTTCCAGTCGAGCGACTGGTCGAGCATATTGGTGAAATAGTCGGCGACTGATTTGGGAACGCTGGTGCCTTCCGAGACATGATCCTTCAGGTTGGAGAGCTCAAACTTCTCGCGAAACATATAGTTCAGTCCCCAGGCGGGTTTGGCGGCGTAGCTCCAGAAACTGGTAGGGGTGATTTTGGGCGGGCTGGTGAAGCCGGAACGCAGGCACCGCTCGCGATTGCCGCCTACAATAGTGTCGACAGTGAGCGTCAACGCATCAAACTGCGCCGCCTTGCAACGCTCCACCATGGATTTGTTGAGCGCCTTGTCCTTGTGAACATAAAGTTGGAACATTTTGGGTGTGCTGATGCTCTCACCAATTTGTTCGATGCTGACGGTACCGAGGGATGAGATACCGAAGAACGTGCCGAATTTCTCTGCGGCACGGGCAACCGCACGCTCGCCTTGCCAATGGAACAGGCGCTGGAGGGCGGTCGGAGAAAGGAACAAGGGCATTGCAAGCTTCTGCCCCATGACCTCGACACTCATGTCAATATCCTGCACACCGGCCAGCACATTGGGCACCAGATCGCAGCGTTCATAGGCCTCGGTATTGCGCCGCCGTGTCACCTCATCATCCGCCGCGCCGTCGATATAATCAAATATCGGAAAGGGCAGGCGTCTTTTCGCGAGGCTGCGAAAGTCGTTCACATTGTGGCAATCCGTAATATTCATAAGGGCCTTTCGATTCGGCGTACGTGTGCCTCAATTCGTCGCAGAGAGTAACAGTAACACGCGATGACTTTAGACGATCACAGGCGTCTCGCAAGCAGCGTTTGCTGCGATCAAAGAGGGAAATATCATGACTGAAATACACGAAGGAGACTCTGAATCAGAGCCCGAACTATCAAAGCCGGAGCGATCCCCCGGCGCGAAGTTTTTGCTCGTTATATTAATGGGCTTTCTGATCACCATACCTCTGCTGACGGTCTGGGCGCTCAATTATGACCGACAGAGCCAAAGCGAAACCGCCAAACAATCGATCACCTCTGCCTGGGGTGGGAAGCAGGTCTTTGCCGGTCCAAAAATCGTTTTGCCATATCAAGCCAAGATTTCGGAATCGGTCGAAGAAAACGGTAAAACGGTAACGCGGACAAATACCGTGACCCGCGAATTATTCGTTGCGCCTGACAAGATTGAACTGGCCAGTGATCTTTCGCCGGAAACCAAGAGCCGGTCGATCTATGAGGTGATCCTTTATAATACCAACGTCACCGGATCAGCCACTTTCATCTTGCCTGATGATCTGGATCGCTATGGTGTGACTAAAGACCAGATTGATTTTAGCCGCGCGGAATTGCGTTTCGGGTTGTCTGACGCGCGCGGGCTGGCTGGCGATAATAAAGTCACCGTCAACGGCGAAGCTGCCAAGCTACAGCCAGGCAAGGGATTGGGCGAAACCGGCAATAGCGGTTTCTTCGCCTTTGTGGATGGAGCGGTTCTGGCCGATGGTGAGATCAAGGCCGATTTCGATGTCCGGTTCAAAGGCCATCAAAGCCTGACGGTTGTTCCACATGCCGGGCAGACCAACTGGTCGGTGAAATCCAAATGGCCGCACCCAAGCTTTGTCGGCAGCTTCCTGCCAAAGAGCGAGGTCAAGCCAACCGGATTTCAGGCGGATTATGACATTGCCAATCTGGCTTTGGGAAAATCACTGATTTCGACCGAGCCGGGTCAGATCGTCAATGCAGTGACAGAAGCGGATCGCATCTATTATCCTGAAGGCGTGCAGAGCGGTGCCAATAGCAGCGTGACTGTAGATTTGATTGATCCTGTCGACCTTTACAGTCAGGTGGACCGGGCGACCAAATATGGCTTCCTGATCATCGGCTTTACCTTTGTGGCCTTTCTGTTGTTCGATTTGATCGGTGGAATTCGAATATCGTCGGTGCAGTATATTTTGGTTGGTGTGGCGCTGGTATTATTCTTCGTGCTGCTGCTAGCCTTTGCCGAGATAATCGGATTTGCGTTGGCATATGTGGCTGCATCGATCGGAACAATCGGACTGATCACGGCCTATTCCGCCTCGGTGTTGTCCAGTTGGCGAAAGGCATCAATCATCGGCGGACTACTGGCAGCTCTTTATGGCGCGATCTACATTCTGCTGAGCCTTGAAGCTTACTCGCTGCTTATCGGTTCACTACTGATTTTCGCAGCACTGGCTGGCGTCATGTACGTCACCCGGCGGCTCGACTGGTCAAGCTCGCTGAAGCGGCCAAAAATCGGCTGACCGTATATTAAAGACTAGCGCACCGCGCCTCGTGCAAATGTATCGCACGAGGCTGGGTCGCCAGTCTGCATACCTTTGCGGAGCCAGGCCATGCGTTGTTCGGAAGTTCCGTGGGTGAACATGCTTTCGATCGGTGTCTGGCCTGCGCCCCGCATCAGTGTATCATCACCGATAGCATGGGCCGCATTCAGGCCTTCTTCGACATCACCCGGTTCCATGCGGCTTGCGTTTTGCGCCGCCCAAACTCCGGCATAGCAATCCGCCTGCAATTCCATGCGCACCTGTAGCGCATTGCCTTCTGCCTTGCTGGCACGTTGCTGCTGGTTGCGCACTTGAGTCGCAACACCGCTCAGATTCTGGATGTGATGACCAACTTCGTGGGCAATGACGTAGGCCTGAGCAAAGTCGCCTTTCGCTCCCATGCGGGTCTGCATTTCGTCGAAAAAAGACGTGTCGAGATAGATGCCTTGATCAGCGGGGCAATAGAACGGACCGGAAGCCGAACTGGCAGAACCGCATCCATTGGAACTCACGCCGCCCTGATAAAAATTGATGGTCGTCGGTTTATATTGTGAGCCATTTTGTTGAAACAGTTTTGACCATGTCTGTTCGGTAGATGCCAGCACGCGGCCGGCGAATTGTTCCTCTGCGGTATCATAGACTGTGCCGCTTCCAGAACCGGATGGCAGACTGCCTGATCCGCTGCCCAGCATACTCGCGCCACCGCCGAAATAGAGGAACGCCGCCGCCGCACCGCCGATCAGCAGCATCGTGCCGCAACCCATTTTACGGCCAAGAAGCATGGGCAGGAAACTGAGGAGCAAACCGAGTCCGCCACCGCCACCACCGCCAAAACTGCGACCGCCACCGCTGCCGTGATCACGGGCATTTTTGCTGGGGTCCAGATCATCTAAGCGCATAATACTCTCCTGTTGCGAACAGAATTGCTCGAATTGCCCACAAAGAGCAAGTGTCAAACACACAAACGCATTGGAATGCGGGTCAGTTCCCGCTAGTCCACTATGAGTACTATTTGGAGAATATGGATGTTTCTAAAGGGTAAGACGGCGCTGATCACAGGATCCACTTCCGGCATTGGTGGTGGATACGCAAAAGCCTTGGCGGCAGAGGGTGCTACCGTGATGATCAATGGCTTTGGCGATAAAAGCGAAATTGATACGCTGTGCCAGGAGTTGGAATCCTTGAGCGGGGTCAAAGCTGCTTACAGCAATGCCGACATGACCAAACCGGAAGAAATACGGCAAATGTGTGCCGATTGCGCTGAACAGCTTGGTGTGGTCGACATCTTGATCAACAATGCCGGCATCCAGCATGTTGCGCCGGTCGACGAGTTTCCCGAAGACAAATGGGACGCGATTATGGACATCATCTGTAACAGTGCATTCCACACAACCAAAGCGGTGTTGCCAGGAATGAAAGAAAAGGGCTGGGGGCGGATCATAAACACCGGCTCCATGCACAGTACAGTCGCTAGCCCTTATAAGTCAGCCTATAACGCAGCGAAACATGCCATTCTCGGTTTTAGCAAAACCGTTGCATTGGAAGTCGCTGCACAAGGGATTACCGTCAACACAATTTCACCTGGCTACACTTGGACGCCGCTAATCGAAGGGCAGATTCCCAATACTATGAAGGTGAGGGGGTTGTCGCGCGAGCAAGTCATCAACGATGTTCTGCTTGCACCGCAACCGACAAAGGAATTTGTACAGATTGAGCAGATTGCGGCCTTGGCCGTATTCCTGTGCCAGGAAAACTCTCGTTCGATAACGGGCGCAAACATGAACATTGATGGTGGATGGACCGCGCAGTAAATTTACCTGACAAACGCGCAAAATCGCTTTAGCCTGTGAATAATATAAATTTCCGGGGAAAATGATGCTTAGAATTACAAAACTTGCTTTCGTGTTAGCAGCTTCAACGCTAGCTATCACCCCTGCGCAAGCCGATGCGCTTAACGATGCAATCAAGGCGGACTTGCCTTCATTGATGGAGATTTATCGCGATCTCCACGCAAATCCCGAGTTAAGTGGCGAAGAATTCCAGACCGCCGCAAAACTGGCTACAGAAGCAAGGCGGCTTGGCTTTGCCGTCACGGAGAAAGTGGGCGGGACCGGCGTAGTTGCAGTCATGAAAAATGGTGAGGGCCCGACGGTTATGATACGGGCCGATATGGACGGCTTACCGCTCGTAGAAAAGACCGGCTTGCCATTTGCATCAAAAGTGATGGCGAAAACGCGTCAGGGCATTGATACCGGTGTTATGCATGCTTGCGGTCATGACACGCATATGACTGGTTGGGTCGGCACGGCGCGCCAACTCGTCGCGCGCAAAGATGAATGGTCCGGTACATTGGTGATGATCTTGCAGCCGGCAGAAGAAACCGGTGAGGGCGCTAAGGCGATGCTGGATGACGGCCTTTACACGCGTTTTCCGAAACCCGATTATGCTTTGGCCTTTCATGATGCGGCAGGCGCGCCTGCCGGCTATATCGGTTATGCACCGGGCTTTGCCTTGGCGAACGTCGATAGCGTGGATATTGAGATTCCAGGCGTTGGCGGTCACGGCGCTTATCCGCATACGAGCAAAGACCCGATCGTATTGGCGTCGCGGATTGTTGGCGCGCTGCAAACTCTGGTCAGCCGCGAAATTGACCCGCAAGATTCCGCAGTTGTGACAGTCGGTAGTTTTCAAGCCGGTTTCAAACATAATATCATTCCCGACAAAGCAAATTTGCTGCTCACAGTCCGCAGCTATTCCGATGAAACCCGTGCTAAATTGCTTGATGGAATAAAACGTATCGCGATCGGCGAAGCGGAGGCGGCTGGCATGCCGAAAGATAAAATGCCGACCGTAACAACGCGCGATGACGAGTTTACGCCAGCAACCTATAATTCTCCGGAATTCAGCGTGGAGATGGCCAAGATTTTTGAAGAACGGTTTGGCAAAGATCGCGTTCGGCAATCCAAGCCCGTCATGGGCGGTGAAGATTTTAGCCGCTTCCGTCGAGCCGATGAGTCGATCAAAAGCATGATCTTCTGGGTTGGTGGTGTACCAATGGCTGAATATCTCGCAGCGGAAAAAGAAGGCACCAAATTGCCATCTCTGCACAGTCCGCTTTGGGCGCCTGATGCTGAAAAGGTTATTGCTACCGGCGCAGAAGCGCTGACCGCTGCTGCATTGAATTTGATGAAAAAAAGTCGCTGATACGATGATTTTGTCGCAAGGTTCTCTCGTGCTGATTTTGGCCGGTGTGATGCAGAACCAGAGCGCTGAATTGCCAGCCCCTGTCGCACAAATAAACGCCGACTATTTTGAAGGCCGTTGGTCTTTTGCAGAAGAGACATGCGAGATGCCAAGCAACTGGACTTTGCTGGCAGGCGGAAACTTTATTTCGGAAGATTTGACCGGAACATGGGCTTGGGGCGATGGCAAGCTGGACTTGCGCCTAAATGATTTAGCGTTGGATGAAGAGACAGGGGAACCGGGTGGTAAATTCCAGATGGAAGGTCCAGTGGAGATCAAGAGCCCCGATCAGTTTAGGATGATCGTTGAACCTGATGTCTACGAAATGCTGCGGTGTAAAACAGGCGCTCCATAAATCGTCATGGTTGCAGAGTTGCGTTTACCTAAAGCTGCTTCATTCTTCTATTGCTATTGATCAAGAGCGATTGGATTCTCGGCGCTGCCGCGCTGGCCCGGTTTGGGGCTGTCTGGGTGAACAGGACCCCTATATTCTGGTGCCCTCTCCACTTGCCTAACGGTATCATTTGATCTCGAAGCACTTGCAACGTCTTCACTCTTACTGTCGTCATTGTCGTTGTCTTCGTCACTATTTTCTTCATAATTTATGTCGGTGCTAACCATCGGTTCTCCGAACACAAACTCTTCCTCGGCATCGTCACCGTCGTCAACTTCCCATTGATAATTTTTGCTAGCTTTGGCCTTTGGCGTTTTGATGCTCTCGACTTCAACCGGAGCGGGATCATCTTCTTTTTCGACCGGAGTAAACAAATAGGTCAAAAGACCGACCGAAACGACTAGAGCTGCTGCTTCTTTGAACATGATGGAACCATTTCAATTTGATATTTGCGCCAATGTTTAGGCAATGGCGGTTAAGATAATCTTACGGGCGAAACATGCTATTGATGCACATCAGTCAAAGCAGCATTGTAAATTCCTAAAAAGGAGGGCATATACTCAGTCAATTTGTAAATTAGTTTACAGGATTTTCATGACTGATCGAAAATTATACGCCGGTGCTGCAATCAAGCGTTTGCGCAGAAGTGCTGGTATGACGCAGGTTGCGTTGTCGGCGGCGCTCGATATTTCACCGAGTTATCTCAATCTTATTGAGCGTAATCAAAGGCCGCTCAGTGCGCGCTTGATGCTGTTGCTCGCAGATCGTTTTGATTTTGATCCCCGGAAATTGGTGGCAGCGGAACCCGGCGGCGGTGTTAACGGCTTATCGCGCCGATTTGCAGACCCACTCTTTCAAGACTTGACGGTCGACCGCACAGAACTGGAGGAATGGCTTGTTGCCGCACCCAACGCAGTCGAGGCATTTGTGCGTTTGTTCGATCAGCGTGACAGCGGTTCGCCAATAAATACTTTCAAGGTGGCTGACCCTATTCAAATGGTGCGACGGGAAATTGAAAAATGGCGTAACCATTTCGCTGATCTGGACGCCATTGCAGAATCTCTGGCTGATGAACTGCGTTTGGGAGCAGGCGATCTCTACGGCGCGATCGCCGAGAGGCTTCGCGTAAAACATCAACTTACCATTCGTATACTCCCTGAAACAGTCATGCCCGACAAGCTCCGCCGATTGGACTTGCATGCACGGCAGTTGCAATTGTCGGAAATGCTGGACTCTGCCTCGCGAACATTTCAAGCAGCTTTGCTTTTGGGACAAATAGAAGCGCAATCGGAAATTGACGGATTGGTTGCGGGAGGCAAGTTTGAAGACCGCGCGGCGGAACGACTTTATCGCCGCCATTTGACCAACTATTTTGCTGCTGGGATCATGATGCCCTATGCACGTTTTTTGCGAGCCTGCGAGCAAACAGGATATCGTATTCAAGTGCTGCAACGGCGCTTTGGCGCCGGTTTTGAGCAGGTGGCACACCGGTTGACGACTTTGCAGCGGGTTGGCGCGAGAGGCTTGCCGTTCTTCATGTTACGGATTGATCGCTCGGGACAAATTTCGAAGCGATATGCCGGGGCCAGCAATGCACCGTTGGTGGAAAGCATCAATCGCTGCCCTCTTTGGAATATTCATCGCGCTTTCGAACGGCCTGCTGAGGTGCAAACACAACTGCTAGCTTTAGAAGATGGATCGCGCTGGTTTACATTGTCGCGCGCGGTGCAGGGTATAGGATCTGGCGCTGGCGGCTATACACCTGAATTTGTAATCGGGCTTGGAGTTGCCGGCGATATGGCCGCTTCGCTGTTTCATGCAAATGGAATCGATTTGTCACCGGAAAAAGCGACGCCGATAGGGCTAGGCTGTCCGGCATGCACCAGAGTGCAATGTTCCCAAAGATCAGCACCACCGGTCAGCCGCGCATTGAAATTTGATGATCGGGAGCGCGGATTGGCACCATATAGTTTCGCGGGGGACTGAAATAATTGCGCGCGACTTTTTCGTATTTTGACCAAAACGCCGTCGGTAAATTATACAATTCCACTGATTTGGTAGGAAAATTTGATTTTTCGGTGTAAAATTAACCGACAGCTTACCATTGCTTGCTACTGCTACCGTTCTGACAAGAAAGTACGCGCACGTAATGATCAGGTTGTTTAAACATTATATTCCCTACCCGGTGTTGTTTCTAGGCTTGCTGGACTTCCTGCTACTGGTGCTGGCAGCCGAGCTGGGTTGGCTGTTTCGCGCTAGCCAGATCGGCATGGCCATGGGGTCAATCTATGAACGTCCCGGCCCGGTATTCAGCTTTGCAGTCGCGATACAATTGGCGATCGTTGCGGTCGGCGTTTATGGAAATGAATCTCTTCAATCACTGCGCTTTGCTGCTGCCAGGATATTGGTTGCCATATCTTTGGGTGTCATATTTCTGTCGTTAATGGCCTTTGCTTTACCCGGCATCACTTTGTGGCGATCAAACTCACTATACGCCATGATTTTGGCGATATTTTTCCTGATGACTATCCGAATGATGCTAGGAACAATGCTCGATAGCGCCGTTTTCAAACGCAGGCTGCTCATTTTGGGCTCTGGTCAAAGAGCCCAACGAATAGCTGATCTAGCTGCGCGACCCGAAAGCGGTTTCATCGTTGCAGGCTATGTTAACATGAATGAAGGGCCTGTCAAAGTTACCGAGGCGATCAATCGATCGGATATTGATGATTTGCCCCAGCATGTGATCAATTTGGAGGTGAGCGAAGTCGTTCTGGCATTGGAAGAGCGCCGAAACAGCTTACCTGTGTCTGACTTGCTGACCATCAAAACGACGGGTGTCCATGTCAATGATATGTCGAGCTTTCTAGAGAGGGAAACCGGGCGTGTCGATCTTGATAGCGTAAACCCCAGCTGGTTTATCTTTTCTGACGGGTTTTCCTCGGGACGCAGAATTTCAACGATGTTCAAGCGCGGATTTGATATTTTCCTGAGTTTGCTGCTACTTGTCCTTACAGGTCCGGTCATTCTCATTTTCGCGGTTTTGGTTAAGCTGGAAAGCAAAGGCGGAGCCTTTTTTAAGCAAGAGCGAGTTGGGCTATACGGCCAAAAATTCAGTATATTGAAGCTGCGTTCGATGCGTGCCAATGCGGAAGTTGCAGGTCAAGCCGTTTGGGCCAGTGAAAATGACCCGCGCATCACGCGCGTTGGCAATTTCATCAGGAAGGTTCGCATTGATGAGCTTCCGCAAGCTTGGAGCGTGCTAAAAGGCGAAATGAGCTTTGTTGGTCCGCGTCCTGAACGGCCGCAGTTCGTCGATGATCTGCAAACAAAAATGCCATTTTATGCCGAACGTCATATCGTGAAGCCAGGGATTACCGGTTGGGCCCAGATCAACTATCCTTACGGAGCATCAATTGAGGATAGTCGTCACAAACTGGAATATGATCTCTACTACGCAAAAAATTACACACCGTTTCTTGACCTCCTGATTTTGTTGCAAACCATCAGGGTCGTTTTGTGGCCCGAGGGTGTCAGATAGGATGGATTCTCTACTCGGTCAGATAAGCATATTCGGGCACGGTCTCGCGGCCGCGCTTTTTGCTGCACTGGCTATTTGGCAATTCCAGCGAAAAGCTGGACGCAACAATGCGCAAACTTCACTGATCGTCGCGATCGGCCTTACCAGTTTCTGGGCTCTCACGATTGCTGTGGAAGGTGCGTTTTCACCTATTTCCAACTTTAGTGAATCGCTGCGAAACCTCGGCTGGCTCTCCTTCATGTTCGTTCTTTTGAGAGCGGGTGAGGGACGCGATGAACCGAAGACAGTCAATATTATTTATGCCGCGCTTTTTTTGGTTTTGGTAGGCCAAATTGTAGTCGACTCGCTTCTGCCAATACTTGCGGGGAGCCCCCGATTGGTTGGAATGGCGGCATATACATCGCTGGTCCTACGGATGATATTTGCCGTCGGGGCATTGGTGCTCGTGCACAACCTCTATTCGATATCGGCTCCTGAAACGCGCTGGGGAATCCGTCTGCCGATGGCTTCACTGGCCGCCATCTGGACTTATGATCTCAACCTCTTCACGATCACCTATCTCACTCAGGAATTCCCTACAGAATTAGCGGCTATGCGAGGACTTGCAATGGCATGCATTGCGCCCATTCTCGCGCTCGCATCGGTTCGCAATACCGATTGGAACCTAAAGCTTTCACGTAGCGTTGCGTTTCGTTCTCTGTCTCTTGTGGCTATTGGTGGCTATCTTTTGATGATGGTAGTCATCGCTACTGCGTTGCAGATTATCGGTGGCGACTATGCGCGCTTGGCCCAGATTAGTTTTATATTTGGTACCTCGATCGCAGCGCTATTGCTTCTTCCATCTGGAAAATTTCACGCATGGCTCAAGGTGAAACTAGTCAAAAATTTCTTCCAGCATCGCTACGATTATCGCGCTGAATGGATAAGATTCACTGATACGATCGGAATGCCTGGGGATGAAAGTGCGCCTTTTCATGAAAGGGTTGTGAAAGCTATTGCAGACATAACAGATTCCCCGGCGGGCATTTTGTTGATGCCGGATGATACCGGGCGGCTTTCTTTGCAGTCTCGCTGGAATTGGCCGACTATCAGGATCCCTGCAAGAGCATGTACCACCCAGACTATCCCGTTTTTTGAGCAAACCGGCCATATCGTGGAATTCGACGCCTTGCGCGCGGATAAAGATGATCAATGCGACGGTAGCGCAATTCCAGAATGGATGATCAACAATGAGCAGACCTGGGTCGCGGTGCCACTGGTTCATTTCGACCGACTGGCAGGCATTGTTCTGCTTGCCAGACCTCGGATAAACCGCACTTTGGATTGGGAAGATCTCGACATGTTGCGCGTCGTTGGCCGGCAAGTTGCCAGCTATCTTGCCGAGGCTCGCAGTCAGGAATCCCTGTCTGAAGCGCAACGCTTTGATGAATTTAATCGCCGGATGGCGTTTGTGATGCACGACATAAAAAATCTGGTCAGCCAGCTGAGCCTATTGGCGCGCAACGCCAAACGTCATGCCGACAACCCCGAGTTTCAGCAGGACATGATCGAAACACTGCAAGATTCGGCTGAAAAAATGAACGGACTTTTGGCGAGGCTTTCCCAGCATAACAAAGCGAAGCCAGAAGAACCGCGTCCGGTGAGAGTTGCCGTTTTGTTGCAATCAATCATCGAGAAAAAACGCTTGCTTCACGCTATTGAGAGCACCCAGATTGATGATCTTACAGTGATGGCAGACCCTGCGCGGGTTGACCAGATATTAGGTCATCTTATCCAGAATGCGATTGATGCGAGCCCGGAAGGGCAGCCAATTGTGATGAACGCAAGGCGTCGTGACCTCAGTGTCGCGATTGAAGTGCAGGATCAGGGAAACGGCATGTCGAGTGAATTTATCCGCAGCCAGTTATTCAAGCCATTTGCCTCCAGCAAAGAAGGTGGTTTTGGTATTGGGGCCTATGAAGCGCGATCGTTGGCTATGGCGATGAACGGACGATTGGAAGTGGAAAGCAAAGAGGGAGCGGGAAGCCGCTTCACTCTAATTCTGCCACTGGCAAAAGAATTGGCAGACGAGAATTTAGCAGATGAAAGGGCCGCGTAAAATGGCTGATAAGAGTCCAAACCGACGTGAAAAATTGCTGATTGTTGAGGATGACCCCGGTCTTCAGAAGCAGCTCAAATGGGCCTATGAAGATTTTGACGTGTTTATCGCCGGAGACCGTGAGACCGCGATCAACTTGCTCCGCTCGGAGGAACCAGATGTGGTGACTTTGGATCTCGGCCTGCCGCCTGATCCAGATGGGACGACCGAAGGTTTTGCCACCATGGATGCCATTCTCAGTTTGAAACCAGATACGAAAGTCATCGTCGCCTCCGGTCACGGGGAAAAAAATAGCGCATTGCGGGCAATTGCCAGCGGCGCTTGGGATTTCTATCAAAAGCCGGTTGATATTGATGAACTGGGTCTCATTGTCCGCCGGGCTTTTCACGTTCGGAAACTGGAACAGGAGAACGCCCATCTTGCCACCCAGGGTGATGGTGGTGACCGTGTTTTGGGTCAGATCATTACCGGTGCGCCGGAAATGCTGAAAGTTGCGCGCATGATCGAGCGTGTCGCCAATACCAATGCGTCAGTAATGCTGCTTGGCGCAAGTGGCACCGGCAAAGAACTGCTTGCCAAAGGATTGCACGATGCCAGTGATCGGCGCGATAAATCGTTTGTGGCGATCAACTGCGCCGCCATTCCTGAAAATCTGCTTGAATCTGAATTGTTCGGGCATGAAAAAGGCGCATTTACGGGCGCAATCAAAACGACCGAGGGCAAGATCGAGCAAGCCAACGGCGGAACTCTATTTCTAGATGAAGTGGGCGATATTCCGCTTCCGCTGCAGGTTAAATTGCTGCGTTTCATTCAAGAACGGGTTGTTGAACGTATCGGCGGACGCAAGCCAATAGCCGTAGATACGCGTATCGTATGCGCCACCCACCAAGATCTGGAATCGATGATCGTTGAAAATACATTCCGAGAAGATTTATACTATCGGCTCGCCGAGATCGTAATCAAAATACCGGCATTGTCCGAACGCGCTGGAGACGCAAGTCTTTTGGCGCGGCATTTCCAGAAGAAATTTGCGGAAGAGATTAATCCAGCGGTCAAGGGAATCGCGCCGGACGCATTGGCTGCGCTGGAAGCCTGGAAATGGCCCGGAAACGTTAGGGAACTGGAGAACCGGATCAAGCGGGCAGTGATTATGGCGGATGGGAAAATGATCGCCGCTAATGATCTCGACCTTGATTTCAGTGATGATGAACCGGTTGATTTGCTGAATTTGAAAGCGGCTCGCGAAGCGGCCGACAGAGCGGCAATCATTCGCGCGATTTCGCAGACAGATGGAAATATCTCCAATGCTGCCAAGCTGCTCGGCATCAGCCGCCCGACGCTTTATGATTTGCTCAAGCAATATCAGTTGCAGCAGGCCAGCTAAAAATGGTTTTTGGCTCGTCTCTTAAAAGTCGCGGCAAGACGATTGTGATATCCAGTTTTCTGGCGTTATCACTGAGCGCTTTACCCAGCGCTACACAGGCTGCGAGCGAAGGCAATGAGGATGCGAGAGAGGCTTTTGCCCAAGCGCAGGATTTTCGATCACGCGGCGATGTCCGGTCAGCACGCATCGCTTTGATGAATGCGATAAAGTCTGACCCGCAGTGGATTGATGCCCGGGTTCTACAGGCCGAAGTTTTGCTAAAACTGTTTGACGGGATAGGTGCACAAGCGGAACTTGATAAAGCGATTGGCCTGGGCCTTGATCCTTCAAATGTGCGCCACTTATACGGCCATGCATTGCAGCTGCAGGGAAAATTTAACAAAGCCAAAGATCAGCTTTTCGCTGATGATATTCCCGAGCAAAGCCAAGCCTATGCTGCGCGGATTATGGGTCGTACCGCTTTGCAAATGGGTGACGATACGCTTGCCAGCCAAGCGTTTGATCGCGCCATCCAATTGGATGCTACCAATCCTGATCTATGGGTAGATATTGCAAGATTTCGGGCTGGGTCTGGTGACCAGGCGGGAGCCATTGCTGCCGTTGATGAAGCGGTAAAGCTGGAACCACAGAATATCCGCGCGCTCCAGTATCGCGGTGAATTGCTGCGTTTTCAATTTGGATTGGGCGCAGCACTGCCATGGTTTGAACGCGCTTTGCAAATTGATCCTAACGATGTGGCGTTGCTCACGGAATATGCGGCAACCCTGGGTGACATGGGGCGGATGAAAGATATGCTGGTCATCGCTCGCAAAATTATCGCGCTAGATGGCCATAACCCTCGGGCCTATTTCATGCAGTCTGTTTTGGCCGCAAGGGCAGGTCAATATAAGCTGGCGCGCGCGTTGATGCTCAAAACAGAAGGCCGACTGGATAATCTGGCTTCGGCCCTGCTTGTGCAAGGCATAATTGAACATGGCGAGGGCAATCATAACGCCGCAGTCGACAAATTCCGCCGATTGGTGACGGTTCAACCGCAAAACCGTCGCGCCCAGAATTTGCTAGCGCGTGCGCTTTATTTGGCAGGAGACGCTGAAGATGCGGTCATGGTTCTAAAACCGCAAGTCAATGCTAGTGGCGCTGAGCCTTATGCTTTGTGGCTGGTAGGCAGGGCGCTAGAAGCTCTTGGAAATCGCGAAGAAGCGACTGGCGTTTTCAATCGCGCAGCGATCCATAACGTGGGCGAACCCGGTGCTTTCCAACCTGACGTGCCGATGAATGTCCTTGCCGCAGAAGCGAGCCGAAATCCCAATAATGCTCGTGTGGTGATTCCTTATATTCGCGCCCTGTATAATGCTGGAAATTTCGAAGCGGCATTTTCGCAGGCCAAGCGTTTACAAGGTAGCAATCCCGGCGCGAGCGATGCGCATATCCTCGTGGCGGACACGGCGATGGGGCGGGGAGATTATGACGAGGCGTTGAACGCCCTTGAACGGGCCCGGCAAATCCGGTTTTCCGAGCCGGTGATGCTCAGGATTGTAGAAGCTCTGCGGGCCAAAGGCGCCATGCAGCAATCCGGCGAAGTGCTGGCGCAATATCTCAATTATAACCCCAGCAGTGTCGCGGGTTTGCGGTGGATGGCCTATTCCCATCTGGAAACCGAAAATTGGGAAGTGGCACGGTATATATTAGAAAATCTGCGCAAGCGCATTGGCGAAAATGACGCGTTGATCATGGCGGGTCTGGCGCAGGCCTATACTGGACTGGGGCAAACCGAAAATGCTATCGCTGCTGGCCGGATTGCTTACCGGGTGCAGCCATCAAGTCCGGTGGTTTCCCATCTTTATGGCTTAGCTGTTCTTGCGGATGGGAAGCGTACCAAAGATGCTGTGGATCTCATAAAAAAAGCTGTCGAGATAGCGCCTGAGAACATCGCCTACCGACATAGCCTGACACGCGCTTATGCGGTTCTTCGGGAAACCGAAAAGACGGCTAAAAGTTAACAGCCGGTTTCAGGCATCGCTTTTCAGCAGATCATCGATGCTGATATCAAGCCGCTTCATCTGGCGCTCAACTGGCGGCCAGATATTTTTGACAAAATCCTGACGCTGGGCATCACGCAATTTTGAAACGGCGCCCGTAGCGACGAACATACCTACACCGCGCTTCACCGTTACGAGACCGTCTTCCTGAAATCCCTGATAGGCTTTTGCGACTGTGAGCGGATTTGCGCCCTGATCCGCAGCAAAGGTGCGTACAGACGGCAACATATCACCCTCTTTATACTCACCATCAAGGATCGATTCGGAGATAATATCCCGCAATTTCAGGTAAACAGGTTTGCTTGCGTTGTTCATACTGCATCACTGCCATAATACAGCGATGCAGGCAAGGGATAAGTCTGGATTTTCTGATATTTAGTTTTGGAAGTGACTGATTGGTTTTCAACCATCCCACTTTGACAATATCTGGCTCAGTTCCGGACGTGGGCGTTCTTTCAATTCTGCTGATGCGGTACCAATAAAAATGAAGCCTGCGATTTTTTGAGGGGTTTTTCCAAATAAATCCCGGACATCATCGTTAAAGGCTGGCCAGCCGGTAATCCAGCTTCCGACAAAGCCGGTTGCATGAACTGCATGAATCAGATTCATGCAAAAAGCACCGCAGCTTAACTCCTGTTCCCATAGCGGGATTTTGCTCGATTGATCCGGTGTGGAAAGCACGATGAGCAAGGTCGGGGCTTCATTGGATATTTTATCGAGCGCTTCCAATTCGAGGCGTCCGGCTCCCGGAGTTTCCTTGAGATAGGCAGCGGTCATGCCTTCTACTAGCCGGTCCCGCTGATCCTTTCCCACAGAAACCACACGCCATGGTGCGAGCTTGCCATGATCTGGCGTTCGCATCGCCATCTCGACGATTTTTTCGATCTGTGTGTCGCTGGGCCCCGGTGCTATCATTTCACGTGGGCGTCCCGAGCGTCGGCTGGCCAAATAGCTGGCAAGGCTGGATAGATCGTTGAACATTGTCCACACTTTGTGTGTGCCAGTCGTGATTGCAAGCAGCTTTTTAGTCTCGCTTGTAACAATATGCTTCACTTGCGACATTTTTTCATTAGGGTGCGGTTCAACTGGGCTGCATTAGATAGCTCAAAATGTAATTTTACGGGGAGCCGCTTAATGTCAGGTGCGTATCAAGAATCCGGAGATGCAAGAGGAACATTCCTTGGGCATCCAAAAGGACTGTTTGTTCTATTTTTTGCCGAAATGTGGGAGCGTTTCTCCTACTATGGCATGCGCGCCTTGCTTATCTTCTATCTTGTCCAGCATTGGATGTTTTCCGATAGTGAAGCGGGTATCATTTACGGTGCCTATACCGCGCTGGTTTATATCACGCCGGTTGTTGGTGGCTATTTGGCGGATCGCTATCTCGGGCAGCGCAAGGCTGTGGCGTTCGGTGCATTACTGCTGACATTCGGCCATTTCCTGATGGCTTTTGAGGGTGACGGAGGCGGCCAGGCCGATGCTGCAATCAATATTTTCTGGTTGGCTCTGGCATTCATCATTGTCGGTTCCGGGTTTTTGAAAGCCAACATCTCGGTGATGGTAGGACAGCTCTATACCCGTACAGATATTCGCCGTGACCCCGCCTACACCATATTCTACATGGGTATTAACCTCGGCGCTGCGCTCGGTGCAATTATCGCCGGCTGGTTGGGACAAACCTATGGCTGGTCCTATGGTTTCGGAGCCGCCGGTATTGGTATGTTGCTTGGCCTCGTGGTATTCATCTGGGGCAAGCCATTGCTTGTGGGTCGAGGAGAGTCGTCCGATCCAGCGCGTCTTGAAAGCAAAGTGGCGGGAATTAAATTCGAATGGCTGCTCTATTTGGGTAGCTTTGCCACAGTCGGGTTGATCTGGATATTAATTCAATATCAGGCACTCGTTGGGTCATTGCTCGGCATCGCGGGCGCAATTTTAGTGCTCTATGTCCTTTATACTGCCGTTGCGAAATTGGCACCGGAAGACCGTGATAGAATCTTTGCCGCGATGTTCCTGATTTTTGGCTCCATCCTGTTCTGGGCATTGTTTGAGCAGGCAGGCTCCTCGCTTAACCTGTTCACTGACCGCAGCGTTGATCGCAGTATCTTTGGTATTGAAGTCCCCGCTTCTGTGTTCCAATCGATCAATGCAATTTACATTGTGCTGTTGGCTCCGATATTCGCAATATTGTGGACATGGCTGGGCCGACGCGGTCTGGAGCCATCCGCCCCGGCGAAATTCGGATTGGGCCTGATTCAGCTCGGATTGGGCTTTCTGGTTTTGGTCGCTGGCGCTTTGGCCGCCGGAACGGGTAACTTAACGCCAGTGATTTTCATCTTCCTAATTTATCTCCTGCATACAACCGGTGAGCTTTGTCTGTCGCCGGTTGGTCTCAGCGCAATGAACCGTCTGGCTCCGGCCCATATGGCCAGTCTTATAATGGGTACATGGTTCTTTGCATCGGCAACCGGTAACTTTGCCGCTGGCCTGATTGCTGCAGCCGTTGGTGCGGAAGGGGCGGGGCCAGATCGCGTTCTTGATGTATATTCGACAGTTGGTTGGGTTGCGGTAGGCGTTGGCGTTCTGGTGATCGTGATATCGCCGCTCATCAAGAAACTGATGCACCTTGATACACTGCAGGATGCCGATGCGCATCTTGAGGGTGAGGGCGAAATCGGCGAACCAGCGGCTGCTGGTATCCATCCTGCGACAAAAGCTTAATCTTAAGGGGTAAAAATGAAGTCTGGAGCATTGCTGGCGGTATTGGCCGCGGGGTCGCTTGTGGCAGGATGCGCGGCTACGGCTGCTGAAACGGAAACCGCGAGCGCTTCGAGCGCATCATCTTCCAAACCGGTCAGGGTTGCATTCCCATCTACCTACAAGGGCTATCCCGCTGAAGAAACTCTCATCATCCCGGTCACGGTGATCGATGGTGAGGGCGGTCAATTTGAGAATGGCTGGGTCCATATGACAGACGGCAAGATCAAGGCAGTCGGCGGCCCAACTTCGATGCCACCAGATGTTGTGAACCAGATTAGCGGTGTCGGAAAATATGTAACACCGGGCATTATTGATGTGCACAGCCACCTTGGAGATTATCCGACGCCCAGTGTCGACGCGCATAGCGATGGCAACGAGGCAACGTCTCCAGCCACACCGGAGGTTTGGGCAGAACATAGTGTTTGGCCGCAAGACCCCGGTTTCTCGCGCGCTATGGCAAATGGGGGAATTACTTCGCTACAAATTCTTCCTGGCTCAGCCAATCTATTCGGCGGGCGTTCGGTCACGCTCAAAAACGTGCCGTCGCGCACAGTGCAGGGCATGAAATTCCCCGGCGCGCCTTATGGTTTGAAAATGGCCTGCGGCGAGAATCCAAAGCGGGTCTATGGTGGCAAGGGACGTATGCCCTCAACCCGGATGGGTAGCCTTGCGGTGAACCGCCAGACATGGATTGACGCGCAGGAATATCGCGAAAAGATGAAGGGCGCAAAACCGCCCAAACGGGACCTTGCCAAGGAAACGCTTGCTGGCGTTCTCAACGGCGAGATACTGGTTCATAACCATTGCTACCGCGCCGACGAGATGTACCAGGTCATCGATATGGCGAAGGAATTTGGCTATAAGGTAACGGCATTTCACCATGCGGTCGAAAGTTATAAAATTGCCGACATATTAGCGAAAGAAGGCATTTGTTCGGCAATGTGGGCAGATTGGTGGGGCTTCAAGATGGAAGCCTATGATGCCATTCCGGAAAATGCAGCGCTGGTCTATAATGCCGGTGCCTGCACGATCATACATTCCGATGACGAGAACCAGATCCAGCGCCTCAATCAGGAAACAGCAAAAGCGCTTGCCGATGGTCGCGCTATGGGACTTGAGATCAGCGATGCCGAGGCGATGAAATGGATCACCTACAACGCTGCTAAGGCCCTTGGTATTGAAGACCAGACCGGCAGCCTGAAAGCAGGCAAGATGGCCGATGTCGTGCTCTGGAACGGCAATCCATTGAGCGTATATTCCCGACCGGAAAAGGTCTGGATTGATGGCGCTTTGCTGTTTGACAGCAATGATCCTGCACGCAGGCCCGTGAGCGATTTCGAGCTTGGTCAGCCTGGTGAAGGAGACGTGAAATGATGAAATTTGGCGCTCTTCTGCTCTCATCAATTGCTCTCACGGCCGCTTCTGCTGCGGCGGAAACTATTGCGATCACCGGCGGTAAAGTTGTGATCGGGGACGGTACTGCTCCGATTGATGGCGGTACGGTGATCATGACCAATGATCGTGTTGTTGCCGCCGGTCTCAATATCGCAATTCCAGCCAATGCGCGCCGGATCGACGCGTCTGGAAAGTGGGTTACGCCAGGTATTTTTGCAGGGTTCAGCCGGGTCGGGCTGGTTGAGGTCGGAGCGGTTAGCCAAACCAATGATGTCAATGCGCGGGGCTCTGTTTTTTCATCAGCAATTGATGTGCAATATGCGGTCAATCCATTCGCTTCGGCGGTATCCGTTAACCGCGCTGCGGGCGTGACCCGAGCGGTGGTATCTCCAAGCACTGCAACGTCAATATTCGGGGGTTATGGCGCGATTATTGACCTTGGCCAGGATAATTCACCGATCACCAAGGCCAAGGCATTCCAGTTTGTCGAGCTTGGCGAAACCGGCCATAGCCGGGCAGGGGGGAGCCGCGCCGCAACGCACATCCTGTTTCGTGCACTACTTGATGAAGCAAGCAGTTACGCGCGCGCGCCAGCGAGTTTTGAAAGCGATTTGCTAACCAAGTCCGACGCGAAGGCATTGCTGCCGGTTATTAATGGTAGCGTCCAGCTTTTGGTTCATGTCGAAAGCGCGAATGATATATTAAAGGTGCTCGATATCAAAAAAGAGTTTCCGGCATTGAATATGGTACTCGTCGGTGCGAGCGAAGGTTGGCGTGTGGCGAATGAGATCGCCGCTGCGCGTGTTCCGGTTTTGGCATCAGCGCTCAATGATCTCCCGGATCGTTTTGAAAGCCTGTCTGCAACCCAATCCAATATTGGCCGGATGAAGGCCGCTGGCGTCAATGTGGCCATTGGAATGATCAATGATCGCGATGAACATCAACTGCGCTATTCTGTCCAATATGCGGGTAACTTGGTGGCGCTTAATAAAGTGCCACGGGCGACCGGACTAAGTTGGGATGAAGCATTTGCCGCGATCAGTTCGAAACCGGCTGAAATCATGGGTATGGGCGCGCAGCTTGGTTCGTTGAAAGCGGGACGCAAGGGCGATGTAGTGATTTGGACAGGTGACCCATTAGAGCTTTCGACGCAAGTCGAGATGGTGTTTGTTGATGGCGTGCAGCAGTCACTATCCAATCGTCAGGAACGCTTGCGGGAACGTTACCGTAACCCGGCTCCTGGTTCTCTGCCAAAGGCCTATGACCGCTAAGCTTTAGAGACGCACCATCGACATCATGGCTTCACCATATCGGGGGCCGGCGGTGCCGCCCATTGGTGCGACTTTTTCCAATGCATCAAGATCATCGTCGGTCAATGTCACGTCAACGGCGGCCATGCTGTCTTCCAGAGTGGCACGGCGCTTGGAGCCGGGGATCGGGACAATGAAATCGCCCTGCGCCAACAACCAGGCGAGTGCGACTTGCGCTGCGGAGCAGCCATGGTTGCTTGCAATTTCTTTGACGACGTCCACCATCTTCAGGTTCTGATCGAAATTCTCTTCCGAATAGCGCGGATCACGCAAGCGGTAGTCATCATCAGCCAGATCATCCCGGCTCGTAATTTGTCCGGTCAGGAAGCCACGGCCAAGGGGGCTATAGGGAACAAAGCCGATGTTCAAATCCTGACACAGCGGCAATATTTCCTCTTCAATGCTGCGTTCCCACAAAGAATATTCTGATTGCAAGGCTGCGATAGGGTGTGTTCTATTGGCGCGCTTGATTGTATCAGCACCCGCTTCAGATAACCCGAGATAACGTACTTTTCCTTCAGTAACCAGATTGGCCATTGCACCTACGGTTTCTTCTATCGGTACATTGGGATCGACGCGGTGCTGGTAAAACAGATCAATCGTATCAATGCCAAGGCGCTGCAGTGATCCTTCGCAGGCGCGCCGCACGTTGGCGGGGGATGAATCCACCCCGATCTTGACGGGATTGGTCAAATCAAATCCGAATTTAGTGGCAATGACGAGCCTGTCACGGCGCCCTTTTATAGCCTGACCCAATAATTCTTCGTTCCGGTAAGGGCCGTAAACTTCTGCTGTATCAAAGAAAGTGATGCCAAGTTCAATTGCGCGATCGAGTGTGGCAAGGCACTCTGCTGTGTTGGCCTCGCCATACATACCTTTGCCAATTCCCGCCATTGGCATGCAACCAAGGCCGAGTGCGGACACTTCCAGTTCAGCGCCCAGTTTACGGTATTTCATTCAATATCTCCTTCACGTGCCGCGACTGTTGCAGTTACGCTCATATCCATACTGACATTGGCCACTGTCCTCATAATATCAGGAAAGGTCTCAATCGCCAAAAGCAAAGCAAGCGGTTCAATCGGCAAGCCCATTGCCAGCGCAATCGGTGCTATGGAGGTAATGAAACTGACCGATCCCGGCAGGCTGACCGCGCCCATCGTTGTGATCGCAGCAACAACTACACCGATAGCCAGAGCGCTGACCGATAATTCTATTCCCATGAGATGGGCGACATAAATCGCGACCGCTAGGTTCATGCAAGGCCCAGTGGCTCTGAACAGCGCGACCGAGATCGGAAGCACCACATCCGCGGAGCGTTCTCCGACACCCATTGCTTTAACGCCACTCACCATCGCCGGTAGTGATGCGAGCGAGCTTTGTGTGGAAATTGCCACTGCCTGTGCCGGGGCAGAAGCCCGGAAAAATGCGACTGGGTTGCGTTTGGCTCCCACCAAGGTCAGCAGATAGCTCGCAATCCAGATCACTGCACCGATGGCACTGACGATTAAAACATAATGCAGCAGCGCGCCAAACGCTGCCGCTCCGGCTTTGGCACCAACGACGAGCGCCAAGGCAAACACACCAATAGGGGCAAGCAGCAATACCCACTGGATCAGGATCAATAAAGCATCGGCCATTGCTTCAAAAAAATCCGTGAGCAGCGTGCGGGGTTTTTCCGGTAACCGGGTTATCGCAAAAGCAAAGGCGAGTGCAAAGACCATGAGCGGTAAAACTGCATCTTCTGCGGCGGCAGCAATCGGATTTGTGGGAATGATTGCGCGCAAGAAATCGCTGAATGGTGGGACATCGCCAGCCGGTTCGACGCTGCCTAATGCGGAGCGCAATGCCTCGGCAGCGCCACTATCCAAAGGAAAAATCTCCAGCAACGCGGGCGTCACAATCGCCGCCATCGCCGAGGAGCACCATAATATGAAAATCATGAAAGCGATTGCGCGTGCGGTCATCCGGCCCGCTCGCGCCATTGATGCAGCTTTGGCGATGCCTACTACAAGGAGAGTAAAAACGAGCGGGATGACAGTCATGCGCAGTCCATTAAGCCACATCGTGCCAACGACGTCGGCGCTAGTGACCAGCCAGTCCGCGCTTGATCCAAAGCTCAAACCGGCGACAATCCCCAATATCAATGCCGCCAGTATAATAAGCGCTTTTTTCAATGAGCTTCCCCGAACCAGACCTGCGTTTGGTTAGTGATACAGCGACGATAGGTGCTGGCAAGCCCTTAGTGTGTTTGACCGTACATAGCCAAAGCCTGTGAAAATAGATTTGTCTCTTGGTCTGGGCCTAGAGGATGGTCTAAAGCCGCTTACAGGGATACGCGAATTGATGGCGAACAGATAAAGAGGGAAAACACTTGGAATGACAAAGAAATTCTTCGGTACGGACGGTATCAGAGGTCTTACCAATCAACACCCGATGACGGCCGAAATAGCCATGAAGGTCGGTCAGGCCGCCGGACGCCATTTTTTGCGTGGGGACCATAGACACCGGGTTGTGGTTGGGAAAGACACCCGCCTGTCGGGCTATATGATGGAAAATGCGCTGGTTGCCGGCTTTACCAGTGTCGGGATGGATGTGGTGCAAGTTGGACCCATGCCAACTCCCGCGGTTGCGATGCTGACGCGATCCATGCGGGCAGATTTGGGTGTAATGATTTCTGCTAGCCATAATCCATATCATGACAATGGGATCAAGCTTTTCGGCCCTGACGGATTCAAGCTATCCGACGAAGATGAATTGAAAATCGAATCTTATCTGGACGAACCTTCAAAACTGGCGGCGGCGTCTGATATCGGTCGGGCGCGGAGATTTGAGGATGCACGCGGGCGGTATATTCATGCAGTCAAAATGTCGTTACCAGACCATATCCGTCTCGACGGACTGAAGGTTGTGGTCGATTGTGCCAATGGTGCCGCCTATCAGGTCGCCCCTTCGGCATTCTGGGAATTGGGGGCGGAAGTCATCACCATCGGTGTCGATCCGAACGGCAAAAACATAAATGATAAATGCGGCTCCACAGATGTTGCAGCTCTGCAGGAATCGGTCGTCGCGAGCGGCGCACATATAGGAATTGCACTGGATGGTGATGCTGACCGGCTGATTGTGGTCGATGAGAAGGGTAAGATTGTTGATGGCGACCAGCTCATGGCTCTTATTGGCTGGAGTTGGAGTCGAAATGGCTTGCTCACCGGTGACGGAATTGTTGCAACGGTTATGTCCAACCTGGGGTTGGAGCGATTTTTAAATTCTCAAAAACTCGATCTCGTTCGCTCAAAAGTGGGCGATCGTTATGTGCTGGAAGAAATGAAAAAGGGCGGATTTAACGTCGGCGGTGAGCAATCTGGTCATATGATATTGCTCGATCACGCAACAACCGGCGATGGCACAATCGCGGCCTTGCAAGTCATGGCTGAGCTCGTGGAAAGCGGCAAGCCAGCCAGTGAATTGCTGCATCTTTTTGATCCAGTTCCGCAGCTTCTCAAAAATGTTCGTTATAGTGGTGGCGATCCATTGGCTGACGAGAAGGTAATATCTGTCATTGCTGAAGCGGAAAAGGAACTCGACGGCGTAGGTCGATTGGTTATTCGCGCATCCGGCACCGAGCCCCTGATCCGTGTTATGGCGGAAGGCGATAATTCTGATCAAGTTAACACTGTTGTGGATCGAATTTGTTCCGTTGTGGAAGAGGCTGCCTGAATATGCTGGAAATGCGCCCAGATTGCGAAAGCTGCGGCGTTGATTTGCCCGCAGATCAGCCGGGAGCAAACATCTGTACATTTGAATGCACCTTTTGTGATGATTGCGTAAAAGGCAAACTGGCCCATATATGCCCGAATTGTGGCGGTGGATTTGAACCGCGACCCATTCGATCTATTGAATTGTTGAAAAAATATCCGGCTTCGGGCGAGCGGAAATTTAAAGGATAAGCATATTGATAGCCGAGATATTCCTCATTGTTTTAGCAATAGCTGTGATGATCCTGTTCATGCCAGTTGCAATCGGCGTGGGGATAAAAATCCTCGCGCCGGAGTGGTATCTCGCCAATCGTAGAAATATTATACTGACGCTGGGGGTGATCATCGCAGTCCTGCTGATCGGTATTCTGGTAATATTTTTCGGCATGGCCATATGATCGCTCCGGCCCGCATTTTATCCATAGCAGGGTCAGACAGCGGCGGCGGCGCTGGCATTCAGGCGGACATCAAGACCATCACCATGCTCGGTGGATATGCGATGACCGCTATAACGGCGGTGACGGCACAAAATACAATTGGGTTAGATGCGGTGCATTTAATCCCGACCGAGACTGTGATTGCGCAGATAGATGCCGTGGTCCGCGATATTGGGGTGGATGCGATAAAGATCGGAATGATTGGAAGCGCCGGGACAGCGACTGCCGTCGCGGATTATCTGGAACGGGTCAGCGTGCCTATTGTGTTCGATCCAGTGATGGTTGCGACCAGCGGTAGCACGCTAGCCGATGAAGCCACAATCGCCGCTTTTGGCAGTCTGATGGCGCTAGCCAGCGTCGTTACGCCTAATATACCCGAACTTGAAGCACTCGGCGGCAAAGAGGCGGTTCTCGGTCATGGTTGCCATCTGCTTTTGAAAGACGGGCATGGTGAAGGACAACGCATTGTGGACCGACTTTATTCGCCAAAGGGCTTGGTCACCAGCCTTGAAGGCAAAAGATTTGATACCAGCGACACGCATGGAACGGGCTGTACATTAGCGAGCGCTCTGGCTTGCGGAATGGGGCAGGGCTTGCCGCTGGTTGAAGCCTTCAATCGAGCGATCCGCTTTGTCAGGCTTGCCTTGCTGGAAGCGCCTCATTTTGGTGAAGGTAATGGCCCACTGGGGCACCAGCAGGTCCGCGATTTCTGGGATGAGGATGAGGTCGTCCCGGGTATTTCCTTTAATCAGGTGACCGTAGGCTCTTCCGATTATACTGCCTCCGTTGATTTTTATAAAAAGCTCGGGCTGCGACAAATTGTTGATAGCCCGGATAACGGCTATGCCCGTTTTGAGGCAGGAAATGGCGCAACTTTCTCGATTCATTCTGGTTCAGAGTCACCCAATGATGCTGTCGTTTATTTTGAAAGCCTGGCTCTGGATGCCTGGGTAAAAGAGCTTGTTGAAACCGGCATCGTCTTTGATCGAATGCCGCAAGATGAAAGCTGGGGTTGGCGCGAGGCACGGCTACGCGATCCGCATGGCAATATCATTTGTCTGTATCATGCCGGTGAAAACCGTCGGTATCCTCCGTGGAGAATCAATTGATCGTGCAGACAATTGCAGGCGTCGACGAAGCGGGCAGGGGACCGCTGGCTGGTCCGGTGGTCGCCGCTGCTGTGATATTGCCCGATGGTCACGGCATAATCGGTCTGGATGACAGCAAGAAACTTAGTGCAAAAAAACGCGCGACTTTAGAGCTCGAAATTCTGGAAAAAACTATATTCTCCATTGCTTTATGCGATCAGTTGGAGATTGATTCCATTAATATATTGCAAGCAACCATGCTGGCTATGACCCGTGCTGCTGACGGCCTGGTGGCGCGACCGGATCATGTTCTGGTCGATGGTAATCGCTTGCCTGAATGGGATCATGAGGCGATCGCGATAATTGGTGGTGATGCCCTCCACCCCTGTATTTCCGCCGCTTCCATCATCGCCAAGGAACATCGCGACCGGCTGATGATTGAGGCGGCAGTGCAATATCCGGAATATGGTTGGGAGCGGAACAAAGGTTATGGGACCGCGGAGCATCTCGCTGCGCTCCGCAAATACGGCCCGACGCCGCTGCACCGGAAAAGTTTTGCGCCAGTTGCGCAGATCGCACTCATTTAGTCGCAAATATCAAATTAAAATCGCCAATCGAGTCCTTTTTGTCACACCACTAGGGATTGAGTCCACGACGTACGGCGGGACTCTATATCTGGTGGCGGACTCGTTTCGTTCTCCTTTTTCAATTCCCGTTAACCATAAAGATACGCCTTTAACCTAAGTTAACGGCCTTGACCGTTAGCTGCGATGGACTCACCCTGATCGCGGCTGGAAACAAAAAGGGGATGATCCTTCATGGGTATCATTGAGCGCATTGACGCGCCGACAAACAAGGTTGCACCGCACAAGAAGACTGGGCGCACCATAAAAACGGGAACGGCTAAGCCGGCGGAAAATACTGCAAAACTGCCGTTAAACAGCATTTTGAAGATGGATTGTATTGAAGCCATGGCGTCACTGCCGGATGCTTCGATCGATATGGTTTTTGCCGATCCGCCCTACAACTTGCAACTTGGTGGTGATCTTTACCGGCCCGAAGGTGGCCAAGTGGATGCGGTCGACGATGCGTGGGACCAGTTTGACAGCTTTGCCGCTTACGATGCGTTTACAAAGGCTTGGCTATCAGAGGCGCGGCGTATTCTTAAACCAAATGGTTCGCTTTGGGTGATTGGCAGTTATCATAATATATTCCGCGTTGGCGCTTCGTTGCAGGATATTGGCTACTGGATCCTCAATGATATCATCTGGCGCAAGGCCAATCCGATGCCCAATTTCAAGGGGACACGGTTTACCAATGCGCATGAAACGCTGATCTGGGCTGCCAAGAGCGAAAAGGCGAAATATACCTTTAACTACCGCGCGATGAAGAACCTCAACGATGAATTACAGATGCGCTCCGACTGGGTGATGCCGATTTGCGGTGGTCAGGAACGGTTGAAACGCGACGGTGTCAAGGCGCATCCGACGCAGAAACCTGAAGCGTTGCTCTATCGTATCATGCTGGCAACGACCAATCCGGGCGATATCGTGCTCGATCCGTTTTTTGGTACTGGAACCACCGGCGCCGTAGCGAAAAGATTGGGACGTCATTGGATCGGTTGCGAGAAGGAAGATGTTTACTGCGAGGTCGCTGAAGAGCGCATAGAGGCAGCGCTTCCGCTCGACGAGAGTTCGCTGAAAACCATGCAATCACCCAAGTCCAAACCGCGGGTTGCCTTTGGCACTTTGGTGGAAACTGGCTACCTGAAAGCCGGTACCGAGATTTGCAGCAAAAACCGCAAGTTCAAAGCTAAAGTGCGTGCAGATGGTTCGCTGCTTTGGGAGGGTAAGGAAGGTTCGATCCATAAAATCGGTGCGACGGTGCAAGATGCGCCAAGCTGCAATGGCTGGACCTACTGGTATTATCATGACGGCAAGGAACTGAAGCCGATTGACGATTTGCGTCAGACCTATCTACTGGCAACGGAACCCTAAAATGGCCGACTTCATGGAACAGATGGAGGCTCAATCGGCACATTCCAAAATCTATATGAAGCCTGTCGGGTTTCTGGATAATCCACAGTATTTTGATGAACAAAATAGTCGTCTAAACAACAGTTTGATGTGGTTTTCTCAGATTGAATGTACGACGATAGATGAAGGAAAATCCGCCCGGGCGCTGGTACCCGTTGAGCAATGGCCGCAATTGTTGGAAAAAATGGTTGAGCCGCTGGCTGAACGCGCGACGGCGCTATTTGCAAATCTCACCAGACCGCATGCGCCATTGCAATGCGGCGAGCGGGTGATCCGTTTTGATCAGCCGCATGTCATGGGTATATTGAACAGGACGCCCGACAGCTTTTCGGATGGTGGCAAGCATGCAGGAAAAAATGGGAGCGATCCGCAAGCTGCCATAGACGCTGCCTTCAATATGGCTACCGCTGGGGCCTCGATCATCGATATCGGCGGTGAATCAACCCGTCCCGGGGCCGAAGCGGTTTGGGAAGGTGACGAAATCAAGCGAGTGGTGCCAGTGATTGAAAAGCTCACGCACTGTGGCGCGGCGATTTCGGTCGATACGCGCAAGGCCGCTGTCATGGAGGCCGCCATCGCAGCAGGAGCGCATATTATCAATGATATATCAGCACTTCTTCATGATAAACGTTCGCTTGAGGTGGCCGGAGTTTCTGGCAAACCGGTGGTGTTGATGCACGCCCCTTCCAGCGGCAAAGATCCGCACAAAGGTAATGGGTATGGCAATGTTGTTACGGAGACCTTCGATTGGCTGGAGCAACGCATAGCCGATGTTGTCGAAGCCGGTTTTGAGCGCGAAAAAATCATCGTCGATCCGGGGCTCGGTTTCGGAAAGTCTCTCGCTGACAATCTGGCGTTGATGAACAATCTTGCGATGTTCCATGCGCTTGGCCAACCGCTGCTGATCGGCGCGAGCCGCAAACGCATGATCGGTGCCCTGTCAAAAGAAGCGCCGGTTGACCAGCGTCTGGGCGGTTCTATCGCGCTTGCCCTTCATGCCATCCAACAGGGTGCGCAAATCGTTCGGGTTCATGATGTGCCGGAAACGGTGCAGGCGGCGCAAGTCTGGCGCGGGATGCGCGATGCGGGGGTTACAGCGCGGGTTTAGGTAATTGGAAAATCAGACCGCTGTTCTTGTTCATGCGTCCGAGACTATGGTAATCGCCTGCGTGGCAATTCGTAAAACCGCTCGCTCAATACTGCCGTGATTGGTCCCGATAGCGGTCATTCCAAGCGAGTGACTTCCATGAGAACTGTCTCTGCGTTCAAAAATTACCATTCATGGCGTCGAAAGTAAGAAGATAGAAACTCTTTACCGTTAGCCCTTTCTGATGAATTTGCGACGTAATACTGCCAGTATTGAGCCATTACCAGCCAAATTGGCGGGTTGGACGAGTTTGGGTATTGTCCCATCGTCCGACAATGATAGCGTGTCGCAAAGAATTGCCGATGATATATTGGCTTTATCAAGTTTTTGGCCCTTGATCCCGTTGGTAAAAGTCGCTGGATTGATCTTTCTCTATCTGGCGGACCAGAACGCGACTCTATCAATGCATGCCATGACGATGTCCTTGGCCGCATCGACCTTTTTCTTCGATCTTTGTATCTGCGGTGCCGCAAAATTCAAGAAATTCAAGACTTTACAACCGTATTTGCAACTCCGATTCATGCTTGTTTTTGCCTGTCTTTCGGGAATCACATTTGCTGTTTTCCAGCTGTCATTGATTGACCTCCAATCATCGCCGCTGCTCGCAGCGTCCTGCGTCGTTTTTCAATGTTTTACCACAATGATTGTCGCCATTATTGCTGGAAAACAACGGATCGTTGGGGTTTCTTTTAGTACCGGTGTGGTAGCGGTTCTGTTTTTCGCGTTGCCGTTTTTTGCGTTTGGCTTTGCTTTCTTAATTTTTGTGTCCGCAGCCTATGTCGCGACTTTAGAACATATCCGCCGGGATCACGCTGACAATCTACGTATAATAGAAAAACGTCAGGGCGAAAAGCGGGCTAGCTTACTGCTGACGGAATATGAAAATGCGGGTTTGGGTTGGTTCTGGGAAACGGATCGAGATGGCAAAATAATCTATATTTCCGATTCTATCCGGAAATATTCAAGCGACACTTTTGAAGACCTCATTGGTCAATCATTGACCAATTTGATTGCGCCTTTTGAAGCGGCTTCCAGTTCGCCAAGCGGCGAAAGGACTTTGGGGTTCCATCTGTCCAGTCGCTCGGCATTTAAAGAAATTTCTGTTCAGTCTGTGATATTTGGAGAAGAGCGCTGGTGGTCGCTATCTGGCAATCCGATATTCTCGCCATATGGTCAGTTTCAGGGGTTTCGAGGTAGCGGCACCGACTTGACGGCTATGCGGAGGTCGCAAGACGAGGTGAAGCAGCTCGCTCAATTCGATTCTTTGACTGGATTGTCAAACCGGCTTCAAATGCTCGGGATTCTTGAAAAAGCCCTGATAGACCAGATGGGTGCTACGCGGCCCTGTGCATTGTTCCTTCTCGATCTGGATCGTTTCAAGACGGTGAACGATACATTGGGACATCCTGCTGGCGATGCGCTGTTGAAACAGGTTAGCCAGAGAATTCAACGTGTCATAGGCTCACAAGGTCATGCCGGCAGAATTGGGGGAGACGAATTCAAAGTCGTACTTCCCGATATATATGATCGGAAACCTCTGGCATCCTTGGCCGACGCGGTAATTGCAACTTTGACGCAGCCTTACATGATCGAAGGTACTCAGATTACAATAGGTGCGTCCATCGGAATTGCGATTGCTCCAGAACATGGCGGAACGACCGAATCGCTCATTCGCAATGCCGATCTTGCGCTGTACGCAGCCAAGGATGGTGGACGTGGTATTCATCGCTTTTACGATAGGACCATGCATGCTGATGCGGAAGACCGGCGAAATTTGGAACAGGAACTCAGACAGGCGCTGTCTGCGGACCAATTTCATCTGGTCTATCAGCCACAAGTTTCAACCGCGAACGAAGAGATTTCAGGATATGAAGCTCTTTTGCGGTGGAATCACCCAGTGCGAGGTTATATTTCACCGGCAGTATTTATTCCAATCGCTGAAGAGGCCGGCCTCATTACACAAATCGGCGAATGGGCTTTGCGAACCGCCTGTGATGAAGTGGCGAAATGGCCAAGGAATGTCAAAATTGCGGTCAATGTCTCACCTATTCAATTTGCCAATCCCGGGTTTCCGGCGGTTGTGATGAACGCGCTTTCGAGGTCGCAACTTGACCCGGGTCGGTTGGAACTGGAGATAACCGAAAGCGTTTTCCTGAATGAAGGTGATAATACTGACCAAATGTTTGCCAATCTCAAATCCATTGGCATCCGACTTTCATTGGATGACTTTGGCACAGGCTATTCCTCTCTCAGTTACTTGAAAAAAGCACCATTTGACAAAATCAAGATCGACCAGAGCTTTGTGCGAGGCGCTTCCATTGCTGGCAATCGAAATGCAGCGATTATCAGATCCATTGTTTCCCTGGCCGAAGCCCTGGATATGGAGACAATCGCAGAGGGTGCCGAAACCCATGACGAACTGGCACTGATTCGGGATTTGGGCTGCTCTCACGTTCAGGGGTATATCTACAGTAAGCCCCTCGTCGCAAATGAAGCTGTAGCCCTTTTGGCTGAAGGCAGAGGGCCATTGGTTCCAACCGGACTCAAATCCAGCCGCCACCCGCGACGCACTGTGCTGAGATCTATTGCCGTCATTCATGACAACTATAGATATGATGCGCAGCTCCGGAATATTGCCATTAACGGCGCATTGGTTGTTGGGCTTTGGGATGTTCCGCCTGGCACCGAACTGATGCTGGAATTGGCCCCAGATTACGCCTGCTTTGCCACAGCTTGCTGGTCAGAAGGCGACAAGACCGGTGTTCAATTTGCTGAAGCCATAGATTTTAAGCGGTTAAGCAAAACCACTCCCAGCGTAAAGCGAAGTCTAGCGCGTGATCCGAAAGCAGCATAGAATCGGGTATCAAATCTAGTCTGCCAGTTCCACTTGCCGCACATCATAGCCCGATTTGTTCAGCGCTACGATCAGGCCCTCCAGTTGCTCGCGGTCTTTCGCTTCGCATTCAATATCGGTGATCAAGCCTTTGGCAGGAAGATTGGTGAATACCCGCTGGTGATAGACCTCAATGATATTCACTTCATGCTCAGCAAATTCGCGCACAACATTGTAAAGCGCACCCGGCTGATCGCGCAGGTGCAATCTCAGCCGTGCGAGACGGCCTGAGCGGGCGAGGTCGCGTAACAGCACATTTGCTAAAAGGCGCGTATCGATGTTGCCACCGCACAGGATCAGGCCGACTTTTTCTCCGGCGAATTTCTCTTTGTTAGCGAGCAATGCAGCCAATCCAGCGGCGCCTGCACCTTCGACGACCGTTTTCTCGATCTGGAGCAGCAAGCTAACCGCTTCTTCCAGCTGCGCCTCGCCAACAAGCAATATTTCATCGACATGTTCTTTGATGATCGCTGCGGTAAACTCTGACGGATTGCGCACCGCAATGCCTTCGGCCAGAGTATCGCCGCCTGCGGTCACTTCTTCGCCTTTGAGCTTGCCATACATGCTGGGATAAAGCGCCGCCTGTACGCCGGTTATTTTAATATCAGGATTAATCGCATGGGCCGCCGTTGCCATGCCGGAACACAGGCCACCACCACCAATTGGAATGATCAGGCGGTTGAGGTCGGGAACTTGTTCCAGCATCTCAATTGCGACCGTGCCTTGGCCAGCGGCAACATGGGGATCATCAAAGGCATGGATATAAGTCAAACCGCGCTGCTCGGCGAGTTCCAGAGCGTGCGCATAGGATTCATCATAATTGCCGCCAAAAATCACGATTTCCGCGCCGTGTCCGCGTGTTTGCTCCACCTTCACCATCGGTGTGGTGCTTGGCATGACGATGGTTGCGGGAATACCAAGGTTCTTTGCGTTATAGGCAAGTCCTTGCGCATGGTTACCAGCGGAAGCGGCGATCACACCGGCCTGGCGTTTGCTTTCATCCATTAACAATAAAGCGTTAAGCGCCCCGCGTTCTTTATAGGCCGCCGTGAACTGCAGGTTCTCGAATTTCAGGAAAACCTCCGCGCCTGCCATTTCAGACAAGGTAATGCTTTTGAGCGTCGGTGTTTGTACAATGCGGTCACGGATGCGGGCATGCGCGGCCTTGACGTCTTCATAGTCGAAGCTCGGTATAGTGGTGCTCTTTAGGGCGGTGCTGTTTTGGTCTGTCATAATGCCAGAGGCCCTAACGCATCTGGCCAATCAGGGAAACAATGATTATGGCCAATGACAATCCGCAGGTAAGGACAGGATTCATATGGCAAAAATAACATTTATCGGAATTGGTGTGATGGGCGGGCCAATGGCAGCGCATCTCGCCAAGGCAGGGCACGATCTCACTGTTTACAACCGGACCAAGGCGAAGGCAGAAAAATGGGTTCAAGCCAATGGTGGAAAGGCAGCCAGCAGTCCGGCGGAGGCCGCAAAAGATTCTCAGATTGTAATTACTTGCGTTGGCAACGACGATGATCTGAGCGCCGTGACCATGAGTCGCGATGGTGCGTTCAGCACAATGGCGAGCGGCAAATTATTTATTGACCATACCACCGTTTCGGCGCGAATTTCCCGGCAATTGTCGGTGGAAGCGGAAGGGCGCGGCATCCATGTTGTCGATGCGCCGGTATCGGGCGGACAGGCTGGCGCGGAAAACGGCGCGCTATCGATCATGTGTGGCGGCAGCAAAGAAGCGTTCGCCGCAGCCGAGTTGATCATGACGGTCTACGCATCGCGCATTGTTCATGTCGGGCGGACCGGGGCAGGGCAGACCACCAAGATGTGCAACCAGATCGCAATAGCCGGTGTGCTTGAGGGGCTGTCAGAAGCCTTGCGGTTTGCCCAGGCGAGTAAGCTCGATCTCGATAAAGTATATGAAGCAATTTCAGGTGGCGCGGCTCAAAGCTGGCAGATGGATAATCGTTGGAGCACGATGGCAAAGGATGAATTTGATTTTGGCTTTGCGGTAGACTGGATGCGCAAGGATCTGGGACTGGCGCTTGAAGAGGCGCGCACCAATGGTTCCACTTTACCGGTCGCCGCGCTTGTCGATCAATTTTATGCCGAGGTGCAGCAAGCTGGAGGTGGACGCAAAGATACCAGCTCCCTGGTATCGCGGATCGCCAAGGCAAGAGGATGAATAAGCATGATGAGTAAGTTCAGTTTGCGGGCGTTAGCGATTAGCTGCGCTTCTCTATCGGCAATTGCGGCAAGTCCGGCACATGCAGACAGCCTGATTGAAAATGTCAACGGCATGACTCTAACGAAATCGGGTGAAGTTATCCGTTTCACCGGCATGGTCATTGATGATGATGGCAAGGTGAAGGAGTTGCTTGATCGAAAGGACAAACGCCCCAAGCAGGTTGATTATCAGTTTGACGGTAAAGGCAAAAACCTGATTCCCGGATTTGTCGATGCGCATGGCCATGTGATGGGCATGGGTTTTGCCGCTTTGACGCTGGACTTATCCGACACCAAGTCGCTCGCCGAGGCACAGCAGAAACTGGCGGATTATGCCAAGCGCTATCCCGAGCGGCAGTGGATAATCGGGCGCGGTTGGAATCAGGAAGTCTGGGGTTTGGGGCGGTTCCCTAATGCTGCAGAGCTGGATGCGATCATCCCGGATAGGCCCGTGTACCTTTCCCGAGTGGATGGTCACGCAGCGTGGGTGAACAGTGCGGCAATGAAAGTTGCGAATATCACAGCAGCGACGAAGGCTCCTGCTGGGGGTTCGATTGAAAAAATTGACGGCAAACCAAGCGGCATTTTCGTCGATAATGCCGAATCTCTGTTTAGTGCCGCGATCCCCGCGCCGCGGGCCGTGGAGCGGGATCTCGCGCTGCAGAAAGCGCAGGAGATTTTGCTTGCGAACGGAGTGACGGCTATTGCCGATATGGGCACGACGATGGAAGATTGGCAGAGCTTCCGGCGCGCCGGCGACAAAGGCCAGCTCAAAGTCCGGATTATTTCTTACGCTGCCGAGATCGACAATATGGTTGCCATAGGTGGCCCGGGGCCATCCCCTTGGCTCTATGACGACCGCCTCAAATTGGCCGGGGTTAAACTCTATATGGATGGTGCGTTGGGTTCGCGCGGGGCGTTATTGAAAAAGCCTTATGCTGATAAGCCCGGCGAGACAGGTCTGGCTTTGCTAAGCTCTGCGCAACTCAAGAATAAAATGAGCCGGGCGGCGATGGATGGTTTCCAAGTCGCCACCCATGCTATTGGTGATAGTGCCAATGACGAAGTGCTGTCGGCGATTGAGGAAATGCAGGGAACCTTCAAGGGCGACCGGCGCTGGCGAATTGAGCATGCGCAGATTATTGATCCTGCGGATCTGCCGCGCTTCGTTGCCAGTGGAGCGATCGCTTCGATGCAGCCGGTACACCAGACTTCCGACAGAGTGATGGCCGAGGCACGACTGGGTCCGAGCCGTTTGATTGGTGCCTATGCGTGGAAGTCGATCCTCGAATCGGGCGCACATTTGGCCTTTGGAACCGATGTACCAGTGGAGTCATCCAATCCATTTCCTGGAATAGCGGCTGCAATGACACGCGAAGATGCCACCGGCGCGCCGTTCGGCGGATGGTATCCCGAGGAAAGATTATCGCGTGAGGAAGCGTTTAAAGCTTATACTATTGGTGCGGCATATGCTGCTTTTGCCGAAGACCGATTGGGTAGTCTGCAACCCGGCAAGCGCGCAGATTTCCTGATTTTGGATGAGGATTTCATGCTTGCTTCTCCATCCACAATCCGAACGATGACGGTGAGCCAGACTTGGGTTGGGGGAGCACCCGTTTTTGTACGCAGCCGCTAAGCCATTCAACTGTCCGCGGAATTATCTCACCTAATCTGAAACTATCCAAAAATAGCCAAGCCTTTACTTGCGTTTTTATCGATCTTGTTGTAATCCCAACTCTCGATATGGTTCAAAAAGACAAAAGTGTCTGGGACTATATCGTGATTTGGGCGCATTGGGGCTAAATTTTGGCCTCACTCAATGACACTACCACTGATTGGAGTACATAATGAAGTTCAATAAACTAGCATCGGCTACGGCAGCCGCAGCTCTGGTAATCGCACCTGTAGCTGCACAAGCGGCAGATAGCGTTGCACCAGCAGTTGAGCGTGTAAGCGCTTCGACAACTGCAAAAGGCGAGAAGTTGGAAGGCGAAAATGGCATTCTGATCGCTGTCTTGGCCGCAGCTGCTGTAATCGCTGGCATTATCATCATTGCTGATGATAATGATCCAACAAGCCCTTGAGCTTTTTTGGTAAATAAATTTGAAAACGGGGCGTTTATCGTCCCGTTTTTTTTGCGTCTGAGTTTGTCGAAACACAGCATTAAAATCCGTGATGGATTTATGTGGTAAACCGCCTTTCAATTTTGTCCCGCAACCGTCATATTAGCAAAATCGATTCTTGAGAATTCTAACCAAGGCTGGCTTTTGTGACTGCTCCTGTTCGCTTCCCGCGATTTTTTGTGACCAATCCCAGTCCATGCCCGTACTTGCCCGGTAAAAGCGAGCGCAAGGTATTTACCGAACTCAATGGTCCACATACCGACGAGCTTAATGATGCCCTCGGCCGGATCGGTTTTAGACGTAGCCAGAATGTCGCCTATCGCCCCAGCTGTCTGGACTGCAAAGCTTGTATTTCAGTGCGGGTGATTTCGGATGAATTCAAGCCGAATACTACCCAGCGGAAACTCATCAAGCGTAATCAGGATCTGGTGGTGCAGGCATGTGAGCCTTGGGCGACGGAAGAGCAATTTGCCTTGCTTCAGAAATATCTTTCCAAGCGTCATCCCGGCGGCGGTATGACCGAGATGGATGAGATGGATTATTCCGACATGGTTGAGCAATCGCCAGTCAAAAGCTTCGTCGTCGAATATCGCGAACCGACTGAAGATGGCAGTAAAGGCGCTTTAGTCGGCGCATGTCTGACCGATCAGCAGGGCGATGGACTATCAATGATATACAGCTTCTTTGATGCTGACCATCCAGATCGGGTTGGTTTGGGAAATTATATAATCATGGATCATATCATGCGTGCCCGTAAAGCCGGGCTGCCTTATGTTTACCTCGGCTATTGGGTAGAGGGCTCGCCGAGGATGAACTACAAAGTTCGTTTTCGCCCGTTGGAGCGATTGGGACCAGACGGCTGGCTCCGGTTCACGCCTGAAAAATAGATATTTTTAGTTCATTTCCGGCATCTTTCTGGTTGCTGATGTGACAAAAAGAAAACCCGCCAATCTCTCGATTAGCGGGTTTTTTTTGATCTAATCCAGACGGCCTAGCAATGAGCTTGCTGGCAACCTTTCAAAATGGGCTGCGGCGCTGGGCGTGGTTTCCAGACCCTTTTGGCTGCTGGTTTATACAGTTTCTTGGATGGGGCCCGATGAGCCTTTTCGTAGATCACTTCTTCCTCGATATAGGTCGTCGTGGTCGTGGTTGTGACAGGCTGGGCCTGAACGGTAATTGTTGTTATCGTTGGAGCCTGTTGCTGGTAGTAATAAGCCGGATAATAATATCCACCCTGCCAACCGCTTGGGTAACGTTGCTGCGGATAACCCTGCGGGTAGTGCGGGCGAGTATGATGCTGGACCTGCCCACTGTGGTGGTTATTGCCCTGATGGCCGCGATCATAGCCATATTTCTTCAGCAACTTCCGGCAGCGGTCCGTCCCTTGATCAATTGCCGCACCTGCGACCGCACCGAGACCTCCACCGATAAGCGATCCGCCGAGGCGATTTCCGCGACCTGCAATCCGGTTACCGGCCAGCGCGCCAATGGCTCCGCCAACAACCGCGCCGCCAATGCCGCTACTCGTCTTGCAACGTTCCAGATATGCAAGTTCGTCAGGGTCTCCGCGATCGATATCCGGATAGGTTTGGTACCGAGGAGGTTCGGTCCGAAATCCGCATGCTTCCGGGCTAAATCCGGGGTCGATATCGCAGCCCGATGGCCTTTGCGCGCTATTGCCCCAATGTGGCGTCATATTGCCTTCACCGATAAAGGTTCCGGAATATTCGCCCTCATAGGTGCGACCGTCAGCACTACGATAGGTTCCCTGCCAGTCGCCTTGATAGCTGCCATCTTCACGATAGGCACCATTCCAGTCGCCTTGGTAAGAGGCACCGCTATGGTATCCGCTTGGCGATGCTAAAACGCGATCATCGCCGTAAAACACGTTTTGATCGTAGGTTGCCTGACCGGCTTGATAGCCGTCGTTATAGCCCTGGTTATATCTATCCCAGTCGATATCGCGGCGCGTGTCATAAACAATACCGCGACGGTCGGTCAAAACCGCATCATCATAATAGCGGGACCAGCCATAGCCCACCGAAGGCTGACTAAGGCCATAATAACCGAAATTGCCGATGAAATAGCTCGGCTGCACAAATGTCTGTGGAAGCTGGAAGCCGCGATGCGGGCGCTTGTATCCATTGCCATAGCCCATCCGCCCTTGACGGACATATGATCCGCCGCGGTTGCCACCACCATATTTCATCTGCTGGCCGCTCATTTTATGTCCGCGCATCTGATTCATCTGGCCCATGCGCTTCATTTGGTGACCGCCCATATGCATTCCGTTCATTCCCTGGCCGCGCATTCTCTGCCCACCCATTTTGGGCATAGGCGTCTTAGCGCCCTGGCTAGCAGAGGCGAGCGCCGCAGGTGATGCGAAGCTCAGGTCCACGAGAGCCTCGGCTCCAGAGAGTGGTAAGGCCGAGTCGCCAGCCGCATTTGCTGCGCCGGGTGCCGCAGCCAAAAAGCCTGCAAGGCCAGCAAATAAAAGGGTCTTCATGGTTAACAACTCCCTGGTTCCAGACGCGCGACAGGCGCGTCCATGCGTTCAATGGTTAACAATTTATTACCATTTTTTGAGGGCTTTGACCATTAGGGGCTTGTAAAATAGAGGTGATTTTATGTGATGTCTCGAAATGGGGCAGGTTAGTTACCGGTTTGTTAACCCCGCATGGTGAGAAACCGTTAACTTGCCGGTTAACCGAGCTGGCCTGAAATTGCCAACATCAACCGCTCCAGCCCGTCCTGATCCGCTTGCGAAAATCGATCCGGGTTCGGGCTGTCAAGATCAAGAACGCCTATTACTTCTCCGCCTTTGGTAAAAGGAATGACCAGCTCCGACCGGCTATCCGCATCGCAGGCGATATGGCCGGGAAACGCGTGGACGTCGGCAATCCGCTGCGTTGCGCCGCTCGCCGCAGCCGTCCCGCAAACCCCTTTGCCGATCGCGATACGGATGCAGGCGGTTTTTCCTTGGAACGGACCAAGCACCAGTTCGCCGGCGATCACCCGATAAAATCCCGCCCAATTGAGGTCTGGTACATATTGCCAGATCAGCGCGGAGATATTGGCCATATTGGCGATAGCATCAGTTTCGCCATCCACTAAAGCTTTGGCGGCGGAGACAAGATCGTCGTAAAATTCACTGGATGCAGGGCTGGTTGCGATTGCAATGGTTTCCATAAGGGATCCGTATCGGGGGGATGATTAAATTCAAGTGGTAGCAGATCAGTGATGGAGTAGGAAAGCGAAAGAGGTCAGGAAGGCGGAAGTAGAAAAAGGGAAAGGTGAGATGCACCGGGAAATGGGGCTTTGGAGTTAAAACAACCAATGTTGGAAAACTCTTCACTGGGCTTGTTGAACCGGATTATGGGCACGGCTGAGGACAGCGGAACGCATTTTATCGACTGTCACCGCAATCACGATATCACTTCCACCAAATGATTTGCTTGCCATCCAACAGGTGATGCTCGGCATAATTATTTCTGTCAGCGAACGCCCCAGAAGCGGACGATCCCGCGTCCGCCGGAGTTGCCTGAAAGCTGTCGCCCGCAGTTGTTAGTCGATGCTGCAATGAACTACTTATGTAAAACTTGTGGATTGGAGCGCTACTCTCAGCACAACATTCATCTTTGACGCTGCTTCGCTTGATAGCTCAACAGACAAATTGTCCTCGTTTTCAAACATAAATTTTTCTTTGAGAATACCGCAATCAAGTAGACATTTTATCGTCCTCATGCCCGTACTCTTTGGAATATCATTGTTGGCAAACAGACGACTTAGAGAAAGTTCTTTATCGGCTTTATAATAAACGAAAAGCTCAAGCAGAATAATCCACCCATATTCACCAAGAGCCGCGACTTCGGGTCCCAGGACTTCGTTTCTGTGCTTACGAACTGATACTAGTTGTTCAGCGATTTTTATTGGATTCACGCTGTGCCCCTTAAATTAAATACTTGTCTACCCGTTAGAACGCGTAACGGTCGATAACGTTGCTTCCTCTCAACTCAGTCTCAACGATTTCTTCCCGCTCGGACAAATCTCGTATTCTCCTGTATCAACGCCAATTTATGGTCTTCAACTTTTAGGTTTGACAATTCCAGAGGGCCGATCTCCTCCCACTTACCTTCTGGGCGGACTGTTCGCATTGGATCCCCACCGATGCGAACACGGTCCAACATTGGTTCAAGGGTTGCCTCCATTTCGACATAGTCAACATTTGCAAAGCTGAATTTCGGACGGCCCGGTATTTCCCGAAATCCAAATACGCGCCAAAATCGAACTAGGTCAAACCTTGAATGACCATACGCTTTAGTAACACCTTTTTTGCGGGCGTGATCAAGGGCTGCGCGAACCAGTTTATAAGCTAATTTGCTTTTTCGATATTCTTTGCGGACGGCTAATCTTTCCACTTTGCAGAAATCGCCGAAATATCGTACTCGGACGGTTCCTGCTGCATCGCCGTCGGAAGTTCCCAGAAACTGCGAGGCACAAAGGTCATTGCCATCAAATTCCTCGTCAAAGGTACAAAACTGCTCCGCCAGATATGTCGCTGAGCGAACAGCGATGACCTTTGTGAAATCATTGAAGTCAAGCACAGGCCGCACTTCGAGCAAAGGACGTTTAGGTTGATCATTTTTTGATGGAAGAGCAATTAACAAATTATCAGGTGCACTCGGATAGAACTTTTTTGCTGACTCTAAACCGCAGGCTTTCCACAATTTTTCCGTGGCTCGCGAATGACCACACGTGAAAAACGAGCATCCTGGCGGACAAATGGTGTTCCAATCGCTAGCCATTGCAGCAAACATAGAACTCAGTCTTTTTGGGCTCCAAACCAGCCAACAATATATTGCCACCGGCGATTGTCCGGGTGAGCAAATGAAATTCAAATCCGGCCTTAATCCATCAAACTCTCCACTTACGATAGCCAGAGCACCGACTTCTGTGAGTGGCAAATAGGCGAAAAGTCCAAATTTTGAACCATTTTCATCGACAGCAAATTGCACCGTGTTTGGATTATGTTGCCAGACAGCTTTGACGGTGTCTTTTTCCGCAATGACCATTTTTGCCGAGATTTTGTCGATATAGTCTTCAATCTCGCGGATGCCAGAAATACGTAACCAGGCCTTACCTTCACTGCGTTCTGATATCTCTCGCGTTCGTTCGAGAAGGTCCAGTGAGGAGAAATGGCGAATGTTTTCATGGTTTTTGTTGGAATAATGCATTAGAACTCCAATTGGGGGATTTTATGGCTAATCGAACTTCCAATACAGTATTTCGTGAACCTCACATGGATCAAAGTTCCGTCCACACTGATCATGGGTTGGATCACAAAAGCTACCAGATGGATTGGAAAGATGCTGAAATCGTTTTGGCTCTCTGTAAAACCGGAGCGATCAGAGCCGCCGCTCGAGAATTACGTTTGTCTGTCAATACCTTACGTACCAGACTGGAGCGCCTTGAAGCCAATTGTGGTCAGATCTTATTTCGGCGAACAAGGACAGGGGTATCGCACACTGCTCACGGCTGGAAGGCCATCGAAGTCGCAAAACGGACAAAGGAGTTTGGAAAGTTGGTCGTTGACGATCAAGAAGTGTTGGTGCGCCCAAATGTAATTTCGATCGGTTGCACAGAGGGATTGGGAACGCATTGGCTCGGTCCGCGCATTGGCGAATTGAAGGATCGAATGGGCGATATCGCAATCGATCTCAATCTTAGCTACGATTATAACAGGAAAAATAGAGGGGATTTCGACATTGTCCTCAGCTATTCAGATGAGCCTGATCTCGACAGGATTTGCGCGCGCATCGCCACTGTCCACGTCAGGTTGTTTGCATCTCGTCAATATCTCCAAAAAAATGGAAATCCGCAAAATTGGAATGAAGTTCTTGATCACACGTATATTGAGCAAGAGGCGCAAGGCGTTCACAGTGAAATCTCCGGTTTCATCCTGGGGCCGAAAAATGCTGAAAAGATTATGTCTATTAGAACAAACTCCAGTGTTGTGCATTTCTGGTCTATTATTTCTGGACTCGGCTTCGGAGCCCTGCCCACTTATAGCGCCTTGCTATCGCGCCATCTGGAAATGATCAATATTCCAATCCCCATCAAGTTTGATCTATTTGCCAGCTATCAAGTAAGTGCCCGTGGGTCAGCAAGTATCAAAAGGGCAATGGATTGGTTGAAAGAAAAGTTCGACCCGGTTAAATATCCAGCCTTTGCTGAGATGTTTGTCGATCCTGCCCTTTACCCAACAATGGCGGAACAAGAAGTTGTCAGCATGCTGGGCACTCCGATTGAAGGATTGCAAAGGTCCAGCGCCAATCGGCAATGAATCCCGGAAACCAGCCCAGCTTTCTAACTTGGCATATTAGGGTCCAGACTCATTATAGCCACCAGATTACGGTAGCAGCTATGGCGATGGTTGCCATAAAGGTTTTGATATTGCGGTCGAAGCGTGTTGCGACACGACGCCAGTCCTTGAAGCGGCAGAACATGCGCTCGACGACATTGCGCTGTTTGTAGATGGCGGGATCGCAGTCAAGTTTGACCTTGCGATGCCGCTTGGGCGGGATAACGGCGGTGGTACCACGAGAGGCGAGCCAGTCGCGCAGATCATTGCTGTCATATCCTTTGTCGCCAACCAGTTCAGCAGACGGTGGCATTGCCGCGATACACTGCTTGGCGACCTTCATATCGTGCACGTTCCCGGGCGTTAGCAGGAGGACACAGGGTCTTCCTTTTATATCGCAGATGGCGTGGAGCTTGGTGTTCCGGCCGCCCCGTGTCTGACCGATACCATTGGCCAAGGCCCCCTTTTGCGCCTCCGGCAGTCCGGTGGACCTTGATGCAACTGCTGTCGATGAACAGCCTGTCTGGTACGCCCTCGGCTCCAGCCAGAGCACTGAAGATATCTTCCCATATCCCGCGCTCGGCCCAGCGTACGAAGCGGTTATAGAGTGTCTTCTTCGGCCCATAAACCGGCGGACAATCACTCCAGCGCCCGCCGCTTTGTAACGCGTGGACAATCCCCGAAAGCACGCGCCGGTCATCGACACGCAGTATGCCGCGCGTCTTCGTCGGCAAAAGCGGCTCAATCCGCGCCCACTGCTCATCCGAAAACCAAAAGAAATCAGACATATCCAATACCTCCTTGCTCAAGGCATTGAATCACAATTATATCACTTTGGGAATCCCGTTAATGGGTCTGGACCCTAGTCCAGTGGAATGTTGATTTGTGTGAACGTTTGTCAATCACAAACTCTTGGCGCGCGAACAGACACTCTGTATCCAAACCTGATCGCTATTTAAAAGTACGGACGCCGGAATATTTGACCAAATTCTTTCAGGCTGATTTTTCGAGCGGAGCAGAATTGCGACTATATTATGCATTCAAAACACCCCAAAAATGAGGTTCAAATTTCACAAAATAACGCTCATAATTCAGAATCAGGCCTGAGACCCAAGGCACAAATAGTGTCATCTAGCTTGGCAGCTACTAAATGCTCGCCAGCAAGATCGAGAAGTTTTAGTGCTTCTTCCATGAGGGAATGAGACTGTATTCTCGCTTCGGAAATTTGCAAGTCGCTGGCCTCGTCTTCTGGCGGCATTTTGTTCTCCTCGGGAAAAAATTGTTTAGCACATTAATTTCGATGAGCAATCAAATTAACATCAATGTTAGTAGAGCTTTGACAAAATATCTGAGAAGACGCCATTACTATACTAGGGTCCAGACTCATTATAGCCACCAGATTACGGTAGCAGCTATGGCGATGGTTGCCATAAAGGTTTTGATATTGCGGTCGAAGCGTGTTGCGACACGACGCCAGTCCTTGAAGCGGCAGAACATGCGCTCGACGACATTGCGCTGTTTGTAGATGGCGGGATCGCAGTCAAGTTTGACCTTGCGATGCCGCTTGGGCGGGATAACGGCGGTGGTACCACGAGAGGCGAGCCAGTCGCGCAGATCATTGCTGTCATATCCTTTGTCGCCAACCAGTTCAGCAGACGGTGGCATTGCCGCGATACACTGCTTGGCGACCTTCATATCGTGCACGTTCCCGGGCGTTAGCAGGAGGACACAGGGTCTTCCTTTTATATCGCAGATGGCGTGGAGCTTGGTGTTCCGGCCGCCCCGTGTCTGGCCGATACCATTGGCCAAGGCCCCCTTTTGCGCCTCCGGCAGTCCGGTGGACCTTGATGCAACTGCTGTCGATGAACAGCCTGTCTGGTACGCCCTCGGCTCCAGCCAGAGCACTGAAGATATCTTCCCATATCCCGCGCTCGGCCCAGCGTACGAAGCGGTTATAGAGTGTCTTCTTCGGCCCATAAACCGGCGGACAATCACTCCAGCGCCCGCCGCTTTGTAACGCGTGGACAATCCCCGAAAGCACGCGCCGGTCATCGACACGCAGTATGCCGCGCGTCTTCGTCGGCAAAAGCGGCTCAATCCGCGCCCACTGCTCATCCGAAAACCAAAAGAAATCAGACATATCCAATACCTCCTTGCTCAAGACATTGAATCACAATTATATCACTTTGGGAATCCCGTTAATGGGTCTGGACCCTAATAGCAAGGCTTGTTTCACAGAGATCATACAGCATTCAAAACCAGAAAAATCTTTTCCAAAACATGGCTTCTCATCCTCCATAGTGGGCCGCGCAACAGAAAATATATTCCTCTCGGCAGGTATCGCCGGTTACACCGATGATGGCACAACCGTTGGCAGAGTGAGGGTCACGTTCGGCTTGTGATTACCAGCAACAATGCGGGTGGTAGACAAATCTGCCGCCGGCGAAACGACCGCATTGTTCTATTTGCCGCCTAATAGCAGACGGTCAGCAAACCACCCAAATGCGGTCGTTAAAAAAGACCGTAACTGGTATCCGCGTCCCGAGTAAGTCAGCGCTCACTCCAGCTTCGGCTTCCCGCGCATCTTCTTCACCGATGATTTTTTCTTCTTTGCATCCACCCGCCGTGCTTTAGCGGCGCGGCTCGGGCGGGTCTTTACGCGGTAGGCGTCGCGTTGATGCGCTTCTTCCACGATATCTGCGATACGTTTGCGGGCTTCGATCCGGTTGGCTTCCCGGGTACGATATTTGCGCACAGTGAATATGAGCTCGCCGCCCACCGTCATTTTACTGCCGGCCAGGGTTTTCAATTTGCGCAACGCATAGGGCGCGAGGTCCAGCGCCCGGATATTGACCCGCATCTGTACGGCGGTTTCCACCTTGTTTACATTCTGCCCACCAGGACCGGATGCGGCCAGGAAGGTTTCGGTGATTGCGCTTTCGGGAATCTCGACCATGACATCGGCCATATCGATAACGAAACGATAACAACAGTGTTGCCGTTAAGAGATGTTGCCAAACGCAGTTTAAAATTGGTTTCGTTACGGACGAGATCGATCAAAAACACCCCCGTTTTCGATCAAAAAGAGCATTTCGGGTATTGAAAACAACAAAAAGTTAATTTTTTTTCGGCAGAGTCCAGACTCACGAAACGACTCATTTCTGCGGGTTACAGAGTCAAACTACCCCTCGCGACTCGTGCTGAGTCCTGCCTTAACGCAAAATTAACCTTTTACGTTCATCTATTTCATGGTTAATAAATGATCCATCGGGTCGGCAGAATAGCCGGTTCGGGGGGAGTAGATTTAAGAGAAGGGGTTACCCGATGCGAGTTTTGTTGATTGAAGATGAGCCAACAACCGCAAAAGCGATTGAGCTTATGCTGACGACTGAAGGCTTTAATGTTTACACAACTGATTTGGGTGAAGAAGGCCTCGATCTGGGTAAGCTCTACGATTATGACATCATCTGTCTCGATCTTAACTTGCCAGATATGCATGGTTATGATGTTCTGAAAAAGCTGCGTGTCGCCAAGGTGCAGACGCCAGTACTTATTCTTTCCGGTATCAGCGAAATGGACAGCAAAGTGCGTTCATTCGGTTTTGGTGCCGATGATTATGTGACCAAGCCTTTCCACCGTGAAGAGCTGGTTGCCCGTATTCACGCAGTCGTCCGCCGCTCAAAAGGCCACTCGCAATCTGTTATCCGTACCGGCAAGCTTGCCGTGAACCTTGATGCCAAAACCGTCGAGGTTGATGGCAATCGCGTGCATCTGACCGGTAAGGAATATGCGATGCTCGAGCTGCTGTCCCTGCGCAAAGGCACAACGCTCACCAAGGAAATGTTCCTCAACCACCTTTACGGCGGAATGGATGAGCCAGAACTCAAAATCATCGACGTATTTATTTGTAAGCTTCGCAAGAAACTGGCTCTGGCCTGTGGCGGCGAAAATTATATCGAGACTGTGTGGGGTCGCGGTTATGTTCTTCGTGATATCGAGGAAGACAGCGGACCGGAAGCGCAGGTTGCGTAAGCGTTCCAATCAGTAGTTTTTAGTTCACTACCCAAAAATATCGGCGGAGCCTAATAAGCTCCGCCTTTTTTTTGTTTTGCGGAGACCAGATCAGGCACCGGTATCAATATACCAGCGCTGGTCACCCTCCAACCCAATGGCAGTCAGTTTTTCAGTATAATAGGCGCCGGTATCAATACCAATGCGGTTGCCCGCTTCTACCACGTCATCGTTGATTGTGTGGCCGTAGATAATAACTTTCTCATGGGCCTTGCGTACGGCGAGAAATTCTTCTCTGATCCAGCGCAGATCTTTGGGATCTTGCTCGGAAAGCGGAACATCCGGTCTGACACCGGCATGGACAAATGCATAATCGCCGATGATTATCATATCTTCAAAGTCATTGATAAACGCAACGTGGGAAGCGGGAAATAAATCCGGTAATCGCGCGGCCAATTCTTCGTTGTCGAGTTCCATATATTCTTTGATACTAATGTCGTAGCTGAGAATGGTTTCCTTGCCGCCGATACGATTGAAGAACCGTGCCGCTTTTTCGTTACCCTCGGCGGCCTTCAGATATACTTCTTCGTGATTGCCCATCAGGAAACGGACATCGCCAAGGTCTTGCTTCAGTTGCATGGCAGTTTCGATGACGCCGGCGCTATCGGGGCCACGATCAACCAGATCACCAAGGAAAATAATTTCGCTCTTGGCGTCTCCACGATCAGCGTCATCCTGAACGATTTTTTCAAGCAAGATATTGAGCAGGTCATTTCGCCCATGAATATCACCAATAGCATAGACGCGGCGGCCCTCAGGAATTCGCGCTTCATCCAATGGGCGCCTGGATTTTTTGCTGAACAGACGTTTTAACATGGAGGCCTATATTTGAATGGGATGAACGATATGCAAGAGCCGATACCGCCCTTGCATATAATCTATCAACACAAGCTGAATGGCTTTTTTAGGGCCTTAACTTTCAACCGTAAAGCTGAGACCGGCCTTGGCTTCCAGCCGCTTTACCAGTTTCTTGCCCATTAACGCGCCTGGTGTCCAAACACCGCCACCATGCTTGATTTTGTCCTGTGCGAGACAAAGCGCGGCTTCCGCAATCATCTTGGAGGTCGAGCCATAGCCGGGGTCTTTGTCACCCTTGACGCAGAGGCTGCCGGTTTCACCATCATCGGTTTTGCCAAGAAACAAAACGTCATAAAAGCCGTTTTCGCGTTCTTCTTTGGTTGGCCCTTCGCCCGGTTTCGGAGCATCATCGCCGCCCAAGGGATTGGCCTTGGCCATCATTTCTGCAGCTTGCTTGCCGAGATCCCCCGCGCTGGTGACGACCATTTCATCATAGCGGAAATCTTCGCCATACGGGAAATCAGCCAAAAAGTTTGTGCGATGGACGTTCTTCGTATTGATCGGTGCCATGATGAACGGAGCAACCCAGCTGTCGATGGTGCTGTCATGCTTGGGAATCAGCATATTGGGTTGATCCGGTCCTTCAAATCCCGGCGTCAGACCAAAGCTGCTGGCGAGGATTTTTACCAGCGACGGGTTTTTCGCGATCGCCTTCATGGTTTCCTTGAGACTGGCTGCAGTGCCGCCCGAGAATGTGCCTTGCATCGCCCGCACACGGCATTTGACGCGGCTCGCTGGCTTGCCGTAGCGCTTCTTCATATCTTTTTGCAGCATCAGCACGCCAAGATCGAACGGGATGGAATCGAAGCCGCAAGAGAAACAAATCTGCGCGCCTGATTTTTCGGCCGCTGCCTGATGCTCGTCAATTTTTGCACGCATCCAGCCGGGTTCGCCGCATAGATCAACATAATGGGTACCGTTTTTCACGCAAGCTGCAACGACTTCGTCACCATATAGCTGATAGGGGCCAACGGTCGTGCAGATCACCTTGGCGCGACTGGCCATCATGTCGATTGAGGCGGCATCATCGGAATCTGCAACAACCAAAGGTGTTTCTTTCGGCGCGCCGATAAGGTCGCGCACTTCTTCCAATTTATCGATAGAGCGTCCGGCCATCGCCCATTTCGGCGCGTCGCCTCCCACACCGTATTCGTTCGCCATATATTCGGCGACAAGACGACCTGTATAGCCCGTTGCGCCATAAATAATGACATCAAATTCGCGTGCGTCGGACATAGGGGATGCTCCTTGTTGGTCTGGTTATAATATCAATTAATGCCTGCTTATGGCCTAGAGTTTGGGTAGAGTCACACCCTTTTGCCCCATATATTTGCCAGCGCGGTCCGCGTAGCTGGTCTCGCAGGGTTCGTTGCCCTTGAGGAACAGAAACTGACAGGCTCCCTCGTTGGCGTAGATTTTGGCGGGCAGGGGTGTGGTGTTGGAAAATTCGAGCGTGACATGACCTTCCCAACCGGGTTCCAGCGGCGTCACATTCACGATGATCCCGCACCGCGCATAGGTGGATTTGCCGAGACAGATCACCAGCACATCGCGCGGAATGCGGAAATATTCCACCGTGCGGGCAAGGGCGAAGCTGTTCGGCGGAATGATGCAGCAGTCGGTCTTGCGGTCGACCAGACTGTTGGAATCAAATTTTTTCGGGTCAACCACCGCGCTGTTGACGTTGGTGAATATCTTGAATTCATCGGAAACCCGGGCGTCATAGCCATAAGAGGAAAGTCCGTAGCTGATGCAGCCATCACGTTTTTGCGCCTCGACAAAAGGCTCTATCATGCCGGTCGACTGGGCGCTTTCGCGAATCCATTTATCTGAAAGTATGCTCATAAAAACTGTCTTAAGTTGTTTTGAAAGTCAGGCAAGTGCGCTTAGGGTCGCACAACATTCCAGTTCACTGGCCCGTCAACGCCGCTGACCCGCCGCATGTCGGAGGCGCGCCACATCACCCACGGTTTGGTCGCATAATCCGGCGGGAAGAAATTGCCTTCCAGCCACAAGGTACGATTGATGCCGCTTCCCAGATCATAGAGTTCCTCGAAATCGGGTGACACCGCGATAATTGCGGTCTTGCCGCTATGGGCCTCAATCTGATTAAGGAATGTGTTAAGTTCGCTCAGCACCAGCGCCCGGCCCGGCTGTTCGTTGCAATCATCCCCAAAAGCCAGCCTGACGGCAGGTGGCAGGATATTCTCGGCCCTTGGCACGGTGGTGACAAACAGCGTGGCCTGGTCGCTGGCCAGTTTGCACAAGGAATATTCGTGCAGCGCGCCAAATCGTATGCCCGCTTCCCGCGCGCCCTTCATATTCGCCGCGAAATTGGCGTCACGCACATCGGCGCCCCTGGTCGCCGTGATATAGGCGAAATCAACACCGGTCGCACCGGCTATATGCCAGACAATATCGCCATTGCTTTGCGAGACTGAAATACCCTGCACCGGATATTGATCGCGCGGGGGTGCCCAACCGACAGCAATGTTGCGCAAAACCAATGCAATGATCAGCAGCGCTAGGGTGATTAGCCCAAAGCGTATCGCTGTTTTCTTATAGTCCCGGTGTGCCACCCAAATTCCCTGCTACTATACTAAGTGCGTTACTCGACGGGGGAATCGATCAACTTTTGATATGTAATACACAGATTAATGTGAAGAGGCGACGGGCGGTTTTGAAATCGACATCGATTTTACCTTCCAGACGTTCCTGTAACAGTTCCGCCCCTGATCATGCACACCGCGCCGCGCCATATCGATGGTTTCAATCTCTTGCGCAGAAGCCTTGCGGATGGCCTGATAATAGCTGTCGCAGATCGCAAAATAGTCCCGCACCGGCCTGCGGAAGCGGCCCAGTGCCAAAATCAGTGTCTCTAGAGGTTCATCATTTTCGCGCGCGATAGAGATGACCAGCCGACCTTCCTGCACGCTTAGTTTCAATTTATATGGCCCTGCGTAACCATCATCATGCTCACGCAGCGGCTTGAAATGATTTTCCTCAATCAGATCAAAAATCGCAATCCGGCGCTCCTGTTCAATATCGGCATTGCGCCAGATGATGGTCGCTTCGTCGAGATCGACTTCTATGATGCGCGGATCGGTCATGAAAGGCTCTGTTGCCGGACTAGGTGCGTTTCGACAAGAGTTTTTGCAGTGCAGCAATTGTTATCAACGCTCATCCACAGATCACTCCCCGCCTGATTTGAAATTTTACCTCTAAGCTCTTGCCGAGAATCACGAGATGATGCCATTAGGACTGCATGGCCCAATTGATGCGTTTCGATAATGATGAAGATGGTGAACAGCGCCTGCCGCGCAATGTCGAGGCCGAGGCAACGTTTCTTGGTGCGCTGCTGATCGACAACCGCGTGGCGGAAGACGTGCAGATCAGACTGCGACCGGAACATTTCTATGAACCATTGCACGGCCGCATCTATGAGCAGGCGCTCAAACTACTGGATCGCAATATGGTCGCGACTCCGGTTACGCTGAAACCCTATTTTGAAGCGGACGAAGCGATGAAGGTCCTCGGCGGGCCGTCTTATCTCGCCAAGCTGACCGGCGACGGGGCAGGGCTGATCGGTGCGCGTGATTTTGCCAACCAGATTTATGATCTCGCGCTGTTACGCGAACTGGTGAGCGTGGGGCGCACTTTGGTTGATAGCGCGCTGGATACCAGCGAGAGCGTTGATCCCAAAGAACAGATCGAGGAAGCCGAAACGGCGCTGTACCGCGTGTCGGAAGGCGATGCGCAGGAAGGCGGCGTGAAGTCGTTCCTGATGGCATCGACGGAAGCGCTGAACAATGTCGAACGGGCGTTTAACAGCGGCGGCAAGGTTTCCGGCATCACAACCGGTCTGACGGACCTCAACGCCAAAATGGGCGGTCTGCACAAGTCGGATTTGCTGATATTGGCGGGACGTCCCGGCATGGGTAAAACCTCGCTGGCGACCAATATCGCGTTTAACGCGGCCAGCCGTTACATGCGCGATATTGCTGATGGCATTGCACCGGAAGATAGTCTGGGTGCGAGGACGGCGTTTTTCAGTCTCGAGATGTCCGCCGATCAGCTGGCGACGCGTATTCTTTCGGAGAATGCCGAGATTAGTTCTGAAAAGCTGCGGATGGGGAGCATCAGCCGCGATGAAATGCACCGGCTCGCGCTGGCCTCGCGGGAATTGCAGGATCTGCCACTCTATATTGATGACACGCCTGCGCTCACCATTGCGGCCCTGCGAACCCGCGCGCGGCGGTTGCAGCGGCGCAATGATATCGGCCTGATTGTGGTCGATTATCTCCAGTTGCTGCAAGGCTCCGGCCGCGCCAACGACAACCGCGTCAACGAGATTTCGGAGATCAGCCGTGGCCTGAAAACGCTGGCGAAGGAACTGAATTGCCCGGTGGTCGCGCTATCCCAGCTGAGCCGTGCGGTGGAAAGCCGCGAGGACAAACGTCCGCAGCTATCGGATTTGCGCGAATCCGGTTCGATTGAGCAGGATGCCGATATCGTAATGTTCATTTTTCGCGATGAATATTATCATCTCGCGGTGAAGCCTGATGATCCGGACGAAAACTCGACCGAAGAGCAGAAAGCGAAATATCTCGCGTGGGAGACCGATCACCAGAGCAAGGTCGGCAAGGCGACCGTGATCGTCGCGAAAAACCGGCAGGGTTCGACCGGCAATATCCAGCTGAGCTTCCAGAGCGAGTTTACCAAATTTGGCGATCTGGCGTACGGAGATGCGCCGGAAGGGTATTGAGGTAGGGTGCCCGTTTTGGGCGCGATTGTGTTGAAAAACTCGGGGTTGGCAGGACTGGCGATCAATTTCAGCAATATTGATTCATCATCGCTTGATCGCGTGAATCATTGTTGCGCTCGTCACTTTATTCAAGGTCAAATGTTGCTGACGAAAATCGGTTGTGGAGTTTTTCAACACAATCGGGACAATACAGACATTTGTGACAACGAAACCAAACCCTAAAATATCGGATCATTCGCTCCATCATCACCCTTACCCGGCAATGGTGTCACGTCCTCGTGAATACCGCATTCCGTCTTGTCCCAGCCGCGCCAGCGCCCGGCTCTTGGGTCTTCTCCGGGTAACACCTTGGACGTGCAGGGCGCGCAGCCGACGGATAGATAGCCTTGGGCTTCCAGTGGGTGACGCGGCAGATCATGCTCTGCGAAATAGGCTTCAAGATCATCCTTCACCCAATCGCCGAGGGGATTGATTTTCAAGCGCCCGTCGTCAATTTCGAAGCGTGGGATATTGTTTCGCGTGACTGACTGAAAAGCCTTGCGACCTGAAATCCAGCTATCGAGACCGGATTTGGCGCGGGCGAGCGGTTCCACCTTGCGGATTTCGCAGCAGCCATCGGGATCAAACGACCAGCGCAGGCCGTTTTCGTCTTTTTCCGCGAGCACTTCTGGCTTGGGCTGAACCACATTGGCGTTCTTGATGCCAAGCTGACGGATCAAAGTGTCGCGATAGTCCAGCGTCTCGGGAAACATCTTGAGCGTATCAACAAACGTCACCGGTATGGTCGGATCAACGCTCGCAACCAGATGCAACAACACTGCGCTTTCGGTGCCAAAGGATGATACCACGGCGACTTCACCAAGCTGGCGTTCGTCAAATAGAGCAGTAAGCATCGCGACCGTATCAACGCCTTCAAACCGGGTGTTAAGCGCGTCGGCATCCGCCTGCGTATAGGCAGGGCGCGTATCGATCACGTCAATTTTGCGAGCAGCTTCACCCATGACGTTTCGCCCAAATTGGTGTACGTCCATCGCTAGTTCCTTGATATACATCGTCATAAAGCGCGAGTGATGCTTCCATCACCTGGCGGTTAATTGGCGCGTCGGGGGCAAAGGCATCAAAGCCGCAGCGCTTCATATAGGCGATCTGGTCAACCAGCACGTCGCCGCTCGCCCGCAATTCGCCCTTATAACCATTTTCGCGCAAAATCTGCGCGGCGGAATAGCCCCGGCCATCGCCGAATGCGGGAAAATCAACTTCGATCAGCGCCAGCCGGTCCAGGAAGGGCAAGAGCGCGCGCGCGTCTTCGCCCGCTTCAACGCGGACAGCGGTGGCGTTAGATTGATCGAGAAAAGCATCGAGCGATACGGCTGGCTCTTCATGCGCTTCATCTTCGCGGAAACGGATTGGGTCGGTCATGAGAGAATTCCGTTCATGCTTAGCTTGTCGAAGCATTGTTGCAAAACTGCCGGATCCTTCGACCGGCTCAGGACGAGTGGGTGCAGGATAAACTCAACCATAGATAGCCTCCTTGAACCGTTCCATGCCGACACGGCGATAGGTGTCGATGAAACGCTCGCCCTCTGCGCGTTCTTTCAAATAGAGATCGGTTACGGTCTCAATCGCGTCGATAACGCCGTCTTCGGTGAAGCCCGGTCCGGTAATTTTGGCGAGACTGGTATCCTCCGCCGAGCTGCCGCCGAGCAGCAATTGATAATTTTCCGTGCCTTTGCGGTCCACGCCCAATATACCGATATGGCCGGCATGATGGTGGCCGCAGGCATTGATGCAGCCGGAGATTTTTAGCTTCAACTCGCCGAGTTCCCGCTGGCGGCCGAGATCAGCAAAGCGTTCGCTGATTTTCTGGGCGAGGGGGATGGAACGCGCGTTGGCGAGACTGCAATAATCCAGACCGGGGCAGGCGATGCTGTCAGTTATCAGATCCAGATTGGCTGGCGCGAGACCGGCTTCGTCGAGCTTTTGCCAGAGCGCATAGAGATCGCTTTTCCTGATATGCGGCAGCACGATATTCTGGCTGTGCGTGACGCGCAGTTCGTCAAAACTATATTGCTCGGCAAGGTCGGCCATCAGGTCGATTTGCGCAGACGAGGCATCACCAGGAATACCGCCGCGCGGTTTCAAGCTGATTGTTGCAATCGCATAACCGGATTGTTTGTGCGGATGGGTGTTTTGATCGACCCAGAGCGCGAAATCAGGATCAGACAGATCAAGATCATCGCGATCGTCCGTCTCAAACGCAGGATCAGCAAAATAAGCGCTTATCCGCTCTAGCTCTTCAACCGGCGGGTTGAGGCCGAGCGTCTTCATATGCGCAAATTCTTCTTCGACCTGGCGCGTATATTCGTCTTTGCCGAGTTCGTGGACGAGGATTTTGATCCGCGCTTTATATTTGTTATCGCGCCGCCCGTAGCGGTTATAAACCCGCAGACAGGCTTCTGCATAGCTGATCAGCTCGTCCGCTGGTACAAAGTCGCGAATTTCCGGTGCAATCATGGGTGTGCGGCCCATACCGCCACCAACAAAGAATTTCGCGCCGAGTTCGCCAGCATCATTGTGGACCAACTGGATGCCAATATCATGCAGCTTCATAGCCGCGCGGTCCGTATCGCTGGCAATCACGGCAATCTTGAATTTGCGCGGGAGGTACGAAAATTCGGGGTGGAAACTCGACCATTGCCGCAGGATTTCGGCCCAAGGACGCGGATCGGCGATTTCATCGGCTGCCGCTCCGGCAAATTGATCCGAAGATATATTGCGTATGCAATTTCCGCTGGTCTGGATCGCATGCATTTCGACGCTGGCCAGATCAGCGAGGATATCGGGCGCATCCTCCAGCTTGATCCAGTTATACTGGATATTCTGCCGCGTTGTGAAATGCCCGTAGTCACGGTCATATTTGCGCGCGATATGGGCCAGCATCCGCATTTGCTTGCCGCTCAGCGTGCCGTAAGGGATGGCAACGCGTAGCATATAAGCGTGCAGTTGCAGATAAAGCCCGTTCATCAGGCGCAGCGGCTTGAACTGGTCTTCGGTAATGTCGCCAGCCAAGCGGCGTTTCACCTGATCGCGAAATTCTTCGACGCGGATGTCGACCATTTTCTGGTCATATTGGTCATATTGATACATATTAAATTACCCAGTTTCCGGCTTCTGGATCAGCCGGTTTTAATGTGAGGTCGGGGCGCACGGTTGGTCCCAATGCGCGGATACGGTCCTTGATATGGGCAGGACGAGGGCCATCACCGGTTAGTTCGCCATCGATGATATAAGGGGCGTTGACCCTCCGTGCGGACTCTTCCTGATGAAGAATGGAATCAGCATGTTCACCAGCATCTGCGGCGTTTTCGATGTGGCGGGACCAGTCGCTTCCGGTCCACCAGATCACGTCGCCGGTTTTGAGATCATTGCCCGTTAGTATTTTCATGCGAACACTCCCGCAATTGCAGCAAATTCAAGAAACTTGTCCTCAGCATCGCCATACCGCGCGACTTCCCCGACAACTAGAAGCGCGGGGCTTTTGACGTTTTCACGCTGGACCATGTCGCCCAAATCCGTGAGCAATGTGCGCAAGGCGCGGAAATTTTCGCGGGTGCCGTTCTCCAGCACGGCGACAGGAATAGCGGGAGATGTGCCATCTGCGATCAGTTTTTCAACAATCGCCTCGGCATTGGCCACGCCCATATAAATTACCAAAGTGCGTCCGACTCCAGCCAGGCCAGACCAGTTCTGGTCCGACAGGCCTTTGCACTGGCCAGCGACAAAAGTAACGGCACTGGATGCATCACGGTGAGTGAGCGGCATCCGCGCTTGTGCCGCGCAGCCCAGCGCCGCGCTAATGCCGGGCACGACTTCAACTTCTATTCCAGCATCGACGCAATCTGACGCTTCTTCTCCGCCACGCCCGAAAATGAACGGATCTCCGCCCTTTAGCCGCACAACCTGTTTGCCAGCGCGTGCTTCTGCAATGAGGATGGCATTTATGCCTTCCTGCGAAACGCTGTGTTTCGAGCGCTTTTTGGCGACCGAGATTTTGCGGGTTTGTTGTGGAGCCAGTGCTAGAATATCTGTGCTGACCAAGCCATCATGTACGATGACATCAGCGGTTTTGAGCAAGCGCGCCGCCTTCATCGTCAATAGTTCAGGATCACCGGGGCCAGCGCCGACAAGATAGACTTTGCCGCTTGATACGCTGCGACCCGCATAGGATGTATTTGTGTTTTCCATGAATTGGATATGCGCGGCACAGCCAAAAGGATCAAAGCAGAAGTTTTTTCAGCGCCCTAAGTTCAGCTATCGGCAGCGGGACACTAAATCAGAATTTCAGGCTTCGGCTTTGTCTTCGTCCTTCAGGCCAATGCCTATAGACGCCCGTGTTTGCTCGGCTTCCATTGAAACCACCGGATAGGCGCAATAATCGGCTGCATAAAAAGCGCTGGGGCGGTGATTGCCTGACAGGCCAATGCCACCAAATGGCGCATCGGAGGAGGCTCCAACTGTCATTTTGTTCCAGTTTACGATGCCGGCACGGCTATTGGACCAGAATTGGTCATACTGCTGCGCTGTTCCCCCAATGAGTGCTGCAGACAGGCCATAGCGAGTATTATTAGCCTCGGAGATTGCTTCTTCAAAATCACCGACACGGATCACCTGCAATATCGGCCCGAAAAGCTCGATATCAGGACGTTCAGCCATGTTGGTAACATCAATGATGCCCGGCGTAAGGAACGGGCGATTATCAATTGGCCGCGCCATATGCTTCAAAGGCTTTCCGCCATTGCTCATCAGCGCAAGGAAACTTTCGGTCAGGCCGTCGGCAACCTCATTGTCGATCACCGGCCCCATGAACGGCGCTGGTTTGCTAAAGGGCTCATCGATGATTAGCCGGTCCGCGATCCGCTTCACTTCTTTGGTAACGCGGTCGTAGAGTTCGTCTTTTACAATTAACCGGCTGGCCGCAGAACACCGCTGGCCGGCGGAAAGAAATGCAGATTGGACCACCAGGACCGCTGCGCTGTGAACATCATCGGTATCCCAGACAATGATTGGATTGTTACCACCCATTTCGAGAGCCAGAATTTTGTCCGGTCTTCCGGCGAACTGGCGATTCAGGGCGATGCCGGTTTGCGCTGATCCGGTGAACAGCACACCGTCAATATCTTCATTGGCGGTCAGAGCCTTGCCGACCTCCGGCCCGCCCTGCAATATGTTGACAACGCCAGCGGGCAGACCGGATTTTGCGAATGCATCGACCAAAAATTCGCCCACCGCCGGGGTTTTTTCTGACGGCTTAAACACCACCGTATTGCCGGCAATCAGGGCAGGCACAATATGGCCATTAGGCAGATGTGCGGGGAAATTATAGGGACCAAGCACAGCCAAAACACCGTGCGGTTTATGCCGCAAGGCCGCGCGCATATTCGGCTGGCTTGGCAATTGCCGCTGCGAAGTGCGTTCGGCATAGGCGCTGACGGAAATATCAACTTTTTTGACAACAGACTCAACTTCGGTCCGTGATTCCCAGATGGGCTTTCCCGTTTCCCTTGAAATCAGTTCGGCCAGCTGATCTGCTTGTCCGCGGATGCGGTTTGAATAGCGGCGTATGGCTTCGATCCTGCTGGTTAACGGCATTGCCGCCCAAGTCGGCCATGCGCGCCGCGCATTTGCCACAGCAGCGCCAGCATCACCCGTTGTTCCGGTCCACAACACGGCGCCGGTTGCCGGTTCGATGGAAATTAGTTCGCTCAAAATTGCCCCACAGGAATTTTCAAATTCAAAAATAACTTATTTCGGCTGGTCGGTTCGATGAATAGCCAATACACCTTAAAAAACTTGTAACAACATGGTTAATTTTTGGCGGAAAACAAGCCTTGGTGTTTTAGGCGCAGTTACTGTCCGCGCAGAGCTTTGGCCATATCGCGAATCTTGTCGATTTTTCGGGTCAATGGAGACCAGTCATCCTTCTGTGCAATCGCGTCCCAGATCGCTTCCACTTCCTCTATATGCGTGGAGCACGGGGCATCTGCGGTCCAATAACTGTGGCCCGCTGTCCGTGATCGGCTGCGGTTCGACAATTCCCTGGTGAAATCAACGAAGGGGTCGTCTTGATAGACTGGATTATCGGTTGCTTTCTCTTGGCCCCAATCAAAGAAAAACTGGTCGATCGTCACAGACTTGGCTGCCAGCGCTTTTTCAGCTGCTATGACAAGCGGCTTGTCAGCCTCAAAACCTTCAGATTTTAAACCCAGTCGCCAGCAAAAATGCTCCGTGAATGCGGTGCCATAGGCTTTGGGGAAACCTTCAAGCGTGGCGACCAGAGGCTCGCTATCGCAAATTAGCCGAAGCGCGCTGGCTAGCTGAGCCAGATTCCAGTGCAATGCTTCAGGTTGTCGGCCAAAACAATATAGGCCTTCATGATCAAAATAGGCGGCGGTAAAGCCCGGTTCCCAATAAGGTGTGAAGCGCCACGGGCCATAGTCGAAGCTCTCGCCGGTAATGTTCATATTATCTGTGTTGAGAACGCCGTGGACAAAGCCCGCCGTCATATAAGCGCCAGCGAGTTTCGCAATCTTTTGTGCAACCTTCTCGAACAGTTCTACCGCAGGGTTGTCGGTTTTGATGCCGCCATAATAGTGGGTCAGACAATATTCAACGAGGCGGTGCATGAGCTCTTCGTTCTGCTCAAAGGCGATCCGCTGGAAGGTACCGAAGCGGATGTGGCTGTGGCTGAGCCGGGTCATGACCGCCGAACGGGTAGGAGAAGGTTCGTCGCTCCGCATCAGCTCTTCGCCGGTTTCAACCACCGAGAATGTTTTGGAGGTATCGACACCCAATGCTTCCAGCATCTCGGTCGCCAATATCTCGCGGACTGCGCCTTTCAGAGTCAGCTTTCCGTCGCCTTCGCGGCTCCAGGGCGTGGTTCCGGAACCTTTGGTGCCTAAATCCATCAGCCGCTTTTGTTGATCGCGAAGCTGGGCATACAAGAATCCCCGCCCGTCGCCGATTTCGGGATTATAATTGCGGAACTGATGGCCATGGTAACGCAGCGCCAGCGGCGGATCGAGATTGTCGGCGAGCGGCTGGAATTTTCCGAAATGGTAGAGCCACTCGTCTTCCGAAAGAGCTTCCAATCCAACCGATTGGTCCCACCGATCATTGCGAAAGCGCAAAATATGCTGGGGAAAACTGGCTGCTTTCACCGGATCCCCGATCATTTCTCCCAGAGAGTGTATCTGGACGTCAGCTTGGTAAAGCGCGGCTTGCGGTTCGGCTTGTGGTTTATATGGCATTTTTCGATAGTGACGGCTAATCAGCTTTGCAGCAAGAGAGAACCAAGGGCAGGGGCGCATAAATGATGGACCAGAAAAACTACGAAGACCGATATTGGGAATCGGATGATGGTTTGAAGTTGCACTATCGCGATTATGCCTCAGATAGCGCCGCCACCCCTATTATCTGCGTCCCTGGCCTGACCCGCAATGCCCGGGACTTTGCGCATCTGGGCGATTGGCTGGAGGGCAAGCGGCGGATCATCATGGTCAATTTGCGCGGTCGCGGCAAAAGTGAATATGCCAAAGAAAGTGCGACCTATAATCCCAAAGTCTATGTTGCTGACATCGTAAAGCTGATGGATGAACTGGAATTGCCCAAAGCCATATTTTTTGGCACTTCGCTCGGCGGGATTGTGACGATGGTTATGGCCTCGGCCCATTCCGAACGGGTCGCGGGCGCTTTGCTGAATGATATAGGGCCAGAGGTTGATACCAAGGGTCTGGAGCGCATCGGCAATTATGTCGGGCAGGGGCGCAGTTTTGATACCTGGGCGCATGCGGCAAGAGATATGGCGGAAGAGAGCTCGGATATTTTTCCGGATTTTACGCTCAACGATTGGATTGCTTTTGCCAAAAAGATTTACACGATGAACAGCTCTGGCAGGATCAAGCTGGATTATGACATGAAAATCGCAGAGCCATTTGATTCCAAAGGCGGCGGGAGCGGCGCCTTGTGGAAGGCGATGGAACAGATGGAGGCTATTCCAACGCTGATTATTCGCGGAGAGTTGTCGGATTTGTTCAGCGACGCAACGGCGCGTCAAATGTTGGAAAAACTTAAACATGGCGAGCTGGTGACGGTTCCGCGCGTTGGCCATGCGCCAACTTTGCAAGAGCCTGCATCGCTTGACGCGATTAGCGCTTTCCTGCAACGGGTTCGTTGATCAATCTTACGAATTGAAGCGGCGCAAAACACTCCATGAAAACCATCAGATGAAACCAGCAAAAATCCTGCATTTGCACAGCACGTTCAATCTGGGCGGCAAGGAAGCGCGTGCGGTGCGTCTGATGAACCATTTCGGTAGCGAGGCAGCGCATACTATCGTGTCAGCCGAGCCGAAAAGCCTGTCGGCACGCGAGGCAATCGACAATAATATCAAGGTCGAATTCCCAACCGATGCGCCGCTGTTGGCCGGAAAACCATCGTTGGCGCGCTACCGCGAATTTGTTTCGTACTTCCGCCGGTTTGATCTCATATTATCCTACAATTGGGGATCATTGGATGGGGTGATGGCGCGGACATTATTTGCCCGCGTGGAAGGTTTGCCGCCGCTGATCCATCACGAGGACGGGTTTAACGAAGATGAGCAGCATAAGCTCAACTGGAAACGTAACCTGTTCCGCAAATTCGCGCTGGGTGGAAGCCGGGCGCTGGTTGTTCCTTCCGAGCGGCTTGAAAATATTGCCAAAGATGTCTGGAAACAGCCAGAGGGCAAGATCCAGCGCATTCCCAATGGTATTGATGTGAAGCGTTACGACAAGAAGCCCCAGCGCGGCACGATCCCGGGATATAAAAAAGCCAGGGATGAAGTTGTCGTGGGCACTGTCGCCGGCTTGCGCGCAATCAAGAATCTTCCTCGTCTGGTGCGCGCTTGCGCTGCGGCTGGCGACAATGTGCGGCTAGTGATTGTCGGTGAGGGCCCTGAGAAAGAGCGGATACTGACGGAAGTGCAAAATTGTGGTATGGCTGACCGGCTGCTGATGCCCGGCTTTATGGCAGATCCATCGCGCTATATCGGTTTGTTTGATATATTCGCCTTGTCTTCCGACAGCGAACAATTTCCGATATCACTGATCGAAGCCATGGCGGCGGGTCTGCCGGTTGCAGCGACCGATGTTGGCGATATAAAATCGATGGTGGCGCAGGCTAATATGGGCTTTGTCAAACCGGTTTCCGATGAAGCGCAATTTATCGAAGCGCTGACGACACTGGTCCAGCATGAGCAACTGCGGCAAGATATTGGCGCGCAAAACCGGACGAAAGCGCGCGCGGAATATAATGAAAGCAGGATGTTGGCACGCTACGCTCTGCTTTATGGCAACGCTCTTGGCCGCCCGAAATTTGGTGGGACCAAATAGAGCGCAAAATAGTTTCGCCAGTGAAACCGTTTTTTGGAGCAATTTTTGATCGTGTCGTCTATAATCGATGGCATATATTTTTGGGGCGGGGACGACAGGAGATTTTATTGTTTAAAGGGCTAAAACCCATCCAATATGGTGGCCAGGAAGTTTGGCCGCTGATCGAGGGTGGAAAAGGTGTCGCAGCCACAAATCACGCAAGTTCAGGCGCATGGGCCGCTGCTGGCGGTATCGGCACGGTTTCTGCCGTAAATGCCGATAGCTATGACGAGGACGGCAATGTTATCCCGCAAATCTATCATGGCAAGAAGCGCGAAGATCGCCATCAGGAGCTGATAAAATATGCGATTGAGGGCGCTGTAACTCAAGTCACAAAGGCTTACGAAATCGCCAATGGCAAAGGCGCGATCAACATAAATGTGCTTTGGGAAATGGGCGGTGCTCCGGAAATCCTGCATGGCGTTTTGGGCAGAACCAAAGGCATGGTTGCAGGTGTAACCTGCGGCGCAGGCATGCCCTACAAACTTTCCGAAATCGCGCAGCAATATGGCGTGAATTATTTACCGATTATAAGTTCCGCTCGGGCGTTTCGTGCGCTTTGGAAGCGCGCATATCATAAGGTTCCTGATCTGATGGCCGCTGTGGTTTACGAAGACCCGTGGCTGGCTGGCGGGCACAATGGCCTGTCTAACGCAGAAGACCCGCGCAAACCGGAAGACCCATATCCTCGCGTGCAGGCTTTGCGCGAGACCATGCGCGGCGAGGGAATATCCGATAGCGTGCCGATCATCATGGCAGGTGGTGTCTGGCATTTGCGTGACTGGGACGCCTGGATCGACAGCGAAGAACTCGGCCAGATCGCCTTTCAATTCGGGACGCGGCCTTTGCTGACCAGGGAAAGTCCTATTCCGGAAACATGGAAAGGCGAGCTTACCAAGATTAAAGAAGGCGATGTGCTGCTGCACAAATTCTCGCCAACGGGTTTTTATTCCTCTGCCGTGCGCAATGAATTTCTGCACAGTCTGGAATCGCGTTCCGAGCGTCAAATCCCTTACTCGACCGAAAAAGCAGGTGAGCATACGCATCAGCTTGATGTTGGCGTAAAAGGCAAGAATTTCTGGGTAACCCGCAATGATCTGCTGCGCGCCCGCGAGTGGGATAGCCTTGGCTTTACGATCGCCATGAAAACTCCGGACAACACCATTATATTTGCAACACCGGATGAAGCGAAAACGATCCGCAAGGACCAGGCCGATTGCATGGGCTGCCTTTCGCATTGCGGTTTTTCGTCATGGAAAGATCATGACAATAACAGCACCGGCCGGCTGGCTGATCCCGTAGTTTCTGCATCCAGAAAAGTCTGCAGGAAATTGTCCACGGTTCGCCGGTTGAGGAACATCTGATGTTTGCCGGGCACGGCGCCTATAATTTTGGCACCGATCCGTTTTACAGCAACGGCTTTGTACCAACGGTAAAGCAGTTGGTCGACCGGATCTTGACGGGGGACTAGCTTGGATATTCGGCTCGACGATCTTAGTGACCGGCGCGTTCAAGATCTGCTGGCTGCGCATCTCGCCGGGATGCACGAAAGCTCTCCCCCGGGAACCGTATATGCGCTGGATTTATCGGGATTGAAATCTTCTGATGTGTCTGTCTGGACGGCGTGGAACGGCGATGAACTAATGGGCATCGGAGCGCTCAAACAGGTATCGCCAGCCGCAGGCGAGATAAAATCGATGCGAACCGACTCGCAGCACCTGCGCAAAGGCGTTGGCTTGTCAATTCTCAACCACATAATTGCCGAAGCACAGCGCCGTGGGTATCAACGGCTGAGTTTGGAAACAGGTTCAGGCGAAGCGTTTGAGCCCGCGCTGAATATGTACCGGACCAGCGGATTTAAAAATGGCGAGGCGTTTGGCGGATATACGCCGAGCAGGTTCAACCAGTTTCTGCATCTGGAATTATCGTAGGGGGAAAACTGCAATGCTGGAACGGATTAGCTGGTTGATTCTCGCGCTGCTGATCCATCTGCCGCCTTTTTCCGCCTTCTTTGTTCCCTCCTTGATAAGCAAACTTTATAATGTCGTGCCCGACGATCCAAATTTCGCATTGCTGCAACATCGCTCGGCGCTATTCGGTGTGGTCATGATCGCCTGCCTGTGGGCGGCTTTTGATCCGGATGTTAGAAAGCTGGCGGTGGTTTTGACCGCGCTTTCGATGTTGAGTTTCCTGGCAATCTATTTCGGCTACGGGCAACCATCATCGCTCAAGACCATCGCTCTGGTCGATGGCATCGGATTGCCATTTCTGGTTTTCGTTGGCTGGAAGGCCTTTCTAGGATAGACCTTCTCCCCCAAGGAAGAAGAAAAGCCCTAATCCAGATCCCAGGCCCGTTCGCCGTGGCTGGCGATATCCAGGCCATCACGCTCATCATCTTCACTCACCCTCATTGGCAGAACGAATGAAATACCAAAGGCCAATATGAATGTCGCAAAGGCCGACCACAGAGCCACGGCGCCAACGCCGATGAGCTGCGCAACAAACTGGCTGCCAAATGCCATGCCTTCACCGTAGCCAGTGCCGCCGAAACTTTCGCTGATGAACACGGCTAAAAGCAATGATCCGAGGATGCCGCCAACGCCGTGAACTGCGAAAACATCTAGGCTGTCATCAATTTTGAAGCCGTTTTTCACCAGTCCGACAGCGAAGAAACAAACCATTCCAGCGGCAAGGCCAATGATGATGGAGGCTCCCGGTCCAACAAAACCAGCCGCCGGTGTAATCGTTGCAAGTCCAGCAATCGCGCCGGTTGCAATGCCAACAGCAGTCGATTTGCCTACTTTAATTTTCTCGATCAACGCCCAAATCAAAGCTGCTGTTGAGGCAGCGAGATGGGTGTTGATGATCGCTGCGGAGGCATCGTCGGTTGCGGTTAAAGCGGAACCGCCGTTAAATCCAAACCAGCCAACCCAGAGAAGCCCAGCGCCCGCTACAGTGAGAGCGGGGCTATGCGGAAGCATTAGGGTTTTCGGCCAACCCGCACGTTTGCCGATCATGATCGCCGCGACCAATGCTGAAATACCTGCCGTCGTGTGCACCACAATGCCGCCTGCAAAATCGAGTGTGCCAAGGCCGGCAAGCCAACCGCCGCCCCATACCCAGTGGGTTACCGGTGCGTAGACTACGAGTAACCAGAGTGCAGAAAAAGCAACGACCCAGCCGAACCGGGCGCGATCCACCCATGCGCCGACCATCAGGGCAGGGGTAATGACCGCAAATGTCATCTGGAACATGGCAAATGTCGATTCCGGTATCGTGGTGCCTTCACGAATATTGCCAAGGTTGCCGAACATCCAGTTGATACCATTGCCCAAAAATCCGTTTGTGACACTACCGAATGCCAGGGTGTAACCGACAATCACCCAAAGCACGGAGGTAATGCCGGCAATGGCCATTATCTGAATCAAAACCGAGAGGAAGTTTTTCGAGCGGACCAGTCCGCCATAGAATAGCGCGAGGCCAGGCAGTGTCATCAAAAGAACCAGCGCGGTGGAAGTCAGCACCCAGGCGGTATCGCCGGTATCACTGAGAACGGCATTGGCATCAATCGCATCTTGCGCGAATGCCGGAGTGGCTGCGAGCAATGCAGAAAGGCCTGCTCCGCATAATTTGGTCAAAGTCTTCATTTCCTCCCCGGCGAATCTGATTTTGAGAACTCTTAGTGTAAGCGGACTGGCGAAACAATAAGCTGACTGTCAGAGCCAGCCTTCGAGTACCTGATCGGGCGGGCGGTGGCCATCAGCCCACACGCGGATGTTGGCGATAACCCGCTCGCCTGAGGCCTCGCGGCCTTCAAACGTGGCGCTGCCCATATGCGGTAGCAGTACGGTGTTCTTGAGCTTGAGGAAGCGCGGGTCGACCGCAGGTTCTTTCTGATAGACATCAAGACCCGCACCGCCGATTTTTTCTTGCTGCAGCGCTTCAATCAATGCATTTTCGTCAATCAGGTCACCGCGTGCAGTATTGATCAGATAGGTCGATGGCTTCATCATCGCGATGCGCGTAGCATTGATCATTTCGTGCGTGTCCACCGTATGTGGACAATGCAGGCTGATAATATCACAGTCGCCAATAAGATCATCGAGATTTGCAACAAAACCTGCGTTCAGGGACTCTTCTACCGCTGGCGGTAACTGGCGCCGGTTATGATAGACAATTGACATGCCAAAGCCGGAAGCGCGCCGCGCCACCGCCTGACCGATGCGGCCCATGCCAATAATGCCAAGTTTCTTGCCGCCAATACAATGGCCAAGCATGCCAGACGGTTTCCAGCCTTCCCATTCGCCCGAACGCATCAGCTTTTCACCTTCTGACAATCGGCGCGGCACTGACAATATGAGCGCCATGGTCATATCGGCGGTATCTTCAGTGAAAACGCCAGGCGTGTTGGTTACTATAATGCCCTTGGCCCGCGCGGCGGCGAGATCAATATGATCTACGCCGGCACCAAAGCTCGCAATGAATTTAAGCCGGTCCGGCGCGCTTGCGATCATTTCGGCATCGATATGATCGGTTACGGTGGGCACGAGAACATCACAATCCGCCATCGCGGCAATCAGATCACCGCGCGAAAATTCGCGGTCCGTAAGGTTCGGGACAACATCAAATAACTCTGCCATCCGGTCATGAATGGAATCGGCAAGCTCGCGCGTAATTATGACTCTGGGTTTCGCAGGGCGGATGGAATCGGGCATATCGCGATTGCTATGCCTGAAATTTACAACAGGTCAAGCAGGTGGCGCTTGATGCAGATGCGCGTTTCTGTTTATGGGTATGATTGTCGGGGGACAGTTAAAAGTTTGAACCATGCGTAAGACTATTGCCACTACACTCCTATTCTCTTTGGCCGCGCCTGCCTTGGCGCAGCAAGAGCCACCCTATTGGGCGTCGATTGACGAACCCGAGGCGCGCATGCGCACTGGTCCGAGTACCGAATATCCAACCATGTGGATTTATAAGCGCGAGCGGATGCCGATCAAGGTTCTCGCCCGTTACAAGGCTTGGCGCAAGGTGGAAGACAAAGATGGTGCGCAAGGCTGGATGCATGCGCGGCTCCTAAGTGCGACCCGCACGGCGATTGTCGGGGGCGAGGAAGTGCTCGGGCTGCGAGCCAAACCCGAGGCGAATGCGAAGATCACCTGGCGGGTGGAACCGGGTGTCGTGGGCAAGATTACCCAATGCGAAAAGGGCTGGTGCCTGTTTGATGTAACCGGGCGGCTTGGTTATATCAGCATGGATCAGATTTGGGGCGATGAACCTCTGAAGTAAAAGGGCTGATCTCGGTATTTGAACTGGGCCGGAAAACTCTAACCGTTCGTGCTGAGCTTGTCGAAGCACCTCGTATGTCTATGCGCCGACGGTAGTCTCGTTCGACAGGCTCAGCACGAACGGAACTAAACGAGCGCATCAAACCCTACAACATCCGCATCAAGTGCAAATCGCAGCTTATTTAATCCACCAGTTCGATCGCAACTGCCGTCGCTTCACCGCCGCCAATGCAAAGCGCCGCGACGCCTTTTTTCAAACCGCGTTTTTTGAGGGCTGCAATAAGCGTGACCATGATCCGCGCGCCGCTGGCTCCAATCGGGTGGCCCAGAGCTGTCGCGCCGCCGTTTACGTTGAGCTTGTCGCGTGAAATGCCGATATCCTGCATGGCGAACATCGCGACACAGGCGAAAGCTTCATTCACTTCCCATAGATCAACATCATTCACTTCCCAGCCCGCATTTTTGAGAACCTTCTGGATTGCGCTAACCGGGGCCGTCGTGAATTTCGCCGGTGCATGGGCGTGGGCCGCGTGCGCAACAATCCGCGCCACCGGTTTCAGACCTTTTTCTTCAGCAACACTGGCGCGGGTAAGCACCATCGCCGCTGCGCCATCTGAAATGGAAGAGGCATTGGCTGCTGTTATCGTGCCGTCCTTCGCGAAGGCTGGGCGCAGTTGCGGGATTTTCTCAGGATTTCCCTTGAGCGGCTGCTCATCCTTGTCCACGGTCACATTGCCCTTGCGGGTCTGCACTTCTACCGCAACGACTTCGTCATCGAAGGCATCACCCTCGACTGCCGCTTTCGCGCGGGCCAGCGATTCAATTGCATATTCGTCCTGTGCTTGGCGGGTCAGCTGATATTCACCAGCGGTTTCTTCCGCAAAACTACCCATGGCTCGGCCCTTGTCATAGGCATCTTCCAAACCATCAAGGAACATGTGATCCATTGCCTGTGCATGGCCTAGCCGCGCGCCGCCGCGCATTTTCGGGAGCAGATAGGGCGCGTTGGTCATGCTTTCCATGCCGCCGGTTACGATTATATCGACTGAACCAGCTGCCAGCGCTTCCGCGCCCATAATCGCAGTCTGCATACCAGAGCCGCACATTTTGTTGACAGTTGTTGCTTCTACCGATTCCGGCAATCCACCGAGAATACCGGCCTGGCGGGCAGGGGCCTGACCTTGACCCGCAGAAAGGACGTTGCCCATGTAAATACGTTCCACATCCGCGCCGTTTATGCCCGCGCGCTCGACGGCGGCTTTGACAGCAACAGCACCAAGTTCTGCGGCCGTCACTTCTCCAAGAGCGCCCTGCATACCGCCCATGGGAGTGCGTGCGTAGGAAAGGATAACGACGGGATCAGGGTTGGTCATGGGAAAGGGCCTTTCAAAAATCGCTTAGCGCGGACTTCGACTTTGTTGATCGTCACATAGGTGGCAGCTTCAGCTTTTTCAATCGCAGTATTCATGCTGAACTTGTTTCAGCATCCCCTAACGGTTAGCGCTTCTGTTTGGAGATCCGAAACAGGTTCAGGATGACGAATGCGGGACAACTCACCATGGCGTTTTTTCTTTATCCATTGGCCGGTGTCATCTTGGGCCTTATAATCGGCAGCTTTCTGGCGACGCTGGTGATCCGCTGGCCGCAGGGCCGTTCGGTTGTTGCTGGACGTTCCCATTGCGACCATTGTAATACGCCATTGGTTGCGATCGATTTGATACCTGTGCTTAGCTTCATCCTAGCAACGGGGAAATGCCGACAATGCCACCATCCCATTAAGCCGGATCATCTCGCGATAGAATTGGCAGCCGCCGCTATCGGCGGCCTAGCGCTCTATATATCACCGGATTGTGTCGGGCTGACCGGCGCGATATTCGGATGGCTTTTGATAGCGCTGGCCGCTTTGGATACGCAGCATCATTGGCTGCCGGACGAGCTTACATTCCTGCTGGCGGCGTCAGGTTTAGCGGCTTCTTTGGTTATCAACGAACCCGAATTAATCTCCCGATTGATCGGTGGAGTGACCGGTTTCGGGTCATTATGGCTGATCGCACTCGCTTACGGAATGCTGAGAAAAAGGGAAGGTCTGGGCGGTGGCGACCCGAAAATTCTCGGAGCAATTGGTTGCTGGCTTGGCTGGTCAATGCTGCCGTTCGTTTTGCTTGGCGCAGCTCTTATCGGTTTGGCGGCAGCTCTCACGATGCGATGGCGCGGAGAAGCGATTGCGGCCGATAGCGCCTTACCGCTGGGCAGTTATATGGCCATTACCGCATTCCCGCTCTGGCTCTATCAAACCGGATCCGGCGGTTTTCCGTTTTAACCAGTCATTTCCCTAAAAAGCGTTGCCAGCGCCCGGACCCTTCGCTAACAGAGCGCCTGCTTTTACCGCGATTGTCTACATCGCGGCGTAATGTGCCCCTGTGGTGGAATTGGTAGACGCGCTGCACTCAAAATGCAGTTCCGCAAGGAGTGCCCGTTCGAGTCGGGCCAGGGGCACCACTTCATAATAGTACTCATAACAACGAAACTTTAGATCGTTTCAGAAAACCATTGATTGGTTTGCATGGCGGATGAAGCGAATATATATTGATCTGATCCACATCTTACCCGTTTCTGTTCCAGCTTGTCGTGAAAACCGGATGTTAGACTGAAAGGGAGGGTGAGTTAAACGCAGCATTTTTAGCAATTTCTCTGCAAATTATCAGATTATGAACCATCTCTTGTTTCGATAATTGACACCGGTGTCTTTTTATGACACCGGTAGCAATTATCGAAGCGGAAGCTTGCACGCCGTTTACAGGCAGGGAGTCTTGTCGAGCCGGAAAATAAGGCAAGCTGCGCAAGAGGGAGAGATGACATAACTGCCGAATCCAAGAAAATAAACCTGCGCTTTTTTCAAGCCGCATTATTCTGTTCAGGGGCAGCTATTCTCTCGCCGGGCGTCGCGTTTGCGCAATCCGGGAACGCTGGCGCAGAAAGCGATGAAAATGTAATCGTTGTCGAAGGCATTCGCGCAACCTTACCTAACTCAATGGAAGTAAAGCGGCAATCCAACGTTATTGTAGACGCGCTGGTCAGCGACGAGATCGGCGCAACTCGCGATCAGTCAGTCGGCTACGCCCGCACCGATGAAGCGGCTCCGGAAGATTTCTACTCTGAACGCTCCAGTGTTCGTCCCTTTAATTCGGTAGGCGGAGGCAACTGTTCATTCAGCCCAAACCGCACCACGCCGACTTATTTTGTGCCCAATAGCGTCCTTTGGCGGCAAATGAATAACCAGCTTACTCGCGATGCTGTAATGGGTACTATTCAGTACAAGCCGCGGCCGGAACTCGATATCAATATTGGCGGCCAATTCTCCCGTCGCAAATGGGTTGAGAATCGCAGTGATATTGTTCTTGCCGAGGGCCGCCGGGGTATCACTCCGACAGTTAACGGCGTTCTGGCCGACGGTCCTTTGCTCGAATGGACGGCCAATAGCCGGCTTGAATCGCAAACCCGTATACGTCAGCGTGACGAAGATTATTATGGTGGCGGCTTTTCTGCTGAATGGACTGATGATGCTGCTAGAATAGCGATTGATATTTCCTATTCGGCAACCCAGCGTGATGCCGAGTACCGCACGGACTCGATTTTTGCAGTTCATTTGGATGGCGAGGCTTATATTGCGGATGGTTTCTTGCGCTCTACCCAACAAACAAGCGAACCAATAATATGACTGGTGTAAATAATGTTGCAGCCATATCGCAAGTATTTGTGGAGGCGCGCCTCTCGGGAAAGCGAGTTGATATTTATCCCGGTGAAATGCCGCAGAGCATGGCGGCGGCTTATGAGATTCAAGACGCGGCCATCGCGCTTCATCCATTTGAAATCGGAGGATGGAAAGTCGGCCGCATTCCGCTCGATCAGGTTGAGAAACTGGGCGCTGAACGTCTCGCAGGTCCTATTTTTTCTCATCAGATCGAGCATGCTACTAAAGGCGGCTTGGTTGAGATGCCTGTACTGCCGGGCTTTGCAGCCGCCGAAGCAGAAATGCTTTTGCGCATCGGCAAGCAGCCACTCCCCTTTCTGGATGCGGCAACAGCACATGACTACGTCGATGAAGTGCGCTTTGGTTTGGAAATTGCAAGCTCTCCCTATGCGGATATTAACCTTGGCGGGGCTGCTGTCACAGTATCGGATTTCGGCAATAATTTCGGTCTTGTCCTTGGGCCAGAAATTACCGGCTGGCAGCATATTGATCTGATGAAGGCGAAGGTCGAACTATTCATTGATGATAAAATAGTCGGAACAGGCCGCCTTGCCGATATGCTTGATGGTCCTTTTGGTTCGGTCGCTTTTGTGAATAATTTATTGAACGAGCGCGGCATGACTTTGAAACCCGGCGACTGGATTTCAACCGGCGCTATAACCGGTGTGCATGAAATCGCAGTCGGTCAAACCGCGCATGCGAGCTTTGACAAAACACTCACAGTCGGTTGCAAGACTATCGCCTATAACAAACCGCAAGACGGATAATACCATTACCGGTTTTGCGCAGTTAATTGAGACGTGTCTCAATTCTGCACCGGTGGTCCCGTTAATTCAGGCGAGCGAACCGGTCGTTGCGGTTCCCATCTGTGCCACAACCGGTCTCCAAATTGAGATATTTCAATTTGCAACGATTTGTAGTGCACATAAAATATGTCTGAATTTATCTGACAAACACCCGGACTTCTTTATAGAAGGCTGCAAGAAATCGTGTTTTTTTGAAGGAAAGCCATCCATGTCAGACAGTTTATTTTCCATGCATGACAAAGTCTGCGTGATCACAGGCGGATCTCGAGGCTTGGGGAAGGCCATGGCACGTGCCTTTTTGAATGCGGAGGCGAGCAAAGTTTATATTACTGCCCGCAAACCTGAAGAATGTGCGCAGACTGCCGATGAACTGTCCAATCTAAACGAGAACGGCGAATGTATTGCTCTGCCCAGCGACATGAGTAGCGGTGAAGACATAGGCCGTTTCGCCAAGGAACTGGCAGATCGGGAAGGCCATATCGACGTTCTGGTCAACAATGCCGGGACTGGCTGGCTGGCGTCCGTGGAAGAATTTCCTGAAATAGGCTGGGACAAGGTGATGGATCTTAATGTGAAGACGCCTTTCTTTCTCACGCAGCAGCTTTTGCCGTTGCTTAAAGCCAATGCTACCCCGGAAAACAGTGCGTCCGTGATAAACATTGGATCGGTCGCCGGGTTTATGGGTAGCGCCGGAAGCGGAGTGAGCTATGGCACCTCGAAAGCCGCTATCCATCAACTGACCCGCAATTTGGCCAGCCTCCTTGCAGAGGATAATATACGCGTCAATGCCATTGCGCCGGGCCGGTTTCATTCAAAAATGACCAGCTATGTTGAGCAGGATAAAGCGCAATATGATAAAGAAATTAAAATGATTCCGCTCCACCGCTGGGGGCAGGATGAGGATATCATGGGGCCTGCACTGTTGCTTGCAAGCCGCGCAGGAGCATATATGACCGGCGAAATTATAACCGTCGATGGCGGTAGCCTGCTTATTTGGTAAGCTGGGCTAGTATATGCGCGGTATCTGTATTCCGTCTATTTGCGAAGTACCATATTGTCGCTCCGCCACCACCCCGATAGCGATATGCGCCGCGCAGCAGAGCTTCCGGCAAGCACCAAAAGGCCCGCCATGATGCCAAGATTTTTAACGAAGTTTTGGGTTTCGTGGGCGACGCTATCACCTTCCATCGTCCAAAAGTCGTGGAGCAGAAAATTCACCATCAATATGTAAATGACAAAACCATAAGCAACGAACTTGACGTGGCGTCCAAAAATCAGAAACAGCCCGCCGACAATATTCACAATGGTTGCAAACCACATCAGCGCCGCCGTGAACGGGATATCATGTGATTGCATATAGGCAATTGTACCCGCTGGCCCGGCGGCCTTCATCAATCCCGGCATTAAAAAATAGAGTCCGAGAAGGACCCGACCGACCGTCACTGTCATTGATGATGTCATTTTTTTCTCCTGTCGTTTGACGCATGACACAACATCGCAATCCATGTAAAGTTAACCGAGAATGGATTGGTCGCAGTGATCCACAATTCCCGCTTCCCAAACAATAATTGCCATTCGAGCGCGATTAAATAGCGCGCGCAGAATGGCTGCTGTCAGGAACAAGGTTCGAATTCTCAAAAATGCCGAAGCTCCACCTGGGTTTGTTTCGCGACAGTCTTTAGATAGGCTGGTATCGGTTTTCCAGTTTGAAGCATGGGAAGGAGGCCAGCCGTTGGGTTGTGCCGCTATCAGACAGTGACAGGTTCCTATCCGAGTTTCAACAAGCTGAGCATATAATTTGGGAGTTAAAGAAAATTTTTTGTTATGGAACATGGTTAATGTTACGAAAAATTCAGCATTTGACGTCATTGAAGTTTCAGTGGGTTGAAACGCACTCTTTTAGGAAAGCTGAACTATGAAAGTTGTAATACTGGCAGGCGGACTGGGGACGCGTTTGAGCGAGGAGACATCTGTGCGCCCTAAGCCGATGGTGGAAATTGGCGGGATGCCCATCCTTTGGCATATAATGAAGATATATTCGTCTTACGGATTAAATGATTTCATTATTTGCTGCGGTTATAAAGGCTATATTATCAAAGAATATTTCGCCAATTACTTCATGCACATGTCTGACATAACATTCGACATGAGCAATAATGACATGCGCGTTCATCAGCAAAAGGCCGAGCCTTGGAACGTAACATTGGTACATACTGGCGATGAAAGCATGACCGGAGGGCGCCTGCGCCGTGTTCGCGAATATCTTGATGGTGAAGAGGCATTTTGCCTGACTTATGGTGATGGTGTTGCAGATATTGATATTGGCGCACTGATTGCGTTTCACAACGCGCATAACCGCGATGCCACCATTACCGCAGTACAGCCACCGGGCCGTTATGGAGCCTTAATGCTGGAAGAGGATACCGTAACAGGGTTTTTAGAAAAACCCCGTGGGGATGGCGGCTGGATTAACGGCGGCTTCTTTGTTCTCTCGCCCAACTGTATCGACAGGATCGCTGGCGACAGCACAGTTTGGGAAGATGAGCCGTTAACCGGTCTTGCCCGGGATGACTGCCTATCCGCCTATAAACATCACGGCTTCTGGCAGCCGATGGATACTTTGCGCGACAAAGTGCAGCTTGATAAGATGTGGGCGGATAATGTGGCCCCTTGGAAGGTTTGGGAATGATTGTTGCAACCGGGCAAATACCGGAGCCCATGACCTTGCGAGGCCGCAAAATTCTAGTGACCGGACATACCGGGTTTAAGGGCAGTTGGCTCAGCATGATGTTGCAGGAACAAGGCGCAGAAGTTTCCGGCTTTGCTCTGCCGCCGCCAACATCACCTGCGCTTTTTGATATCGCGCAAGTAGAGGCTGAACTCGTCCATCATATCATTGGCGATGTGCGCGATGCAAACGCGCTGTTCGCCGCTCTAGAAGTTGTTCAGCCCGAGATAATTTTCCACTTAGCAGCGCAGCCTTTGGTGCGTGCGTCTTATGCGGAGCCGATTGATACTTTTGCTGTCAATATTATGGGCACAGCCAATCTGTTAGAAGCAACCCGGCAATGCGAATCCGTGCGTTCGGTCGTAAATGTGACGACCGACAAATGCTATCAGAACAATGAATGGCCATGGGCTTACCGCGAGAACGAGGCGCTGGGCGGGCGCGATCCTTATTCGGCGAGTAAAGCCTGCTCAGAAATTGTTACGAGTGCCTATCGTGAATCCTTCCTTGCGCACGCCGGTGTTGCTATCGCCAGTGCGCGGGCGGGCAATGTTATCGGCGGCGGCGACTGGGCAGAGGACCGTCTGCTTCCTGATTTTTACCGGGCACTACAAGCAGGGCAATCGCTGGAAATCCGTTCGCCGGATGCTATCCGTCCTTGGCAACATGTGCTTGAGCCGCTTAGCGGTTACATTGCGCTTGCAGGAGCAGCGCTTTCAGCTCCTAATGATTTTGCAAAAGCTTGGAATTTTGGTCCCTATGATGTTGATGCGCAGCCTGTGCGCTGGATACTCGACCAGCTATGCCATCGACATGAGGGTGCAAAATGGCATTTGAGCAAAGGCGAGCATGTGCACGAGGCGCATTATCTAAAGCTTGATAGCAGCCTTGCCATCGGCGCGCTAAATTGGTCGCCCAAATGGTCATTGGCACAGGCGTTGGAAAAAACCGCATCATGGCATGAGGCTCTGAACAAAGGCGCGGACATGCGGGCGTTTTCACGCGCCCAAATTGCCGAGCACAAAAGTTGCTAAAACTGTGCCGAAGCTAACTCCAATCCCTACGTCAATTGCCGGCCTAATGCGCATTGACCGGCATGTTCACGCCGACAGCCGGGGTCATTTTAGCCGGCTATTCTGCGAAGAAGAACTGGCCGCATGCGGCTGGGACACGCCGGTACGCCAGATTAACGAGACTATGACGCACGAGCAAGGCGCAGTTCGCGGTATGCATTTTCAGCATCCGCCCGCCGCCGAGGACAAGCTTGTTACCTGTCTTTCGGGTGAGATATTTGACGTTGCCGTTGATATGCGGCGCGGGTCGCCAACATTCCTGAATTGGCACGGCGAGATACTGTCCGCGCAAAACAAACGCAGCCTATTGATCCCAAAAGGCTTTGCACATGGTTTTCAAGCGTTGAGTAGTGATTGTCAGCTGGTCTATTTGCACTCGGCACCGTTTGATAGCGAGAGCGAAGGGGCTTGCATCCCGTCGACCCTGCACTGGCGATCAAATGGCCATTACCCATTGCCCAGCTATCATCGCGTGATGCTGCGCACCCGTTAATCGAAAATGATTTTACAGGAATAACGATATGAAATGTCGCCACTGCCACAATGAAGATGTGCAGCTATTTGCCGATCTCGGCTTTTCCCCGCCATCAAATGCGTATTTGACGGCAGATCAATTGAGCGTGCCAGAACTGCATTTCCCACTCAGGGTTTTTGCATGCCGCCAGTGCAGGCTAGTTCAGACCGAGGATTTTGCGCAACATGACGAACTGTTTGCAGATGACTATGCGTATTTCAGTTCCTTCTCTCCGGCATGGTTGAGACATGCACAGGCCTATGTCGATGCGATGATTGCGCGCTTTCGACTGGATAACGCGTCGCATGTTGTGGAGGTGGCGGCCAATGATGGTTATTTGCTACAGTATGTTAAAAGTGCAGGGATAGGTTGCCTTGGCATCGAACCAACCACCAGTACCGCCGATGCTGCACGTGAAAAGGGAATTGATATCGTCGAAGAGTTTTTCGGTGTTGCTCTTGCTGAAAGGCTTGTGAGCGAAGGTAAATCCGCTGACCTGACAGCCGCGAATAACGTGCTTGCTCATGTGCCCGATATCAATGATTTTGTTGCTGGTTTTGCGCGTTTGTTAAAGCCGCAAGGTGTTGCTACTTTTGAATTTCCGCATTTGGCTGAATTGGTCAAACATGGCCAATTTGATACTATTTATCACGAGCATTACTCTTATCTGTCGCTGCATGCCGTGGCGCGCATTTTTGCGGCAAATGGACTATCCGTTTTTGATGTCGAAAAATTGCCAACCCATGGTGGTAGTCTTCGGATTTTCGCGCAGCGTAGCGACTTAGGCGAAAAACCCGTAACGGCAAATGTTGCAGCGATAACGGCGGCTGAACAGGCCGCAGGCATGGATACTGATGCCTATTATGGTGCGATGCAGCCACGAATTGAAACGATCAAAAATGATCTGGTTGCTTTCCTGATCGAGGCCCGCCGCAAAGGTCAGAAAGTTGGAGCATACGGCGCTGCTGCAAAGGGTAATACACTGCTAAACTTCGCCGGAGTTCGGCCCGACCTCGTGCCCTATGTGGTCGATCTTAATCCAGCAAAGGCAGGCAAGTTCATGCCGGCTAGCCATATCCCGATTGTCGATGAGGCCTATCTCCGAAATGACCGGCCTGACCTGATCGTAATCCTGCCATGGAATTTGAAAACCGAGATCAAGCAGCAGCTTGGCTATGCGCGCGAATGGGGAGCGAAGTTTGTAACAGCTGTGCCCGATTTGCAGGTCGATTGAAGCCCAAATGGCGCGCATTCTCCTCACCGGTGCATCGGGCTTTATTGGACGCGAAGCATTGCGTTTGCTATGCGATACCGGGCATGAGGTGCATTGCATAGGCCGTAGTCCGGCAATAGACCCTCGGGCGCATAACCATACTTTAGACCTGATGGACAGCGGGCAGATTGCTCCGCTGGTTTTGGCGATAGGAGCCAGTCATTGCCTGCATCTGGCATGGTATGCTGTGCCGCGGAAGTATTGGCATGCGCCTGAAAATCTCGATTGGCTGGCCGCTTCAATCCATCTCACTCGCGCATTTGCCGCTAGCGGCGGAAAGCGATTGGTGGCGGCAGGCACCTGCGCTGAATATGACTGGGCTGTTCCTGTGCTCGATGAAGCAACTACACCTGTTAGTCCGGCGACATTGTACGGGAAATCAAAGGCTTCGTTCTGCCAAATGCTTATGTCCTCGGCCCCTATACTTGGCCTGTCTGCCGGATGGGCACGGGTATTCAATCCTTACGGCCCGTTTGACCGGCCTGAACGGCTGCTCGGCACGGTCATTACAGCCGCGCAAAACGGGCAGGGAGCTAAGTTTTCAGCAGGTACACAGAAACGGGATTTTATTCATGTTGACGATGTCGCTGCTGGATTGATCCACTTGCTGCATAGCGACATTGAAACACCAGTTAATATTGGCAGCGGGACTGCCGTCACGGTGAGGGCCTTTGCCGAAATGGCGGCGCATTATGCCGGAATTTCAGATCGCTTGATCTTCGGCGAGGCAGTTGCGGCTGCGACAGAGCCTGATTTGATTGTCGCCGATACGCGCAAGATGACTGAGGAACTTCGCTTTACACCGCATTTCTCAATAGAAACCGGCATTCAAGATGCCGTTTCGCGCGCGCTCAAATCATAATATCAAACCGAACGGCCTAACAAGATCGCCCAGCGCGCTGAGGCATAGTTCCATAAAAACAGCAATATTGTTGCTATCGGCGTGGCTACCCAGGTGGAAAAGCCGAGGTAAGAGCAGAGCACCACCATAATCGCAAAGGAGATTGGGAATCCAACTGCGACGCCGCTGGTAAAGCGAGCAAATTGCCGCCAACTATAACCCTTACCAAAGGTGTAGGCGGTATGCAGCGCATAGCCGGTGGGCGTGACTATCGCGAAGGATAAGATCAGCGCGATCATATAGTGCATGCCCATATGGCTGGCACCGATGACGACGACATTATGAATAATCGCACAAATCAAACCTACCGAAACATAACGGCGCGGTTCGGCCAGTACGGATAATAGGTTCATGCCTTTATCAGCATCGCAAAATTGTTACGCCACGGGCGCACCCATGCCTCGTCAGCGACTTTTGCATCGGGAAAGGATTTGCCGATCATGGCATCAGCTTCTTTCTTGTCCAGATAGCGGACCTTATCGCCGGTAAGCCAGCGGTCACCAGCATGGCACATCCAATGAATAGGTGTGCGGCTATGCTTCCAGTCCTTGAAAATAAATGTGCCGTTGGGGGCAAGCGCCGTACGAACGGAATCAAGTATCTCACTGCGCAATGCTTCGGGCACATGATGGATTACGTCGGACAAGATAATGAAGTCAAATTGATGTGGCCTGCTTGCAGCAACTTCCTGCACGGTGGTTTCTTCGAACGCAACATTGCTTCTATCGCCTCGGTACAGGCGGCCAACGCGCGGTGTAATGTCGATCGCGGTAATTTGCGCCTTGGGATAAATTTTTGCCAGATGCTCGGTTACTGCGCCCTCGCCGCAACCAACCTCCAATATATTAGAGGCGCCGGGCACCCATTGCGCAATCCGGTCTGCATAGGCGCCAATATCGACAAATATCGCGCGGTATAAGGCAGCAATGTGGTGTTCGAACGGGCCAAACATCTGGCGGACAATGGGGCCGATAGGCATATTATAATGCTCCTGCTAGTTTAGCGCGCACCCGGGGCATAACGCGTTCAATAATCCGGGAATATTTAATTAAGTTCCAGGCACCAATGGGACCCAAGGCGATGATCGCCCAAACGGTTTTGAATCCCCCCGAAGCATCGCCATTGGCGGCTGAGGCAAGCGCGCAATTGATATCAATTGCGGCATCAGCCAGCTTGCGCACATCGGACTGGCGTGAAGGATCGATCACTCCTATGTGGCGATCTATTACTATCTGCAATTGCTTGCGGAAATCCTCTGCATCGCGGCTGCCAGTGCTGGTGGCGCTTTCACCATGGATGCGAAATGCGGCGGTTACTTCGTTATGATAATATACACGGCCAGCTTGCGCCAGCTTAAGCCATAATTCCCAATCACCGCTATACCACAAAGCTGGATCAATTCCGCCGCATGCTATCCAAGCCTCGCGCCGGATCACCGGGCTGACGACAGCGATAAAATTTTGCACCAGTAACCGTTCACACAGCATATTGGGATCAATGGGATCTTGTGTTTCAGGCAGAGGGCAGTTCCAATCGCCTAGCCTTTCTCCATCTTTGTCGATAATCGCAGTTGGGGCAAGGTGCAGTACGGCGCTGGTATCCTTTTCAATCCAGCGGCGAATGGCAGCCGCACGGCCTGGCAACCAAAGGTCATCCTGACAAAGCCAAGTGACATAATCCGCCTTGGCCTGCGCCACACCAAAATTAGTTTTCAGTGAGCAGCCGTCAATATCTACGGGCTGATAAATGGCTAGATTGAGTGTATCTGCATACCGTGCAACTATCTCGAGTGTTTCTGGACCTCTACTCGTATCGACGACAACAATTTCAATGCCCGGATCAGGGTCAACCGCGATGGCATCCAGCGTAGTAGCCACCCATTTTTCGCCGCAATAAGTTGGCAGAACGACCGAGAGCCAAGGCTGCGCCAACACGCCGCCCGCTGTTTCCTTCTCGCCGTTATTGACCGAAACCATATTTTTTGTCCCTAGTATGTAATGAGGCAAAAGTAACCACAACTGGTTAACAAGGTGTAAAACTCTCGTCCTTGTGAAGTCTTGGTTTCTGATTGCTGGATAAGGGTGTTGAGGGTCCCGCGCCACGGTTTTTATCATGTCGTAGGCCGGGCTGACGGATCGGCCAATCCCAAAATGTCGCCATCGCGATACATCAACTTTCCATCCAATAGCGGAACAGTGGCTTGTAAGTGGTCGGCTGGCCAGATCAGTCCCGTCCCAGCATATGTAGACAGAAAATGGATATTGACGACAATGCACCGCCGTAGATGCACTAAAGAATGACCCAGCTTGATATCGAAGGGATCGTGAAAACGTACACTGCTACGCAGCACCAAATTCAGACGCCGAAGCGGTTCCTAAATTCGCTCGCCTTGCGGATATGCCAGAAATGACAGTTGTTAACCTGAAGTTTTGCGCTTTAATTCACAGCCAAGTCTGGAGAAACTTGGTTATCCCGGTCATCAAACGCGGTGGCGTGGTTATTTTGAGATCAGGGTCCAGCAAATGCAACTGGCCCCAAGAATAAGAAGTTCTGGCGGATTGCCGAATTCAATGACGCCAGCACTATTTTGGAAGAGGTGATATGCGTGGCAGGCCAGACCGCAACAACTCGTGTTGACATCAGCAGCCCTGATTTGAAGGAATGGCTCGAAAAGGTTTCGATTCACTCAACCGATAATATTCGGGCAGCGGCAATAAATTTCAGCGATATCGCCGAGCGTATCGGTCTGCGTGTCGCGCTTTGCGCCGACATCGCTTCAGGCAAGCCAATGCTGGATAATGAAGGGAATTCGCTCAATGCGGATATTTTCGGATGGGTAAAGAATCGGGAAAGATGGTGGGAGGATCCCCGCTATGCGCTACACTCTCCAATTCCTCGGGCTTGTCGATATGAGAGTGAACCGTTCTGGTGTGACAATAGGGGTTTCATAGTTATTCATCCAACGGATTTCTGGATGATATCGATCTCAGCACATATTTTGACAATGTTGCAATCAGATATAACGCATTGATAATCGTACCCGTGCACCTCCCATTTGGTCAAATATCAGCCAATAGTTTTCCGCTGATTAATGGTGGATCAGAGCAAGCGGAATATGTATTTTCCGAATATGGTTTTATTTTGGGCGCGCTCACACGCAGAATGATTACCAGCTATGTTTCTGTGGCATCGAAATCCAACTGTATACCTTCGGACTGTGGCTTATCACAACGGGAAGCTGAATGCATAAAATGGGCTTCAATCGGCAAAACTGATGAAGAGATCGGAGCTATAATGTCCGTTTGTCGATCAACAGTGCGCTATCATGTGAAGCGTGCCGGGGAGAAACTCGGATCGGTTAATCGTACGCAGACTGTTTTCAAAGCGGCGCAGCTTGGCTATCTGGGCGCAAGCAAATGGTAGCTCAACAGCTGCTACAGTATTTTACGGCAGCGCGTGCCGCAACCTTTCCTCTGGAACCTTATCAAAACTAGTAGCGCAAAATATGCTCTATCTGCCAGATTACCGAAATTCTTGACCTTTTGGCCAGTTGAGTAAGGTGCAACCCCTCCTAATATCGAATTCACAAAATATGACGGAAAACCGTCGAGCAATGAGGATGTGTCTTAGCCCGATGGGCTGGCACCACTAGGGAGAGGACTATGACCATTTTTTCTTTACGCAACGATTCGATTTTCGAACGGAAATCCGCTCGTTTTGCCCTTATGGGTTCAGCCGCCGTTTTTGCTCTTTCGGGACTAAGCGCGCCGGCTTTTGCCCAGACCGAAGCTGCGGAGGAAGATGATAGCAAAATCATAATCGTTACTGCGCGAAGCCAGGCTGAATCGCTGCAGGAAACACCGGTGAATATCACGTCGATTGGTGAAGATACTCTGGATACATATCAGGTGAACGAAATCGCTGATGTTGTTGGCCGCATCCCGACTTTGAATGTTCAGATTGGTGGTTCGGGAGCAGGCGCCCAAATCAGTTTGCGCGGTATCGGTTCCAGCAATATCTCTTCGGCATTTGATTCGGCGGTTGGCATTGACATCGATGGCGTACAAGTGAGCACGCAGCGGTTGCTACAAACAGCTTTTTTTGACGTTCAGCAAATTGATGTTCTCAAAGGTCCGCAATCGCTTTTTTTCGGGAAAAGCGCATCTGCTGGCGTATTTTCACTTCGTTCCGCGAACCCGACTACGGATTGGGAAATTGGCGGCAAGGCATCATACGAATTTGAGGAAGAAGGCTATACCATCGGCGGATATATTTCCGGACCGATTAGTGACACGCTAGGCATCCGCGTCGCTGCCCAATATCAGGATATTTCCAAATATGTCGAACTTGAGCCGCAGGTAGCAGCACGTGACAAGGATAAGGGCATCAAGAATTTCATTGGTCGGGTGACATTGCAATGGGATCCCACCGATAATTTTAGCGCAAATCTCAAGTTAAATTATAACAATCAGGATAGTGAAACTATTCTTGGTCATTCCGACCTTTCGTGCGCCAATGCTACGCCAAACCCGACATCCTCTGTTTTTGGCGGTGCCTTTGCTTCCAGCCACAGTTGCAACATAAATGACGGCCTCTATCCGTTTTCTGATGGCAATCCCGCGCTGAATACTGTTTTTGCAGGAACCACTGGGGACGGCCGTGACCTCTCCCAACCCTATAATGAAACCGAGATTATTTTTGCACGGCTCGCTATGGATTTGGATCTGAGTGATACTTTGAAATTGACATCGGTATCGGGTTATGTCGATTTGTTTAACGAGTATAATGGCAACTTCAATTATACCGGCAATGCAAATGGCACTCCTGCGGGCTTTATGGCCCCATTCCGGAATGAGCTAACACAATTCACGCAGGAATTCCGCTTAATCAGTGATTTTGATGGCATGTTCAACTTCATGGTGGGTGCATTCTGGGAAGACAGAAACATTCCTTACGGTACGTCGCAAAATGCGTTTACTGCAGGATTAGCCCGGCCATCTGTTCCGGGAGGAGAAACATATGATTGGTATGCCGAAAGAAACAGTAAGGCCGAAGCCCTGTCGTTCTTTGGTAGTGTAACTCTGGACATTACGGATCAGCTAGAGTTATCGGGAGGCGTGCGCTGGACGGACGAAAAGAAATCTACCACGATTGCTTTTCCCTACGTGCATGACCTTATAACCACCGCATTTGGCTTTGTGTCATCGGGATTCTTTGCAGGCCCCGTTCGTTTCTCTGACAGCAATGTGTCGCCGGAAGTTTCATTGAAATATAAAGTTTCCGATGATGTGAACATTTATGCAGCTTACAAAACCGGCTTTAAATCAGGCGGGGTTGACAATAACGCACTGCCATCAAATCTGGTTACGCAGCTTAACAGTACCAATCCAGCTGTCGTTCAAGGGGCGGGGGATGCTTTGCGTTTCGATTCCGAAACATCCCAAGGTGGAGAAATAGGAGTAAAAACGCAATTTGCTGATCGCTCGGTTACGTTCAACGCAGCAGCTTTTTATTATGCGTTTGATAATTTGCAGATTCAAGAATTTGATATCAGAATTTTCAACTTCCAAACGTTCAATGCCAGTAAAGTGAGTACAAAAGGTATCGATATTGATTGGGCGTGGCAAACGCCTGCCGAAGGATTAACATTGTCGGGTGCCGCCTCCTACACCGATACCAAATATGGCGAAGATATCGTCAGGCCCGATGGTTCGGTGGCATTGGTGAACGGTCGCGCAACTGCTCGCGCTCCCAAATTCTCCGGCAATATTGCGTTTGATTGGCAGATACCGATGGGCGATGCACTGGAATTTGGGTTAGGCGGCAATGCCAGCTACTCGGACTCCTACTGGACCAATTCGACCGACACAATCTATCGGCAACCATCTTATGTAACATTGGACGGTTCGATTTCGGTCGGCGATCCTGACGGAAAGTGGAAATTGTCTTTGATTGGTTTGAACCTGACAGACGAGATATGGACGAACACGAACGGCGCAGCTCCTTTCACGGCGGGTGACAGGGTCAATACACAAAACCGCGGACGCCAAGTGTTCGTGGAAGCCGCCTTCAAGTTTTGATTGACACTCTCCCGTTGATCAAATCCGGTCGGAATCGTCGGGGGCGATTCCGACCTAATTTTTGGAGGCTCGGGCGAATTTGCTTTTGAGTAGATCGAATCCTCCGGATAGCGGTTTGCCCCGGCAAGAGAAGCCAATACAGGCTAAAGAAAAAACAATTTACCCGGTATTTAGACGGCATATTGTGATTGGAACGAATGGTCTTCAGGCCATCACGGGAGCGTTCAGAAATGAATTCCGATCAATTGAAGCTGCAGCTTGATAAGTTGGCGATCATGGAACTTCCCGCGCAATATTTGCGCGCGTTGGATCGCTTGGATCGGAACCTTTTGCGGGCCCAATTTTGGGATGATTCCTACATGGACTATGGCATCTATACCGGTGATGCAGATGGTTTTGCCGATTTTTGCATGACGGCTTTGTCCAGCCACGTCCGCAATCACCACTTGATCGGGCAGCATTTAACTGAAGTGGAAGGGGATGGCACGCTTGGCGATGACCTTGCACCGACGCGGATAATCCCGTGGTGGGTTGACCATTGCGGTCCAGAGGATACGGCCAATTACAAGAACAACAAATCCTGCCGATCAATCTTCTCATCCAAACGCAATTAGTCCGATATCTCAGAACCTTTTGATGCAGCTTGACTTGTGGCACTTATGTTTACAGTCTGAATTGTAAAAACTACATCTGGAGAAAGGACTGTTTAGAGAGATGTTCAAGCTTGGTGCCTAGCAAATTGAAGATCTTTGGCCATGCGGCCGTCTTATTGTTGTCCTTCGTCACAGCGGCGCCGACTCTTGCGCAGAGCGCCGATCACGGTCAACTCAAACCTGAAATTATCTTGCAACTGGGACATCAGGCACCGGTGAGCGCGGTGCGGTGGGTTAATGACGGCAAGCATCTGGTTTCGCTGGCTGAAGATGGTTCCATCATATTCTGGGACGCGAAAAGCGGGATAATACTTGATCGCGTGCAAGTCCCGGGCAGGTGGCCAAATGAGCCGAATTCGAGACGACTATACTATTATAATTTTGATGTGCGCAGGGATGGTAAAACCGCTACACTGATCTTTACTGAAGATGGCAAAAATAGGGTAACCGAACCCGATTTCTGTCCTTTAACAGCAAATCGAGGCGGTTTTTGGTGCAGTTTTTCCCTCAACTTGGAAACGCGCGAAATCGCAGGTGATCAGACGGTAATCGTTCCGGATGATATCCAAGGTCCAGGTGATGAAGAACCTTTTCCTTTATCTCCGGATGGGTTGCTTCGGCCCGGACCTAATCATGACAATGGTATTCCCGGTCTTATCGATCCAAACGATGAAAATTACGCTTTCAACGATTCCACATGTACCTCCCGCGCGCGCTGTCGCTATGGTGTCAATCTGGTGCCACAGGACGACGATAAGCAAACCATTGCTTTGACCGGCAGTCCGCGAAGCTACTTGACGGATGTGGATGTCACCGCAGATGGACGCTATCTGGTTAAGATTGAAAGCCTGAGAAATGACACGGAATCACGGATCGAGACGTTAGATCTCTTCGGCAGCACCGAGACGAATGGCTTTCTTCCTGGCCGACCCTATCATGATGTGCGCTGGCTGGATGAAGGTCGCTACATGCTGTTTAGCAATGGGTACTTCGCCACCAACGATATGCCTAAGGCACTGGAAGGTTTTCCGCCTGCACTTATTGTAGATCAGGATTGTGCGAAAGAAGATAGTTGCTCAGCCGTTGAAAGTTATGGTGATATGCAAGCACTTAGTGGCGACAACCAATTTTTGGGTGTCGGCAGCCTTTCTGGCTGTTTTAAATCGGGTCTGCGTCATGAGTGCCCGGTCGAATTCGAGGAGATGAGTAGCAACGGGAGTGCCACGCATTTACCATTAGCCGCTAGCGTGTCGATATATACATCTGCAGGGAAATGGCGGTTGATGAAACAGCCGGACTGGGACCGACAGACCATCACAGCGATCAAGCTTTCGCCCAACTTAAAGCAGCTTGCAGTGGCAACCAGGGAGCGGGACGATGATCTAACCAACCCGGATTCAGAACAATTGCTTCGGGTGTGGCTATTTGACGTTTCGGGCGAAACTCTGGTCTCTCCACCGCGAGAGATAGCAAAATTCGTTCATCCTTTGTCCGCCACCATTGAGAATCTTTTATTCGATACACCTGATGGCATGAGAAGAGAGGACCATTTTGCGGAAATTATCCGTGAAGGTGGAATATCTTTCGACAATGACAGCACTATTGAAAATTTATATTTTACTCCCGACGGAAGAAAAATTCTGTTTACACAGTCCATTTCCGCTCACTATCAGGATTCAGATCTGGTTGTAGTCGATAGTTCTGGCACAGCAGAATTGATTAGGGTTTCAGACACTTCTACCGACATTGTCCCGATCAGCAACGACCGAGCGGTTGATCTCTACAAACGGCAAATAATTGACATCGGAAAAGGGGAAGTCGTCGCCAGTATCGCCGGTAGCTTTGCACTCACTACGGGCGGGCCTATCGAACAGGCGAAATTATTTTGGGCCGCGACCGAGGACGGCGCTATTGAATTCTGGGATAGCGAGAATTTCACAAAATTGCTCACTTTCTACACTTTCCCGGATAATCGCTTTTTTGCAGTCACACCCGAAGGGCGGTATGATACCAATCTTTCGCCGGACACCGACATGGTCCGCTGGATAGTGCCTGATGCACCATGGCAAAGTCTGGCTCCGCAGACATTCATGCGTGATTTTTATCAGCCGGGATTATATCGGAAATTGCTGGAATGCCGCGCTGCCGGTGATTGCGCAACCACGTTTAAGTCACTGCCTTCATTCGCCGATCTGACGCGGGTTTTGCCGCAAGTCAAAATTGTGGACGTAAGCGAAAACAAAGACGGTAGGCAGGCGACGGTCACTTTCGAGGCAATAGAAGGCTTTGACAAGAACGCGGTCAATGGTGGAACCAGGTCGGGGCTTTTCAGCCCCAGACTATTCCTGAACAACCGCCTGATCGGTCAATATCCCGATGAACCCTATGTCGTTGGTGCGGACGTCAGCGACGCCAACGAAACGCTCGATCAATGGCGGAAGAAAAACCGGATCAAAATCAAGCCCGACGCTGACGGCATATATCGCTATGCTTTGACGGTTCCGCTGCCAACCAGGCCGGGTACGGAACAACTGAATTTTTCGGCCTATGCGTTTAACGAAAGCCGGATCAAGAGCGATACGGCAACATTCGTCTATCAGCGGAAAATAAAGCCAGCCCCGCGCAAACCCAGAGCTTATGTCATCTCGACTGGCATTAATGACTATCATGAGGACCGTCTGGATCTGAACTATGCAGAGCCGGATGCGCGTCTGATTGCCGATCGCCTGAAAAATATCCCGGGATATGAGGTGCGGCAGCTGGTTCTGGCTGGAAACGGTTCGGCTGATGGCAGACCTAAACCGACAGACAAACTGAGTGTACAAAGCGCCCTCGCATTGGTGATGTCTGAACGGGATCGCGGCAAAAATCTTGCCCGGCTCCGCAGGGCCGGGGTTGACGCACAAATGCTCGAAGCATCCACCGCCGATGATATTGTGATCATTTCCTTTTCGGGACATGGCTGGGCGGATAAGGATGGCGATTTCTACCTGCTGCCTTCTGATGGAAAATGGCCCGATAGCCAAAATCTACCCGATGTATCAACCTTGTTGTCGACCACCGACATCACCTATTTGCTCCGCGCTACGCAAGCTGCGGACATTAGCCTGATCATTGATGCCTGCCATTCGGGCGCCAGCGTGGATAGCGGAGATTTCAAGCCCGGTCCTATGGGCGACCGGGGGCTTGGCCAACTGGCTTTCGACAAGGGGATCAGGATATTGACGGCGGCTCAGGCCAGCGATGTCGCGCTGGAAGATGCTTCGCTCAGCCATGGTCTATTGACCTATGCTCTGGCAGGAGACGACGGCGGTGGGATTACCGCAGATTCCGGTCATGCAGAGCGTGATGAAAATGGCAGAATATTGTTGGACAAGTGGCTCTCATACGCGGTTAAACGATTGCCGGAACTCGCTACCGATAAACGTCTTTCAGGGCTGGGTAGCGCTGACCGGAGCAATGGTAGCAGTTTCTTTTTTCCGGGACGGACAGCGTCAAGAAAACAAAAGATCCAGCAACCCGTCCTGTTTGACTTTAATAGCAGGCCCAGCTTCATCGCTCTGCGTGTACAGCTTGAAGGGCGGGATACGGCCAGCGACAAACGGCAATGATCTGTATCATTTTACAATGGTTTAAGTTGTGCTTAGAGTCGTCGTTCGGGCTTCGCAAATCTTTGCAGTAGGAAAATCAGCTGATGACTGATGGTGACCAGATATACGGGAAAGCGGAACACACAGTTTTCTTGAGCTACTCCCATGCTGATCGCGACCGTGCAATGCCGATCATCAAGGCGCTTGAGGATGCCGGGTTTCGCGTCTGGTGGGACGGCCTTATCAAGGGCGGTGTGCATGCCGCAAAGGAAACCGCCGAAGTACTGGAAAGGGCGAGGGCGGTTGTCGTGCTCTGGTCTGTAAATTCCGCAGCATCTCACTGGGTTCAGGATGAAGCCACGCGCGGTCGGGATCGTGGATGTCTGGTCCCCGTATCCATTGATGGTCACGTGCCGCCACTGGGTTTCGGCCAATTCCAGTTTATCGATATTTCCGGTAAAAAGAACCGGGTAGCATCACCGGAAATGCAAAAAGTCCTGCATGCCGTCGCAACGTTACATGATATTTCCGATTTGCCGGCACAGGCACCCACATCGGCATTGCCTTCGGTCAGCCGCCGTAGTCTGATCATTGGCGGCACATCGGCGGTGCTAGTTGGCGGTGCGGTTGCTGCCTGGACCAGCGGAATTTTGAGTGGCGGGGCAGAGCAAAGCAGCATTGCGGTTCTTCCCTTTGCCAATATCGGGGGTGATCCATCACAAAATTATTTCTCCGATGGTCTTGCTGCAGAAATCAGGGCGGAACTTTCACGCAACAAACTGCTGCAAGTGGTTGGCCAGACGTCATCGAACAATTTCCGCGAGCAATTGGAAGATGCAGCAGACGTTGCTGCCAAATTAGGGGTGTCATTTCTACTAGCGGGAAATGTCAGGCAGGCGAGTGATCGGGTCCGAATATCTGCTGAGCTCATTGAAGGAGCTAGTGGTTTCAACCGATGGTCAAAAAGCTTTGAAAAACCGCTGACCAATATATTTGCCGTGCAACGGGAAATCGCCGCTTCTGTTGCCACTGCACTGTCTGCACAAATAGATGATCGTGGTTCCAGCAAAGAAAAGCAGATTGGTGGAACCGATAGTGTGGCAGCATTTGATGCCTATTTGCGGGGAAAGGATTTATACGAAGCCGGTATCAGCGAAGAAACCGACCGTCAGGCTTTGGCCAAATTTGAAGAGGCAATTGCGACAGATAATAAATATTCTGCAGCCTACGCCGCTCACTCGCGCTCATTAGCAGTATTGGCCAATCAATACGCCGTTGGCGTTGAACGCAAGAATCTATATTCCGAAGCTGTAATTGCGGCCCGAAAAGCTGTTGAAACCGCTCCCGAATTTGCCGAAGCGCATTCATCGCTGGGGTTCGCTCTTGGGCATGGTCAGCTTGATATGCGCGCTGCTCGCCAACCTTATGATAGATCCTATGCGTTGGGCGCTGGAGATGCGGACGTTCTTAGTCGTTATGCGATGGCGCTCGCTCGCTTTGCCGAGTTTGACCTTGCCGACACGATTATCAAGCGTTCATCTGCATTGGACCCGCTCAATTCCAGAACCTTCCGTTCGATCGGCGATATCAGCTATCGGGCACGCCGATTTGAAGATGCGATCAAGCCTTACGAGCGTGCGCTGGAACTCAATCCCAAATTGAGCGGTGCAAACGCCAATATGGGTTCCGCGCATTTGATGCTAGGAAACGAAGATAAAGCGTTTGAATTTTTCTCAAAGGAACCGAATAATCTTTTCGGACTGCCGGGCATCGCCATTATCGAGAAACGGCGGGGAAATGATGCCGCAGCACAAGCGGCGTTGACAAAATTTTCTACTGATCATGGAGAGAACAGTCTTTACCAGCAGGCGCAGGTCTTTGCGCAATGGAATGATCGGGAGAAGGCAATAAACGCGCTGCAGCAAGCTTATGCGACGGGCGATGCCGGGATGGTCAATATGTTTGTCGATCCGGCGCTCGACCCGGTTCGCGAAACGCCTGAATTTTCCGGTTTGCTAAAGAAGATAGGTTTCGTTTAGAGTATGTTGTTAAAACAAAAGTGGGGATGATATAATGCGAAAGTTATTAATGATATTGCTGGTGTTGACAACACCGATTGCACTGCAGGCTTGTTCTGCGGAGAAGACGGAGCGCGGTGAAACCGAACGGGGTGAAACTGAACGCGGTGAAACTGAGCGGGGTGAAACTGAGCGCGGTGAGACTGAACGCGGTGAAACTGAGCGCGGTGAAACTGAGCGCGGTGAAACTGAACGCGGTGAAACCGAACGCGGTGAAACTGAACGGGGTGAGACTGAACGATAATCTGTGTAAACAGCTCGGCAAGCTACTCTGAGAATTCTAACCTGTTCTCAATCAAATTATCGTTTCCAAACGCCTGATTTAACGTTCTGTTTCGCCGTTTCAATCCAGATCGAGTAATAGGATATGTCGGTGTAGACACCCGGCATGTTGGCAATGCCGCAACCTTTTCCCCAGGAGACAACGCCTACCAAACGGATAGTGCCATTGGGCTGACGACGAACCAACGGTCCACCACTATCCCCGACGCATGAATCGCCAATCACATCATCAGGCTTCGACTTTGCCCAACCCAAAGCACAGACCATACCTTTCGTCAGGTTTTTCCTGAGAGCGGGATATTTCTTGCAAGATCTTCGCGATACATGGTTCACGGGGACATAAAGTAGCTGGGCTGGTGATAGTTGTAGTTTCCCGTCTTTATCGAACCGAATATTTTCAGCATCAACGTTCAGTGGTCCGGTTAGTCCCCAACCGGATATCTCCAACATGGTTCCGTCTGTGATAGGTAAATGGCCGCTGGGTACGCTATGAAGCCTGATAGATTTTAGCCGGCCTGATCCTATGCTTCCGACTTTTCCCCGCGTCGAAATGCGAAGCAAGGCTACATCCGCTTTGTGCTTCCCGGGTACATAGTCCCGGTGGATGACAACCGCATCAATGGGATAGGTCGCCCCGCCATTTGTGAGATTTTGAGTACCCATTCGCACACGGCGCAACGCGCGAACATTCTTTGCGCTACCATCTACATAGACGCAATGGGCTGCGGTGATTATCCAAAGCTCTCCCAGATAAGCTCCGCCGCATCGATGCATGCGTCCATATTCACCGCGCTCTTTGAGAAATTTCTTTCGTTCGCCGCCGGGATTCTGAGACGCGATTGACGATAGTCCGGCATCATGCGCAATTTCTGCTTCAGAATAAGATTGCGTTGAATAGATTTGCACCTGCCAAGGCGCGTGACCTGGCGGCGCCTGGGACCCCCTGATTATCGGTGCACCATCGCCCGGCTTTGGTTTTGCCGGGTATTCATCGCCCTCATCTTCAGGGAAGGAACCAGTTTCCTCCAGCTCGCCTTCCGATTGAGATGGATCAGGCTGCATCGCCCCGGTAAGCATGAAAAACAAAGAGAATATGGCTATGGACTTTGTATTATTCATCAACATCTTTCTGCAATTTAACAATTTGGACGTATCACGGATATGCCTGTCCTAGAATATTTTATGTGTACCTCTGGGCATTGTTTTCGCTCTCTTTATCCAATCCGCATATTGAGATACGCGCGTGTAAATCCCCGGAAGGCCTTTGATGCCGCATCCAACGCCCCAAGACACAATGCCAACCAGCACCCATTTATCCTGATATCGAACCAGCGGCCCTCCGCTATCGCCTACACAGGTATCGCGGCCGTCCGACGATCCTGCGCATAGGATTGTTGGATGCACTTTTCCTTTGAACTGGGAAAACTTCTGGCATCTTGTGGGCGAAAAATAAGCCAGATCGACTCGCAGTAGATTGGGTGGCCGAAATTGAATGCCACCGGACCGGTCCAGCCGCAGTGTGGTGCCGGGCATTTTTGCACCGGTCATACCCCAGCCTGTGGCGCGTAATGTCTCGCCATTTCGCATCGCGGGATCAGCGGGACTTTGGAGAGTGATTTTCTCGACACCGCTGGGCAAGGGTCTGTTCTTGGTGTTGATGTGAATTAATGCGATATCATGTTTGTTCTGACTCTGGTATCCTTTGTGCAATACAACGGTGTCTATGCGATAGGTTTTCCCGCCACTCGCAACATTCTGGGTCCCGATGCGAACCCTGCGATAAGTGATGGCGTCATCGTTTACACAATGTGCCGCCGTGATGCTCCACCCATCTCCAATATAAGACGCGCCGCAACGGTGAGAGATATCATAGCTTGCACGCTCATTTAGAAACTTTTTCCGGCTATCGGTTCTAGGAAGTTTTGCGTCTGCTTTGCGTTCCGCGTCCGAATAGATAGTTGGGGAAAAAAGCTGAACTTGCCAGGGAGCAGATCCGGGGGGCGCTTTCTTGCCACCGATTATCCGGCCGCCATCATCGTCCTCTTTCTCTCCATTATCTTCGGATTGTACGGTATCGGGCGCAGCTTGCTCGATTTCCTGTGGCGCAAAAGGATCGTCATCTGCATCCGGATCAACAGGTTGGGCTGCTGCAGTCAGCAGACCTATAACGATTATCAATGGAGTCTTTTTCATCGCTACTCCCCAGGTTTATTCAACAAGGACGGTTTCCATTGTCGCAGACCATTCTCCGACACGCGGTACAGGATCGCCCCGCTTACCTTCATTGGCATTGCAGAGCAGTTTTTCGAGCGCACTCTGACAAATATTGCTTCCACGAGCCGCTATTCCGGTCTGTTCCAGGGCTAGAGGATTAATCGGTTTTTCTGATGCGATTGTAAGAAACCGATACGTACCCGGCGTTCGCATGATGACCGGATCATCGTTGGAGTCACTGGCGTTACGATAGGCGCGCCCTTCTGGCAGAGCCGAATCCTTGGCGCCCGGCGGCGGCATAATGACCGCTATTCCAAAATTGGGGTCAATGCCGAAAACGTAAAAATACCGAGGCTTTTGGTTTCTGTTGGTAATTGTCACCTGCGCTTTCTCATCGACTTTAATAAGCCGCATATTTCTGCGCTCGGGTTTTGGACAGGTCAGGACACCATATTTGCTATCATCAATACAAAAGTCGATGCCTGCTTCATTGACGGGTGTTAACAGGCCGAGCATTTCGTTGACGCGCGCCGCTTTTTTCAATTTTGTCTCGAGATTTTTTTGAAATCCAGAATCTTGCGGGCTTCCCAAATTTGCTATTACGGTGCCGTCTGTGCGGACCAGCACCAGTTGATCTGCGCTCTCTTCGATCTTCGCAATATTTAGCTCTCCTGCATCTGCCTGCTTGATAAATTCGAATGAATCCAGGAATTTGTTGACGGCATCATGATCCGGTCCGGGCGGGATCCGGTTGCCGATTTTCAATATATCTCGCGTAAAGGCGTGAGTTGTCTCGCGGGCGGTCAGCGCCGGCATATTTGTCAACTTGGCAGCCATATCAGGCTGCTTAAGTGTCAGCTTGGTCTGGTCCGAACCAACCTGTGAAACAAAGGCCGTTGCAACTGGTGTGGCATCAGCTTCACGCGCAGTCGTTTCATCCGCGAACAATGAAAAAACCGATCCCTCTGTTATTCCAGACGTCCGGCCATCATCGGGAAGCATCAATGTCGAACCGGCAACCGATGCCTTGAACAAAGCAACACTCGCGGATTTGCTACCAAGCGACGATTGTATGCCATCGCCTTCAACCGAAGGTGTTTGATTGACATTGACTATACCCACTTGTGCCTGAACGTGGCGCATAATGTCACTGAAACTTGCCTTGGGCATAGCCTTCAAAGTGTCGATGAGGGCGGTCGTGAACACACCATTGCGAACCCCGTCGATACCGCCGCTGGGCAATTCCTTCGCAATTTGTCCATCCTGCGCGGCGGCCATGTGCACCCAATATCCTCCATTGGCACCGCCGCCGCCTTGGTCGCTGATTATGTCGGAATTCGGTAAACTCTGGCCAGATCGAAGAGCCAGGGGTGGCGCACTGCGCGAACCTCCAATAGCTCCACTTCGGGTAGCCGTCCCGGAATTGCAGGAATCAAAAATGGAAATAAAATACACGCCCCTGGCGACGGCGCGGAGCTTGTAATCTTTCAGTTCATAGTCGAAAATTTCTTTCACTTCATTCGAATCGGGATCGCGGGCATCAAAAGGGAGGATGGTTCCGCTATATCCGGAAGACTGGTCCGCGCGGACGATAGCTGAATATTGAGCGCCATGGCCTGCAAAGTAAAACAGGAGTGTATCACCCGGTTTTGACATTGTGATTAGCTGGTCAAGCGATTTCAAAATTTTCGCACGGGTCGCGCATTTGTTGAATAATGTGATGGACACAATATCGCCAGCGGTTTCCGAAGGGCAGGCATCTGGCGCTGTTTTGTCGAGTGCGATTCGGTAAAGAGGCCGCAAAGCGTTTTTAATATTGATCGTGTCGTTGACAGCGCCTCTCAGGTTTCTGAATTCGTTGTCGCCGCCATTATCTTTCGAAAACTGGTAATCATCGATACCGACAAACAGGCCGCGCGTAGTTGCAGCATCGGTCGCGGTCGCTAGAGATGCTATTATGACGAAGGCAATTAACTTCTGAAATATCATTGTTTTGCCTTTACAGTGAGTTACATTGTCTCAAACTACAGCATAGCTGTCAAGTTTGTGGCGCTTGGCCAGCTTGATTGATTGTGGTGCTAAAACGGAGCGGTAACTATGGAAGAATTGATCGTCGCATTTTCCGTTTCGGCATTGCTTATTGCTGCCTGCCTTTATTTGCATTTCAAGGCTTTAAGGAACGGTGCGCGGATAATTTCAGAGTTGGGAGCAGGTGTTCGCCGGCAAATGCTTCTGGTGATGACCATGATATTTTTAACGCATCTTTTGGAGATCGTAATCTTCGCAATTGCGATCTGGGCCATGGCGCATAACGGTGTCGGCAGTCTCTCGGGCGCGCATACATCTACCGTCGCTGATTTCTTCTATTTTTCGATCGCATCCTACACCACATTGGGCATCGGAGATATTACGCCCGAAGGGCCCATTCGCGTGGTAGTGGGCATAGAAGCCTTGACAGGCCTGCTGCTAATAGCGTGGAGCGCATCGTTCACATATCTGACCATGGAACGCATCTGGGCCCCTGAAACCGATTGATTTGATTAAAATTAAACCGGAACTGTAATATGCTTGCCGCTAAAGACGGCCTGCCAGTTTTCGATTTCCGCTATAACGACTTCGTCGGTTGCATGCACCAGTTCGGCTACCTGGTCGTAGCTCAGCGTGTCATCAGGAGCGGTTTGCAACAACTTGATGCGCCCGGCAATTGCCTCAAGCCTTTCTGCCGTCACTTCCGAAATTGCCGCAAAACGCTCAAAATCCCCGAAAAAGCGGATGCCGGCTATTGCGCCACCGAACGTCGGAAACATTACGCCTAACAAGGTAAATGTTTTGGACAGCTTTGCTAACAGCCCGGCATCAATCAAATGCAGGGCTGATCCGCCTTTCAACACCAGATAGGCTGCGACAGAAATAATCGCGAGCTTGAACAGAAGTTCGGAAAATCGGTCGAGATTATGATGGACAGTCTTCAGGCGCTGTGCCTTGTCAAAATGATAGTCGCGTTGCGGCACCACATGGCCGTCGAGCAGGGTTGAAAGACAGGACCGAAGGTACCCATCGCTTATTCTTGCATTGGGCAGTCCGATATCCCTAAGAGCGTGAAGAACATACCATTCCGGCCAACTGGTGTCCGTTCCCTTTGGCCAGCGTCCTGGCGCGCGGGCCACGCCCATCATCAGCAACAAAGGGCTGTGACGAAAATATTCAGCCACACGGCGGGTTTCAAACCAGCGACCATGCCAGCGATATTTCTGACCGCGCCATGTGATGACGACAATCGCGATCAGGAGTAAGAATTCAAATAGAGCAAAACCCCATTTATGATCAGCAGGGACTAACGGCAAATATGCGATGCCGCCAACAATAGCGAGGCTGGATAGTAAGAAATTGACCACCATACCGCCGCGATAATGATCGGAAAGCCGTGCGGATATACCGTCAGCCCAGGCAAAATTTTGCATCGCCTGTTGCTCTATTTTTCCAGCCAGTAAAGGGTCGGCACCGGGCAAAGCGCGGGCAGCGTTTAATATTTCTGCGCCGCTACCCTTGCCGATGTCTTCCGGTTTTTCATAGGTCTGCACAATCGACCTAAATGGCGGACCCCCGCCAAACAATGCTTCAATACGGCGATACCCATGCGTGAGACTCGCGCTGCGATCATACCAGCGGCCATTCTGCAGTGCAGCGAGACCGTGATGCGCAGAGCTACGATCAATCGGCTCCTCTTGCGGACAGATAACATTGCGGACTATCGTCTGTATTTGCGCCTCACGGTCCCGGCTCGGTGAATTGCCTTGCAGAACCGCTAATGATTCCGGTGAATGTAAAATTTTCCAACCTTCAGGCTCCGTTGGATCAATCCATATTACCGGTGCACCCAGGTCGAGGGCGGTTGCAATTGTGTGGCCGGTTCCCCCTAAACTGGCTGTTGATTTGCCATCCCATACACCAATGATCAGGTCTGATTGCTCGATTAAAATCCGTCCGGCAAGTGCGGCGCGAGTGGCGCTTTCAAGCGCAAAAGCCTGCGCCTTGGCAAAATCTTCCGGCGCGTCAAGTTTTGTTAGATAGAGCTCAGCAATCGCATCATCCTGATCGGCGAGTTCAAAAGTTTTTGCTTTGCCCGTAAGGCTAAGGATTGCCTCAGCTCTTTTCCGGGTCTCGGTATCGGCGGGTTGGTCGCCCGAAAGCAATGCACGGGCATCAGCAGCATTGGTTGGCATTGCATTAATGGCTGCATTTAACCGCGCGCCGAAGGGCAGGGGGCTGATCAGTTCCCAATTACGCGCGAGTGCCATTTCCGCCGCAGCCTGATCCGTGCCATCCACCATCAGGGTATGTAACCGGGTTGGTGCCAGCATTTCTGGCCCAAGCGATGAGCCTGCGCCTTCCACGGCCTGATCAATATGACCAAAAATTTTCTCGATCACCGATTTGACCTGGCCATTATTGGCTGCGAAGCTCGCATGCGCAGCCCGGTGCCCCGTGACGCCAATACTGAAGCGAAATTTGTTCGGTACCGGCGGAGATGTCATAACAATCGATCCAATGCGTTCTAAACTAAACCTATAGATAGACTTTGAACCACATCAAGGTTCTGTTTCCCGATGGGAGCAAATTGAGTCCGTTTGCTGACGAAGAGTCAAAGCATTTGTTGCTTGAAAAAGCCCATCGCATATTGCAGCAAATCTCGATCCGATGAGATGCTTCAATTGCCTGCCCGCCATCGACAGCGTTTCGGAATGTACATCCGCATGGCTTGTAAAGCTGTCGTGAGGATCGAGGAGGCACACATCTTTGGAATCGGTATCTCTTTTCACTTTTTTATCAAACATTTATAATAGTCTCATCTCACTAAAAATGAGCTGGTGCAAGGAGTGCCTGTTCCAGTCGGGTCAAGGGCACCGAAGCGCTATCAGAATAGATAACTGTTGCAGAGAAACCACGTTTCTCGGGTGACTTTTCGAAATGTAAGTGAACGTCCGGTTGATCAAGCAAAATTGCTGGACGGCTATCTGTTGATCGACCAATGGCCGTGCGATGAGGGACTAAACTTTATAACAGATCGACCCCCGCGAAAGGGATGCAGGAGATTAAAATGAGAATTTCAAAATATTTGGCGGCTACCGCTTTGAGTGGCCTTGTTTCATTCGCGCCAGCTTATGCGCAGGATGCACAAGACGAAGACGCATTTGATGACAATGTCATTATTGTTACAGCGTCCAAACGTGAAACCACCTTGCAGGAAACGCCTATCGCGGTTTCGGTGACCAGCGGCGAAACGCTCGAAAATGCGCAAATCCGTGACGTACTCGATCTGCAGACGGTCACGCCTTCGCTGCGTGTCAGCCAGTTGCAGACCTCTTCTGCATCGACTTTCATTATTCGTGGCTTTGGTAACGGCGACAACAATTTCGGTATCGAGCCATCGGTTGGCGTATTTATTGATGGCGTGTTCCGTTCGCGTTCCGCCGCGGCTCTGTCAGATCTTCCCAATGTTCAGCGCATCGAGGTGCTGAACGGCCCGCAATCTACGTTGTTCGGAAAGAACGCATCTGCTGGTGTTATTTCGGTTATCACACGTGAGCCGCAATTCGAATTTGGCGGAGCGGTTGAAGCCGTTTACGGCAATTATAATAATATCGTGGTCAAAGGTGATATTACCGGCCCGATAACTGAAAATATCGCCTTTTCAATCGACGGCAGCTATAACCGCCGCGATGGTTACTCCAATATTGTCAATTTGAACGAAGAGCAGAATAACCGCAACCGCTGGGCAGCTCGTGGCCAGCTTTTGTTTGAGCCAACATCGGATTTGAAGATCCGTGTGATTGGTGATTACTCGCGGATTGACGAGATTTGCTGTCAGGTGACGACCGTTGTCGCCGGACCGACCGCCGGAGCGATACGTTTGCTAGGCGGCAATTTCTCGACTGATCGTTTCAGCTATGACGCGTTTCTTAATCAGGTTCCGATTAACAAAGTCGACAATTACGGCGGCTCAATCCAGATCGATTATGATGCCGGTCCACTTTCTTTCACCTCGATTTCATCCTACCGGGAACTGAAGAACCTGTTCATTTCGGACATCGACTTCAGCAGCCTGGATGTTGCGAACGAAACCCGCAACCAGAGCGTAAAGGCGCTCACCCAGGAATTCCGCGTCGCATCTGACTTTGATGGCCCGATCAACTTTTTGCTCGGCGGCTATTATTTCGACGAAAGCATCTCGCAGATCAGCCAGATCGAAAACGGTACTCAAATCCGGGACTTCTTCGAAGTTCTGGCTGGCGGTAACCCGGCAGATATCATCGCCGGCAGGCCGAGTGTTTTTAATGCGGTTGAAGCGGGTCTAGGCCTGACGCAGGAAACCATATTCCTTACGCCGCTGCTTACGGCCGAGCAGTTTTCGATGGATAACCAGTCCTATTCGATCTTCGGTACAGTTGATTTTGAACCGGTTGATGGCCTCGTCTTTACGGGTGGTTTCAACTACACCGATGATAAGAAAGACTTCGCGCTCGCGCAGCAAAGCTTCGATCCACTGGGACAGGTCAATCTGGTCGATGCCTTTATTATCGGCGCAACCGGGGGAAATGTAACCAACCGGGCGCAATTCCAGGCGCTTCCGGCGGCTAACCAGGCGGCTCTGCTCGCCGCAGCGCAGTCCGCTGCAAACCCACTGATCGGTCTGGCTGGCTTCCAGTTCCAGCCGCCGTTCCTGACCATCCCGAATGCTATCGAAGATGGCAAGACCCGCGATGACAAGTTCACCTACCTGCTACGTGCGTCCTACCGGATTTCAGAAGAAGTCAACGTTTATGGTAGCTATGCAACAGGCTTCAAAGCGAGTTCAGTTAACCTGTCGCGCGATAGCCGGCCTTCCAGTGCCGATTTTGTTGCTGGCCCGGGCGGATCAACTTTCGCGGCTCCATCATCGCCAATCCTAGACGCCGGTCTGGCGCTGCCAAATCTGAGGAGCGGTTCGCGCTTTGCAGGTCCAGAAAATGCCACGGTGTATGAAGTTGGTATCAAAGGTCAGTGGCAAGGCTTCGGCTTCAACCTCGCCTTGTTCGACCAGACCATCAAGGGGTTCCAAAGCCTTGCCTTCACCGGCACAGGTTTTGCTTTGCAAAATGCTGGTCAGCAATCGGTTAAGGGTTTCGAGTTTGATAGTACCATTAGCCCGACTGAAGGGTTGGTTTTCACATTTGCAATGACCTATCTTGATCCGTTGTTTGATGACTTCCCAGGTAGTGTGCTGGGCGATCTGAGCGGTGTGACACCAGCTGGCATTCCTCAAATCGCTATTTCGACCTCCGCTACCTATTCGCACGAATTTGGTGCCAGCGGGAACAAGTTGATTACGCGGATTGATTATAGTCATGAAAGCAACACGCCGATCAACAATGGCTTGCCGACTTTCAACGCTGCGTTGGGCAATACCCAGATTTTTGATCGAGAGGTCAATCTGGTCAACGGCTCAATGACGTTCAAGTTTGAAAACGGACTGGAAATTGGCGGGTACGTTCGCAACCTGCTTAACGATCAGTTTCTTACGACGGTATTTGATGGCGTTGCACAGGCAGGAACAGTTTCCGGTTATCCGAGTGCACCACGCACTTATGGAGGCGTCGTCCGCTTCAAATTCTAGTCGCGTAACAATATTTCAGGAAAAAGCCCTGCCGGGGAACTGGCGGGGCTTTTTTGTTACATATTTGCATCAATTCAAAGCCCAGTGCTGCAAATTTGCTAAGAATGGACCGCATTTTTGCATTTCACGCTGGACTAATTGATCGATTAGTTGAACACTATGGCAGTTGAAGGGCGACCGACAAAAGTTTGCGCCCTTCTCTTGAAACAAGGGATTGGGAGAGAATTATGCGTAAATCTGTTTTGCTTGCGGCTACTGCTATGACAGCGATGGCCTCACCGGTTTTGGCTCAGGACGCGGATGAGGTTGATGACAACATCATCATCGTTACCGCGCAGCGCCAAGCGCAAAGTCTTCAGGAAGTGCCAATTGCCGTTTCGGCCTTTGATGCAAAAGCGCTGGATGCGCAGCAGATTGAAAACGCTTCGGATTTGCAGCTTACGCTGCCAAACGTATCCTTTACCAAAAGCAACTTTACCGCCTCCAGCTTTACCATCCGCGGCATCGGCGATCTTTGCGTTGGCGTTTCCTGTGATTCGGCAACGGCAATCCATCTTAATGATTCGCCGCTATTTGGAACACGTCTGTTTGAAACGGAATATTTTGATCTGGAACGCGTTGAAGTTTTACGCGGACCGCAAGGCACATTGTTTGGCCGAAATGCAACTTCCGGTGTTGTGAACGTTGTGACTGCAAAGCCAGAGCTTGGCGAATTCAAAGGCGCACTTGAAGGAGAATATGGGAACTTTGATTCCATCAAAGTTAAAGGCATGCTGAATTTGCCGGTCGGTGATACTCTGGGCGTTCGTCTTGCCGGGTTTTACTTGAAACGTGATGGTTATACCGAAAACCTGTTCGATAACAGCCGGATTGATGGCCGCGATATGTACGCAGTGCGTGGCTCCATCAAGTGGGAACCTACTCCTGACACAACGGTCAATTTGATGGCCTATTATTTCCGCGAAGACGATAATCGTGCTCGTATCCAAAAGCAGCTCTGTCAACGCGATCCAACTGGCGTGCTGGGATGTTTGAATAGCCGTCGCGATTTCGGAAAACTTAATGCCAATTCCACCTTTACCGGCACGTTGGGATCATCTGAGTTCTTCGCGATTAACGGTCTTCCCGCTGCATTAGGTTTAAACAGTCTCTATGGTCCCGATGGATATGCAGGTTTTGTTGAACCAACGGATGTTCGGCAGGTCAGAACAGCTTTTACACCCGAATATTTCACGGACGAATTGCAGTTGCAAGGGCATCTTGAGCATAATTTCGGAGCGATCAAAGTGGGATTGACCGGTACTTACCAGAAAACAAGGGTCGATTCGCGGCAGGATTACAATACCGGAGTACAGAGCCGCACGACACTCGATCCGGCAATCGCATTTCTGGGTGCTCTTTCTGGCGTGGGCGGACCACTTGCGGCATTCCGTCCTGTGTTGAATGCAGTAACCAGTGGCACTCAGCTTTGTACATCGGACACTGACGAAACCGGTCTGGGCTCGTTCGGTGGAAACCGCCTTTGTGCTGATACGCCGCTTCAGTTTGATAGATCAAATCAGGATCAGGATTCATGGTCTGCCGAGGCTATCGTCTCGAGCGATCTTGATGGCGCATTTAATTTCCTCCTTGGTGGAATTTATGCCGAGAGCAAGGTCACTGAAAACAGCTATTATGTAAATGCCTTTCAGATTGACTATATCACCGGTATATTGGGCGGCGGCGCTGGTTACCTCGGCACCCCGTTTTTCCGTAACAACACCACGAATTTCAAATTGAAGTCATACGGCATCTTCGGGGAAGTCTATGTTGATGTCTCAGACCGACTGAAATTAACCGGGGGATTGCGGTATAACAACGATAAGAAATCGATTACTGCTCGTTCAACGCTGGCGAGCTTCTTGGTTCCTTTCGGACAAACAGGTAATGTGTTTGACTCGCCGTTTGTTGGGAGCTTTGATGCAGACCCTGGAACAGCAGGGAACCAGTTGTTTCAAACACGCAATGTTGCGTTTGACGAAATCACCGGCCGCTTTGTTGTTGATTATCAACTGACACCGGACAATCTGCTCTATGCCTCTTATTCTCGTGGCTATAAATCAGGTGGTATCAATCCGCCATTGCAGCCGATCTTCGCCGTATCGGAATCATTTGGTCCTGAGCAAATCGATTCCTTTGAAGTTGGTTCCAAAAATGTGTTTGCCGATGGTGCTTTGGTTCTCAATGCCACTGCCTTCTATTATAAATACAAAGGGCTCCAATTAAGCCGGATCATTGCGCGAACTTCGGTGAATGATACAATCGACGCTGACATTTATGGTGTCGAGTTGGAGGCTGTTATTCGGCCCGATCCGGACTGGCTCGTCAATATGGGCTTCAGCTATCTGAAAACAAAGGTTGTTGGCGATCAGCTGTTTAGCAACCCACGTGACCCAGGCGGCGGACGTGCAGACGCCGTAATTGTTAAGGATATAACTAACGGCGCGAACTGTGCAGTAGTTCCTGGAACGGCTGGTAATGTAGCAGGCGTCAATGCCTTTGTCGGAGCGGTCAATGGAGGACTGGGACTGCGAGCTCCTACGGCTTTCCCTGCTGATGGCGGAATTGCGTCGACCGGTGCCTTTAGCATCTGTAACGTGCTGACTGCTCAGGGCGCAAACCCTGCGTTCGCCGGGCTGGATGCTCTGGGCTTCCAAGTGCTGAGTCCGGGTGTTCAAGTGAACTTGCGTGGCAATGAGCTGCCTCAGGCTCCTGTTGCGAAAGCATCAGTGGGCGTTCAATATACAAAGAACTTCAGCAATGACATGAATTTGGTACCGCGTGTCGATTTAACTTACACTGGCGATCAGACGGGCAGTGTCTTCAACGGCAACGTCAATAAAATTAAAGGATTTGTGCAAGCAAATGCTTCGATTCAGTTGAATGGTACGGACGATAAATGGTTTGTAAGAGCCTTTATCCAGAATATCTTTGACAGTAATTCAACGACAGGTCTCTATCTGACTGATGCATCATCGGGACTGTTTACGAACATCTTCACGCTTGACCCACGCCGGTTTGGCATTGGTGCTGGCATCAAGTTCTAGTAACTTGAAAAGAGGTTGAACTATAAACCCTGCCGGGAAACCGGCGGGGTTTTTTGTTGGGAAATTTGGTGACGCAGAGAGTGCGCAAGATATTTTCCTACATTTGGAATAATCCATCCAACATGACCGGTTACTGCGCTTCCTGGGCCCAAACTTTGACAAACTTTGGATGTATATTGATGATCATCGACAGGGCTGGCTGGCCAGCCGGAGCTCACATAATAGTGGCAGATACCCTTGCTTGCGCTGCGGGATTTTTTCGGATCATCGTCCCCCGGATGATGATTATATCAAAAAAATGGTGCCGAATATCCGACTCGAACGGATGACCTACCGCTTACAAGGCGGTTGCTCTACCAGCTGAGCTAATTCGGCATACTGGCTATATGCGGCGCTATTAGCGTCAAACTACGCCAAAGGTCCAGCCTTCTTTTTGTGCTATCTCGTCCGTCAGTTTTGACGGCTCCCAGAGGCGGGTATCACCAGCGACCTGTTTCATCCAGGCGGCGGTAATCAGGGCATCGGTGCTATGATCGTCATAAGACAGCAATCGTGGCGGGCAGGGTGTACCGAGATTGCCAAGCGCCTGTTTCAAGCCGGTTCGGTCGCGAACCTTGCTTTTGCCTTTGGGTAACCCCGCAGCAAGTGCCGCAATGGTTGTATATATTTCAACAATCACCGGACCGCGTTGCGGTAAAGGATCAAACGGCCATATAGGAATGGCGCCGGTGAGTTGGTGCAACATTCGCATGCCTGTGAGGCTGGACTTGCCGACTTGGGACGCGCCGACAAGATTGAAGCAACTCGCGCTATTGCCTTGTCCTGTCTCACGCTGATGCTGTTCAACCACCCGCAAGCGCCCGGTTCCACCGCGAAACAAATCCCCGAGATAGCCTTTGCCATGACGGAAATGGCGCGAAGCCTGTGGGTGATCCAGAAAGCTCGCAACGCCGAAGAAAGGGTCAGTGGCGCAAATACCATCTACCAACTCCCAAAGCGCTCGAGCGGAAGTTGGGCTGGAGTGCCATTCCGGGAAATACGTATCTTCATCAAGGAAAGGAAAGCCCATGGATAAATCGAAACCAATCAATATATCCTGATGGTTACCGGCAAGGGTGATGAGCCAACCGCGAATGTCATCCCGCGACCATCGGGGATTCGCTGATCCCGTCTGAGAGGCGGGGACAAGGGCTGGCGGTCCTACTGATCCGATTGTCGCAACGGCTATGCCTGCGGGGCGCTCAATATTGGCACCCGACCAGTCGACACAGGCATATTGCGAAAATCTACGCATGAGGGTTCTTACGGGATAGCTAGCACAAAATAAAAGGGCGGATCACGCGGACCCGCCCTTTTATGTAATTTGCTTTGCCGAGGCTATTTCTTGGCAGAAGGCTTGCGTGCTGCTGGTTTGCGAGCCGCAGGCGCTTTCGGTTTTGGTGGATTAGCGTGGAGGTCTTCCAGCACTTTTCCGGCTACATGGCGACCACCCCAACCAAACGCGAGAGCCGCTGCCGCAGCGCCGCCGATAACCAGTGCGGTAAACGCAGTTTGAACGATTTCTGCGCCCACACCCATGAACTGAAGGCCCATAAAGGTGAAGAGAATGATCGTTGCATAACGAACAATCGTTGCAGCCATGCTGCCTTCATCCGCGCCGCCGATGACCCGCGACAGAAGGTTAGCAATCAGGAAGCCTGCTGCGATGACAACACCACCGAAGATCACGCTTCCGCCGAGTTCCAGAACTTTATCAAGAATTTCGGTCAGCTCTGCAAAGCCCAGCATACGGGTTGCCGCGATTGCGAAGAACAGCATGATTGCAATCTGCAACACTCTTGCAATAATTGAGGTGAGTGTGGTTTTCTCCGGAAGAATGTCCAAAGCTGCAACCGACTGATCAACGCCAAGACCAGGCAGGATTTCCGTTACAATCTGGACAACAAATTTGCTGATCAGATAGCCGATGCCCAAGATGATCGCTGCGCCGATAATGTTCGGGATAGCCGCCAAAATCATACGAAGCATATCGCTCGCCGGACCCGAAACAGATTCGAGTTTCAGCGCTTCAAGAGCGAGTATCGCAACCGGAATGATAATCAGTACATAGACAATTGTGCCAATAGTCTTAGTGATCGCATTGTTACCGGTAACGGTATCGATACCGCCGCGATTGGCCCATTTGTCAAGGTCGACGGTCTGGAAGAACGTGACAACGAGATCGCGTACAATCCGTGCCACAACCAGGCCGATAAAGAATATTGCGCCTGCTCCGATCAGATTAGGAACGAATTCCATAATGCTGTTGAGCAACGTCTGAATCGGAGCGTCCACGCCGCCAAGCCCTAGTACGCGCAGGATAATCAGCAGGCCAAACAACCAGATCAACAGTGAAACAATTTTACCAAGTGATTCACCCACGGATGCACCGGAAGATGTGTCACGTTGCAGAAAGCTGACATTGTCGACCAGTTTTGCAAAAGCCCATTTTGCGGCCTTTGCCAATACCCATGTGCCGAGGAGCACGATCAACGCGATGCCGATTTTTTCTCCCCAGACCAACATGAGCTCCGTGTCGAGCGCATAGTCCCCAATTCTCATTCCATCCATTTCTGCATTCCCCTGTTTGTATGAATTGCGAGTCCGCAATCCTTCTCCAACGGGTTACCACAAGGTCAATCGAAAAGCTATTGGCGTGTGATTTTTGCAGCCGCAATTTTACGAATGTTTAATTTCGGAAAACGAAATTCAAAGGGTCAGTTTGCTCGAAATCTGGTTTGTTCAATCAAAATCAATGACAGCGCGTCCGATGACTTTCCGGTCTTCGATAGTGCGCAATCCGGCGGTGGTATCATCCAGACTGAAATGGTGGGAAATATGTGGACGCATTGCGCCTATCTCTGCGAGTTCCTGGAGCGCATCGCTTTGGCGTTTTGCCAGCGCAGGATCACGGCGTGGAGTTTCCCCGGCGCGAACGCCTATCAGGCTATAGGCTTTGATCAGCGCATGATTGGCTGGAAATGAAGGGATTGTTCCGCTGGCAAATCCGATGATCAAATAGCGTCCTCCAAATGCGATTGATCGCGTTGCGGTGATAGCAAGGTCGCCGCCCACAGGGTCGTAAACAACATTGGTCCCAGCGCCTTTGGTCAGTTCTTTCACCTTCGCTGCCAGGTCCGGATCGACAGGGTCAAGCGCATGATCTGCACCCGCATCCAATATTACTTTGCGTTTGGCGGCATTGGAGCCGGTGCCAATCACTATAGCGCCAATATGCTTCGCCATCTTGATCGCAGCCATTCCGACGCCGCCACTGGCTCCAAGCACCAATACGCTCTCACCCGGTTGCAAGTTTCCTTGCGCCACTAGAGCATGCCATGCGGTTGAAGCAGCGGTCTGCCAGCAAGCGCCTTCCGCAAATGAGAGGGCGGGGGCCAGGTGATTTGCGTTTTTGGTTGGCAGGACAATCTGCTCGGCAATGCAGCCCCTTTTGATCCTGCCAGAACCCGGTCACCAACGGCAAAATCCTCTACGCCATCAGCAATTTCAATCACCACTCCAGCAACTTCCAGGCCCGGTACAAATGGAGGATCGGGACGAAACTGATACTTTCCATAAGTCATCAACAAGTCGGGAAAATTGAGACCAGCGGCTTTGACTGCGATCCGAATTTCATTTGAAGCAAGTGATTTTGGCGTCAGGTCTTCAATAACTATTGAGTCCGGACCGGTTAGTGCTGTGCAGACAGCAGCGCGATATGTTGGGTTCATGACTGTATCGCCCGCACGATATCCTGCGTGAAGGCTTCAATATCGAAACGCGTTTCCGATGTGTCGTAGCCACGGCGCACAATCACAACGTCAAGCGAGGGAATGATGACCAGATATTGCCCGCGATTGCCGAAGGCTGCAATTGTATCTTTGGGAATTCCTTCGGATGTGTTCATCAGCCAGAAGGACGCACCATAGCCAAATTTTCCATTTGGTTGCGGACCTGACGGTGCGCTGACATATTCGCGCCAATTCTCGGGCAAAAGCCGTTCGTCGTTCCACATTCCGTTGTTCAGGTAAAGTTGACCAAGCCGCGCCAAATCGCGGGCTGTGGTCCACACCTGGCTGGAGAGAATGTAATTATCCTGCCAGTCGGTCTCGACATAAGTCCGCGTCATGCCCAGCTTCTGGAAAAAGGCAAAAGGATCAAAATCATGTTCTGCGGGGATGTAGTTTCCAAGCTTGAATTTCCAATCGAGATGCTGCGCGCGCGCGGCATGAACGGCCAGCATCGTATCATTATTAGCATAGCGATAGCGCGACCCAGGTTTGTATATTAGCGGCCAGCTAGTAGCCCGCTCAGTGACGCTTGCGCCGCCCATATAAATGGGGTCGGTGCGATTGCCCGCTGTGTCGCTGACCAGTCCGCTGCTCATACGGAGCAAATTATCGATGGTGAGCGATGAACGCGGATCACCAAATTTCTGCCATTCGGCAATTTGCACCGGCGCGCTGAAGTCAACCATTTTCTGCTGGACGGAGTGGCCTATCAACGTGCCGGCCATAGATTTGGCGACCGACCATGTGCGCTGGGCGGTGTGAAGGTCGTGGCCTGATTTATAAGTTTCGGCAATGATCTGATTATTTTGGATAACAAGCGCTGCGCTGGTTTTGTTTCCGGGGCCATAGCTTTGCGCGTCAAAAGCCGCGGTGACAAGATCACGGACCGCCGTCGTTTGATTCCCAGCGCGCACTGAAGGTGTCATATCCCCCATCGGCCATGGACGATCATCATTAAACTCGCGTGTTCTTATGGGCGCTCCGATCTTCAGACCACCAAAGCCGATCGGCATGGCCGTGCAGCCGCTTTTGCGATTCCAGATAGCGGTCCGCGGGGGGGTATTATCGGCAAATGATACACGAACTTGTCGTTCCTCTTGATCGATCTCTGTCGTCAGCGTGGGTACGATTTTGGCGATCCGTTCATAAATTCCATTGAGTTCATCCGCTTCGATATCAGCGAGAGATTTGCCGCCGTTCCACAGCCCCGAGCAAATAAACTGCGCTTTATACCCTGCCGCCAATGCGCGATTATAGGTTTCCGCATCGCTATCAGTCTGCGCATAAGCGGGACCAGCGATAAAGAGCGCAGCGGCCATGATATTAGCGAGATTTTTCACTTTTCAACTTCTCCCAATATTCCAGTCGTTCGCGGATCTTGTGTTCGAAGCCGCGATCTACCGGTGCGTAAAATTGTTGCGGCTCCATTTCTTCTGGCCAGTAATTATCACCGGAAAAGCCTTCATCGGTTTCATGGTCATAGCTATAGTCCGCGCCATAACCAATGTCCTTCATCAGCTTGGTCGGTGCGTTGAGAATATTCTGCGGCGGCATAAGCGAGCCGGTTTGTCTGGCGGATCGCCAAGCTGATTTTTGAGCGGCATAGGCGGCGTTAGATTTGGGCGCCGTGGCACAATAAAGGCAGGCCTGCGCAATCGCGAGTTCTCCCTCGGGACTACCGAGAAACTGATAGGCATCTTTGGCGGCCAGCGCCTGCACAAGCGCCTGCGGGTCTGCGAGACCGATGTCTTCGCTGGCAAATCGTACAATTCTGCGCAGCACGTAAAGCGGCTCTTCTCCGGCCACCAGCATCCGCGCCAAATAATATAGCGAGGCTTGTGGGTCTGATCCACGCATCGCTTTGTGGAGCGCTGATATCAGATTATAATGGCCTTCACGGTCCTTGTCGTAGACCGCCATGCGCCGGTGCAGTAGCTTGGCGAGTTCCTGAGGATCGAGCGGCTCATCAATTTGCAATGAGAACAACGTCTCGGCCTGATTGAGCAAAAATCGTCCATCACCATCAGCGCTGGCGATCAATGCTTCCCAGGCGTTGGTCGTTAGGGGCAGGGTGGTGCCCTCCAGTTCTTCCGCCTTGCACAAAAGCTGCGATAGCGCAGCGCTATCGAGACGGTTGAGTATGAGCACTTGTGTCCGGCTGAGCAGTGCAGCATTGAGTTCAAACGAGGGATTTTCAGTCGTCGCGCCGACTAGTGTCACTGTGCCCTTTTCTACAAAGGGTAAAAAGCTATCTTGCTGCGAGCGGTTGAAACGGTGGATTTCATCCACAAACAGCAAGGTTTTTTGACCGGTCTGTTGGCGCTGCTCGGCCTCAGCGAAAACTTTCTTGAGGTCTGCCACACCTGAGAATACCGCGGAAATAGCTTTGAAACGAAGATCGGTTTCGGTGGCCAGCAACCTTGCAAGCGTGGTTTTGCCGGTTCCGGGCGGTCCCCAGAAAATGATGGATGAGAGTTTCCCCACACCAATCATGCGGCTCAAACTACCTCCTTCGCCAACCAGATGATCTTGGCCAACTACTTCGTCCAGTTTGCGCGGTCGAAGCCGTTCGGCAAGCGGCGCGCCGGGAGCCACTTCGTTTACCGCTTCGGTCGGATCATCTGTGGTGAAGAAATCGTCCATCGCCCAATCCTATGCCATCTTCTGGCGGCAAAAACAGTATGTTCGTCGAAAGATTCTTGAAATTTGGGCGAAGAAACAGATCATGCTATGACGTGGGCCAAATATTGGGGGAGAATAATATGGAAACGATCAAACCAGACACACCTCGTCACCTTTGGGTCGTAGGTATAATCGCAACATTGTGGAACTCTGGCGGTGCGCTGGACTATACGATGACGCAGACCAGAAACGAGTCTTACATGGCTTCTTTTACGCCGGAACAACTGGATTATTTTTACAACTTTCCCGCATGGGCAGATGGCGTTTGGGCGCTTGGTGTCTGGGGCGCGTTCATTGGTTCGCTATTGCTGTTGTTTCGAAGTCGTTTTGCCGTACCGTCGTTCTGGATTTCTCTGGCTGGTCTGATCGGATCAGTGATCTACCAATTGACCGCTGATATGCCAGCCAGTCTGAGTTCGCCATTCATTTGGCTGTTCACCGCTGTCATCTGGCTTTCGATACTGTTTCTGATCTGGTATTCGACAAAAATGCGCGCAAAGGGTGTGTTGCGCTAGACCTATCTTATCGCCTTTGATTGTATTGGTCCCTGGCCCGACTGCCGCTGGCGAATGAGGCGGATATAGGTGTCGGCTACAACCTGATTGATAGTGTCCCAGTCATATTTGTTACTTTCGGCCAGGGCGGCATTGCCATGCTTTTTACGCAATCCGGGATCGTTACAATAGTTCTGCAATCGGTCGGCAAATCCGGTGATAGAACCCGGTTCAACCAGATAACCGGTAACTCCGTCTTTAACGATACTGGCGCTTCCCGTTGCCCTTGCCGCAACAACCGGTTTGCCGCATGCCATTGCCTCCAGCGTTACGTTTCCGAACGTCTCGGTGACCGAAGGATTGAACAGCATATCGGACGATGCCATGGCGCGCGCCAAATCCTTACCTGACTGAAAGCCGACAAATTTTGCATTCGGCATCCGTGATCGGAACCAGTCACCGGCAGGGCCTTCACCGATAACAATCACTTCATGCCTTACCTTTTGTCGCTTTAGCTGATCAATAGTGTCGGCAAAAACATCTAACCCTTTTTCCATCACTAGACGGCCGAGAAAGGCGATCGCCGGCTCGTCATCCGCCAGTCCAATGCTCCGACGCCACTCCATATCACGTCGGTCGGGACTAAATATGTCGCGTTCGACGCCGCGGGTCCAGATGCCGATGTCGAAATTCATCCGCTGTTCGCGCAGTACTTGGGCAAAGCTTTCCGAAGGGGCAATCAGGGCGTCACATCTGCGGTATAGCTTTCGTATCCAGGCGACCATCAGCGGTTCAACAAAGGACATATTATAATAGCGAAAATAGGTTTCAAAGCGAGTATGGACCGACGCAATCACCGGGATATTGCGCCGTCGTGCCCAGGCAGCCGCCTGACGCGAAACCCGGTCCGGGCTCGAAATATGCAGAACATTCGGATTAAAGGCTTCAATATCCCGCTGAACCCGGCGGGAAAATGATAGCGGTATCCTATATTCTGGACGGTTCGGGATGACCATGGAAGGTACGCTTACGAGCTCACCAGTTGGTTGGAAGCCGGGATTGTCAATTGTAGGGGAGTAAACACGAACCTGTGCGCCCTTGCTCAACAAATAGCCCACAAGCCGGTTCAGCGCCTTATTGGCGCCATCTACCGTCATATTGTAGTTGCCGCTAAATAGCGCGATGCGAAGGTCACTCATTTCCATTCGCGCCTTCAAGCATAATCGCGTGGAAATTGCCATTATGAACTTGTTGGTTTAGCAATCGCGGATGATTGAAACTATAATTGATACTTTACTGATCGGCAAACCGCAGGTTTTTACTGATGATGGTCAGTTGAGCGCTATCGTAAAGACACCGATATTTGATGACATTTGGCTCGGTGAGTTTGGATTTGAAGGCAATGAAGTGGCAGATATGTTACATCATGGCGGGCGCGATAAAGCGATACACCTTTATCCGATCGAACATTATGATTTTTGGCAGGAAAAATATCCCGATGTCGATGCTTTAAATCAGCCGGGCGCTTTTGGCGAAAACATAAGCTGTGCCAACATGACCGAAGACAAGCTTTGTCTGGGTGATATTTTTCGTATTGGTGATGCGCTGATCCAATGTAGCCATGCGCGGCAACCGTGTTGGAAATTAGACCATCGGTTTGGCAAGCCGGATGTGTTAAAAACGGTGTTGAAAACCACCAAATCCGGTTCGTATTTTCGGGTGCTTGAGCCCGGTAAGGTGCAGGCTGGAGACAGCATCAGTCAGGAACATCGACCATTTCCGAAATGGCCTTTGGATGAAGTTTTCCGGCTCATTATCGGCGGTGCCCACAAGGGCAGGGAAGATGATCTTAAATATCTCGCGAATATGAGCGTCTTGGCAGATAGTTGGCGGAATCGTGCACGGCAAATGCTTTGAGGTGACAGTCTGGCCGGTTTGGAGGGTTATGCTTCGGTGCCCACAGGTTCTTCCGGTGGATGAAGTCGCAGTTTTCTAACCTTCCTGTCATCCGCTTCGCGAATTTCGAGTCTCCAGCCACTAGGATGCTCAAGAATTTCGCCTTGGGTAGGAATATGACCCGCCAAAACAAATGCCAAACCGCCAATCGTATCGACATCCTCGTCTATTTCTTCCAGTGCGGGATCAATTTCCTTGCCCACATCATCAAGTTCGGCACGTGCGTCAACTTCCCAGATGCCGCTTGCGCGCTGCACTAGCATGGGAATGGGTTCATCATCATGTTCATCTTCGATTTCACCAACGATTTCTTCGACAATATCTTCAATCGTCAATAGGCCCTCGGTGCCGCTATATTCATCAATGATAATGGCCAGATGGGTTCGCGTTGCCCGCATTTCGGCGAGCAGATCCAAGACACCCATCGATTCCGGAACAAACCGCGGTTGCCGCAGAAGCGGTGTAATATCCGTTGGCGGAGTGCCGCCTTTGGCGACAATTGCGAAAATATCCTTGATATGGATCATACCTATAATCGTGTCGAGATTGTCTCGATAGACCGGTATCCGACTATGACCATGTTCTGAGAATATATCGACAAACTCGCTGAACGGTGCGCTCACCTCGATGGCGATTATGTCGGCTCGGGGAACTGCAATATCATCAACCCGATTGTCACTAAAATGTAGCAGATTGCGGAGCATTTCTACTTCAACCGGAGAAATATCTCCGTCTTCGCTGCTATCGCTCTCTGCATCATTCTCGTGTTCGTCGATAACCTCTTCTATCTGGGCCCGGAGACTATTGTCTTCCTCTCCACCAAAAAGCAATGCTTTCAGCTTGCGCCATATCTGGCCTGGTTCATCTGCTTCCCTGTTAGCGGTTCCATTTGAACGGACTGTATTTTCAGTCGCTCCGCCGTTGCCATTATCGTCTGTCATTTTTCGTTCTATTACTCTTTATTGGCTCTGATCAGCATAGGGATCAGCGATACCTAAGTTCTTGAGTGCACGCACTTCCAAGGCTTCCATAATAAGCGCGTCGGCTTCGTCATCATGGTCATATCCCAGCAAATGCAGGGTGCCATGGACAAGAAGATGAGAGACGTGGTCGGACAATGTTACATCTTTGTCCTTTGCTTCGTCGATGCAAATATCCCGGGCCAGAATCATGTCGCCGAGCAGGATTTCTCCATCATCGCTATTGGCTAAGCCGCTCAGTAGATCCCGTTGAACCTGTGGAAACGACAATATGTTGGTCGGCTTATCCTTGTGGCGGTAGTCCTTGTTCAATTGCTTCACTTCGCCATTCTCAGCGAATTTTACGCTAATTTCCAAGGCAAACGGTTGCTCTGCCATTTTTGCAAAGGGGGTTATCGATATGGCTGCCGCTGAGGCTGCTTTGCTGATTGCTTCCCAATTTATGTCAGTTGGCCATTTTGGGCTGCGATCTATTTCAACCTCCAGCATCTTTGCCCTCATAGGCTTCGACAATCTTGCCGACGAGCGGATGGCGCACAACATCAGCGGCGCCAAATTCGACCATACTGACTTTGTCGACGTCCTGCAGCTTGCTCACTGCATCAGCGAGGCCGGATGTTGCATGGGCCGGGAGATCGACCTGTTTGGGGTCTCCGCAAACCACCATGCGGCTGTTCATGCCAAATCGGGTGAGAAACATCTTCATTTGAGCTGGCGTCGTGTTTTGCGCTTCGTCGAGAATAACAAACGCATCTGCCAATGTGCGCCCGCGCATGAATGCAATTGGCGCAATTTCGATTTCACCACTTTCAATCCGGCGTTCTACCTGTTCGGCAGGCAAAGTGTCGTAGAGAGCATCGTATAGAGGGCGAAGAAACGGATCGACTTTCTCCTTCATATCCCCAGGAAGGAAACCGATTTTCTCGCCTGCTTCAACGGCTGGCCGGGATAAAATAAGCCGATCCACTGAACCGCTGACCAGTTGTGATACCGCTTGTGCTACTGCGAGATAGGTTTTGCCCGTACCTGCAGGGCCAAGTGCAAAAATCAGATCATCGCGTGCGAGCGCTTCCATATAGTGGGCTTGGCGAACAGAACGCGGGAATATGGTTTTTTTGCGCGTTTTGATCATCACTTTTGGTGCCTGTGAAACATCAATCTGAGATGATTTTAAATTAGGATTGGCTATCTTTGCGACCCGTGGGTCCGCCACCATTGTGATGATTGCTTCGACGGCGCCTCCGTCGATTTCTTGTCCGTTTTCCAGTCTGTTATAGATGCCGGCCAGAACATCACGCGCCTGATTGGCAGCTTCCTCCTGACCCTCGATTTTCAACCTTTGACCACGTGCTGCAATGTAGACTCCGAGCCGGTCTTCAATGGTGACGATATTCCTGTCATATTGACCAAATAATTCACCAAGCAGTTGTGGATCATCAAATTCAATATCAAGCGTTACAAGATTGGTTTCCGCTTTACTCGTAGTTTTGCGCGGCATCAGGCAGCGATTCTTTCTCTAATTCGACCGGTCATACTATTGGGACCAGCGGCTTCAATTTCCACATCAACCATATCGCCGATTTTCAGCCCGGGTGCGATGACGTGAACCGACTGCAACCAAGGCGTCTTGCCCACAAGCTGCCCGTCCAGCTTGCCGATACGTTCAAGCAGGATTTCGGTCTCGCGACCAATGGTTTGAATATTAAAGTCATGTTGCTGTTCATTGAGTAGAGCCTGCAATCTCTGGAGTCGTTCGTCCATGATTTCCGGTGCGATTTGATCGTCCATCGTCGCGGCAGGCGTGCCTGGGCGGGGGGAATATTTGAATGAATAAGCCTGCGAATAGTTGGCTTCGCGCACGATGCTCAACGTATCTTCAAAATCTGCATCAGTTTCGCCTGGAAATCCGACGATAAAGTCACCAGAGAGAGCAATGTCGGGCCGCGCATTCCTCACGCGGTGTAAAATTTCGAGATAGCTTTCGGTGGTGTGCGAGCGGTTCATCGCCTTTAAAATTCGATCGCTGCCAGATTGTACGGGTAAATGCAGATAAGGCATAAGCTTGCCGACGTCCGCATGGGCGGCAATCAGCGCGTCCGTCATGTCATTGGCATGGCTGGTAGTGTAGCGGATACGTTTCAAGCCCGGAATATCGTCCAGCGCTCGGATCAAACCATCAAGACCGTGTGTTTTGCCGTTGTCATCTTGGCCGGTCCAAGCATTCACATTTTGCCCGAGCAGTGTTATTTCTTTAGCGCCGCCATCGACAAGCGCCTTGGCCTCGTCAATCAAATCAATCCAGGGACGAGATATTTCAGCACCGCGGGTATAGGGCACCACGCAATACGTGCAAAATTTGTCGCAACCTTCCTGCACGGTAAGAAAGGCATTTGGGCGTGCCTGCTTTCCTCGGGTTGGCAGTGCATCAAATTTTGATGCGGCGGGCATGTCGGTGTCGAGCGCCTTCTTGCCTGTTTTTGCCCGGGTGATCAGTTCAGGAAGGCGGTGGTACGCTTGCGGGCCAACGACGATATCGACGCTGGGCGCGCGCCGCGAAATTTCTTTGCCTTCCGCTTGCGCGACACAACCGGCCACCGCAATCATCGGGCTGGTGCCATCTTTTTTGCGCAACCGTCCAATATCGGAATAGACTTTTTCTGCCGCTTTTTCGCGAATATGGCAGGTGTTGAGAACTACCAGATCCGCCTCTTCGCCATCGGCGGCATCAGTCATGCCTTGGTCGATCAGCATTTCGAACATACGTTCGCCATCATATACGTTCATTTGGCAGCCAAAGGACTTGATACGGAATTTTTTTGGATCGGGTCTCGAGATTTGGTTTTTGGACATAGCGCGCGCCTATACTACGGCCTCGCCTGACAGTGAAGCGGAAAGCGCTCTGCTTATCCGCCTTTCGGCTTCCGCACAAATCGACTTTCGGTCGCCGAAATCAGCGGGATCAAATGGCTCCAGAAAATGGAGAGTGGCCTGTATCGCTCCAAAACGCGAAAATAGTCGGACCGCGTTTGCAGCAGCGCTTTCTTCGCCGATCCAAGCTATATCTTTGCTGACCTTACCGTAATTCAGTAACATAGGTTGAACCATGATGGGCCTTGGCGGCGGTGCCATTGCCTGAAAAAGTGACGGCTTAAAAGGAAGCAGGCTATGACCATCCGTGGTGGTACCTTCGGGAAACACCGTAATCGGATATTTTTCTTCTAGGGCTTCGCGAACGATTTCGATTTGACCACCAACATTCATGCGGCTGGTCCGCGAAACAAAGATAGTTTTATTGATCCGGCAAAGTGTGCCGATAACCGGCCAACTGGCGATCCCGTCCTGTGCGATAAACGTACACCCGGTTTGCCCGGCGATGATGGGAATATCAAACCATGTTATATGATTGGAGACGTAGAACACGTCGTTTTCGAGCCGCTTTCCGCTGGTGCGAACGACCGCACCGCAGTTCAAGCCTACAAGCCAAAGAAAATATCGCGGCCAAGGCGATGGCAAGCCAAGCAACCGCCAAAGACCGTGAATGGGCAGGAGAATAAGTAGACTGAGGATTATAGCAAGTGCGCGAATCGCGAACAAAAAATATCTGAGAACGGCCAATTACTGGGCCAATATCTTATTTATCCCGTTCAGAGGAGACACCATATAATTCCATTCGGTGATCGACGAGACGGTAGCCTAATTTTTCCGCAATTTGTTTTTGCAAAGCTTCTAGCTCCGGGTCAACAAATTCTATGACTTTGCCAGTTTCCACATCAATCAGATGATCATGATGCGCTTCCGGTACAGCTTCATAGCGTGCCCTTCCATCGCCAAAATCATGCCGGTCCAATATTCCGGCTTCTTCAAATAAGCGAACAGTGCGGTAAACGGTGGCAATTGAAATGCGGGAATCGACGGACGATGCGCGTTCGTGCAGCGTTTCTACATCAGGATGATCTTCGGCGTCAGAAATTACGCGGGCAATCACACGACGCTGGTCGGTAATACGCAAGCCTTTTTCCGCGCAAAGCGCTTCGAGATCGATTTTTTGAGCCATTTGCTCCTTCCATATTGAAGCCCTGACTCTATTCGTGGTGGCTGATGAAGCAAAGGGAAAATTGTGGAGCAATGTCCACAATTTTCCAATTTAATTCTATTCCAAAAGTTTGGCTATTTTTTGCCACGCTTTTTACCAAGTCCAATTGCCTTGGCGAGTTCGCGGCGTTTTTCAGCATAGTTGGGCGCAACCATGGGGTAGCTTGCAGGGAGTCCCCATTTTGTCCGGTAGTCATCTGGTGTCATTTTATAGTGGGTCATCAGGTGGCGTTTAAGCATTTTTAGTTTCTTGCCATCTTCCAGGCATACAACGTAATCTGGCTTGATTGATGACTTAATCGGTACGGCTGGTTCAGACCGTGCCGCAGCAACTGAATTTCCGGATAACTCTGCTAACGCACCATGCACGTTGCTGATAATTAACGGTAAATCTGAAACGGCTACGCTGTTGTTGCTCACATGAGCTGCTACTATGTCTGAAGTGAGAGTAATGAGTGTCTCATTCAGAGCAATTTCTTCCTCTGTCATAAATACCTCTTTTGCGACCATTATTATGGTTTTAGCAGTTTTCTGCTGTAGACGTATTTACACGATTGTAAGGACGCTGCAACAAACATCTATTATGGATGTATAGGCTGGAACCATAATTTAAAGATCAAGCCGATAGCTAATAGCATCAAACTTTTGAGCGTCGTTTCCGGTATAATAAGCTTTTCGAAAACCAATCTTTTGAAATCCGAATTTGCCGTATAATATTTGGGCTTTATTGGTCGATCTGACTTCCAAAAAAATTGACGTAATGCCACGATTTCGGGCATTCTCGATAAGTTTTTTGAGCAATATTCGGCCTAATCCTTTTTTTTGATAACCGGGGCTTACCGCAATCATCAATAATTCTTCCTCATCAAGCACTGTTCGACTGATTATAAAACCGCAATAATCTTGATTAGTCTGAGCGAGAATGAGTTTTGTGCCCGGAAGGGACAGCATCGATCGGCACTGATTCTCGTTCCACGATTCTCCAAACTCAGGGGAAAATGCTTCTGTCATTATCTCCATCACGATTAGAAGATCGTTGAGGCTGCCTTCCGACAAAACAATCACTTAGTATCGCCTAGGCTGCACATGGAAGGACCGAATTTCATTGTGTTGTCGCTCTGTCATCGGGTCTGGTAGCTGGGTTTGCATCGGGCGCTCTCCCATAAATTGGACTCGTCGCCAATTCCCGATCATCAATGGTAAGCAGTTGCGTTTTTGAAGCATCTGGAAACATGAATGCATAGGTGATCCTGGCATTTTCTGCTGCCAGTGATTGCGCTGCAGACCCGACGAAAAATTCCGATTGCGCGTTTTTCAATGCCGCTTCTTTACCCAATGATTGAAGCTCATCTTGTGCCATTCCATCAGCGCCATAATTCTGAACAAAATACTCGCCATGTCCGCCATTCATGACAACATATAGGCCGCTTTTCTGCTTCATCCCTCAAGTGCCTGTGCTGCGATCAGATGGAGGCATTGATATGCCGAAACCTTTGCGTTCCAGGCGAGAGCCAATGCCTTCGCAGCCGATAGGCCAATTCTCACACCCGTAAAACTGCCCGGGCCGCAGTTGACGATTATTTTTTTTGCTCGCCCATTGTCAGGCAATGCCTTGATCATCGGGATCAGTCTTTCAGCATGGCCGCGACCAATTTCTTGATAGTTGCTAGCAACAATCTCACCATGATCAAAAAGCGCGACAGAGCAAGCCGGTGTAGCCGTATCTATCGCAAGAAGCCTGTCCACCACTTTAAACTAAATGATGCTATTGAATTTGCCAAAGTCAGGTCGTGGGCTGCGATCAAAGATAGTTGATGGATCTCCGTAACCCAAAGTCGAGATAAAGTTGGATTTCACATTGGGTTGATCGCCGAAAAACTCTTTGTCGACCGCGTCATTATCAAACCCGGACATTGGGCCAGTATCAAGACCAAGCGCACGGGCGGCAATAATAAAATAAGCGCCCTGTAGCGAGCTGTTACGCATTGCATGTGTGACCCTCGCTTCCGGGTCATTTTCAAACCAGCTTTTCGCATCGGCGTGCGGGAACAGCTCTGGTAGATATTCGTGGAAATTCTGATCCATGCCAATGATCACAGCGGCGGGAGCCGTGCGAATTTTTTCCTGATTACCTTCAGATGAGCGATCAGCTAAACGGTTTTTTGCTTCTTGACTGTGACACCAGACCATTCTTGCGGGAAGCATGTTAGCGCTGGTCGGCCCCATCTTCATGAGATCCCAAATACCATGAAGCTGGCCTTCGGTTACTGGCTTATCATGATATCCATTGTAAGTGCGCGCCTCGAGGAATATTTGATCGAGGGCTTTGTCATCAAGGGGAGTATTCATATGATTCCTGCTTGTTGCGTTTCAGACCTAGCGGCTCAGGCCGCTCTCACTTCAACGACTTCGGGCACATAATGTTTCAATAAAGATTCGATCCCTTGTTTTAACGTCGCGGTTGACGAAGGACAGCCAGCGCATGCACCCTGCATCTTAAGAAAAACCACGCCCTCGTTAAAACCGCGATAAACAATATCACCCCATCATTGGCAACTGCTGGACGCACGCGCGTTTCGATCAATTCCCTAATTTGTGCCACAATATCCGCATCTTCGGGATTATCGTGAACCTCTTCTTCCGGCGGGATATGGATATCGCCAGCCGAGCCGGGTTTGAATAACGGCAGATTGGCGGAGAAATGATCGAGTAAAATGCTGAGGACCTGTGGTTTCAAATCGGTCCACTCCGAACCGGGGCCAGCGGTTACCGAAACAAAATCGGAACCAAAAAAGACACCTGTTACATCACCAAGAGTAAACAGGGCCTCTGCCAGCGGTGAAATATCCGCATCCTCTGGTGAAGCGAAATCGCGCGTACCATCGGTCATGACGGTTTGTCCCATCAGAAACTTCAGAGTGGAGGGGTTCGGGGTTTTTTCTGTTTCAATAAGCATAAACCTTATTTGGGAGCTTATCACGGTGCTATCAAGGGAAAATTAGAAGCGGCTGCCGCAAATCTGTAGTCTGGTGACGCAATATTCACTGGCCAGTCAGATTCCTCCTGCTTATATCCTTGGCATGAAAATCAAAACACGCGGCCGTAATCGCCTAATCGCTTTGTTATCCTTCATCATCGCTGCGCCGCTCTTGGTCCCGCCGGCGCTGGCTCAAAACAGCGACAATGATAAGCCTCAGACAAAGACGGTTAAAGAAATCAATCAGGATGCCAATCCGCTGCCATGGCTTTACAAAGGTAGCGACGTTCCAGTCGATAAAAGCTGGACCTTTGGCGAACTGAAAAATGGGCTGCGGTATGCAGTGAAGAAAAACGGCGTGCCACCAGGGCAAGTTTCTATCCGCGTGCGTGTTGATGTCGGTTCATTAATGGAAGAAGAGCATGAACGTGGTTTTGCGCATTTTATGGAGCATCTTACCTTTCGTGGTTCTAAATATGTGCCGGACGGCGAAGCCAAAAGGGTTTGGCAGCGTTTGGGTGCTACCTTTGGCAGCGATAGCAATGCAGAAACAACCCCGACGCAGACCGTTTACAAACTTGATTTACCAAATGCCAATCGCGAGAGTCTTGGCGAAAGTCTGAAAATCATCTCAGGCATGGTCAGCACTCCAGGCATGGAGCAGGCTTCTATCGATGCCGAACGGCCTGTGGTTATCGCTGAATTGCAGGAGCGGGCAGGGCCACAAACCAAATTGCAGGATGCGACGCGTGAATTATTTTTTGCAGGTCAACGGCTTGCTACCCGCTCACCTATCGGTACGATCGAAACGCTAAACGGTGCTAATGAAAATACTGTACAAACCTTTCATCAACGCTGGTACAGGCCAGAAAATACCGTGGTGGTCATTGCCGGCGATGGTGACCCTTCCGTTTTTGAGGCGCTAGTGCAGCAGCATTTCTCAAATTGGAAGGCGAAGGGAGTGGCTGGCACTATTCCTGATTTTGGTAAGCCGGAAGAGACTGCAGATAGCAGCCGTGTTGTGATCGAACCTACTTTGCCGCGCTTTATTTCCATGGTTACAGCGAGGCCCTGGGAGCTAGTCGATGATACGATTGCCTATAACCAGCAGATATTAATTGATTTACTGGCATTGCAACTGATTAACCGGCGGTTGGAAGCGCGGGCTCGCGCAGGCGGAAGCTATCTTCAGGCCAACGTCAATCAAGATGATGTAAGCCGCTCGATCGATGGCACTTTCGTTAGCATAGTTCCGTTGACCGAAGACTGGGAGGCCGCGCTAAAGGATGTTCGCGGTGTAATCGCAGACGCTACGGCGAATGCGCCATCGCAGGCTGATATTGCGCGGGAAATCTCCGAGTTTGATTCAGCACTGGCGATTGGTGCGGAAAGCTATGCCACCGAAGCTGCGCGCAAACAGGCAGATGATATTGTCAACGCAGTCGATATCCGTGAGACAGTTGCAACCCCCAAGTCGCTCTGGATGTTTTTCGCGCAATGCGCGATTTATATACGCCGGAGAGGCTCTTGTCCTCAACACGAAAATTGTTTGAAGGTACGGCAACCCGCGCATTATTAACCTCTCCAGTTGTTGTTGATCAAGGAAAGCAAAGGCTTGCAACGGCTTTGGACGCCGATGTTAAAGCGGCGAATGGTGTGCGCGTCAAGCAAGCACAACTTGGTTTTGATGCACTGCCAAAAATTGGAAAGAAGGGTAAGATAAAGTCAGCTGAGAAAATCGACCGGTTCGATGTAGAAAAGATCATATTGCAAAACGGCGTCCATGTGCTGCTTTTTCCCAACACCGCCGAGCGTAGCAAAATCATGGTCAATGTCAGATTTGGTAAAGGCTATAGCGGTCTGTCTCCCAATCAGGAAAGTCTGGTTTGGACTGGGGCATTAGCACTTATGGCGAGTGGAGTTGGTGATCTTGGTCAGGAAGAGCTGGATAAAATTACCACCGGTCGTCGGATTGGATTGGGCTTTGATGTCGATAATGACGCCTTTGAAATTAAGGCCGATACACGGGCCGCAGATCTTGAAGATCAACTTCATCTCATGGCGGCAAAACTCAAATATCCTCGGTGGGACGCTGCTCCTGTTGTGCGTGCACGTGCAGCCTCCCTGATCGGTTATGATAGCTTCTCTGCATCGCCGCAAGCCGTCTTGCAACGTGATTTGGAATGGCTGGTTCGCGGCAAAGATCCGCGCTGGAAAACGCCCGATAAGGAGGCTTTTTCTGCATTGACAGCTGACGATTTCAAGAAGTTTTGGGAACCTATTTTGGAAGACGGACCTATCGAGTTGATGATATTTGGCGATTATAATCGCGATGAAGCAATAGAATCTGTGCTCAAAACATTTGGAGCACTAAAGCCGCGCGAAGCGCGAGCGATCGTTCCCGGTGCGACATCTCCTGAATTTCCAGCAGGCAAAGCGGGACCGGAAATATTGGTCCACAAGGGCGACAAGGATCGAGCAGCTGCAATGGTCGCATGGCCGACAGGTGGCGGTCTGGATGGTGTCCGAGAAAGCCGCAAACTTGAAGTTTTGGTATCAATTTTCAACGACCGAATGTTCGAGATTCTGCGCTCCAAAGAAGGCGCGAGTTATAGCCCGCAAGTCGTAAATAGCTGGCCAGTAGAGTTTCAAACGGGCGGATACATAAGCGCTGGCAGTCAATTGACCCCTGACAATGTGGATCGATTCTTTAATGTCGCGGATTTGATTGCTAATGACTTACGGCAGAAGCCTGTTAGCGAAGACGAGTTGAAGCGTATTGTGGAGCCGCTTCGTCAGCTCATTTCCAGGGCAAGCAGCGGCAATAGTTTTTGGATGAGCCAGATGGAGGGGGCGAGCTTTAATCCAGCAAAATTCCAAGTTTTAGGGACATTATTGAGCGATTACACTGTGATTACACCAGCAGAAGTGCAGGCGCTTGCGCAGAAATATCTGGTTGATTCCACCAAGTGGAAACTGGTGATATTGCCGGAAGGTGATCAGGTCGCTGCGAATGACAACCGTCCGCTTTCTTTAGCTGATATTAAATCGAATCAACAATAGCCAAAATCTGTGCATTGGTTGGCCGCTTTTTATAATCGTTTGAAACGGATTTGGCCAAAATTGTTCCGTCAGAGCCAACTACAAAAACGGCTGCATAAGGCACACCCATTGCCCGTCCTTCGGTATATTGTGGATCACGGATGCCAAAGGCGTCAATCACAGCAGACGGTTTGTCTGACAGCATTTTATATTGGAGCATCTGATTCATTGCAAAGCGATCTTGCGGGCCTGGATCGTCGTAACTCACGCCATGAATTTGATATCCGCGCTCGCTAAGGTCGGCGACGATACCGTTTATCGCTTTGAGCTGGGTTTGGCAAAAAGGACACCATTCCACAGAACGCGTAAATACCAGAACAGCCGGGCGACCAGCCACTATTTCTGCAAGCGTGGTTTTCCCCTCGACTGTTGCAAATGCGGCATCCATCGGGGCCTTCTCACCAACGGCAAGTCCGGCATCAATAGTGCTGCTTTCGTCGATGGGTTCGACGATAACAGACTTTATTGGTTTTGTTTCACTGATTTCCGTCGATTCTTCCGTTTTTGCGGCGTCGCTGTTTTCAGCGCCAGAACACGCGCCCAAAAGCAGAGCAGGGGCTAAGGATATCATCAATATGGTCTGTTTGGTCATAGCTATTCCCTATAAGATACTCGCCCTATTCGCAGGATAAATTTGCGTGGTTACAGCTCACTATTCTATTCGATAGAGGACTTCGTCCAGCCCTGTAAAATCTGTGAATCGATTTCTACTATAGCACATATTTTGACAAGTCAGTGTCCTTAGCGACGTCTGACAATTGCTTATCTACAAAGGCTGCATCAACCAAGATCGTTTCACCTTTACGGTCTTCCGCTTCAAAGCTTATGTCTTCCAGCAGTTTTTCCATCACTGTTTGCAGACGTCTAGCGCCGATGTTTTCGACGGTTTCGTTCACGTCAGCAGCAATTTTTGCAAGCTTTGCGATGGCGTCCTCGGTTATTTCCACTGTGACGTCTTCGGTGCCAAGCAAAGCAATATATTGTTTTGGCAGATTGGCTTTGGTCTCGGTTAGAATTCGAACGAAATCGGCCTCAGTCAATGCTCGTAATTCGACGCGAATTGGCAAACGCCCCTGCAATTCAGGAAGCATATCGCTTGGCTTGGAAATGGAAAATGCACCGGAAGCAATAAACAAAATATGATCGGTTTTCATCGGTCCATATTTTGTGGCAACTGTCGTGCCTTCAATCAAAGGCAATAGATCGCGCTGGACGCCTTCACGGCTAACGGAACCACCACGCACGTCACTAACTGCAATTTTATCAATTTCATCAAGGAATACTATGCCATTGGATTCTGCATCTGTGATCGCAGACCGGGCAATGTCATCATCCTCAAGGCGTTTGTCAGATTCTTCCTCGATCAGCTTGTCCCATGCATCCGCAACTCTCATTTTGCGGCGCTTGAGGTTGTTTTGTCCGAAAGCCTTGCCCATCATGTCGGAAATATTGATCATGCCAACCTGGCCTCCCATGCCGGGAATTTCCATCGGTGTATTGGGTGTGTCTTCCACTTCAATCTCGATTTCTGAATCATTCATATGGTTATCGATCACACGCTGGCGGAAGCTTTCCCGCGTTGCCTCGCTTGCATTCTCTCCGCACAGAACATCCAGCAGGCGTTTCATTGCCGCTTCTGATGCCGCTTCACGAACGGATATCCGACGACGTTCTCGTTCGAGGCGAACAGCTTCCTCAGCCAGATCACGGGCGATTTGCTCAACATCCCGGCCGACATAGCCAACCTCGGTGAATTTTGTCGCTTCAATTTTGATAAACGGAGCGTCCGCGAGCTTTGCAAGCCGTCGCGAAATCTCGGTTTTGCCGCAGCCAGTGGGGCCGATCATCAATATGTTTTTGGAGTCACTTCTTCGCGTAATTCTTTTGGCAATTGCTGCCGCCGCCAACGATTGCGCAATGCCACCGCAACGGCCCGTTTGGCTTCCTTTTGACCGACAATATGTTCATCAAGCGCTTTGACAATGGCTTTGGGTGTAAGGTCGTTGTTCATAGATATCCGATATTTGAGACATGTTAAGCAGCAAATCTGGTGTTTATTTTGGAATGTTCAAGCGCACCGCATCGCTTTGGAAATGGAACTGTGGCCGTTAATAATGTTTCTCGCAGTTTCTGGATCAGGCGTCAGGTCGGTTTCTCCTTGATCATATGTTCCGCCTAGAACAATCCCGTCTGAGCGCGGAAACATATAGAGCCCGTTTCTGGTGGTATAGGCATAATCGATTTCCGGCTGCGGCAGCAACACTTCGAGCTGGCCCCGGACGGGCACGAGTTCGTCGTCGCCAAACAGTTTCGCAGAGCCCAAACCAGTACAATTGCAAATCAGCTTTTGCGGTAGCTCCTGTATCTGTGATTGATCAGCAAAGTGACGAACGCCTATTTTTCCGCCAGAAATGAGTATATCGCGTTCAAGTTGACGCAAAAAACGGGATGGCTCAATATACATCCCGTTCCAGCGCCGAAGATGTTTTGTTCCGAACGGATTCTGATCCGGCGGAATTTCCCGTTTTGCCGGGACCATCGAAGCGATCAGCTGATCTGTCAGACCACCCCCTATCGGACTAGACGACAATTCATAATTCTGGAGCCAGCGCACCCCATATTGCTCGCCGACGAATATCTGATAGCGCTTATAACTATAGTTCGCCGCAGCGATAAACTGCTGCTGGAACCCCGATGTTACAAGCGAGCGCCGAAAAACGCTACTTGGATACCATTGCCCGCCGGCGATATTGGATGTTGTGTTGGGCGGAAGCTGACTCGTGTAAATTGTTACTGAACGGCCAGCTTCTTGCAGCAAACGTGCGGTAGTCAGTCCCATGATACCGGCTCCAAGCACGGCAACCGGCCCTTGCGTGTCCTGTAATGCCAGATCAACAGCCAGCCGCGAACTGCCCCAGGCCAGTGTAATTCCGCCGCCGCCATGTCCGTAATTATGGACTATTTGTTTGTCGCCCAGCGCTTCGCGGCGCACAACAAACCCTGTGGGACGATAAGGGCGAAGCCCGACCAATTGTCTTATGACGCGGTCTTGCGAAACATTTACAGGTGAAAGGCATTTCTGCGGACCGGGTAGGGCGATGCCGGTATCAGCCACAGTGGTACATCCGTTAACAAATACGGTGCTACCGAGCGCAATGCCGCTGGCAAGAAGGGATCTGCGATTGATGGAACCAGATGCAAGCACAACGCTAACAATAGGCAGTTATTGCTCGCTGTCCAGTATCTCCATCGTGAACTGATCATTGGTATATACGCAGGTCTCTGCAGCGATTATCATTGCTTTTTTGGCAAGCTTCTCAGCATTTTTTTCATAGTCGAGCAGCGCTTTCGCCGCGGACAACGCGAAGTTTCCGCCCGACCCAATCGCCGCAATGCCACGCGTTGGTTCAAGCACATCTCCGTTGCCAGTGAGGATTAATGTCACTTCTTTATCAGCGACAATCATCATGGCTTCCAGATTGCGAAGATATTTATCAGTGCGCCAGTCTTTGGCCAGTTCCACCGCCGCACGCATGAGTTGCCCATTATGGCGTTCCAGCTTTGCTTCCAGTCGCTCGAACAGGGTGAAAGCATCCGCTGTCGCGCCAGCAAAGCCGCCAATGACAGAGCCATCATGAAGTTGGCGGACTTTGCGTGCATTGGGTTTCATCACCGTGTCGCCCATCGATACTTGGCCATCGCCGATTACGACAACTTTGCCACTTTTACGGACGGATAAGATGGTGGTGCCATGCCATTGTTGCATGCCGTGGTGTTGATCATTTGTCATATATGGGGATATGGGAAATCCTCGGCGCAAGTGCAACAGAGAGAATTTCAGCTTTGCATCATTATCCGGACTTCGTCTCCGGAATACATCCGCACATCCATGGATTCGATTTTCAGACCGGCGATTGCGGCATTGAATGTCGCCACGTGGGGTTCTTGAAAATGAGCGTTGAGATCATCTTCACTGCGCCAACGTTCACAAATATGGAAAATGCTTGGATCCGAGATATCTTGCGCGAAGCTGTAATGCAGGCAGCCCACTTCCTTATCGCTGGCTTTGGCAATTTCAATAACCGGAGATATTATATCGTCTAACGATTCGGAAGCGACTTTAATTACGCCTTGTACGAATATCATGTTTCAACTCCCACATGGCTGCTTTCCGGAATTGCGTTGCGATATGGCAAAAAAATGGCGACCAGAAGGCCGCCATCTTAAAATTCCACAACGACCTCAGCTCAAGGGCTGGTTGGCGTATTTTCACTGCCGTCGGCCGCGATAATAATACCAGCGATGACTGCTGCTGCAGCGAGAATTGCGAGAATGATTCCAGACCCGCCTTCAACATTGCTTTCCTCATCTGCTGATGCCGCAGCACGAACAGGCTGAGATGCTGGGGCTGCCTGTGCGAACACAGGTGCGCTTACCAGCGATGCGGCTGCTACTGCAGCCATTCCAATTTTACCGAAACGCATAATTTGCTCCTTCAGGGTTTCGCATTTCACTCAATACGTTGAGTGCTCTGCCATATCAAGTTACGTTAATCAACCAATATTTCCGTAGCTTAAACTTTTTTCAGCCGTGTGACAAAGATCACACAATAAGACAAAGCATGCCAAAATTCAGCTATTTTGCGTCGCCTGTTGTGATCCATCAATCCGCTTTTTTTGATGAAGTAGCCGCATTTTGGCTCAGGCCATAATTATTTTTCCGTCTGGAATAAGGCCTTTCTGAACTTTCCTCGTGGTTATTTTCTTGATGTCCCATAGCTGTTAACCATAAAATTTGAAAATTTCCTCGACCTTTGTGCCGATTCGAAACACACGGACGTTAACTAGTTATTTGCCGTGGATTTTATAACTAACAAATTGTTAACAACGATTCATGGAACAAATAAGAAAACGGTCGCTGGTATTGAGAGAAGAAGGAGCTAGGCATCCTTTCCGGCTTTCTTTGCCGAGGGAAATCCTTCAAGTAGCGGAAGAGCAGGTTTTGGCGGAAGCAGAAAGTTCGCCAGAGAAATTTTGGCAAAACGAAGACCTTCACCTTTTTTTGCTCAGTTTTGTCGCATTTTTTACGGCGTTCTCCATTTTTATTTTCTGATTGCTTCGCCGGTTACCGGATCATCACAGGCTAGATGAAGCTGTTGGCCCAGCCATGCTGCAACAACGCACATGGCCGCAACCAAAAGCAGTTGCTCCGCCGCGCTCACGCCGATCATGCTCAGCGCCAGCGCAAGAACGGCACCGATAACCATGCAACCAGAATTCACAACATTATTTGCTGCGATTGTTCTCGCGGTTTCACTGATCGGGACTGTAGTGGTCAGGAATGCATAAAGCGGCACGACAAACATGCCCCCAGTAATCGCTATTCCTGCAAGAATGAGCAATACCGGCCAAGCCGTTGGTTCTTGCATGAAAGTCGAGATAGAAAAAAATTCGCCAACGGGAAGCGGCGTCCATCCGCGCACGATAAAGTAGAACATCACCACGAAAATACCCATCGCGATGACGCTAACCGGCGCAAATCGTGCGGACACTTTGCTTTTGAGCAAACGATTGATCAATATGGAACCGATCGCGATTCCTATTGAAAAAATGCCAAGGAAGAGGCTCACAACTTCGGGCGAACCCGAGAAAACGTTTTTCACCAATGGCTGGAATTGGATGATCAAAACCGAGCCAATCGTCCAGAAAAAGCTTATTGCGATAATTGAGAGATAAAGCTTGCGGACATGGAGCGTCGCTGAAATCAACCGAAATGAGGATCGAAAAACATTGAAGTCGATTTTTTCCATCGCCTTCTGCGACGGTGCGTCGGGTACAAATTGTGCCGCTATACGACCGACGATGGCGACTCCGAGCACGGCAGCAATAGCCAACTCGACGCCATGGCCATTGCGATCAATGATCAGGCCGCCAAGCACTGTGCCAAACAGAATGGCGATGTAAGTACCAGCTTCCACCAATCCCGTGCCTGCCAGAACTTCGTCGATTTCCAGATGTTGAGGAAGAATCGCATATTTAATCGGACCGAAAAACGTTGACTGCAATCCAAGCAAAAACAGCGCTAACAGCATGATGGTCTCGGATTCAATGAACAATCCGACTCCGCCGATAATAGCGATGGCTATCTCCAGAGTCTTAACCAGACGGATGATACGGGCCTTGTCATAATTGTCCGCGAGTTGGCCGGCCAGTGCAGAAAACAGGAAAAATGGGAGAATAAAGATGCCTGAAGCCAACGCGTTAAATGATGTTTCCCGTTCAGTCGCGCCTTCCAGCCCATAGATTCCGTAGGTGACCAATATGACCATCGAGAATTTGAACAAATTATCATTAAAAGCGCCTAGCAACTGCGTAATAAATAGTGGCCAGAATTTCCTTTTGGCCAAGAGTCGCAAGGTTGATGTCATTGTGAAAATTTCCCGTATTTGATCATGGTCAGGTTGTGGTCAGATCGCGGTTAGACAGGGAGGAATAGATTTCAGCGGCACAGTAGCGAAGTTGAACCAGAGCGCAAGCCAATGCACATGCTAGCTATCAACTCGCAAGATTTGTACAGGTCTCAGTGACGATTGGATTTCACTTTCATTAAAATTTCTTTAAGGCAGTTCGGCATGTTGAACGTCCCGAACATATTGACTCTGTCCCGCATCCTGACCGTGCCGTTTCTGGTGTGGCTGTTATGGGAACCTGATTGGAAATTGGGTTATTGGTTGGCGTTTGCTCTATATGGCTTAATGGCAATTACTGATTATTTTGACGGCTATCTTGCGCGAGCCCAAGGCACAGTGTCGAAGCTCGGTATTTTTCTCGACCCGATTGCCGACAAGATCATGGTCGCCTCGGTTGTACTTATTTTATGCGCTTCGGGCGATATTGAAGGCTATCACGTCATTGCCGCTTTGGTCATTTTGCTGCGTGAAATAGCTGTTTCGGGATTGCGCGAGTTTCTTGCTGGTTTGCAAGTTAGTGTTCCTGTGTCACGATTGGCCAAATGGAAAACCGCCTTCCAACTTATATCGCTGGGTGCTTTGATATTGGCTGGAGGCTTGCCAGCGTTGTTGTGGATTAAATCTATCGGCTTGGTAACATTGTGGGCAGCAGCTATTATAACTCTGATCACAGGGTGGGATTATCTTCGCGTTGGCCTGAAGCATATGGATTAAATGGCAGATACATTGACGATCATATATTTTGCTTGGGTAAAGGAGCGTCGCGGCTGCAGCGAAGAGCAAATAGTTCGCCCGGCAGCCGGAACCACAGTTGCCGAGCTTTTGCAGCAGTTGCAGCAACACGATGCAAGTTATCGTAGCGTATTTGCCGACACCGCCAAACTCCGTTTCGCGCTGGACCAAAACTTTGTGCAACATAGCGAGGCTATCGACGATGCCGATGAATTAGCGATATTTCCGCCGGTAACCGGTGGATGATAAAAGTTCATGTCAGTGAAGAGGATTTCGACACAGGAGCTGAAATAGCTGCATTGGCGAATTATGGCGGTGGGGCGATTGCCAACTTTATTGGACTGGTACGCGGCGACGGAGATGTGACCGGTTTGGAACTCGAACATTACCCAGCGATGACAGATAAAGCGCTGCATGCCATTGCTGATACTGCCGCTGATCGATGGCCACTGCATGGGATCACTATCATCCATCGTGTCGGAAAATTGGTGCTTGGCGATCAAATTGTGCTGGTGTGTACAGCGTCGGACCACCGGCAAGCGGCATTGGGTGCCTGTTCTTACATCATGGACCGCCTAAAAACCGATGCTCCATTCTGGAAAAAAGAATGGCGAGACGATGGCAGCAGCGACTGGGTGGAAGAACGTCAGATTGATCTTGATGCAGCAGAGAAGTGGCAGAACAGCTGAATCGTAAAAAATGACCCGGTCAATGGGCACCGGTAACCCAATTTTGTCCTTGTCGCATAATTTCCGCAAGCAGCTTAAATTCTTCTTTACGCGGACTATTTTTGCGCCAGACCAGAACGATGTCGCGATAGGCATTTTCTGATTTTATCGGCCGAGCGATAATATCGGTATGCTCGAGGATGCCGCTATCGATCGCCATTTTTGGTAGCAGGGTGAAGCCGAGACCATTGTCTACCATTTGCACCAGCGTATGCAGCGAGGTGCCCATCATGCGAGCGGATGCCCGCAATTCCGGTCTGTTGCAAGCGGCGAGGGCATGGTCTTTCAGGCAGTGACCGTCCTCCAGAAGCAGCAATTGATTTTCGTCAATCAAAGCGGGATCAATCACGGCAGGCGGATCGCGTGGATCATCTTTGGGAAAAGCGAAAAAAATCTCGTCATCAAATAATTTTTCCCATTCCACGTCACCGCAGGGGAATGGCTGAGCCAGCAGGACGCAATCAACATGACCATGATGGAGCGAATCGCACGCGGACTGGCTGGTCTCTTCCTTCAAATATAGTTTGAGCTCTGGTCGTTCTTTGCGAAGTTGGGGTAACAATTTTGGCAAAAGGAAAGGGGCAATTGTGGGTATAACGCTCATACGGACGTTACCGGTCAACGGCTTCCCTGCCGATCGGGCCATATCCGAGAGCTCTTCCGCTTCCCGCAAAATTCGGTGAGATTTATCGACAATCAGATCACCCAGTTCGGTAAACCGGACCACGCGCCGGGTTCTTTCAACCAAGATCAGATCCAGCAATGTTTCCAGCTCTTTAATTCCTGCCGAAAGCGTAGATTGGGTAACAAAGCAGGATTCTGCTGCACGACCAAAGTGGCCATGTTCTTTCAATGCAACAAGATATTGCAATTGCTTGAGGGTTGGCAGGTAGGATGACATCATTGAGTCTTTCGATGAACAGACCGACATTATCCTCTTTTGCCGATTAGTGCGAGTATTAACCGGATGGAATATCAGCCAGTTGCAAGAAAGGACTGGAAAAAGCGGCACGGTAGCCTTAGCTTTTATGGACAACTAACGTTGGAGATAAACATGTTGCGAGAACTGGGTCGATATTTGGATTCTATTAAAGCCCGCGATCCCGCGCCGAGATCACGCTGGGAGATACTCTTATATCCTGGCGTTCTGGCCATTGGTCTCCACCGCGTCGCCCATTGGCTTTTTCGTGGCGAACTCTATTTCGTGGCGCGATTTGTGAATCATTTCGCGCGCCTGTTCACAGGAATTGATATTCATCCGGGTGCAAAAATCGGGCGTCATTTATTTATAGACCACGGGTTTTCCGTCATCGGCGAAACGGCTGAGATTGGCGATAATGTAACAATTTACCAGTGTGTAACGCTTGGCGGCACCAACCCAACGAACGGCGTGGGCGGCAAGCGCCATCCTACTATCGAGGATGACGCAATTTTGGGATCAGGTGCGCAGATACTCGGTCCCATTACTGTAGGCAAACGCGCGCGTATCGGAGCGAATGCTGTTGTAACGCAAGACGTGCCAGAAGGTGCGACTATGGTAGGTGTGCGTGCTCGGCCAACTCTTGTCGAAGCTGAGCAATATCAAAAAGATTTTGTTCCCTATGGCACACCATGCAGTGAAGTTTTCGATCCTGCCACGCAAAAGCTTGAAATATTACAATGTGAGATGGAGCAGTTGCAAAGACGTATCGCTGCCTATGCCGAAGAGCGGGACAACAAAGATGTCGCGCACGACGAACCTGCCAAAGTCGGTAAAGCAAAGTCTGGTGGAGATAGCAATTAGTGCGACATTTCGGATCCAATATCGCGATATTCCCGGATAGTAATAGCCGGGCATTGCAAGTTGGATTTGATCGAAAAGAGCTGAACCGGATATTAAATTTATATGGCCGCATGGTGGCAGCCGGTAACTGGCGCGACTATGCCATTGATATGGGTAAAGATGCCGCCATTTTCGCAGCTTTCAAGCGGGCGTCAGAACGGCCGCAAATCCGCATTGAAAAACGACCCGCCGATCGGAATCGTCAGGGAATGTGGTCTCTTCATGGCGAGCATGGACAAATGTTGAAACGTGGTGAGGATCTTGCTGGCGTTTTGGCCCCGCTGGAACGCAGGTTGATGAAGCTGGTGTCCGATTAGAAAACAATCGACGAATTTTCTGCACGGGATATCTTTTGTCAAAAAACTGCAACATGATTGACTTCTTACGGAAATGAAAAATTCATAAAGCAGTCCTCAAGCAAGTAACAATTGACCAGGAATGCTCTCCCATGAAATTAAAAGCTGTAATATGTGCCGGTGCTGCTATCGCTGCCTTTTTGCCACTGCAGGCTCAGGCTGCTCCAATCACAAACGAAGAAGCGTCAGCGCTTCTCGACCGGTTGAACCAGCTGGAACAGGAAGTCGTGTCACTGCGCGCAAAACTCAGCAATGTCGAAACCGTTCAACAGGCGCAAACCGAGCAGGTTGCTGCGGTTGAAAAAGTAGCGCAGGCCAGGAGCGAAAATTCCATAAAGTGGAAAGGCGCGCCGGAAATTAAATCGGATGACGGCTGGAGCTTCAAGCCGCGAGGCCGCGCTTTGTTTGATTTTGCAAGCCTTTCAGCGCCATCGGCAATAAATACTCCTGACGAAGGCTTTTCGAACGAAGCACGTCGTATTCGTTTGGGCGTTCAAGGGACAATTCCTGGCGGTTTCGGATATAAGATTGAGGCTGATTTTGCTGATGGAGTAGAACTTACCGACGCTTATCTTGAATACAGCAAAGGCAACCTCGCTGTTATTGTTGGCCAGCACAATAACTTTCAATCGCTGGAAGAGCTCTCCAGCTCAAACGACACCAGCTTTATCGAGCGTTCCGCATTTACCGATGCTTTCGGTTTCGAGCGCAAAGTTGGCGTTTCAGCCCAAATAGAATCAGGTGACGCGTTGATTCAAGGCGGTGTCTTCACAGATAATTTAAGTGATCTGAACGGCGCCAATGACAGCATCGGATTTGACGGACGCATTGTCTACGCCCCAAAATTCGGCGATACGCAATTGCACTTTGGCGGATCAGCGCATTGGCGCGATCTTGGCGACACGATCACATCGGTCCGTTATCGCCAGAGACCATTGATCCACAGTGTTGACACGCGTTTCATCAATACCGGTAATATTACAGGCGCGACGAGCGAGACCAGCTATGGTCTGGAAGCGGCCGTCATCTCTGGCCGGTTTCACGCCGCGGCGGAGACTCATTGGGCTAAAGTTAGTCGCACCGGCATGGCCAACCCGACGTTTTTCGGCGGATCCATTGAGGCTGGCCTGTTCCTGACGGATGACAAACGGGAATATAAAGGCGGCGTCTTCAAAGGCGTCAAGGTTAGCAACCCGGTGGGAAGTGGCGGGCTAGGCGCTTGGCAAGTCAATGTCCGTTATGATCGGCTGGATTTGGTGGACGCAGGTATCATAGGTGGCACCCAGGACGGTTATATGGCGTCGCTGATATGGACACCGATCGACTATGTCCGGTTTCTGTTGAACTATGGCCACCTTGAATATGGTAATGCGTTTGGCATCGTCGCAGGGGCTCCCAGTGATTATTCCGTAGACGTATTTGGTGCTCGCGCACAAATATCCTTCTAGAATATTATATTCCGCAAGAACGGAAAAGGGGCTGGTTGGAACCAGCCCCTTTTTTGCGTGCTTTTGTAGCAATCTGAAGCTAGGCTGCGCAATCAGAATCCAGCGCATAGCCGGCAGACCGAACAGTGCGAATAATATCCGCACCGCCGTTAGCATTTAACGCTTTGCGTAACCTGCGGATATGGACATCGACAGTTCGCAACTCAATCTCGCTATCCTGTCCCCAAACGCTGTCCAGTAGGCGTTCGCGGGAGAAAACCCAATCAGGATGCTCCAGAAAATGACGGAGCAACCGAAATTCGGTTGGACCAAGCGCAACGGCCTTGTCAGAACGTTTTACTTTGTGGCCGACGGTGTCCATCTCGACATCACCGAATACCAGTTTTTCACCGGCGAGGGCAGGGCGGACACGCCTGAGTACGGCTTTCACTCTGGCGACCAGTTCTCTAGGGCTAAATGGCTTGGTAACATAATCATCTGCGCCAGTTTCAAGGCCACGAATTTTATCTTCCTCTTCTCCACGTGCGGTGAGCATGATAATCGGGATATTGGCCGTATCAGAAGACCTTCTCAGTCGTCTGCAAACTTCAATTCCCGACAGATTTTCAACCATCCAGTCGAGCAATATGACGTCCGGTCTATGCTCTTTGACCAGTAGCAGCGCTTCTTCGCCATCTGGCGTGTGGATTACGTCATATTCCTCTTTCTTGAAGTTCCAGGACAATAGTTCCGCGAGAGCGGCATCATCCTCAACCAGAAGAAGTTTAGCATTGGGCATTGTTAACTCTTGACCTCGGCATCGTCCCAAATATCGGTGGGGCTATCGCCACGATCGCGTTCCGGCATTTGCTCGCCCTTCGCCGCGAAGTATACCATTTCCGCGACATTGGTGGCGTGATCACCAATCCTTTCGAGGTTTTTGGCAATGAACAGAAGATGGGCGGCCTCGCCAATAGTTTTGGGATTTTCGATCATATGCGTGATTGTCGCTCGGAAGATGCTGGTGTAAAAATCATCAACAATTTGATCCCGTTCGCTGACTTCTTCGGCCAGATCAGCGTCTCGCCGGGCAAATGCTTCGAGCGCATCTCGCACCAGTTCCGATGCCACTTTTGACATTGAAGGGAGTAACGAAATGGGCCCTAGTGTTTTGCTCTGAGTGATCAAGGGAACGCGCTTCGCTATATTTTTTGCGTAATCGCCGATCCGTTCGACAACCCCCGAAATCTTGAATGTCGCAATTAGTTCGCGCAAATCATCAGCCATTGGCGCCCGCAATGCGATCGTCTGGAAGGTTAGATCATCAATCCTGCGCTCCAGATCATCAATGATTTTGTCATCCTCGACCACTTGCTTCGCTAGTTCGAGGTCATGTTTTTCCAACGCCTGCATTGCTTTCGCAATCGCCTGTTCACTGCGGCCACCAATCTCGGCGACCATGCCGCGCAATTCGTTAATGTCCGTATCGAAGGCTTTTACGGTATGTTCATTGCCGCTGTTCATTTTTCGATATCCCTATGTTCTATTCAGCCGTAGCGGCCAGTGATATAATCACGGGTTTTTTCTTGTCTCGGATTGGTAAAAATATCCGAAGTGACACCATATTCAATCAGCTCACCGAGGTGGAAAAACGCGGTGCGTTGAGAAACGCGGGCTGCCTGCTGCATATTGTGTGTGACGATTACGATAGCATATTTGCCCCGGATCTCGTGAATTAACTCTTCGATCTTCGCTGTGGCAATGGGATCCAATGCCGAACAGGGTTCGTCCATCAGGATGACTTCGGGATCAACTGCAATGGCACGCGCAATGCAAAGACGCTGCTGCTGGCCGCCCGATAATGCGGTGCCGCTATCGAGCAGTCGATCTTTTACTTCCCCCCATAAACCAGCGCGTTGTAGAGAGTTTTCGACTATCTCATCCAGTTCTTCCTTACCCGTCGCTAGCCCGTGAATGCGTGGCCCATATGCAATATTGTCATAGATTGATTTGGGAAAAGGATTAGGTTTTTGAAACACCATGCCAACCCTTGCCCGCAATTGTACCACGTCCATATTAGCCGCGTAGATGTCATTGCCGTCTAGCGTTATTTCGCCGGTCACCCGAGCGATGGGTATCGTGTCGTTCATGCGGTTAAGGCAACGCAGAAACGTTGATTTCCCACAGCCCGAAGGACCGATAAATGCGGTCACATTTTCCATGTTCACATCGATGGACACATCTTTGATTGCCTGCTTGTCGCCGTAAAAGACATCAACATTGCGGGTCGTCATTTTCGGAGAACCTTCTCCCGCAGAGATTTTGCTATGCTCAACGTCAGTCATGCTATTGCTTTCATTAGAAATATCGCTGCTTAAACTATCGTTCATTGTGTCACCTACCAGCGGGTTTCAAAGCGGTTGCGTAAATAAATTGCCACTGCGTTCATGGTTAGCAAAAAGAGCAACAGCACGATTATGGCTGCCGAGGTCTTCTCAACAAAACCGCGGTTAACTTCATCGGACCATAAGAAAATTTGAACGGGAAGAACAGTGGCAGGGTCAGTAACGCCATTGGGTGGCGTCGCAATAAAGGCCCGCATCCCGATCATCAAAAGTGGCGCGGTCTCACCGAGCGCGCGCGCCATGCCAATGATAGTGCCGGTTAATATTCCGGGCAGGGCAAGAGGCAGAACATGATGAAAAACAACTTGCATCGGGCTGGCACCAATCCCTAGCGCTGCCTCACGGATGGAAGGGGGAACGGCCTTTATGGCATTTCGGCCCGATATGACGATCACCGGCATGGTCATTAAAGCGAGCGTCAGGCCACCGACCAGTGCAGCAGATCGCGGAAGGCCAAATACGTTGAGGAAAACCGCTAAACCGAGCAGGCCGAAGATGATGGATGGTACTGCCGCAAGGTTGTTAATCGATACTTCTATTAGATCAGTATAGCGGTTTTTAGGTGCATATTCTTCGAGATATAGCGCTGCCAAAACGCCGACCGGGAAAGCGAGCAAAAGGGTTATGAACATTGTTATTAGCGAACCCTTCAGGGCTCCCCATATGCCTACTTGCATAGGATCGGTGGCGTCTGAATTACCAAGAAAATTCCAGTTAAATCCGGTGCTCAGTTTGTTGCCGAATTGCGTGATTATCTTCTCTGCGCCGTCGCTTCCGTCGCCTTTATAAGCAACATCTATTTCTGATTCTACCGGAAGATATAATATCGTTTTCTGCTCAACCAGCTTGGGGTTTTCAAGAACGGCTGCTTTGGCAATTTGCCATGCTCCAGCTGAAAATAGTCTGGATCCATCGTTGCCATATTCAATGTCTATGGCAGCGCCAATAATGTTTTGCATGCCCAGAGAATTGATATTGGCTTCAGCATTGGCGCCTTCGTACTGGCTTGCTTTGGCGCTGCCAGTAAGGGCTGGAAAGTCGACTTCGAGGGGCAGTTCGGTCTGGGTAAATCCTTTAAATCCATTTCCCACCATGACAATCAGAAGAAATGCTAAAAAGCTTGCAGAAAGGACGATTGCGCAAAGTCCAATCGCCTTGAACCGGCGTTCGGAAGCATAGCGCTTTTTGATGCGCTTCTGCATAGCCTCTCCTTGCCAGTTGGTAGGCGTCGGGTCGACAGGTGATTGGGCTGCGTTATTCATAAGCTTCCCGATATTTCTTAACTACGCGCAGTGCGATCAGGTTGAGCAGTAAAGTAACGATGAAGAGCACCAGGCCAAGGGCAAAGGCAGCGAGCGTTTTTGGACTATCAAATTCCTGATCGCCGGTAAGAAGTTGCACAATTTGAGTGGTCACGGTGGTGACGCTCTGAAACGGGTTGGCAGTCATATTGGCTGCAAGTCCGGCCGCCATCACCACGATCATCGTCTCACCAATGGCCCGACTGACGGCCAGCAATACACCACCGACAACACCGGGTAATGCGGCTGGAATAAGCACTTTCTTGATCGTCTCGCTTTTGGTCGCGCCCATTGCCAGCGATCCGTCGCGCATAGCGCTTGGCACGGCGGCGATGCTATCATCGGCCATCGAAGAAACGAAGGGAATAATCATAATCCCCATCACAACGCCAGCTGCCAAAGCGGACTCTGACGACGCGCTTGATATGCCTATCGAGACAGCAAAGTCGCGAAGCGCGGGCGCAACCGTTAGCGCGGCAAAATAGCCGTAGACCACCGTCGGTACACCCGCGAGAACTTCCAATATTGGCTTCATCCATGCCCGGAAGCTAGAATGCGCATATTGTGTAAGATATATGGCGCTCATCAATCCCAGAGGGATTGCTACGATCATTGCAATGATAGCGCCAATGAATACCGTTCCCCAGAATAATGGGATAGCGCCAAAACCGGACTGACCTCTTGGCCCGGCAACGGCTTTCGGGTTCCATTCGGTGCCGAACAGAAATTCAATCGGCGAGACCATGGAGAAAAACCTGGCGGACTCAAATATGAGTGACAGGAAAATTCCGACTGTGGTTACGATCGCGATGAGAGATGCAAAGAGAAGTACCATCATCGTAACGCGTTCCACCTTGGTACGCGCTCGCATCTCCGGTTTGACACGAAGCCAGGCAAATACGCCAAAGGCAAAAACTAGCAAAGCTGCAGCGATACCGCCGATAGTCCGATAATAGGATGTCGCAGCGCGATAGGGCTCGACCATCGATTGGGAGAGCGGGTTGAATGCTTTGACTTGATTGCCATTCGCGATTGCGCGCGCCTCCGCCAATATTGAGCCACGGGCGAACGAGTCTTTGGGTAGTTGTTCCGCTGCCGGACTTGAGAGGGCTGCGTCCGTTATCAGTGATGGACTGGTGAAATTCCAAACCGTCAGGAAGACCAGTGCCGGTGCAATTGCCCAGAGCGCCACATACCAACCGTGATAGTTCGGGCGCGAGTGGATAGCGCTTCTGTCTGATTTGACGACAGCAAAGCGGCGCGCTTTTGCACGACCAAATATCCAGGCAATGCCGCCCAATCCGATGATAAGAAAAAAAAGTGCGGAACCTGTCACTGGAAAGCAAAATGCCTTATTTGAGAGCAGGGCCGCTGCGATGAAACAGCGGCCCTATTTTAGTAGTAATTATTTCAATTCTGAACCGGTCAACGTTGGCTGACTCTTGGCCGCCTCCGTCATTTTGGCACGCATATCATCAGGAGATGCGATAAGGCCAGCCTTAACCAAATAGCCATCCTTGCCACCTGCATTAACGAATTCGGTTACATAATTCGCCAAGCCCGGAATGACACCGACATGTTGTTTCTTCATGTAGATGTAAAGGGGTCGCGCGCCTGGATAACTGCCAGATGCGATCGCATCATAAGTCGGTTCAACGCCGGAGACCGCAATGCCGCGAACGCTATCGGTGTTCTCCTCCAGGAAGCTATAACCGAAAATACCGACGCTATTCGGATTGGCTTTCAGCTTCTGAACAATGAGGTTATCGTTTTCACCGGCATCAATATAGGCCCCGTCTGCGCGCACGTCATGACAGATCGCTTTATACTCATCCTCGTTGGAATCTTTAAGCGCTTTGGTCGCGGCGTCGGTTTTACATCCGACTTCCATGATCAGTTCGGTCAGCGCATCGCGGGTACCGGATGTTGAGGGAGGGCCATAAACACTAATAGCGATATCTGGCAGAGATGAATCAACGTCTGACCATTTCTTGGTTTCATTCTTCTTGCCATAAGGTTTTTCTGCGATCGCTTCATAAACCTGCTTGGGTGTCAAAGCGAATTTTATGCCATCATTCGCTTGTGCGATGGCGATGCCGTCGATTCCGATCTGGATTTCGACGATATCGGTCACGCCATTTTTCTTGCAATCCTCAAACTCGGACGCCTTCATCCGCCGGGAAGCATTGGCAATATCTGGTGTGTCTGCGCCAACGCCAGCGCAAAATAATTTCATGCCGCCGCCGGTTCCGGTTGATTCCAGAATGGGTGAAGTGTTGCCACTGCCGGCGAACTGTTCGGCGACCGCTTTAGCAAAAGGAAAAACTGTGGATGAACCGACGATTCTGATTTCGCTACGTGTACCACCTTGGCCGCCAGATGCCTGATCCTGACAAGCGGCAAGCGCAAGCGACGATACCGCTATTAGAGCGATTTTTTTCAACATTATGAAGTCCCCGTAAATTGAGATAAGAATATCAAATACTCAGAATCGTGGCTTCTATTTGCCGTCCGAGTGAGTCATTTTTAGGCCCGCGCAATGTCCCTGATATTACGGTTTTATGACTCATTTGTTACATCCGCATTGTCTGCGGCTGATTTGGCAATGGGTAAGAAAACGGATACGGTTGTTCCCTGGCTGATAACGCTACTTATCTCTAATCTTCCTCCATGGCGTTCAGCGATATGTTTTACGATCGCCAGCCCGAGGCCCGTGCCTCCAATTGCCTTGCTTCGGCCTTTATCGACGCGATAAAAGCGTTCGGTTAATCGCGTAAGATGTTCGGGCGCGATCCCGTCACCTTGATCCGATACGGACAATTTCAATATCGCCCCTGATCGATTTATCGTTGCGTGAACCTTTATGGGTGTCCCCTTCCTACCATATTTAAATGCATTGCTCACCAGATTCTGGATCAGTTGCGCCAATTGAGACCTGTCACCGACTATGAAGGGCATGTTAGTTGGCAAATCGACTAGATAATCCCGGTCTTTTTTGCCGCGACTGTTCAAAAAGAAACCCTTGGATTCTGCTATTAACTTCGAAAGATCGACAGGTTCATTTGGCAGCTGAAACTTCTCTGCTTCGATTCGCGAAAGCGACATCAGATCCTCAACCAGTCGTTGCATCCGGTCTGCCTCGTCGAACATAATTTTAAGAAATCTGGCTCTTGTATCATCATCCTTACCGGCTGCCGGATTCTGCAAGGTTTCTATAAAGCCCTTAATTGCGGCAAGCGGAGTGCGTAGCTCGTGACTGGCATTGGCAACAAAATCGGTCCGCATGCGCTCCGCAGCATAGCTGCTACTCTGGTCGGAAAGCTGGACAAGTTTGAGGCCATCATTGAGTGAATTTATTCTGAGTTCCCATCTCTGCTCGGCGCTTCCCACACCAACCAGCAATATTGGTTCTCCTGAATGATTGGTTTCCGGATTTGCCAATCGATCAGCCGCTGCGGGGTGACGGATAGCCACCCGGACATCTTCTCCAACAATGTGGTTGCCGAGAATTTTCCGGGCAGACGCGTTCGCCATCGCAACTTTCGCATTGCGAATGAGCATGACCGGATCACTGAGAGGATCAATCAGGTTTTGGTAGGCCTCAATGCGCCCTTGAGAGATGTAGCGCTCTCTCTGGCGATCCAGAAGAATTTTGTCGGCTATGTGTTTGTCAGGACTATCATATATCGCAATGGCGATTGCGCTTATCCCCGCCGCTGACATAATGATAATTTGCGCAAGAGTGCTGCCTGATTGCGCTGAAATCAACGCGCCTAATATCGTAAGCAATATCGCGATAAATATCCGGAAGGGGGAAAGAGAGCTCATTTTGACATGTTCCGTCCCGTGTTTAGGCTGACCGGCGCGATACTGACAATGATATTTCGAGATCATCCCGAATTATCTTGAATTATCCCGGTGTTAAAACATTTTCCGGATTTGTCCCGAATATGGACGCGGCGATCAGGCGTAGCAGTGTTTACTCGCCTTTAACGTCTTTCCGGCTTATGAAATGATTGATGAAAATTCTGGGCCGCTCCAGAACAGTTTTGGCAGATGTTGATATGACGACTGAAAATGACGGAAATGTTGAGCAACGCAATGACGCGGCTGAAAACCGTGGCATTGTATCACGCCGCCGTGCATTGATGATGGGCGCAGTCACCACCGCTGCTGTGGTCAGCATTAAGCCAGCTTTGGCGCAAACCGCCGGTTCCGTGCTCAATTGCGAGATTCCGGTGCCCGGTAATCACGCGGCTGGCGGCTATATTGCACCCGATGGCAAAATTGTCTCACCCGACACACCGGGCGCTTTCCCGCCAGCAGGTCGCAATTTTACCGGCGAACAAGTGAAGCGTGCGATGAATGGTCGTTCTCTGCCAGGCACCTCTTACGATCAATCCAAGGCTTATGTGAACTACATCCGCAGGTTGCAATCCGGACAGAGCGGTTTCACCTGTTATGCATCGTTGCAAATGCCGCGATAATCGGTTTCGTCACTACCGAAAATCCAAACGAATATTAATATTTCCATGCTAGCGCACTGACTTGTTTTAATTCAGTTGCTAGTGACCAGAAATGACTGCGCTTTACAAGGCTTTGATACCGGCTGAACTCATTCAGCATGATCTGGACAGCATGACGCTGATTTTCCAGAAAGCGTCCGGTATCACCCATATAGTTGCAGACCCCATTCCGGCGATTTTGGAAGTAATGGGACAGGAGCTTCTCTCCGTCTTGGAGATTGGTGCGCGGCTTGTGGATAGCTTTGATCTGGACGGTGACGCTTTGGAAGGCGGCTCAGTGGAAGACGTCCTGATCGCCCGTTTGGAGGAGCTTCGCGTTCTGGGCTTGGTCGAACGGGTCAGCGCTGCGTGAGCGACATGCATGAAGCATTACTCAGTATAGGCCCGGCGCGGTTTCGAATAGCCTCGCAATGGCGACAACCGGTTGAGTTGCTGAATAATCTGTATAAAGCATATCCTAAGCCGGAAGACGGCTTTGCCGACTTCACAGTTCGGCTAGAAGCACAAAAACCGTGGCGGCGCTTTATCAGGCCGTCGGTCCATATTAGCGGCGATTATTGGTTGCCGGATGCAGCGCCATTGCCGCTCGAACAGAGTCTGCTCGCGGCTGAAATGGGGATGAACTTGCAAATGGCGCTGGGTTGGCGACAGCATTTATTGCTCCATGCCAGCTCGGTTGAAAAAGATGGGCGGGCGCTGTTAATGACAGGTCTTTCCGGTTCCGGTAAATCAACCTTATCCGCCATGCTGGGAGAGCGTGGTTGGCGATTCATGGGAGATGAATTTGCTCTGGTTTGTCCGGCCACTGGCGATATCCATCCATTTCCGCGCCTCATCAGTTTGAAGAACGAAGCCATTGGCGCGATGCAAAAACTGATATCTGAAGACCGGTTTGGGCCGTTGATGAAAGACACGCCGAAAGGTGACATCCGCCATGTGGTGCCGAACATGGAGGCGATGGAGGCTCAAAAGCGGCCTGCAAAACCGGCGTTGTTGCTATTTCCCCGCTTCGGCTATGACGCGGCATTGCGCGATATGGGCAAATCGGAAATTTTCGTTCGTCTCACCCAAGCTTCGACCAATTACGTCGCATTGGGCGAGACCGGGTTTCATGCTCTGACGCGGTTTGTGGATAGCGTTCCCACCCGGGCGATGGACTATCAGTCGGGTGAGGAAGCGATCGCAATGATCGACAAGCTTTGGAAAAACCTCACATGATGCGCGATGCGATGTCTTTGGTCCGCGCCTTGCGTGACCCATCGAGCGTGGCTTCGCTGAATGGAGCAGGGTGGACGCAGCTTATCAGTATCGCTCGGGCTGAGTCCCTAATGGGAAGTTTGGCACACAGGCTTCGTGACATTGATGTTCCAGACCAAGTAAAACCAATCCTGCAAGACGCAATTGAAGCGCATGATCTGGCGCGAAAACAGGCGCTTTGGGAGGCGGATTGCGCCAGGCGTGCGCTCGCGGATTTGGACTGCAAGGTCGTGTTAATGAAAGGCACCGCCTATGTCGCTGCGAATTTGCAGGCGGGCATTGGCCGCAGCATCGGTGATCTGGACATCATGGTGGCGCGTGACAAGTTGCAGGAAGTAGAAGAAGCGCTTCTTGATGCAGGATGGGAATGGGTGAAACCAGACCCCTATGACGATCAATATTATCGCGAACACATGCATGAGTTGCCGCCGCTGATTCATCGCGAGCGGGACCGGATGATCGACGTGCACCATACGATATTGCCGCTGACCGCAAAGCCAAAGCCGGATGCCGCAAACATGATGGATTGCGCGGTAGGGCTTGATACCGGATTAGACGTGCTCGATCCCGGCGATATGATAGTACACTCTGCAGCGCATTTGATGGCAGATGGTGACTTGGCAGGGGGGCTGAGAAATCTCTGGGACATTGACCAATTGGTTCGTCAATTTACCAATGAATATCCCGATTTTTTATTGCATATCGCGGAACAAGCATGGCTTCATGAGTTGTCTAAGCCTGTTAATGGAGCGCTAAGGTTGGCAAACCAGTTATATGGAACACCCTTGATAGAATATAAATCGCCAATGAGAGTTCGATATAATCGCCGGTTCAGAGATAGGTTTTTCGTTCGCCGTCTGCTTGCCCGCGACGGCTATGGTCGCGAAACGCGAAAATTCACTCGGTTCGCGTTTTACGTTCGCTCGCATTGGTTGCGTATGCCGCCGCTGATGCTGGCAAGGCACTTGTGGACCAAATGGCGCAAAGGTGTCGCAGCACATAGCAAATAGAGATACAGGCTGGCATCGGCCCGCGCTGCATGGCATGGGCGTATGAAACTATATAGCTGCACATTTAATTTCGGAGTTCCTGCATGAGTAATCGCCCCTTAGCCGCCATAATACTGGCCGCCGGACAAGGCACGCGGATGAAATCGGAAAAGCATAAAGTGCTGCATCCGATTGCCGGAAAACCGATGCTGCATCACTTGCTGGACAGCTTTGCTGCGGCCAATATTGACCGGTCGGTCGTGGTAGTGGGTGTCAAACGCGAACAGGTCGAAGCCGCTGTGGCGGACTATCCAGTGGACATTGCGGTTCAGTCGGAACAACTCGGCACAGGCCACGCGGTATTACAGGCGCAGCCCGCGCTTGAGGGGTTTGACGGCGATATTATGGCGTGTTTCGGTGATGTCCCGATGGTGCAGCCAGAGACTATTTCGGCAATGGTGGCGCGATTGCATGAGGATGATAAACCCGCTTGTGTCGTGCTGGGCTTTCGGCCCGACGATACAAAGGCTTACGGACGGATTATTTCCGAAAATGGCCTGATTAGTAAAATGGTCGAGCATAAAGATGCCAGCGAAGCCGAACGCGGCGTGAACCTTTGCAATAGCGGGCTTTTACTGGCGCGTTCGGAAGATATGTTCGGGCTTTTGGCGCGCGTTGATAATGACAATGCCCAGGGGGAATATTACCTGCCCGATATGGTGACTGTCGCATTGGCTGAAAACCGCGCTTGTGCTGTCATCGAATGCGCCGAATGGGAAGTTGCCGGCGTCAATAGCCGCGCGGAACTCGCCGCCGTCGAGGGGGAATGGCAACAACGCCGCCGCGCGCAGGCAATGGCCGATGGCGTCAGCTTAATTGCACCGGAAACTGTTTGGTTTTCAAGTGATACGCAGGTTTCTTCAGATGTCATCATAGAACCCAATGTTATTTTTGGCCCCGGCGTTTCGATCGCCAGCGGCGCTACGATCTACGGCCATAGCCATATCGAAGGCGCTACCATCGGCGCGAACGCTAAGGTAGGCCCGTTTGCCAGACTACGCCCCGGCGCGGTGATGGAAGAGGGATCGAAAGTCGGCAATTTTGTCGAGATGAAAAAAGCCACGCTCGGCAAGGGCGCAAAGGCCAATCACCTGACCTATCTGGGCGATGCCGAAGTGGGCGAGGGCGCCAATATCGGTGCGGGCACGATCACCTGCAATTATGACGGCTATTTCAAATATAAAACTGTGATCGGTAAAGGCGCATTTATCGGAAGCAACAGCGCGTTGGTCGCGCCGGTGAATATCGGAGACGGCGCGATTGTCGGGGCAGGGGCGACTTTGACAAAGGACGTGGCCGCCGGTGATCTTGCGCTGGTGCGGGCGGAGCAGACCGCGAAAGAAGGTTGGGCAGACCGGTTTAATAAAGCGAGTGCCAAGAAGAAGGCTGGGAAGTAATTTGGACAATCAAAAATATCGTATCAGATTGCGACGAAGGAATATTCCTGAAACTGAGATTTTGGAGGATATCGGTTCTGTTGCCCACGAACTTAAATTAAAGTCTTTGACCCGAATTCAATACGATGAACGAGGGGCGTTTGGTGCAAGTACGGTGATACGTAAGTTTGGAAGCTGGAATAAAGCCTTGGTGGCAGCCGGCCTGAAAGTCAAGAATCGCCAAGACATCTCAAATGATGAGCTGTTTGAGAATCTTATTGAGGTGTGGACGAAACTAGGTCGCCAACCTTTTGGGAAAGAAATGTCGAATAAATCCAAAGGATCTAAATTCTCAAGTGGTACATACGAGAAGCGATTTGGATCTTGGAACGGAGCCTTACTTGCTTTTGCAGAATATTTGGACACGCCAGTGACCACTCTTCCTAACGATACATTGGAAGACACGAAGCCAAACGTCATGAAAAAACGAACAGCCAGAGATGTAAATTGGAGGCTGCGGGCAAAAATACTCATTCGTGATAATTGTATTTGTCAAATGTGCGGCGATAGCCCTGCCAAAACACCTGAATGCTTATTGCACGTCGATCATATTCTAGCATGGTCGAATGGTGGTGAAACTACAGAAGAGAACCTTCAGACGCTTTGTGCGGTATGTAATATCGGAAAATCAAATGCATTCTAGTTGACATGATATCACGATATGATATCAGTATATCATTATGGCTCGTATCCTAGCTGACCTCCCTGAAGAAGACGTGAAATGGCTCGACGCGCTTGCTGCCGAGCAGGGCAAATCGCGGGCGCAGCTTTTGCGGGAGGCGGTGGCGGAATATCGCGCCGAAGTCAGCAAGGACTGGATAGAGGCTGGTTTTGGTATTTGGGCAAAGCACGGCATCGGCATGAATGCAGATGAATATGACCGGAAGCGGCGCGCGGAATGGACCCGCCCCTGGGATGACGATTATGACGAAGTCCGCGCTGAATCACCCGACTGTTTCACAGAGGAAGATGACAAGGAAAGAGCGCATTATCTGGCGCTCACTAAAAAAAAGATTTCTGAGTCCAAGAAGACCAAGCTGTGAGCGGTTATAGTCTGGACGCCAATATCCTGATCGACGCGCTTTTGGGACATCGTCCGGCATTTCATGAAATGTCACGGATCGCCGCAAGTGGCGCGCGTATGTGGATTAGCCGGATGGCTTGGATCGAGGCGCTTTCCAAAGGTAGTGACGATGTTGTCCGTGAGACTGCCCAGTTTCTCGAACGCTTTGGCCTTGATGAAATTGATGATGAAATCGCTCATCGCGCTGCGGCCTTGCGCCGGGAGCGTCCCCGGCTTAAATCGCCTGACGCCATTATTCTCGCGACCTCGCTCATTCGGGGCCGCGTGTTAGTTACTCGAAATACAAAGGATTTTCCGGCCAATATGCCGGGCATCCGCGTACCCTATACGCTCTAAAAGAAAGCCTGAACTCTATGTGCGGAATTATTGGAATTGTTGGCAAGGACGCTGTCTCGGACCGGTTGGTGGACGGCCTGAAACGCATGGAATATCGCGGTTATGACAGCGCGGGCGTTTGTACAGTGCATAACGGTCAGCTCATCCGCCGCCGCGCAGAGGGCAAGCTGGCGGGTCTGGTGCAGGTGCTGAAAACCGATGATGCTGCGGGTAATACCGGGATTGCGCACACACGCTGGGCGACCCACGGCGCGCCGACCACCAATAATGCGCATCCCCATGCGACCGATGAAATAGCTCTGGTTCACAATGGGATAATCGAAAATTTTAAGACTCTTCGTGATGAGCTGACCGCGCGGGGCAGAACGTTTGAAAGCGAAACCGATACCGAAGTCGTTGCGCATCTGGTTAGCGAGCAGGTTGAAGCAGGAAAATCGCCGCAAGACGCAGTGAAAGCGGTTCTGCCGATGCTGCGCGGGGCTTTTGCTCTGGCGATCGCGTTCAAGTCGCATCCCGATATGCTGATTGGTGCGCGATTGGGGTCGCCGCTGGTTGTCGGTTACGGAGATGGCGAGACTTATCTGGGGTCGGACGCATTGGCTCTGGCGCCTTTGACGCAGAAAATCGCTTATCTGGAAGAAGGCGACTGGGTTGTTGTAACCCGCGATGGTGCTGCGATTTATAACGAGAATAACGAGCCGGTGGAGCGCGAAATCACGACGTCCGGCGTGTCGGCGGCAACCATCGAAAAGGGCAATTACCGGCATTATATGCAAAAAGAAATTTTTGAGCAGCCCACTGTGGTCGCCCAAACGCTGCGGTCTTATATCCGGCCATTGGAAGAGCAGGTTGCTTTGCCGCAAATGGATTTCGATCTGAAAGATATTAAGCGCGTTACTATTGTGGCGTGCGGGACGTCTTTTTATGCGGGCATGGTTGCGAAATACTGGTTTGAGACATTTGCGCGGGTTCCCGTTGATCTCGATTTTGCGTCCGAATTCCGGTACCGCGATCCGGTGCTGGAACAAGGCGGTCTGGCGCTGTTTATCTCGCAATCGGGGGAGACGGCCGATACGTTGGCGGCGCTCCGTCACGCGAAAGCCGAGGGCCAGAAAATCGCGGTTGTCGTTAACGTCCCGACCAGTTCGATGGCGCGTGAGGCTGATTTGTTGCTGCCAACCCATGCTGGTCCTGAAATTGGTGTGGCATCGACCAAGGCGTTTTCCTGCCAGCTAGCGGTATTGGCCGCCCTGGCTGCGCATCTGGCCGTCGTCAAAGGCAAAATGACCCGCGATGAGGAGCGCGATGTGGTGATGCATTTGACCGAAGCGCCTGCCGCTCTCAACGCTGCGCTTGCTCATGACGCAGACATTGCTGACATGGCGCATCTGATCGCACCTGCACGTGATGTGCTGTATCTGGGGCGCGGTCCGGATTACCCTTTGGCGTTGGAGGGTGCGCTGAAACTAAAAGAAATTAGTTATATCCACGCCGAGGGTTATGCGTCCGGTGAAATGAAGCACGGACCGATCGCGTTGATCGACGAAGCGGTGCCGGTGATCGTGCTCGCTCCATCCGGGCCGTTGTTTGAAAAAACCGTCAGCAATATGCAGGAAGTGATGGCGCGCGGCGGCAAGGTTGTGCTGATTTCCGATGCAGAGGGTATTGCCGAAGCCGGAGACGGCTGCATGGCGACCATTGAAATGCCGAAAGTGCATCCTCTTATTGCCCCTTTGGTTTACGCCGTGCCGGTGCAGTTGCTGGCCTATCACGTGGCTTGCGCGAAGGGGACCGATGTCGATCAACCCCGCAATCTGGCTAAAAGTGTGACGGTGGAGTGATAGGGTTTTGAATTTGCTCCTAATTCTTGCAGCACTTTCCGGCGCTTTAGCTGTCACAGCGGGAGCTTTTGGCGCACATGGCGCAAGCGGTGAAGCAGCGGAGTGGCTAAAGACCGGCGCGCAATACCAGCTTGTTCATGTCGTCGCCGCTTTATTTGCTTTGCAATGCGACTTTCGCGGCCCGGCATGGTTATTTGTAGTTGGAGGGGCGGTTTTTGGCATAACGCTCTATTTAATGGCGCTTGGTTTTCCTCGCTGGCTTGGCGCAGTGACGCCTATCGGTGGCGCATTGCTTATTGGCGGTTGGTTGTGGTTAGCTTATTCAGGTGTGCGCGGCGGATGATGAAAGTCACCGGCTCCTGCCACTGCAGCGCCGTTCATTTTGAAGCATCGATTGAGCCGAAGCCCGGGCTGCTCGACTGCAACTGCTCAATCTGTTCCCGAACCGGTTTTCTTCATCTTATCGTGCCGCACGAGAGGTTTACGCTGCTATCCAGCGAGGACGCGCTTACGAGTTATAAATTTGGCAGTGGGCAGGCGGATCATTTGTTCTGCAAGCATTGCGGGGTGAAATGCTTTTACCAGCCACGTTCGCATCCTGATGCCTGGAGTGTGAATTATAACTGCCTTGATACCGGGCATGGGTTGGAGCCGGTCATTGTCGCATTTGATGGGCAGAATTGGGAAGAGGCTAAGGCTGGGCTGGAGTGAGTCTGTGCTCCGACCTTTGAGCCGGAGCTTTCTTTAAGCAGCAACCGCTCTCCAAGATTCCGGGTAAAGTCCCGAACACAGTGTCACCGGCATCGAGCAATTTAAGCAACAAAAAAAAGACGGTCCGTATCGGGGGGCGATACGAACCGTCTATAGGGTTTGCGACCCTAATTTTTCAAGTCTGTGTTACGCCAAATCAAAACGATCCGCGTTCATCACCTTGGTCCAAGCGGCCACGAAATCCTTGACGAATTTCTCACCATTGTCGGACTGGGCATAGACTTCGGAAACGGCGCGCAGTTGCGAGTTTGAGCCGAAGATCAGGTCGGTGCGCGTTGCGTGCCATTTTTCGCCGCCGCTGGCACGATCGCTGCCGACATATTCCTCGTCACCACTGCCATCGACCACTTTCCATGCCGTACCCATGTCGAGCAGGTTGACGAAGAAGTCATTGGTCAACTGACCTACCTTGTCGGTAAGCACGCCATGCTTGCTGTTACCTGTATTGGCGCCCAGAACACGAAGACCGCCAACCAAGACTGTCATTTCCGGAATGGACAGCCCAAGCAAGCTGGCCCTGTCGAGCAGCAACTCTTCGGTTTTCACGCTCATTTTGGTGCTAAGATAATTGCGGAAACCATCGGCTTTTGGTTCCAGTGGCTCAAAGCTTTCAGCATCGGTCTGCTCGTCTGTCGCATCACCGCGTCCACCAGTGAAAGGCACGCTTATATTAAAGCCTGCATCTGTCGCTGCCTTTTCAACCGCTGCGGTTCCGGCCAGAACGATAGCATCTGCTAAGGACAGATTACCACGCAGTTCTTCGATTTTGTCCAGAACTTTTGACAGCTCGGATGGATCGTTTGCCGCCCAGCCTTTTTGCGGGGCCAGACGAACGCGCGCGCCATTGGCACCGCCGCGATGGTCGGACTTGCGGTAAGTGGAAGCGGATGCCCAAGCTGCTTTTACCAGTTCGGAGATAGTCAGGCCGCTGCCCAGAATGGCTGATTTGAACGAGGAGACATCACTGCCACTCGGCATGGAGCCAGCAGGGATAGGATCCTGCCAGATCAAGTCTTCAGCAGGAACTTCCGGACCAATATAGCGAACTTTTGGACCCATATCGCGGTGGCAAAGTTTAAACCATGCCCGGGCAAATGCATCATCCAGCGCCGCTTGATCGTTACGGAATTTTTCCGAAATCTTGCGATAGTCCGGATCCATTTTCAGAGCCATGTCGGCGGTCGTCATCATGGTTGGGACTTTTTTGGAAGGATCATGGGCATCTGGTGCCATATCTTCTTCCTTCTGGTTGATCGGCTGCCATTGCTGAGCGCCTGCCGGGGAATGGACTAGCTCGTAGTCATAATCCATCAACAGACGGAAATAGTCACCCGTCCACTTCGTTGGTGTATTGGTCCAGGCTCCTTCGATACCGGAAGTCGTGGTATGGCCTTTCCCGATTTCATCGGGATTGGTCATCCAGCCAAAGCCCATAAGCTCGAGTGCTTCTGATTCAGGTGCGCCGCTGAGCGTTTCTGGATCAACTGCGCCGTGCGCTTTACCAAATGCATGACCGCCAGCGGTAAGAGCGACGGTTTCTTCGTCGTTCATCGCCATGCGCTCAAACGTGACGCGCATATCGCGGGCAGATAGTAGCGGATCAGGGTTGCCGCCCGGACCTTCTGGATTGACATAAATGAGGCCCATCTGGATCGCAGCGAGCGGGTTTTCCAGATCCCATTCTTTATCAGGCTGAATGCGGGTTTCGGCACCGGAATCGACCATTACTTCTTCCGTGCCCCAGTAAATATCATTTTCCGGTTCAAACACATCGGCGCGGCCGCCGCCGAAGCCAAATACCGGTCCGCCCATGGATTCAATGGCGACGTTGCCGGTCAGAATGAACAGATCGGCCCAGCTAACTTGGTTGCCATATTTTTGTTTGATGGGCCAAAGCAGGCGGCGCGCTTTATCGAGGTTGCCGTTATCGGGCCAGCTATTCAGCGGCGCAAAGCGTTGTTGCCCGCTGCTGGCACCGCCGCGACCGTCTGCGGTACGATAGGTGCCCGCTGCGTGCCATGCCATGCGGATAAAAAACGGGCCGTAGTGACCATAGTCTGCTGGCCACCAGGACTGGCTGTCGGTCATTAATGCGGTCAGGTCAGCCTTCAACGCTGCATAGTCTATTGATTTAAATGCTTCGGCATAATTGAAATCTTCGCCCATCGGATCGGGAGAAGTACCGTTCTGGGTGAGGATGTTGAGTTGCAACTGATCAGGCCACCAGTCCTTGTTGGTGCGACCGAGCAATCCGCGGACGCCGCCGTCACTTCCTGTAAAAGGGCATTTTCCGCTCATTTCTCCGGTTTTCATGTCCATGTGAGTATCTCCTATGATTTTCAGGGGTTTTCGAAACTATTAGTATGGCATCACCATAACGCGAAAGTTTCAGTCAGCAAAATCAATTAAAACACTCTGGTTGATTGATATAATCGATTACCTGAAAGTTCGGCAGGATGGACTGACGTGATCTGCTGCAATGATTGACCGCCATCCGGATCAGGCATATAAGCTGCAGATCGAAGGAGGCGGCCATGCGGGTCGCCTTTTCTATTTTCTCGTGAAAGGAAATTCACATGACGATCACCCCGCTAATGCCCGTTTACCCCCGGTGTGGTTTTCGTCCTGTGCGAGGCGAGGGCGCTTGGTTGATTTCCGAGGATGGCAGTCGTGCTTTAGATTTTGCCAGCGGTATTGCGGTCAATATATTGGGACACGGCCATCCGCATCTGACTGCGGCGATACAAGAGCAGGCCGCAACTCTTATGCACGTCTCCAATCTTTACGGCAGTCCACAAGGAGAGAAATTCGCCCAGCGTCTGGTCGATACAACGTTTGCGGACACGATTTTCTTCACTAACAGTGGTGCGGAAGCGGTGGAATGCGCAATAAAAGCAGCGCGCGCCTATCACCAGTCGCAAGACAGTGAACGGTTTGAGATTATCACTTTTAAAAATGCATTCCATGGACGGACAATGGCAACGATCTCTGCGTCCAACCAGGAGAAGATGCACCATGGATTTTCGCCGCTTTTGAGCGGATTCAAATATGTCGAATTTGATGATCTGGATGGCGCGAAAGCGGCCATCGGTCCGAATACCGCAGGTTTTCTTGTAGAACCCATCCAGGGAGAGGGTGGCGTGCGTCCGGCTTCACAAGAATTTATGGAAGGTTTGCGCGATCTTGCCGACGAGCATGATCTGATGCTGGTGCTTGATGAAGTGCAATGCGGCGTGGCGCGGACCGGCAAGCTTTATGCGCACGAGCTTTACGACATTGAGCCTGATATCATGGCAACCGCCAAAGGCATTGGCGGCGGTTTTCCGCTCGGTGCTTGCCTGGCGACAGAAAAAGCGGCACGCGGCATGGTTGTGGGTACCCATGGCTCGACCTATGGAGGCAATCCTTTGGCTATGGCTGCTGGCAACGCGGTTTGGGATGTCGTCGCAAATGACGAGTTTCTGGAGAATGTCCGTACGATGGGTGATAAACTCCGAGCGGCGATTGAGCAGTTTATTGGCAATTATCCGGACTTGTTCGAAGGTGTGCGAGGCGAGGGCCTGATGCTCGGTATCATGATGACTCATCCGACCAGAGGATTTGTCGGTCATCTGCGTGATAACCACGGATTGCTGACCGTCGCTGCGGGAGACGATACTTTGCGTGTATTGCCGCCACTCAATATTACTGATGCTGAAATTTCGACGTTCATCGAAAAATTATCTGCAGGAGCGGCTGACTATGTTCAGCCGGAGGCAGCGTGATCCGACATTTTCTAGACCTTTCAGACGCTGGTGGTGATGCTATCGCAATGATGATCGCCGATGCGATTGACCGGAAAGAAGCGCGTGTTTCATGGCCGAAAGGCAAGGTGGATGCAGATGCGCCATTAGCTGGCCATGTGCTCGCCATGATCTTTGAAAAAAGCAGCACCCGCACGCGTGTTTCCTTTGATGTCGCTATTCGCCAATTGGGTGGCACCAGCATTGTGATGGATAGCGGGTCCATGCAGCTGGGACGCGGGGAAACGGTTGCCGATACCGCGAAAGTTCTTTCGCGCATGTGCGATGCAATCATGATCCGCACAGATGATCATGCGAAAATTGAAGAACTTGCTGCCAATGCAACTGTGCCGGTCATAAATGGCCTGACTGACCTATCGCACCCCTGCCAGATAGTCGCGGATTTACTAACACTCGTTGAGCGTGGTAAAGCGTTGCCTGGACTGGAGGTGTGCTGGCTTGGCGATGGTAACAACGTACTCAACTCGATTGTTGAGGCGGCAGGGTTGATGAAATTCAACGTCCGTATCGGCTGTCCGCAAGGCTATGATCCTGATCAGGCTTTTATCGAAACCGCGCAGTCTGCGGGCGTAAAAATATCCGTGCATCGAGATGAGATGGAAGCGGTCAGCGGCGCAGATGTTGTCATTACCGATACATGGGTGTCGATGGGGCAGGAGCATGTCCATAATAAAATGGCTGCAATGATGCCCTATCAGGTTAATGACGTGATGATGGAACAGGCCAAGTCGGACGCGCTGTTTATGCACTGTCTGCCTGCTCACCGCGGTGAAGAAGTCATGCCATCGGTAATCGACGGGCCGCAATCGGTCGTGTGGGACGAGGCCGAAAACCGCATCCATGCACAAAAATCCGTTTTGCGATGGGTGTTCAATCAAATCTAATGGCAGATATCTCGCTTATAGATCAAACGCTTTCCTTTTCCATCCCGGCAAAACATTGCCGCGGTAGGGCAGTTCGCTTGGGTACGGTGCTCGATGAGATATTGCTGGCACATAATTACCCTGAGCAGATCAAAGCCCTTCTGGCCGAGGCAGTTTGCCTTACCGCCATGCTGGGCAGCTTGCTAAAGGATGAAGGCTCGCAGCTCACATTGCAGGCACAGACAGAAAGCGGCGTTATCAGCCTGCTGGCATGTGACTATAAAAACGGTGGGCTGCGTGGTTATGTGCAGTTTGATGCCGAACGATTAGCTTTGCAGCCTATCGAACCAAGCCTGATGGCACTCTTTGGTAAAGGTTATCTGGCGATTACCTTTGACCAGCCGCCGCCACGGGGCCGGAGCCAGGGCATTGTTGCGTTAGAAGGTGCAAGCCTTTCGGAGGCAGTTCAGAATTATTTTCTTCAATCTGAGCAATTGCCGACAATAATCCGTGTCGCAGTGAACTGTGATGGTGCGCACAGCGTGGCGGGTGGCTTGCTGGTACAGTATCTTCCGGAAGGTGAGGACGGCAAAGAACGGCTGCACGTTCGGATGGATCATCCCGAATGGGAGCATGTCGCGGTCATGGGCGGTAGCGTTACGCCGAATGAGCTCACTGATCCAGCGCTTGCGCTGGAAGATTTGCTATGGCGATTGTTCAGCGAGAGCGACGAAGTGAGGGTTTTGAGCGGTAAACCGTGCGTTAAGGCTTGCCGCTGTAATGAAGATCATATCCGGGACGTCATTGCGCGTTTTCCGAAAGAAGATAAGGAAGATATGATTGGCGAAGATGGAACTATTTCGATTGATTGCGCGTTTTGCAGCAAGAAGTTCATCATCTCGGGCGCGAGCCTGAACAATTAAATTTGTTCAATATCCTGGTTAACGCGGTGATTTGTCCAAAAAGTCCTATCGAAGGCCGCAATTGGACGCGATAATTGCCACAATTGGGCGCTATAAAAATCTGATTCGAGGCGATTTTGCGATTCTCGATCACCACACGGAGTAGGGGCATGAAGTTTTTGAATTTGATAAAAACAGCCGGATTATCTTCCGTAGCGTTTTTTGCGTTCACCGTAGCAGCACCGGCGCAAGCACCGGACCTTGCGCTTTTAGATGGCCTGCAAAAGGGCAGCTGGACTCTGAAAGAACGTGGCGCGTCAGATAGCAGTAAGCGCATTTGTCTTGGTGATGCCAAATTGCTTCTGCAAGTTCAACACGGCAGTGCCAAATGTACTCGCTATGTCATCGAAGACAAGCCAAACGTCCTCCGCGTTAGTTACAAATGCGGAAATCTTGGACATGGTGTCACGGAAATTCGGCGCGAATCGAGTGGATTGATCCAGCTGAATTCCCAGGGCATTTCTAGCGGCTCACCATTCTCTTTTTCTGCAGAAGGTCGTAGAACTGGCGCTTGCTGACTTTAATTACTCCAGAAACTATACTGTTCAATCTGATGGATCCCCTAGCGCGAAATCCGCCGAAGCTATTTGGCGCTGGCTATCCCAACCACTTGCTTGTCTGCGTCAAGGTGGTTAGCGGGAGCGCACTATGGAAAGCACCAATCAAGTAACCCCGACCAAAACGGCAATAGTGCTCCTCTCGGGCGGAATGGATTCGATGGTTTCGGGCGCTTTGGCGCGGGAACAGGGCTATAAAATCATCGCGCTAACAATCGACTATAACCAACGCCACAAAATTGAGTTGCAGTCCGCCGTTCAGATTGCCGCCAAGCTTGATGTTGCCGAACATATCGTTCTCCCGCTTGATCTCAGCCGCTTTGGTGGTTCTGCGCTAACCGACAACATTGATGTACCAAAAAGCGGTGTGACCAACGAAATTCCGGTAACCTATGTGCCGGCGCGCAATCTTATTTTCCTTTCGCTTACCCTCGGATTGGCAGAGGCGCGGGATGCACGAGATATTTTTATTGGTGTGAACGCGCTGGATTATTCCGGTTACCCCGATTGCCGGCCCGAGTTTATTGAAGGCTTTGAGCGACTCGCAGACCTTGCAACCAAAGCTGGAGATGAAGGAAGCGGCTTCACTATTCAAACACCTCTGCAATATATGACGAAGGCGGATATCGCCAAGGTGGCGGTGCGACTTGATATTGATCCGGCGCTTAGCTGGTCTTGCTACGATCCTGCTGAAGGCAACCTGCATTGCGGCTATTGCGACAGCTGCCGGTTGCGGCAAAAAGGTTTTGAGGAAGCCGGTATTGCCGATCCCACCCGCTATGCCGCCAAATCATGAGTTATGCGGTCAAAGAGATTTTCCTGACTCTGCAGGGCGAGGGTGTTCACGCTGGCCGCCGGGCTGTATTTATGCGTTTCACCGGCTGTAATCTCTGGTCTGGTCTCGAAAAAGACCGGGCAAGCGCGGTCTGCCAGTTTTGTGATACGGATTTTGTCGGGATGGACGGCGCGGGAGGTGGTCGCTTCAAAACTGCAGCTGATCTCGCGAAGGCTGCGGCTTCTGTTTGGGGTAATGACCCGGAACTGCGCTTCATTGTTATCACAGGCGGGGAGCCGATGCTGCAAATTGATGAAGTCCTAATCCAAGCGCTGCACGATGCCGGATTTGAAATTGCGATTGAATCCAACGGTACGCTGCCAGTGCCCCGTTCAATTGATTGGATTTGCATCAGCCCCAAAGCAGGCAGTACAACCGTACAGCGATCCGGTGATGAACTGAAACTGGTATGGCCACAGAAAGGAAGCGATTGGCAGGATATGGCACATTGGGATTTTGCCAATCACCTTGTTCAGCCGATGGATGCGCGCGGAGATGATGCTGCGAGCGCGGCCAATCTGGAGAGCGCCATCGCGTTTGTCCAGGCCAATCCGAAATGGCGATTGTCATTGCAGACCCATAAAATTCTGGGATTGGCGTAGGTCACTAGTCAAACAAGCGCTTGGTTTAACGGACGGATAAGCATCGCGCAAAATTGGGACTTTGTACCGACTATTCCTCTGAACTCTCATCTTCGGCTTTAGCTTCTTCGCTGTTACCGGCCTCATCTCCCTCGACCGCTTCTCCATCAGCCAATGAATCGGTAGATTGCTGTGTATCAACATCCACCATATCATCGCTTATTGTGCCATCGATGACATCAACCTCATCCATCCGGGTTTCGGTCGTATTATCTGCTTCCGGCGCTTCATTGTCACCAGAACAGGCTGAAATCACAGATGATAAAAGAACGAGCGAAGCAAGGTGAGCAAATTTGATCATGATATTTCCTTGTTGATTTATGTGATGAATATAAGGCTTCGATGCTATTTGGCAATTTCCTGAAAAAAAGCCGCTGCGGTTTTTTTCAGCGCACTATCAAATTCCGCCATTTTTATTTTATGTCCTAGTGCTTTGAGACTGGTAACTGGATATTCGCTGATCCCGCAGGGGATAATACCGTTAAAATGGCTGAGGTCAGGATCAATATTGACCGAGAAGCCATGCATCGTGACCCACTTTCGGATACGAATGCCAATAGCTCCGATTTTGGCTTCTTGGCCATCAGGCGTATCGCACCAGATGCCGACGCGACCTTCTACCGCGCGCGCATCGATGCCGAACTCTCCCAGTGCTGCAATCACCCATGCTTCGAGCGCATGTACAAAACCCCGAACATCCGCATTGCGCCTTTTGAGGTCGAGAATGATATAGCCCACCCGTTGACCCGGGCCATGATAAGTATGCCGACCGCCGCGGCCAGTTTCAAAAACGGGGAATTGCGAACTGAGCAGCTCAGTCGGGTCGGAACTTGTACCAGCTGTGTAAAGCGGGGGATGTTCCAGAAACCAAATCAGCTCTTCCTCCTCACCCGCTTGCACGGCTGTATTGCGCGCTTCCATTTCTTCCAGCGCGTCAGGATAGGCAATCAGCCGTTCACTGGTGCGCCACTCAACTTGATTTACGTCATTCATAGAAATTTCGTGCACTCTCACGGCTGTGGTGGCAAGAGCAGGATGGAATTTATGAGTAAGAGGGTGTCGCCGTGAAGCTTGATCAAATGAAATGCTGGAACGATGCCATGGCGTTGCTGGGTGGCCACAAAGAAGCTGTGGCAGCCATTGCTGGCGTTTTTATTCTATTGCCAAATTTGCTCTGGGCACAATTTGTCGGTGAACCACAGATTGACGGAATGACGGATCCAGCTGAAATAAACGCTGCGCAGATAGCTTTTTTGGTCGATCATTCGTTCAGTCTATTTGCTTCAAATCTCGTCATAGCGTTCGGTACGTTAGCGCTTTACATATTATTTGCTCCCAATCAGCAAGGGACCGTAGCAGATGTTTTGAAAGCGGCCGCAGGCTTGTTTATTTTCTTTTTCATCGCGAATATCCTGGTTGCATTTGCGCTGTTTTTCGGATTTCTATTGCTTATTATACCCGGACTATATCTGCTTGGCCGTTTCGCGCTGGTGCCGATGGTGATAGCGGATCGTGGTGAGCGCAATCCAGTTGAAGCCCTAAAAGCAAATTGGGCGCTCACGATGAATAATGGCTGGTCGATTTTCTTTTTTCTGGCGATTATTATCCTGGTTGGCGGAATTACCGTGCTGGTGGCGGGATTGGTCGTTGGATTGATTAGCGGTCTGATCAATGGCGGGCAGGGTATTCCGCTCTTCGAAAATCTGGTTTCGTCGGGCCTAGGTACCGTGTTTCAGGTGATTTTAGTTGCGGTGATTGCTTCGATTTACAAGCAACTGACCGGTAAAACGTAGAATGTGGAAGAAATATTCAGCTGAGCAGCGGAATATGGGGAGCTGCGCTACGCGGCAAATGTCCAGACAAACGCGGGTCGGGCTGCATCCCAACTTCCTGCTTATAGGCTCTGAAACCGCTGTTTTGATAAAAACCAAGCGCCCTTGGGGAATCAAGCGTGCATGTATGGAGCCACACCCGCTCCACTCCTGATCGCCAGGCGCGCCGCAAGGCTTCGACCATCATCCAGCGGCCGTGACCGGACCCGTTCATTTCAGGCACCAGCCCAAAAAATCCGATTTCGCATTGTCCGGCTTCTCTGAAATCAAGCTCGATAAATCCAACTGCGCGGGAGCCATCGAGTATCTTATGGAGTTGAACATCATCATGTTGAATCACAGCGATAAGCTGATCCTTGTCCAACAAAAGCCGCGAGAACCAGAGCCAGTTTTCGCCTACCTTGCGAAACATTGCCAGATATTCATCAGGTTCTGGGTTAGGCCATTCTGAAATCTCCAACCCGGAAGGAATATCTGACAACGCTGGTTCTTTTGTCATTTCCAAATATGTCACAATAGTCGCCAAATGGCCTTCGGGTATTTCCATTACCGTCATATTCCTCGGCTAAGTCCACTTGGCCTCGGGCGGCAGGCTCATCAAAATGGCATCGACATTACCACCGGTTTTTAAGCCAAAAGTGGTGCCGCGATCATAAACCAGATTAAACTCAGCGTAGCGTCCGCGCCATACCAGTTGCTGCTCTTTCTCTTCGGGAGACCATTCCATATTCATCCTGCGACGCACCAGCTTCGGGAAAACATCGAGAAATGCCCGCCCGACATCTTGCGTGAAAGCAAAGTGGCGATCAAAGTCTACATCTTTCTCAAGCTCAAGATGGTCATAAAATATACCGCCAACGCCGCGATGGGCGTTGCGGTGAGGGATATAAAAATAGTCATCAGCCCATTTTTTAAACTTTGGAAAATATTCCGGGCTGTGGGGCGCGCATGCAGACCGAAACCGGGCATGGAACTCTTCCGTGTCTTCCTCGTAAGGTATCGGCGGATTGAGGTCCGCACCGCCGCCAAACCAGCGTTTGGTGGTGCACAGGAATCGCGTGTTCATATGTACAGCAGGAACATGGGGGTTTGCCATATGCGCCACCAGACTGATGCCGGTGGCGAAGAACTGCGGGTTTTCCTCCGCGCCGTGGATGGATTTTGCGAACTCCTCGCTGAATGTGCCATCAACGGTAGAAATATTCACTCCGACCTTCTCGAAGACCTTGCCCTTCATCAGTCCCTGTGTACCGCCGCCGCCAGGGCTACCATCGGGATTGGACCGGTCCCACGGAATATAGTCAAACTTGGTATCGCTGCCAGCCTCGGTTTCAATCGCCTCAAACTCGGCACAGATGGAATCGCGCAATTCCGTGAACCAAGCCTGAGCCGTTAACTGCTGTTCGTCCAACTGTGTCGTCATTGCGGGTAACGTCCTGTTTGCCTGAGTGCTTCTCCTAAAGCCATGCCAGCCGAAACAGCAAGGTTCAAGCTGCGCATGCCCTTTCTCATCGGGATTGTGATTCGGGCATTTGCGCGTTCATGTACACTCAGGGGAACCCCTGATCCTTCCGAACCAAATAATAATATATCATCATTTTCAAATTCAAACTCATGATACGGCATAGCGGCTTTGCTGGAGAGCAATACCAGTCTCGAAGAGCGAGAATCAGAAAATCCAAGAAATGTATCCCAATCAGCGTGGCGCGTGAAATCCGCCTGTTCGAAATAGTCCATCCCTGCGCGTTTCAAGCTTCGATCGCTAAACGGGAAACCACAGGGTTCAATGATATCGACAGCAACATCCATACAGGCGCATGTCCTTAGAATCGTTCCTAAATTTCCAGCGATATCGGGTTGGTAAACAGCTACTCTCATGGGTACGAGTGCATGGGGGAGAAAACAATGTGCGGTCAATCGAAAATTCACTGTTGGCAAACACCCCGTTTGGCGGCTATCAGGCGCGCAATTCGCTGCATGGTCAAACCGCTATTGAGGGATAGCGTATGATCGGGCAGTCTGGGGTATAAACCAAACTTTAAGGGCACGTTTGCATGGCAACTGTTGAAACGGCTGATTCGATAGGTTCAGACGAAGAAACCGAAGGCGTTCGCCGTCGGGATTTTATAAATATAGCGGCGGTGAGCTTTGCTGGCGCTGGCGCGGTGGCCACGGTATTTCCACTGGTCAACCAGATGAACCCGAGCGCCGATGTATTGGCGTTGGCGTCTATTGAGGTTGATATTTCCGCGATTGAGCGTGGGCAGGCGGTTAAAACCTCATGGCGCAAACAACCCATTTTTATCCGCAATCTTACAGATGCCGAAATTGCTGAAGCTAATGCAGTGGCAGTTGATGATCTCCGCGATCCACAGACTTTGGCTGAGCGCACGTCCGTCGGCAAAGAAAATTGGCTGATCACTCTGGGTGTGTGTACACATCTTGGCTGTGTTCCGCTCGGCGCGGCGCAAGGCGAAGTGAAAGGCGAGTATGGCGGTTATTTCTGCCCTTGCCACGGTTCGCACTATGATACCGCAGCGCGTATCCGCAAAGGCCCGGCACCAAAAAACCTTGAAGTGCCAGAGCATGAATTCCTATCAGACACCGTCGTGAAAATCGGCTAAGGGGCAGAAACAAATGAGCTTTCCTTGGGCAAAACAATATACGCCAACGACCGAATTTGGTCAGTGGATGGACGAGAAACTTCCGATACCGCGTTTGGTGTACGGAAGCCTTGGTGCTGGATACCCCACACCGCGCAACCTGAATTATATGTGGAACTTCGGTTCTCTCGCCGGGATATTCTTGGTTATCCAGATCGTAACAGGCATTATTTTGGCGATGCACTATGCTGCCAACGCTGATATCGCTTTTGATTCCGTCGAGCATATTATGCGCGACGTTAACAGCGGTTGGATGATCCGATACGCGCACGCCAACGGTGCCAGCTTCTTCTTTATCGCGATTTATCTACATATCGCTCGCGGGCTGTATTATGGGTCTTACAAAGCGCCGCGTGAGATGTTGTGGTTGCTCGGTGTGGTGATCTATCTGCTCGCTATGGCTACCGCGTTTCTTGGTTATGTGCTTCCTTGGGGTCAAATGAGCTTTTGGGGTGCCAAAGTGATAACCGGTTTGTTCGAGGCCATTCCGCTAGTGGGCAAACCCATTCAAGAGCTTCTTCTTGGCGGATTTGCACCAGATAACGCGGCCCTCAATCGGTTCTTCTCGCTGCACTATTTGCTTCCGTTCGTTACAGCTGGTGTAATTATCATGCACATTTGGGCTTTGCATATTCCCGGCTCCAACAATCCGACCGGCGTTGATGTAAAAGGACCGCAGGATACTGTACCTTTTCACCCATATTATACAGCCAAAGATGGCTGGACACTCGGCGTTTTCCTCATCCTGTTCACGGCGATGATGTTCTTCCTGCCCAATGCTTTGGGTCACGCCGACAACTATATTCCGGCGAATCCGCTTTCGACGCCAGCGCACATTGTACCGGAATGGTATTTCTGGCCTTGGTACGCGATCCTGCGCGCATTCACATTCGACTTGCTGTTCATTCCAGCAAAACTTCTGGGTGTAATGGCGATGTTCTCGGCAATCCTGGTATGGTTCTTCCTGCCTTGGCTTGATACGTCGCCGGTTCGCTCTGGCACTTACCGCCCTAAAATGCGCATCGCTTTCTGGATTTTGATCTTTATGACAGCGGTATTGTTCTACTGTGGCGGCGCACCAGCTGAAGAGCCGTTTGTGATGATGAGCCAGGTCGCAGGCTCGTACTATTTCGCTTATTTTCTGATCATTCTGCCGCTTCTCTCGCGAATTGAAAAGCCGTTGCCGCTGCCCAATTCGATCACGGAAGCGGTGACAGGCAAGCCGCTAGACCAATCAACCATTCCTGCCGGAGTGGCCGCTGGTCACGGCGTAGCGACAACGAAATAAGAACAGGGTTATATCGTAATGGTTAGAATTATCGGTGTTTTGGTAGGTCTGTTCTTTTCGGGCTGGCTACTTATTTCTTTTTTCATGGGCGCAGCCGCCTATATCAGTGAGCCACCGAAAGAGACGGTAGAGCACCAGTTCCACAAACATGCCAAGGAAGTTTCGTTCAAAAGTGACGGACCTTTGGGCAAATTTGATCGGCAGCAATTGCAGCGCGGCTTTCAGGTTTACAAAGAAGTTTGTGCCGCTTGTCACTCGCTTCGTCTGGTCGCATTCCGAAATTTGGAAGACTTGGGCTATAACGAAGATGAAGTGAAAGCGATCGCTGCAAACTGGGCAATTGAAGCACCTTCGATTGATCCGGCCACTGGCGAAGCCAGCACACGTCCTGCACTGCCCGCAGACAAGTTCCCCAAACCGTTCGCCAACGAGGTTGCAGCGGCTGCGGCAAACAACAACGCCATTCCACCTGATCTATCGCTGATTACCAAAGCGCGTGAGGGTGGCGCTCCTTATGTCTATTCACTTTTGACAGGTTATCAGGACCCTCCAGCTGATTTGCCGGAGGCAAATCGCCCCGGTCCCGGGCTTCACTACAATCCGTATTTTGCGAATCTTAACCTTGCAATGGCACCACCTATTACCGCAGCTGATCAGGTAAGTTATAGCGACGGCACCAAAGCGTCTGTCGATCAGATGGCCAAAGATGTCTCGGCATTCCTTATCTGGTCTGCAGAACCAAAGCTGGAAGCACGCCATCAAGCAGGCTGGGCGGTTATCGCATTCCTGTTGATAGCAACCATATTGGCCTTCATGTCGTTCAAGACGATCTGGGCTGACGTCAAAGCCGAGAAGAAAAAAGACTGATTTTATATCAGTTTATCGAAAAAAACCCGCTGTAACAGGCGGGCTTTTTTGTATCTGTGGTCACATTACAGAATGGAATTGAGCTTCAATTTGCCAGCACTCCAGCGATGGCCTTCTGCCATCCTGCCAAACGATGTGCGCGATCAGCGCTATCCATAGATGGTTCATATGAACTCATTCCCGAAATCATAGCGGAAGCGTCATCTAAAGTTTCGTAGATACCACATCCCACGGCTGCCAACATCGCAGCGCCAAGTGCCGTAGTTTCGATAAACTCAGGCCGCTCCACGGGAATGTTCAGAACATCTGCCAAATCTTGAACCATCCAGTCATTGGCGACCATTCCTCCATCAATCCGCAGGCTCTCCCAATCCGTGCCATCGGCAGAAAAGGCAGTTTTCAAGTCATGACACTGATGTGCGATGGACTCTAAAGCCGCGCGTACGATATGTGCTTTTGTGGCCGAAAAACTAAGGCCGGAAATCGTACATGTGGCATCAGCTCGCCAATGCGGTGCGCCCAGTCCGGATAGGGCCGGTACCAAATAAACACCGCCATTGTTGGCAACAGATCGTGCCAGTTCTTCACTTTCTCCGGCAAATTCAATCAGCCCAACGTCATCGCGGAGCCATTGCATCAGGCTGCCTGCTACAAATACGGACCCTTCTAGGGCAAAGGTTCGCTCGCCGTTCAGTTGGTAGAGAACGGTGGAAAGCAGGCGGTTCTCTGACTTTGGCGGGTTGTCGCCGCTGTTGGTGAGAATAAAAGCTCCGGTGCCAAAGGTGGCTTTCGTTTGACCCATAGCAAAACAAGCCTGACCAATGGTCGCTGCCTGCTGGTCGCCGGCAGAGCCGCAAATCGGGATCGCGCTGCCAAATAGCGTGGGTAGGGTTGCACCTAAATCCCCGGCACAATCAACAATATTTGGCAAAGCTGCTTTGGGAATATCAAACAGATCCAGCAGCTCATCATCCCAAACTTGCCCGTTTAGCGGCATTAGCATAGTTCTGCTTGCGTTGCTGGCGTCTGTAATATGTATGCCACCGGTCAGGCGAAAAATCAGATATGATTCAATCGTACCGAAGGCCAGATTGTCGCCTGCTGCTTTTACTTCCGGTACATTTTCAAGCATCCACCCGATTTTGCTGCCTGAGAAATAAGGGTCGAGAAGCAATCCGGTTTTTTGTTGAACCAATGGCTCCAATCCTTTGTCCTTTAAAGCATCGCATTTTTCGGCCGTTCTGCGATCTTGCCAGACAATAGCCTTACACAATGGCTCTCCTGAGCGTTTATCCCAAGCGACCACTGTTTCGCGCTGGTTGGTGATCCCAATTGCGGCAATTTTATCGGCCCCGCCCGCTTGCTCAACCATCTTCTGGCAGCATCGCAGGGTTTTTTCCCAAATCTCGGTGGCGTCATGCTCCACTAGTCCCGGGGACGGATAATATTGTTGTAGCGCCTCTTGCTGAGAACTGCGTAATTTTCCATCGCAGCCAAACAGCATGGCACGTGTGGAGGTGGTGCCTTCATCGATTACCAAAATTTGTTTTGCAGACATGCAGATTTGCTCCCTATTAACGATGGCACGCTAAATTATCGCTTCCAAAACGCAAGTCCGATTGCATTGTCGCATTTATTCACTATTGCACTGCAACATGTATGATTTGGCGATTATTGGCGGCGGCATCAACGGCGTGGGTATTGCCCGCGATGCAGCGGGCAGGGGGCTGAAAGTCCTTCTGGTCGAGCGCGATGATCTTGCATCGCATACGTCTTCGACCAGCACCAAGCTCGTACACGGCGGCTTGCGCTATCTCGAGCACTATGAATTCAGTCTTGTCCGTAAGGCGCTGAAGGAGCGGGAAGTGCTGCTGCGCGCTGCACCACATATCATCTGGCCGATGCGGTTCGTTTTGCCGGTAGATGAGGGCATGCGGCCCGCATGGCTGCTTCGGCTCGGTCTGTTCCTCTATGACCATCTTGGTTCCCGTTCGATACTGCCCGGTACAAAAAGCCTGAACCTGCTTAAAGATAAGCGCGGTGATCCGCTTCAAAAACGCTTGAAAAAGGGTTTTGCCTATTCTGATTGCTGGGTGGAAGACGCGCGCCTCGTAGCTCTTACCGCTAGAGATGCAAAAGAACGTGGCGCGGATATTCGCACAAAGACTGAATGTTTCGGGCTTGACCGCCAACAGGATGCTTGGTCATTGCAGCTCATTTCAAATGGCACGTCCGTCACCGAACAAGCAAAAGTCCTGATCAACGCTGCCGGTCCTTGGGTTGATCCGGTGACCGCAATGTATGACCAAAGCAGCAATGCCGCCAAGTTGCGTCTCGTTAAAGGCAGCCATATTGTGATCGCCCGCAAATTCGAAGGCGATCACAGTTATATTTTCCAGAATAAAGATGAACGGATCATCTTCGCGATTCCCTATGAAGGCGACCATACGCTGATTGGTACAACCGATCAGCCCTGGAGTTACGAAGAGGGGCCGGCCAAAATCAGCGATGGCGAAATTGATTATCTTTGTGATGCCGCGAGCGAATATTTCACCGAGCCGGTTACTCGCGATGATGTGCAATGGACCTATTCCGGCGTACGACCGCTATTCGATGACCATAGCCGCACTGCGGCTACAGTGACGCGGGATTATGTTTTCGACTATGATAATAAAGCCGGCGCGCCGGTGCTTTCCATTTTTGGCGGGAAAATAACGACATATCGTGTGCTAGCGTTGCAAGCGATGAAAACGCTCTCTAACGTGCTGAGCATCGACGCGTCCGACTGGACAAAAGACGCGCCGCTTCCCGGCGGGAATTTCGCAGTTCGGGATGCGGAGAAGCTGGTCGAAGAATATCACAATCAATGGGCTTTTTTGGAAAAAGCAACAATCCGTCGATTGGTGCGGGCTTATGGCACGGATGCAGCTTTGATATTGGCAGATTCTCAAACGTCCGCTGATCTTGGAAAATATTTTGGAGCGGGGCTTTACCAAGCAGAGCTTGAATGGCTGATCCGCTATGAATTCGTGAAAACAGCGGAAGACGCGCTTTGGCGGCGCTCCAAGCTTGGCCTTCACATGAACAACAACGAAAAGTCGAAAGTTTCGGACTGGTTCACGGCGCAAAACACAGCCGCGCAGTCACAGGCCAATGTTTCCTGATTGACGGCGCATCGAAGCGGTGGCAATAGCGCGCTTGCTTCTCTGCAAAGTGAGATGCGGGTGTAGCTCAATGGTAGAGCAGAAGCCTTCCAAGCTTACGACGAGGGTTCGATTCCCTTCACCCGCTCCAAGGCTCCCTTGTATCGCCCATTGTTAGATTTGGTTTTTGTTTGCCAGTCACTTGATGCGGAGGCTAGGAAGCAACTGTGAATATAAGCGTTTTCATGAACCGCAAGTTGATATGTTGCTCGGTCTCGCTGGTAGGGCTTTTTGTGACGATGCCCACCTTCGCAGCGGTTGGAGGATCTTCCAACAGCCAATTAACGGACGATTCGAAAGCCGTCGCCGGGTCTCAACGTGCTTCTGAAGCGACAGAAAATATCGGCACGAATACTGATTCAGAAGCAACCAATCCTGAGGGAGCGGCTTCCTTGTCCACTTTATGCGGCAACGGTCAAGGGAAGGCCGATGGTGCCGAGACTAAAAAGCGCCGAGGCATTTTCGGCATGGCCGATCGGCTGAGTACCATGACACGGAAAATCCCGATAGTGGGTGACTTCATGGTCGATTCGGCAAATAGCCTGTCACAGTTTGTTGCTTGCCGACTTTACCCCGAAGAACAAAAACAAGCTACGGAAGCAACGGACGAAGCAACGCGTGGCGCAAAAATCGGCAAGAAAGTTGAATGGCAAAGCACGATCAGGGAAAATGTATCCGGGAGTTCAACAGTCACTTCGAAAAACAAACTCGCTAACGGCACACCCTGCATGATTCTGGCAGACATTATAATCGTTGATGGCGAGGAACTAAAGGTTTCTAAAACAATGTGTCGCTTGACCGGGGCATCCCGCTATACAATTATGGCTGCATGAGTTCGCCTCGGTTGACTTAAAATTCCATCAGAAACTTTCCAGCGGATTAACCGCTTGCGCCAATTGATACAATTTGCGACAATTTTCGTCTGTTCTGACAAATTTCAGGGACATATCTCCTATAGAAGAATGTTTATGGTGATCGGAAATGATCGCTACCCTGAACAAGAACCTGAGGATTGTGATGATGAAAAAGACAATATTATTTTCGAGCGCAGCGGCAATGCTTTTTGCCGGTAGCGTTGCGATTGCAGCACCTGGCGGCAAAGGCGTGAACGCCGATGCCGATGGTGATGGCGTTATTAGCCGAGCAGAAATGATAGCATCTCTTGATACCAAATTTGCCAAGCGCGACGTCAACGGTGACGGCCAGATTTCAAAGGCTGACCGAGAAGCCAAACGGACTGAGCGATTTGCGGCAATGGACGCCAATGGCGATGGCGGCATATCGCAAGCGGAAATGGAAGCGCACCGCGCCGAACGCAAAGCCGAGCGATTTGCCCGCGCTGATGCCAATGGTGACGGTAAGTTGACTGCCGAAGAAATGCAGCAGATGCAAGGTAAACGCGGCGGGCGAAATGGCGCCAAGAGCATGCGCGGAAAGGGTCATAAAGGCCATCGCGGTGGCGGTGATCGTGGCGCAATGATGAAGCAGGTGGACACCAATGGCGATCAGATGATCAGCAAAGCTGAATTTACAGCAGCGGCCATGGCGCGTTTTGACGAGATTGATGCCAACAATGACGGCAGGATCACCAAGGAAGAACGTCAAGCAAAGCGCGCTGAACGCCGCGCCAACCGAGATAAAAGAGGCGGTTAATCCCTGAACCAATACTCTTTTATGCGAACGGATCGTCAGCCAATCTCCCTCCTCCCAAATTGCTGGCGGTCCGTTCCATTTATTTTTGCATGTGCTAGGTAAGACTTATGTCGAGCAAAACGCATATTCTATTGGTGGACGATGAAAGCTCTCTTAGAGAACCGCTCGCAGACTATCTGATCAAGCAGGGCTTTCGGGTGCAACAGGCAGAAGATGCGAGTATCGCCCGCTCTTTGCTCAACGCATATAATTTTGATATCATTTTATCGGATGTCATGATGCCCGGAGAAGATGGGCTCAGCTTCTGTCGCTATGTCCGCGAACGGACAGAAATTCCGGTTATTTTCATCAGCGCAAAAACCGAGGAAACGGAACGAATAATTGGCCTCGAATTGGGTGCAGATGACTATATCACCAAACCCTTCAGCCCCCGCGAACTGATCGCACGGATCAAGGTTGTGCTGCGCCGCGCCAATAACGGCAATAGCGTCAAAATATCGCGGCACGGTAATGTGTTCCAGTTTTCTGGTTGGACGCTGAAGATCGATCAGCGCGCTCTTCTTGATGCTGAGGGTGTTAATGTTCCGCTTTCTAGCGGTGAATATCAAATGCTTTTGGCATTGCTATCCCGTGCAGGGCAGGTGCTCAATCGCGACCAGCTTCTAGACATTACGCAAGGGCGCGAGGCTAACGCATTTGACCGCGCGGTTGATAACCAGATCAGTCGTTTGCGCCGCAAGATTGAAGCCGATCCAAAAAATCCCGAGATCATAAAAACCGTCTGGGGCGGCGGTTATGTTTTGGCTGGTGAAGTACAATCCTTGTGAGCCGTTTTCTTCCCCGAAGCCTGGTTGGGCAATTGCTTTTGTTAGTCGCTGCAATGCTTCTCGCCGCTCAAGCGATTAACGCGGTGTTGCTCTTTCGTGGTGCGGAAAATCAAAATCGGATTGAAGCATCTGCCTCTGCTGTAGCGCGGATTGCAGGCGAAATGGAACGCCTGGAAGAAAGGGAAACTCGCGGGCGGCGAGAAGGTCGAAATCGTCAACCCCGGTTTCGCAGAAATCGACCAGAAGTTTCGACTGAACCCTATGTAGATTCGAAATTTGAACGAATCCCGGAACTTGAGAAACGCGCGACGGAAGCAATGACCAATATGAGCTATGGCGTTGCAGATATTCGTGCATCTCAAGTCAAAAATCTTCCGCCTCCATTCCGCAATAGCGCTATTGGTATGCGTTTTAGGGAACGACCGCTGGGACGTGCTTTTGCTTCGCAGCGTGACAATCAGGAGATACAAGCATTTGTCTTGATATCTGCCAAGATGAAAGATGGCCGCTGGCTCAATTTGGCGTCTGCTCAGCGGGACCGTAATCCGCAGCTCATCAGAAATCTGATTTTTCAAACCGTACTGCTCTATTTGTTGCTACTTATTCCGTTGATAGTTTTAGGCCGCTTTATTTCCAAGCCGCTGAAGGCACTGACACAAAATGCTCGCGATTTCGATCCGAGCAAAACCGCTAATGACGTGGCGGCGGGTGGGCCACCCGACGTGCAGCACTTGATCGAAGCTTTCAATATGATGCAGTCTCGCGTCGGTGCGATGTTGAATGAAAAAGACGTTATGCTGGGCGCTATTGGTCATGATTTAAGAACCCCGCTGGCTGCACTGCGCGTTCGTGTTGAAAGCGTCGAAAATGTGGATGACCGCGAAAAGATGATTGCGGGCATTGAGGATATTGATCAGACGCTCGACGATATCCTGTCGCTAGCTCGGCTAGGGCGATCTGGGTCGGAGGCGGAACTCACGGATGTAAGCGCACTGATTGAAACTGTTGTCGATGAATTTGTGGACATGGGTAAGCAAGTGTCCTTTGAGCGAAGGGGACGTATCAATGCTCCATTGAGGACCACATTAATCCGAAGAGCATTGCGCAATCTAATAAGTAATGCTGTGAAGTACGGAAAGTCTGCCGATATTGCTGTGGATAAAACAGAAGATAAGCTGGTTATAACAGTGGATGACATCGGACCAGGGATTCCCGATGATCAAATGGAAAATATGTTCGAGCCTTTTGTAAGGGCCGACGCATCACGAAATCGTGCTTCCGGAGGTTCTGGCCTTGGCCTTACGCTGGCTCGAGCAATAGCGCGCGGTCAAGGTGGGGACATCACATTGAAAAACCTCGAAGATGGAGGTTTGCGGGCCAGCCTAATTATCTCGATTGCGTAAGGAAGATTACAATTTGACTTCTTCGGTCAACCTCAAATTAATACTCCCTGTTAGTTAGAGATTGGACTATTGTTGATGAATGACGACACTGGAGTGTATTTTGAATCCAATCCCAATAGATGAACTGGAAACAAGCTTGATGCATCTTATTGATGTGTTGAATGATGGTGATGGCAGGCGATAATTGATTGTGGGGCTAAAGTTAGGATCAGGACTCATTAACTGAGCCAGAAGATGACGGTTGCAGCGATTGCGATGGCTGACAAGAAGGTGTGTGCACAGCGATCATAGCGGGTGTGGATACGCCTCCAGTCTTTGAGTTTGCCAAACATGTTCTCGATTTTGTGGCGCTGGCGGTAAAGGGACTTGTCGAAATTTGCAGGTAACAGCCGCCCCTTGCGCGGCGGGATACACGGTGTGATGCCTTTGGCTTTCAGCGCCGCCCGATATTCATCGCTGTCATAGCCTGCGCGTCTCCCCGTGCCCCCGGCACGGCACGATGCTCGGTGTCGCCGATCATTGTAGCGGCATGCTCTGGAAGTGCCGGATATGTGAGCTTTGCACCAATATGGTCACTCGTCTGCCCTTCGGTCAGGCACAAGATTACCGGCCTGCCGTTACCATCGCACACGGCATGGAGTTTGCTGTTCAGGTTCGGTTCTCGCCGATCCCCCGGATCAGCTACGCTGCCTCACCCCTTGGTACGTCCAATATATCGGGAAACAGACCCTTTTTTAAAAGGCTGGCAGCGGTACGATGGGCTTTCAAATGGGTGGCGTCGATCATCAGGCAGTCATCGGCATCGCTGGTAGCAGCCAGAGTGGATAATATCTTGTTAAAGACGCCCAGACGGCTCCAGCGAACAAAGCGGTTATAGATCGTCTTGTGCGGACCGTAGGCAGCCGGGGCGTCGCGCCAGCGCAGGCCATTGCGAATGACAAAGATGATCCCGCTCAATATCCGCTGGTCATCCACCCTGAGAACGCCATGCGATAACGGAAAATACGGCTCTATCTTGCGCATCTGCGCTTTGCTCAACATGATCAAATCACTCATCAACGGCACCTCCTTCAGTGCCGCTACCGAATCAACCTTCTCCCAATCATGCAAGCAATTTAATAGGTCCTGACCCTAGTGATACTTCTAATAAGAGTCTGACCGATAATTATATTTTTATTAAAAAAATGGCTTATAATGGATTTTTTCGTTTAGAATATAGTGTCATCCGATATATAAACCCGCGTAAGACTGCCAAATACAGACTTCTAAGTTCTATATTTTCGATCTCACCATCCTAATTAAGTTATTGAAAATATGTGACTTAGTTTTCGGTCAGACACTAAGGATGTCACAGCACAATTATTGTACTGTGGCCCTTTTTTTTTGCGGAATTTTATTCCCATGCTATGTGTCGTTAACTCCCGCTCGAAACCATTTTCCGCCAGAGCCGGTAGCCCTTGTAGATCAGGAAGATGCAAAATATTAGCAGCGCCGTCGCGACGACTAATGCGATGGCCGGGTTTGTGAATGCGAGCACCAGCAATCCGCCAGCGGCAATATCTTCCCCGGTCGATACCACGGCATTGCTGACCGGTTCTGGACTGGTATTGACGATGGCGCGGGCTCCTGCCTTGGCACCATGGCTCATCAAAGCCGCACCGCCGCCAAGCAGGAAGATAATCACCTGCCAGGCGGGATCACTGGCATCGACGACGGCTAGCGCGAGCAAAGCGCCGCCGATCGGGCGAATGATCGTGTGAATCGTGTCCCAGACGCTATCGAGCCACAATATTTTGTCAGCAAAAAACTCCGCCAGTGCGCCCAATCCACTAATTCCCAAAACCCACGGATTAGCCAGCGCATCCAGCATTTGCAGGTTTTCCGGAAGACTGATCCATTGAAGGCGCATAGCCAGACCTGTAACAAATACCGTCAGATAAAGCCGCCATCCTGAAAGGAGGCTGACACTGCCGGCGAGACCCAGAAGTTCTATTATTCCCATATCATCTGATTGCCACGAACTGTGTGGCTTGGCAAATTTGAACTTTTGCCGACTTCAGCAATCCGATCGCCCTCAGTTTCCTTTTGCATTGGGTAAGGATGCTGTTCATATAACTTGCATGAACGATAATTCTTCGATTGATGACACCCCGAAACTTGACGCGCTGACTGGCAAGCCGATGCCAAAGCCAATTCCTGCCTCAACATTGGTAATCTTTCGCGACAAGCCCGGCGCGCAGGCTCCGGATCTTTTGATGGTCGAGCGGTCAGCGAAAATGGCGTTTGCGGCAGGCGCCGCTGTGTTTCCTGGCGGGCGTGTCGACGAAGCAGATTACGATTTTGCTTCCTCGCTTGGGCACGACGATATCGAAGAATATGGAGCGCGCATAGCTGCGATTAGGGAGTCGATTGAGGAAACCGGTATCGCGGTTGGTGTTAACGGGGATTTGCGTTCGCAGCGTGTTCTTGACGCACGGGCAGCCCTGCATGAGGGAACGATATTATCGGAAATCTGTACCCAATTTGACTGGCAATTGGAGTTGGAAAAATTGGTGCCATTCACCCGCTGGTGCCCGCCATTTGCCGAACGCCGGGTTTTCGATACACGGTTTTACATGATCTCGCATGATGACCATAACGCGGAAGCGACCGTTGACGAGACAGAGAATTATAATCTTTTCTGGAGCAGCGCGCAGGGTGTTCTGGACAAAGCTGCAGCTGGCGAAGTGAAAATCATTTTTCCGACCAAGCGCAACCTGGAGCGTCTCGCCCAGTTTAATTCTTATGATGAGGCGGTCAACCACAGTAGCCAGCACCCTGTCGAGATGGTCTCGCCGACAATGGAAAAACGGGATGGGTCCGTATTTCTTTGTATTCCGGAAGGTCTCGGTTATCCGATCACATCAGAACCGATGGATGCTGTGCAACGCGGGTTTGATAAAGAGCCCAAAGATTGAATTGGTGCGCCCGGCAGGACTCGAACCTGCTGCCTCAAGATTAGAAGTCTCGCGCTCTATCCAGATGAGCTACGGGCGCCAATTCGATTTTTGCTGTAGCGATGTTTTTCTCTGCTGCAAACCGGCATATGAAGTTGCAGGATAAAAGATTGAATATTGGCTGATGTTGGTTAAGCATCTGCTGATGGGTGATTATCACATTAAGCGGACCACTGCAGCCAGCCAGGTCGGTCATAGTTTTCGATATTTTGATTTTGTGATGGCTGCTTTCGTCACCATCCTTCTGCTCTCCAATGTCATTGGCGCGGCAAAGCCTACGTTCATCACGATAAGTGGCGAACAATGGGTTTATGGAGCCGGCATCCTGTTTTTTCCGTTGGGTTACGTGATCGGAGACGTGCTGACAGAAGTCTATGGGTATGCGCGCGCGCGGCGGGTTATCTGGGCAGGGTTTGCAGCGGTCACCTTCATGGCCTTTATGAGTTGGGTAGTTGTTGCATTGCCGCCTGCTGAGGGATGGGAAGGGCAGGCCGCCTATGAAAGTGTGTTTGGACAAGTCCCGCGGATCGTGGCCGCTTCGATATTCGCATTCTGGGCCGGGGAATTTGTAAACAGCTACGTGATGGCTCGGATGAAGGTTTGGACGCAAGGCAAAATGCTTTGGACCCGCACTATTGGCTCGACAATCGTCGGGCAGGGCGTCGATAGCCTGATTTTCTATCCGCTGGCTTTCCTTGGTGTTTGGGAGACATCAGTTGTTTTAACTGTGATGGCAACAAACTGGCTGCTGAAAGTGCTTTGGGAAGTTGTCCTCACTCCCGTGACTTATGCAGTGGTTGGATGGTTGAAAAAGCGGGAAGGCGTTGATGTATTTGATGAAAAAACCAACTTCACGCCATTTAGCACCTCGATTTGACTCGGTTTAACGCAGGTATCCGCTCTTTTCACAACGCCAGGCAAACCAGGCAAAGCCGACTGCGAAGATCGGAATGAGTATTGGCATGACTATTTCGGCACCGGAAAGCATATCCCAATATCCTTTGAACAGAAACAACCCGCCAAATTGGGTAAAAACAGCAAGCATGGATACCATGAACAGACGCACCGCTATCCGTTGGCGCAATAGCAGCAATACCGATGCGACAAACCCGGCCAGTACCGCAATGGCGAAAGCGGCGGTTAGCCAAAATGGTTGATCTATCATTAATTCCTGCTGATTGGCCGGTAAAGCTGCAAACTCGGCGGCGCTCATGGTGATTTGCCGAATATATTCACCTACACCCATGCCGTTCCAAAGGAGTGCTAATATTCCCACAATCCAGAACCAGATCGGCGGTTTTGTTCTGCCTATTGAAGTCATTTGTTCCGTCCTCCCCTTGCTCCTTGCGTTCTTGCGACTCTCCCGTCCCAATTTCAAGAAAATCGACTGATATTTCGTTCTTCGTCAGGCGTTTCTAGGCTAAAGAGTAGCGATGGTTGAACGCAACAAGCCGCTGATAATGACCGCAACTATGGCGGAAGCTGATTTCGCTTGGGCGGATAAACTGCGAAAGCGCTATTTTCCACCGGAGAGGAATATGATTGCAGCACATATCACTTTATTCCATCATTTACCGCCCGGTGCGCATTCAGAGATTAAGTCCAGTATCCTGGAATTGACGCGGAACAACAAGCCACCAGCAGCCTCGCTGCAACGCTTGATCCATTTGGGTTATGGTGTCGCTTATCAAATCCATTCCCCCGAACTACTGGCCATGAGAATGGAGTTGGCGGATCAATTTCACGGACTGTTGACGGTCCAGGATCAACAGACGCCCAGATTGCATGTCACCGTCCAAAACAAGGTGACCGCTAAAGAGTCCAAGCAGCTGTTTGCCGAGCTTTCTGCGGAATTTGAGCCACGGCCTTTCCGGATTAAAGGTCTAGGACTCAGTTATTATATGGATGGCCCTTGGGAAACCATCGGCCAATGGTCTTTCAGAGGTGTTTAAACCAGCCCGACTTCCTTGATCGGAATATCTGTATTTGCCAATTCGACCGTGTTCAAAGCAAGCCCTTCGACGACCGCTTTACGGCCTTGGACGTAGTCTTTCGTCGCGTTGACGCAATCAAGTGCAATGACTTTTCCATCCCGCAAATAGACGATGGAGAAGTGCCGATCATCGGGATTTCCGCGCACGATATATTCGTCATGGCCAGTGGATATGCCCACCGTTTGCAGCTTCAGATCATATTGATTTGACCAGAACCATGGTACTGCGTCATATTCACATTCTTCGCCCATGATGTCCAAGGCAGCGACTTTCGCCTGGTCATTGGCATTTTGTACAGATTCCAGACGAATATGGGCTCCATTTGCATAACGATTGCTGTGGGCTGCGCAGTCTCCAATGGCGTAGATTTTGTTGAGGCTTGTACGGCAATGCTGGTCCACATCAACGCCGTTGCCGGTCGCAGCGCCTGCTGCGACCAATGGCCCGGTTTCGGGTATTATCCCGATCCCGACGATCACCATATCCGCCGGCAATATCCGGCCGTCTGCCAATTTTACGGCTGTTGCCATGCCGTCGTCATTTGTTTCGAAGCCTTCGACTGTCGCCTCCAGTTCAATCGTCACGCCTTGCCGTCGATGTTCGGCTTCGTAAAAGCGCGATAACGTTTCCCCGGCAACGCGGGATAAAACCCGGTCCAGGGATTCTACAACTGTTACCTTTTTTTCCAATTTTGTTAACACTGCCGCTGCTTCAAGGCCAATATAGCCGCCGCCGACAACGACAACATTTTGGGTTGTTGGTAGCGCGGCCATTATCTTATCGACATCGGCTCTGGAACGGACTGCGTGGATGTTGCGCGCCTGACTACCGGCGCAATCCAGCATTCGCGGCGAACCGCCCGTGGCCCAGATGAGCTTCCCGAACTTGACTTCATCGTCATTTGCCAGAGTGACTTTGCGCTCGTCAGGATCAACTTTGGCGACCCGGCAACCCGTTAGTAGATCAATATTACGCTCGCCCCAAAAGCTCTCGGGGCGTAGCATGATCCGTTCAAACTCTTTTTCTCCAGCGAGATACTCCTTAGAGAGCGGGGGTCGCTCGTAAGGAGGGTATTTCTCATTGCCTATCAGCGCAATGCTACCTTCAAATTTCTGCTGACGCAGCGCAATGGCAGCCTGCGCCCCGGCATGGCCGGCACCGACAATCAAAATGTCGTAAAATTCGTTCATATTTCGCCCCTAGTGACCGCAAAGCGGTAAGATCTAGTGCATTAGCGTGGTTGGCGCTTTCTTTGCAAGCTATAGCAGAAAATCGACGGCAACTTGTTGACCATATAAGACGCTGTGACTATAGCGCCGCGATCAAAGGAAGTTTCAAGGCAGCCATGGCTGTTTGACATGTCCGATGGCGGAGTAGCTCAGGTGGTTAGAGCAGTGGAATCATAATCCATGTGTCGGGGGTTCGAGTCCCTCCTCCGCTACCAGAATTTCAGGTAGGTCAGTGACGGTCGGAAGATTGGGAATGATACTTTCTTGGTTTAATAGAATTCTTGGCCGCCAAATTGAGCCTTACCACTTGCCTCAATAGCCACTGCATCCCTATTTGATGAAAAACAGATTCGATAGGAAAGCGCCATGACCGAAACATACCGTACCAAAATGCTTATACTGGGCTCCGGTCCAGCGGGATTATCCGCAGCGATCTATGGTGCGCGGGCTGGTATGGAACCGATTGTTGTGCAGGGGCTTCAACCTGGTGGACAGCTCACTATCACGACAGATGTCGAGAATTATCCAGGTTTTCGTGACGTTGTTCAGGGGCCTTGGCTGATGGAGGAGATGACGGCACAGGCCGAAAGTGTCGGGACCCGGATGATTTTTGATACGATTGTGGATGTCGATCTATCTCAGCGCCCGTTCAAGATGATCGGCGACGGTGGTGATGTTTATTTGGGTGATACGTTGGTCATCGCCACCGGAGCGCAAGCGAAATGGCTTAATGTGCCGGGTGAAGAGGCGTTGAGCGGGAAGGGCGTGTCAGCTTGTGCAACCTGCGATGGTTTTTTCTACCGCGGCAAAAAGGTCGTGGTAATTGGCGGCGGGAATACTGCGGTTGAAGAAGCGCTCTATATGACTAACCACAGCGATGATGTGACGCTTATTCATCGGCGTGATAGCTTGCGATCAGAGAAAATCCTGCAAGACAGGTTGTTTGCGAACCCCAAAATTAGCGTGATGTGGAATAAAACGGTTGAACAGTTTGTCGCAGGCGGTGATCCTAAAGGCCTTGTCGGTGTCGACCTGATAGATACACAAACCGGTGAGAAGAGCCATATCGCGACCAATGGGGCATTTGTGGCGATTGGCCACGCGCCAGCCACCGAGATATTCAAAGAGCATCTGGATTTGATCGATGGTGGTTACATTGAGGTAGAGCCCGGCACGCCGAAAACCAAGATTCCCGGTCTATTTGCGTGTGGTGATGTGATGGATCACGTCTATCGTCAAGCGGTGACGGCAGCGGGGACCGGATGTATGGCAGCTCTCGACGCTGAACGGTTCTTAGCGAAAGAAGAATTTGAACTAATGGCGGCTGAGTAGTTCAGGCGCTTTCCAGAAATTCTAAAATCTCATTTTCCAGCCACTTTCGAGCGAAGTCGTCGGCGAAACTGTGGGATGCGCTTTCCAGTGTGTTTGAAGTTATGTTGGTTTTGGTTTTAACTGCGCGAAAGTCACTGCTGTTCCAGGCGGCCTGAAAGGCAAGGGCGGTGGTGTCGCGCTTGGCGAGCAGGATGCGGCACGGGCGTTCCAATTCCAGAAGAGCATCCCTTAGCTTGATAGAAAGTCCAGTATTTTCTTGTTTCTGAGTTACTTGTTTCAGGCCACCAAGAAACTTTCTGAAGTCGATTTTACCACTTAGGGCATCGATAATAGTGCGCGGGTTTTTGAGCCGGTTCCAGTAACGCGCGCGGATGGCTGATGCGGCAGTTTTTGATGCCGTTTCGCTTGTCGATTCGGAAGTTTCGATAACCCAGGGATTAGCGAGGATAAGGCCATCGAGCCTGGAAAACAGAGCTAGAGACGTTGCTGCGTCACAATTTCCAAATCCGATAATTTTTTTGAGGTTGGGTACCGTTTGCCCAAGATATTGTGTGGCGGCCAGAATATCGGCTCGGGATGTTAAAAACTCTCCATTGTGGCCGCTGCTGTCACCAATTCCCCGGCGATCATATCTAAAAACCGGGAAATCCTTTTGTGATAGAGATTCGGCTAGTCTCGCCATTCCCGCGTGGGCGCCAGCTCTTATCTCATTGCCTCCACTAACAATCAGCAATGCTGTAGTGTGCGACCCGCTATCAAGCGTCCCGTACAGCGCGTCTCCATCACAATTAAATTGATGGAATGAGCGTGTCATGAGTTTATCCAGCTTGCCAGATCATTGGCCATTGCCGTTGATATCAGCTGATCAGCATCAGGCTCTGCACGCAGCCATAAGGCGGAACCAGCGAGTTTCACATCTGCATCCGCGCTGTCGGATTCCAGCCTCACAACACGTGTATTCTCTAGCGTTATAGGTTCAGCTTGATCCAGTTCAGCGAACATGGAAGGTCCAATGATATTGCCAGCGAGATTGAGATTACTGGAAATAGCCTGATCTTGCAGGTCTGTCATTTTTGTGACGTTGCCCGCTTCTTTATCGGATGCAATGCGGGTTCGCATCATCGTCCGCAGCATGGAACGACCTTTGGCAGGTGAAAACCGCCAGCGAGGCAGTTCGCAGTCGAAATCATCGATCAGGCAGCCGCCCCGGAATGATGCGATAGATTTGCAATCAGTGTGTTGACTGATGCACATATTGAGCGCGCTACGCCAAAGGGTTAAATTTGCTTCACCTTGCGGAAACAGGCTTTCGTTGGTGCCCGGGAGATCTGGGAGTATGCTGCCAATGCGGCACTCATCAAGGAGGTGCATCGCATCGACGAGCGCCCGTCGCATGCGGTTCATTTCATCAAATAGCGGCGGCACCAATAAGATTTTGATTTGGTGCTGACTGCCAGAAATCAGGCAAAGTTCATCATATTCATCAAAATGATAGCTCGAAAACTCGAGTTTTCCGTTCACTCAGCCACTTTCATTTCAGTAAAAGCGACAAGATTGCCGAAAGTTTCAAACAGTTCGCCATCAACTTCGTCATCTTCGATCATGATATCCAGTCGGTCTTCCAATTCCGTTAGCAAGGCGGCAACGGCCATGCTGTCAAGTTCGGGCAGGGCTCCAAAGAGCTCGGTTTCAGCAGTAAATTCGGCTACTTGTTCGGCATCTAACCCCAAGATATCCCGCATCACAGCACGAACTGCAGCTTCCGGCGTCAGATCAATATTTTCGGACATTGGCCCCCCGATTCACAAATAACGGCGCATCCCTAGAGGGATCAACGCTTTCCTACAAGGTCTGACGCATATCGTTTTATGATCGGAAGCCAAGAAAATGGATGATTGGGCCAGAAAAGCTCCAGACGATAACGGTCGCGAACTTCTTCCATCCATTCGCGCTTGTAGGAATCGTTGCCGGTGCCAAAATCAATAAGGTTTACTTGGTCGATGTCTATCACATGCTGGAACATGGCAACAGAAAGCAGCGTTCCCGGGGACGATCGTGTAGCATCTTCAACATGCGCAAGTTTATGGATAAGCGCCTCGCCATTTTCAACCGTCCAGAATTGTGCTGCGACCGGAACACCGTCAATATAGGCCAAACCTAAGCGTAAGCACCCTGCTTCCGCTTCTTGCTGTGCCAATATTTTCAGGAAATCAGGATTACCTTCTTCCGGTTTCCAGCTTTTTGAATAAACATCAAGATAATCGTGCCAATGCTCAGCGGAAAAACTGGTTTCAATTCTTATCGAAACCAGATTTTTCTTTGCCTTGCGTCGTACGGTGTTGAGCAGGCGACTGGGCCTTTCAGACCAATACTGGTCAAATGTCCGGCCCTTTACGCGCAATATATGATTATTATCCACTTTGGTTTTAAAGACGATCCAGCCAGCCTGTTCAAACCCGCGTTCAGATAGACTCGCGGCGGCGTCTTCTTCTGAAACCGGTGCAATTTCAATATAGTGCGAATGTGCTTTTAGCGTCTTTGCCAAGCTCGCTAGCAGCGCCAATTTTGTGACTTCATCAAAATCGCCAGTGAATATCGGCCGAAACGTAAAGTTATACCAGTTGGCGAGCGCCGTATGTTTGCCCCAGCCCTTTTTAATCAGAAACATCCAGGCCTGAGCGCCGTTTTCTTCGCTGGATACAATCAGCGGCCGATTGTCCGCGAGACAGACCTTATGCAGTTTATCAACCCATTCGATCCGATCAAAAAGTGACTTTTGAAAGGATCGGCCGAGCTTTTCACCAGCAACCGCTTGCGCTGACTGAAAATTATCGTGATATTCACTGTTCATGGTTAAGGTAGTGCCTGACACTATTTCGTTCTTCTTCCCATAGGTTTTTGCATTTGAACACTCAATCACACAAAACTGCTTTTCCGCTAGACCGACTTGCGCTTGGGAGGAATGCGGATGCTCCCGCTTTGGTCACGCGTTCGGGAACCCTTAGCTACAAGATGTTAAATCATCGTGTGGGAAAGCTTGCCGCTTGGTTAAAATCCCGGAATTTGGAGCAGGGTGCTCGCGTTGCATCATGGCTGCCCAAAACAGAAATGGCTTGTTTGATGCCGCTGGCGTCCGTGCGGGCGGGGTTAGTGCATGTTCCGATCAATCCGGTCTTAAGACCAGCACAAGTGCGGCATATCATCGATGATAGCGGCGCTAAACTGATGGTTACCAATGCTGGCAGATCAAAGACCGTTGAAAACGAACCGATAGAAGGATGTGCGGTCGTTGAAGACAGGTCATTGGATGAGAAGCTTGATCAATCGGGTGAAATTCTGGAAGCGAACAGCCCGTCATGTGATACAGAAAATCTTGCGGCGATTCTATATACCAGCGGTTCAACCGGGCATCCCAAAGGCGTTATGCTTAGCCATGCCAATTTAAGTTTGGGCGCAATAAGCGTTGCGGAATATTTAAAGCTCGCAACTGATGATCGCACTCTATGCGTTTTACCGCTAAGTTTTGATTATGGCCAAAACCAATTGCTTTCAACTTGGTACGCGGGCGGCTGCGCAGTGCCTTTGGATTATCTCACCCCCCGCGATGTTATAAAGGCCTGTGCCCGGGAACGAATCACGACCTTGGCAGCAGTTCCACCACTTTGGGTGCAGTTGGTCGAGCAAGAGTGGCCAAATGATGCGGTTGCAGCGATGCGACGACTAACCAATAGCGGCGGCGCCTTGACACCTACTTTGGTCAAGAAACTGCGCGCGATATTTGGAAGCAAGACTGATATTTTTGCGATGTATGGTCTGACCGAGGCGTTTCGCTCGACCTATCTCGATCCGGCATTGATTGACGATAATCCAACCAGCATGGGCAAAGCGATACCATTTGCCGAAATCATGGTGGTTGGTGACTCTGGCGAAGTTGCGGCAATCGGCCAAGAAGGCGAATTGGTGCATGCCGGACCATTGGTGGCTCAGGGATACTGGCAAGATAAAGAACGGACGGCAGAGCGATTTAAACCCGCGCCAAATGCATCGCAATATGGCGGCCTGGCGGTTTGGTCTGGCGATACTGTCCGCCGGGAAGCCGATGGTTTGCTCTATTTCATTGGTCGCGCTGATAATATGATCAAAAGTTCCGGTAACCGGATCAGCCCGACAGAGATCGAAGAAGCAGCTGTGGAATCCGGGTTGATTGTGGAGGCGGTGGCGCTTGGTGTACCAGATGAGCGACTTGGACATGCGATAAAGCTTTTGGTGAGATCAGATGGGCCTTCTGATGAAGTTGCAAGCCAGCTTGCGACCTATCTAAAACGCAATTTACCGAATTTTATGCACCCTCGCGATATTATCGTGATGAAGGAGTTTCCCAAAAACCCGAACGGGAAGCTGGATAGAAATGCACTGGCAGAGGCTGAAACACTATGAACAAAGTTAAGCCCGTTGGTCCGATACCGGCTGGGTATGACACATTGCACGAAGAATTGGCAATTGGCGGCGCTATGGCCAGCGCGTTGGTGCGTCAACATGGTTCACCGTTGTTTGTCTATTCCAAACAATTGCTTACGCGTCGCATGGCCGACTTGCGGGCAGCGATGCCGGAAAAGCTAAATATTCACTATGCGATGAAGGCCAATCCATTTGGACCAGTGCTCAAACATATGGTTTCACTGGCTGACGGGATTGATATCGCATCGGCGGGAGAGCTTTTGATGGCATTGGCTTCTGGGGCGAAACCCGAGCACATCAGTTTTGCAGGCCCCGGCAAACGCGATGAGGAATTGCTGCGCGCCATAGAAGCGGGTGTGACAATAAATATCGAGTCGCCAACCGAATGTGATCGTGCTTTGTTGATTGGCGCAGGCGCAGGCCAGAATCCTAAGCTGGCTATTCGCGTAAACCCGACCTTCGATCTCAAGGGTTCGGGAATGAAGATGGGTGGTGGTGCCAAGCCTTTTGGAATGGATGTCGAGCTGGTTGCGTCTACGGTCAGGAAAATAATCGAAGCGGGTGCGCACTGGCGGGGATTTCATATTTTTGCTGGCTCCCAAGCCTTGAAGGCTGATGCGATTATAGAAACGCAGACCCAAACCATCGCGCTTGCTGCCCAACTGGCTGATGATATTGGTGCGGCACCAGAGCACGTAAATCTCGGCGGTGGTTTTGGAATCCCTTATTTCCCGGGCGATGAGGCAGTGGATATTGCTAGAGTCGGAGATGCCTTGAAAGCGCAACTGGGTGATTTGCCGATAATTCTTCAAGACACCCAGTTCGCTATCGAGTTGGGTAGATATCTTGTCGGCGAAGCGGGCGTCTATCTCACTCAAATCGTTGACCGCAAACAAAGCTGTGGCGAAACATTCTTGGTAACGGACGGCGGATTGCATCATCAGCTGGCTGCCAGCGGAAATTTCGGAACAGTCGTTCGCCGAAACTATCCAGCTGCAATCGCTACGAAATATAATTTCGAGCCGACTGAGACAGTGTCTATAGTGGGCTGCCTTTGTACACCATTGGACCGTTTATCTGACAATGCTGCCATGCCAAAGGCCAATGTCGGTGATATCGTCGCGATCTTCTGCGCAGGCGCTTATGGCGCGACTGCAAGCCCTGCGAATTTTCTCGGTCAGGGGCCAGCAAAAGAGATACTAATCGATTGACTTCTAACGCGATGTAAAATCCTTCAATGGGTTGATTGTTAATCTGAAATTCAGGTAATCCTAACGCTATCTTCACTATTTTCTAGCATAGCCATCTCGTGACTTTGCGTGATCCGCCCATTTTTTTGACGAAAATTGGCAACTCACATGGGGGCAAAAACGAGGTGATGAAGATGAATTCTGCGTTTAAAAACAAAAGCCTACCGAAACTATTTATCGGCACAGGTCTGGCGTCTCTGACACTGGCAGGTTGTACCGGCGTGTCATCAGGGCCGCAACTACCGCCCGCGTCCTTTGTGTCCATGCAGGAAGGGCCGGGCGATGAATATATCATTGGCCCGCTTGATGAACTGACGATCTTTGTGTGGCGTAACCCGGAGCTGGGCGCAAAGGTTCAAGTCCGTCCGGATGGCCGGATCACAACACCGCTGATTACCGACATGCCAGCTGTAGGCAAAACGCCGGCCATGCTTGCGGAAGATCTGAAACTACAGCTCTCACAATATATCAATGAGCCGCTAGTGTCGGTTATCGTAAATAATTTCTCCGGGACCTTCTCGCAGCAAATCCGTGTTGTTGGTGCGACAGAGAAACCGGCTTCCATCCCTTACCGTGCAAATATGACATTGCTCGATGCGATGATCTCGGTGGGTGGGCTTTCTGAATTTGCTTCGGGCAACAAAGCCCGTTTGATTCGCTCGAACCAAGGCACTGGCGGGCAGATGGAATATGCATTGCGGCTCGGCGATCTGCTGAAACGCGGAGACACCAAAGCCAACGTAATGCTGCGTCCGGGTGATGTGATCATCATTCCTGAGAGCATGTTTTGAACTTTGAACTGATCCATTTTATTTAGGGAACGGCACGACTGATGAACGGCCTTTATGACGAAATTCGAGTAGCAATCCACAGCGTCTGGAACCGGCGCTGGATGGCACTTGCTGTTGCCTGGGGGCTTTGCCTTCTGGGTTGGCTGGTCGTCGCGCTCATTCCCAATGGTTACGAATCAAAGGCTCGCGTTTTTGTGGAAATGCAGTCGATCCTGTCGGACAAAGTAGGTGTTGACGCCCGTGAACGTGCGAAAAATATGGAGCGCGTTCAGGAAACTCTGGCTTCTACGATTAATCTCGAAAAAGTTGTTCGCGGCACTGATCTCAATCTTTCGGTTGCCAGTGATCGGGAACTTGCTGGCAAAGTTGAGATGCTGCGCAAGAATATCGAAATCAAATCCGAGAAAGACAATCTCTTCGAAATAACGGCGACATCGTCGGCTAGCAATTTGTCGGATGCCGAAAACGCAAAGCTGTCTCGTGAGATTGTTCAGAAGATGATCGACATTTTCGTTGAAGAAAATCTCTCTGGTGACCGCGATGAAACAAATTCGACGATTAAATTCCTAGATGCCCAGCTCGCCAGCCGTGAAAAGGATTTGCAGGAAGCGGAACAGAAACGGGTGCAGTTTGAAACCGAAAATCTTGGATTGTTGCCTGGCATAGGTTCGATCAGCCAACGCATGGAAGCATCGCGCGCTGAACTGAGCCAAATCGAATCCCAGCTTGGCCAGGCGTCAAGCTCACTGGCAGCTTTAAATGGACAACTGGCTGGAACGCCATCGACCATTTCTACGCCAGTATTTGGCGGCGGTGGATCCTCTGGCGGCGGTTCTGCTTTATCGCAGGCCCAAGGTGACTTGGCGTCCGCTCGCGCGGCCGGCAAAACCAACCAGCATCCGGATGTTATTGCTATTCAACGCCAGATTGCGGCCATTCGCGCGGCGGGCGGGGGCACCGCATCGGCTAGCGGCCCATCAAGCTACAAGACTCCAAACCCAGCTTATAGTTCGCTGCAGAGCATGCGTGCAGAACGTCAAGCTTCGGTTGCAGCGCTGCAGGCCCGTAAAAGTGCGTTGCAAGCGGATATGGCGCAATTGGCTTCAAAACAATCACTTGAACCAGGTGTTGCTGCCGAGATGTCTCGAATCAACAGGGATTATGAAGTGTTGAAAGAGCAGTATGACAAAATTCTTGCCGACCGCGAGCAAATCAAACTTCGCGGACAAGTCGAATCGCAAACGGATTCGGTAAAATTTAAAGTCATTGATCCGCCATCCAGCCCTCGTACGCCCGCAGCTCCAAATCGGCCGCTGTTGTTAGCGATGGTATTATTTGCCGGACTTGGTGGCGGTGTCGGTACTGCGTTTGCGCTCGGTCAATTGCAAACCAGCTATCCCACAGCAGCCAAGCTCGAAAAAGCGAGCGGCTTGCCGGTGATTGGTTCGGTTTCGACTATTCTCACCAGTGCACAACGTGAATTGCGGAAAAAGAAGATGCGACTGTTTTACAGCGCCGGCTGTGCCTTGGTCGGGGTGTTTGCCCTGTTGATGGTCGTTGAATTTATCCAGCGCGGCATGGTGGCCTGAGGAGACGGAAATGAACAAATATAACCCTCTCAATAAATCAGGATCACTGCTCGAACGTGCAGGCGAAATCTATGATTATGTTCCGGTACGCCGTGATGGTGTAACACCAAATTATGCGCCGGAGATTCTGCCATCGGAATTGCATCAACAACAGATGGTTCCGTTCGCTCGCCGGTCTGCACCAGTATATGATGGCCCGAGGGTCATTGTTGATCGTGACAAATTGCGGGAAGCCGGGTTCATTGTGCCAGACGGACCGGTTACCGGAATTTCGGAAGAATTTCGCATTATTAAGCGTCAGCTGCTGTTATCCGCCAAAGGCAATTCCAAGCGAACGCCGGTGCCGCATGGCGAGCGCATATTGGTTGGCTCGGCGCACCCGAATGAAGGCAAGACTTTCTGTGCCCTCAATCTGGCCCTTTCGATCGCTGCTGAAAAAGATAATGAAGTGCTGCTGGTTGATGCTGATTTTGCCAAGCCAAGTATATTGTCCAGCCTTGGTCTTGAAGGCAGCAAGGGTTTGATGGATGCACTCGCCGATCCGGATTTGCCGGTCGAAGACTGCATAATTCATACTGATATTCCCGGTCTCGCAATCCTGCCAGCGGGCGATCAGACCAATAACGATACCGAATTTCTCGCGTCGTCACGCACCGAGCAAGTGCTCAACCGGTTAACCCAGCATAATCCGACCCGGATCGTTATTTTCGATTCACCACCGGTATTATCTGCTTCTCCGGCTTCTGTTCTTGCGACTCATGTTGGCCAAGTTCTGATGATTGTAAAAGCCGACGAAACCACTGAAACAGCCCTGCGCGATGCGCTGAGCCTGATGGCTGGCTGTGATCACATCCAACTCCTTCTCAATGGCACGAAGTTCTCGCCAACCGGTCGCCGGTTTGGATCTTATTACGGATATGGAGAGTAACCATGACCACGAAAACGATGAATATTCTAAAATTCGGCGCGCTGCTGTCGCCTCTCATGGCAATTGCTGCGCAGCCAGCGCATGCGCGTGACCGAAATGTTGAAGTTGCTCCCTATCTGGAAGTGCAGCAGATATTGGTAGCGGACCTCAAGGATGGTACCGATGTTTTGACCTATACCAGTGTGGCAGCAGGCATTGAAACCTCAATCACAACGCGTCAGGCAGAAGCACAAGTCAATTTGCGTTATGAACGCAGATTCTTTTATTCCGACGGTTTGAACGATGATGATATTTTCAGCGGTCTGGCGCGCGGTAATGTCCAGGTTGTACCGAATGTTCTATCTCTGGAAGGGGGCGCCTTGGCGACGCGCAGCCGGATAGATCTGCGCGGCCAATCACCATCGAACCTTGTGGGTGATATTGATAACGTCACTCAGGTATATTCAGTTTACGCCGGGCCAACGCTTGCAACCAATGTTGGCGCGCTTGATGTAAACGCTGCTTACCGTGTTGGTTATACCAAGGTCGAGAGTGAAGATGCTGGCATTTTACCGACTGGCCAGCAACCGATTGACGTATTTGACGACAGCGTCAGCCACGCTGCAAGCGCAAGCGTCGGTATGCAGCCTGGCGAATTGCCGTTTGGCTGGTCCGTTGGCGGTGGCTGGGAGCGTGAAGATTCCGGACAACTGGATCAGCGCTATGAAGGCAAATATGCGCGAGCTGATGTAACCGTTCCCGTGACGCCAACATTGGCGCTTGTCGGAGGTATTGGCTACGAAGATATTCAAATATCCGAGCGTGATGCGCTGCGTGATGTGAACGGTGATCCGATTGTAGGTGATGACGGTCGTCTGGTCACTGACGAAGCGTCGCCGCGACTTTTGTCTTATGACCAAGATGGTATAATCTGGGATGCTGGTGTTATGTGGCGCCCAAGCCGGCGGACATCGCTCGAAGCGCGTGTGGGCCAGCGCTATGGCAGTACCACTTATGCCGGTAGCCTTGGGTATCAGCCTAATGAAAACACGTCTTTGAATGTGTCGGTTTATGACACCGTCACCGGCTTTGGTAGTTTGCTCAATAACAACCTTGCATCGCTGGGGACCAGTTTCTCTAGCAACCGAAATCCTCTAAGTGGAGAACTCAATGGCTGTGCCTTTGGTCAGACAAGTAGCCTGTGCTTCAATGATGCGCTGCAATCAGTAGCATCGTCCAACTTCCGCGCACGCGGCGTTAATGGCCAGTTGGCTTATAACTATGGCGGCTGGAACACTTCAGTCGCAGTCGGTTATTCGCGCCGCACCTATATTGCCTCGCAATTTGGCGCATTGGCTGGATTTGATGGTCTCGTGGATCAAAATTATTATGCAAACTTTGCTATCGGCACGCAGATCGACGAGCGATCCAGTTTCGATGCGAATGTTTACGCAAACTTGCTGGACAGCGGTTTTGCGGGTGCTCCCAATGTACTCGGCCTTGGAGCCAATGCGGCCTATTATCGTCAGATAATTCCAGGCTTGTCAGGCTCTGCAGCGGTTGGTCTTGATAGCTTCCAGCAGGATGGGTTTGACAGCGAACTTACAGCATCGGCTCTTCTGGGCCTAAGATATGATTTTTAATAGCATCATCGCCAGAATTGGTTGGAGATAAAGACAATGTACGAAACATATTATGGACTTAATAGCAGGCCTTTCCAGCTCACGCCGGATCCGCACTACTATTTTGAGAGTTTGACTCACCGTAAAGCATTGTCCTATTTGGGATATGGTCTGGCGCAAGGCGAGGGCTTTATCGTAATCACTGGCGATGTCGGGGCGGGGAAAACCACTCTGGTGAGCCACTTGATGGCGACCATCGACAAGTCCCGACTGACCGCTGCTAATATCGTAACAACGAAATTAGACAGCCAGGATATTGTACGCGTTGCAGCCAATCATTTCGATATTGATACCGACAACATGGATAAGGCCCAGTTGCTTAGTGCGATTGAGGAATTCTTGCACAGTGAAGCGCGCAATGGTCGTCGCTGCCTTTTGATAGTCGATGAATCGCAAAACCTCCCTACCGGTGCGCTTGAAGAATTGCGCATGCTTTCCAATTTTCAGCTCGGCGGTCAGGCTCTGCTACAGATATTCTTGCTAGGTCAGCCTGAGTTTCGCGATATGTTGCAAAACTCCAACCAGCTTGAGCAATTGCGTCAGCGGGTCATTGCGCATCATCATCTGGAACCAATGGGCGCTGATGAGATTGAACCCTATATCACGCATCGCTTGTCGAAGAGCGGTTGGTCTGGGCGTCCAAAGATCACGTCAGACGTCTTCCGCGTGCTATATTCAGAAACACAAGGTGTACCGCGCAAAATCAATACTTTGATGAGCAGAGTGTTGTTGATGGGCGCAGTCGAGCAAGTTGAACTGATCGACCAACCGTTACTGGGTCGCGTGCTTGCCGACTTGAACGGCGATAAGGTGGAAATTTCTACTCCTGCGGCGCCGGTCGCTCCCGATGTCGCTGCCAAGAGCCCATTGTGGGAGAAGCCGGCGAAAGCAAAAACTGCTCCCGCACCGACTGAAGAAGCTGAAAAATCGGTACCAGTTAGCAAGTCTGCAAACAATGCAGAGCCAAATGACGTGTTAGCTTTGCGCAGCATCGTCAGTGAAGCGGAAAATCCGAAGGTCTCGCCACAACCAGAATCTTTAAAAGCCGAATCGGCATCAGTGAGCAGTCCTGACAAGGGTGTCGTGGCAAGAGTAGATATTGTGTCAAAACGCTTGTCATTGCTTGAATCGCGAATGAACGGCCAAGAAGAAAACCTGCACCGCGTCTTGACGATGCTGGTGGATTGGGTCGAAAGCGATATCCGGAGCAAGGAAAGCTATGTCAATGCAGGACGCGCGGCCTGAATCTTTCAAAAAGGCAGATGCTCATGCGCTGCTCAACGCCATGTCGGTGGATATCGAAGACTGGTTTCAGGTGGGAGCATTTGAAACTGTAATCGATCGTGCCGATTGGGATTCGCTTGACCACCGGGTTGAGCGGAACACTGACGCTGTGCTTGAATTATTTGATCGCGCTGGCGTGAAATCAACTTTTTTCACTTTAGCTTGGGTCGCCGAGCGCTATCCTAAACTAATGTTGCGGATTGCCGGTGCCGGGCATGAGGTCGCGAGTCATGGATATGATCACGGGCGCGTTTTTACCATGACCCCCGACCAATTTCGTGCAGATCTTGAGCGTAGCCGCAAAATTCTGGAAGACACTTCGGGTCAGACCGTTACAGGCTATCGCGCGCCAAGCTTCTCAATCGACAAACGTACGCCTTGGGCGCATGAAATTTTAGCTGAACAGGGCTATGCTTATTCTTCCAGTGTCGCGCCGATCAAGCACGATCACTACGGCTGGGAAGGCTCTCCGCGCTTTGCCTGGAAGCCGGTACCCGGATCAGATTTGATTGAGTTACCGGTTACCACAGTCAAAGTAGGGCAGCGTATTTTAGCTGCTGGAGGTGGCGGTTTCTTTAGACTTTTGCCTTATGCGCTGTATGACTGGGCGGTCAAAAAAATGCATCGGGACGATGGTCGCGGCGCAATTTTCTATTTTCATCCTTGGGAAATTGACCCGGATCAGCCTCGCGTTGAGAACGCTTCTCTAAAATCAAAATTGCGCCATTATACACAGCTGTCGGCTATGGAAGGTAAATTGGAGCGTGCACTGAAAGATCAAAATTGGGGCAGGGTAGATCGGCTTGCTTTGCTGGAAACGGAGCTGGCACGATGAATATGCTATTTAAACCAGTCTCTTTGACCACACGTTTTTTAAGTGAAAACGACACCAACGAACTTCGGCGTATCGACGCATTTGTAATGGCACATCCTGATGGCACAGCATTTCACAGGCCGAACTGGGTGCGCGCTGTTTCGGACGCTTGCGGACATGGATGGCGTTATGTTTTGGCGGAAAACGGTAATGGCGAACTTGTCGGCATTCTGCCGCTCCACCTGATCCATTCCAACCTGTTTGGAAGAGCCTTGGTTTCAGCTGGCTTCGCAGTTGGCGGCGGTATTTTGAGCAGTGATGATCTGGCAACTCAGTTGCTCGCTCAGCAAAGCTGGAATTTCGCCGAGCGCCATAGCTTCCCTAGCGTTGAACTGCGCGGTGGACCAAGTCCGACCGGAGAGTGGCAAAACAAGGAAGGTGTCTATGCCGGCTTTATTTGCGACATGGCCGCCGATGATGAAGCGCAGTTGTTGGCCATTCCTCGCAAACAAAGGGCAGAAGTCCGCAAAGGTCTCAAAAATGAATTAACCGTCTCTGTTGGTAATGCCCAGCAAGACCGCGACGATCACTATGCCGTTTACGCCGAAAGTGTTCGCAATCTTGGGACGCCGGTGTTTCCCAAAGCCCTATTTGATGCAGTGCTCGACCAATTTGGCGATCATGCGGATATTTTGACTGTTAAATCTGGTGGCAAAGCTGTCGCCAGCGTTTTGAGTCTTTACCATAATGGAACCGCAATGCCCTATTGGGGCGGAGGCACACGGGATGCGCGCCGGCTCCGTGCTAACGACGTCATGTATTATTCGCTGATGAATCACGCTCGGGGGCGTGGTTGCAGCAAATTTGATTTTGGTCGTTCCAAGGTTGGCACCGGCGCTTATTCGTTCAAAAAAAACTGGGGCTTTGAGCCAAAGCCGCTTTCATATGCCATTCGCACAGCCAATGGCGAAGAAGCGCGGGACGTGAATCCGATGAGCCCGAAATATCGACTGCAAGTTGCGCTATGGCAGCGCTTGCCACTTTCCATCGCCAATCGTCTGGGGCCGGTGATAGCAAAAGGCCTCGGTTGATGGGCGACATATTGTTCCTGACACACCGCGTGCCGTGGCCTCCCAATCGCGGTGACAAAATACGATCGCACCATATTCTGCGGAAACTGATGGAGTTCGCGCCAGTGCATCTGGCATGTTTTGCTGATGATGAAGCTGAGGCTGCTGAAACAAGCGATCTGCAAAATGGTCTGACGTCCTGTCATATCGTCAGAAGGACGAAGCCACAATGGATGGCGGGCATTGAGGCGCTGGTTTCGGGCAAGTCAATATCGGTTACTTCATTTGGAAGCAAACAGCTGCAGAATTGGATTGGTGGATTAATCAATCATGGCAACGTTGATTGCATCTTCGTGTTTTCCGGCCAAATGGCGCAATACATCCCTGATAGCTTCTCTGGTCGCGTGATAATGGATTTTGCCGATGTCGATAGCGCGAAGTTCGAAAGCTATGGCGATGAAGGCTACTGGCCGATGTCATGGATTAATAAACGCGAAGGACGTTTGTTAAAAGCGTTTGAGTATAAGACTGGCGCACGTTCTGATAAATCTCTCTTTGTCAGCACCGCTGAAGCACAATTGTTCCAGCAACGTTCCGGTTTGAGCACTGCCAAAATTATGGCGCTCGGCAATGGAATAGATCTGGAATTTTACCGGCCAGAGGTTGTTGAAACAACCAAGCTGGGAGGTGCTGGACCATTGCTAGTTTTTACTGGGCAAATGGACTATCGGCCAAATATAGAAGCCGTCGCAAGCTTCTCCAAACACGTCATGCCAAAAATTCTCGTGCATTTCCCCGATACGCAATTTGCGATAGTCGGGCGAGCACCGACGGAAGCTGTTTGGGGACTGGACGGCAAAAATGGCACCCAAGTCGTGGGCGCTGTTGACGATATCCGTACTTGGTTAAAGGCGGCTGATGTCGTTGTTGCGCCGCTGCGTATCGCTCGCGGTATCCAGAATAAGATTCTCGAAGCGATGGCGATGGGCAAGCCAGTCGTAGCATCCGGTGATGCTGCCGAGGGTATTGATGCCATACATGGCCAGCATTTTCTAGTCGCCGAGAACATCCAACAGGAAGCATCGCTTATTTGTAACTTGCTTGAAGACCCAACCGAGGCTGATTGGCTTGGAAGCAATGCCGCGAAGCTGGTCCGCGATCAATACAGCTGGGAACATCAGCTATTTGAGCTGCCCGGTATTTGCGGCCTCGATGACCACCAGTTTGCGGAAGCGGCTGAATGAACAGCGCGGCAGTAAATACTCAATTTGAAGCCAATGCTCCGGACGTTCGCCTTTCGATTTGGCGTGAGCATTTGAAATTACTGGTTATCGCCTCGGCAATCATCCTCGCTCTGTTATGGCGCGATGCGTGGGATATGATGGCGACGTGGTGGGATATTTCTACCTATAATCACTGCCTGTTGATCGTGCCGATATTATACTGGCTGGTTCAGCAACGCAGCGATGAATTGAAGAAAATTGCACCACAGATTTGGACACCCGGCCTGCTTTGGGTTGGCATCGCGTCGATCGGGTGGCTGCTCGGAGAAGCTGCAGGCGTGTCTTTTGCGCGGCAACTGGGATTGATCATGATGCTGCAAGGCGCAGCGATAACCCTGCTCGGACCCAAAGTGTCCCGAGGTCTTGTATTTCCCTTATTCTACAGCTTTTTTTTGGTGCCATTCGGCGAAGAGCTTGTTCCTTTTTTGCAGACCATTACAGCCAAAATGTCGATGGTATTTTTAGATTGGGCGGCAATCCCCGCATTTATTGATGGGGTCTTTATCTCAACACCGACCGGCTATTTTGAAGTTGCAGAGGCTTGCTCAGGTGTAAAATTTCTGATCGCGATGATCGCTTATGGAGCGTTAGTGAGCAATGTCTGTTTTCAAAGCTGGAAGCGACGTTTGCTGTTTATGCTGGCGGCAATGGTCATGCCCATATTGGCGAATGGCATCCGCGCTTTTGGAACAATCTATATCGCCCATCACACCTCTACTGATTTCGCATCTGGCTTTGATCATATATTTTATGGCTGGTTCTTCTTTGCCTTTGTTTTGGTGCTGGTCATGGCAATTGGGTGGCCGTTTTTTGATCGCAAGATCGACGAGAAGATGATTGAAGGTGAAGCAATTAACGCTCTGGAATTCAGAAAATCTAAGCTGACGCCAAAATATGCCATCGTCGTTTTATTGGCGATTGTAACGACTCCGTTTCTCTGGACTTCCATTCTAGCGTCACAATCCTCCCAAGTTCCCGAAAATATCGCATTGCCGGAGGTCGCGGGTTGGGAGATCGTTTCGTATGATCCAGCATTCTCTTGGAAACCGAGGTTTGATGGCGCCAATCATTCTCTCCTTGGACGATATCGTAATGCCTCCACCGGCCAAAATGTTGATCTCGCGATATCCGTATTTGATCAGCAGGAAGATGGCCGTGAGATTGTGGGCTACGGGCAGGGCGCCTTTGATCCTGAGTCAGATTGGTCATGGAGCCGCGACCTCCCTGCACCGGTAGGTGCCACGGCGTTGCAAATAACCGCGCCGGGTCCGGTGACGCGAGACGTGCTGTCCTTTTACCGGATCGGCAACAAGCTGACCGGAAGCGGCACCGCAGTGAAGCTGGAAACGTTAAAAATGAAGTTGCTTGGCGGCAATCAGCAAGCAGTTGCTGTACTGGTGTCGGCGGAAAAAACGGATGACAGGGACCAGCGCCAAGCAATCGATCAATTCCTGAGCGATTTGGGTCCAATCGATAAATTGGCTGACGAAATGGCAGGGCTGCGCTAGGGCGCACATCATGTGTGGCATTGCGGGAATTTTTCATCTGGAGACGGCTAAACCTGTTGACCCGGCACGCCTTAAGAAAATGGCCGACAGGCTGGCGCACCGCGGCCCGGATGGTTCGGGTATCTGGACTGCGCCCGGTGTTGGTTTGGGGCATCGTCGACTTTCCATAATTGATATCGAGGGAAGTCCGCAACCTATGCTGACTGCCGATGAGGCGCTGGTAATCAGCTTCAATGGCGAGATTTACAATTTTCAGGAAGTGCGGGCAAAACTGGAAACAAAGGGCCACGTCTTTCGGACTGAAGGCGATACCGAAGTTATTCTCTATGCCTACAAGCAATGGGGTGTCGATTGCCTGAAACATCTCAACGGCATGTTTGCCTTTGCAATTTTTGACCAACGTACAAAGCAGCTCTTTCTGGCGCGGGATCGACTGGGCGTTAAGCCATTATTCTATGCGCCGGTATCGGATGGCAGCGTGATTTTTGGTTCTGAACTGAAAGCGCTTTTGGCCAATCCGTTGCTCCGCCGCGAGCCGGAACTGCGCGCTGTCGATGATTATCTAGCGTTCGGCTATGTTCCCGATACAATTTCGCTCTTAAAGGGCGTGAAGAAATTACCGGCAGGCCATTATCTGCTTTTGGAGCAGGGCAAACCGGAGCCGCAATCCGTCCAATATTGGGATATGGATTTCAGTCAGCGGAGCAAGGCGTCTGCGGGTGAACTGGAAGAAGAGCTCGTCGCATTGATGAAAGAAGCGGTGAGTCTTCGGATGATCGCCGATGTTCCTCTCGGCGCGTTTCTTTCCGGCGGGGTTGATAGCAGTGCGGTTGTGGCTCTCATGTCTGAAAAGAGCCGCCAACCGGTGAAGACCTGTTCTATCGGTTTCGATCAGGCATCACTCGATGAAACAGGTTATGCTGAGCGCATAGCGCAACGCTTCAAGACAGATCATCGTTCGCGGACCGTTGCCGCCGATGATTTTGGTTTGATTGATACGTTGACCGATCATTTCGACGAACCCTTTGCCGATGGTTCGGCATTGCCAACCTATCGTGTGTGTGAACTCGCGCGGCAGAACGTGACTGTTGCACTTTCCGGTGATGGAGCGGATGAGGCGCTTGCCGGGTATCGCCGCCATGTTTTTCACAACGCTGAAGAGCAGGTGAGAGGGCGCATCCCGCAATTTATTCGGGGGCCAGCATTGGGATGGTTGGGGTCGGTCTATCCCAAGGCTGATTGGGCGCCCCGTCCTTTTCGTGCGAAATCAACCCTGCTGTCGCTCGCAAGGACGGGGCCAGAGGGCTATGCAGAGGCTGTGGGCGTAACGACACCTGCTGGGCGAACAACGATATACTCCGACGAGATGGTCGCCAAGCTTGGCGGCTACAAAGGCGAATCGCAAATGATCGACCTGATGGAAAGCGCGCCCGCTCAGAACGGTCTCGATCAAGCGCAATATGCCGACATGAAAATGTGGCTTCCCGGCGATATCCTGACAAAAGTAGATCGCACCAGCATGGCTGTTAGTCTGGAAGCGCGGGAGCCGTTGCTGGACTACAAGCTGATGGAATTTGCCGCTAAACTGCCGACCAATCTTCGGGTGCGTAAAGGGCAGGGGAAGTATCTGCTTAAGAAATCGATGGAACGCTATCTGCCGGAAGATATTCTCTACCGCCCCAAAATGGGTTTTGTAACGCCGATCGCACAATGGTTTCGCGGGCCATTGGCTGAGGAAGCCCGAGGCATTGCCAAGGCTGGTGCTTTGGCCCGCATGGGCTGGTTTGATCCGCAAGCACTCAGCAAGGTCGCCGATGATCATATCGCAGGCAAGTCCGATAACAGCCGGTTGTTGTGGCAATTGTTGATACTCGACAAATCGCTAGTGCGGCTATTCAATCTCTGATTTGGGATAGATTGCTTCGACGAAGAACAATCCATCCGGCGGCGCATTAAGGCCTAAAGCATTGCGGTTTTTAGCAACCAGAGCGTTCTTCAAATCCTGCCCATTCCACTTTCCGGTTCCGACCAGTTTCAGTGACCCGACCATCGAACGCACCTGATGGTGAAGGAAGGACCGCGCGGCGACCTCGACTTCTATCTCTTCGCCAAAGCGAGTGACGGAAATGCTGTCCAGCGTCTTCACTGGGCTTTGTGCCTGACAATTGACCGAACGGAATGTTGTGAAATCATGCTCGCCAACTAGATGTTGCGCCGCTTTGTGCATGATATCGCTATCCAGTTCCTGCGCCACTTGCCAGCTTTGCCCGATATCTAAGGCCAAGGGCGCACGCCGGTTTGTAATCTTGTAGACATAGCGCCGACCAATACATGAAAAACGCGCATGCCATTCTTCATCAACCTCTTCACAGGCCAATATCGCAACCGGATGAGGGCGTAACTTGGCGTTAAAACCCTCCATCAGGCGAAATGCGGACAGGTGGGTTTCTAGATCGAAATGCGCGCGCATCGCCAAAGCGTGAACCCCGGCATCTGTGCGACCTGCAGCAAAGACCCTTATGTCTTGCCCGGTGATGCCTTTGATCGCCTGCTCTATAGTTTGCTGGACACTGGGGCCGTGATCTTGATGCTGCCAGCCCATGAACGAACGGCCATCATACTCTATGGTCAGCGCATAGCGGCTCATTGCAAGACCGTGCCGACAGGAATTTTTGTGCCGTTAAGAAAATCTTTGAGCTGCATGGCTGGCTTACCGGCCTTTTGAATGAGTGTGGGCCTAATCGAACCTCTGCCACATCCAATTTTAAGTTCACCGTCGATAGTTACTCCGACTTCACCCGATTGTTCGCTGATTTCTGCCGCGTGTATCCGATAGCGATTGCCATCATATTCAAAAAATGCGCCCGGCATTGGATTAAATGCTCTTATCTGTCGCTCCACTAGTTCGGCGCTTTGGGCAAAATCCAGTCGTGCTTCCTCTTTGGTAATTTTTTTGGCGTAAGTTGCCAGCGCATCATCCTGGACATCGGCAGGATATTTGTCGGGCGCTGCAAGATATTGAACCATGAGTTTTGCGCCATTTCCTGCAAGTTCATCAGTCAGCTCACCAGCGGTTTTACGATCAACAGGTGTCACCCATTTTAGCAACATTGGCCCGGTATCTAATCCTGCGTCCATCTGCATAATCGTAACGCCTGTCTCTTCATCCCCAACCAATATCGCCCGCTGTACAGGAGCGGCACCGCGCCATCGGGGTAGCAGGGAGCCATGAATATTCAGGCAGCCCATTTTCGGAGCATCGAGAACGGCTTGCGGTAATATCAGCCCATAGGCCGCCACAACCGCCGCATCGAGATTGAGTGCTGCAAATTCCGCCTGCGCGGTATCATCTTTCAGCGATACGGGTGTGCGGACTTCGAGCCCCAGTTCCTCGGCTACTTTCTGAACGGGCGAGGGGTCAGCTTCTTCCCACGTCCAGCGCGACGCGGCGGTTGTGAATAGACAGCGGCAATTTCATGCCCTGCGGCGTGCAAGGCTTTCAGCGGCGGTACCGCGAAATAAGGAGTACCCATGAAGGCAATTCGCAATGTCTGTTCCTCAATTTTCATGGTCAGAACCCGATAGGGTCACACAGGGTCACAACCCCTAATGGCAAAATAAATTACTGCAACTCCCAGTCAGACTGCTGCGTCCAATATTCTCTTGAAAAACTACCGAATTGAAAAAGTCAAAGCTCATTTAGAAAGGTTTATCCGCGTGCTTGAGTGTAGGACAGCAATTTTGCACTTGGCAGCGGGCAGTGGCTGCTCCTAATGACCATTCATGGCATCGCAAGAGATTGAAAATCTGGTTCAGGCCCTCGCCAAACTACCCGGCCTGGGTCCGCGCTCGGCGCGGCGGGCGGTGCTTTACCTTCTAAAGCGCCCTGAAACCGCGATGAGGCCGATTTTGGCGGCGATGGAGCGGGTGAATGAACGCCTTGTCAGCTGCGGGATATGCGGTAATGTCGATACGCAGGATCCTTGCCAGATTTGCAATGATCCGCGCCGGGACGAAAAATCGCTTTGTGTGGTGGAAGAAGTATCCGATCTCTGGGCACTGGATAAATCACGTCTGTTTCCGGGAAAATTTCATGTGCTTGGCGGGAAACTGTCGGCTCTCGATGGTGTGCGGCCAGAAGATATCGCGATAGACAAGCTTATCAGGCGTGTTGATGCCGGTGGTATTGATGAAGTGGTGCTGGCCATGAACGCGACTTTGGAAGGGCAAACGACGGCGCATTATATCGCCGAGCGGTTGGAGAATTATCCCATTAGATTGAGTCAGTTATCGCACGGCATTCCCGTGGGTGGTGAACTCGATTATCTGGACGAGGGAACGCTGGCACAAGCCCTGCGCGCCCGTCGACCGATCAACGCTGAATGACGCGCGGAGCTGGTTGACGAATCTCCTTGTAATCCCTAAATTTCGGTCATGGCTATATTACCGATCATCGAGGTGCCTGATCCGCGCCTGAAAACCGTGTCTGAACCCGTTACCGAGTTTAACGACGAACTCAAAACGCTAATCGCAGACATGTTTGAAACCTTATATGACGCGCCTGGCATCGGGCTTGCCGCCATTCAGGTTGGCGTGGCCAAGAGAATTTTGGTTATCGATCTCCAGGAACCCGTGCCCCACGATCACGACCACGAGCACGGAGAACATTGTGATCATCAGCATGAAGTGATCAACGACCCGCGTGTATTCATCAATCCGGAAATTCTTGATCCGTCTGAGGATTTGAATGTTTACAACGAAGGCTGCCTCTCGGTTCCCGACCAATATGCCGATGTCGAACGCCCCGCGATTATAACAGCGCGCTGGCAGGATGAAACGGGAAAGCAGCATGAAGAGCGGCTCGAAGGTCTGTTGGCGACTTGTTTGCAGCATGAGATGGATCATCTGGAGGGGATTTTGTTCATCGATCACCTCTCGCGTCTGAAACGCAAGATGGTGCTCAAAAAGCTCGAGAAACAGCGCAAAGAACATGGGATTGCTGCTTAAGTTTTCATACAGTTCGTCATGCTGAGCTTGATTCAGTAACCAGAGCCGCACGCCACCTGACGTTGTGTTCTTACGCTCTGGATTGCGGATCAAGTCCGGGATGATGAATTGGCAGTTGCAACCCTCTTCGACCCGGGCTAAGTTCTCTTTTCGTTCCTATTGAAAAGGCAGTGGTTTGGATCCCGTAGTCGTCATAATTTGCATCGTGATCGCCCTTCTCGGAGGACTCGCGCTTGGTTGGTTTGTCGGCGGAAAACCGGCAAAGACGGCTGCTGAAACTGCTGATGCCTTGCGCATTACACTGGATGGCGTCCGCGATGAGCGCGACGCTGCAAAAACTGAACTCGCGGCGCTGCAGGCGGATGTGCGCAATCATGAAAAGCAGATGCAGCAAATGATCGAAGCCAAAGAGGCATTGTCGGCGCAGTTTTCAGAAATCGGCTCCAAGATGCTCGAAACCGCTCAGCGCCAGTTTCTGGAACGCGCGGACCAGCGTTTCGATCAGGCCAACGAAAAAGGCGGCGAGAAAATCGCTAAACTTCTCCAGCCGGTGCATGAGAGACTGGCAACCTATGAAGCATCAATTACCAAGATCGAGAAAGAGCGCACCGAATCATACGCCGGGATTACCGCGACAATCGAGCAGGTCCGGCAAGGGCAGGACAGGGTGCAACAAGAGGCGGCGCGCCTCGTCAACTCGCTCCGCAATGCGCCCAAATCCCGCGGTCGCTGGGGCGAGCAACAGCTTAAAAATGTTCTCGAGACCTGTGGATTGTCCGAGCACACCGACTTTGTAACGGAACAATCCATTGATACCGAAGAAGGTCGTTTGCGCCCTGATGCGGTTATCAGCGTGCCTGGCGGACGCAAACTGGTAATTGATGCCAAGGTTTCGCTCAACGATTATCAAGATGCTTTTGAGGCCGATGACGAAGATGCGCGCAGTTTTGCCATGGGACGGCATTGTTTGTCGATGAAAACCCACATCGATGGGCTTTCAAAGAAAGCCTATTGGGACCAGTTTGAAGATGCGCCGGATTATGTGATCATGTTTGTACCCGGCGAACATTTTCTTGCCGCAGCGCTCGAGCATGAGCCGACACTTTGGGACCATGCTTTTGAGAAAAAAGTGTTGCTCGCCACACCAACCAATCTCGTAGCCATTGCCCGCACAGTTGCAGGCGTATGGCGGCAGGAGAAAATGGCGGCTGAAGCGAAGCAAATTGGTCAATTGGGCAAAGAAATGTACGATAGGCTCGCGACTGCGGGCGAACATCTGAAGCGCATGGGGTCAGGCCTGGGCACTGCAGTTGGTAATTATAACAAATTTGTCGGCAGTTTTGAACGCAATATCATGGCGACAGGTCGCAAATTTGCCGAGCTACAGATTGAAACCGGCAAAAAAGACCTAGAGCCTGTCCCCGAAATTGAAGCGCTACCGCGCTATTCAACAGACGTCGAAGCTGCGCTAATTGAAGATGATCGCGAATTGAAAGATGAGGCCGCCGAATAGGCTGCGTTAGGCTCAAGGCGCAGTGTCGCCGCCTTCGGTGATGTCGCCGCCGCACCCTTCCAGAGTGCCAATGCCGCCAGCCGTTGCGGTCACGGTATCGGCATATACGCGATCACTCATACCATCATTGCATTCCTTGCCTGTCATGATCGTCAGGTTCATATTATGCTTGTCATCAAAGCCTTTCACGATCCAGCCATCCGCCGTTTTTCGAGAGGAATTGATCGGAATAGAGAATTTATCCTCACCATAACTGGCGGTCACATCCATTGTGTTTTCTGAAATGTTCACAGACCAGCCTGGTTCGGTGCCACCAGCTTTATAGGCCCCCAAAGGTTCTTCAACGGCAGGCGGCGCTTCTTTCTCTTCGCCACATCCGGCAAGTGCCAGTGCGGCAAACGGCAACAACGCGGCGTATTTGAACATGAAACTTCTCCCCACGGGGACCGTAGCACGATGCCACGCCAAAACATAATTTGCCTTATTTCCGGGCTTGATTGAGCACTTCATAGGCCATAACGGCCGTCGCGACCGCCGCGTTCAGGCTGTCGGCTTTTCCCATCATCGGCATCTTAACAAGGGCATCGCATTCTTGTTCATATTCGGCGGGTAAGCCCTGTGCTTCATTGCCGACCAGCAGAAACGTTGGAGCTTGATAGCGTATCGCTTGATAGTCAGCGTCGGTGTTCAGGCTTGTCCCGATGAGTTGTCCATCACCACGACGTAGCCATTCCAGGAAATCGCCCCACGATGTTGATGTAACGCTTTGCGTAAATATAGCCCCCATGCTCGCGCGCACGGCTTCAACCGAAAAGGGATCTACGCAATCATCGACAAGGATTAACCCGCCAGCACCCACTGCATCACCCGTCCTCAGGATGGTTCCGAGGTTGCCCGGATCACGCAGCGATTGGGCGACCAGCCAGATATTGGATGCCGTTCGATCAATGTCAGCCAGCGCAGTGGCGTGATCTTCATATATGCCAATGATTGATTGCGGATTGGACTTGCCCGAAAGTTTGGCAATTATCGCCTCGCTGGTTTCGATCACTTCGCCGCCGCTGGCAACTGTGGCTTCTTCAATCTTTTGCGCCAGCGGATGCAATTGCGTATCTTCCACGACAACCAGCAATTTGGGCGTTTTTCCGGCGTCCAGCGCCTCGGTCAAGATGCGCAGACCTTCAGCGAGAAAATGGCCTTCACGCTTGCGATATTTTTTTTCGCGCAGGCTTTTCAGTCGCTTTATTGTCGGATTGGAAAAACCGGTTATTTGTCGGCGCATATCTTTCAGTCTTCGCCAAAACCGTCGAAAACCAGCCCGGTCAATTTCTCTAATGCCGCGTCCGCATTTTCGCCCTCGACAATAATCTCGATGCTATCACCTTTTGCAGCGCCGAGCATCATCAGACCCATTATCGATGTACCGGTTACCTCGGACCCGTCTTTGGCGACTTTCACGATCAATCCGTCCGGAAGCTTGCTGACATAGGTTACAAACTTGGCGCTGGCCCGCGCATGCAAGCCCCGATTGTTAGTGATTTCCACCAATTTACGATGCTCGCTCATGCGTCGCTTCCCAATATTTCGGATGCAACGCTGATATATTTTTTACCCGCCTCTTTTGCTGCTGTCACAGCGTCGTCAATGTTCATTTTTTTACGCGCACCATCCAGGCGGATCAGCATCGGCAAATTAACACCTGCGATCACTTCCACCTTGCCTTTGTCGAGCAATGAGATTGCAAGATTTGATGGCGTTCCGCCAAATAAATCTGTCAGAATGATTACGCCGTGGCCATCATCTACTTTCGCTATGGAACTGGCGATCTGTTCGCGTTTTTCTTCCATGTCATCACGAGGCCCGATGCAAACAGCCGCAATTGACTTTTGTGGACCGACAACATGCTCCATAGCGATGACAAATTCGGTCGCCAACTGTCCGTGGGTAACGAGAACCAAGCCGATCATTACAGTCAAATTCCCTTGTTCTCGTCAATTTTAGATGCCGAATTTTGAGACATAGATTCCAAAGCGTCCATTGGTCGTGATGTCAGATTTCGATGTGAAACCGTGGGCGAAAATCGAGCTTTACGCAAGTTTTTGCTGAGTGTTTCTGCGACATGTACTGATCTGTGACGACCACCGGTACAACCAATACCAATATTGACATAAGCTTTTCCGGCTGCCTGATATTTTGGCAGTAAAAACTTAAGCAAGTCTTCAATCTTGGTCAGGGCTTCGTGATAGGAAGGGTCCTTGGCAATATACTCCGCGACTGGCGCATCGAGACCGGTCATCAATTTCAATTCTGGTTCCCAAAACGGGTTGGCGAGAAACCGCACGTCAAACAGCAGGTCGATATTATTCGGTAATCCCCTGGAGAAGCCGAAACTGGTGATGGTGACGGTTGTCGTACCGGAGCCTTCCAATTCAAATTGCTGTCTGACTTCTTTTTCCAAAGCATTTGCAGACAGACCGGTTGTATCAATCACATGATCCGCCCACCGACGAAATGGTTCGAGTTGAGACCGCTCCATTGCAATGCCTTCAGCCGCTGGACGGTCCTGAGCCAGCGGGTGACGGCGCCGAGTCTCGGCATATCGCCTTTCGATTTCACCGCCTGCACAATCCAAAAACAATGTGGAAATGAGAAAATTTTCGCTTTCCTGAAGCTTCTTTATCCTGCCTATCAGCGTATCAGGATTAAAGCCGCGGGTCCGGCTATCGAAGCCTAGTGCCAATGGCGGATCATTATTTTCCCGGGAACTGGAGGGCGGGGTCTTGAGCAATCTTTCGACCAGCCGGAGCGGAAAATTGTCTATCGTCTCCCAACCAACATCTTCCAGTGTTTTTATCGCAGTCGACTTTCCCGCACCGGATAATCCGGTCACCAACAACACCCTTTTTGCGCTTTGGGAAACCATAGTCATCCTTTTAGACGCGGAAGGTAGCGAATTGCCATCTCTACTTTGATCGGTGCGCTGGGTTCCATCGGATTAATGACTATGGTTGGCAAGGTATAGCCCAGCAAATCTGAGGTCGGGCTATCCATAGGGAATCGCTCTGCCGATTTTTTTAGTTGAACAATTATTCGCAACGGGACGTCAGACACATAATCAAGTTTGATGATTCCGATTGATGCCACTTCAATTTTGCCAGCGATCGTCGGAGGCGGGGATATATTTATTTTATCTTCGCCAGGAGTGAGAACACAATAGTCGTCGCTGATCAGAACGGCCCCGCGATCAATTAGCCTCAAAGCAAGATCAGATTTGCCAGACCCCGATTTACCCCTGATCATGATCCCATGACCATGGATGGCAACGCTCGTCGCATGGACTTTCTGGCTTTCAATTTGTGTCATAAAATTGGCGATGTTGACGCTGAGGGCAGTTTGATTTCAAACAGGGCTCCGGGGTCCCCATTAGGTTTGTCTTTGACGCATATCGTGCCTTCATGACCTTCTATAATCGTTTTTGCGATAGCCAGGCCCAGGCCGCTATGCCTGCCAAAGACTTCTCCCGCAGGGCGATCCGAATGAAACCGGTTGAAAATGTTTTCGCGGTGTTCGGATGCTACTCCGGGTCCCTGGTCGCAAATATGAATGACAACCTCATCGTCATCTGGTGTCGCTAGTATTTCGATTAGTCCATCGTCGGGTGAAAATGAGACTGCGTTATCGAGGATGTTGCTAAAAACCCGCTCTAATCTGCCATCATCACCCATGACCATAGCGACACCTCTCGCTGGTCTGGCAAATGCAATTTTGACGCCCGCATTGGTGTCCCGCTGTTCTCTAGCTGCCAGCAGCTGGTCAAGCATTTGACCTATATCGACAGGCTCGAACCTGGTTCGGGCTAATTCTGCATCGACCCGGGATGCTTCGGAAATATCATTGATCAGCCGGTCGATCCGGCGCACGTCATCGCTGGCGACTTCAAGTAGCTGGTTTTGCAATTCTGGCTGCTTGACGGTTTGCAAACCTTCCAGCGCTGATCGAAGGGAAGCCAGCGGGTTTTTGATTTCGTGGCTGACATCGGCGGCAAATGCCTCGGTCGCATCAATCCGGTGACGCAATGCGCCGCTCATATCGGCCAATGCGCGAGCCAATTGACCGATTTCGTCTTTCCGGTCCGGCATTCTGGGTATCGAAATTTCCGGTTCCCGTCCCAATCTCACGCGAACAGCTGCGCGTGCCAGTCGCCGGATGGGGCGAACGATGGTGCGGGCTAGGAACAAGGAAAGGAGGATAGAAACTAGCGCTGCCAATAGCATTACTATTATGACACTGCCGCGCTCTGCACGAACAATGCGTGTTATGTCGCGCGGGTTCAACGTCAAGAGTATCTGGTTGTTGGTACCCGCCTGAACAGTTCCGGCAATTAACATAGGGGTGCGATCGGGGGCATATTTGACGCTGCTCGCAGTTTTGCCAGTACTTGCAGCAGTTTTGAGTTCTTGCCAAGATCCGGTTTGGTCATTTTCCGGTTCCTGATAGTCCGAAATAGGCTTGCTTAAAACAACATATTCAATGGCCTTATCGAGAGCGCGCGCGGCATCCTTCCTCCAGGGCTGGGTTTCAGGATCGATAAGTTCGTATGTTGGATCTGACAGTTCGAAACTGTCACTCAGTTTTTCACCGTTCGGGCTATATATCCGTATCCGCGCGCTCAGCCTGTTCGCAAATCGTTCGATAAGCACAGAGTGATAATCCGGCGATGAATGAACCAGGGCGTCGCCGATCAACTCGGTTTGCACTTCTGCCTGTTCTAATCTTTCTTCCGTCAGTCTGCTGCGATAGTTATCCAGATAGAACAGGCTGCCAGCGAGCAGGGCAATGGTCAGTATGTTCACCGCCAGTATCCGGCTTGTCAAAGACAAACGTGCCGACCAGCGCAGAGTTAGGTCCGTGCCCAATTCTGGTGGACGACTGTTATTCGGTGTAGCGATAACCGGCTCCATAGAGCGTATCAATGGCGTCAAATTCCGGATCAACTTCGCGGAACTTCCGGCGCAGGCGTTTTATGTGACTATCGATCGTACGATCATCGACATAGACGTCGTCCTGATACGCTGCGTCCATCAGCAGATTGCGGCTTTTGACAACGCCGGGACGAGTGGCCAGCGTTTCCAGTATCATAAACTCTGTGACCGTAAGCGTCACATTCTGGCCATCCCACTTCACCAGATGGCGCGGCGGATCCATTTCAAGCTTGCCTCTAACCAGAGGTTCCGAAATTTCTTCCATGTCTCCGTTATCGGAAGACTTCATGAGTTCAGCGCGGCGCAAAATTGATTTGACTCGGGCAATTAGAAGTCGCTGTGAGAAAGGCTTTTTTATGTAATCATCAGCGCCCATCGCAAGACCTAGGGCCTCATCTAGTTCCTCGTCCTTGGATGTAAGGAATATAACCGGCACGTTGCTTTTTTCCCGAACCCGGCGAAGCAACTCCAGACCGTCCATTTTGGGCATTTTTATATCGAAAATTCCCAAGTCAGGCGGGTTGTCCAAAATCGCCTGCAGTGCTGCCTCACTATCGGAATATACCCGAGTCACAAAACCTTCTGCCTGCATCGCGATTGATACGGACGTCAGGATATTTCGATCGTCATCGACCAGGGCGATATTCGCTGCCATAAATTTCCGTTCAACCTCTGCGACTTTTGGAAATATGATCTAACCCTTGCGTCGCGGGCTTACAAGAACGGAATAATCTGATGATATTTTTGAAAAAGAGCCGGATTTGCAGCAATATTGGTCCAAATCATGTATAGTGGGTCCCAAGATATTTGACCGACTCGATATGGTGCGATAAGCGCCATCACAATTCTATAACACTGCACCGCAGATCACCATTTTCAAGCATTAGGGATTAGTTTTGCCACAGAAGTCAGCCGTTTCATTGAACGATCAGGGTTTTACGACAAGTGCCGAGCAGCACTGGAATTTGGGAACGGAGGCTTTGGTTGAAGCCGCTGTATCGCGCGGTGAGGGACATCTCGCCAAGGATGGTCCTCTGGTGGTCGAGACAGGCGCGCATACCGGCCGTTCCGCAAATGACAAGTTCATCGTCCGCGATTCTGAAACAGAGGATAGTGTCTGGTGGGGCAAGACCAACAAAGGCATGACGCCCGAGCATTTTGCTGCGTTGAAAGCCGATTTTCTTGCTGCTCTTGCCGAAAAAGAAACATTGTTTGTGCAAGATCTTTTTGGCGGTTCGCAACCTGAGCACCGTGTGAACGTGCGGGTTATCAATGAAAAAGCGTGGCATAACCTTTTTATCCGGACGATGCTGGTGCGCCCGGCGGCAGAAGAACTCGGTTCATTTGTGCCTGAATATACGATTATTGATCTGCCAAGCTTCCAGGCCGACCCTGAGCGCCATGGCACGCGTAGCGGAACAGTTGTCGTGGTGAACTTGAGTGAAAAGCTCATTCTCATTGGCGGTACGGCTTATGCAGGTGAGATGAAGAAATCCGTATTTGGATTGCTCAATTATCTTCTGCCACTCGATTCGGTTATGCCGATGCATTGTTCAGCCAACATCGGCCCTGAAGGTGATACAGCGGTATTCTTCGGTCTTTCCGGCACCGGAAAAACAACCCTTTCTGCCGATGCCAGCCGCACGTTGATTGGTGATGATGAACATGGGTGGTCTGATACTGCGGTGTTTAACTTCGAAGGCGGTTGCTACGCAAAAATGATCCGTCTTTCGGAAGAAGCAGAGCCAGAAATTTATGCGACAACCCGTCGTTTCGGTACGGTTCTGGAAAATGTCGTGATGGACCCGGATACCCGGGAACTTGATCTTGATGACAACAGCAAGGCAGAAAATACCCGCGGCGCTTATCCGATCGACTTTATCCCCAACACATCTGAAAAGAATATGGGGCCGGTTCCCAAGAACATCATTATGTTGACGGCCGATGCTTTTGGTGTTTTGCCTCCGATATCGCGGCTCACGCCCGAGCAAGCGATGTATCACTTCCTTTCTGGTTATACCGCGAAGGTCGCCGGTACGGAAATTGGCGTTACGGAACCGGAAGCGACCTTCTCAACATGTTTTGGCGCGCCATTCATGCCACGCCACCCTTCAGTTTACGGGAATCTGCTGAAAGAGCGTATCGCCAAGGGTGGTGTGCGTTGCTGGCTAGTTAATACTGGTTGGACAGGTGGTAAATATGGCGAAGGCAATCGCATGCCGATCAAAGCCACGCGCGCTCTGCTCAACGCAGCGCTTGATGGCAGCCTGAACGACGGCGCATTCCGTACAGACGACAATTTTGGTTTTGAAGTGCCGGTTGCGGTGCCAGGTGTAGACAGCGCCATACTGGATCCGCGTTCAACATGGTCGGACCCGGCAGCTTATGATGAAACCGCACAGAAACTGGTGAAATTATTCATCGATAATTTTGAGCAGTTTGCCGAGCATGTCGATCAAAACGTTCGTGAGGCTGCGCCAACTGCAGCATAGCGGGAATATTAATGCGCCGGCAGAGAATGTCGGCGCAGTTCTCCGATCTAGACAATAATTTCCACAGATAGATGTTTGCTATCCCCGCTGGGTTGAAATCTAATTGTTTCGTCAACGTCGAGCCCGCTCGTTTCGATAGCGTTGTCTATAGGGCCATTTGTAGCCAAATCATGGGCTATCCGAACCAACCTTTTGATGGATTCGTTTTCCGGAAAATCAGGCGGTGCTTGAAAAACCACTTCCTGACCGCAAAAATAATCAAGGCCTGTGGTGTGAAGTGCGCCATCGCTGGACTTGTTGACCGCAACCTGGATCAGCGCTGGAACTGGACCGCCTGCGATATAGTCATTTGCTGCTTCCACAAAAAATCCGAAGTCAATATTATGCCGGGCAGGCAACCATGAAACATGGGTGGCATTCACAATATCGCCCGTCAATATGGCAAGCTTCAAAAGCGCACGATTTATAGTAGCAACATGCTTGCCACTCTTGATGTTTTCCCCAAGAGCAATGCCAATGGCAGACGAATCGGATACCGGTTTTTTGCAAAAGCTATTGGCGAGCGTATCAATTTCGAAACCCTTGTTCAGTTCTGCTGGCGCGTACCTCGACAATAAAAAGGACATGCCATCCAGAATGACTTCACATTGCTCAGACGCATTGTTTGCTTGCGGAGCATAAGTGGCCTGACCTTCACTCTTCAGTTGCTTTACAAGACTGGAGATTCGAAAATGAGTAGAAAGCTTTGCAACAACGAGAAGGGGTTGGTCATATTGCATCAACGGTTGCCTTTGCGCGTGTCGCTCAGTTAGATGTTCACAATAAATTTATGTTATGAACCTGATATGTTCTATACAATTGCAGTTATTCGATCAATCTTCAGTTTGGTCTAAAATGGACATAACCAATGAAACGGAAGCGACCAAGCCCGAATCATGACGGCTGAATAAGCTGAGTGCAAATAATGCATTTGATAAATAGTGTTTTTACACCGACGAAGATCGCGTAAGCCGTGATGCGATAAGGGAAAGGAGCAGTGTAAAGTATAAAATGTCTGATCTGGTTTTATCTATCCTGATGCTGGCCGGTGCCGCCCTGCTGGCTGGTGGCATCTACATTTTGCGCAAAGGCAATAACAAGCAACAAGGCTTGCTTATGTTAGCAGCGTCGCTCGTCATGTTCGGCAATGTTGCGATCTGGTCTATTCCGCTACCAGAGGGGGATAAAACGCCCGATACTAAAGCCACGGAATAGCGCTATTTTATCGGTGAATCCGGCGCGAGTCTCATGTTCAGATAATTATCCACCGAGCCCATCAGAAGCTCCATTTCATTTTCGTAAAAATGATTGGCCCGCGGAATTTCATCATGGTGAATGGTGATATGCTTTTGTGTGCGGAGTTTGTCGACCAACTTTTGCACTGCGCTCGGGGTTACTACCTCGTCATTCACACCTTGAATAATGATGCCCGATGAAGGGCAGGGCGCTAGGAAGTTGAAATCATACATATTGGCCGGCGGGGATACCGAGATGAAGCCGCGCACTTCGGGACGTCGCATCAATAGCTGCATACCGATCCATGCACCAAAGCTATAGCCGGCAATCCAGGTGGTCTGTGCTTCAGGATGGAAGCTCTGCACCCAATCCAGAGCAGCAGCGGCATCCGACAATTCCCCGATGCCATTGTCAAAAGTGCCTTGCGAGCGACCGACACCGCGAAAATTGAACCGCAATGTGGCGAAGCCGCGTTTCACAAAAGTTTTATACATCGCTTGCGTGATCCGGTCATTCATCGTGCCGCCTGCTTGCGGATGTGGGTGAAGGATCATGGCGACAGGAGCGCGGTCGCGTGGTGGAGGGCTAAACCGGCCTTCCAGGCGACCTTCAGGACCGGTAAAAATTACATCTGGCATAGGTTTTTCAATTCTGTAACGTGTTTTCTGATCGAAAGACTGCAAAAGTGCGAATTGCTTTTGCGCTGATTGAAGCGCCTATATAAGGAGAGTTGATAATATCGCAACTCAATCCCGCACCATCTGGGCAGTCATCGAAAGTTTTCGCTAGCAACATGCAAGATCAGAAACGTATTTATCTCGATTATGCCGCTACTACACCCATGCTGGACGCTGCAAAACAAGCTTGCCGCGAGGGTTTTGAACATTGGGCTAATCCGTCATCTCCACATGCCGATGGCCGCGCAGCGCAATCAATGCTGGAAAATGCCCGGAGCCGTTTTAAAGCCGCACTGGGTTGGGACGGTGATGTGATTTTCACGAGCGGAGCCAGCGAGGCCATTGCAATCGCACTGCAGCACTCAAGGCCTCCCGTTCAGCTTATTTCTACTGTTGAGCATGATGTGGTTCTGCGGTTCGGCAAATCCGCAAAGCCGCTTCCTGTCGATCTTAACGGGATGGTCGTGCCGATGAACCTCAATCATGTTCTGAAGGGCGTCGAAGGGCCTGCGCTGGTGGCTATCCAATCAGTGAACAACGAAACAGGTGTGATGCAGGATCTGGCATCGCTCGCCAAAGTTACCAAAGACCGCAGCGCCTATTTGCTAGCAGACTGCTCGCAATCTGCTGGTAAAATGCCGCTACCTGATGTGGATATGATTGTCGTCGCGGCGCATAAATTTGGTGGCCCTCCTGGCGTTGGGGCTTTGTTGATCAAGGATTTGAAATTGCTCGATGCACGCGGCGGTCAGGAACAAGGCTATCGTTCAGGTACCCAAAATCTGCCCTATATCATGGGAATGGTGGCCGCGCTGGAAGCGCCGTCCAATTGGGCAGGCCGGGCGACGGAACTGCGCCAGCATCTGGATGATGCGATCAAGAAGGAAGGCGGCACCGTGATCGCTGACAACGCGCCGCGCATTGCGACGATCGCCAGCTATCATATGCCGGGCGTTGCCGCGAATACGCAGTTGATAAAATTCGATATGGCCGGTTTTTCGGTGTCGGCAGGCAGCGCCTGTTCCTCTGGTACGCTGAAACCCAGCCATGTTCTGGAGGCGATGGGGATTGACGGAGCTATAGCCAAAGAAGTGATCCGTGTCAGCATAGGACGCGATACCACGCGCACGCACGTTTATGCGTTTATCGACCAGTGGAAGTCGATCTTTGCCGAAGCGCGGCGCGCTTAACTTAAGCGATGACAGAACCGATTTACCTCGATAATCAGGCAACAACGCCACTGGCACCAGAGGTATTTGAGGCAATGGTGCCGTGGCTCCGCGATAACTTCGGTAATCCCCATAGTCCGCATATTCTTGGGAGAAAGTCTGCTGCTGCAGTCGAAGTAGCACGACAGCAGGTTTGTGCGCTACTGCCCAATGATGGAGAAATGATATTTACCGGTAGCGCAACGGAGGCGATCAATCTCGGTTTTGGCGCGGTGAAGGCTTTTCTGTCGGAGGGTCGCAATAAGATTGTCGTTTTGGTGAGTGAACATGCAGCTGTGAGAGACACGGCGCTGTCCTATCAGGCGCAGGGTTTTGAGGTGATACTGCATCCGGTCGGCAGTGATGGCCTTGTTTCGATGGAACAGATGGAAGCCACAATCGACCAAAAAACTGCGCTCGTTGCTGCCATGCTGGTCAACAACGAAATTGGTGTCATTCAGCCGGTTGGAGCCATAACCGATATCGCTCACAAAGCCGGCGCGCTTATGTTTTGCGATGCTGTGCAAGGCTATGGACGTGTCGCGATTCCGACAAATATTGATATGATCGCGCTCTCCGGGCACAAGATTTACGGACCAAAGGGCATTGGCGCACTTTGGGTGAAAAATGGTCTGAAGGTGCCAACATTGATCCACGGCGGTGGGCAGGAGCGTGGCGTGCGCTCAGGAACATTGTCTCCGGCTTTGTGTGTGGGGCTTGGGAAGGCGACTGAGCTTTGCGCTGACCGCTGGGATGCGGACGCGATGTCTATCGCCAATCTCGCTAAAAGCGCCCGCGAAAAATTTGCCAATTGGACGGTGAACGGGTCTCAGGATCAGCGCTATCCAGGCAATCTCAATATCCGCCGTGATGGACTGGACGTTGCGCGGCTTATGTCTGATGTGCGCGGGGTCGCCTTTTCTGCAGGGTCCGCCTGCGCCAGTGGATCGGGCAGGCCCAGCCACGTTCTGGCAGCGCTCGGTTTGCAACCGGCGGAAATCAAATCATCAATCCGCTTGGGCTTTGGTCGATATACAACAGTGGAAGAAATCGAACAGGCGGCCTCACTGATAAATCGGGCAGCGGAGGAGCAGCTATGAGCGAGATCGCAGTTAATTTTGTAAGTGCAGATGGCCAGCGAACTGTGACCGCCAAAGCCACAGAGGGTGAATGCTTGCTGACCGTAGCGCAAATCCACGATCAACCGCTGGAAGGCACTTGCGAAGGACAGATGGCTTGTTCCACTTGCCACGTCATTGTCGACGCGAGGGATTTCGATAAATTACCGGAGGCGACCGAGATGGAAGAAGACATGCTAGACTTGGCAGCCGGTGCGCGGCGCACGAGCCGGTTGGCGTGTCAGATTACCCTCACGGAGGCGCTGGATGGATTGACGGTGCGGATACCGGCCGAAAGCCGAAATATGCAGGGATTGTAACAAACTATGCTGGATCGTCGGAATTTCATTAGAGCTATGGGCTTGGCTGCGGCTGCAACGGTATCATTGCCGTTAAGGGCCGCAGAAAAGCCGACTGTATTCAAATATCAGGATAGCGCCGCAAGGCGTGCAATTGAAGCACTTGAAAAAAGTACGGGCGGTAGATTGGGCGTTGCTCTCACGCGGAAAAATGGCGAGATTGATTTTGCTTATCGCGGCGACGAACGCTTTGCGATGTGTTCGACATTCAAACTGCCACTTGCGTGGGCTGTGCTTGAAGCAGGCCAGAAAGGTCTGCTAGATCTCAAAGCCCCGATTGCGCTTACGGAAAATGACCTCGTGCCTTATGCGCCATTTGTTGAGGAGCGGCTGCGAGACGGCGGTGAAACAAATTTGCATGAACTGATCGAAGCGGCAGTAATAACAAGCGATAATGCCGCAGCAAATTTGGCTCTCGAGGCAATCGGCGGGCCGGAAGCCCTGACGCGCTATTTTCGCTCACAAGGTGATACAATCACGAGGCTCGACAGGATTGAGCCTGATCTCAACGAAAACCGAATTGGTGATGTAAGGGATACCACAAGTCCAGCAGCATTCTCGCAACTTATTCATGAAATCATGATAAAAAACCCCTGTTGCAGCAGTAAAACTATCGTTTACGAATGGATGGCTCGCAGCCAAACAGGGCTGGCGCGGATTCGACTGGGTATCCCTTATGGATGGCCGGTGGGAAATAAGACCGGGACCGCGCCAGATGGTCTGGCCTACAACGATGTGGCAATATTCTGGCCTTCGTTTGCTGGTTACGATGGCGATGACCCACGGATATTATCGATTTTTATGGATCGTCCGACTGCTCCTGCGGCGGAAGTCGAGCGCAGGATCGCCGAAGTCGCGAAGATTGCTGCATGGATTGCGGCACGGAAATATGACACTTGAAACTGAACGCAAAGCTGGCCATATGCGACGCGGGAGTCGGGTGGACGTAGTGTTCGCCAACCCGGTCAGATCCGGAAGGAAGCAGCCGTAACGATTTTTCTGCGGGTCGCCCGGCTCCTACTTGATAAAATTTACACAGCTTTTGGGCTTTGGGCGTGATGAGGCGCTTTAAGCCTTCGACAATTTTGTGCCTTGCGCCTAAACTGGTCCTCCATGTCCGATTCATCTGATATTTTTGCAGCCAGCGACGTCGAAGCGCCGGAGCAACCGGCACCCGGTTCCGCGCAACCTTATCGCGTATTGGCGCGGAAATACCGGCCTTCCAGCTTTGACGAGTTGATTGGGCAGGACGCGATGGTGCAGACGCTAGGCAATGCCATTAAACGCGACCGGCTCGCCCATGCATTCCTGATGACCGGCGTCCGCGGGGTCGGGAAAACAACGACCGCGCGCCTTATCGCCAAAGCGCTCAACTGCATTGGCGAAGACGGGCAGGGCGGACCGACCATCAATCCGTGCGGCAAATGCGAACCTTGCCGATCAATTGCCGAAGGCAGTTTTATTGATGTCATCGAGATGGATGCCGCTAGCCATACCGGAGTTGATGACGTTCGCGAAATTATCGAAGCCGTGCGCTATTCCTCGGTTTCCGCGCGTTACAAGATCTACATTATAGACGAAGTCCACATGCTGTCGAAAAACGCGTTCAACGCACTGTTGAAAACGCTGGAGGAACCGCCTAGCCATGTGAAATTCATATTCGCGACGACTGAAGTGAACAAAGTGCCGATCACGGTGCTGTCCCGCTGCCAACGCTTTGATTTGAAGCGGATTACCCCGGAGCTGCTGGCCGAAAATTTTCGCATGATATGTGAAAAGGAAGGCGTTGAAGCCGACGACGATGCTCTCAATCTGATTGCGCAAGCGGCCGAAGGATCTGCGCGCGATGGCCAGTCGATTTTGGATCAGGCCATTGCTCATGCCGATATGGACGGCGGCGGCAGGATCAAAGCCACACAAATCCGGGAAATGCTGGGCCTGTCGGATCGCAGCGCCGTGCGCCGTTTATTTGGCCATTTGCTGGCTGGCGATTCGACTGCATTGCTAGATGCCATTGGCGAGCATTATAAAATCGGGGTGGAGCCGCTTTCCTTGATGAATGGCTTGTTGTCGCTTTCGCATCAAGTGACGCTCTACAAAGTCGGTCGCGCCAATGATCCGACGTTGTCCGAAGAGGCTAAAGCCCAGCTCGCACAATGGTCGGAAGAACTTTCTTATCCAGTTCTCCACAGGCTATGGCAGCTTCTTCTCAAAGGTTATGAAGAGGTGCAACAGGCACATCTTCCACGCGAGGCTTGCGATATGGCATTGCTGCGCGTGCTTTGTGCGGCAGAAATGCCTGATCCCGGCACACTAACGAAGATGCTGAGTGACGCGCAATCAACTGCCTCGCCCGCGACACAGAAAACAGTTCCTGAATCGGCGCAATCATCAGAGCCTGTCGCTGCGAAAACGCTGGAAGTCGCTAATGATATTCCGCAGAACGCTTCCGATAGCCGGTTGCCGAAGACTTTTGATGAGGCGGTCGAGTTGATCGGTGGTGTCGATGCGAAACTTGAAGGTTTTCTTAGGAGCTACATGCGGTTGATCGAATTTAGTCCTCCCAAGATTATATTCGAAAAATCAGCGTCGTTGCGGGCTGATGATATTAAGACAATGGCTGGATTGTTGCAGAATATAACCGGAGTGCAATGGCAGATTGCCGAAGGGGTTGGCGAAGCGAACCCAAGTATTTCCGAACAAATTCAGCTGGATAAAGAGGCCGAGCGCCAGGCCATTCTCGATACCCCGTTGGTCAAAGCGGCGATGAAGGCCTTTCCGGATGCCGAATTGCTGGATGAAGTGACAGACGATAATTTACCAGAATCAAGGAGCTCATAGTCATGAAATCAATGGAAGAAATGATGAAAGCCGCGCAAGAAGCGGCGCAAACCGTTCAGACACAGATGGAAGAGGCGCAGAAAAAGCTCGACAGTCTAGAAGTGGAAGGCAAATCTGGCGGTGGACTGGTTTCTGTTAAAGCCACTGCCAAGGGCCGGATACTGGGGGTTAGCATTGATGACAGTCTCATAAAAGCAGAAGAAAAGGGCATTTTGGAAGATCTGGTCGCCGCAGCGTTTAACGATGCGCGGGACAAAGCCGATGCGTTGAGCAACCAAGAAATGAGCAAGATGACGAGCGGTATGCAGTTACCCCCAGGTTTTAAACTCCCTTTTTAGGCGTTTGCGGGCTTTTGTCGCTTCTTGCTTGAAGTGATGTTGGAAGGCACCATATATCTGGCACAAGCGCGCGATTGATTACTGCGACCGCGCAACGTTTTGGAGTATCCATGTCACAACCTAAATCCGTTTCTACCCCTGAAACCAAAGCTCTGCCGCTTCTTCCGTTGCGCGATATTGTGGTGTTTCCCAATATGATTGTGCCGTTGTTTGTCGGCCGTGACAAATCCGTTGTGGCGCTGGAAAAAGCGATGGATTCAAACAAGGAAATTTTCCTTGTCGCGCAGCTTGATCCGGCAGAGGATGATCCTGGCCGCGATCAGCTATATGATCTTGGCGTTGTGGCGACGGTATTACAGCTTTTGAAATTGCCAGATGGCACTGTGCGGGTGCTGGTAGAAGGCAAGCAACGTGCAAGCCATATCGCACTGGATGATCAGGCTGACGGTTATGTGCTGGCCCAAATTGAATTGATGAACGAGGGTACGGCTGAAGGTCCAGAGGTCGCGGCGTTGATGCGCTCGGTTGTCGACCAGTTTGAGAATTATTCCAAACTGAACAAGAAAATGCCGGCTGAAACTGTTGTGCAGCTTGGCGAAATCGAGAATGTCTCCAAACTTGCTGATGCAGTTGCCGCGAATATAAATGTGAAGGTGGCCGATAAACAGAGTCTTCTGATCGAGAGTGATCCGATGAAGCGTCTTGAAATGGTGTTTGCGTTCATGGAAGGCGAACTTGGCGTTCTCCAGGTTGAAAAGAAGATTCGTGGCCGCGTTAAGCGCCAGATGGAGAAAACCCAGCGCGAATATTATCTCAATGAGCAGATGAAAGCTATCCAGCGTGAATTGGGCGATGAAGATGGCGAGGGCGATGAGCTCTCCGCGCTTGGCAAGAAGATTGAAGAGACAAAGCTCTCCAAGGAAGCCAAAACCAAGGCTGGAACCGAATTTAAAAAGCTCAAGGGCATGCAACCGATGTCGGCCGAGGCGACGGTAGTGCGCAATTACCTTGATGTCCTGCTCGGCCTGCCGTGGGGCAAAAAATCGCGACTGAAAAAAGATATCAAGCAAGCCGAGAAAATTCTCGATGACGATCATTTCGCGCTCGAAAAGGTGAAAGAGCGCATCGTGGAATATCTCGCTGTCCAGGCGCGCACGAATAAACTCAAAGGCCCGATTTTGTGCCTTGTGGGTCCTCCCGGCGTTGGCAAAACGTCGCTAGGACGTTCCATTGCTCGCGCAACAGGTCGCGAATTTGTACGCCAGTCTCTAGGTGGTGTCCGTGATGAGGCCGAAATACGTGGCCATCGCCGGACGTATATCGGATCGCTCCCCGGCAAGATTGTATCCAATCTTAAAAAAGCGGGCACATCTAATCCATTGTTCTTGCTGGATGAGATCGACAAGCTGGGTCAGGATTTCCGCGGCGATCCTGCCTCCGCGCTACTTGAAGTGCTTGATCCAGAACAAAATGATAAATTCCAGGATCACTATCTGGAAATCGATATTGATCTGTCGGACATCATGTTTGTGACCACGGCAAACTCGCTCAATCTTCCGCAGCCGCTGTTGGACAGGATGGAAATCATCCGTCTCGAAGGGTATACTGAGGACGAAAAGGTGGAGATCGCCAAGCGTCATTTGCTCGAGAAGCAGATTGAAGCACATGGTCTGAAAGACGGAGAATTTGCGTTGCACGACGATGCACTGCGCGATCTCATCCGCTACTATACCCGCGAAGCTGGTGTTCGCACACTGGAACGGGAAATTGCCAAGTTAGCCCGTAAGGCACTGCGCCGGATACTGGAAGGCGAATATAAAAGTATAGAAATCACCACGGACAATCTTTCGGAATATGCTGGCGTACGCAAGTTTCGGCACGGCGTCGGTGAGGAAGTAAATCAGGTGGGTGCGGTCACTGGACTGGCTTGGACAGAAGTTGGCGGCGAATTGCTGACGATTGAGTCGGTGACAGTTTCCGGAAAAGGCCAGATCAGGACAACCGGCAAGCTCGGCGATGTCATGCAGGAATCCGTTCAGGCAGCTTTGTCATTCGTTAAAGCGCGCGCACCTTCCTACGGGATCAAGCCCAGCCTGTTTGCTCGCAAGGATATTCATATTCACTTGCCCGAGGGCGCTGTGCCAAAAGACGGTCCATCTGCCGGTGTTGGTATCGTCACCGCAATTGTTTCTACGTTGACGGGAATTGCTGTGCGCCGTGATGTTGCAATGACCGGAGAGGTCACTCTTCGCGGTCGTGTTTTGCCCATCGGCGGACTGAAAGAAAAATTACTGGCCGCCCTGCGGGGAGGCATTACGACAGTGCTTATTCCAGCGGAAAATGAGAAAGATCTGGTCGAGATACCTGAGAATATAACGTCCAATCTCAAGATTATTCCAGTGAGTCATGTTGACGAGGCTCTAGCAATAGCCCTTACGGAAAAGGTTGAGCCGATTGAATGGAGTGATGCTGACGAGCTTGCCAGCCATGCGACCGCGCCGGTTTCCGATGATGCCGGTTCGATAGCGCGCCACTAAAATTTGTTATTCTGCGAGTCGTGGCGACAGGCAGAGACGTTGCCTTTTTGACCTGAAAACTGGCAAAACAGGCAGGAGAATATTGAATCTGCATCGTTTTGAATGATTCAACGTAAAAATTACAACTTTGGCGCAGAAAATAGCGGTTTTCCTTTGACTCACATGGGTGTTTTGTACTTACTGCGGTCAGACAGAGTCGCGTCTAAAAATATCTTTAGTCTTTAGAGAAGGGGGGATACCCATAATGAATAAACAGGATCTTATCAGTAGTGTTGCAGACCACAGCGGCCTCAGCAAAAGCGATGCGGGCAAAGCCGTAGACGCAGTTTTTGATTCCATCACCAAAGCACTCAGCGGCGGCGGCGAAGTTCGCCTCGTTGGTTTCGGTACATTCTCAACATCAAAGCGTAAAGCTTCAACCGGCCGTAACCCACGTACAGGCGAGCCAATGCAGATTCCTGCATCCACACAGGCAAAATTCAAAGCCGGCAAAGGCTTGAAAGACGCCGTAAACAAATAAGCAATCCGGGGGCGCTCAATGCGTCCCCCTGTTGTTTTCGCGCTTTGTTCGAAAAATTCAGGCGGGTACCCATAAATGGGACCCGCCTTTTTCGTGGTTAAATCCGTTGGCTGCAGGTAGTTATGCCGGTCATTGGAGGGCTTTTCGCTGTCGCCTGGACTTTTTAATGAAACCATCCGGATCCCCGAACATCCACCATTCGGAACATTCCAGAACTCCATAACAGTTAAGATAAATGGAGCTAAGATGGCAGGCGCAGCACGCCTTTCATCGGCAATCACTCCAGTTTGCAATATTCACGGCAGACGATTTATTACTCGAAAGCGCTTCGCGCCGTCATCGTTCCTTTTCTGGAATATTGCATCTGTAAATCCGATTGTCGCGTTTAAAGTATCAGCTAGATTCGTGCTCAACTTGCTTCGAGACGCCTGACTTCAACGTTGATTTTGACATCGCAAATATTTGACGGCGTATTTCTGCAGGCGAGGCCTTTCAGACCCGGGAATCCGGCATCGTTGGCGAACAGGAAAAGACGACCTTTCTGTGGGGTCTTGATGATCGCAATGGCCCTCGTTTCTCCGTCATTATGCTTTATCGTTTCGAACTTGATCACTTTAATGGAAATATCGTCACCGACTCTTTCACTATTTGCTTCCAGAGATTGACTCGAGTAATCGCGAACGAGATAAAGCGGCTGAATCCATCTGGCCGGAACAATCCGGCGAAACGGAGTGCCAAACAGGAGTGACAAACGGTCGGCAAGCCCGCTAGTTTTCTTGGCGTCGGTATCGGAGAACAAATCCCAGACGCTCACTCCAAAAAGAGCAGAATCCCGATCCGACCGGCTCTGCCCAATTGCAACGAAGGCAATTTCATATGTTTCTTTTTCTTTGATAGTTATCCCGGTATCGTTGCAGGATTTATCCAAGATATATTTTCTATTTACCAACCCCTGTTCCGCAGCTTCGATTCCGCACAAACTGCCGTTCCGTTCCGCATATACCATCCAGCCTTGCACGCCGATACTGGCGGCAAGATAGGCGATCAGTCCAACCGCAGCCATTCCCAGAAAATTGGGTGTGAGGGACCATTTAAGAAATTGGAGGATGCGCTGGTAGGAGTAATTGTCGCGCAAGCGGTTTTTCATTTTCAGGTTTTGAGCAGGGTCGTCCAGCGCCGCCCACCACATTGTCCGAGAGCCATCTCGCAACAGGCGTTCCAGAAATCCGCCGGAGATGAGCAACGCCAATATGGTTACCAGCAAACCCAAAAAAACGACCGGTTGCTGTTCAAATTCAACCAGCCAATATTCGGCAAACCCCGGAAGGATCGGCGTGAACAGGTTGGCTGCCAGTCCCCCGACCCAGCGATCATCGACATTGTTAGGAGAACCCGACATTGATGCTGGCCAAAGCGGCATCGCTAGAAACAGTAAAGTCAGTGTAAGAGAAGCAAAATAGATACCTCTTCGCCACGAAACATGATCCCATATGCGTTCCTGTTCGACTGCGCGATCAGCAATTTTTTCACCGGAAAGCAAATGAGCAATTTTTTTGTCCAGATTATGTCTATCCTTGTTGTTTAGGATATTGAGTTTACCTTCAATATCAAATGTCCTGGGCAACCCGACTGGTGCATAATTGTCGGTTCCGGCGGCGATGCGTACCAATACAGTCGAATGAATGCTGCAATGCGTAAGCAGTCCACGATATTTCATTTTTGGGGCGCCGGCAGGATCCGATCTTGATGGAAATGTAACCAGCGGATCGCGGTGGGACAATGTGCGGCCGATCTTATCCCTGTCTCCCTCATGATGCATGAAGGCCGTTATCTTTCTGGGCTGATACCGATAATAGGCACCAATCCCCTGCCTGCTATTATGGATCGGGCCAAAAATATTAGCGCCCTTACGCAAACGCTCGACTTCGCTTGGCAGGAATTCAAGGCGATCGCCGATTTCGTCAATCATCCACATTAGTGAAACATAGCTTAGGCTCTCATCGGGATAACCGCCGCCAACATCAGCATGCATGCCGCAGAACCAAACCTGTTTTATTCGACCTCTTTTGAAGTTTTTGACCTTGTCGAATTCGATTTCCAGTTTCTCGCGTTCTGCACTTGCGAGGTTTTCATCTTCCAATTTTTTGATTAGCTTTCCGCTGTAAATACGCTGTTCCTCTTCATGAACTTCATCCCATACGAGCGGGCGGAAAGAGGCACGTTCGTCGTCGAGAGCGAGGGCATGGCGCGCCATTTTTACTTTTCCGGACAGCATGTAGTCGGTCATACTGAGCGGAGCCACCCAGCGGTCAATGCCACGAGTTATCTCCATAATAGGCCCACCATAGGCACCGACCGTATCCCAAACGCCAACAAAATCGATTTCGGCCATGTCTCGGCTGACCTCCTGCGGAAAAGGATCCAGAAGCCAAGCAAAGAACCGGGTGTTGACGTCACGCACGAAACGCATGGATTTGGTGATCCAAGGGAATGATCCAGGCACGTTAGCCCTTACAAATTCCCGATATGCGGCATTTGACAAACTGTTCAGATGACGCTCGTCCCGATATTCTGTTATCACTCCCTGATCTGCGATCAGCGCCGTCAATATCCGGACCGTATAAGCACCGCGACTGAAACCGAAAACAAAAATCTCGTCGCCCGGAGTGTAGTTGCGGCACAGGAATCGGTAAAGATGGATAACATTGCGGCGCAAGCCCAAACCGAATATCCCGCCCAGGATTGCTATCGGCTTAAATGATGAATTGCCGACACCATCACTGTAACTTCCGATTTGCATCGTATCGCCCGACGAAACATAGCCGAAGTCAATCGCCTGATAAATCCGCCAGACATTCGTCTTGAACAGTTTCGCGCTGCTGTTGCCAGTGCCATCGGAAAACAGGATTATCCTTTTTTTGATTGGCATCGGCGGCGGTTCGGACGCCGCCGTTTTTCGAGTATTTTCTTCAAGCATATTTGGCGGTGTGAAGGGGCAAATCCAAAGAAGAATGACAATCACGATAGGTACCAGCAAGGCGACCAGCAGCGTAGTCAGTCCGGATATCCAGAACTGGTAGCCCGTGTATAGCGAGAGTATGAAAAGACTGGCAGCGTAGATCTTGCGCCGAACCTTGACCGGCGGCATTGAGCGGCGAAGGGTTTCAGGCATCGCGTATCTCCAGCCTGACCAAATACTCGGCCACAATGACAGGGTATTGTTTCAGGCAACCGTTTTACACGCTACTCGCGGCTATTTTAGTTTCGGGCTATAGTAAAGCATTAATTGGTTCCATTCAAGCTCGTGGACTTCTCTAATTCACAGATCTTGGCTCATCGCGTAATAAATCGAGAATTTTGAACCGCAGAACCTTATTTAGTCTGGTGTTACTCAAATCCTCTTGGTGCCGAATTTATCTAATTTCTGAAAAGATTCGCTGGAAATCTTGCATTTGCAACAGACTTGTGGCGGTGCAACCGACACGGTGCACTGCGCATCGACCAAAAGGTTGGATTTGAATTTTTGCCCGAGATCACCGAATTTTGGAATTTTTTAATGTCTGCAATCGGTGGTCAGCAGAACGTCCGCTCGTTCCCAGAAACTCAACAAACGGAAATTTGTTTTCCAAGGTATTTCCTTGTCATATGAAATATCCGATACTCGGCTAATCGAACTCGAGTTACTTGTTGGCTAGCAACGTTTCCATCATTGCCAATGCCGATTCCCGACCAAGCTTTTCTATCAAAGGACGGTCAGTTTCATCGCCTATCTCGAAGGTTACCGTAGGCACGCCATATTTTTTGTGAACATAATTTTTGGAGTTTGCTTGCCCCAGATTATGATTGGCATCCCGCTTCACAGGATAATCCGGCATTCTGGTTTGCAGCAAATCCAGCCATTCCTTCAGGAATAGCGGCGGATTAGTGGGGTAGTCATCCGGGATGGTATAAAACACATCATTCTGGGTAGAATGAAAATCAATGAATAGACGAAGCTGTTGATCTGGTGCGCTTTCAATGTCGCCAAGCAGCTTGTCCATCAACTGCGTTTCGGGTTGCGCAAATGGCCCCCAATCGCGGTTGAGATCGGTACCGCCAGTATTGTGTCGCCAATAACCATGATCAACGCCATCGGGATTTAGCACCGGCACAACTATAGTCTCAAACCGCTCGCGAAAAAGCTTGGCCAATGGTTCATCAGAAAGCAGGGTTTCGACAAACGGCATCATCACCAGCGCGCCTGTTATTTCAGGAGGATGCTGGCGGCCGATCAGGACAATCTGTTCACGCGGATTGCCCCCGGTGGCTTTGATCGACATCGCTGGAATTTTTTGCCTTCAGCGGATTTACCGAGCAAGGACTGTTCGACCAATGGAGATTGTGATACTTGACCGACCCATGCAGCATAGTCAGATGATGAAATGATTTCCTGACCAGCAACGAACACGGGCTTTTCGCCAAGCGTGATAATCATCTTTGCCTGCGCGACCCCGTCAATATCTTCGAGCGCAACAGAGTCTGGAGATAAATTAGTCCAGTTAATGCCATCGGTGCTGGTCTTGGGCCAATAGCGGTGACCGCAATGTTCATAATTAAGGCTAATTTGCACCGCGCCTGTATTGCGCGGCGTCAAGCGAAACGCATACCATGCGCTGCAGTTAATCGGTGGTTCGTCTTCCGGTTCAATCTTTATGGCAAGGCCGGTTTGGTTCACGGCCTCACAGGAGGCAATATTGCCAGTTGGAAAGTCAGTATCTAGAACCACATTTGGCGTTTCGCAGCGACCGGGAGCAGCTACAACAGGTGCAACCTCAACTGTGTTCGCGCAACCGCCCAGAATAAGTACTGCAGTTAACGTCGAAAGATAATATTTGGACATTCGCAGAAGGTGGTACATTTTGGTCGTGGCGGGGCTAGGATATTCCATAGCCCCGCCGTTTTGCATCAAAACTTCTTGCGGAGTTCAACAATAAACTGCCGTCCACGCGAGCTATGCAATTCGCTGAAATAGCCATAGCTCTCATCGGCAAGCGGCGGGTCTTCGTTGAACAAATTGTTGATACCGAATTTCAACCTTGTTCCGCTGAGCGCCGTATTGTTATCAACCGTATAGCTGATTGAAGCGTTCATGGTGAACTGATCGTTGACCCGGAAGAAGTTGGCATTTGGATCATCGGAGACGATGAGAACATCGCGGGTCACGCTGGTATCCCAAACCGCGCCGACATATTTGCCGAACACAGTCACATCAACCGGTCCGCTGCCCCAGCTTATCGAGCCGCTCAGGCGCCATTTCGGACGACCTTCGATTTCGAGCAACTCGCCAAGGCCACCAACACCGACATCGGTTGGCAGTGTCCCCGCTGCAATGGCATCGAGCAACTCCTGTCCATCCGGTCCTGCCGACTGGACAAAGGACTTCAGGCGCGCTGCATTGAGACGGAGCCGGATATCACCAATGCCGAACTCAGGCACATTATAGAACATGCCAAAGTCCCAGCCTTTTGATACACGGCTGTCCAGGTTGAGATAAGGATCAAGCACCTGGATGATGCTGCCAGCGGCAGCCAGACTGGTTCCGGCAAACAGCGCGAGTGCATCCGCATCCGGGGCATTGCGCTGAACATTCGGGTTGGTGCTGCCGTTTTGACGCCGAAGCAGGTCGAGTGCGATGGCGTTGTCATCACCAAATACACCCACGATACCGCGCTGTTTTACGCGCCAGTAATCGGCGGTTAGCGTCAGACCAGGAATAAATTCCGGCTCCAGCACTGCGCCGAGATTGATGCTCTGCGTTTTCTCTGGTTGCAACGTGTTGGTACCGGAACGGAAGCTGACGGTGCCGGTTCCACTACATGCGCCCAGATTGGCGATGATATTCTTTTCCACCTGCGCCTGACAGGTAACAAAATCATCACGTGTATTGGAGCGGGTGGTACCAGCATCATTCACCTGGACCAGATTTGGTGCGCGGAAGCCTTTGGACCAGGCACCCCGGAAAATTACGCCAGGAACCGGTGTCCATGATGCCGCAGCACGGGGAACAATGGTCGTTTCATCAATATCCTTGAAATGTTCCATTCGGCCGGCAACCTGGACGTTCAATTCGTGGATCAGAGGAATATCCATATCTTCGGAAACCAGCGGGATGAAGGCTTCGGCAAAGGCCGAAAACACATCACGGCGTCCGCTAGTGTCAGGAGATGGGCTTGACCCCACAACATCGCTGCCGTTGAAGTCGCCGGTGACACTATCGGTAAAGGTAATCGTGCCATCCAAACGTGGATCACGGTCATCCTTGAAAGTCTCACGGCGGAACTCAACGCCGGTCGCGATACCGACATCTCCGCCCGGAAGGGTGAACAGATCATCGCGCGAAACCTTGAAATCGGCCAGTGCCAAAGTGGTTTCGCCTTTGCGGAACACATCAATGCTGATCGCATCGATAACCGCCTGCGGGTTGGGAGTACAATCGCCATTATTGGGGCCAGTGCCTTGATTTTCAAGGCAGCCGCCATTGAACGGATTATAGGCATCCGGTGTGGTGCGATTAAGCGACTGCTGCAAAAGGGTCAACGAAATGCGGCCACGGGTTAGATCGATGCTGTTGGCTTGTGAATAAACAAAGCCTGTATCGAAGTCCCATTCACCAAAATTACCTTTCAAGCCTGCGACCAGGCGGTAGCTGTCCTTGTTAACCGAAACATCGCGGGTGCCAACATCGACAAAACGCATACGCTCCATAATGATGTCCGCACCGCCCGCAGCGATTGTCGTCCCGGGCAGGCGGTTGGGGCTTCCTATTGGACCAAATGGATTCCAGTAAGCAGTCCGGGCAATTCCAACAGGAACAGCTGATAGCAGCGCGGAAGCCTCGTTAGCACGCCGACTTTCGGAACGATAATAGCTGCCTTCCAGATAAAACTCGATCGAATCGCTCAAATCATAGTTGAACAAGGCCGCGGCGTTATAGCGGTTCTTGCGCGAGAACAGATCGACACCGAAATTGGTATTGTATCTTACATCGGTAGTTGGCGTGGTGCCGTTACGCGCACAAATTCCATTACCAAACTCCAGGCGACAGCCGGGGAATGTCGAGGGTTGTAGGTAGAAATCATCATCACCAATTGGCGTGCGTGAAGATGGTGCCTGAATATCGAACTGCCCAAAGGGAGAGCTGGTCGAACGGTTGTTGAAAGACGCATCGCCTTCGAATGGAGTGCCAATCAGCAGATCACGGCGATCATCAAAAGCGGCGTAATCACGGATCGTCACAGGTGCGCCATTTTCATGGAAATAACTGCCATAAACGGTCAAGTTCCCCCGGCCATCGGCAAAATCAAAGCCATAGCCGCCGGAGATGCTGGTGCTGTAAAGGCTAGTGCCATCCGATGCACGCCAGTCGGCTTCAATAAAGCCGCCGGTCATATTGCCTTTAAGGATCGTATTGACCACACCGGCTACGGCATCTGCCCCGTAAACAGCCGATGCGCCATCGCGGAGAATTTCGAGCCTTTTCACACTGCCTGGCGGAATTTCATTGGTATCTGGAGAGACCACAGGAACCAGAAGCTCGGTCTGAAAACCGGGGTGCAGGTTCATCCGGCGGCCGTTGATCAGCAGCAAGGTGTTACCCGTGCCCAGGTCGCGCAGGTTAATCGAGGCAATGTCACCACGCGCGCCGTTGACGCCGCCGGTCGTGTTTTGTTCATTAAAAGCCGTTGTACCAACTTGCGGAATGGCGGCAAAAAGCTCTTCGCCGGAGGCCGCGCCGGTCGCTTCGATCGCAACTTCATCGAGCACCGTTACCGGGAGAACATCATTGATTTTTGCACCCTGAATCTGGGAACCGGTAACGACGATGATTGTTTCACCGTCTTCAGCTTCAGTGGTTTGCGCCAGAGCGGCATTGGCGCTGATCAGCGCGGTCGTCCCCAGCAAAAATGCGCCGACATTACGGTTTCCAGACATAACTTAACCCCCGTGTAGAAAAACAGAAAACAAGCAGAACGAAACAAAATAAAACTTTAGAATAGGTGGCCGATGATGTGCGCGTTGTCTCTGTGCGACATTTCGGCCAGCAGACGAATTAAGGCGCTTCATTTTGGCAATGGTCAATTGCAATTCGGAGTATGTTCGTTCACTTTCGATTCCTGTGATATTTATATCACAATGACGCTCGCGCCTAACGTCAGTTTTTGAACATCATCGTACAACCCCGGAATATTCCTTTTTTGGAGCGATTGTCGAAGGTCCGCGTTTTTTGCGAAAGCTCTAGCGCATCTTTGTCCAGAGGCCATCCGCACGCTTAGTAATCATGGCTTGTCTACAAAACAATCTACTCCGCTCAAGAAGTCTCTTGATCCCAATCCAGAATCAAAAGAGAAAGGACTGTTAGTGTTCGAAACGTGTTCAAATGAACCAATGAAAATTGCTGGTTCTATCCAGCAGGTTGGAATCTTCAACGTTACCGACAATTTTTGAACAACTAAATCACGTCCTCTTTACCCAGATAAGTCATTATATAATATATGAAAAATGGTAGACGCTACAGGGTTCGAACCTGTGACCCGCTGATTAAGAGTCAGCTGCTCTACCAACTGAGCTAAGCGTCCGTATGTTTGGTATGAGGGCTATATAGTCTCTGTTTGGCAAAGAACAACCGGCCTCTATACGTTTTATCCGAATGCTCCGCCGCGTTTGCCTGGATTGCGATCAATCGACATTAATATCCCGACACAGATCATGATGGTCATCATTGACGAGCCGCCATGGCTGAGAAACGGAAGCGGGATGCCGACAACCGGAGCGAGGCCCATCACCATCATTAAATTAATTGCGACATAGAAGAATATGGTCGTGGTCAGTCCTGCTGCGGTCAATTTGGCAAACCGGCTGTTGGCTCTTATCGAAACAGCCAGGCCCCAACGGAACAGCAGGAAAAATCCGAACAAGATGACCATGCCGCCGACAAGGCCCCATTCCTCTGCCATTGTTGCAAAAACAAAATCCGTGTGGCCTTCCGGTAGATAATCAAGATGGCTTTGCGTGCCATTGAGGAAACCTTTGCCAAATATCCCGCCGGAACCGATTGCGATTTTCGATTGGGTGATGTGATATCCCGCACCAAGCGGATCATTCTCCGGGTTAATGAAGGTTGTGACCCGACGCTGTTGATATTCTTCCAGACCGAAAAAGAAGGCGAGGGGAGCAATGACCGACAATGCCGCTGCGCCGCCGATAAACAGGCGCATTGGCAATCCTGCAAGAAATGCGACCGTAAGCGCGCCTGCAACCACAGTGATTGTTGTACCCAGATCGGGCTGTAGCAATATCAGGGCGCTTGGAACGGCAACAAGCACCAGTAAGGGCCATATTGCGCCCCATGTCCGGATTTGCGTCGGTGGCAACAGGTCATAAAACCGCGCAACCGCCAATATGATCGCAGGTTTCATCAATTCTGAAGGTTGAATGCGGATGATCCCCAGATTGAGCCAGCGCTGACTGCCGCCACTAACAGCGCCGATGAGTTCCACACCAAGCAGCATCACCACGATTATAATATATACCGGGAAGGCTGTGGTCTTCCAGAAATTTTCCTTGAGGCGGGAAAACACGATTGCCATGGCGAGAAAAATCAGAAAGCGGATCATATGCCGTCCCGCCCACGGCTCCACGCTGCCGCCAGCCGCGGAATAGAGGACCACGAAACCGAAAGAGGCCATGGCAGAGAGTAAGAAGATTGTTCGCCACGGCAGCTGCGCTATCGGTGCAGGGATGAAATCGCTCAAAGTTTATTGTCCCGCTTGCGGTGCAGGCTCGGTCACTGGCGTGCCATCAGCATCGAGTTCGGGATCAGGTGCCACCCGGCCTTCTGCAATTGCTTTTTCCAGGTCTTTTTTGGAACGATAGGCAGCCATCTTCTTTTCGAGCCGCTGTTCGATATTGCCGCCCCAGCCTTGCTCCATGCTTTCCAACACGCTCATCGCCTTTTCCCGGTCGTAGAGAAACGTCAATACATCGCGCGCAACCGGGTAGGCTGCACCAGAACCTCCGCCATGTTCGATAACGACGGATGCAGCATAGCGCGGATTATCGACCGGCGCGAAGCAGATGAACAGGCCGTGATCGCGATATTTCCAGGGAACGCCTTTGCCGCCGCGACCGAAATCAAGGCTGACAACCTGCGCAGTACCAGTCTTGCCTGCCATTTTTACGTTTTCAACCGGTAACCTCGCCCGGCCAGCCGTACCGGGACCATTAACCACATCGCTCATCGCCTTGCGTACATATTCGATATGTTCAGGATCAAAATCGAGCGATTTGGGCGGCTTGCGTTTCTTGTCCAGAAGCAAATGCGGTTGCAGGTTGTATCCCGTCGCCAGCCGAGCCGACATAACTGCCAGCTGAAGCGGGTTGGCAAGCATATAGCCTTGACCAATAGTGGAGTTCACCGTGTCAAACGCACCCCATTTTTGCTTATATTTTTTCATTTTCCAGTCAGGATTGGGGACGGTTCCATAAAATTGGCTGGCGACTTCAAGATCAAATTCCTGACCCATGCCAAGTTTGTTAGCCATTGCCGCGATGGCGTCCATGCCAACTTGCTGGGCGAATTTGTAGAAATAAACATCGCAGCTTTGATATATGCCCTTCGCCATATTTACGGTGCCATGGCCGCGGCGGTTCCAGCAGTGGAAAAACCGATTTCCAACCCGTAAACCACCGCCGCATGACGCCGTTGCATCCGGGCTGAGCCCTGCTTCTAAAAATGCCATAGCCACCATCGGCTTAACCGTTGAACCGGGAGGGAATAGTCCGCGCAAGGATTTATCCCGCAGCGGAACATGATCATCTTCCCGGAGCATGCCATATTCGCTGGTGCCAATGCCGTCAGAAAAACTATTAGGATCAAAAGACGGCATCGATGTCATCGTCAAAATATCGCCAGTCTTGCAATCCAGAACAACCACGGCTCCGCTTTCCGGTCCAAGCCGGCGCGCGGCATATTCCTGCAGATCAATATCAATTGTCAGTTGTAACGCCTTGCCGGGAACATCGGGCTGCGTATCAAGTTCGCGAATAATTTTACCGCGTGCCGTCACTTCGACCCGCTTGGCACCGGGTTTGCCTTGCAGGCGATCTTCAAAGAGTTTTTCGATACCATCCTTGCCGATTTTATAGCCCGGCGTAATCAGGATCGGATTTGGATTCTCTTTATAGTCCTCGGCAGAAGGGATGCCGACATAACCCACCAGATGACCAACGGCCCCGCCGGTTGGATAATTGCGGGAAAAGCCTTGCTGGGGCGAGACACCGGGCAAATCCGGCAACCGAACCGTCACAGCAGCATATTTTTCCCAATCCAGGCCGGTCGCGACTTGCACAGGCTGGAAACTATTCGCTTTGGACAATTCTTTATTTATCCGCTCCACGTCCTCCGGTTCAAGCGACAGGAGCTCAGCCAGCGTAGCGACCGTTTTCTCCTTGTCCGGTGTCCGGTCAGGAATAATGTCCACCCGGAAGTCGGACTTGTTATTGGCAATAGGCTTGCCATTACGGTCGATCAGCCAGCCGCGCCGTGGTGGGATAAGCGTCAGATTAACGCGGTTGCTCTCGGACAAAAGTTGATAGCGTTCATTTTCCGCGACAGAAATATAGGCCATGCGTCCGGCAAGCAATACGCCGATGCCGGCCTGCAAACCGCCAATGACAGTTGCGCGCCGGGTAAACGTGAGGTTCTGCATCGCCCCGCTGATTGTTTTGCTGCCCTTCATGCAGAAATCCGCCAGTCATCAATAGAACCGATCAACCGGGCAATGAAAGGGTAGAGCAATACTGACAATAAAATCTGCGGGAACAAGATATCAAGTCTCAGTAAGTTGGCGGGGAAGTCGATTATCATCATACTGCTTATTAGCACAAAAACGATCGCAAGGGATGCAATAAGCCAGTCCTGCCAATAATCTCTAGTGTTGGCCTTTCGATCCAGCGTTTCCAAAACGACGAACATCACGGACCACAAAAACGCGGCGCTGCCGAAAGGTTGACCGCTGAAAATATCATCAACCAATCCCAACGGAAAGCCCGCCCATACCGGCCAGTATCCAGGACGTATAAGTCGCCACGCCAGCAGAACCAGCAAACCCATGGGCGGAAGAATGGGGTAATCGGTAATGATAGGCAAGGCGGTTACCATCGAACCCAATATAACCGTGATTGTCGGGATCGCCTTAATACGAAGCTGCGAAGGCTCCCGGTTTATTTTTGAGCGATAGGATTTGGCCATTACTGGCCGCCTTCAGGTATTTCAGCTGGTCGTTCCGCTTCATCCTTTGCAATCTGTCGCATGGTTTCCGCCTGGAAAATTGGCTGTACAATGACGTGGCTCACCTTTGCCGAATTAGCCAAAATCCGGGCGATGGCTCCGGTCTCGGTTTTGCGAATCACGATAGCGACCGGGATTCCGGGGCTATACAGGCCACCACTGCCCGAAGTGATCAATAAGTCACCACCTTTAAACGGATTGGTCCCCAGATTAATCGGACGGACATCTACCGTTCCATCACCGCGACCAGTTGCGAATGCGGGTAATTCATCACTCGCGCGTTTGACAGGTGTGACGTTCTTGGCATCGGAAACCAATAATATTCGCGATGTGCTGGGGCCCGTTTCGAGTACCCGGCCAACGAGACCTTCGGGTGCTCGCACCGGTTGACCGACCAGCAGGCCGCTCGTTGAACCCAGACCCAATGTAGCAATGCGCCGCGAGCTCGACGATGTTGAACTGATCAGTCGGCCCAGCGCGATGGAATCGCCTACATCTTCTTTGAGTTTAAGCAACCGCTTCAACCGCTCATTCTCTTGTTTGAGTGCCCGCGCTTCTAATATCTCGATGCGGCTTTTTTCAAGTTCTTCGAGCATCGCAGCGTTTTTAGAGGCAGCGTAGAAATAGGCGGAGATATTATTGCTCGCGCTTCCGGTAGCACCGCGAGCTTCAGACAATGTTTTACTAACCGGCGCGGTCACTTCGGCCCCGATTGTGCGCAATGTTGAAAAGCCGCGTGGATCGACGATCGAGATAAGCAGCAGTAAGAGCCCCACAACAGCGCCTAATATGCCCAGCATATAGCCAGCGAATATCGAATATTGCGCCCGCTTGGAAAATCCTGGACGCCGGTTTTTTGGCGGCGCCATGCCCGTTCATCCTTTCACTACAAATTTAGTTCTGCGCATTGACGCATCAAGCTGTTGTTAGCACGCCGCGGAACATTTCATCTTCCATTGCCCTGCCAGTGCCGATTGCAACGCAAGCGAGTGGATCTTCTGCCACTGTAACCGGCAAACCGGTTTCATCGCTCAATGCAGCATCCAGTCCGCTGATCAACGCGCCGCCGCCAGTGAGCACGATCCCCTGGTCGACAATATCAGCGGCTAGTTCAGGTGCTGTATTCTCTAGAGCAATACGAACGCCTTCGATAATCGTGCCGATTGGCTCGCTCAGTGCTTCGGCAATCTGGCCCTGATTGATCGAAATTTCTTTCGGGACACCGTTTACCAGATCACGGCCCTTGATGTGGATCGTGTGGCCCACGCCATCGGCAGGTGCCTGTGCAACGCCGAAATCTTTCTTGATCCGCTCAGCTGTGGTTTCCCCGATCAGGAGATTATGATGCCGGCGGACATAGGAAACAATCGCTTCATCCATTTTATCGCCGCCGGTGCGCACTGATGTTGTATAGGCAAGTCCGCGCAGCGATAGAACTGCAACTTCCGTAGTGCCGCCGCCAATATCAACGACCATTGATCCGATGGGTTCGGTAACCGGCATATCCGCGCCAATCGCGGCCGCCATCGGCTCTTCAATCAGATAAACCTGGCTTGCCCCTGCGTTGGAAGCCGCATCGCGAATTGCGCGACGCTCGACCGAAGTCGAACCGCTCGGTACGCAGATCACGATTTCAGGATAGCTGAATAACCGCCTTTTGCCGTGCACTTTTTGGATGAAGTGCTTGATCATCTGCTCCGCGACATCAATGTCGGCAATCACACCATCCCGCAAAGGGCGAATGGCTTCAATGCTATCAGGCGTTTTGCCCATCATCATTTTTGCGTCGTTGCCGACGGCCTTGACTTTTTTCACGCCGTTTATTGTTTCAATCGCCACAACCGAAGGCTCGTTCAATACGATTCCCTGACCGCGTACATATACAACCGTATTTGCCGTGCCGAGATCAATTGCCATGTCCTGCGAGCGAAACTTGAACAGATTTCCGAATACCATGCTTTTTGTCCATATTTTCTTATAGTTGGGCCACAAGCCTCAACGGTTCACCATAGCGATGTTTAAACTGAACGGGGCATGAAATTAACGGCGAGGTTAACCATGAGAATCGGTCAGTAAATCAGGGGTCGCTTGGCAAGATCGCTTGGGCTAGGAAGGCCAATATGTCAATAAGAAGACTCCCTAATAGCCTGATCAATCGTATTGCTGCCGGTGAAGTGGTCGAGCGACCCGCCAGCGCGTTAAAAGAGCTGGTTGAAAACGCTATCGATGCTGGAGCAGACCAGATCAATATCCGCCTGGAGCAGGGTGGCCTCAATCTCGTGGAAGTTGCTGACAATGGCTCGGGTATGACACGGCAAGATATTGCGCTCGCGCTGGAACGGCACGCGACATCGAAACTGCCGGACGATGCTATTGAACTGGTTACGACCATGGGCTTTCGCGGCGAAGCGCTGCCATCAATCGCCAGCGTCTCAAAACTCACCATCGAGAGCCGCACTTCGGGTGCTGATGGTTGGCGGCGGGTTGTCGATCATGGAGATGTAGTGGATGATCGACCGGCAGCGATTCCACCGGGAACGAAAGTGCGGGTTGAAGGGCTTTTTGCAAAGGTGCCCGCGAGACGTAAATTCTTGCGAACGGCGCGCAGTGAATATGCAGCCTGTGTTGATATCGTTCGCCGTCTTGCAATGGCGCGGCCAGATATCGGATTTACGCTGAACCACGAAGGACGAAACGCTATCGCGGTACAAGCGGGTGAAACAGGCCCGGACCGGGTGGCGGCGCTCACTAATCGCGAATTGCGGGCCAATAGTGTGGGTGTCGATCTCGAACGGGAAGATGTAAGATTGACCGGCGTGGCGGGATTGCCGACCTATAATCGCGGTGTGGCGGATCACCAGTTTCTGTTCGTCAATGGTCGTCCGGTGAGAGACAGGTTGCTCGTCGGCGCTGTGCGTGGCGCTTATGCAGAGATGCTGGCGCGGGACCGGCATCCGGTGGTTGCACTGTTTATAGATATGCCGCCGGAGTTAGTGGACGTGAATGTTCATCCGGCAAAAACCGAGGTGCGTTTCCGCGAACCTGCAATGATCCGCGGAATGATTGTAAGTGGATTGCGCCGAGCGCTGGATGAAGGCGGCTTTCGCGCAGTACAGCGCCCGGCAGAATCGGCCTTGGCCAACTGGCAAACAGAGCCGCAGTCTCCCGATCCGCAGGTAAATATTTTTACATCGCAAGGGGTGATTGGAGGCAGGGCAACCATCCAGTCACAACCTTACCCATCAGCATCCGTCGCAGATAATGCCAGTGCTTTCGCAAATTTTCAGAATGGTGATGAACTCGCGCCACTGATGGGGCAGGCGGAAGCGGCGGCAGAACCGGTTCCCGATGCGAACCGCTACCCGTTGGGCATTGCCCGGGGTCAGGTATCGAAAACCTATATAGTAGCCGAAGCAGAAGACGGACTCGTCATCGTCGATCAACATGCGGCCCACGAGCGGCTCGTGCTGGAGCGGATGCGCAAGGCGGTTGAGGGCGGCAAAGTTGCTTCGCAGGCATTGCTCATGGCAGAAGTGGTCGATCTGGATGAAAACGCGTGTGACCGGCTTGAGGCGCGCGCCGAGGAGCTTTCCGAACTTGGGCTGGAACTTGAACGTTTTGGTCCATCTGCGATGCTGGTGCGGGCAACGCCTGCTATGCTCGGTTCCGGCGATGTCAAAGGGCTGGTCACCGACTTGGCCGATGAACTTGGCGCTTATGATGAAGCTTTGTCTTTGAAGGAGCGCATCGACCATGTTGCCTCGACAATGGCTTGCCACGGATCGGTGCGGGCAGGGCGGGTGCTCAATGTTGCCGAAATGAATGCTCTTTTGCGCGAGATGGAAGTGACACCCCATTCAGGCCAGTGCAATCACGGCCGCCCCACATGGGTAAAGCTGGCGCACAGCGATATTGAGAAATTATTCGGGAGAAAGTAATGAAGTCTATTGGTACTGGCATGGTTGGGTTGGCTTTGGCAGCCTGTACGCCAATCAATGGCAGCGACGCTTCGGGTGACAAGGGAACAACCGAGCAAGCGGCAGAAACCGAAAATGCGATGCCGGTCGAACCGATAGGCGATATCGGCGACGGTATTGAGCGCCCGATGCTGCAACCTATGAGCTATCAGGAATTTAGTGGCCCGATTGAAGCCGGGGCCGGTTGCAGTTTCAAAACCGAATTTGATAGATCACCACTATTTGTTGCAACGTCAGAAGACGTTGCGGACAAACATGGCAGAGCGGCGATCAAGTTAAACGACACAATCGTTGTCTTGGCGCATTCCGGAATGGGGCTTACGCAACTGGAGCAAGGTGGCGTTTTTACAACTGACGCGCTAGAAATCACTATTGAACATCCCGGCGGCGAACCGACCAGCGAAGGCGAAGAGACCTATTTCTGGCCCGCGACTCTCAAAATTCTGCAAGATGAAGGTGGAACTAATATGTACGAGGGCAAATATGAGTGTGGGGCTTAATCGCCGCGCACTTCAATCAGACCAGTGCTTTCCATCGTCATAACCCGATCGCCATTTTGATTGAGCACCGTAATCCGGCCCTTTAATATTCCCATATAGGGCCTTTTCCGAGATATTCGTTTGGACAATGTTTCGCTTTCGCAGTGCAGCGTGTCGCACGGGTAAACCGGTTTCAGCCAGCGCAGATTATCGACGCCTGGCGAGCCAAGGCCCGCTTGCTTGTTGGCATTCATATTATCCACAACCATCCGCATCATCATTGCCGCACTGAGCCATCCGCTGCATGATATCCGTCCGAAATGGGTTTTTGCTGCGGCTTCGTCGTCAATGTGAAAAGATTGCGGATCATATTTATGAGCGAAATCCAGCGCCTCTTCGCGGGTCACTTTATATTCGCCGAAACTGGTTACCTTGCCGACTTCGATATCTTCGTAATAGAGCATTTTATACTGATTTCTCTGATTATCCCCTAGACACTCCCGCGCCTCTCCAATCGGGTTAGCTACGCCTGATTATCGCAAGAAACAAGTTTGCGATGGGGATTATTTCGCCAGCGCGTCTTCAAATGGGTGCAGATTACCGTCGCTGGCATTGGGCTCGATATTTGCCAGGCGCGCTACCAGCGAATAAACATCGACATTGTCGAATATTGGCATTTTTCCCTTGGCAGCAATGGCTGGCCCACTCGCCAAAAAAAACGCCGTCATATCGGGATGGCGATTATCGTATCCATGACCGCCGCCAATGCCCGTCATCCATTCCGGGACATCCTGATAAACGACCCAGCCAGTTTCCGGCAGGCATATGATTGACGGTACCCGAGCGTTTTGGCCATATCGAAAATGCTCGGGGATTTGCGAACGCTCCCAACATTGCATGTTATCATGGGTTTTCAGGAATGCGGCTCTTATCGCATCCATGTCCCCTGTTAGCGATTCTATTCCGGCATAGTTGCCATCCTCGACCAAGCGATATTGATCGCGGGGCATGATCGTGTCCAGATAGATGATCCGTTCCGGCGCTGTCTCCGCCATTCCGTGATCCGAGACGATAACAAAATTGACTGGCTGGCCCAGTACATCCAGCTGCGCTTTTAAATCGCCGATGTTCTGATCGACAGCTTTTATGGCGGCATCCAGCCGGTCACTGGGTGCAGGGCCGAAATAATGGCCGGCTGAATCGACCGTATCAAAATATAATGTGATCAGTTTGGGACGGATTTGCGCCGGACGACGCATCCAGTCGATTATGGCGTTGACGCGACGGTCATTGGAAAGCTTTTCGTTGAACGGCCACCAGTCACCGGGGCGTTTTCCGTCCAGTTCCACTTCGGAGCCGGGCCAGAACATGGTGGCGCTTCTCACACCCTGTTTTTCTGCGGTAATCCAGATTGGTTCAGCCTGATCCCACCAAAACGGGTCTTTCGTAGCCATTTTGAAAACTTCACCGGGACGAGCGGTATCTTCCATGGTGTTACCCACAATCCCGTGGTTGTCTGGCGTCTTTCCGGTAACCAGAGTCCAGTGATTGGGAAATGTTTTCGTAGGGAAGCTCGGGCGCATCGGCGCGTGAACGCCGGCAGTGGCTAAGGCGGCGAGATTGGGGGTGATACCACGATCCATATAATCGGGACGGAAGCCATCGATGGAAATCAGAATTGTTACGGGTCCACGGATTTCTGCAGATTCTGAAGTTGCATCATCTTGATCTGGTGTGTTTGTGGCAGCCAAGGCCGGAGAAAGCGCTAGAAGAATGGAGCCAAAAAGGGTCGTTAAAATGCTACGAATCATGCCGCTCTGTCTCCACTCTGTCTCCACCGATGTATTGTTCTAGCCTTATCCTACCAAAGATCAGACGTTAAACTTGAAGTTCATGATGTCGCCATCTTGCGCGACATATTCCTTGCCCTCTTGCCGCAATTTTCCGGCCTCGCGCGCTGCGCTTTCGCCGCCCAGCGTCACATAGTCGTCAAATGCAATGGTTTCAGCCTTGATGAAACCACGCTGGAAATCGGTGTGAATTTCACCAGCTGCTTCGGGGGCCTTTGCGCCTTTGTGCACGGTCCACGCGCGTGCTTCCTTGGGTCCACAGGTGAAGAATGTTTGCAGATTGAGCAAGGAATAACCAGCCCGAATAACCCGGGCGAGGCCGGATTCTTCGAGGCCCAACTCCGCAAGATACTCAGCACGCTCATCGGCTGCCATACCCACAAGTTCTGATTCAATCGCGGCGGATACAATAACTGCTTCCGCGCCTTCGGCCTTGGCTTTCTCAAAAACCGCCGCACTCATGGCATTACCGTTTGCCGCATCGCCTTCGTCGACATTGCAGACATAAAGAACCGGTTTTGCCGTAATTAGTTGGGATTGATCAAACACGCGCTGTTCTTCTTCATCCTTGGGCTCGGTCAAACGCGCCGGTTTGCCTTCGCGGAGCAATTCAAGTGATTGCCCCAACACACTTAAAGCAACCTTGGCTTCCTTGTCGCCGCCCCGGGCTTTCTTTTCAAATCCGGGAACGCGCTTTTCCAGGCTTTCCAGATCGGAGAGCAGCAGTTCTGTTTCGACAACTTCGGCATCGGAAATGGGATCGATCTTGTTGGAAACATGCTGGATGTCATCATCTTCAAAGCAACGCAGCACATGGACGATGGCGTCCACTTCGCGGATATTGCCAAGGAACTGATTACCCAGACCTTCACCCTGCGATGCGCCTTTAACAAGACCCGCGATATCCACAAACGCCAACTGCGTTTCGATAATCTTCGCGCTGCCCGCAATTTTGGCGATCTGTTGAAGGCGCGGATCAGGCACGGCGACCTGACCGACATTGGGTTCAATCGTGCAAAACGGATAGTTAGCCGCCTGCGCCGCCTGTGTTTCCGTCAGCGCATTGAAAAGCGTTGATTTTCCGACGTTGGGAAGTCCAACGATACCGCATTTAAAACCCATTTAATCACTCCGCCCTGCTGAACTTGTTTCAGCATCTCCTGCCGAATCCAAAACAGCGTTTAGTCGCTTGATATCCTGAAACAAGTTCAGGATGACGAAAATCTAATCCTGCATCCTCAACGCCAACTCACTCATAAATCGCGCATTATCACCTTTTGCCAACCAATCAGCCTCCGCTGCAATCGCGCCCAGCATGCCCGCCAGATCATCAATCTCTGCCTTGGCATAATTGCCCAGCACATGGCCATAAACGCGGGACTTATGCCCGGGATGGCCGATGCCAATACGCACACGCCGGAAGTCCGGGCCAATATGCGCATCGATAGAGCGTAACCCGTTATGGCCGGCTGTTCCGCCGCCGACTTTCACTTTCACTTTAAAAGCTTCCAGATCAAGCTCGTCATGGAAAACGGTTACATCCGAAGGTTTCAGTTTGAAGAACCGCATCGCTTCGCCCACCGCGCGACCGCTTTCGTTCATGAAAGTCGCAGGCTTGAGGAGTAAAAGTTTCTCATCAGCCAGTTGACCATCAATCGCCCAACCCTGGAATTTCTGCTTGGGCGCTGGGAATCCGTGCACCTCTTCCAGCGCATCGATCACCATGAAGCCGACATTATGGCGGTGGAGCGCATATTGCGCACCCGGATTGCCAAGGCCGACCCATAGTTGCATTTTCCGTTTTCCTTAAAGTGCAGATACAAAAAACCGTCCATGCTTCGATTGATCGGCATGAACGGTTTTTCGTTACATCGTTTGGTGGGGCGAGGTCTAGTCTTCCGACTTGCCTTCTTCGTCGCCTTCGCCTTCAGCGTCTTCGCCGTCAGCACCCTCTGCGCCTTCTTCGTCCTCGGCTGCTTCTTCGTCTTCATCATCGGAAGATTTGAGAGCAGATGGAGCGACAACGCCGGCAATAGTAAAGTCACGTTCAATGACCACTTCCGCGCCGTCAGGCAGTGTGATTTCGGAAATATGGATAGAATCTCCGATTTCCATTCCGGTAACGTCGATCTCGATCTGATCAGGAATTTTATCTGCATCACACATGAGTTCAAGCTCGTGACGAACCACGTTCAGAACGCCGCCACGTTTGAGGCCAGGTGACTCCTCTTCGTTCACAAATACCACAGGAATGTTGACCTCGACCTTCGCGCCTTTGGCGAGCCGGAAAAAGTCCACATGGAGAGGGCGATCCGAAACCGGATCAAAAGCAACATCTTTTGGCAGAGTGCGGGTGGCTTTGCCGCCCACTTCAACCATGATCAGCGAGTTCATGAAGTGGCCGGTGCCAAGCAGCTTTCTCAGCGCTTTTTCTTCGACATGAATTGGTTCTGCGTCTTTTTTATCGCCATAGATAACGGCGGGGATGCGGCCTTCGCGACGTAATGCACGGGAGGCTCCCTTGCCAGCCCGTTCGCGAGGCTCGGCTGCCAGTGTCAGCTGATCACTCATAATGTTGCTCCAAAAGTTAGATTATTTCAAAAATTCCGCCACGCCTCCAGGGTGCACATGGCCGGAAAGAGGGCGCTATAAGTAGCAGCGCGCCGAAACGCAAGGGTTTATGTAGCGCGTTTCCCTGCCGCCAGCGGTTTAGCGGAAAAAGCCAATTTGATTGCTGGTGGCCAGCAAAGCACCGTTTTTTGACCAGAGCTCGACGCGGGAATCGGTTTTATGGTTCCGGCAGGCGGCGCCATCGACCCGGAGCAGCAGATAATCGGATCCCGCTTCGGCAATATCCTGTTCGCTGGCATAGATATAAGTCGACATGGATACGGTGGAGCCCATCCGCAGATCTTCACTCAGAAAGAAGGTGCGCGGCATTGGCGTGTCGCAGATCGAGAAGAGACTTGCGCGATCGATTGGTCGCCCGTCTGATTCTTTTATCCAGACTAATGCCTCGGGTCTTTCATTGACGGTAAACGGCACGCCTTTAACCAGCTTTTGGTCATAGGTTACGACCCAGCCGGGGCCATGGGATTTTTGCCGTGCATATCTATCGAATTCTCTGGCGATAGCGCATCAGGCATTGCTGTTTGATATTCGAGGTCTGCCTTGCGGCGATTGCTGGAAACAAGATCGGCAGCGATTATCAGCGAACCGTTTTGCGATAGCTCTACCCGCCAGAATTGTGTCGAAGCGCCAGAGCGCAAAAGCTTCGCGGAAACCTCAACCTCGCCCGGACCAACACCGGACAGATAGGTCGTCGTTTGGGAAACCAACGGGCTGCGGCACTCTTCATGCATCTCAATCGCTTTGGCAGCAATCGCAGCCACCCAGCCGCCAAACATCATGCCGGTGGGGTTGCGATATACCGCGCTGGCCTCAATTATGTATTGGCCATCGCCCAGCGGAATGAGCGCTGTTTCGCGGTCGAATGTGAATGTCATGAATTTGCCCTGAAATCTGTTGGAATATTATTGAATTTTTTCAACCTTGAAGCCGCGCTTCTCCAGCATCGTCTGTACCGCATCGGAACCCGCCAGATGGGCCGCGCCAACAGCCACAAACGAGGTTCCGGCACCTTGCAGTTGTTTCTCCAGCTGGTTGGCCCAGTCCCTGTTCCTTGCAGTCAGCAAGGTTTCGCGTAGTTGTGGATCATCCAATATGCCGCCATCGGAAAGCTCAACGATCTTGTCGGTGTCGCCGCTAATCCACGCGTTGAATAATTCTTCGAACGATTCTTTGGTCTCGCCTGATTCTTTCACCACGCTGGCTAGCATCTGTCGCTGTTGTGCTTCGGGTAACTGGTCAAAATAACCGAGTTGCTGGGCTATTGTTTCCAGTCCCTGAATAGGCTTTTTGGACTGCCGGAATTGTGCCGACAGCTTTTTTTCGACCCCTTCACCCGAACTCAAACCAAGATTATTGGTTTGCGCGGAAGCCAGAGACAGTGCGACCGCCCATGTTTCCATACGGTTGAGCGCCATAGCCGGTATGGCAATTTTACGCATCAAACCATCAAGCTCATCGCGCAACGAGGGTGCAATGCGAGTGTCAACGCTTGGTTGATCGGTTGAAATCGCAAGTTTGGAAAATATTTTTGCTGCGGCTTTCGTGTCTTCAAGACCGAGTACTTCAATTATAAGTCGGTCGGATTCCGTTATGGCGGCCTCAAGCGCGGGAGAATGCCATTGCACATCCTTGGGGAGCAAATGGATGGTCCCGAACATATAGGCTGTTCCCTGCTGCTCGGGCTTGGTTCCAGTGACTTTCCAAAGACCAGGGTGCCCCTGCTTGACGGTGTCCAGCGCTGGTGGACCGGGCGTGTTGCTGCAGGCTGCAAGACACGCTGCGAGAATGATACTGAGAAATGCTCTTAGATGATGCATGATGCTAATCTGGTGTCTGGATGGGAAAAAATAAGATGGCCACGCAAAAACTTGCGATATTTCGATCTAATATTCAATCCGATTGATGACAAATCCCTTTTTCTCAAGCTGCGCCTGCAAACTGCCTTCGCCCGCCAAATGCCCCGCTCCCACGGCGAGAAAGACTGTGCCCGGCTGCTCCATTCGTTTCTCCACCCATTTGGCCCAATTGGCATTTCGCCGGACCAGCAAAGTTTCATATAGTATTTTTTCATCGAGGCCCGCGTTCATCAGTTCCGCCAGAGCATCGGTGTTTCCCAAGGCCCATTGCGCGACCATATTTTCCATGCCGTCGGCCACTTCGCCCAATGAATCGACGGTGAAATTGAGGAAGCGGATTTGCACATCCTCCGGCAAATTATCAAAAAAGCCCAATTGCTCTCGCGGTGTTTCGAGCCCAACAAGTTTCATACCTTTGACTTTAGCCGATGCGGTAAGATCATCTTCCACACCTTTATTGGCATCATAGCCAGCTTGCACGAGCGGGATCAGCGACATGGTCACGCTGGCAAACCAGGGATCCATCGGGTCAAACGAAGCAACCGGCACTTTCAATTCGGCCATAGCGGCTTCATAATCCGCGCGATCCTCTGGAGTGAGCTTGTCGCGCAAGGAAATGCCGGTTTTATCAATGGCAAGATCGTTGACAACTTTTACCATCTCGGCGGGGTCTGGATCGAGCATTTCGGTAACCAGTTCCTCCGATTCGTCAAATGCGTCTTTCACCGCCTCGTCAAACCAGCTTAAACCCGGCTTCAATATATGCACTGTGCCAAACAAATATATGGTGGTGTCATCGTCTTTGAGTACCCACAGGGCGGGATCAGGATCTGCCGGCATGGTTGCGATGGTAATTGTGGCTTCTTGCGTTGCGACGGCATTGTCACCAGCCGATGCGACGCTGATTTTTGACGGCGAACATGCGGCGACGATCAAAGACAGCGCGAGGGAAATCGGGAGCAGCAATGCATTTGGCAGCCAAGGTTTTGACGGCAAAAATCTGTTCATTAAACTACTCCTGATGATCGGCCCGAAAGTCGAGCCGATTGGTGAACCGTGTCCTAATTCAGCATTTATGAACGGATTCCCAGAAAAATATATCCGTAAGATATCTAAATCGGTTGAGCGCGCTGGCGACTCTCAAATATTTCTGTTAATTGCATGATTAAATCAGGAGAGATTGAAATGAGCCAAGTCCACGCCCGTACCTGCCATATTTGCGAAGCCAATTGCGGCGTATTGGTGGAAGTGGAGGGCCGCGAGATTCTCTCAATTAAGGGCAATCCGGATCATGTGCTCAGCCGCGGCCATATTTGCCCGAAAGCAACCGCGATTGCGGATTTGCAGGATGACCCGGACCGGTTGCACAAACCGGTCAAGAAAGTCGATGGCAAGTGGCAGGAAATCAGCTGGGAAGTTGCGTTTGCCGAGATCGCGGCGAAGCTCACAGACCTGAAGGGTCAGGGCGCAAAGCCCGCCATGTATATGGGTAATCCCAGTGCCCATGATTACGGGATATCCACCCAGATAAGCCAGCTGCGTCGAGCCATTGGCCTCAAAAACATCTACTCCGCATCCACGCTCGATCAGATTCCGCATCATGTCGTGCAATATCATATGTACGGCCATGTCAGTCTCGCGGCGGTGCCTGATATTGATCGTTGCCAGTATTTGGTAATTATCGGCGGAAATCCAGTCGCTTCCAATGGTAGTATCTGGACGGTCCCGGATTTCAAGAAACGCGTAAAAGAAATGCAGGGGCGCGATGGCCAACTGGTTGTCGTCGATCCTCGACGCACCGAAACCGCCAAGATTGCCGACGCTCATCATTTTGTAAAGCCGGGGACCGATACTGCTCTTCTTATCGGCATATTGAAAAGCGTTTTTGATAGCGGGCTGGCAAATACGTCACGTCTAGATGCCATATTGGACGATAGCTGGAGCGCAATTGAACCGGCAATTGCTGGTTTTGATATGGACGCTTTGGCGGCCCATTGCGGCGTTCCCGTGGAAGTTGTGCAGGACATAGCGGCGCAATTGGCTGCCGATCAACCTGCAGCAATCTATGGCCGGATGGGTGTGTCGGTTTGCGAGTTTGGTACGCTGAACCAGTGGTTGATCCAGGTCATAAACATCGCCACCGATAATCTTGACCGCGAGGGCGGAACCATGGTTCCCGAACCGGCACTGGATACGATCAATATCGTGGGGCAAGGATCGGTACGCAAAGCCGATACGGTGCGCGGCGAAATGCCGTCGGTGATGAGCGAATTGCCGATGGTAACATTTGCGGATGAATTGCTGCGCGATGATGAAGAGCGGATACGTTCTTTGTTTGTGATTACCGGAAATCCGGTACTTTCCGCACCGGATGGTGCGAAACTGGATCGTGCATTGGAAAATCTCGATCTGATGGTGTCATTCGATATGTATGTAACGGCAACGAGCCGTCATGCCGACTATATCTTGCCGCCATGCGGGCCGATGGAGAAAGACCATTATCCGTTTTTCTTCGGGCCTTTGGCGATCCGCAATTATGCGAGCTATTCGCCAGCAATTTTTGATATGCCTGAGGGCGAAAAGGCGGATTGGGAAATTATCGCAGAACTGGCGCGTGAGATTCTAGCCACTGATGGTCAGGATGTTCCCAATATCCGCGAGCCTCGAGATGTTCTGGATGAAATGCTGCGAAGCTCGCCGGCCGGTCTGACGCTGGCGGAGGTTGAAGCGGCGCCCAATGGTATCGATCTGGGGCCGCTGCGGCCATGCATGGCCGAGCGTCTGCGAACCGACGACAAGAAGATCAATGCGGCGCACCCTGATTTTCTGGCAGAGTTGCAGCGTTTTTCTGCTTCTCTCGATAGCGAACAGCCTGAAACATTGCGGCTTATTGGTCGTCGCCATGTGCGCCAGAATAATAGCTGGTTGCACAATTCAAAGCGGCTGCAAAAAGGCCCTAATCGCTGCACCTTGATGATCAATCCCGCCGATGCTGCGGAACGGGGTCTCGCCGATGGCGATATGGCGAGCGTCGCCAGTAGGGTGAATAGCGTCGATATTGTGGTGGAAGTTACCGATGACGTCATGACGGGCGTCGTGTCTATCCCGCATGGTTTTGGACATCGGCGCGACGGTGTTGAGCTGTCCGTAGCACGAGAAAACCCCAATGTTTCGCTGAATGATCTGACCGATCCGGAAGGTTTTGATCCTTTGTCGGGCAATGCGGTTTTGAACGCGACTCCGGTGGCAGTGACCAAGGCAGAAGAGTTAGTTGCAGCGGAGTAACTGCTCCGTCATCGCGAACGCAGTGAAGCAATCCAGGGCGTCGTTCGGTCGCTCTGGATTGCCGCGTCGCCGTCGGCTCTTCGCAATGACATGTTGGGGCCACAACACCCTTGACCCTATGCCGCCCATTCGCCAAAGCAGCCGATAAATATTGCAGCCGCGAAGAAAGCCTTCATTTTGACCGATCAGAAGCCTCTCAGCTTCCAGCAGATTATCCTGAAACTCCACGAATACTGGGGCGAACGCGGCTGTTCGATATTGCAGCCCTATGATATGCGGATGGGGGCAGGGACTTTTCACCCGGCCACCACTTTGCGGGCACTGGGGCCTGATCCGTGGAATGCCGCTTTTGCGCAGCCATGCCGCCGTCCTACCGATGGTCGCTATGGCGAAAACCCCAACCGGTTGCAGCATTATTACCAGTATCAGGTGGTGTTGAAGCCATCGCCGCCAGACATTCAACAGCTTTATCTCGATAGCCTTGTCGCGATTGGCATTGATCCGATGTTGCATGACATCCGGTTTGTAGAGGATGACTGGGAAAGCCCGACGCTGGGCGCATGGGGTTTGGGCTGGGAAGTCTGGTGCGACGGGATGGAGGTGACGCAGTTCACCTATTTCCAGCAGATGGGCGGATTTGATTGCAAACCTGTGGCCGGTGAGCTGACCTACGGGCTCGAACGCCTCGCGATGTATATTCAGGGCGTCGATAGCGTTTATGATCTGGATTATAACGGCGCCGGAGTCACTTACGGCGATATCTTCCTGGAAAATGAGAAGCAGATGTCGGAATGGAATTTCGAGGTTGCCGATACGGACACGCTGTTTGAATTGTTCAAAATGGCGACGAAAGAATGCAAGCTGTGTCTGGAAAAAGAGCTGCCGCTTCCCGCCTACGAGCAGGCCATTGAAGCAAGCCACGTGTTTAACCTGTTGCAAGCACGCGGGGTAATTTCGGTGCAGGAACGCGCGAGTTATATGGGTCAGGTGCGTGATCTGGCCAAGGGTAGCTGTGAAGTCTATATGGCGAAGAACGGGTGGGCGGCGTGATGACATCATCAGCCACCATCCGTCATTGCGAGCGCAGCGAAGCAATCCAGAGCGTCTGCACGTGCCGCTCTCGCTCTGGATTGCCGCGTCGCTCCGCTCCTCGCAATGACGAGTTTGTGGGAGCGCGTCGCAATGACTGACTTCCTGCTAGAAATCCTGTCCGAAGAAATTCCCGCGCGGATGCAGGCGAAGGCGCGGATTGATCTGGAAAATCTGTTTGTCGCGCAAATGGATGAGGCGGGTCTTAAGGCGTCTGACATATCGGTCTATTCGACACCAAGACGGCTTGCACTGATTGCAAAAGACCTGCCCGCGCAGACCGAAGCCGTGAATGAAGAAGCCAAGGGGCCGCCCGAAGCGGCTCCCGATCAGGCTGTGGACGGCTTCTGCCGCAAAAATGGCGTCACCCGCGACCAGCTGGAAGTCCGTGACGTCAAAGGGCGCGCGACGTATTTTGCGGTTATCAACAAACCGGGTCAGGACACCAAAGAAGTTCTCGCAGCCGCCATTCCCGCAATTATCAAGGCGTTTCCCTGGCCCAAATCGATGCGTTGGGGCGAGGCTAGCCTGTCCACTGAAAGCCTGCGCTGGGTGCGACCTCTTAGCGGGATTGTCGCGATATTTGGCGATGATCTGGTGGAATGCAGCATTGACGTTGTGACGTCTGGGTTTGAGACGGTCGGGCATCGGTTCCATCATCAGGGCATGATTACCATAGGCAATGCTGGCGACTATGCAGAGAAACTGCGAGCCTGCCATGTTTTGGTCGATCATGAAGAGCGGCAGGATATTATCCGCGAGGGTGCTGCCAAAGCGGCGTCCGACGCTGGTTTGGAACTGGTTGAAGATGAAGGACTGGTTATCGAGAACGCTGGCTTGACCGAATGGCCGGTGCCCTTGCTGGGGTCATTTGATCCAGCGTTTCTGGATGTGCCGGAAGAGGTGATCCAGCTGACAGCTCGCGTAAATCAGAAATATTTTGTTTGCCAATATGCAGGCGAAGCGAGCAGTGCTCCGGACAACGATCCGGAGCGCCCGTCGTCTTCGCGCTTAGCCGAGGAGAGCTCCGCATCAAGTGCGGAGCACAAGGGTGGTTTAACCTCGAATTTCGTCTGCACAGCAAACATAGGCGCCTCCGATGGCGGAAAAGCCATTGTTGCAGGCAATGAAAAGGTCCTCACAGCACGATTATCCGATGCGAAATTCTTCTGGGAACTTGACCAGAAGACGCCGCTGGAGGATCATGCAAAGAAATTGAGCAACATTGTGTTCCATGAAAAACTGGGTACGGTTGCCGACAAGGTAGAGCGTGTGGCCAAGTTGGCCGAGTGGTTGGTTTCTTTAGAAGGGAATGGTTTTTACCAGTCCAGCCCCGGTGATACATTTCATAGTGAAGTGTCTGAGGCCGCACGTCTCTGCAAAGCCGATCTCGTCACCGAAATGGTCGGCGAGTTCCCTGAGCTACAAGGCTTGATGGGCGGCTATTATGCAGAGAAAGAGGGCAAGTCGCAGGCGGTAGCAAACGCGATCCGCGATCATTACAAGCCGGTCGGACAGGGCGATGAAGTGCCCACCGATCCGGTGACGGTTGCGGTGAGTCTGGCGGATAAGCTGGATACTTTATTAGCCTTCTTCGTCATCGATGAGAAACCGACAGGTTCAAAAGATCCTTTTGCGCTAAGAAGGGCGGCTTTAGGAATACTGCGTTTAATCGAAGAAAATGTTATTCGTTTCAAATTAGTCGATGCGCTCGACGCAGGTTTGATTGGCACTGATCTGGGTAGATATCGATACAATCGGGCCGAAAATCCTGATGCAGGGCATCCGACAATAAAGACGGAAATATTGGAGTTTCTGGCCGACCGCCTCAAAGTCCAGCAACGCGAAGCGGGTGTTCGCCATGACCTGATCGACGCGGTGTTTGCTCTTGGCGGTGAAGATGATCTGGTCCGCTTGCTCGCCCGGGTGAAGGCTTTGCAGGCTTTTGTGGAGACGCCGGACGGAGAGAATTTGCTCGCCGGCTACAAGCGGGCTTCGAATATTTTGAAGAAAGAGGGCGGGGAGAACTCACCCCTCCCCTTCAGGGGAGGGCCGGGGGTGGGGATTCTGACCAACAGAGCTCTGCCGAGGATAGTCCCCACCCCAACCCCTCCCTGAAGAGGAGGGGCTTAATGAGCCTCTTTCCTACACGCCTGATAGAGCCGAAAGCGACCTCATCACCGCTCTCGACACCGCAGAGCCAAAGGCAGCAACGGCCATCGAAGCCGAAGATTTCGAAGGTGCCATGGCCGCGCTCGCGTCTCTCCGCGTGCCGATTGACGCATTTTTCGAAAATGTCACCGTAAACGACGATGACCCCGCCAAGCGCGCTGCCAGGCTTGCTTTGCTGGCGCGGGTGCGGGATGCTGTCCACACTGTCGCTGATTTCTCCAAAATTGAAGGTTAGAATATGACCCAATATGTATATCGTTTCGGTGGTGGAATGGACGCAGACGGCGCGCCTCCGGTCAAATCCGATGCGGTAAACCTGTTGGGCGGCAAGGGCGCGAATCTGGCGGAAATGGCCAATATCGGCCTGCCAGTGCCTCCCGGTTTTACCATTTCCACCGAAATGTGCACCGAATATATGAACAACGACGGGAAATATCCCGACAGCCTGACCGCCGAAGTGGCTCAGGGCGTGGCGCATATCGAAAGCGTGACCGGCAAGAAATTTGGCGATGCGGCCGATCCATTGCTGGTTTCTGTGCGTTCCGGCGCCCGTGCCTCGATGCCGGGCATGATGGACACGGTGCTCAATCTCGGGCTGAACGATGAGACTGTGGAAGGGCTTGCTAAAACTTCTGGCGACGAGCGTTTTGCCTGGGACAGTTATCGGCGTTTCATCCAGATGTATTCCGATGTGGTGCTGCAGCTCGATCATGACGCTTTTGAAGAGGCGCTGGAAATAGCCAAGGAAGACAATGGCTTTTTTACAGATACTGAGATGGAAGCTCAACATTGGAAGGCGCTGGTCGCCGAATATAAAGGGCTCGTCGAGGAAGAGTGGGGCAAACCGTTTCCGCAGGATGTGAATGACCAGCTCTGGGGTGCGGTAAGCGCTGTATTTGGCAGCTGGCAGGCAGAACGCGCCAAAATTTATCGCCGTCTCAATGATATTCCTTCCGAATGGGGCACGGCGGTCAACGTGCAGGCGATGGTATTCGGCAATATGGGCGAAACCAGCGCGACCGGCGTAGCTTTTACGCGCAATCCCTCCACCGGCGATGCCGCTTATTATGGCGAGTGGCTGATAAACGCGCAGGGCGAGGATGTTGTTGCAGGCATTCGTACGCCGCAATATCTCAGCAAAGCCGCCCGCGAAGAGGCCAATGCCAAGCCGCTGTCGATGGAAGAGGCGATGGCTGACACTTATAATGAGCTGACCGACGTGTTCGACCTGCTCGAACGCCATTACCGCGATATGCAGGATATCGAATTCACCGTCGAGCGCGGGAAACTTTGGATGTTGCAGACCCGTTCGGGCAAGCGCACTGCCAAGGCGGCGCTGAAAATCGCGGTGGATATGGCGAATGATGGCCTGATTACCGAAGAAGAGGCGGTGCTGCGGGTTGATCCGATGGCGCTTGACCAATTGCTCCACCCGACTCTGGATCCCGACGCCATCCGCGATGTGCTGACCACAGGATTGCCCGCTTCTCCTGGCGCTGCGAGCGGATTGATTGTGTTCGACAGCGACACCGCCGAACGGCGCACGGAACTGGGCGATGATGTCATATTGGTGCGGGTGGAAACCTCTCCGGAAGATATCAGCGGCATGCACGCCGCCAAAGGCATCCTGACAGCGCGTGGCGGTATGACGTCACACGCGGCCGTGGTCGCCAGAGGCATGGGTAGACCGTGTGTTTCCGGCGCTGGTACGATTTCAATCAACAACGAAACCAAGGCAATGAAGGTCGGAGACCGCACCCTGAAAGAGGGCGATATGCTGACCATTGATGGCAGCAATGGTCAGGTGATGGCCGGTCGGGTCGAAACGATCCAGCCCGAACTGGTCGGCGATTTCGGCGTATTGATGGTCTGGGCTGACAAGGTTCGCCGCCTCGGGGTCCGTACCAATGCCGAAACCCCACATGATTGCCAGGTTGCCCGTGATTTTGGTGCAGAGGGCATTGGCCTGTGCCGCACCGAACATATGTTCTTTGACGCCAGCCGGATTACCAACGTCCGCCAGATGATTCTAGCCCCTGACGAAGCGGGACGCCGGGTGGCATTGGCGAAATTGCTACCCGAACAACGTGCCGATTTCCGGCAGATTTTCGAGGTTATGGTTGGCTTGCCGGTGACCATCCGCTTACTAGATCCTCCGCTGCACGAATTCTTGCCGCATCATCAATCGGAATTTGAAGACGTCGCGAAAGCCGCGGATGTCGGGGTTGAAACACTAAAACAGCGCGCTAACGAGCTTCACGAGTTTAACCCGATGCTCGGTCATCGCGGGTGCCGTCTTGGCGTCACCTATCCGGAAATCTACGAAATGCAGGCGCGGGCAATTTTTGAAGCGGCATGTGAAGTGGCCGAGAAGAGCGGAGAAGCGCCGATTCCAGAGGTGATGATCCCGCTGGTTGCGACCGCTCGTGAACTGGAACTGATGAAAGACGTTGTCGACCGGATGGCGAAAGAAGTGTTCGCCGAAAAGGGACGCGAGATAGAATATCTCGTCGGCACAATGATCGAACTGCCGCGTGCTGCCCTGATGGCCGGAAAAATCGCCGAACATGGTGAGTTTTTCAGCTTTGGCACCAACGATCTGACGCAGACCACACTGGGCGTCTCCCGCGACGATGCGGGACGTTTTCTCACCCAATATGTCGATAAGGGCATATTCCCCCGCGATCCTTTCGTCAGCCTTGATATTGAAGGGGTCGGCCAGTTGATTGAAATCGCCGCCGAGCGGGGCAGGGCGGGGCGACCCGACATTAAACTAGGCATCTGCGGCGAGCATGGCGGCGATCCCGCCTCCATCGCATTCTGCGAGAAAACCGGCCTCGATTACGTCAGCGCATCCCCATATCGAGTGCCAATCGCAAGGCTTGCGGCAGCGCAAGCGGCATTGGCCAAAAAATAGCAATTATGGGTTGCCACGCGGGGCATCTCCCCCTATCTGCACCCTCTGGTTAGCGCCCATAGCTCAGCTGGATAGAGTACTTGACTACGAATCAAGGGGTCGGGAGTTCGAATCTTCCTGGGCGCGCCATTTCCCTGATAGTATTGATGAGATGGCCTTTGGTGCACTTGCGCCTGCTGCCGTGGTAGCGTAAATCGCGGTTATGGTGTCCAGATACTTTAAGGAAATCCCTCTTGGCCGATTATTCCAATTCGATTGCTGATGCTCTAGCCGAGCGGGAAGCTAAGAAAATTCCTGTACCGGATGAGGTGCAAGATGCCGTCCGAACACTGTTGGAATGGGCAGGCGATGATCCGACACGAGAGGGTCTGGTTGATACGCCAAAACGTGTCGCCCGCGCCTGGAAAGAATATTGCGAAGGCTATGGTGAAAACCCCGCGATGCATCTGGCGCGTACTTTTGAAGAGGTGGGCGGATACGACGAACTTGTGCTACTGAAGGACATTCCGTTTCATTCGCATTGTGAGCACCACATGGCGCCAATCATTGGTAAAGCGAGCATCGCCTATATGCCGACCGATAAAGTTGTTGGAATTTCCAAGCTTGCCCGCGTGTTGCATGGCTTCTCGCGGCGCTTGCAGGTGCAAGAACGGCTCACGGCCGAAGTGGCAGAATGCATCTGGGATAATCTCAAGCCACATGGAGTGGCGGTGGTGATTGAGGCTAGCCATAGCTGTATGACAGCGCGCGGCGTTCGTACTCCGGGCGTTGGAATGACAACGTCACGGCTGCTCGGCTGCTTTCTGGAAGATGCGAGGAGCCGTAAGGAAGTTATGAGCCTGATGGGCTATTGATTAACCATGAGGGTTGTTGGGCAGAACAAAACTTGCCACGGCATTCACCGTCCTTTAGCGCATCCATTGCCGCATCAGATTATACTGGACAGCCTGCAAACGCGTGTAATTTTCATGCCTCATATTGAGACCTTCAAGAGCCGCGACTTCGTTTAATTCATACAGAAGATTGCGTTTCACAACATCGGGGATTTTACTCTGAATGAACGTGATCGCAACCATGCGTTCACCTGCCGTTACCGGTTCGACTTCATGCAAAGTATAAGATGGATAAACAATAGCGGTACCTGGCAACCCCTTGAACCGCATCCCTGCTTCTCCTTGGGTCACATGCAAAGCACCGCCTTTGGAGTCATTCACATCGCTGAGAAAGATTGTGCAGCTAATATCGGAACGGATTGGACCATCGGGCAGAGGGATGATGGCACTATCGGCATGCAGACCGTAATTCATTCCCGGTTGATATCGGGTGATCAGCGGTGGAGCGACTTTTTCCGGGAAAGCGAAATCGACAAACTCGCGATTGGACATCAGCGCATCAAGCATGATTTTTGACGATTTGTTGTACGCATCATGATCGTGCAGCTGGAGATTATTCTTTATTTTAGAATGCGGGTTGCTGATTTTTCCATCGACGAATTTTCCCGATGCAGCAATTTTCTTCAGTTCATTGACCTGAGATTGATCCAGTAAGTCTAATTGCTTGAACATTAGCGCCTCTTTTCAGTCAATTCGAGTATCTCTGCCACCAATGGGTGCTGGTCTGCCAGTTGCCCAATCCATAGCATTGCTGAACGGATTGGGGCAGCATGATTTTGCGATGCTTCTGCAAGCAACTCTTCCCGTAGGCTTGCGCTATAATCATGTTCCGGGGCTTTGGAATAGGAAGACATTATCGGTCCAGAGACCAACTGCGTAGCTTGGCTTGATGACAAAGGAAGGTTAAAATGAACCGCAAGATTTTGCAGTTGACCAATGGGTCCAGAAAGAAAATGGTCAAAATTCATCCAGAGGATATCGCTTTCGGGAAGTGCTTTTTTTGCGTTTAGCAATGTCGCCAATTCACTCAACCAGCTCAATGCTACGCGATGGGTTGGCGGCAACTCCCACAAATTTATCGGCTGACCGCCCAATATGTTGTTGAGTCTCTGCAACCTGGCGCCGGCCATGACCAACGTTTCCTGCATTGAGGCTTCACCAGCCAGGATGGTAGGAATATAACGTTGCAGTGGAACATAAAGAAACAGCGCCTTGCTTTGTGGTAACAATAATTGCGTCGCAATTTCATTCACAAAGCTACTAGCCTTGATCATGACACGCTGGTCGCTTCGAAAACCACGCGAGAGCCAGCCTATGGCTTGTTGAAAGCGGGTCGAAAAGCGCTCCGGAGGCCAGAAACTGTGCGGTTCGTCGATGGTCTTCCAGACTTCACAGATATTCCGCAAAATCTGAGGTTCCCTGAGCGCTAAAAGGCCCTCCATCTCGCCTAGCAATCGGGAAATCAGTGTCGAACCGACATGACCGATGTGGAAAATGTAATGCGGGGAGGGTGCTGGCGGAAGTTGGACTTTTGAAAGCGCATCCCAGGGAACAAATTGTCTTTGCAATTGTGGTGTGATTATCCGTTGATCAAGAAAACTGGACTTGCGATAATCTTCTTCACTCAGGTGGGAGATCAAGACTTGATCGCTGGGCAAATCCACCAAATGTGCAAGCAGGCTGGCATCTCGCGAAAATTGATTCTGCCAATTGTTGTTCAATGGATTCTCTCTTTCATGAAAAAGCCCGAAGTTGGACGGTTACTATGTAACGCACCAGCTCCGGGCTTTTCAATCGATTTAAAGGAAGACGTTAACCTTTGTCTTCAGAACCTTCTTCTGCGGGCGCAGCTTCAGCTGCTTCATCGGCGGCGGCCGTTTCATCAGCAGTTTCGTCGCCGGATGGAGAAGCATCACCCTCAGAGCCATCATCTTCGCTTTCAGGTGCCAAGGCAGCAGCAGCCAGTTCAGCCTGCTCTTCCTCAAACATCTGTGCGATCACGTCGATGCCGTCTTTCTGAAGATCAGCTTCGTCATCCGAACGTGCAACATTGGCCTGGATGGTAACATTGACCTCAGGATGCAGACGAACACGAACATCGAAAACACCAATGGTTTTAATTGGCTTCTCGAGAATGACCATGCTTTTCTCAACAGCGGCACCATCGGCATTCAACGCCTCAACGATGTCACGAACCGAAACTGAACCATAAAGCTGGCCGCTGGCAGAAGATGCACGGATCAAAACGATCTGCTTGCCATCCACATTGCCGGACGCTGATTCAGCTTCCTTGCGTTTCGCTTCATTGTCCGCTTCAATCTGCTTGCGATTGGCTTCAAAAACCTTTTTGTTGGCTTCGTTAGCACGCAGAGCTTTTTTGTTCGGTAACAGGAAGTTACGGGCATAGCCGTTCTTCACGGTAACAACATCACCGATACAGCCGAGTTTCTCGACTTTTTCGAGCAAAATAATATCCATAGTCTTGCTCCTACTTCACGAGATACGGCAGCAGGCCGAGATGACGAGCGCGTTTGATTGCTTTGGACAATTCGCGCTGCTTCTTGGCGGAGACTGCGGTGATACGACTAGGTACGATCTTGCCGCGTTCGGAAATATATCCGCCCAGCGTCTTCACATCTTTATAGTCGATTGGAATGGCGTTTTTACCGGAAAAGGGGCAGCTTTTGCGGCGACGGAAAAATGGACGTCCCATATTTATAACTCCTTCTCTGGATTAATCGTTGTCGAAATCGCGGCGCGGTTTGCGTTCACGATCACGTTCGGGTTTGCGCATCATAATGGACGGACCTTCTTCATGCTCATCCACGCGGATAGTCAGGAAGCGGAGGACGTCTTCGTTGATACGGGTCTGGCGTTCCAGTTCGGCAATAACGGTGCCTGGCGCGTCGAGACGCAGCATCACATAGTGCGCTTTGCGGTTTTTCTGGATCTTGTAGGCCAGCGTGCGCAAGCCCCAAGTTTCCGTCAAAACGACTTTGCCTTCGTTACTTTCAACAATTTTGGTGGCTTCCTGCGCAAGAGCATCAACCTGAGCCTGGCTCAAATCCTGACGCGCGAGGAAGACATGCTCATACATTGGCATGCAGTATTTCCTTCATTTCTACCGATCGCTGACGCCGCACCATGCAGACACGCCCCTCCGGCCTTCTTTGTTTTCCGCGTGATTCGGCAGCGCAAACCTCGCGGAAGCCGCGCCTATGGCGGAATTGTTAGAGGAATGCAAGGTTTGCGTTGTGCCTAGAGCGAGCGCGAGTTCTTACGATATGACGCGTATGGTGAGGCTGTTGCCAATGCTGTAATAAGTCCGTTTCTATAGGGTATAAATGAACGGACACTGGTCACGCTTTCTTGGGCAATCATGTGATGAAATTTGCAAAAAAAGGGGAGCACTCGAAAATACTCCCCCTTTTTTCAACGGTTGTGTAGTTCCGGCTAGCTACGTGAAGGGAAGATACCCTGGGTTACAACACAATACATAAGTGCTTGATAAGGCTGCATGTTGTTCTGCGACTGACCTCCGCCCATATTCGACTGGTGAATAGCCCTGGCATTCATTGGAACTTCGGCGGCCGTAGTATCAGGACCATAGACTTTGTCGCCGTTGATTGACACAGACAGCATGGCATCTGTCGGGTTGGCTGTGGTTCCCACATTACCCTCAGCGATCAGTTTGACACCGTGATTATGCTGCGGCATTTGCGCGACGGTCATTGTGTTGGTCTCGGTTCCGCCAACAGAACCTAGGTTACGTTGGGACAGGCCTGGGCCCCTTCCGTTGTGGATAGGCACACGGCCCCTTTGGATGTTACAGGATTTGGCAAGTTTAACAAATGCGGTTATCAGGAAAAACGGATCAGTTCTGCTATGGCAGCTACGGAGGCGTAAGTTGAATGACCGCTAGCTGTTTGTAAAATGTGCATTACGTAGAAAACGACGTTTTTCTATTTTTCTTTTTATTTTTTTTCCGGCTCAAAAAACCCGAACATGTCCCCGCCGATTTTGCGCATCTGAATTTTGTCTGCGCCTTTGGTAATTCTATAACGCCAAGGATGTCGATAAATATACTGAAATGGCTTGTGGAATTACGAAATTGCAGGAATTATGCAAAGTCATGGTCAGATCTGACCTGCTAACATTACGCGCACCACGCAGTCGCCGACAAACGCACCGATTATTTTAGGGGTATGAGATGTTTGAAACCATACTGTCCGAGATTACCAATAATATTCTTACGATTACGCTCAACCGCCCCGAAAAGCTAAACGCGTTGTCACCAAAATTGCTGGCAGAAGTCAAAACAGAGTTGGAGCGCGCTGCCACAAACGACGATATCTCCGTCGTCATATTTAAATCGGCAGGAAGAGCGTTTTGCGTTGGTTATGATCTCAATGAGGAACATTGGATCACCTCTCAATATCCTGCAAATCATCCGGAGGGCGTTAACCGGGAGCAAGATCAAAAAGATATTAATGCACTGCTGGACTATTGGCTCGATATGTGGCGGTTTCCCAAGCCTATTATTTGTCAGGTGCAGGGAGCCTGTCTTTCCGGCGCGGGTGAGTTGCTCGCTGTTTCTGATCTCGTCGTGGCCAGCGAAGAAGCCAGCTTTGGGCATCCTGCTGGCAGGGATCTGGGCATCCCCCGACAGTCTTCTTTTGGCCGCTCACGATCGGGATGCGCAAAACAAAAGAAATGCTCTATACTGCTCGCAGCATGACCGCTGTTGAGGCAGAAAAACTGGGACTTGTTAACAAGGTCGTGCCCTCCGCAGACCTCGAAAAGGAAACGCGTGCCCTAGCGGCAGACATTGCGAAAACACCGGTCAAACACCTGATGATTTTAAAGCATGCAACCAACAATTTTTATAATAATATGAGTTTAGAAAAATCCACTCGCGAAGCGTCTAATCTGGACGCTGAATTTCATCAAAGTCCTGTCTTCCTGGCATTTTTCAAGTTGGTTCATGAAAAAGGAATGAAAGCGGCGCTGCAAGAGCGAAAACGGCTGTTTGGCTGAATTTCTTTCACCCACTTTTCTCGCTTTTGCTCCGCACTAATGTTATAGCTAGCAGCCGCTACATCTATTTCTTTCTGTTCAAAAACCCGAACATATCCCCACCAATTTTGCGCATTTGAATTTCTTCCGCGCCTTCAGTGATCCGGTAGCGGCGGTGATGCCGATAAATATGCTCAAAGGGTTTGTGCCGGGAATAGCCCATGCCGCCATGGACCTGCATTGCGCGGTCGGCAGCGTCACAGCAGAGGCGGTTCGCGCGGTAGTTGCACATACTGACCTGCGCCGAGAGATATTTGGCGACGTCCGGCTTTGGCATCGTGTCCATCTTTGCCGCGGTCGCATAAATTAACTGTCGCAGCATCGCCGCTTCGGTGTGCAGTTCAACCAACGGGAACTGGATGCCCTGATTAACTGATAGCGGCTTGCCAAATGGTTTGCGTTCGCCGGCATATTTGACTGATTCATCGATGCAATATTGCGCAGCCCCCAAGGAAGAAGCCGCCTGACGAATTCTGTTTTCGTGGACAAAATGCTGCGCACAGGCCAGGCCCATATCGAGATCACCCAGCACCGCATCGGCAGGAATCCATACATTGGTATAGCTGCATTTTGGATGGTCAGTGGGCATATTGAATGTCCACATATATTCGCCGATCTCGAAGCCCTCCGTATCGACCGGAACGATGAAACAGCCAATACCCTTCGCGTCACCATCCTTGCCGCTATGCCGCGCAAAAGTCATAACGTGTGAGGCCTTATGCAAGCCGGTGGTCCACATCTTGTTGCCATTGATCAACCAGCCGTCAACGCCATCGCGGGTTTCCGGTACCGCCGTGGTGTCCATCCATGTCGCGTCAGAACCATGATCTTTTTCGGTAAGGCCAAAGCACCAACCCATGCGTCCGGCGAGCATCTCGGGAATATAGTCCTTCTTTTGCTGCTCTGTACCAAAATCCCGAAGCATCAGAGGTTGCACCAGATTGCCGACGATGGAATTTTCATTCTGGAGGTCGTTGTGCAATCCAAGGCCCTTGTGCGCCAGATGTTCCCTGATCCGCGCCATTCCCAGATTCGTGCCATCCTGCCCGCCAAACTGTTTCGGCAGCGCATAGCGGTAATGACCGGCAGCGTCGGCGGTGCGGCGCATCTCGACCAGTAAATCTTCCCACTCTTTGGTTGGAAGTCCCTGATCTTCCCAATTGGTCCGTGCATCCTCTCGGCGATGGTCGAAAAACCGTATATTATCATCGCGTTGCTCGATCGGCTTTATTTCGTCTTCGATAAACTGGTCGAGCACGTCGAGATAGCCTTCTATTTCCTGCGGGATTTCAAAATTGCTCATGATGTGCTCCATTTCTTTAGGGCCACCTTCAGGCCCGCATATTTTGGTTGATCGATCGACAAACGTTCCAGCGCCGACAACCTGAGATGATCCCACACGCCCGGCGCTAACATATCCAGGGACCCATCTGAAAGAGCTTGGCAAAACTGTCCATAATCATATCCGATAGCGGCCAGGCGCTTGTCACTCGTGGTTGCAAACCGATCGCCCCAATCAAAACGTCGTTGCAAAATGCCCAGAGCGTTTCCGGCAACCCGGGACTGGAATTTCTCATGACCTTTCAATCCGGGCTGAACGGTTTCCTTGTTCCAGTCAGACAATGCGGTTAGAACTTCGCCGTAGCCCGTTTCGCCTTCAATTGTTTCAGGCTGGGGTGCTTTCCAGTCCAGCACGGTGCAGACTTCCAGCGGCAGCATTTCTTCGAACAATAATGCCAGATCAATTTCGACCTCGGATACCCGGCGGCCAATCACTGTGCGTTCCAGCGACCGATCACCGCCGCTACGCCAGATTTCACCCATTACCATGCAGGCAACACCCCACCAGAGGGTCGAATACACGAGCCAGAAGCGGAAACGATCAGGATCAACTGTTTCGCCGGTCTGCTCGGAATAGGCGTCCAAAAAATTCTCTGCCGTGTCAAAGCCACCCGCGACTTTCTCATAATTGCCAAATCGCCAGCTAGGCGTGCAGAGATACGCGAGATCCTGAACGGGATCGCCGATGCGCGCTAGTTCCCAATCCAGAACCGCAGAAATGCCGGAAGGGCCGATCATCAGATTGCCCATACGGAAATCACCGTGGACAAGTTTCTTTACCTCGGTTTCCGGTGCGTTTTCGAAAAGCCAACGGAATGCGTATTCGTAAATGGGGATAGCGCCACCAATTTCGTGATATTTGTCTTTTTGTAATTGTATCAACTGTTTGGGTGTAAAATATTCCAATTTTTCCGAGATTGTTGTTAAATCCATAGCGTGAATACGTGCCAATTCCACCGCGCAATGTTCGGTCAAATTCGCTTCAGCGATCGCGTAATCTGGGTTGCCAAGTATTTTGTGCGGCAGCGTTTCTCCCTTTGCGCGGAGCATCACAAAACCTTCGCCCAAGCCATCGACAGATGTGAGGCGCGCTTTTACGATCGGCGCGGTGACGCCTGATTTTACCGCCAATTCAATGACGTCTGCCTGAGTGCCTAGTGGAACTCCACGCAATCCTTCGTCGTCAGAAGAAATGCCGGATGGCAGGCGGCGCAGGACAAATTCCTCGTCACTATAATCAAAAGCCCAACTCTCCATGCTGGCACCGCCTGAAAGTCGAGCAAGATTTGACAGTGCTCCAAAATTACCAAACCGATTTTGACAGAAGACCTCTAATTTTTGCTGGAGCTTATCATGCATGCCATTGGTTTAATCGCCTGATTAATATTTGCAATGGTTTTGGAAAACCAGAGTGGAAACTTGCATGGGGTTCCAAAGGCTCTTACTTGCGAAAGTAACAAAGAACGAAGGGGCACATATGCGAGCATTTATTTTTCCGGGGCAGGGTAGCCAGGCTGTGGGTATGGGCAAAGAATTGGCTGCGGCCAGCAGCACAGCCCGCGAGGTCTTCCAGGAGGTCGACCACGCGCTGGATCAGAATTTATTCAAACTGATGTGCGAAGGCCCCGAAGAGGAGCTGCTACTCACCGAAAACGCGCAGCCAGCTATCATGGCCAATGCTATTGCCACGCTTCGGGTGATGGAAAAAGAAGGTGGAAAATCGCTTTCCGACCTTTGTGCATTCGTTGCCGGGCATAGTTTGGGCGAATACACCGCGCTTTGCGCCGCTGGCGCAGTGAACCTGACCACGACTGCCGAATTGCTGAAGCTGCGCGGCCAATCGATGCAAAAGGCTGTGCCGGTAGGCGAGGGCGGCATGGCGGCTTTGCTTGGTGCCGACATCAAGAAGGCATCGGGACTGGCGAAAGCATCAGCCGAAGGAGAGGTCTGCACCGTTGCCAATGACAATGATCCGACGCAGGTTGTTATCTCCGGTCATATCGGCGCTATACAACGCGCTATCGAAGCGGTGAAGGATCATGATATTAAGCGTGGCGTTCTCTTGCCGGTATCCGCACCTTTTCATTGTTCCTTGATGACACCGGCAGCAGAAGCGATGGATGCAGCGCTGGCAGAAGTTACCATATTACCTCCCGTCGTACCGGTATTCGCCAATGTCACAGCACATGCGGTAAGTGATACCGACGAAATCCGCCGTTTATTGGTTGAGCAAGTGACCGGAACCGTGCGTTGGAGGGAATCGGTTGGCAATATGGCGGAAGCCGGTGTCGAGCAATTTGTCGAATTCGGCGGAAAGGTGCTGGGTGGCATGGTCAAGCGGATCAACAAGGACGTGGAAGCCAGCAGCCTTATTTCGATGGATGAAATTGAAGGGTTTCTGAAAGGACTGTAATTGGTTCAGTCCCATGCCATTGTCTGGATTGACACATCCAACCGTTCCCTGCTGGATGATGTTGCAGAAGGTGTGTTTGACAAATCCATCCAAACCGAATTCGTCGATGTCTATCTCGCCAATGCAATGAACTGGCTTGCTGTTGCCGTTGTCGATGGTCTGATTGTGGGTCAATGTATGTCAGTTGTGCTGCAAACGCCGGACAAGGGAACGGAAATTTTTCTGAACGAGATCGGCACGGGAGATGTTTGGCGGCGAAAGGGAATTGCCGATTCACTGATAGCCGCACTTTTCGATCGCGCTGATGAAGCGGGTATTGATGAAATATGGCTGGGGACGGAGCCTGACAATCTAGCGGCGAGAGGGCTTTACAAAAAACATGCCGCAACCCAGGAGGATGCGGTAATCTATTATCTGGACTGGTGAGGAAACGAATATGTTTGATTTAACGGGAATGACAGCCTTGGTAACCGGTGCTTCGGGTGGGATTGGGTCTGCTATTGCGGCCTCTTTGGCGGAGCGCGGGGCTACATTGGCAGTTTCCGGTACGCGCAAGCTGACCTTGATGGAACAGGTTCCGAAATTGGCAGGCAAAGGCCATATCATGCTGCCGTGTGATCTCTCCAATCCCGAAGAAGTCGATGCGCTGGTGCCAGCCGCTGTCGAGAAATTGGGAAAGCTCGATATATTGGTCAATAATGCCGGTATTACCAGGGACGGTCTGATCATGCGGATGTCTGACGAAGACTGGTCCAATGTGCTGCAGGTCAATCTGGAATCCGCTTTCCGCCTCGCGCGCGCGGCTGCTCGACCGATGATGAAGGCGCGGCATGGACGGATTATCTCGATAACCTCGGTTGTCGGTGCGACCGGAAATCCCGGCCAGGTTAATTATGTTGCTTCAAAAGCTGGCCTCGTAGGAATGTCAAAGGCATTGGCGCAGGAACTGGCTTCCCGCGGTATTACCGTGAACTGCGTTGCGCCGGGTTTTATTGAATCGCCAATGACCGACGCGCTGACCGATGAACAGAAAGATGCGATAAACAAAAAAATTCCGGCAGGGAAAATGGGAACAGGTGGAGATATTGGGGCTGCCGTCGCATATCTTGCCAGCAATGAGGCATCTTATGTCACCGGACAAACCATCCACGTTAACGGCGGAATGGCGATGATTAGCTGATATTGTCCAAATTCATCCGCAATAGTTGCGAATTGCAGCGCAGTTAGACTTGCAAGGTGCGTTGCATCGCACTAGGACAAAACCGAAAACTAATATCAACAAAAAGGACCTCTCATGAGTGAGACTGCAGACCGCGTAAAAAAGATTGTTGTTGAGCATCTTGGTGTAGAAGCCGACAAAGTGACCGAAGAGGCCGCGTTCATTGATGATCTGGGCGCAGACAGCCTCGATATTGTGGAGCTCGTGATGGCGTTCGAAGAAGAATTCAGCGTGGAAATTCCTGACGATGCAGCGGAAAAAATTGGCACCGTCAAAGACGCGATTGATTTCATCGAGAAAAACAAAGACTGATTGATTTTGGGATGCAGCCTGTTTGAGGTTGGCATCCCAGGGCCAATGATCGCTATCGAATTGCAAAGCGGCTCACCGGCCTGGGAGTTTCCTGAACCGGTGGCCGTTTTTTATATCTGGAATATCTCGCCGCTGGCGGAATAACTGATTTAGGAGCTGAATATGCGTCGTGTCGTAGTGACCGGATTAGGTTTGGTGACACCTCTGGGCGGGGATGTGGAAACGACTTGGAGCAATATACTGGCTTCAAAATCAGGTGCGGGTCAGATCACGCGCTTTGACGCTTCTGATCAAAAATGTACAATCGCTTGCGAAGTGAAGCCAGCCGACCATGAATATGGTTTTGATCCCGATCTGCGGGTCGACCACAAGGTCCAGCGCCAGGTCGACCCATTTATCATTTACGGGATTGATGCGGCAGGACAGGCTCTGGAAGATGCCGGTCTCACCGATATGTCGGATGAAGACAAGCTTCGGACAGGTTGCTCTATCGGATCCGGTATCGGCGGATTGCCGGGGATTGAAAAAGAATCTCTGGTGCTTCACGAACGTGGCCCAAGCCGGGTCAGTCCGCATTTTGTCCACGGGCGGTTGATCAATCTCATTTCCGGTCAGGTGTCAATTAAATACGGCCTGATGGGTCCCAATCACGCGGTTGTTACAGCCTGTTCGACTGGCGCACACAGCATTGGCGATGCCGCGCGGATGATTGCGCTGGATGATGCCGACGTCATGCTCGCAGGCGGTGCAGAAGCAACGATTTGCCCCATCGGTATTGCCGGATTTGCGCAGGCTAAGGCACTTTCCACACGCAATGACAATCCGCAAGGCGCATCGCGACCCTATGACAAGAACCGTGACGGTTTTGTAATGGGTGAGGGCGCTGGCGTCGTCTGTCTGGAAGAATTTGAACGCGCCAAGGCGCGTGGAGCCCATATTTACGCCGAAGTGGTTGGATATGGCCTTTCTGGAGACGCCCACCATGTGACCGCCCCGCATCCTGACGGTGTTGGCGCTTACCGGTCGATGGAAATGGCTCTGAAACGTTCCGGTCTGTCCACCGCTGATATCGACTATGTCAATGCGCATGGCACATCAACTATGGCCGATACGCTGGAACTAGCAGCAGTGAAACGGCTGTTTGGAGATGATATCAAAACCATGTCGATGAGTTCGACCAAATCGGCCATTGGCCATTTACTGGGAGGCGCGGGGGCTGTGGAAGCCATATTCTGTATTTTGGCGATGCGCGACCAGATTGTTCCGCCGACGCTAAACCTCACCGATCCCGATGAAGGCTGTGAGGGGGTTGATCTGGTGCCATTGGTGGCCAAAAAGCGCAGCGTGAAAGCCGTGCTCAGCAACAGCTTCGGCTTTGGCGGCACAAATGCCAGCATCATCATGAAGGCTGTATAAGAAGAACATGCGCCGTTTTGGTTGCCTGATAATTGTTGTTGCGGCGATCATCTGTGCGCTGCTCGCCGGGAATTTCATCTATGGCTGGAATGCCAGCGGTCCGCTTGAAAATGAGCGAACGATTGTTATCAAGCCAGGCTCCAGCCTCGGACTTGCTGCAGAGGCGATGGAAGCGGAAGGCGTTATTAAATCTGCTGAAACATTTCTCAATCGGGCTAAAATATTTGGTGGTTCCGAGCCGATAAAGGCTGGCGAATTCCAGATCCCAGCCGGCGCTTCCAACGCCCAGATCCTGGAGATATTGCAAGGCGGGAAGGCTGTTCAGCGGCTTGTTACCATCCCCGAAGGCACACCATCAATCATTGTGTATGAAAAACTCATGGCGGAGAAACTGCTCAAAGGCGATATTCCGGTGCCTGCGGAAGGCTCTGTGCTGCCTGACAGCTACGCCTTTGAACGAGGAGAGCCACGGGCGGCGGTTTTGAAACGCATGCAAACGGCGATGGACAAGACAATCGAAGAACTCTGGCCCAAGAGAAAACCCGGCATCGTCGTTAAAAATCGAAACGAGTTGCTGACCTTGGCTTCCATCGTCGAAAAAGAGACCGCATTAGCCCGCGAACGGCGCACGGTTGCCGCAGTTTATAGCAATCGCGTGAAGAAAAATATGATGCTGCAGGCCGATCCGACGATCATATATCCGATTACCAAGGGCAAGCCATTAGGCCGCCGTATCCGGCAGTCGGAAATTGCCGCGGTCAATGATTATAACACCTATGCGATGATCGGTTTGCCCAAAGGACCGATCGCCAACCCCGGTCGATCCTCGATCGAAGCGGTGCTCAATCCGGTAGAAACAGAATATCTGTTTTTTGTGGCTGACGGAAAAGGCGGCCATGTGTTCGCCAGAACACTGCAAGAGCATAATGCCAATGTCGAGAAATGGTTCGCAATCCGCCGTCAACGCGGAGAAATGTGAAGCGCGAGAAAACGACGGACAATGTCCTTTAGCGAGGTGATAAGACTGCAATTGCTGCCATTCGGATAGCGCCCCAATTACGGACATTAGACGCGAATTTTTGATATCCCGAAAGCTGCTATGCGTTGCGTCTCAACATCAGAGCCGCAAAGGACCTAGCTGTCGACAACGTTGATAAGATTACCTGATGGGTCGCGGAAACGGATCAGGCAGGAAAATGAATTCCGCACAGTTTGTTGCCGTCGGGATCACGAAAATAGGCCAGTTCGATGGTGCCCATGGAGGCAGTTTCGCGCGGTCCGGGGGGAGCTTCGATCGAGGTTCCGCCAGCGGCAACGGCGGTATCGTGAAGCTGCTTCACCTGCTCGGGCGAGTCGCAGGAAAAGGCGACTGTGCTGCCGTTGGCGACGCTTGCCGGTTCGTCGTTGATCGGCTGGCTGACGATGAAGTTAGTTCCGTTGCCGTTATTGTAGATCAGGCGGGTATGGCCGCTGTCGGCGATGTTCCGCGTTCCTTCCCCTGCACCCAAGGTGCCGAGCACCGTGTCGTAGAAGCGCTTGGATTGTTCAATGTCGTTCGATCCGACCATGGTGTGAAAAAGCACGCATACTCTCCTGAAGGCTGATCGACTTCCGATCGCCATTAGCGGTCTCACCTAACGGGCACGTAATCCGCAGTCAACCCCGGCCCTCGGAATGTCCGCTATTGGATCGGCAGCCGACCGGCTGCTTCGCTGCGCTACCAGCTGAAAGCTGACAGTCAGTTATCGGCCCAAATGCGGTCATCCGAATATGATCTGTCCAATGGCAGCATCCCACCCAATTGCTGCCGATAAAATGGCCATTCTCAATTTCAACGCTCTTGGGACCAATCGGCGCTAGTAATCAAACCGCCCCTTCAAACTATCCCGCGCCGCCCGATATTCATTAGTCAGTTTATCAACCATTTCCTGCACGGAACGCACTTCATCGATGGCACCGATGCCCTGGCCGCTGCCCCAGATGTCTTTCCAGGCTTTTTTGTCGGTATTACCCCCGGAACCGAAGTTCATCGTTTTATAGTCACCTTGAGGCAAATTATCCGGATCAAGACCAGCGTTTTCGATGGAACCGCGCAAATAGTTGCCGCTGACGCCGGTGAACAGGTCGGAATACACAATGTCTTTGGCTTTGCCTTCAACAATGCCGTCCTTGTACCCCTGATCCGCATTGGCCTCTTTGGTCGCGATAAATGCGGAACCCATATAGCCAAGGTCCGCGCCCATGGCCTGCGCACCCAGTATCGAAGCACCGCAGCCAATGGCGCCAGACAGCGCAACCGGACCATCAAACCACTCGCGGATTTCCTGCATCAGCGCGAACGGGGATGTAACGCCGGCATGGCCGCCCGCGCCCGCAGCAACGGGAATAAGACCGTCAGCGCCTTTCTCGATCGCCTTGTGAGCAAATTTATCGTTGATAATGTCGTGAAGGGTTATCCCGCCCCAGCTGTGAACAGCCTTGTTCAGGTCTTCAATCGCGCCGAGCGATGTTATGATCAGCGGAACTTTCCACTTCGCACAGGTTTCCATGTCCTGATCGAGGCGGTCGTTTGATTTGTGGACTATCTGGTTTACCGCATACGGTGCTGCCGGTTTGTCAGGGTTGTCGCGGTTCCACGCCGCAAGTTCCTCGGTGATCTGGTGCATCCACTCGTCCAGCATTGATTGCGGGCGCGCATTGAGGGCAGGAAAGGAACCGACAATGCCGGCTTTGCACTGGGCAATCACCAGCTCTGGACCGGAAACAATAAATAATGGTGATCCGATAAGTGGCAGGCGCAGATTGTCAAAAATTGCTGGTAAAGTCATAAATTCCCCATTGGATAGATGCGTTTATCGGGACATATACGAAGGCCCGTTCGATGCTACTGTTATTTTAATCGAACAATTAAGAAAGATGCCCTTTCGATCACCTAAATCCGGTTTACGGCGCTGAGCAAGGCCTCAACTGATGCGCGCGCGACATCGCTATTAATCCCGACACCATAAAATTCACGCCCGTCAGCGGATTTGCACTCAATATAAGCGGCGGCCTGCGCGTCTTTGCCAGAACCCAGCGCATGTTCTGAATAGTCCATTATCTCCAGTTCAACGCCGAGCGCAGAAGAAACCGCATCAACCACGCTGGATATCAACCCGTTGCCGCGCCCACTGACAGAGATTGTGCCATCCGGTCCTTTAACCTTACCGACAAATATCCGGTCGGTTCCGGATTTACTTTCGTCATAGTCGACCAGGCTATATCGTCCGCTGCCATCAAGGTGATAGCGCTGTCGGAATACACCCCAGATATCTTCGGACGATAGCTCGCGGCTCGTTTCATCGGCCAGTTCCTGGACCGTCCGGCTGAAATTGGCTTGCAGGCGCTTGGGCAGTTTCAGTCCCTGATCCTGTTCCAATATCCAGGCAATACCGCCCTTGCCAGACTGGCTGTTAACCCGGATGACCGCTTCATAGTCGCGGCCAATATCACGCGGATCAATCGGCAAATAGGGAACATTCCACAGCTCGTCATTGCGCTGTTCTTGCGCCGTGAAACCCTTTTTAATCGCATCCTGATGCGAACCGGAAAAGGCGGTGAACACCAGTTCGCCCGCATAAGGGTGGCGGGCAGGAACCGGCAACTGGTTGCAATATTCTACCGTTTTGACAATCTCGTCCATGTTCGAAAAATCAATTTCTGGATCAATACCTTGAGTATACATATTCAGGCCCAATGTCACCAAATCCACATTGCCAGTGCGCTCGCCATTGCCGAACAAGCAACCTTCCACCCGGTCTGCACCAGCCATCAAGCCCAGTTCGGATGCGGCTATTCCGGAGCCGCGATCATTATGAGTGTGCAGACTGATTATAACATGGTCGCGCTTGCTGATATGCTTGCACATCCATTCGACCTGATCAGCGTAGATATTGGGGGTGGACGCTTCCACCGTAGCAGGAAGGTTCAAAATCAACGGTTTTTCAGCTGTCGGCTCCAGTATTTCCATCACCGCCTCGACGACTTCCAAACTGAAATCCAGTTCAGCAGTTGAAAATGTTTCCGGTGAATATTCAAAATGCCAGTCGGTATCGGGATATTTCTCCGCCTGTTCGCGTAATATCGAAGCACCTTCACGGGCGATATCCTTGACGCCTTGTTTGTCCAGCTTGAACACGACATCGCGCCAGGCAGGGGAGACCGCGTTATAAAGATGCACAATCGCCTGCTTCGCTCCTTCAAGGCTGGCAAAACTGGTTTCGATCAGGTCCCGGCGGGATTGGGTCAAAACTTGCACCATGACGTCATCCGGGATCTTGCCTGATTTCACGAGACCAGAGATAAAATCAAAGTCGGTAGCGCCCGCAGACGGAAAGCCAACTTCAATTTCCTTGATCCCGATTTTTATCAGTAAATCAAAAAAACGTTGCTTCTTTTGCGCGTCCATCGGGTCAATTAGAGCCTGATTGCCGTCGCGCAGATCGGTCGAGAGCCAGCGTGGGGCTTTGGTTATGGTTTTTGACGGCCACTGCCGATCTGGCAAATCAATTTGCGGAAACGGGCGATATTTATGTGATGGATTTGGGTGCATGGTTCTTCTCTTATGCTGCTCGCGAGACAGCGCAAAGGTCAATCTCGGTCCGTTGATTTCATTTGGTGGAAAATCATCCCTTAGGCGGGGTGCTGCGGCTTGCGCGCAGCGGCAATGGCACGCCTAAGGGCGGGTAAGTCGAAGGAGTATTAGTTCAGACCGTTGCATCATTTCCATATCCAGAATTCACCAATATTTGTCCAGCGCTAATTTGCTTGAGCCGAACTCCGGACAGGCATATATGGAATGCATGAGCAGCCGTTTTTTGATCATTGCGGTTCTGATGTCCGCTACAGTCGCACAAGCGCAGGACGATGATCGTCATCCTGTCGCCGAAAACAACAATTGGTCGATCATGGATTCCGATTGCTCGATCGATGCCGAATGGGCTGATGGCAAGGGTGTAGTAGTGAGCTTGCACGAAGGTCATTATGATCTTGAAGTCTATTATCCCAAATTCAAAGGGGTTATTGGAGAGAAGGTCATTCCAGTAAAAATTGGCGCTGGGGAACATTTTGCTGATGCCAAAACATACGATGTTCTTGGATATAATGTACCGGAGAACAAGTCTTACACCGCCGGGATCACAGACGATCTGTTGGATCGCATCGCCGAAAGCAACGCTTTGCAATTATATCGCGGTAACATCTTGCTGGCGGACCTGGATGTGTCGGGTTTCCGCGAAGCATTTACAAAGCTGAAATCGTGCGAAGCAGAGAAGAACGATGCAGCAGCCCTCGCGGCAGATGATGCGATGGCTTCCGATAGCTATGCGGAGGGCATGTCGGATGCGGCGGCTGATGCAGCCGCGGCAGCAGCAGAGGCCGTCGACAATGCTGCCGTGGACGCCATGAAGCCGCAATAAAAAATACTATTTTTCAATACTTTGATAATTATTTTTGATTGACTGAAACTTTTACAGGCGAACTCGCGAAATATCTCTTGAGGGTTACAGCCTAAACAGAATTTCTCTCTATCAAAGCTGTTTCGCCGAATGAGAAGGACATTCAAATGAAATCGAAATTTCTGGCGATCACAATGATCGCATTTCTACCCATCGCCTGTTCACCGCCCGCAGCGGATGATGCAGCCGATACCGACACCGGCTCAACTGTTACCGAAACTGGCGATACTATGCCTGGCACAGATATGCCTATGATCGATTTTGCACGGGTCACTGATGACATGCAGGGCCCGGTATTTATCGATCCCAAAGGCCCGGCAAATGTTGCTGTAAGCGGCTATGATCCGGTAAGTTATTTTGAGGGCGACGGCGTTCCTGTTAAAGGATCAAAAGATTTCGGCGTGAAATATAACGATTTTGACTATTATTTTTCCAGCGCTGCAAATGCTGAAAAGTTCAAGGCCGATCCGGCTGCCTTTGCGCCGCAATATGGTGGACATTGCGCATGGGCGATGTCCCGTGGCCGTCTCGCTTCAGGTGATCCGACGAAGTACAAGATTGTTGATGGCAAGCTCTATCTGAATTTTAATCAAATGGTGCAGGACACCTGGCTGACAGATATTCCCGGATTTATCGAGAAAGCCGACGCCGCGTGGCCGAAGGTTCCCGAAGATGCGACTTTTGATAATCAGTAATTATTGACGTCGACATTGAAAAGCGGCGAAGACCAACTCTTCGCCGCTTTTTTTGGTCTATTGCTTTTCAAACGCCACGCTGATCTTGAGGTGGACCTCATCCGAGACGACCGGAATACCGTACATTACACCGAAATCCGAACGCTTGATGATCGTTTTTCCGTGGAAGCCGACCGTTTCTTTCTTGTTGAACGGATTGGTACCGGCACCGGAAAATTTTGCATCAATGGTGACGGGTTTGGTGACACCATTCAGGGTCAGGTCGCCATTGATTGTCGCATCGGTCCCGTTTTCGGCGACTTTTACTGCCGTTGACACAAAGCGGGCAGCATCCGGTTCAGGGCCGAAGAAATCCGGGTTTCCACCTTCTTCCTTGGGTGCGCGCAGAAGGTGGCCGGTAAGACCTTCACTCGCGGTTGTAACCTCGGCCACCGGAATGCTGATATCGACTTTTGCCGCTTGTGGATTGACGGGATCAAGTTGCATGGTGCCAGTTATATTGCCGAACAGGCCGATATAATCGTTGAACCCAAAGTGACTGACCTTCCAGCTAACAAGGGTATGGCCTGGATCAGTAGCGTAGCTACCCGCTGCCACCCGGCTTGTATCCATCTGGCCGGGAATCGACGGATCAGGTGCCTTTCCGTGATTATCAGCGATTGCGGGAATAGCTATCGCAATAGCCACGGCGGCGGCTCCCACGGGTAACATTGCCTTGAACTTCCTATGCATTGGGGGACTCCTTTTGATCAATCGCCATAAACTAGCGACCGATCATCCCAATTGCCAGCGAGTTCGTGGTTTAGTTTTTCTCTTTATCCACCAGCTTGTTAGCGCCAATCCAGGGCATCATCGCGCGAAGCTGCGCGCCGGTTTCCTCAATCGGGTGGGCTTCAGCGGCTTTGCGGGCAGCTTTGAGTTCCGGTTGTCCAGCGCGGTTATCCAGAACGAAGTTTTTCACAAAGCGACCGGATTGAATATCGGCCAATACGCGTTTCATTTCCGCTTTGGTTTCAGCAGTGATGATGCGTGGTCCAGTTGTAATATCGCCATATTCTGCGGTGTTGGAGATGGAATAGCGCATATTGGCAATCCCGCCTTCATAAAGCAGATCAACGATCAGCTTGGTTTCGTGCAGACATTCAAAATAGGCCATTTCCGGAGCATAACCGGCTTCGGTCAGTGTTTCGAACCCGGCCTGGATAAGATGGGTGATGCCACCGCAAAGAACGGCTTGCTCACCGAACAGATCGGTTTCACACTCTTCACGGAAATTGGTTTCGATAATCCCGGAACGTCCGCCACCAACGCCGGAGGCATAGGCCAGCGCAACATCATGGGCATTGCCGGAAACATCGCGGTCGATTGCGATCAGGCACGGAACACCGCCACCGCGTTGATATTCGCTGCGCACTGTGTGACCGGGCCCTTTGGGCGCGATCATGATAACATCAAGATCTTCCCGCGCTTCGATCAGACCAAAGTGGATATTGAGACCGTGCGCGAAGGCGAGGGCGGCACCCTGCTTCATATTGTCATGCAAATCATCGGCGTAAATCGCGGCCTGATGCTCGTCTGGCGCAAGAATCATTACGATATCAGCCCACTTTGCCGCATCCTGATTGGTCATAACTTTGAAGCCAGCGCTTTCTGCTTTCTTGGCAGTCGCAGAACCAGCTCGGAGCGCAATCGCGACGTCGTTTACACCGCTATCGCGCAAGTTCTGCGCATGAGCATGGCCCTGGCTGCCATAACCGACAATTGCGATTTTCTTGTCTTTGATCAGGCCGAGGTCGGCGTCGGCGTCGTAATAAACTTTCATCAAATGGTCCTTTGAATTTTAGATGATTGCAATAATGGTGAGTATTCCGATGGCAAAGAGAAAGGGCCATCCGATATGTCTGCCTTTAGTGACGACAGCATCGTAAACTCCGGAAAGTAAAAACACGCCTCCAGTTATCGCCAGTAGCATTTTGTCCGCAGTCTCAAAACGTTGTGCGGCATCGAACAGAATATAGACTGCAATCAATCCCAGTAAGCTCGTGAAATGCCAAGCGAAACGGATGACCTGCTTTGCCAGATCGGCTTGCATCACGCCATCGTTGGATTTAACCAGCGGCGTTATCAGACGATTTTCCCCGACAATCGAGTGGATTAACAACGTAGCCACCGCAAGACATGCGGCGAGAAAGAGCAGTATTTCATTCATCCGGCGTTCGGACCGCGTCCGACTGCAACAACCCCTGTTCGGCCGACTTCAACGAGCCCAACTTCTCGCATGAGCGCCACAAAGGTTTGAATTTTCTCAGGCGCACCCGTGATCTCAAAAATAAAGCTCTCGGTAGACGCATCGACAATCCGCGCGCGATAGGCATCGGCAAGACGCATGGCCTCGATCCGGTTATCGCCTTTGCCTGCGACTTTAACCAATGCCAGTTCACGTTGCACGTGTGGTCCGGATTCCGTCAGATCCCGAACGCTGTGGACGGGCACAAGCCGGTCGAGCTGGTGGATAATCTGTTCGATAACATGTGGAGGACCGTTGGTGGCGATTGTAATCCGGCTAATTGCGTGATCTTCGCTGATATCAGCCACAGTCAGGCTTTCGATATTGTAACCGCGTGCGGTGAACATACCCGCGATACGCGCCAAAATACCGGCCTCGTTGTCCACGAGAACGGCGAGAACATGGCGTTCGACGGCTTCGTCTTGAATATGCATTATACAAGTGCCTTTGCAGTATCGTCCATCGTGCCTTTTACGTCCTCTGCGGTAAGCAGCATTTCGGTATGCGCTGCGCCAGACGGAATCATCGGGAAGCAATTGGCGAGTTTTGCGACCCGGCAATCCACTAAAACAGGGCCGTCGGTATTGATCATCTTGTCGATTCCGGCTTCCAGATCAGCAGGATCTTCGATACGGATACCGGTCCAGTCGTAACTCTCGGCAAGCTTCACAAAATCTGGAAGACTATCGCTGTAACTATTTGAATAACGGCTCTCATAGGTCAATTCCTGCCACTGGCGGACCATGCCCATATACTCATTATTGAGAATGAATATTTTCACTGGCAGCCGATATTGGGTTGCGGTGCCCAGCTCCTGAATATTCATCTGGATCGACGCTTCACCGGCAATATCTATGACCAACGCGTCAGGATCACCGAGTTGCGCCCCAATCGCCGCCGGCAGGCCATAGCCCATTGTCCCCAAGCCGCCGCTGGTCAGCCATTTATTGGGTAATTCAAAATCAAAATGCTGCGCCGCCCACATCTGATGCTGGCCAACTTCGGTTGTGATGATCGGGCTACGCTCATGCGTTGCTTCCCACAACTTGCGGATGGCAAGTTGCGGCATGATTTCTTCTTTGTTTTCCGGGAATTCGAGACAATTGGTTGCGCGCCAGCCTTTGATCCGCGCCCACCATTCGTCATATCCCGGAGCCGAGAACTTGCGCCCCTTCAGAACCGCCAGTAATTGTTCCATCACCCGGCCAACGTCGCCAACAATCGGCAGATCAACGCGGATGGTCTTGTTGATGGACGACCGGTCGATATCGACATGGATTTTTGTGCTATTTGGCGAAAATGCGTCAATCCGGCCTGTGATACGATCATCAAAGCGAGCGCCAAGGCAGATAACCAGATCGGCCTTGTTCATCGCCATATTTGCTTCAAAAGTGCCGTGCATGCCCAACATGCCAAGCCATTGATCGGACGAGGCAGGAAATGCGCCAAGACCCATCAATGTTGAAGTAACCGGTGCGCCCATTAGCGCCGCCAATTCCTGCAATGTCTGGCTGGCTTTTGGTCCGCTGTTTATGATACCGCCGCCGGTATAGAGCACCGGTGCTTTGGCCTTCATGATCAGTTCGGCAGCTTCGTTAATCGCTTTGAAATCGCCTTCAGTCTGCGGTTGATAGCGGCCATTATGTTTGCCGTTATGGCGCGAAAACTCAGCTTCGGCGACTTGCACGTTTTTGGGAATATCGATCACAACCGGGCCAGGGCGGCCTTGTGTGGCAATATGAAAAGCTTCCTGAACAACGCCCGCCAGGTCCGAGGGTTTTTTCACCAGATAATTATGTTTGGTGCAATGCCGCGTTATGCCGACGGTATCTGCTTCCTGAAAGGCATCTGAGCCGATCAGATTGGTCGCAACCTGACCGGTTATGACCACCATCGGAATGCTGTCCATCAACGCATCGGTTATGCCAGTGACTGCGTTGGTTGCGCCGGGACCGGAGGTGACCAGCACAACGCCGGGTTTGCCAGTGGAGCGCGCATAGCCCTCAGCCGCATGGGTGGCGGCCTGTTCATGGCGCACAAGAATATGCTTGATTTTCGGGTGCTCATAGAGCGCGTCATAAATCGGCAAGACTGCGCCGCCAGGATAACCGAATACGGTATCCACGCCGAGTTCCATCAGGGTTTCGACCAATATATCTGCGCCGGATTTTTCGGCCACGTGATGCTCCATTAACTGTGCCAACCTAGGGAGGACGGCGGTTTGATAGGCGATGCGGTCTTTGTGTGCAATGCACAACTTCTGGGACAAAGCCGCATAAAGTCCGGCTCGCTACACACACTATTATGTTATGTCAACATCTAATATTGTAATATAGTTTCAATATTGTTGATAATGTCGTTATTTAATATCTCTTCCAACCGTTTCCATTCCGGTGGGGACTGATTGCGAAACCAGGTATATTGCCGCTTCGCATAGCGGCGGGTTGCCATTTGCGCATTTGATATTGCGGTATCTCGATCAATCTCGTCCCTTAGCATTGCGGCAATATCCCGCACACCAATGGCGCGCATAACCGGACAATCGTTGCGCAGATTAAGGCTCAGAAGATGCCGCACCTCGTCGGTCGCACCGCCGTTCATCATAATCTCAAACCGCAAGTCACAGCGCCCGTAAAGCCAATCGCGCGGTGGCAGCAATATCAACGGCTTTAGCAAAATGTCGCTCGCTATGCCGCCTGTCATATGCTGATGCCAATAGTCCAGCGGGTGGCCAGTCGAACGCACAACTTCCAAAGCGCGCATAATCCGGCTTGTATCTGTGGGATTCAGGCGCTTTGCCGATATAGGGTCTTCTGCGAGAAGCGCGGTTTGAGCCTCCATCGTCTCCATCGCCCTGATTTCAGCGCGGATTTCTGGATCAATTTCCGGGATGGGAGCGATACCGTTGAGCAGCGTCCTTATATAAAGGCCCGTCCCACCCACTAATATCGGTAGATGGTCTTTTTCATGGGCGGACGTAATTGCCGTCTTGGCGTCATTTGCCCAGCGCGCCGCTGAACAAGCTTCGGCACCGTTTATATATCCATATAACTTGTGCGGTACGCCTTCCATTTCCGATTCCGTAGGCCTTGCGCTCAATATTTGCAGATCACGATACACTTGCGCGCTGTCGGCGTTGATTATCACCGATTGCCGGTTTTGCAGGGCTTGCTTTTTGGCCAGCTCCAGTGCCAATGCGGATTTACCGCTGGCGGTTGGGCCAACGATCAATACCACTTCCTTTTGTTTATTCGGAGAAATCATGCTCATCGCCACGCTAATAGCAGCAGAAACGTTGAAAAAGGGAGAGCTAAATTCGGCTCGGGATATGCTCGTTGCTGGAGGCTGTGTGATTGCCGAAACCGGTGAGATTATTGACGGCAGAGTGGTGGATATTTTCTTTGAAGGATCAATGGAAGATGGGCGTGACGCCTTGACGTCACTAGATGGTGTGACTGATATTGCCGTTCAACCCGCTGAAAATCGTGAGAAAAAACTACTGATATCCGATATGGATAGCACCATGATAACCGTCGAATGTATCGACGAACTCGCAGATTACGCGGGCATCAAGGCCCAAATAGCGGAAATCACCGAGCGCGCGATGCAGGGCGAACTCGATTTTGAAGAGGCCTTGCGGGGCAGGGTAGCTTTGCTGGCTGGTCTTGAAGTCTCGGCAATCCAGCGCTGCCTTGATGATCGAGTAAAGATCATGCCGGGGGCCGAAATTCTGGTAAAGACGATGGCACAACGCGGCGCAAAAACGATTTTGGTGTCTGGTGGTTTCACCAGCTTTGCAGAACCGGTTGCCAGGCAAATCGGGTTTGAGCGGTTCGAGGCCAATGTGCTGGGAGCAGCGCAAGAAAAACTAACGGGTGCTCTCAATGGGCCGATAGTTGACGCGAGCCGCAAAGCAGAAATATTGCAATCCGCGGCGGGAAAACATGGTTTGCAGCTCGCAGATTGCATTGCTGTAGGGGACGGAGCTAATGATATCCCCATGATACAGGCGGCAGGAATGGGCGTGGCTTATCATGCCAAACCCAAAGCGGCACAGGCCGCAGATGTAGCTATCCAGCACAACGATTTAACGGCGCTGCTATATATTCAGGGCATTGCATCCACTGACTGGGCTAAAACCGGATAAAAGCAACGCGGCATTAACGCGCTTTTACGATGCAGGCGTTTCCGGTCGCCTTAACATTGCTGCACATGGTCTCGGCCTGCGCGCGGGTCGCAAATGGTCCGGCTTGCAAGCGGGTTATGCCGCCCGCTTTCACCAGATAGGGTTGTGTATTTGCGAGGGCGGTAACGCGGGATTCCAAGTTGCCCCACAGGTTTTTTGCCTTATTCTCATCGCTAAAGGCACCCAATTGCACGCGCCATTTTCCATCAGCCACTGCTTGAACCGGAGCCGCCGCTGCAGCAACAACAGTTGCTGGAGGCGGGTTGGTATATGTCGCGCCCGGAGCGGTTGGAACGGGCTGCGGTACTGGAGCGGGCGCTGGGGGTATTGCTTGCGATGGTGGCAACTGGGCGGTTTGTATCGGCCCAGAAGGTTGGGCAGGGCGTAACCCGCCAACTTGCGCTGTACGTACACGCTTTTCTTGCTGCTCCATCTGCCCGGCCAACTCAATAGCGGCCCGGCGTTTATCGATCGGGATATATTTATCCATCTGCGCCATATTGGACGTAGCCTGCGGGAGGCCTTGCGAAGACGCGCGTGTCATCAGCGCATAGGCGCGCACCCAGTCTTTTTCGACAAAGTCGCCATTAAAGTGGCCGGTACCCAGAACATATTGCGCACGCGGCTCGCCGCGGTTGGCTGATTCTTGTAAATAAGGTAGCGCTTCGGACCGCCGATTGCTCTGGAACAGAATCAATCCGTAATTGTCCTGTGCCTGAAGATGGCCCTGATCAGCGGCTTTCCTGTACCACTTTTCAGCTTCACTCAGATCCATCGGAACGCCACGACCCAGTTTGTAAGCTTGTGCCAGATTGAATTGCGCATCCGCATTTCCGGAAGCCGCAGGCCCCCGCCACTCAGCAATCGCGGCTTTAAAGTCACCGCGGCCCCAGGCATCGACGCCGTCTTTAACATCGGCGAATGAGGGGGCTGCAAATCCGAATGCTGCTGTAACGAACAGCAATTTCAATGCGGCAATTGAATTTTTCATACGGGAAACCCCCTGAATTAATATGGTCAGCAAATCATAAAAGCTTGATGTTAAGCAATATTTGCCACGGACGCTAATACGCGCAGGCTGGATGTGTCTAGCAAAAACAATATGAGCAAGACATGAATCCTCGTCTAACGTGATGTAACTTTTTTTGGTCTCGGAAAAAAACATTGGTGTCGCGTTAACCCTATTTTAGCGCTGCTGTGTCAGACAGGCCCCTAAATATTGATTGAAGCGTCCCAATGGACCTTGAATGAACAAGGGGAATGATGTGCGAGTTTTAGCGATGGCATCGCAAAAAGGCGGTTCAGGCAAGACAACATTGTCTGGCCATCTCGCCGTTCAGGCGGAACTAGCCGGCGCCGGCCCGGTCGTCCTAATCGATATCGATCCGCAAGGGTCACTGGCTGATTGGTGGAACGAACGCGAAGCAGAACTTCCCGCATTTGCGCAAACCACCGTATCCCGCCTCGCGGCTGATCTGGCAATTTTGCGCCAGCAAGGCTTCAAGCTTGCCGTCATTGATACGCCGCCTGCTATTACCATGGCCATCCAAAGCGTTATCTCGGTCGCTGAACTGATTGTTATACCTACGCGGCCAAGTCCCCATGATTTGCGCGCCGTTGGAGCGACCGTTGATTTATGTGATCGAGCCGGAAAACCTCTGTTGTTTGTTGTAAACGGCGCGACACCAAAAGCAAAAATTACTTCTGAAGCAGCTGTCGCCCTTTCACAACATGGCACGGTCGCTCCGATTACCGTGCATCACCGAACCGATTTTGCCGGTTCGATGATCGACGGACGGACGGTCATGGAAATTGATCCGGACGGCCGCTCATCGCAGGAAATTATTCAACTCTGGAGCTATATTTCTGATCGGCTTGAAAAGAACTTCCGCCGGACAGTATTTTCCGCTCCCAGCTTATCACATAGCGCAAGCCAGGGATTTCAGCGCCCCGGTTCCGGCACCGGCTTTGGTCGCCGGGTTATTGGTTCTTGATGGAAAGGGCCGATAAAATGAGCGAACCCAAACCACTGGCATCTTTGTCTTCCTCCTTGCTGGCCCGCAAAGGCGGCGCCAAGCCGGCCATGCGTCGTCAGGGATTGAATTTCCCTGATCAGGAGTTTTCCAGCGATGATCCGCATGAGGACCTGGGCTGGAATGACATGGGTTACGACGTGAACCCAGATCACGAAGCATTTGACGCAAACGAAATTAACCTTAATCCGCTTGCAGGCGCGATTCCAGAAGCGCTTCCGGCTGTGAAACAGCAGCAGGAAGAAATCGCCGAGAAGCTTGGCACAAAACCCGAAACGGTTTTGACGAACAAGCCGGTGCGTGAAACCGATGCTCCGCCTCCAGCGCCGCTATCCATTTCTCGCGAAGTTGCGCCACTGGCGGAGCATAGCGCTGTAGTGAAAGCTGCTCAGGATTATAATCAGCGACCAAAACGGGTGCGGCCAGCAACCAAATCCAGAACGAGCAAAGCGAAAACCGCATTTACGCTTCGTTTGGACCCGGAACGGCATTTGAAACTGCGATTGGCAACAGCCGTAAAGAACGTTTCGGCACAGCAATTGGTAACCAAAGCTGTCGACGAATATTTGAAGACTATTCCTGAACTAGAAGAACTGGCGGAGCGTGTACCAGCACGCGGCGCTGCATAATTGATTTTGATTGCGAGGGCATTGATATGAAACGCGATATGATACTGAAACTTGCTGCTTCGACCATGGTAATGGGCACCGTGCTTACAGGCTGCGGCCCGTTTGGCGGCGGGTCTGTGGCATCTTCGTCCAGCAAACCGGCATCGGTAAAAGATGGTCCGCGATATGCGAAAAAAGCGACCAAGGCACTTGCCAAAGGCGAAACAGATAAAGCGATCGCATTTGCCGAACGCTCTGTTGCAGCGGTTGGCAACGATGCCGAGACCCGCGCTTTGCTTGGTCAATCCTATATGACAGCAGGCCGCTTCAGCTCTGCTGAACGCAGCTTTGAAGATGCGATGGAACTGGGTAAAGTCGACGCTCGCACGGTATTGAGCCTGAGCCTCGCGCAGCTTGCGCAAGGCAAAGCCGATGAAGCGAAACGCGTCGTTGCCGATAACCGCCAGTATATTCCGACCGCCGACTATGGTTTGGCGTTGGCTTTGGCTGGCGATTCAAAAACAGCAATTGCTGTACTTGAACAGGCCATTCGCAATTCTGATGCAACCGGGCGCACCCGCCAGAACCTGGGCTTGGCCTACGCTTTGGATGGTCGCTGGAGAGAAGCCAAGCTGCTAGCGTCACAGGATATGACACCGGCAACTGTCGACAAACGGATAATGCAATGGGCTCAAATGGCTCGTCCTGGTGCCTATGAGACCCGCGTGGCATCTTTGCTAAACATCACACCAATGCCGAATGATCCCGGTCAACCAATGCGTTTGGCGCTGAATGCGGCTCCTACCGTTGATGCAATCGCTCAAACAAGCCCGTCACAAGATTATAGCCGTGAAGTGGCGAGCTTTGACCGCAACACGCCATTGCCAGCAGTTGGCCCGGCACCACGTCAATCTGCGGAAGTAGATTTTACGGCTAAAGAAAATAACGTGAAGGTTACGAAAGTTGACCTGCCTGCAAGCATGTCTGCCAAGCCGGTTGCTGTCGCTCCTGCCGCTGCACCATTGATCAAGGCAGTGCCTTCGCCCGAGAAAATTTTGCCAGCTGACAAGTTCATTGTTGAAGGTGAAAAAGCGCCAGCAGCCAAACCTGCTCCAGTGAGAACAGCAGCGATTCAGGCTGTATCTGCGGTAAAACCGGTCATGCAGCAAGTTGCGTTTACACCAAAGCCACAAGCGGTATCCTCTGGAACGCATCTGGTACAACTTGGTGCGTATTCATCAGCCGAAGGTGCGAAACGGGCATGGGGCATTCTTTCTTCCCAAAATGCTGACCTTGTGGCTTTCAAATATGCAAGCTCACGCGTAACCGTGAAGGGCAAAACACTCTATCGTTTGGCTGCTATGGGTTTTGGCAATGCGCAAACTGCAGAAGCCATGTGTGCGGGCATTAAGGCCAAGGGTGGCAATTGCATTGTGCGTAACGTTCCTGGGGTCTCTAAAACCAGCCCGACTCGTATGGCCAGCACAGCTCCGAAGAAACTTGCTGTACGCTAAAATAATTCAAGATCGCAAATATATGAGGGCGGGAGCGCTAGAGCGCTTTTCCGCCCTTATATATGGCTTTGACACGGCCCTGCACGGGCAGCTTGTCAAACGGCGTGTTCCCCGCTGATGCCGCCATTTTGCGGGCATCTACCTGCCAGGGAGCGTCAGGATCAATCAAAATAAAGTCTGCTTCGTAACCCGGCGCGATTTTTCCGGCTTTGACGCCGAGAATTTTAGCAGGAGACTCTGACAACAGCTGGAACAACCGGTTCATGCTGATCGTTTCATCGCGAACAAGGTTAAGCGATAACGCGAGCAGGGTCTCCGCGCCCGCCATTCCGGATTGGGCCTCAGCAAACGGTAGACGTTTGTCCTCTGGTCCGCGCGGATCATGTCCGGATGATATGACATCAATTGTTCCGTCTTTTATCGCTGCAAGGCAGGCTTGCCGATCATCTTCGCACCGCAGAGGAGGCGACAGTTTCGCAAAAGTTTTGAAATCGCTGACTGCAATGTCAGACAGGAAAAGGTGGGCAGGTGTAATTCCGCAGGTCACAGGCAAGCCTTCCGCTTTGGCTTCCCGAACAAGATCCAATGCCTGTTTCGTGGTCACTTGCCGGAAATGGACATGAGCGCCGCTTTCGTGAACCAGCGCAATGTCGCGCGCGATGGACAAGGCTTCGGCTGACGCAGGGGCACTGGATAGCCCAAGTCTGGTTGCCGTTTCTCCGGACGTTGCAACAGCATTTCCAGCCAATCCACCATCTTCGCTGTGCACGATCACCGGCATATCAAGGGCTTTGCAATATTGCAGCAGTCTGAGCATGATACCACTGTCGGAAATCCACCGACGTCCGGTGGAAACGGACCGCGCACCAGCCTGTTTCATCAGACCGATTTCTGCCAATTCCTTGCCCGCCAAACCTTTGGTCGCTGCCGCGAGCGGGTGAGACCAGAGATCAGGTTTTCCCTCGGTAGCGTTGTGTTTGATCATCGCTGGCAAATCGAGAACCGGAGACTGGTCGGGCATCAATGCGGCACGGGTGATCCCGCCGAAATGAAAGGCCGGTTTATCTATGGCAAATACGCCAAGGTCGACAATGCCGGGTGCCGTTATCGCATTGCCGCAATCGACAATTATTGAATCAGATGAGTCGCTTGCATCGCCAACCTGCGATATTTTGTCACCTTCTACATATATTGATTGGGTTTCCAGAAGGTCAGATCCTGGCAAGATCGGGCGGGCATTGGAAAAGACTGTCTTCATGACCAGCCCTCCACTTCCCGTGAGCGTCTTGTCAGCACATCCAGACAAGCCATCCGCACGGCAACACCCATTTCTACCTGTTCCGTGATCGCCGAACGTTTGGCATCATCAGCGACATCGCTACTGATTTCAATGCCGCGGTTCATCGGTCCGGGATGCATAACCAGAGCATCAGGTTTTGCCTTCTTCAGTCGCTCTTTGGTGAGGCCATAGAGATAATGATATTCCCGAGGACTGGGAATGAAATCCCCGTTCATCCGTTCATTCTGGAGTCGAAGCATCATCACTACGTCTGCGCCATCCAGCGCAGCGTCGAAATCGCTAAATGATTCCACATTCATTCGATCCAGGGCGGCGGGCAGAAGTGATGGCGGCCCGCAAACGCGAACCTTTGCCCCCAATGTCGTCAGGCAATAGATGTTAGACCGTGCCACCCGGCTGTGCATCACATCACCGCATATTGTCACTGTAAGCCCGCTAATGTCGCCTTTGCGGCGCTGTATGGTCAGCGCATCGAGCAGCGCTTGTGTAGGATGCTCATGGCTGCCATCGCCGGCATTGAGCACGGGGCAATCAACCTTATCGGCAATCAACTGGACTGCGCCCGAACTGCCATGACGAATGACTATGGCATCGGCGCGCATGGCGTTGAGTGTAACGGCGGTGTCGATCAGGGTTTCGCCCTTTTTCAGGCTGGATTGCGCGGCATGCATATTCACAACATCTGCGCCCATGCGCTTGCCCGCAATCTCGAACGAAAGAAGCGTTCTGGTGCTGTTTTCGAAGAACGCATTTATGACTGTGAGGCCGTCGAGTCGGTCAGCATGCTTGCTGGATTTGCGGTTTAAATCGACCCATTGCTCCGCCTCTTTAAGGAGGAACAAAATCTCCCAGGGTTGCAATCCTGCAATACCCAATAGATGGCGATGTGGGAAAGCATCAGAACCGGAAGGAAACTGATGAGGCGAACTGGTGGATGGCGATGTCATTAAAACGAGGTCTATAAGCGTCTCAACCCGATGCGGCAAGCCCGTCTATTGCGCCTTGCAATATATAGGCTGCCGCCATCTTGTCGATTACCTTGCCACGCTTCTTGCGGGTGACGTCAGACGCAATCAGATCACGCTCCACAGCTTGCGTGCTCCAGCGTTCGTCCCATAGCAGAATCGGCAAGCCCAATGGTTTGAGATTTTGCGCGAAAGCCTTGGCCGCCTGGGTCTGTTTGCTCATGCTGCCATCGAGGTTCAACGGCAGTCCCGCCACCAGACCAACAATATTCTGCTCGGCAATAACCGCCGTTATCCGTTCCAGGTCCTTGGAAAATTTGCGCCGCTCGATCGTTTCAGCTGCCGTGGCAAAAGTCCATTGGGCATCGCATAGCGCCAGACCAACGGTTTTGGTGCCAATATCAAGTCCCAGCAGTCGCCCACCATCTGGCAAAGCAGACAGGAACACTGCTTTGTCATCTGTCATCAACGCGCGAGAAATGTCTGCATCCTCCGCAAGACGTCAGCCCGGATATTGGACCAGAACAGGCTGTAATCGTAAACATGATAGTTATTGCCGGGCAGGGTATAGGGGCCAAGATCAGGTGGATCACCGATCAGCAGGAACCCGCGATCATCACAGCGAGCCGGAACAGCGCCTGCCACCAGGGTTGCATCGCTCAATTCGTTATTCGGCACCAGAGTCCCCAGATTCATCTCCGCCTTGGCCTCGGATCGCAAATCTCCATTTATCGGATTGGTGCAAAGCAGCTTGGTATCTTTCCGTGGTTCCCCGTTAAACCCGATTGTTGTGTCGTAAACTTCGATAATCCGTCCATATTCAGCAGGTTCGGCAAAACTTTCCCAGCCCAATATACATTTGGCTTGATCGGGCGCTTCGCAAACAGTGAGGCCCATTGCCGGCACATCTGCGTCGACTGAAACGGGCCATCCGACAACATAGGCGGCAACGATGCGATTGGCGAGTGGGGTTCCGGCAACGCGATCTTTCAGCAAATTGGTAAGATGAAGGCTACCCTGACTATGACCAGCCAGCACAATTGGCTGGTTTTCCGGAATATGCTCAATGAAATAATCAAATGCGATGAGGACATCCTGATAGGCGGCATCGAGCGCCATTTGGCCTTCAGGCTTTTCTGTCAGAAACGCTCCGATGGTAGCTTGCCGGTAACGCGGCGCCCAAACGTCGCCGATCTGGTTGAATGCGCTGGCCTGACCGCGCAGGAATATACGCGCAAGAGCCTGCGATTCTTTATCGTCCAATGGAGCGTTCCATCGGTCCCTTTTCGTAAAGGACGTGGGATGAATGAAGAAAACAGCAGCCCGGCTTTTCTCGCTGATCGGCGATTCCCCTTCCTCGAAGCCAGTGGGGAGCCAGAGAGCAGGGTTGTTTTTGGTCAATTCTGGTCGTGCGAGCCACATAGACTTTTCAGCATAGACATTATCTTCGAGCACGGCTTGCTGCTCAAATTCCGTATCCGGTACAAAGGCGATTTCCATCAAATCTTCACCGTAAACACGGTAGACAAATGCACCAAGGATCACCAAAAAGGTCAAGCCTGCGACAAAATATAAAAACTTACGCGCCAATTTTTTACTCCAATAGGCTGAAACCCGCTCATTCAACTTGAAGCGGCTTCGCGCCAATGCTAGCGGCGCGAGATACACAATTTCATCCATTAATACCGCAAAAAATATGAACCGGAATAGAATGTACAATGTCAGTCGATAAAGACACCGTAAAAAAAATCGCCAGCCTGTCGCGGATTGCGATCAGTGAGGCCGAGGCCGATGCGCTGGTCCCCGAGCTTAATAATATTCTGGGATGGGTCGAGCAACTGGGTGAAGTGAACACCAAAAATGTTCAGCCAATGACCGCAGTAATCCCAAATAAACTGCGTCTGCGCGAGGATGTTGTGACCGATGGCGAAATTCGCGAGAAGGTGCTGGCGAATGCGCCTGCGGCAGAACATGGCTTTTTCGGCGTGCCCAAGGTGATTGAATAATGACCGAAATATTTGAACTGGGCATAGCGGATATCCGCAGCGGCATTTCCGCCGGTGATTTTACCGCCAAAGAAGTGGCTGAAACGTTTATAAGCCGCGTGAGCGCGGCCAAGTCGCTCAATGCGTTTCTGGTTGAAACACCTGAACATGCTCTTGCGGCGGCTGATGCGGCCGACAAGGCCAAAGCTGCGGGTGAAAAACTAGGCAAAATGGCTGGTGTGCCGATTGGTATGAAAGATCTGTTTTGCACGCAAGGCGTGGCGACGACTGCGGCAAGCGGCATTCTAGAAGGCTTCGTGCCGCAATATGAGTCCACCATTTCCTCCAACCTGTTCAAGGCCGGGGCAGGGATGCTCGGCAAGTTGAATATGGACCAGTTTGCGATGGGTTCGTCCAATGAGACCAGCGCCTTTGGCAATGTTATTTCTCCTTGGCGGCGCAATGATGGCGGCAATACTGATCTGGCGCCGGGCGGTTCTTCAGGCGGCAGCGCCGCGGCTGTATCCGGGCGCATTGCTCCGGCGGCGACGGGCACCGATACCGGCGGCTCCATCCGTCAACCTGCTGCGTTTGTCGGCATTACTGGCTTTAAACCAACCTACGGGCGTTGCTCGCGCTGGGGCACGATTGCTTTTGCAAGCTCGCTCGATCAGGCCGGGCCGATGGCCCGCGATACGCGTGATTGCGCAATAATGCTGGGAGCGATGGCTGGTTTTGATGCGAAAGACTCCACTTCGCTTGATCTCCCGGTCCCTGATTGGGAAGCGGCGCTCAACAGCAATCTGGCGGGCAAGAAAATCGGTATTCCCAAGGAATATCGCGTCGATAATATGCCGCCCGAAATTGATGCGCTCTGGCAGCAGGGCATAGAATGGATGAAGGATGCAGGCGCGACCATCGTTGAGGTCTCCCTGCCACACACCAAATATGCGCTGCCTGCTTACTATATCATAGCTCCAGCGGAGGCTTCGTCGAATCTGGCGCGTTATGACGGCGTGCGTTACGGCCTGCGTGAGATGCCTAGCCAAGAAAAAGGGGAACGCGCAGGGCTGCAGGATATGTACGCCGCAACCCGCGAAGCTGGTTTTGGACCAGAAGTGAAGCGCCGGATCATGATCGGCACATATGTGCTGTCTGCTGGCTTTTATGACGCCTACTACACGCAGGCGCAAAAAGTTCGCACGTTGATTTCGCAGGATTTCGACAAGGCTTGGGAAAGCTGCGACTTGCTGCTGACGCCAACCGCGCCAAGCGCGGCTTTCGGATTGGGCGAGAAAAGCGATGATCCGCTGGCGATGTATTTGAACGACGTGTTCACGGTGCCAAGTTCACTCGCCGGATTACCAGCGATGTCTGTTCCCGGCGGGTTGGACATGCAAGGCTTGCCGCTGGGATTGCAGATTATCGGCAAGGCGCTGGATGAGCAGAGCGTGTTTAACGCTGGACTGGCCTTGGAAGAGCGAGCTGGGTTTGTGGCCAAGCCGGAGCAATGGTGGTGAATGAACTGAAATCTCCTCAAAAGTGGGGGTTTCGAAAACCTTTTGCTGTGGCTGCTACACTAGCATTAACTCTATCTTTGATTGAATTGTTAAGCGGTTTGTCAAAATTTGACGGGAATTTTGTAGTAACATTTTTCACAACGGTGATCGGTTTTGCGTTCTGGGCATATCTAATTGTTAGAATTCGTAATTGGTTTATATTTAAGCGGAAAAATAATGACTGAATCAAAATATCTAATACAGGGCGCAACGGGCGATTGGGAGGTCGTAATCGGCCTTGAAGTCCATGCGCAAATTACCTCCAACGCAAAGCTTTTCTCTGGCGCATCCACCGAATTTGGCGCCGAACCGAACACGCAGGTCAGTCTCGTAGACGCCGCGATGCCCGGAATGCTACCCACGCTGAACGGCGAATGCGTCCGTCAGGCGGTGCGCACCGGCCTTGCGATCAATGCGCAGATCAACAAATATTCACGCTTTGACCGGAAAAATTATTTCTACGCCGATTTGCCGCAGGGGTATCAGATTTCCCAGCTTTATCATCCGATTGTGGGTGAGGGCGTTGTCCAGATTTCGCTCGATGAAAAAGACCCTGACGCGCACGGCAAGGCGATTGGTGTCGAACGTATCCATATCGAGCAGGACGCCGGCAAGCTGATGCACGACCAGCATCCAACCATGTCCTACGTCGACCTCAACCGTTGCGGTGTTGCGCTGATGGAGATTGTCTCCAAGCCGGATATGGCTTCTCCCAAGGAAGCAGCGGCCTATGTGCGGAAATTGCGCTCAATTCTTCGTTATGTCGGCAGCTGTGATGGTAATATGGAGCAGGGCTCGATGCGCGCCGATGTAAATGTCAGCGTCCGCAAACCGGGCGGCGAGCTTGGCACGCGCACGGAAACCAAAAACGTCAACTCGATGCGCTTCATCCAGCAGGTGATTGAATATGAAGCCCAGCGTCAGGTCAATCTGATCGAAGACGGCGGCGAAGTGGTGCAGGAAACACGTCTGTTTGACACCGACAAGGGCGTTACTCGTTCCATGCGTTCCAAAGAGGATGCGCATGATTATCGCTATTTCCCCGACCCGGACTTGCTACCGCTGGAACTGGAAGATGATTTCATTTTCGATTGCAAAGCGAGCCTGCCCGAACTCCCTGACGAGAAACGCGCGCGTTACAAGAACGTGCTGGGGCTGAGCGCATACAATGCGGCCATTCTGACGGCAGATCACGAAACCGCGATGTGGTTTGAGGAATTGCTTGAAACCACCGACAAGCCCGAAGAAATTGCCAGTTCTGCGGCAAATTGGCTGACCTCCGAGCTATTCGGTGCGCTCAACAAAATGGGCGTCGGCATCGAAAACAGCCCGGTATCGCCAGCACAGGCAGCAGAATTGCTAGGCTTGGTCGCAGATGGCACCATTTCGGGGAAAATCGCGAAGCAGGTCTTTGAAATCATGCTCGAAACCGGAGACGGTGCAGCGAAAATAGTTGAAGATCAGGGCCTAAAACAGGAGTCCGATACGGGCGCGATCGAAGCGGTGATCGCTGACGTCATTGCGTCAAACCAGGATAAAGTAGAACAATATCGCGGTGGCAAGGACAAGCTGTTCGGCTTCTTTGTAGGGCAAACCATGAAGGCGATGCAGGGCAAAGCCAATCCGCAAGTGGTGAATGAATTGCTGAAGAAAACTCTTGCTTGAATTGATACTGACGCTAATGTTATTCCCATAGGGGAAACAGTATGAATTTGCGCTATGCTTTGATAACTATGCTCTTTTTGTCGGCCTGTTCAACAACTAAAGTAAATTACACGCCGGTTACTCAGCAAATAAGTGAACCGCCGCTAAATACGTCAACTGAAACGCCTATTGGCGGTGCCATGTTAAAACAGGGCGCATTAACTGAGACAAAAGGGATAGCTCTTGCTCAGAAAAATAACATCAATAATTACACTTTTTCAAAGGGTTTTTATCCTCAAATTGGAGAGGACGCAGAATATACCTATCATTCATACCAGATGGGACTAGGTCTCAGTGGTTTTGGTGGATTGATGATAACGGGAGGATTGCTCGGCCCAATGCAAAACGATGTTGTTTCGCTCCGCGCGACAAAAGGTAGCAACCAATTGTGTGTCGATAGAAGTATGGGTGCCAAAGCTTGTGACACTGAGATCGGCTACACGCGAACAACTAAGCCGATTGTTAGCGAAGCAAACTTTCAACAGACGCTAATATACAGCGGACGTGTCGGAGACCGAATTAAAGTCGGCTATCGAGAGTTTTCAGGTAATAACGCTCGCCCGGCGTTTTCAAATGAGGTTGATTACGACCTATCTCAATCGATGGAGATCGCCTACAAGGGCGCTCTGATTATGGTTGAAGAAGCGGATAACAAGAAAATTCGCTACACTGTGATCAAAAATTTCAACACAGATTAACGACTAAACCGCTCTTGCCCTTCACGTGCCTTTCCGCTAGGCGCGCGTGTCAATCGAACTTCGATAGATTTTGAATAGCATAAATTGGGCGGGCGTGGCGGAATTGGTAGACGCGCCAGATTTAGGTTCTGGTATCTTAGGGTGTGGGGGTTCGAGTCCCTTCGCCCGCACCAAATGTGCTAAGAAACATCTGACGAAAAATTTGAACATAATGAAAGCTTTGTAGAGAAACCATGAAGATTGTTGAAACGCTGAACGAAGGCCTGAAGCGGGCCTATGACATTAAAATCACCGCGAAAGACATTGAGGATCGCGTTGCTGCTGAAGTCAAAAAACTCGCCCCGCAAGTCAACATGCCCGGTTTCCGCAAAGGCAAAGTGCCCGCCAATCTCGTGCGCAAAATGCATAATGATGCGCTGATGCAGGATGCTCTGAGCAGCTCGGTACAAGAAGGCGTTCAGAAAACTATCGAAGACAATAAGCTGCGCCCCGCCATGCAGCCTAGCGTCGATCTGGCCGAAGGCTATGAGCCGGGTAAAGATGCCAATGTGAAGGTTGAGCTGGAAATATTGCCAGATGTTCCCACACCATCAGTCGACGGCATTAAGCTGGAACGCCTGCAGGTTGAAGCCGACAAGAAAACGGTGGACGAAGCGCTTCAGAAATTTGCCGATAGCCAGAAACAATTTGAAACTGCGGCAAAATCTTACAAAGCCGCGATTGGCGACCAGTGTCTTATCGACTTTGAAGGAAAAGTGGATGGCGTGCCGTTTGAAGGTGGCAAAGGCGAGGGCATGGCGATTGAGCTTGGCTCCGGTCGTCTGATTCCCGGTTTTGAAGACCAGCTCGTTGGCAAGAAGGCCAATGACGAAGTGCTCGTAAAAGTCACCTTCCCCGATGACTATAATGTCGAAGACCTCAAGGGCAAAGACGCGACCTTTGATGTTGTAATCGGTGAAGTGCAGAAGCCCAAGGTGGCTAAGGCTGATGACGAAATGGCGAAATCCATGGGCCTTGAAGGCATTGACCATCTTTCCGAGCTTCTCAAGGGTCAGATTGAGCAAGAACTCAATGGCCTCACCCGAACGCACATGAAGCGCAAATTGCTTGATCAATTGGCCGCCAGCCACGATTTCGAAGTGCCGCCGACAATGGTAGAAGCGGAATTTAACCAGATCTGGCAGCAGCTTGAGCAAGAAGCGGCGCAGGAAGACGATCCCGAAGCAGCCAAAAAAGAAATGGAAGCGGAGAAGGAGGAATATCGCGATATTGCTGTCCGTCGTGTTCGCCTTGGTTTGCTGCTTTCCGAAATTGGTCAGGCAAACGGTGTAGAGGTTTCCCAGCAGGAAATGGGCATGCTGATCCAGCAGGCGGCCCAGCAGTACCGCGAGGAAGACCGGCAGCGGTTTGTTGAATACATCCAGCAGGATCCGATGGCAGCAGCCCAGCTTCGTGCGCCGATGTATGAAGACAAGGTTGTCGATTTCCTCTTCGACAAAGCTGAAGTCACCGACAAAAAAGTGACCCGCGAAGAGCTGGAAGCAGCAATCGAAGCGGAAGACGATGCGGAAACCAAACCCGCTGCCAAAAAGAAAACGCCAGCTAAAAAAGCACCTGCCAAGAAGGCGGCGGCAAAGAAGTCTGCTGATAAAGCCGCTCCAGCGAAAAAGCCTGTGGCTAAAAAAGCACCGGCCAAAGCTGTGGCAGAGAAAAAGGCACCAGCTAAAAAGGCCCCTGCCAAAACCGCGCCGGCGAAAAAGCCAGCGGCAAAGAAAGCTGCTGTCAAAAAGTAGGGCTTAAAACATCACGAACAAAAAAAGGGCTCCCGGATCAGGAGCCTTTTTTTTCCAAACGATATGGCCCGGCTTAGAATTTAACTTCACTGGCCGAGTTGATCACCGTGCCGAGAATGCCATATTCCTTCGCCTCTGTGGTCGACATCCAGTAATCGCGATCTATATCCTTGAGCACGCGTTCGAGAGACTGGCCGGTCGCTTCAGCGATTTTTTCCGCTATCCGCGTCCGCATTTTTACGATTTCCTCGGCCTGAATTGCAATGTCAGACGCTTTGCCGCGCGAGCCACCGGAAGGTTGGTGAATAAGAAAGCGCGTGTTGGGCAAGCAGAACCGCCGCTCGGGCGCGACGCCCAGAAAGATATGTGTAGCGATGCTAGCGACCCAACCCGTGCCAATGACCGCAACCGGCGATGAGATGTAGCTGATTAGGTCATGGATGGTGTCTCCCGATTCCACATGGCCGCCGGGAGAGTTCACAAAAATCTTGATCGGATCATTGTTCAGGTGATCGAGATAGAGCAGCTGCGTGGACACGCGCTCGGCCAGTTTCTGGTCAACCCCGCCAAAAATCATGATTGTCCGCGCTTCAAGAAACTTTGTCATCATCGCGCCGGGCAGGGCACCAGCCGTTTTTTCATCCTCGTCGTCATCATTGTCGAGATGCGAGGACAGGCTGTTCTGGATGATCGTCATATTCTGCTCCGTTTCGGTTTTTTTGCTGGCTTGGTGCAAGTCAGCGAATATCGTTGCCATGATCTAGGCATCCGCCAAGCGCAGTGCAATGTTCAATCGCGACCAGCAGCACGAGGATTGCAAAAACTTTGCATTTATCGCCGATTTCATCGTCGCCGATAGTTAAAGCACTTGAACAATCTGCGGGAAATGCCGATGTAGGCTCCAACCAAAAACAGGACTCCAAAAAACTTATGTATGATCCGATAAATAATGATCCCGTCCACAGCGCTCTGGTCCCGATGGTGGTGGAGCAATCCAACCGCGGCGAGCGCAGCTTTGATATTTTTTCTCGGCTGCTGCGGGAGCGCATCGTATTCGTGACCGGACAGGTTGAGGATCATATGGCTTCGATCATCACCGCGCAGCTGCTGTTTCTGGAGTCGGAAAATCCGAAAAAGGATATTTATCTCTACATTAATTCCCCCGGCGGCGTTGTGACCGCTGGCATGGCGATCCATGATACCATGCAATATATCCGTCCCCGCGTGGGCACGGTGTGCGTGGGGCAGGCCGCGTCGATGGGTAGTTTCCTGCTCGCTGCGGGCGAACCGGGAATGCGTATGGCGACAACCAACGCGCGGATCATGGTGCACCAGCCTTCAGGCGGCGCGCAGGGCATGGCGAGTGATATTGAAATTCAAGCCAAGGAAATCCTGCGGATTCGGCACCGGATGAATGAGCTTTATGCCAAATATACCGGCAAGAAGATCGAGGAAATCGAAGCAGCGATGGACCGCGATACCTTCCTTGAGGCGGACGAAGCCAAAGCCTTCGGCATTGTCGACGAAGTCTATGACAAGCGCCCGAAACCGGCAGAAGATGATAAATAGAGCGTTAGCGCTGGGCTAAACGAAAATTAAGCTCAATTTGTTAGGCGTTACACGATAGAAGAGTTGCAGTTCAAAAAAGCTGTAGCAATTTGCGATATGCGGGTTAGATTGGCTTGTTTGAAGGGCGAAATAGCCCGGTTTTAAGGACTTTTTATGACGAAATTGACGGGATCTGATTCGAAGAGCACGCTATATTGCTCGTTCTGCGGAAAATCCCAACACGAAGTCCGCAAGCTGATTGCTGGCCCGACGGTTTTCATTTGCGATGAATGTGTCGAGCTTTGCAACGATATTATCCGTGAAGAATCCAAAGGCGCTGCGACGGGCAAAAAAGATGGCGAAGTGCCCACGCCGCGGGAAATTTGTGAAGTTCTGAATGATTATGTGATCGGTCAGGATCGCGCCAAGCGCGTTCTTTCGGTTGCGGTGCATAATCACTATAAACGCCTCAATCACGCGGCGAAATCGGGCGATATCGAGTTGGCGAAATCCAACATTTTGCTCGTTGGCCCTACCGGTTGCGGTAAAACGCTGCTTGCGCAGACGCTGGCGAAGACTTTTGATGTGCCCTTCACGATGGCCGACGCCACGACGCTTACAGAAGCAGGCTATGTTGGTGAAGATGTCGAGAATATTATCCTGAAATTGCTGCAATCGTCGGATTACAACGTTGAGAAAGCCCAGCGCGGCATCGTTTACATTGATGAAATCGACAAAATTAGCCGCAAGGCGGAAAATCCCTCGATTACTCGCGATGTATCGGGCGAGGGTGTGCAACAGGCGCTGCTCAAGCTCATGGAAGGCACAACGGCCAGTGTGCCACCGCAGGGCGGCCGTAAACATCCTCAGCAGGAATTTCTGCAGGTGGATACAACCAATATCTTGTTTATCTGCGGTGGCGCATTTGCGGGTCTTGAAAAGATTATTGGCGACCGTCTAGAGTCGAAATCAATCGGCTTTGGTGCTCATGTCGCAGCGGAAGACGAGAAGCGAATCGGCAAGTTGCTCGCTCAGGGCGAACCCGAAGATTTACTGAAATTCGGCTTGATTCCGGAGTTTGTTGGCCGCTTGCCAGTGATAGCGACTCTGGAAGACCTCGACATTGATGCGCTCGTGACCATCCTCCAGGAACCCAAAAACGCGCTGGTGAAGCAATATCGCAAGCTGTTTGAACTGGAAGATGTTGGATTGACGTTCACCGACGATGCGCTGGTTGCGGTCGCGAAGAAGGCGATTGAACGTAAAACCGGCGCGCGCGGGTTGCGCTCTATCGTCGAGAATATCCTGCTGGATACAATGTTCGATCTGCCCGATTTGGAAGGCGTCGATGAAATTGTGATCGACAAGGATGTCGTCGCTGGCTCGAAAGACCCGGTGAAGGTGATTGCCAAGAGCAGCAAGGCCAAGAAGGAAGATGCTGCTTAGTTAGCGACGTTGCGGACAAGCATCCCCGCATTACTTATAAATACACCCATCAAGCTTATCGCGCTTCACAACACCAATCCGCGCCGCAATCGAGTTGCCATAGCGCCGCGTAAATCCAGACGCGCCGTTTACCGCACGCTTTTTGGGTGAGGGCAGAGCCGCCGCTATTCTCGCCGCTTCTGTCGGGGTCACGTCAGCGACATCTTTCTTGAAATAGCGCTGCGAACCGGCCTGCACGCCATAAGTGCCTATGCCGGTCTCGGCCACATTCAAGTAAACTTCCATAATCCGCTTCTTGCTCCAGATCGTTTCGATCAGGAAAGTGAAATAGGCCTCCAGCCCTTTGCGGAAGAAGCCGCCGCCTTGCCAAAGGAACACATTTTTGGCGGTCTGCTGGGATATGGTCGAGCCACCTCTTATGCGTCCGCCCTGAGCATTGCGTTTGATTGCCGTCTCGATTGCTTCGCGATCAAAGCCGTCATGGCTACAAAATTTGCTGTCTTCGGCTGCAATCACTGCGCGGGCCATGTTGGGGGAGATGTCGCCGAACGACGTCCAGTCTTTGGTGAAACCGTTCTCGTCCATCACCATAGTGGCAGTGAACGGCGGAGGGATGAAAGCCATTAGCCCGACCCACGCCACGGTGATGAGGACGAAATATATCACGAATTTGAAGAGAAATTTGATCAGCCGCATGGTTGGGGTTTAATGAGAAGTCTCGGTGAAAACAATGACGATCGAATTAGATGTCATTGTGAGCGCAGCGAAGCAATCCAGGCCGTCGCATGTTCTCTCTGGATTGCCGCGTCGCCTGCGGCTCCTCGCAATGACGATATAGCCAAGTCTAAAGATCCCCTCCCCCTTTAGAGGGGAGAGGGATAATGCGTAAATTCGGAATTTGTATGAACCTTCAGAATCAACCCGCTGTTAAAAGCTGCTTTTCACCGGCAATGCGAAGCATAGCCTTTTGCAGCTTCTCGAACGCGCGGACTTCAATCTGGCGAATGCGTTCGCGGCTCACGCTGTAGACTTTGCTAAGGTCTTCCAGCGTTTTGGGATCTTCCGAAAGCCGGCGCTCAGCCAAAATGTGCTGCTCGCGCTCATTCAGCGATTCCATCGCTTCGTTAAGCATGTCATGCCGGAATTCAGCTTCCTGATCAGCGGCAATCTGCTCATCGTGTAGCGGCGAATCGTCTTCGAGTGTGTCCTGCCATTGGCCACTGTCACCATCTTCCGACGAAAGCGAGACATTGAGCGAGGCATCGCCGCCCATCGACATGCGGCGGTTCATATTAACCACTTCATGCTCGGACACTCCCAAATCGGTTGAAATCTTGGCCAAATCTTCTGGTGACAGATCGCCATCTTCAAACGCATCAAGATTGTTTTTCATCCGGCGCAGGTTGAAGAATAACTTCTTCTGCGCGGCCGTGGTCCCCATTTTTACGAGGCTCCAGCTACGCAACACATATTCCTGTATCGACGCGCGGATCCACCACATAGCGTAGGTCGCCAAGCGAAACCCTCTATCGGGTTCAAATTTCTTGACGCCCTGCATCAGGCCGACATTGCCTTCGGAAATCAGGTCCGAGACGGGCAGGCCATACCCGCGGAAACCCATGGCAATTTTCGCCACAAGCCGCAGGTGGGACGTCACTAGCTGGGCAGCTGCTTCCTGATCTTTATGTTCAGCATAGCGCTTCGCCAGCATATATTCTTTTTCGGGAGTCAGAATCGGGAATTTACGGACTTCTGACAAATACCGGTTCAGGCTTGCATCCCCCCTAAAGCAGGGATTTTTGCCGGAACATTGCTACCATTAGACATTCATTGTTCCTTCATTGTTGTGCCGCCGAGCCTCATCAAGCACTCTTTGGTCAAAAACCTATATAAGGTGTAATAGTTATACACGCAACTTGCTGAATAGTTCCTGCATATCGGCGGGTAAATCGATAGAAAACAGCAATTTTTCCTCCGTTATGGGGTGAACAAATCCAAGGATAGCAGCATGCAGGGCCTGTCGTCCAAATTGAATATCTTTTCTGCGAGAAACTAAAGATTTTCGACGAGAACCATATAGCGGATCACCAATAAGGCTATACCCGATATGGGACATATGGACGCGGACCTGGTGGGTGCGGCCTGTCTCGAGCACACATTCGACCAAAGCCGAGTTATTCAGCGCCTCTTTGACGGTGTAATGGGTCATCGCCGGCTTGCCTTTATCGTCACCCACAACCGCCATTTTTTTGCGATGGACGTTGCTGCGGCCAATATTGCCCTCGATGGTTGCAGAAACAGGATTCGGTCGCCCGTGGACAATCGCGAGATATTTGCGATCAATATCATGTTTGGCGAACAACGCGCTTAATCCCTTGTGCGCCGCATCGGTTTTTGCAGCGACCATCAGGCCGGAAGTGTCTTTGTCAATCCGGTGGACGATACCAGGCCGCATCACGCCGCCAATCCCCGAAAGTTCACCTTTGCAGTGGTGGAGCAAGGCGTTGACCAAAGTTCCGTCAGGATGGCCTGCAGCGGGGTGCACCACAAGACCCGCCGGTTTGTTGATGACGATCAGATGCGTGTCTTCAAACACGACATCCAGCGGAATATCCTGTGCTTTTGCCGGACCTTCGACCGCAACTGGAACCGTGAGAGCAAAATTCTTGCCCGCGCAGGTTTTGGAAGAAGGATTCTTGCAAATCACGCCATCGATCAACAGATTTTCTGAAATGATGAGCGTCTTGATACGTTCTCTTGAAAGATCGGTGATGAGACCAGAAAGCGCTGCATCGAGCCGCTGTTTTTTGTCGCTTTCGGGCACGATGCCGGATTTTATGGATTGCCCTGAATTCATCGGGTAGATGTGGGCGATGATCCTGAGCTTATCAAGCGACATATTATCTCATTTGCAACAACAGGCACGTAATGGTGTTCCTTTGGAAATCTGCGGTTTGCTATTTGGCGAGAACCAGATTGTTTCCGGCTTCAAACAAGCCCGCAATATTGCCCAACATGCCAACCGGCAGTTCGAGATTGATCCTGCTGCTCTGATAGAGGCTGAACGCGCAGCAAGGGATGGCGGACCGGCGATAGTGGGCTATTATCATTCACACCCCCGAGGTGATGTACAACCATCGCAAACCGATGCCGCCAGTGCCGCAGCTGATGAGCGGATTTGGCTGATTATAAACGGTCGGGATGCTTCTGCATGGCGGGCAACCGAAAATGGCGAAATATTTGGTCGGTTCAACCCAATCGCCCTTGATTGCCAGTGAACAAATCGCCAAACAAGTTTCCAATAATCTTCCCCTAGTTAAAGGCGTACCTGAATGTCTGAATCCGATGTCGATCTTGCAGCATTGCTGTGCTCCAAACTTTGCCATGACCTGCTTAGCCCGGTGGGCGCAATCAACAATGGCCTCGAATTGCTGGAAGACGAGAATGATCCTGAAATGCGGGATCGTTGCTTTGATCTGGTTGCAGATAGCGCCAGAGCATCGGCCGATAAGCTCAAATATTTCCGGCTCGCATTTGGCGCTGCGGGCGGTTTCGGAGATGTCGTCGATCCTGCTGAGGCCAAGCAACTGGTTGAAAGCCTTGTGGGTGATAACGGAAAAATAGCTTTGGGCTGGGCCGTGCAAAGCGAAGCGCTGCCCAAAAAGGCGATCAAGATACTATTGAATCTGGCCCTTATCGCCCGGGAGGCTCTGGTTCGCGGTGGCCGTCTTGATGTGGGCGCCGAAAAGGGCGACCTAGGAATCGAAGTGGTTGTTCGCGCTGAAGGCCCAAAAATTGCGCTGGATGAAGGCATCCGTGCTGCTCTTGAGGGTGGTTTGCCTGATTCCGAGCTCAGTGCCCGAACGGCAGCCGCCTATATGTCACGCAAACTGGCGACGGCCAACGGCGGCGATCTGAGAATTTCGCCCGCATCGGGAACTGAGCTGCTATTGGGTGCCATTGTCACCGCATAATTGCGATTGGAGGAGCGGGTTGCATGGATATGATCTGGACGCCTTCTCCTAATTTTGACGAGCGCAAATTGCCGATCAGCATCTTAGTGATGCATTATACCGGAATGAAGAGCGCAGCCGCAGCAATCAATCAGCTGGTTGACCCCGAAGCCAAGGTTTCTGCGCATTATGTTGTCACCGAGGATGGACAAGTCGTGCACATGGTGCGCGAGGAAAATCGCGCATGGCATGCCGGGCGCGGCTATTGGCGGGGGATTACGGATGTAAATAGCGCTAGCATCGGCATTGAAATCGTCAATCCCGGGCATGAATGGGGCTATGTTCCCTTTCCGGAAGAGCAGATGGATAGCGTGACCCGGCTCGCACATGAAATAGTCAAACGGCACCATATCAACCCTGCAAACGTGATTGGCCACAGCGACCTTGCCCCGGCAAGAAAGCAGGACCCCGGGGAGCTGTTTGATTGGGACAGGCTGGCACGGCATGGCATTGCGCTCAAGAAGCCGCCCCTCAATCTGGGTGATCCCCCGTGGACCGATGCTGGCTTCATGCTTGCTCTGGAGCGGTATGGCTATGACATTACCGCGCAGAAAGATGCAGTGGTCGCGTTCCAACGCCGCTTCCGTCCTGCCAATATCGACGGGGTGATTGATGGCGAGTGCCGTGCAATTTTATTGTCGTTAATGCTCGACAGGGAACGCGGAATCACTAAATAGGCTCTCACCAGAGGGTCGGCCAATCGCTTTGATGTGCAAGCATTGAGGAGGAAAGTCCGGGCTCCACGATTTAGAGGTGCCGGATAACGTCCGGCGGGCAGGGGAGTGATCGCCTGTTCAGGGATAGTGCAACAGAAAGCAGGTCGCAACGCCTTTGGGCATGTGACGATGAAAGGGTGCGGTAAGAGCGCACCGCGGGTCTGGCAACAGGTCTGGCACGGTAAACCCCACCTGGAGCAAAACCAAATAGGGGCGGCTCATGGCGAATTCGGCCTGCTGCCCGGGTTGGTTGCTTGAGCTGCGCAGCAATGCACAGCCTAGATGAATGATTGGCTATCTCGCGCCATCTTTTGATTGGAGCGGGAGGACAGAACCCGGCTTACAGACCCTCTGGAATTTTACATTTCATATTTGCGTTGGACGCGATGCGTGTTAGTCTTTCGCATGAGGAAATTTCTGCTCGGTTGCATATTTGTTTTTGGCCTTTTTGGTTGGAACGCATCGGCAAGCGCCAAATGCGCGTCGGTGACAGGGGATCGCGGTGTCGCGCTGCTAATCGGAATCGGGGCTTATGATGACCTGAACTGGCCCGCGCTGCCCAATGCGGTGAACGACATCGATCATGTCTGCGTAGCTTTCGCCAAAGCGGGGTTTGAAATTATCGATGTGCGTAACGCGTCGATCGCCGAGTTAAACAGTGCCACTGAGCTCTTTGAAGCCAAAGCATCCGCGGCTAATAGCGCCGTCGTCTATTATGCCGGCCATGGTTTCGAGTATAATGGTCGCAATTTCATGGTTCCCGTCGATGCACCGCTCTTTGCTTCAAAAGAACAGTTGGACAGCCATTTCCTGCCGCTGGACAAGTTGTTAAAGGCTGCCTCACAAGCCAAACGCTTTAATCTGTTTTTCATGGATGCCTGCCGCACACCTGATCCCATCGTGCGGTTGAAAGATGTTAACTCCGATGATCCGGAAGGCAATGTTTCTCCTATGGGTCTATTGGAAATGACTCAGGGTGCGGTTTTCTACTCCACCGCCAAGGGACGGCCAGCGCTGGACGCAGCCCCCGTTGATTCCAAAACCAGCCCCTTCGCCAAAGCCATAGCGACGAAGCTTGCCATTCCCGGGCTTGAGCTGTCCGACTATTTCAAGGTAGTGTCGCGCGAAGTCTATGCGAATACCCGCGAATTGGAACTCGGCCCGCAACAACCATTTCATTATGGTAGCTGGTTTGAAGATTTTTATCTCAACCCGCCACAAAAGCCTGCGACCGGTTTAAATGCAACTGACCCCAGTTCGAAAGCCGGAGGTCGAGCGAGTATAGGAGCTGAAGCCGGGGCTTATCTTCCGGCCATCGCGACCAAAGCGTTATCTTCAATCCAGATTTCGATGGACCGGTTGGCCATTGAAGACGAGACCATATTAATCGGTGAAGTGCTAAGCAATCACGGCGTTGCGGATTTGACTTTGCTCGCAGTAAATGGTGACGCGCTAGCCCAATCCCTTCTGGGATATATGTATCATCTGGGTGTCGGAGTCAGCGCAGATTTGAAACAGGCCCGCGAATGGCTTGAGAAATCTGCCGAACAGGGTCACCCGGCAGGGCAGACCGAATTGGCGTGGTTTCTCCAGGAAAATGATCCGGCAGAGACTGCCCGATCGCTGGAATTATACCAGCTGGCGGCAGCACAAGGATATGCCAAAGCGCAGTCCCACCTTGGTTTTGCGCTATGGGAAGGCAAACTTGGCCTTACCGATAAAAAGCGGGCGCTCGAATTATTCGCTGCGGCTTCTGACCGCGGACATCCCTACGCGACCTATGCCCTTGGCATATATGGCGGGCAGGTCGAGGAAGCGGTGCGCAAACTGCGGGTACTCGCCGATACTGGCAATGTGGAAGGCAATAACTGGATATGCGAGTTGCGCTATCAATTTGGCCAGGCCGCGACCGTCGCCAAGGATTGCTCGCTTGCAGCCCGGGGTGGATATGCCGGAGCCCGGGCAATTTGGGCGCAACTTCATGATCGCGGGCAAGGTATCCCGAAATCCCCGAGCGAGGCACGCTATTGGGCGAAGCTTGCGACCAGTCAGGCCGAGCTTAAACTGCGCCCTGATCTGGAGCGCGCCACATCGAATATCCTGTCGCGCGATTAGCCAATTTAAGAGACTGGTAGTGAAGCGGAGTATTTGTTAAAGGCGCTCTATGCCGAAAGTAAAACGATCCGACAATTGGGGTTTCCCGCGCTGGGGAAGCTATGAAAGCTCTCGCGAGACGCAGCAATTGCGTAAATGTGACCGTCATGGCTGCGACGAGGCGGGCATTTGCCCGGCACCTAAATCACCCAATAGCCCGGAAAAATGGTATTTTTGCCAGAATCACGCCGCTGAATATAATCGCGGATGGGATTATTTCGAAGGGCTTGACAAGGAAGAGCGTAAACAGCGCGAAGCCGATGAGCAGCGCGATGCCAATGCCTATCAGGAAGCTTCACATTATAGCTGGATGGGATCGGGTGATGGCAGTCGCTCACGCGATGAAATGACGGCGCTGGATATATTTGACCTTCCGCCAGACATTGAGTTTGAAGCAGTGAAAAAGGCGTGGCGTGATATGGCAAAGAAATATCACCCCGATGTCAATCCGGGTGACGCGGAGGCAGCGAAGAAATTTCAGACGGCGCAAGCGGCATTTGATGTGCTCAAAGTGGCGGAAGAACGCCGCGTGTGGAAACCGGTTTAGGGTCTGGTTAGACTGGACTGGATTTCCACGAGCTCTTCGGTCGTAAAACTTCCCGAAATCACGATCTCACCCCCGAGTATAGGCTCCATCAAAACGGGTTCGGAAACCATCTTTCCATCAATGTAGATCGCAATTCTCTTGCCGATCTTGCATCGCTGCAATTTCACGAACTCTGTATTGCCAACATCAGTGAGAGTGAGTTGCAAAACCGGTGTGGCTGTAATCGGATCAAGACTAGCCGATGCCGAATGCACTTTTTCCGGAGTCAAATGGAAGGTCGGCGTTTCCTCCACCACTGCAGCATCTGCAGGTTTGTAGCAGTCATTTTGCTTGGACGGCTGAACCGCAGGATCGACCAGGGCTGCCAGCAAAAGAAAGGCGCCAATCGGGCTCATTTTTTATATCGCTCCGCCGTCTGATTGATGAGCGCAATCATGTTCGGAATACCTTGCGTTCTGTTGGAACTGAGCTGGTTTTTGAGATCAAATGGCTCCAGCTGCGCCGCAATGTCCTTGGTCAGAATTTGCGTTGCTTCCTGATCCTGGACCGTCTCCAGCACCAGTGCGATAATGCCCTTGGTGATCGCCGCATTGCTGTCTGCCAGAAAATGCAGGCGGCCGTCGTCCAGTTGTGTCGGGTAAACCCAGACAGAAGCCGAGCAACCGCGGACCAGCGTCGCATCGGTTTTCAGCGCATCTGGCATGGGATCCAGTTCTTTGCCGAGATCAATCAGAAGTCGGTATCGATCGTCGGCTTCGAGAAATTCATATTCTTCGATCAAATCTTCAAGCTTGCTCATGGGGAGGGCGGTTAGCAGGGGATTGCGGGAAGGTCACCTGCTTTATTTTCGTTCGTCCTGAGCCTGTCGAAGGATCGCTTGCAGTGCAGCCGATGCTTCAACCGGCTAAGCACGCGCAGTCTTGTTAAAGTTCAACACCCGCCGCAATGGCTTCCAGTTTGCGGATGCGTTCCTTGAGATCAGCAACCTCAATGCGGGACGTCGCGCTGGGCGGGTGATCTTCGCGATGTTGCTCGATCTCGCGCGATTTCAGCGCGATCCAGTCCCGCCATCCGCGCAGCGCGACCAGCGACACTACGGTCAGGCCGATCAATGAAAAGGCTGCGGTTATCAAATAAAGTGCAGGTTCTTGCATGACATCCATCCTCGTGAATAAGGGGCCAACTCATCGGTCCCGAAGTTTTTCAATTTCATTTGCCAGTTCGCGACCACCGCGATCATCTGTTGCGATCTTTTCGAGCACCTGAACGCGCTCTTTGAGATATTTGACTTCTTCCTGAAGCCGCGCAGAATCCGGGTCACTCAACATGATTGGGTTGCCATCTCTATCTTCCGCGATGCCTTTGCTCGCCTGGAGTTTGGTGTTCATCACTTTACCAATTGTGATTACAATGATGATGGCGACAACCATTTCAAACGGGTTCATATTAAATCATTCCTTCTTATCGCTTCGCGTTCAGCTATCCTTGAGTTTTGCTATTTCCTGTTCCAGTTCGCGTGCGCCTCGGCCATCGGTTACGATCTGCTCCAGCACCGCAACGCGGTCTTTCAGATATTTCATGTCGTCTTGCATTTTTTGACCGTCTTGGTCTTGGGGTAATCGATCACCAAGCAGCATTAGCTCTTTTTGCTTGTCGGCCATCTTGCTCTGATGCCGTGTCCATATCGCTAGACCGCCCAAGAGAAATGGTGCCAGTGGTATCAATACCCAAATAAGATCGCTCATCAGTTCAATTCCTTTGTTTCAGAGCCGTCACGCAGATCTTCAATCTGCTCGGCAATATCCACTCCTTTGTCGGTGACAATGCGTTCCAGAACCCGAACACGCTGTTCAAGTCGTTCGTTGTGCGCCGCATATTGCGCGGCCTTTTCGGCTGTTTCATTACCCAGGATTTCAAGCTCCTTGGTCTTGAATTTAAGCCGTTCCTTGTAGAGGTGACTGCCCACTCCCAGCGTGACCGGCAAACCAACCACGATCAGGAAAAATGTTATAATCTCACCGGGTCCCATATAGATTTCCTCTCAGTTTGCCCGCTTATCGCGGAGCTGTTCGATTTCTTGAGTCAGCCGGTGGCTGTCATCGGTGACGATGCGCTCTACATTGGCGAGGCGGTCTTTCATTGACCCAATCTCGGCGCGCAGTTCGGCATTTTCGTTTGTGAGCAGCTTCACCCGCTCAGCCGCTTCCTTATCCGTGCGGGGATGCACTGCCTGACCCCATGCACCATCAAGCGGATAGCCATTCTTGATACGCAACCAGGTTGTGAGTACCCAGCCACCTACCGCAATGCCGGTAACGACGGCAATCATGGGGAATATGTCTTTGAAAAACGCAATTTTTTCGGGGGTCATTCTAGTTATCCTGTGATCTTAGAGCTTCGATTTCGTCGGCGGTGCGCTTGGCAGGATCAGTGGCGATACGCTCCAGCACTTGCAGGCGTTCCTGCAGGCGGTCGATCTTGCCGACCAGTTCTGCATTCTCGTTGGAAAGCAGTTCAATCTTGCGTTCCGCGTCGGGGTTCCGTCGTGCGGTCTTTCCTCCCCATTCATCTTCCAGATCATAGCCGTGTTTTGCCCTGATCCAGTTGTTGATAAGCCAGCTCACAGTACAGACCGCAATGATAGCGATTACAAATCCTGGTCCACCCCAATTCATGGTTTTTCTCCCTCAAATCCTCTGAAGTTAGCGTAAGTTCTCAATCTCGTTAGAGAGAGATGTGTTACTGGTGGTGTAATAAAGCTCCATGTCCGCCAGCTTGCGGTCGATTTCGCGGAACCGTGATTTAATGTCGCGGGTCGTGCGGCGAGGTGACTGGCGTACGCCTTGCCAAAATTTTAGTTCTTCCGGATCACGATGATAAAGCTCGATTGGCTTTGCATCAGAGATTTTCGCTGCAATCCAATAGGCAATTAATGTCCAGGGGAAAGCAAATGTCACCGTGGCGACAATTGCCGCAAACCGGACCCAAGCGACATTTATGCCGGTGTAATCAGCAATCCCTGCACAGACACCGCTCCATTTCGCACGCTGCTTATCGAGATAAAATTTGGTCCGGGACGAAGTCATGATGGTTGCCTTTCCTTGTTCACAAGTTTGTCAAAATTCTCCAGAGTCGGTGCGGGCTCAGCTGCGGGAGCCGAAAGTGCCGACTGACGCCAGTCCGGATTGTCCGCCGCCATAATGCGTTCAATCGTATCCATGCGGTCATCGAGCCGACGCGCCATGTGATGCAGCTCTTCCAACAGATTTTCATCTTCATTGGTTATCGTCGCTGCGGTTTTCCATTTTGTGACATAGTGAAAAATTAGCCAGGGCAGGCCTATAAAAAGAGTCCCCATAACGATGGGAATGATGATGAGTTCTTCCTGCATTATTTATCACCTTTCTGGCTCGATTTGTTCATGGCCGCCTTCATCGCTTCCAGTTCGTCATCAACTTCATCACGGCTTTCCAAAGCGGCGATCTGGTTTTCCAGCGTCTGTGGTTCGCCGCCCATGTTCATGGAGTCAGCGCGCCCTTCGGCAAAATCGACCTGACGTTCGAGATATTCAAACTTGGAAAAAGCATCATGCACCTTCTCGCTGTTGTACATTTCACGAATTTTATAACGGTTTTCGGCGCTTTCGAGGCGATTGACCAGGCTGCTCTGGCGTGACCGTGCTTCCTGCAACTTCTTTTGCAGCTTGGCGATATCGCCTTCATTGGCGCGAAGGGCATCATCAAGCACTTTGATTTCTATCTTGAGTTGGTCGGCCATGTCCGCTGCCTTGCGTTTTTCAACCAGCGCCGCCTTGGCCAAATCTTCGCGATCCTTGGAAAGCGCGAGTTGGGCTTTCTCATGCCAGTCAGCATCAAGCTGTTCCAGCTTGTCGATGTGGCGGCGCATTTCTTTTTGGTCGGCGATGGTACGGGCAGCAGACGCGCGCACTTCAACCAGCGTTTCCTCCATTTCCAATATGATCATGCGGATCAGTTTGGAAGGATCTTCCGCTTTGTCGAGCATGTCGGTCACATTGGCGGCGATGATGTCGCGTGTCCTTGAAAAAATACCCATAGTGAAACTCCGGTAGTTGCTAGCAGCATATTTACTGTATTGTGGTCTGGATTGGTTCGAACGTTCAGACCGGCCTTGGTTGTCGTAATCAAAAAAATTGTCGTCGTCTAATATTTCAAAAGGTGGCCGGGACGTGACCTTCGTCAGGGGGAAAGAAGGGGTCCCGGCCATTTCGTCTGTCATGCCTTGTGGCCCAGGGGGTCGTGGCTGACAGTTGGGGAACTGTTGTTATTGTCGATCATCATCGATCCTTGCGCCTCGGCGGGACCGACGGCGCTCACGAGAATCGTCATGCCAAACAGCGCGACGGAAATGAGGGCTGAAAAATCTGTTCTGCTCAGGTTCGCTAATTTTGACATGTAATCCTCCTCGGCAATCGGTATCTGATTTCGTGTCCCTTGCGGGTTCGAAACCAACATTGCAGGAGGTGTGCCAATTTTACCAAGTTATTGATAAATAAGGATAACTAACAAAATTTCATAAAATGAATATAGTATTAATTGCTATTTATTAGGATTCTGCGCTAAGTGTTGGGCATGGAGCGCGAGAGTCAATTTATTGGTGAGTCGGGGGCCTTTCTCGATGCTGTAGAAAAGGCCAGCCGGGCTGCGGGTTTGAACCGCCCAGTTCTTGTAGTCGGTGAGCGCGGAACAGGCAAGGAGCTGATTGCCGAGCGCCTTCACCGCTTGAGTGCGCGCTGGGATGGCCCATTGATCACCCTAAACTGCGCTGCCATGCCGGAAACGTTGATCGAAGCGGAGTTGTTCGGCCATGAGGCGGGCGCTTTTACCGGTGCCACCAAGGCACGGGCAGGGCGCTTTGAAGAAGCAGATGGCGGGACGCTTTTTCTGGACGAGCTGGGAACATTATCATCGGGCGCGCAGGAACGCTTGCTCCGCGCGGTCGAATATGGTGAAATTACCCGCATCGGGTCGTCGCGGCCCGTCCGCGTGGATGTCCGCATCGTCGCCGCGACGAACGCCGACCTCCCCAAAATGGCTGACGAGGGCAGTTTTCGTGCTGATCTTCTGGATCGCCTCTCGTTTGAAGTCGTAACTCTGCCACCCCTGCGGGTCAGGGAAGGTGATGTCACCGTTTTGTCCGATTATTTTGGCAGGCGTATGGCAGCCGAACTGGATTGGCCCGAATGGCCGGGGCTGGGGAAATTGGCGTCAGAAGCGCTGGAACGGCATAGCTGGCCGGGCAATGTCCGCGAACTGCGCAATGTGATTGAGCGGGCGGTATACCAATGGGGTGATTATAGCAGGCCGGTGGATCATGTGGTGTTTGATCCCTTCGCATCTCCCTGGAAACCGCAAGAGATGCCCCGGAAAAAAACTGCCGAAGAAGCCTCCAATGGTTCCATCCAACCGCCGGCATCGACCACGTCGTCAGTTCCGCCGTCGCCAATTCCCCAGTTTGATGCGGTGGACGACATGAAGGAGGCGGTTGAGGCGTTTGAGAAACGCATATTGGAAGAGGCTCTGGCTAAATCGCGTTATAATCAGCGACAGACGGCCAAGGCGCTCAATTTGACCTATGATCAACTTCGGCACTCACTGAAACGCCACGACCTTCTGGGGCAATAGCTAAGGCAAGAAAAAAAGGGGTCAAAATCGACCCCTTTTCCGTATTCATGATACCACAATGGTTAGCCGTGATTGGCATTTACCATCGCGTAGAACATGGGCAGCGACAGCAGCACATTGGTCCGTGATGCCATCATTGCTATTTTGGCGGCAGCAGCCTTCGCGTCAGCATCAGCGTCCACAAAACCAAGCACTTTTTTCTGGTTTGGCCAGATGATGAACCACACATTGGCAGCCATTATGATCGCCATCCACATCCCGACGCCTATCATCTGGAAGGGTTCTTTCAACATAAGTGCTTGATGCACATAGCCTGTGGCCCAAGCCACATAGAGACCGGTTACCACGGTAAACAGCGCTGCCCAGCGGAAATAGAATAATACTTTCGGCGCGATATGCTTGCCAACGGCGGGCTTCAGTTCATCTGGAATGCTCGGCATCAAAGGGACCTGGACAAAGTTGAGATAGTAAAGCAGCCCGATCCAGAGCACGCCAAAAAACAGATGCAGCCAGCGTCCGATTGTATTGCCAGTGACCAAATCGCCATGCATGCCAAACATCAGTGCAATAGCTGCGATAAGCCCGACCAGCAGCACTAGATTCAAATTTCCAAAAAACTTTGCCATATTATTTCTCCCCCAAGGATTGTTTGTAATATCAGTGAAATAATATGCTTACATGCGGCAAATGTCACTATGAAAGGGGTATTGCTTTGGAATACGAGTAAAAAGACAGGTGCAAAGCACCCAATTTTTTCCCTATGCGTATAATCATCGAACACACCCAATATGGAGAAACCCCCAATGGCTTTTGAACTTCCCGCGCTCCCCTATGGCAAAACTGATTTCGGTGATCTGATCTCCGAAGAGACATTCAACTATCATCATGGCAAACATCATAATGCCTATGTCACCAAAACCAACGATGCGATTGCCGGCACGGCCCATGAAGGTAAGAAACTCTCTGAAATTGTAAAAACCGCAGACGGCGGACTGTTTAACAATTCAGCGCAAGTCTGGAACCACAGTTTCTACTGGCTCTGTTTGAGTCCTGAAAAGAAAGAAATACCGGCTAACCTCAAGTCCCGTATTGAAGCTGACTTTGGCTCGGTTGAAGAATTTAAGGAAAAATTCAAAGCGGAAGCCGTTGGCCATTTTTCAAATGGTTGGGCATGGCTGATATTAAACGGCGACAAGCTTGAAATCACGTCCTTACATGACGCCGATTCCCCCATTGCTCACGATATGAAACCTCTGCTGACGCTCGACGTTTGGGAACATGCCTATTATCTGGATTACCAGAATATGCGCCCTGATTATGTTTCAGCATTGCTCGACAATGCGATTGACTGGGATTTTGTCGCCAAAAACCTCGATGGAGAAGGCGTTAGCCGCGCTGATCAAGGTTAGTTTTTAAAGAGCTTCGAGAAACCGCGCTCCTGCAAGGGGTGCGGTTTTTTACTGAGGTGGAATTTCCTGGCTGGGGTCCGCCGTTTCCTCAATCGCCAAGCCATGGCGCATCAGCATCGGGATATTCGCCATCGCAAATACGAACGACACCACCGTCATGCCCCAGACCTTAACGGTCAGCCACGTATCAAAACTCAGAGTGAAAACCATGATTTCATTGGCGACCGCCATAGCTACGAAAAACAGAGCCCAATTGCGGGAAAGCTTCATCCAGCCTTCCTGATCCAGTCCCTCAAATGCTGCCTGAAGCAAATATTTGAGCATCGCCTTGCCGCGCAACAACCCGAATATCAGTATCGCTGCGAAGCCGGCGTAGATGATGGTTGGCTTGTGCTGAATGAAGACGGGATCGTTAAAATAAATGGTGAGCGCGCCAAAACCGATGATCAGCACCGCTGAAATCCAAAGCATGGGGGACACTTTGCCGATTTTCCATTTGGAGACGATGACGGCGATGATGATGGCAATCATGAAGGCGGCTGTTCCGGCTATGATGCCTGAAAATTTATAAGCCAGAAAAAATATCAGCAGCGGCCCGAAATCCAGCGCAAAACTTAGGCCTTTGTGTTCAGCAGGTTTTTCTGCGTCATTTGAGTCGTTTGTGGTCGTACGCTCAGTCATTCTCTGATTCCTGCAATGGCTGCAGCCACTTCTTCCGGATCAAAAGGTCGCAAATCATCAAGTGTTTCTCCAACGCCAATCGCATGGATTGGCATATCAAATTGTTTGGCAGCGGCAACGAGCACCCCACCGCGCGCTGTTCCGTCGAGTTTGGTCATGATTAGGCCGGTAACCTTTGCTACTTCCTTAAACACCTCGATTTGGGACAAGGCGTTCTGGCCGGTCGTTGCATCAAGCACCAAAACAATATCGTGCGGAGCAGCCGGATTGAGCCGACCAAGCACACGCCGGATCTTATCTAGCTCATCCATAAGCTCGGCGCGGTTTTGCAGTCGCCCGGCTGTATCGACGATTAACACGTCAATGCCGGTCGCCGTCGCCTGTTTTACCGCATCGTAGACGATGCTGGCACTATCGCCGCCCTCAGGACCGCTGATAATCGGCACACCAAGCCGCTCTGCCCATATTTTGAGCTGACCAATGGCTGCGGCGCGAAAAGTGTCACCGGCAGCGAGCATTACGCCGTAATCCTGCTCGAGGAACAAATGCGCGAGCTTGGCGATGGTGGTGGTTTTTCCCGATCCATTGACACCGATCACCAGAATCACTTGCGGGCGTGGAAAAGCATCGATTTCCAGCGCCGAAGCCACTGGCTCCAATATCGCGGCAATCTCGGACTTGATGATCTGTTTCACCGCATCCTCGGTAAGCCCTTTTTCAAAGCGCTCTCCAGCCAGTTTCTCGCGGATGGATGCCGCCGTGGCAGGCCCCAAATCGGACATGATGAGCGCATCTTCAATATCGTCCAATGTCGCCTCGTCGAGCTTCGCTTTGGTCACGAGTCCGGTAAGATTTTCGCTCAGGCGAGAAGATGTTTTGCTGAGACCACCAAACAAGCGATCCTTCCAGCCCGGGGTCTCGCTCATGCTGTGGGCCTTCCGATCAATCTTTTGTCATTATGGGCTATTATTTGCACCGGAATAATCTGACCTTCAGGAACTGGCTGCTCAAGAAAAATTTTTGCAAAACTCTCGGTATAGCCTGATTTTCCGCCTAGTTCTGCCAGCACAGATTGCTTCGAATTCACAAGGCCTTCCTGCCAAGTCGCAAGGTTTTTGGCAACCTTGCCTCGCAATATTTTTGCGCGTTGCTTGACGATTTTAACATCCACTTGCGGCATCTTGGCAGCGGGTGTCCCGCGCTTCGGCGAATAAGGGAAAATATGTCCATGCACGATTTTGCATTGGTCGAGAATATCGAGACTCTGCTGGAACATGGCTTCAGTTTCTGTCGGAAAGCCGGCAATAATATCCGCGCCGATTGCGATGTCCGGCCGGACATCGGTCAATCGCTCTACCAGCTCAATGGCTTGCTCGCGGTGGTGCCGCCGTTTCATGCGCTTGAGGATCATGTTATTGCCCGATTGCAGCGAGAGATGCACATGTGGCATGATGCGGTGTTCTTCGGTCAAAAGCGCGAACAGACGGTCATCAATTTCGATACCGTCGAGCGATGACAGCCGCAGCCTTGGCAAATCTGGCACATGTTTGATTACCCGCTCGACAAGTTGCCCAAGCGTTGGCGCGCCGGGCAGGTCAGGTCCATAGCTGGTCACATCGACACCGGTGAGAACGACTTCCTGAAAGCCCTGATCGACCAGCGCTTTGACATGATCGACTACCTGACCGGCAGGCACCGACCGGCTGTTTCCACGGCCATAGGGTATGATGCAAAATGTACAGCGATGATCGCAGCCGTTCTGGATTTCCACAAACGCCCGGGACCGATCAGAAAAGGCGCTAACCATGTGCGGCGCGGTCTCCCGAACCTGCATGATATCCGAAACCCGGATGTCAGGCTGATTGCTCTCCAGTCCAAATTTGAAATTGGCAGCATCATATTTGTCGAAATTGCCAACCACTCCGGCAGTTTCCGGCATGTCTGCAAACATCTTGGGATCGACTTGGGCAGCGCACCCCGTCACCACAATATTCTTGTCCGGATTGGCCTTTTTTGCGCGCCTTACTGCCTGACGGGTTTGACGGACGGCTTCGTTGGTCACCGCGCAGCTGTTGACGATAACCAGATTGTCTCCGGATATCTGGTTTGCCATCAAATTTTGCCGCAAAGCTTCGCTTTCCGCGATGTTAAGACGGCATCCCATGCTGATGATTTCCGGACCGCTCATCCGAAATTGTTCCAATCGGCTTCGCCGGAAAACACATAGGTTGTCGGGCCCTGCATGGATATCGAGCCGCCATCTTCCCAGGCGATATTCAATATTCCGCCGGGGAGATGAACATCGACCGGGCCTTTCACCAAACCGCGTCTGATAGCCGCCACAGCGGTGGCGCAAGCGCCCGTTCCGCAGGCCAATGTAACGCCGACGCCGCGCTCCCAGACTCTCAGATAAATACTATTGCCTGAAATATGGGCAATATTGACGTTTACCTTTTCAGGAAAAACGGGATCGACTTCGATGATCGGGCCAAGGCGCTCCAGCGGTACATTATTGATATCGTCAACAAAGAAAATAACATGAGGATTGCCCACATTTACCACCACCGGATCATGCAAATCTTCCCATCCGATAGGCATGTGAAGACTGTCCATAGCGTAGGCGAGGGGAATGGCTTCCCATTCAAAGCGTGGTTTGCCCATATCGACAATAGCACCACCGTCGATTGCTCTCCCCAGCAGCATGCCGCCTTCGGTTTCTATCGAAGTTGTATCGCCGAGCAGTTTGGCAACGCAGCGCGTTGCATTTCCGCAAGATTCCACTTCGCTGCCGTCTGCATTGAATATCTGCATTTTTACATCGGCTTTATCGGAACTGCGCAGAACGATCAGCTGATCGCAACCGATGCCGTTTTTCCGGTTGGCAATTGCAGCCGCACGCACAGGATATATCTCAAGCGCATACTCGCGCGCGTCAATAACCACAAAGTCATTGCCCAGCCCATGCATTTTATGGAATTGCCCTAGCGTCATGAGGGCGATTTAGGGATGCAGGGGCAGCAAGTCCAGCGATTCAGAAATTAGGGAACTTTGCTTCAGCCGACTTTTTGTTGCGGTACAGCCAAGGGAACGATGGGATCGTTGCTGGAGTTCGATCCAACTGCGATTTCATCGGCGCGCTGTGAGGGAAGCAAGTTCCGCTCTGCAAGAATTTTGCGCGTTTGCTCGGTTGAGAGCGGCCGTCCGTAATACCAGCCTTGACCTTTTGCACAGCCAATGTTGCGAAGTTCATTTTCGATTTCTTTGTCTTCAATGCCTTCGGCCGTGATCGGCATGCCCAGGCTTTCGCCCAGTCCAGTAATTGCCTTCACGATGGCTGCACTTTCAGAGTTCTCCAGAATCGACGAAACGAAACTGCGATCAATTTTGATGCGGTCAAAGGGCAGGGCGCGCAAGTGGGCAAGCGAAGAATAGCCGGTGCCGAAATCATCCAGTGCAATGCGAATGCCCTGGTTTTTCAGCGAGCCCACAATGGACTGCGCAAGGCTGAGGTTTTCGAACAATGAGCTTTCGGTGATTTCAATTTCAAGCCGGTTTGGCGGGAAACCGGTTTCGACCAACAACTTCACGATTTTCTGCGCCAACCAGGGATCAAGCAGTTGAATCGGTGAAATATTCACTGAAATCGTGAGGCTTTGGTCCCAGTTTTTTGCATCGTCGAAAGCCTGACGCAAAATGCTCAGAGAAAGATCGCCGATCATTCCGGTTTCTTCAGCGATCGGAATAAACACTTCGGGAGAAACCAAGCCTTGCGTTGGAGATTCCCAGCGTGCGAGCATCTCAAAGCCGGTCAGTTTACCGGTCGCAAGGTCAATTTGTTGCTCATAATATGGCACAAATTCGCCCTTTGGAATGCCGGAACGCATACCGGATTCAAGCGTGTTACGTGTCTGGAGTTCCTGCTCCATCGAATTATCGAACCAGCAGAAGCGGTTACGGCCCTGCTTTTTGGCGCTGTACATTGCGATGTCCGCACGGCGCATTAGCACATCAACGCTCTCTGATTCAAAATCAAAACGAGACATGCCGATAGAGGTGGTAACAACAAGATGGTTGCCATTTTCAACGATCGGAGAAGCGATACTATCAATCAGGTCGTCAGCGATGCGATCGACCATTTCAGGTTGATCCGGATCGAATATGAACGCGCAGGCGAATTCATCGCCACCCAAACGCGCCAATAAGCTGTTCGGCGGTACGACTTTGGAAACCCGATTAGCCACTTCCCGCAGTACGACATCACCGGCGCTATGACCATGAACATCGTTCACGTTCTTGAAGTTGTCGAGGTCGAGCATCAAAAAGGTGATGCTTTTGTTCTTCTTCTTCGCCGCAGCAATCATATCCGATGTCTTCTCGGTTATCGTCCTGCGGTTGAGAAATCCTGTGAGGGGGTCCGTCACAGCCAAGGAATGTGCGCGTTCTTCTGCAGCAGTGCGTTCAGTAACTTCTGCCGACAAATCGCGATATCGACGCCAGCCAAATAATATGAGGGCAATGTTGAGCAGAAATGCCGAAACCAGCATGTTATCCGCACCACCACCATATCCGGATAGAGCCTGAACGGTTTCGGTAAGAACTGTGCCGCCCGTGCCAACAAACATCAATATTGCAAAAATAACAACGAGGCCGGCAATCGCATCGCGACTGGCTGTTATCACATGATTGTTTTTTGACTTCGGCGTTTTAGTGTCGGACTTTTCTTGCCCCATGTTCATTTCCCACTGATTTGAAGCTAATCAATGCCATGACAATCCTCAATTTCTGGTTAACAGTGGTTCATCTACGGGAATTCAGGGGTTGCGAGCGGTTGAAGGATCGACTATGTGACCCAAACAAAGCGGTTTCTAGGAGCCGCAAGACTAACATAGAGTTCAAAAAGCTCACACGTCGGTTAGCGAGGTTTCGCCCACCGGCGTTTTTTGCGTTTCAATAATTTATAGCCGCTTCCGGCGGCTTTGGAAAGAAAGGGCGGTGACATGTTTGATAAATTAAGCGACCGCCTTGGCGGAGTTTTTGACAAGCTGCGTGGACGCGGAGCGCTGAAGGAAGAAGATGTTCGCAGCGCGATGCGCGAAGTACGTATTGCGCTTCTGGAAGCTGATGTCGCCCTTCCCGTTGTTAAAGAATTTGTAGAAAAAGTTACCGAGAAGGCCGTCGGTCAATCGGTATTAAAGTCAGTCACGCCCGGTCAACAGGTCGTCAAGATCGTCAATGATGGTCTGACCGAGATGCTCGGTTCGGAAGTTAGCGGACTTAACCTCTCGGTCGCGCCTCCCGCCATCATTATGATGGTTGGTTTGCAGGGCTCGGGTAAAACGACCACGTCCGCCAAGCTGGCGAAACGGCTGAAAGACAAGGACAACAAGAAGGTCATGATGGCCTCGCTCGATGTCAATCGTCCCGCAGCGCAGGAGCAATTGGCTGTTTTGGGCGAGCAGATAAGCGCTGCAACCCTGCCGATTGTTCAAGGCCAGCAGCCGGTTGAAATCGCCAAACGCGCCCTGCAGGCATCAAAATTGCAGGGCTTTGATGTTCTAATTCTCGATACCGCAGGCCGTCTCCACGTTGACCAGCAATTGATGGACGAGATGAAAGCGGTTGCCGACATCGCTACTCCGCAGGAAATTCTGCTCGTTGTCGATGCACTGACCGGTCAGGATGCGGTCAATGTTGCGAAAAACTTCTCCGATCAGGTCGATCTGAGCGGTGTCATTCTTACCCGTATGGATGGTGATGCACGCGGCGGTGCGGCACTATCGATGCGTTCTATAACGGGCAAGCCAATAAAATTTGTCGGTGTTGGCGAAAAAATCGATGCGCTGGAAGAATTCCATCCAGAGCGGGTTGCTGGTCGTATTCTTGGCATGGGCGATGTTGTCAGCCTGGTTGAAAAAGCCGCTGCGACGATCGATCAGGAAGAATCAGAGGCGCTGGCGGCCAAAATGGCCAAGGGCGAGTTTGATCTCAATGATCTGCGAACCCAGCTTCGGCAAATGACCAAAATGGGCGGGCTTGGTGCCTTGGCGTCAATGATGCCGGGTATGAAGAAAGCCAAGGCCGCGATGGCTGGTGGCGCGATGGATGATAAAGTGCTGCTGCGGATGGATGCCATCATCGGTTCCATGACGAAGAAAGAGCGCATGCGGCCCGGTTTGCTGAATGCCAAACGCAAAGTGCGCGTTGCCAAAGGATCTGGCACCACCGTGCAAGATGTCAACAAGCTCCTGAAAATGCATCAGGAAATGGCCAAAGCGATGAAGCGCATTCGCAAAATGGGCGGACTGAAAGGCATGATGTCGATGTTTGGCGGCGGTGGCGGTGCTGCTGGTGCGGGCATGGGCGGCCAAAGCGGTGGAATGGCCGGAGCGCCGGGCTTGCCGGATATGAGCGGCCTTCCAGCTGATCTGCAGAATTTATTGAATAAGAAGAAATGACTCCAACAATCTGAATTTATACGTTTTTAGAAAGGTTTATTTATGTCAGTAGCAATGAGAATGTCCCGTGGCGGTTCCAAGAAGCGCCCTTATTACAAGATCGTGATCGCCGATGTCCGCGCGCCGCGTGACGGCAAGTTTATCGAACGCATCGGTAGCTACAACCCGCTGCTCGCAAAAGATGATGAAAAGCGTGTGGTGCTTGATACCGAGCGTGCGAAACATTGGCTGGACATCGGCGCCAAGCCGTCTGACCGCGTCGCCCGTTTTCTCGATGCTGCAGGCTTGTTGAAGCGTGAAGCACGCAACAACCCGAACAAGGGCAAGCCAGGCGAAAAAGCGACAGAACGCGTAGAAGAAAAAGCGGAAAAAGCAGCGGCGGCTGAAGAAGCAGCGAAAGAAGCTGCCGCAGCTCCTGCTGAAGAAGCTCCAGTAGAAGAAGCTGCTGCGGAAACGCCTGCGGAAGAAACGCCTGCCGCTGAAGAAGCCGCTCCTGCAGAAGTAGCTAAGGCCGAAGAAGCTCCTGCTGAAGACGCAGCCGCCGAAGACAAGGCTGAAGGCTAACCAATTGGCGTTTGCGCTCTCCATTCGTCCTGAGTTTGTCGAAGGACAGTGGGGCGCGCAAATGTGCTTCGACAGGCTCTGCACGAACGGATTATTATGACTGTCGATGCCGACAAACCCGTCCCCCTTGCCGTCATTATTGGCGCGCATGGGGTGACCGGGGAAGTCCGGCTCAAGCTGTTCTGCGATAGTCTCGACAGCCTCAAACCGCACAAGACGTTCAACGTCGGAAAACTGACGCTGAAATCCGTCAAACCCCATAAAATGGGAGCGATTGCGCGCTTTGCTGAAATCACCAACCGTAATGGCGCAGAGGCGGCGCGCGGTACTGAACTCACTGTCCCGCGTTCTGCCCTGCCTGCGCTCGAGGAAGATGAATTCTATCATATCGACATAATCGGCCTGCGCTGTGTTTCTGACAACGGCGAAGAACTGGGCAAATTATTCGCGATCTACGAATTCGGCGCTGGCGATGTGATCGAAATAGAACGCCCCAGCGGCAAAAAATTCATGGTCCCGGCTAAGGCGGTTGATATGCGCAGCGATCCGGCGATTGTGATGGCGGAGTTTGTTGAATCCTCCTGATTGACTGATGCCATATTTTTGTATATACTTAATGTATATACGGAGTTCGCTATGGGCAAATCAGAAAAAATTACGCAGGGCAATGACAAAAATTACCGCGGAAAGGTATTCAAATCCGGCAATTCCGTTGCCTTACGGCTCCCCAAAGCGCTGGGAATAAAGGAAGGTACCGAAATGATCCTGCGCGAAGTGCATGGGCGTTATATTGCGGAGCCGGTACCAAATAAACCGAAAAAGCTGAGTTTGGACGGGCTCTACGGATCGATCAAAGGGATAAAGCGCCTGCCGTTTGAACAGAAGAGCCGCAGTTGGTCTGAACAGAAAGACAGGAATGGTTGAACCAGAATTTCTGCTGGATACCAATATCTGCATTTACCTGCTTGAAGGAAAATCCGAAATTGCGGCAAACCGTTTTACAAATTGTTTTGTAGGGCAAATTGTTACGTCGGCTATTGTCTATGCTGAAGTTATATTTGGGGCACAAAGGTTTGATGCAGTCGGACAGGCCAGAGCGTTTTTTACAAACATTCCGATATTGCCGTTTGATCAGGAAGTGGCCGAAGTCTATTCACGGCTCTCTTTCAAACGCGGCAGCTATGATCGCCTGATCGGCGCGCAGGCCTTGTCGCTTGATTTGACATTGGTGACGAATAATGAAGCGGATTTTGGCGATATACCGGAGTTAAACGTCGAGAACTGGACGGTTGCTGCATGAACGGGATTAAACGTCCAAACGCTTAAATCCCATACTCAATAAGCACCCCAGCTCACATCATAGGTCACCTTACTGTCAAACGCGCGGTGATTGACGTCATGCTTGAAGCTGTAGACGCCGGTTTCGGGGACTTCATATTCCCAGCGTCCCTGCTGGTCGCCATGAATCCATTTCGCATTGTCGGATATGCCGATTTCATAAATCGGTCGGATATCCAGCCACATCCCGCTCGTCTGTTTGGTGACCTTCATGTCATAGTCGTAAAAGGCCGTCTGTCCCTTGACCAGAAACATGCTGTTTGGCCCCAGTGATGACGAGACAACGCCCTCGTTGCTGGAAAATTTGTGATAATGATGGGTGCGGTGTTCATATCCGAGATAGGGGAACAGGCCGCTGATATAGACGAACAGCCAGATGCTCAGCACCGCCGTAAACAGGTAAAACCCCCATCCCGCAGCCTGTTTGGCACGCGAGGGTCCGACAATGTTTCCCAGCTCAATCCGGTTGGCATGGCGGCTGCGCGCATTCCGTTTCCGCCGGGAGGACAGATTGGTAAAATTATACCCGATGCGGAGGATCTGCTCGATATTCATGAGGGCAGTATAGCGAGCAATGCTGAAGAATTGGTTGACTTGGGCCTGATGCCATAGTTTGAGCCAATTCATGATACTGGTTTCAACCATCCTGTTTTTAATTTTGTTTACGATTGGATTCATTGTCGTCGCAACACGGCGCTACCCGGATATAAACAGGGCGTGGTTGCCTTTTTGGGCGAGTTTACCGGTGCCAGGGTTGACCTTCCTCTACTGGCTCTATGGAATATGGTGGATACAATCTGACCTATGCACGGATGTTGACATCTGCGACAGCGGCGGAATGCTGGCGATGACGGTGGGCGTCGGCGTCGGTTTTTTTGCGAGCTTCTTTGTCTGTTTCATCACAGCCTTCGTCTGGATAAACTCCAGGAGAGGCAAATGACCTTTAATGCCCAAATCCTGACCCTTTACCCGGAAATGTTCCCCGGACCGCTTGGTACATCGCTGGCGGGTAGAGCGCTGGAGGAGGGGAAGTGGGCTTGTAACTCCATAAATCCGCGCGATTTTGCGACGGATAAGCATAAATCGGTCGATGACACGCCGGCGGGTGGCGGCGCCGGGATGGTTTTGCGGGCTGACGTCATGGCGGCAGCTCTGGATTTTGCGGTGGAGCGGATCGCGGAACAGGTTACGGCAAGCGATACCGCTCGTCCTGAGCTTGTCAAAGGACAGGTTGGTGCCACCGCCGGTCGTACTTCAACAGGCTCAGCACGAACGGCTATTAGCGCGCCAATGCCCCCCATCCTCGCCATGACACCACGCGGAAAGCCGCTCACCCAAGCGCGTGTCCGCGAAATTGCGTCCGGTCCTGGTGTCACCATAATCTGCGGCCGTTTTGAAGGTTTTGACGAGCGGTTGTTCGAAGCTCGTAATATCGAGGAAGTCTCGATCGGAGATTACATCTTGTCCGGTGGAGAAATGGGTGCTTTGGTTCTTTTAGACGCTTGCATTCGGCTGCTGCCCGGGGTAATGGGCGCGTCTTCTAGCGGAGATGACGAGAGTTTCGAACACGGAATTCTGGAATATCCACAATATACCCGACCTCAAAAATGGGAAGGGCGTATCATCCCTGAAGTCTTGCGATCGGGGGATCATGCGAAAATAGCTGCTTGGCGGAAACAACGGGCAGAGGAAGATACACGGCTAAGGCGGCCGGATTTATGGGAGCGTCACAGGGACACTCCGGATCAGTCGCCCTCTGGTGCGCAGGAAAAAGATAAGGAAGATCGGTCATGAACCTGATCCAGACGATTGAAGCAGAAGAAGTCGCGGCATTTACCGCGTCCAAAGAAATTCCAGAATTCCGCGCCGGTGATACGCTGCGCGTCGGTGTCCGCGTCGTTGAAGGCGAACGCGTTCGTACCCAGAATTATGAAGGTGTCTGCATCGCACGCACCAATCGCGGCATGGGCTCCAACTTTACCGTACGGAAAATGTCCTTCGGCGAAGGTGTTGAGCGTGTGTTTCCGCTCTATTCTCCCAATATTGAGAGCATTACAGTGGTTCGCCGTGGTATCGTGCGTCGTGCAAAACTATATTATCTGCGCGGTCGTACTGGTAAGCGTGCCCGTATTGCGGAACGTCGTTTGAATGCGCCCAAGGATACAGCTGCGACAGTCAAACCGGCAGCAGCAAAGCCAGCTGAAAAGGAAGCCGAAGCGAAATAGGATACGCTTCATAGTACGTTTTCAAACAGCCGGTTTTCCAGATGGATAACCGGCTGTTTTCATATTATATGCAGGAAAAGTTTCATGGGTTACAAAGTTGCAGTCGTAGGCGCCACAGGCAATGTCGGGCGTGAAATGCTGAACGTTTTGGTTGAACGCGAGTTTCCGTTTGACGAGATCGCCGCGGTCGCATCATCGCGCTCGCAGGGCATGGAGATTGAACTCGGCGATACCGACAAGATGCTCAAGGTCAAAAATATCGAGCATTTCGACTTTGCTGGCTGGGATATTGCATTGTTTGCAGCCGGGTCTGATTCCGCCAAGGAATATGCGCCGAAAGCGGCTGCTGCAGGCTGTGTGGTGATCGACAATAGCTCATTGTACCGGATGGACCCCGATGTGCCGCTAATCGTTCCTGAGGTGAACCCCGAAGCGATTGATGACTATAAGAAACGCAACATCATCGCTAATCCCAATTGCTCGACCGCTCAAATGGTTGTGGCGTTAAAGCCGCTCCATGATGCGGCCGTGATCAAACGCGTGGTTGTCTCCACCTATCAGTCGGTTTCCGGCGCAGGCAAAGGCGGCATGGATGAGCTTTTCGAGCAATCCCGAGCGATTTTTGTTGGTGATCCCAAGACCAACAGCGTGTTCACCAAGCAGATCGCGTTCAACGTAATTCCGCATATCGATGTTTTTCTGGACGATGGCTCGACCAAGGAAGAATGGAAGATGGTCGTCGAAACCAAGAAAATCCTCGATTCCAGGATCAAGGTCACGGCTACTTGCGTCCGCGTTCCGGTATTCGTTGGACACAGCGAGTCGATCAATATCGAGTTTGAAAAGGAACTCTCGGCCAAAGACGCCCAGAAAATCCTCCGCGACGCGCCGGGCATCATGTTGGTCGATAAGCGCGAGGATGAAGGCTATGTGACGCCGGTAGAATGTGTCGGCGATGGTGCCACTTACATCAGCCGCGTCCGGGAAGACCCGACGGTGAAAAATGGCCTGAACATCTGGTGCGTCAGCGATAATCTCCGCAAGGGCGCAGCGCTTAATGCGGTGCAGATTGCCGAGTTGCTTGGGCGGAAGCATTTGCAAAAGGGCTAGGACAAGCCGACCACCCAGTTGGGGCAATGCTTCTCAATTTGTCGCGGCGATTCTGCTGACCGGTGATCGCACCTGTTCGCAGTCAGTATCTGTTCGCCGCACGATACGCTCGGATTACCCGTAAAACGGGCAATATCGTCGATCGCGTTCATGTGTCAGAAATGATGGACTGAACAATTAGGGCTTCCATGCAGCTCATCTTGCAGTGCGAGATGAAGAGAAAACTGATAGCCGGACGCGTGATCACAGGTTCGGTCGGGTGAAAACCTACGAATACATAGGGGGCTCTTATTGTTTGAAGGAGCATAATAATGAGCGTCACTTCCAGAAGTTTAAAAATCACCGTGGCACTTGGCACATTTGCCATATTGGTGCCAACGGGCGTGTCTGCGCAGCAGCAAGGTCCGGAAGCTGGTAGAGAAGACATCATCGTGTCCGGCCAGCAAGCGGAATTTGATGCGACTATGGCCACCGAAGGGCCTGAGCTTAAAGGCATTATTTCAGCACGTAGCGCCGGCAGGTTGCAAGTCACGGCCGATGACGGCACGCAGGCAATTGTAGCCATCAATGACACCACCAAGATCAAGGCCAGTGGCGGTTTCCTGGGCCTCAATCGCAATCAGCTTGCTGCAGATTCGCTGCTCAACGGTTTGCCAGTTACCGTTGACACCTTGCAGTGGAACGGCGAACTGGTGGCCAGCCAGATTGAGCTAAAAAACAAGGACCTCAAGACCGCCAGCATGATCCGCAACGGTACGGCGCAGGGCTTTGCCGAACAGACAGCAGCGACCGAGGCCTTGCGCGGTCGAATGGGGGACATTGACAAGTATAATATCAAGGGCACGACAAACGTGAACTTTGACACCGGGAAGTGGAAGCTCACCCCACAGGCCGAAAACGAGCTTTGCGCCGCAGCAAATCAGGCCGAAGCGATGGACAATGCTCTGCTGCTCGTTGTTGGCTACACCGATTCGGTTGGCAGCCAGGAGTATAACCAGACACTAAGCGAACGGCGGGCGAGCCGCGTCGTGAACCATCTCCAGCAAGCCTGCGGCTGGAAACCCTATCGCATGCTCACTCCCACCGGAATGGCCGAAGCGGATCCACTGGCGGACAATGAAACCCCAGAAGGCAAGGCGCAGAATCGCCGTGTTGCGGTGAACATATTGGTCAGCAAGAGCGTTGATGGGCTTTGATCTTTGGCCGGCTTTGCTCGCCGCGACACCCTAGTTAAGAGACCGGCAGTTCGGTTGCGAACGAATTTAATGCTGGTAGAATTTCATGGCTATAATCATTTGGTAAATTTACTTCGCTAAACTTACGCAATGTCAATTCTAATCAATCTGGTTTGCGGATTGGTCGCCAGTATGATTGTTGTCGATCTCGTCCGGTTGAACGCCAGGGCGCCGCGCGTCAGGGCCGGGTGGGTGCATCTGCGACCCTCGGCCCTGCACTGGACTGCATTGGCGTTGGGTTTGGTACTTATCGGATTGTTCGGCTGGATCTGGCTGTTTGTCGGTTCGTCGCGGACGGACGGGGCGGAGCAGATGCGGATTTTGGGCTGGCTTCTGCTGGCATTTTCGGTTGGAACCCTGCTGGCAATCTGGCAAGTGCGCCGCGTTCTGAAATTCGCAATCCGGTTCCGCGGCCAACGTGTTGTCTTTCGACAGGATCAGGGCGGGGAGCGGGAAATCGACTTTCAGGAAATCGCCAGCGCCCGCCTCTCGCTGCTGCGCGGTTACACGATAAAGCTGAAATCGGGGAAAATAATCTTCGTTGATCCCTACGCAACGGGTGCGGCCAAACTCGTTAAACGCATCGATCAATTTCTGGCGCTGTCAAAATAGTTTCCCCGTCATTCAACTCATTCGGGGTAGGCAAATTCCCGCTTTAACCTGGATGACGGATATGTAATATCGTGGCTATGACACACACCGCAGACGTTTACTGGTCCTTCCGTTCGCCCTACAGCTATCTCGCTACGCGGCGATATGTGGAGTTGACTAAAAAATATGATCTCCGGATCAACCAACGCTTTGTCTATCCGCTGGCGATCCGTGATCCGGATTTTTTTGAAAAGAACCATCCCAACTGGCTCGGCTATACCTTCCGGGACATTTTTCGCGTGGCGCAGTTCATGGATATCCCGCTGGCGCCGCCCAACCCAGATCCTATCGTGCAGGATGTCCAGACCCGCAAGATTGCAGAGGAACAACCCTATATTTTCGAACTGACCCGCATGGGGCAGGCGGCCTCTCGGCGGGGCAAGGGGCTGGAGTTTGCCAATGAGGTTTCGCAGCTGATCTGGGGCGGAACGCCGGGGTGGAATGAAGGCGACCATTTGAAAGGCGCTGCAGAACGCGCTGCTGTTAATCTGGATGAACTGCGCGCTGAAGCCAATACCCAACCGGAAGAGCTGGACGCCGAGATCGCCGATAACCAGAAGGCGCTCGAGGCTTCGGGTCATTGGGGCGTGCCCACTTTGGTTTTTGAAGGCGAACCTTTTTTCGGGCAGGACCGCATTGAGCTTGCCGTCTGGCGGATGAAGCAAAAGGGCCTCGCCGAGCGTTAGGGCATAATTACCGCTTAATGAAATTTTGTCATTGCGAGCAGCGCCAAGCAATCCAGAGCATCGCTCTATCTCTTTGGATTGCCGCGTCGCTATCGCTTCTCGCAATGACGATTTAGCTCGACGATACTTAGGAACAAAATGAAGCTTTTCTAAATCGCATTAAGACGTTACGCTCAGGCTATGCCACAATTTCGCCCCACCGCCGTTACCGCGATCTTTCAAACGAATGTTTTCAACATTGGAAATGGCAGAAAAAGAGGCATCCTTGGTGGCAGATTGGTCAACTTTGGGATCAGTCATGACGGATGAACTGACCGGAGGCTGTCTTTGCGGCGCGGTGAAATATACGCTGAAACCCGGTTTCCGGATGAAACCCTATGCATGCCATTGCACAGACTGCCAGAAGCGGACGGGTAGTTCCTTCAGTATGCATATGCTGGTGACCGAGGCCGATTTGACCGTTGTCGGCGAGTTGAATGAAGGACATGTTATCCAACCAAACGGCGCAATAAGCACAATAGCGGGCTGCGCGAAATGTCTGGGGCGTATCTACGCAGCCAATGATCAGCGGCCCGGCGTTGTGAGTTTGAGAGTGGGAACGCTGGACGATAGCATGAAAATGAGCCCGTCTGCGCATTTCTGGGTTTCCAGCAAACAGCCCTGGATCATCATTCCCGAAGGCACGCCGTCGTTAGAAACGCAACCGCAATCTAACGAGGAATGGATCAAATATGTGGGTCCCGATCAGTGAACTTATCTGATTGGCACTTCTCATCCTTTGATAACGTAAACCTCAAAATCCACGAGATGGGAGTAGGCCGACCGATCATCCTGCTCCACGGCCTGTTCTCCAACGCCGACACCAACTGGATCAAATTCGGTCATGCGGCGACACTGGCCGACGCCGGGTTTCGCGTCATCATGCCTGATCTGCGTGCGCACGGTCAAAGCGATGCGCCGCATGATCCTACCGCCTATCCTGCGGATGTGCTGGTCAAGGACACTTTCGCCCTCATTGCGCATCTGGAGTTAACAGATTACGATTTGGGCGGCTTTTCCCTCGGCGCTCGCACGACTGCCAAGCTCCTCACACAGGGCCTGACACCCCGCAAAGCGATATTGGCTGGCATGGGCCTGGAGGGCCTTGCAGGTTGGCAACGCCGACGTGATTTTTTCCTCAAGGCAATAGAATTGCGCGATACGGCCAAGCGCGGCGATCCGCATTGGTTTGCGATCCAGTTCATGAAAAGCCAGAAGATTGATCCCGTCGCTGCGGCGCATTTGCTGGGAAGTTTTACCGATATGGAACCTGATGCTCTCGATGCAATCCCGATGCCGGTGCTGGTGCTATGCGGCGCGGAAGACCGCGACAATGGCGATCCTCAAAAATTGGCAGATGCATTACTGAGCGGACAGCTCGTAGAAATTCCCGGAACCCATATGAGTTGTGTTACAAAGCCGGAACTGGGGTTTGAGTTGGTTCGTTTTTTAACAACGTAAGGCGGGAAGAACATGTCGGGACTAATGCACTGGAAATATTTCTGGATATTCTGGCTCGGCGGTTTGGCTGTTTTTGCGATGCTTGTTGTGACAAGCGGTCCACTAATGACCGATGTCGCTCCACAAGGCATATTGGATCACCAGAGTGCGACCACCGCTGAACGAGTAAATGCAATTCAGGCAAGCTGGGCTGCTTTGGGTCAAATCAACTACGCCAAGTGGTCGATGATCGGCGATCTCGTTTTCATAGGTCTTTATATGAGCGGGGGTATCATCGGCGGGCGGCTGATATGGCAAGAAGCCCGCTCTCCATCGCTCAAGAAACTCGGGCTGTTTTGCGTTGTCGCATATTTTCTGTTCGGTGCGTTCGACTATACTGAAACCATCAGCCAAATCATCCAGCTTTTACAGAACAATGGAAGCGACCTACTCGCTGGAATTGCAGGATTTTGCCAGCCGCTGAAATCGTTGAGTTTTGTTGCGGGGACCATAGGCATGATCGCCGCCTTGATCTGGCGGAGAAGCGAAAGTCGCGCTTGACGCTCACGCAATAAAGTTTCAATTCATACCAAAGTCAATTGAGTAGAGGATCGACCCATGAAAACCGCAGTATCAATATTTGCCCTTGCCGCCATGGCAATTACCACGCCTGCGCAAGCCAAACATCATGAAGAAGGCGCAATGGCAGACAAGGCCCCGCCAACTGCGGAAGATGCAAAGAAATTTGTCGAAGAAACCGAGCAGAAGATGTTTGATTTCTCGGTCGATGCTGCCCGCACATACTGGATTAACTCGACCTATATCACGGATGACACGGACGCTTTGGCGGCGAAAGTGGGGGCTCAAGGAACCACCATGTCGGTTCAGGCGGCGATTGATGCGGCAAAATATAAGAATGTAAAAGGTCTTGATTCCGTTACCACACGAAAGCTGAACAAATTGCGTGGCGGGATCGTTTTGCCTGCGCCTACAACGGAAGGCGCTGCGACGGAACTTAACACTATTGCGACCAAGCTCAACTCCGCTTACGGCAAGGGCAAGGGAACCTTGAACGGCAAGGAAATCAACGGTTCCGACATTGAAGCCGCGATGGGGACAAACCGCAATCCCGAAGAGCTCAAGGAAATGTGGACCAGCTGGCACACGCAGGTCGGTGGCCCGATGAAAGACGATTATGCCCGGATGGTCGAAATCGCCAATGACGGCGCGAAGGAGCTGGGCTTTGCCGACGTTGGCGCGATGTGGCGTTCTGGTTATGATATGCCAGCAGACGATTTCGCCAAATTGACCGACAAGCTTTGGGGCCAGGTGAAACCGCTCTATGATGAACTGCATTGTTACACGCGTGAAAAACTCAATGAGAAATATGGCGATGACGTGCAGCCCGCAACCGGCCCGATCCGTGCTGATCTGCTCGGCAATATGTGGGCGCAAGAATGGGGCAATATCTATGATATCGTCGCACCGGCAGGGGCAGGGGATATTGGTTTTGATACAACCGAGTTGCTCACGGCCAAAGGCTATGATGCAATAAAAATGGTCAAAGCGGGTGAGGGGTTTTTCTCGTCCCTAGGCTTTGATCCGCTGCCGGAAACTTTCTATCAACGGTCGCTATTTACCAAGCCTGCCGACCGCGAAGTTGTCTGCCATGCCAGCGCATGGGATATCGACAATGTGGATGATATCCGCATCAAAATGTGCATCAAGGTGAATGGCGACGATTTCACGACCATCCACCATGAGCTTGGCCACAACTATTATCAGCGCGCCTATAACAAGCAGAGCTATTTGCATCTCGATGGTGCCAATGACGGATTTCACGAGGCGATTGGCGATATGATCGCATTGTCGATTACGCCGGAATATCTGGTACAGGTGGACCTGCTCGATAAAGGCAAGGTTCCCAATGCGGACAAAGACACAGGCTTGTTGCTGCGTCAGGCGATGGACAAAGTTGCGTTTCTGCCTTTCGGCCTATTGGTCGATAAATGGCGGTGGCAGGTGTTCTCTGGCGATATCACGCCCGATAATTACACCAAGGCGTGGCACGATCTGAAACTGCAATATCAGGGCATTACGCCGCCGGAAGATCGCTCGGATGCGCCGTTTGATGCCGGAGCGAAATATCATATACCCGGCAACACGCCCTATTCGCGTTATTTCCTCGCGCGTATCTTACAGTTCCAGTTCTACAAAGCGGCATGCGACGCTGCTGGCTGGAAAGGCCCGCTGCATCGCTGTTCGTTCTACGGCAACAAGAAAGTAGGCGCGAAGCTGAACGCGATGCTCGAAATGGGCGCGTCGAAGCCGTGGCCAGACGCGCTTGAAGCCTTTACCGGCAAGCGTGAAATGGATGGATCGGCAATGATCAGCTATTTTGCGCCGCTTATGACTTGGCTGAAGAAAGAAAACGCAGGGAAAAGCTGCGGGTGGTAAAACGAAAAAGGGCGGAGAAACCAATCTCCGCCCTTTTTTTATCCGTTGAAACGATCAAAGCTGATCGAGCATATATTCTGCTGCGCTGACCTTGAAGTCGCCTGGTGCCTCGACATTCACTTCTTCGACCACGCCGTCATTGACGATCATCGAAAAGCGCTGGCCGCGAGTACCCATGCCGAAGCCGGACCCATCCATTGTAAGGCCAACAGCTTTGGCAAATTCGCCATTACCATCCGCAAGCATGGTGATATCTTCTGATCCTGCTGCATTGTTCCACGCACCCATCACAAAGGCATCATTGACTGCGGTGCAGGCAATTTCATCGACGCCTTTGGCTTTGAGTTCAGCCGCTTTTTCGACATAGCCTGGGAGATGCTTGGCGGAACAGGTTGGCGTAAATGCGCCTGGCACAGAAAAAAGTGCCACTTTCTTGCCAGCGAAATAATCGCTCGAGGCCACTTGTTCCGGGCCATCTGCGGTTGCCTTGACGAGATTTACCTCAGGAATTTTATCGCCTTTATTGATCATTTCATTGCTCCTTTTGATGATTTAGCCAGTGCGGCTTCATTCCTGCATAATGTTGGTGACAAGATGATGAAATGCAAGCTGTTTGCATTGATAAATTCGCTCTGTCCTAGCGGGACGCTACTCTCTATGTTCAGCCGATGATTTCACCGCAATATTTCTCCGGACAATTTCTGCTGGCAACGCCGGGTATGGCTGATCCGCGCTTTGCCCGATCCATCATCGCGATATGTTCGCATGATCATAACGGGGCTTTGGGTATAAATATCGGATCCCTTGCCGATTTCATCACCTTCCACGGCATATTGGAACAATTTGATATTGATGTCGCGACTCTGCCGGACCGCGATGTTTACCTCGGCGGACCGGTGGAAACAAATCGCGGCTTTATATTACACAGCCTTGATGCCAATTATTTTGAAACGTTGCAGGTCGGTGATCGCTGGGGGCTTAGTAGTTCCGTTGAGATGCTCAAAGCGATTGCGGAAGGGAAAGGGCCCAAAAAATGGGTTTCGGCGCTGGGGTATTCCGGATGGGACCCCAATCAACTCGAAAGCGAGCTTACACAAAATGGCTGGTCGATTGCACAAGGCGATCCGGAGTGGATTTTTGAGCAGGAATCTGGCGACAAATGGGAGATGGCTTGGGAGGCTCAAGGGATTGACCCAGCCCAGCTATCAGGAAACTTCGGGACCGCCTGACCTTGTCAACTATGTGAAGTTTGTAATATAATTACAAATATAAAGAAATCTTTATATTTGCTTTCTCAGCCACCCAAAGCTATAGCGTCGCCATTGATGTCGTCCTGAATCCGGGGCGACTTTTGGCTTTCTAAGGAGAATGACGTGGCCACTGTAGCAGACCAAGTGAAGCAAGATTACGTAATTAAAGATATTTCTCAGGCAGATTATGGTCGGAAAGAAATCGAGATCGCCGAAACGGAAATGCCCGGCCTTATGGCGCTGCGCGAAGAATTTGGCGCTGAAAAGCCGCTAAAAGGTGCGCGGATTACAGGCTCGCTGCATATGACAATTCAAACCGCTGTGTTGATTGAAACGCTGCTCGATCTTGGCGCTGAAGTGCGTTGGGCATCTTGCAACATTTTCTCGACCCAGGACCATGCGGCAGCAGCGATTGCTGCTGGCGGCACCCCGGTATTTGCGATCAAGGGCGAAACACTGGAAGAATATTGGGCTTATGTTGAACGTATTTTCGACTGGGGCCAGGACCAGACTTGCAACCTAATTCTCGACGATGGCGGCGATGCTACCATGTTTGCTCTTTGGGGCGCACGGGTTGAAGCGGGCGAAGAGCTTTTCAAACCAGAGAACGAAGATGAAGAAGTGTTCGTCGCAACATTGACGCGTTTTCTGGCTAAGCGCCCCGGCTATCTGACCAAGACAGTTGAAAACATCAAAGGTGTTTCGGAAGAAACAACCACCGGTGTTCACCGTCTTTATGAACTCGCCAAAATCGGCAAATTGCCTTTCCCGGCGATCAACGTGAACGACAGCGTTACCAAGTCCAAGTTCGATAACCTTTATGGCTGTAAAGAATCTCTGGTTGATGCCATTCGCCGTGCAACCGATGTGATGCTTGCCGGTAAAGTCGCCTGTGTCGCTGGCTTCGGTGATGTTGGCAAAGGCTCAGCCCAGTCACTTCGCAATGGTGGCGCGCGGGTGCTGGTAACTGAAATTGATCCAATTTGTGCGCTTCAGGCCGCTATGGAAGGCTTCGAAGTTGTCAGCATGGAAGAAGCAACCAAGCGTGCTGATATTTTTGTAACGACAACGGGTAACAAAGATGTGATCACGGTAGATCATATGCGAGATATGAAAGATCGTGCGATTGTCTGTAACATCGGTCACTTTGACAGCGAAATCCAGATCGGCGCTCTCAAGAATATGAAATGGACCGAAATCAAGCCACAGGTTGACGAAGTTGAATTTGCCGACGGCAAGAAGCTCATCATTCTGGCGCAGGGTCGTCTGGTGAATTTGGGCTGTGCTACCGGTCACCCAAGCTTCGTGATGTCCGCAAGCTTCACCAATCAGGTGCTGGCGCAGATTGAACTTTGGTTGCGTCCCGAGCAGTACAAGAATGACGTTTACGTTCTGCCGAAGCATCTCGACGAAAAAGTGGCTCAACTCCACCTTTCAAAATTGGGCGTTACGCTAACCAAATTGTCCGATGAACAAGCCAATTATATCGGCGTGTCATCCGAGGGGCCGTTTAAACCGGACCATTACCGCTACTAGGATTAGCGTCTTCAATTAAAAAAGGCCGGGTGAAGCATATAAAGCTTCACCCGGCCTTTTCATTTCTGGGTAACTGTTAGCGTGCCGTAAACTGGGTCTGGTTTCTTCCCGGTCTATTCGGAAAGCTTGGCCATTTATTTTGCGCCATAATATGCGCGCTGGATGATTTTATTCCGGCTTGTTGCTCGTAAATCCAGTAATTTCTGAGAATAATGGAAACATAGCCGCGCGTTTCGACATAGGGGATGCTTTCCATGAATAGCAGCGGATCATCATTGTCTCGCACTTCGCTATTCCATTTTTGCACCGCGCCGGGGCCAGCATTGTAAGCGGCAGCGATTTTGGGCAACTTGCCGCCGGTGATAGAAGATTTCCCGAGGTACTCCAGATAGGATTGGCCATATTCCAGATTAGTCGACACTTTGAAAAGGTCGGATTGCGAAAAGCTTTTGCCATTAGCGCGCGCAATATCTCCGGCAGTTCCGGGACGTACTTGCATCAAACCGATAGCGTTTGCCGGGCTCACTGCCTTGACGCGAAACGCTGACTCTTGGAGCGTATGCGCATAAACCAGTGCAGGATCGACGCGCCATCCACCATCAGGTGTCCATTTAGGTGCCGGATAACGCGCTTGTACATCGGGTTTAAATCCGCGCGGCGCATTATACGAAAGCCACAACTGGGTACGGGGAAGGCTCAATTCGCGAGCCAATTTTACCAGCGCCCCATGATCGTTATCATCGCCGATTGTCGCTTGGTGACGCAACACTTCATCGGCCAGAGCGTCTTCGCCAATTTCTACTAGAGCAATGGCGGCTTTGACATTTTCATGTCTTTCCAGTGTTCTCCAATCCGCTTTTTCGAATTTTTCAGCAGATTCCGTTTTGGCGTTCACCATGCCAAGTGCCTCGGCAGCCAATAGTCCGTAAAAACTGTCGTCCTGCTTCGCCGCTGTCTGGAGCTTGCCTTGCACATTCTGCGGTTTGCCACATTTCATGTCAGAACGCGCACCCCAATAGAGACCAGCGGCTCTTAACTCGGCATTGTCACCACGCCGCGCCACTCTATCAAAAGCGTCGCTCGCCGATACGCAATCATTTAACCGCCAAGATGCCAGACCAGCGACCCAATCGGCATGAACGACCCATGTGCCGCTGCCGCCTTGTGCCTTGCGCGCCATGCGCAGGGCGGCAGCGTCGTCATTTTCAATATAATAGGACCAGGCAATGCGTTGCTCGAGTTCCGTCCGGGCTTCCGAAGACATAGCGCCAGCGCGCTCAGATAATAGCGACTCTGCCGATTGCGGAGAATCCGTCTTGATGAAACTCAATATCTGTCCGCGAATGCTATTAGCTGTGCTGTCACTTTCTACGGAGTTGGGCTTACCACGATTATCCGCGCCGGGAATATAGGACAGACGTCTGCGCTCCGGCAATGCGGGGAGTATCTGCGCGCCTCTTGTGGTCGCCAGACGTCCCAATTGTTCCGCTTGCGGGATTTGTGGTGCCTCGTTGACCAACGTCAGCAAGGGCCCCAATTCCGCTCGAGGGGAGTTAGGGGCCAGAAAATACTCGGCTTTCGCAATGGATTTTAAGGGGCCGTCGGGTGCCTGATCAATAAGATTCTTGGCGACATCCCACTGATTGCTTTCCATCGCTTTGAACAGGGATCGGTAATGCTCGGACTGGTTTCGTTTAAGCTGCGACGGCACATCTTTGGCAACCGATGCACTTTGGTAAAGCAGCGCTCCTCCATCGTCGGCCATAACAGCGTTGTAAGGGAGGGCTAAGAAAGCGGCGGTGAGAGCAATTTTCAATTTCACAGGTCGGCTATCCTTGTTAACATTTGCAAATCCTTCCAGGCGTCGGCTTTGAGTTCAGGCCGATGGAGCAGGATCCGCGGGTGGAACGTTGCGATTGCCTCCGTTTTGGATGAAACATGGTTAATATATTGTTTCTTTTGACGCGCCATCAAAAAATCTTGATCAAAAAATATGCGTGCAGCAGTGTCACCAAACACTATGATACGCTTGGGGTCCACCAGATCGATATGGTGTAACGCGCGTTTTTTGAGCATCTCGAAGCAGGAATGATCAAGCCGGCCATCAATCGTACGTCCCAACGACAAGGCCGAAAAATAGCTGTTTAGCTCGTTGCAACCAATCGCTTTCAGCATGTTCAAAACCAATTGACGCTCTGCCGGTGCATAGTAGCTATCATTCGCTAGGCCCTGAGCCTCCGGCATAGCGACAATTACCATGATTTCAGGATTTTGGTTTCCTTTGGGCAGGACAAAATCTCTTGCCCATTGCGCTTCTATCAAGTTTTCCGGTTTAGACAGCTGATTAACAAAGGCTACAAGTTCGAGTGGATAATTTTCGCTAACAGCCGTAGCAGCTTTGGATGGGGCGTCTTCTGTTGCCCTTGGCAAACGGGATACGGCCGTTTCGGAAACCATTTGCGGCGTCCGCTCAATTTTTACGCCTTGCTCCAACAATGACATCGGTTCACCGACGAAATTTGTGTCGACGCCAGCGAGTGCCCACCAGTCTTGCAGACTTGCTATCAAGTCCTGCGGAGAGGGACCGCCATTGTTTGGAGCAGAAAAATTCATAGATGCACAGAGTCATGAGTTGACGAATTGGTCAATTGCTGGCCATGCATTATTCTGTTCAGCGGGTTGCAGTTTGCGGCAGGCTGAATGTAAGAGGATTGCGAAGTAATTTTACAGGAAGAATGTGATGAGTGAACGAGAATCAATGCCTTATGACGTCGTTATCGTCGGCGGCGGCCCTGCAGGGCTGAGCGCGGCGATCCGTTTCAAACAATTGGCTGACGAAGCAAACAAAGATTTGTCGGTTTGCATTCTCGAAAAAGGGTCAGAAATTGGCGCGCACATTCTCTCTGGCGCTGTGGTTGATCCCAAAGCCCTGGATGAACTTTTGCCGAATTGGCGCGAAGAAGATTGTCCAATGGCACAAACGCCGGTGACGGAAAACCATCATTGGGTTCTGACAAAAAAGAAGAAATACCCGCTTCCGCATCTGATGACACCGTCGTTCATGCACAACAAGGGAACCTACACCGGTTCTCTCGGCAATCTTTGTCGCTGGCTAGGAGAACGCGCCGAGAATATGGGCGTAGAGATTTTTCCGGGGTTCGCCGCAGCGGAAATTCTTTATAATGAAGATGGTTCTGTGAAGGGCGTGGCCACCGGTGACATGGGCATTGCAAGAGATGGAAGCCACAAACCTGAATATGAACCAGGTCTGGAACTCCACGCAAAATATACATTTTTTGCCGAAGGTGTCCGCGGGCATCTCACCAAGATATTGAAAAAGCAATTTGCACTGGACGCCGATAGCGAACCACAGATTTATGGCTTGGGTATTAAAGAGCTCTGGGACATTGATCCGGCCAAACATGAACCGGGCCGCGTCATTCACACGCAAGGGTGGCCGCTTAGCGAAGGCGCCAATGGTGGCGGTTTTCTTTATCATCAGGCTGATGGTCAAGTCGCATTGGGTTTTGTAACATGGCTCAACTACGAGAACCCCTATCTTTCGCCCTTTGAGGAAATGCAGCGCTGGAAGACACATCCGGAAATTCGCAAAATTCTGGAAGGCGGCAAACGTGTCTCTTATGGCGCGCGCGCGATTAACGACGGCGGATTTCAAGCCGTTCCAAAGTTATATTTCCCCGGCGGTGCGCTGATCGGATGCTCGGCAGGCTTTGTAAACGTTCCCCGGATCAAAGGCACGCACACCGCAATGAAGACAGGTATGATGGCGGCAGAAGCGGCTTTCGAGGCCATTATTGCGGAACGGACCAGCGATGAACTTGCTGCCTATGGAGATGCCTATGAAAATAGCTGGGTGCGCGAAGAACTTCGCGTTGTTCGCAATGTCTTGCCCAATGTCGAAAAATATGGGGACTTCCTCGGAACGATTTTTTCCGGAATCAACATGTGGGCCGAGAATTTGAAAATCGAAATGCCGTTCACCATGAAACTGCACCCTGACCACCTGCAGACAAAACGAGCGGAGCATTGTCGCCCGATCAAATATCCAAAGCCAGATGGCGTGATTACCTTTGACCGTTTGTCATCTGTGTTCCTTTCCAACACCAACCACGAGGAAGATCAACCGGTTCATTTGCAACTCAAAGATCCCAGTATTCCGGTCGATGTGAATCTTCCGGTATTTGCCGGACCTTCACAACGTTACTGCCCTGCAGGTGTATATGAATTTGTCGAAGATGAAGCAGGCAACCCAAAATTTCAAATCAACGCGCAAAATTGCGTACACTGCAAAACCTGCGATATTAAGGATCCCATGCAGAACATCAACTGGGTCGTTCCCGAAGGCGGCGGAGGTCCCAATTACCCAAATATGTAAAATCACTGCCTTCGCTTTGATGCTGTTGGTATCCGTCAACGCGGAGGCAAAGCGCACCACCGAAACGGACCCGCTAAACCGGTTTGTTGAAGCGAGACTCATAGAATCAAGCGACCGGCAAGCTGCTGCTGTAATTTATGCTGATGCCCTTAAATCTGCGCCAGAGAATGCTCTTTTGGCTGGTAAATCCTATGTAAAATCCGTCGAGGTTGGAGATTTCGAACTCGCTGTAAACGCCATACGCGCACTCGAACTGCGCGGCAGCCTTGATGCTGAAATGCCGTTGCTTTTGTTTGTCGATGCCTATTCCAAAAAAAACTGGCAGGGCGCGAATACGGCGCTACTTGAACTGGAATCGTTGCGGAACTTCGGTTTCGCCGTTCCGTTGCTCAAGGCCTGGATAGCAAACGAAAAGGGAGAGGACTTTGCTCCGTATCTCGCCGAGGCCAAAAAGGATAATACCGCTGCTTTCTATCATGATGATCAATTATTGCTGCATTATCTCCAAGCCGGAGACACCAAAGCACGTTCGCTGATATCAGCTATCGTACAGCTGAACGATGTAAGATCCGGACCCGTTCGGATAATTGCGGCCCGCCACTATCTCGATCAGGATAGACAGGATTTGGCACTACACATATTACGGTTCAAGCGCACCGGACCCGAAGCCAGATTGCATGAACTTATTACCAACGGTGAAGGTACGGCGGCCGCTAGAAAAATCACCAGTAAATCCGGTATGGCCTATCTTTTCCAAAGACTATCAGCGGATTTACTTCAACAAAGGGCCAATTTTCTGGCACTTGTCAACGCCCAGCTCAGCGAGCGACTTGTGTCCGACTATGATTTCAGCAAATTGATATTGGGGCAGGCTTATAACGCCACAGACAATCAGAAGCAGTCCATTGCAAGTTTTGCTGCAATCGATAAATCTAGCCCTTACCATCTCGTAGGCCTAAACTCGGAAATTTCGGGCTATCTTGCCACTAACCAGTTTGAACAGGCCCATCAGCGGCTGGATAGCTTAATCCCAAGTGACAAAGCTCCGCCGGAATATTTTATATTGAAGGGCCAAGTTTTCCAATCCGAGGCAAATTTCAGCGCCGCTGCCGAGATGTTCACATTGGCAGTTAACGCAGCTGAAACTCGGGGATTTTCAGACAATCTGATGGCAAATTACTGGCTGGCGCTTGGCGGAGCGCAAGAACAAGCAGGCCAATGGCCTGAGGGTTTGGCGTCGTTACAAAAGGCTAATGAACTGCAGCCCAATTCTGCCAATATCTTAAACTATCTTGGCTACGCGCAACTCGAACGTCGGGAAAATACAGTGGAAGCGCTGGCTGTGATTGAAAAGGCGCACGAACTGCGTTCAAATTCGCCAGCGATAAAGGATTCACTGGGATGGGCCTATTATTTGAACGGTCAAAATAGCCGTGCACTTGAATATCTTGAGGACGCGTTGTCTGGTCAACCCCAGGATGCCACGATTAACGAGCATCTTGGCGACGTATATTGGTCCATCGGCAGGAAATATGAAGCGCGTTACGCTTGGCGGTCTGCGAGACTCTTTGCCGAAGCTGATGATCAGAAACGTCTATCGGACAAGATTGACGCAGGGCTTACGCCTGAGTTGGTATCACCCTAGTTTCGCCAGTGTTATTGGATGACATCCACACCGAAACCGCGTTCGCGAAGATAAACCTCGCTCTGCACGTCCGCGCGCGTCTGCCCAACGGCTATCATGAGCTGGAAACAATTTTTGCTTTTTTGCAAAGCGGCGACACGTTGATGGTAACCGCATCTGATGAAATTTCGCTAGAGATATTCGGTCTCTTCGGTGAAGAACTGAGTAACACAAATAACCTTGTCTTGGACGCAGCGCAGCTTATGCGACCTCTCGCCAAAACAGGCTGTGGCGCAGCCTTAAGTTTGCAGAAATACCTGCCAATAGCATCGGGAATCGGTGGAGGTTCGGCCGATGCCGCTGCAACTATGCGGTTGTTGAACAGATTTTGGGGCATAAACTTGCCTGAGGCTTCGCTCATGGAGCTGGCAGCGCCGCTTGGAGCCGATGTGCCCGCTTGTATATCGAGCAAAACCTGCCGCGCGACCGGCATCGGTCACGACATGGAACCAATAGAAGATGACAGCCTTGACGGGTCATGGGTAGTGCTCGTCAATCCGCTTGTGCAGATCTCCACTGCGCAGGTTTTTGGAGCATGGGATGGAGTTGACCGTGGTGCGCTTGCAAACGGGCCTTTGAAAAAAACAATATTATCAGGTCGAAATGATCTTCAGGATGTCGCGATTTCATTTGCACCTGAAATTGCCGAAATTCTGGAACTTTTAGAAGAATCTGACGCCCTGTTTTCCAGAATGTCGGGATCAGGAGCCACGTGTTTTGCGCTGTTCAATTCAAAACTCGCTGCACAAAATATGATTCAGGAATTAAGGGCTAACTTTCCGGGCTTTTGGACCATGATGGATACACTCAAATGACGACACCCTTTGAAATAGTTGGAATTCCGACTGACAATTCCATTCTCATCGTCGCCGATCATGCATCGAATACAGTGCCTGCCAATATTGATTTGGGGATTTCGCAGAGTTTCCTAGAAGATCATATCGCGTATGATATAGGAAGCGCCGCTGTCTCGAGGGAGATGGCGCTGAGATCTGGTTATCTCGCAATCCTGGCTGGATATTCGCGCCTCGTTGTCGATCTCAATCGCTATCCCGATGAAGAGGCGGTAATTCCATTGCGCAGCGATGGTGTGGAGATTCCGAACAACCTGCTCGATCTGCCGGACAGAGTCGATCGGATAGACAGGTATTTTAAGCCTTATCACCAGCGTGTTGCGCAGCTTATCGCCGATATAAGACCAAGCCTTGTTGTAGCGTTACACAGCTTCACGCCAAAGCTGAGATCAAACCCGCAGCTTGAGCGGCCCTGGGACGTCGGTGTGATGTACAACGATTACGAGACCGCTCCGCGTATGGCACTGCAGTTTCTTGAGGAGGAGCAATTGGTTGTCGGCGATCAATTGCCGTATTCCGGTAAGGATCTAAATGCGACAATGAACCGTCAGGCAGAAGCAATCGGGCAACCCTATATCGGGATTGAAATAAGGCAGGACCATATCACCGAAGAAAAAGGTCAAAAGCGGTTTGCCGAAATTCTGATTAGAGTATGCAATAAGATACAAACAGGGCTTGCTTGACGAAGCCAGTTTTGGAAATAGGCGACAGTGCCTTTTTAGGCGCGGAAAACAGGAAATGAACATGACCCGGAAATTCGATAAAGCCAAGTTGCCCAGTCGCCACGTCAGCGTGGGACCGGAACGGGCGCCGCAGCGTAGCTATTATTACGCAATGGGCATGGATGAAGAAGATATTGCAAAGCCATTTGTCGGTATTGCGTCAGCAGGCAACGACAGCGCGCCGTGCAATACCTTGCTGGATGCACAAGCCAATATCGCGCGGCAAGGCGTCATTGAAGCTGGCGGAACGCCGCGGCGGTTTAATACGATCACGGTGACGGATGGAATCGCCATGGGTCACCAAGGGATGAAATCATCGCTGGTTTCCCGCGAAGTTATAGCAGATTCCGTTGAACTCAGTGTTCGCGGCCATTGCTATGACGCGGTCATTGGATATGCGGGCTGTGATAAAAGCCTGCCCGGCATGATGATGGCGATGCTCCGGCTCAATGTGCCATCGATTTTTGTCTATGGCGGATCGATATTACCCGGGCGTTTTCACGATCGTGATGTAACGGTTGTTGATGTGTTCGAGGCAGTTGGCCAACACAGCGCAGGAAACTGTCCGTTGCAGGAATTGATTGAGCTGGAAAAAATCGCTTGCCCGGGTCACGGCGCATGCGGTGGTCAGTTTACCGCCAATACAATGGCCTGCGTTGCGGAAGCTATTGGACTATCCTTACCAAACAGCAATATGGCACCGGCACCATATGAAAGCCGGGATGACATGGCTATCGCGGCCGGTCGTCAGATCATGGAGCTCATCGCACTTAATCTGCGTCCACGGGATATTTGCACCAGAGAGGCTTTCCAAAACGCGGCGCGCGTAGTGGCTGCAACCGGCGGCTCGACCAACGCAGCCTTGCATCTCCCGGCAATGGCGAGTGAGGCGGGAATCGACTTTGACCTGTTTGATGTCGCAGAAACGTTCAAAACCACGCCGTATCTGGCTGACCTGAAACCTGGCGGGAAATATGTCGCGCGAGACATGCATGATGCCGGCGGTGTTTACATGCTGATGAAAACCATGATGGAAAACGGCTTGCTGCACGGCAACTGCATGACAGTGTCCGGCAAGACGCTAGGCGAAAATATTGATGAGATAACATGGAATCCCGATCAAAAGGTCATATACGATGTGAAAAACGCTATTACCGAAACCGGCGGCGTCGTGGGCCTGAAAGGTTCGCTTGCTCCCGAAGGCGCGATTGTGAAAGTTGCCGGGATGGCGCGCCTCCAATTTAGAGGTCCGGCACAGGTCTTTGAGTGTGAAGAAGATGCTTACGCCGCAGTTGAACAGCGACAAATCAAGGAAGGCGCAGTCGTCATCATCCGCAACGAAGGCCCAAAAGGCGGCCCGGGCATGCGTGAGATGCTCGCCACTACGGCAGCACTTTACGGGCAAGGCATGGGCGAAAAAGTGGCCTTGATCACTGATGGCCGCTTTTCAGGTGCGACCAGAGGCTTTTGTATCGGCCATGTTGGTCCGGAGGCGGCTGATGGCGGCCCGATTGGATTGATCGAAGAAGGTGATATGATCAATATCGATGCTGAGGCTGGAATCATCGATCTCGAGGTAAACGATGCTATCTTGGCCGAACGCAAAACGCGCTACGTGCCACATGGTAATGATTATGCATCCGGCGCGCTTTGGCGCTATGCACAAAACGTAGGTCCAGCCTATAAAGGCGCGACAACCCATCCGGGAGCGAAGGCAGAAAAACATGTATACGCGGACATTTAGCCTATTTGCCATTGTCGCGGCGCTCAGCGCATGTGGAAAGCCGGACAATGATGTGCTCGCCGAAGCAGAAGAGCGGGCGGCTGCGCAAAAACTGGATGATGGGAAAATTGAATGCGCCATCAACGGCGACACCGACTTCAATCGTGGTTGCGAGACCGAGCGGCTATCCGGCGAAAATGGCGTTACGCTGATCATTCGCCATCCAGACGGCGGTTTCAGAAGGTTTAACATCTTGACTGATGGACGTGGTCTGGAAGCTGCGGATGGTTCAGAAAAAGCTGCTATATCTATCGTTGAAGATGGGAAAATTCTGGTCAGCGTTGGACAAGACAAATATATCATGCCCGCGCAGCTGAAACCTTCGAAACCACCGATAGAGGCTGCCGCTGCCGAAGCTGCGCCAGATGCCACCAATCCTGCGGCTGGCGACTAGCACATTATGATCAATGCCGGTTACATCCTCACTGCAGCCGAGATGCGGCATGCAGAACAAGAGCTGATGGACTCTGGCGTTACCGTCGATCAATTGATGAAACGAGCAGGCGAGGGCGCGGCGCAACTCATTTGGCGTATTTCTGCCAATAGCCGCACAACCGTTTTATGCGGCCCCGGCAATAATGGCGGTGACGGATATGTGATCGCCCAATGGTTGCTGGAAAAAGGTGTCGACGTAACTGTTGCGGCCTGCAGTGATCCCAAAACGGCTGCCGCAAAAAACGCAAAATCGCTCTGGAAGGGCGAAACTATGGCAATCGAAAACGCTGTCCAGAGCCCGCAAGTTATTGATTGTGTGTTCGGCACAGGATTGACAAGAGCGGTGTCCAAAGAACTCTATGGCCACATAGAACGCCTTCTTTCGGGCGCGCAGAATCGGATCGCGGTCGACTTGCCGAGCGGTGTTGATACGGACACGGGGCACTTGCTGAATCCGGTATCTCAATACGACTTCACAATTGCTTTGGGCGCGTCCAAGCCCGCGCACTTCCTGGAGCCGGCACGAAGCGTCGTCGGCGAGATAGTTGGGGTCGACATCGGAATTTCAAAGCCGTCCCAATTTCGTGTCTTTTTGCACCGGTCGCTGAAAGTACCGGGCGCGGACGATCATAAATATAGCCGTGGGCTTGTCGTGATCATTGCCGGAAAAATGCACGGCGCGGCGCAACTTGCCGCTTTGGCCGCGCAGCAATCGGGCGCGGGCTATGTGAAAATATTTGCTCCTGCCGGGTTCCTGTCTCCCAATCACAGTATCGTCGTGCAGACATATTCCAGCCCGGAAGAATTGGGGCAGCTGTTGTCGGATGACCGAATATCGATGGTCGTTGTAGGCCCCGGCTTAGGCTTGGGCGATCAACAATCAGGGGTTTTGAAAACTGCGATGGCTTCAGAAAAAGCATTGTTACTGGATGCAGATGCTTTGACATTACTCGGGAACGATTTTGTTGAACGGGTCAGCAACCGCGACGCTCCAACAATCGCGACGCCACATCAAGGAGAGTTTGCCAGAATATCTGGCGAGTTCGATGATTCAAAACTGACTTCTGCTCGGGATTTGTCCCGCAGAAGTGGCGCGACCATTGCTCTGAAGGGGCCTGACACCGTGATAGCCCAACCAAGCGGCCACACAGAGATCAACAATGAAGCCTGTCATTGGCTTTCTACAGCGGGAACCGGCGATGTGCTGTCCGGTATCATCGCATCGCGCTATGCGGTTGAAAAAAATTGCGCTAAGGCGGCATCACAGGGACAATGGCTCCATACCCGCGCCGCGCAGCTTTCCGGGGCGTCTTTTTCGCCTGAGCAACTGATCGGTAACATCTCGAAAGCGATGCAGGAAAGCATATCATGACGGCAAATGCCGAAAATATAATAGTTCGCGTTGCTGCCAAAGGTGACGGGGTGACCGCTGATGGCCGTCATGTTGCGTTTTCCGCCCCGCTGGATGAAGTTCTCGATGATGGAGGGCTAATCAAAGGCCCGCATCATGTCGAGCCGCCATGCCGCCATTTTAAGGAATGTGGTGGATGTAGTCTCCAGCAACTGGACGCGGAAAGCTATGCGCAGTTTGTCACGGACCGGGTGAACTATGCGTTGGAAGGGCAGGGCTTGAGTCCTACAAAGTTGCACGCTCCACAAATATCAAAACCAAAAAGCCGGGTCCGGGCCAGTTTGCGGGCCGCAATGGTCGGGAATATTTTCAAACTGGGGTTTAGCGGTGCGGGGAGCCACCGCATTGTTGATCTGCAACAATGCGAAATCATGCATCCGGAATTATTTGCGGTGATCGCGCCTTTGCGGACATTTCTCCAGTCTGTTGCCCGGCGCAAGCATGATATGAATATCGAACTGACGCTTGCCGACCAAGGTGTTGATTTACTTATTAAAAACTACGAACCGGATTCGCTGGATCAGCATCAGGCATTGTCAGAGTTCGCCCAGCAAACCGGCATCGCGCGATTATCGCTGGATAACGGCTATGGACCGGAAACACAGTGGGAGCCTAATCCGGTCACCGTGACGCTCGGCAATGTCCCGGTCGCGTTGCCGCATTCCAGTTTTCTGCAATCGACAGCGGACGGCAAGGATGCGCTGATTGCAGCGATGCTGGAAACAGTCGGCGACACCAAATTGATAGCGGATTTGTTCGCAGGCCTCGGCACTTTTTCGTTCGCTTTGGGCGGGGAACGAAAAATCTATGCCGCAGAAGGCTCGCGCGATGCCATTAGCGCTTTAAAATCGGCGGCCAATATTGCCCGGTTGCAGGTTTTTACCGAACATCGTGATTTATATCGTCGTCCTCTCAGCCCGGAAGAGTTGAACCGTTTCGGCGCTGTCATCCTTGATCCTCCGCGTGCGGGTGCGCGGGATCAAATCGTTCAGTTGGCAAAATCGGAGGTTCCCAAAATCTGCTACATTAGCTGTAATCCGGCAAGTTTTGCGCGCGACGCGAAAACACTTTGCGAAGCGGGTTACAAGCTCAAAGAAGTTTGGCCTGTGGGTCAGTTTCTCTGGTCCACCCACGTCGAACTAGTGTCCAGTTTCGTGAGATAACAGCGCTCAGCTCTTCTCAGCATCGCCCCAGGTTACGCCAAGCTGTTCCCGGGTATCAACCGTCAAATCAAACACATCGGGACGAGAATAATGTCCATCAACATCCAGCGCTGCTTTGGCCTCCAATCCCTTGTTGAGATCAATATCTGCCTGCAGAATAATATTCTCTTGCCCTGCTTCTACCAATACCAAACCATCCGGCGCGATTATCTGGCTTCCGCCAAATTGGAGTCGCTGATCAGGGATTTCGCCAAACAGCGCCTTGGCATCGGCATCGCCGTCGACCAGTTTTAGGCCGTTCATCAAATCATCCCGGTGTAAAAGGGTTCCTGCTGCCAAAACATGGCAACCGCCCTCAAAAGCATAATGTCTGGATGCGATGGAGTAAGTTTCCCTTACTGTGGGCCATGCGGAGACATGCACCGCTTCCCCCAGATTGTGCATCGCTGCTCGCGCCATTGGCATCCAGTGCTCCCAGCAGATAAGATGCCCCACATTGCCCCATTCCGCCTGATGGACGTTGATAGTTGATCCATCGCCGCGGTTCCAGATCAGGCGTTCCGCGTGGGTTGGAACCAGTTTTCGATGATTAAGCGGTATCTTGCCGGGTCTGAACATAAGTTGGGTGTTATAAAGACTGGACCGATGCCGCTCATGTGCGCCAATGGAAATGCAGACATCGCGTGTATCACAAAGCTCTTGTAGCCCCACAAAGCGCGGATCATTGGCCACGACAGCCTGTTCCATCAAAATCCGGTGGAGTGCTTTTGTTCCGGGATGATCCCATAAAGCAGCTCCCGGGGCCTCATCGAGCCAGATCGGGTAGCCACCCAAAAAAGTTTCACCAAACGCTATGAGCTGCGCACCATCTTCAGCCGCTTGTTTCGCCAGTTTTTCGGCTTGAGCGATACCATGATTAATCGCGAGGGGGATCGGCGCCGTCTGCACAATCGCCGCGCATATGGTTTGAATGATACTGCTCCTTAGTGAAACACAGCAATGGCAGCATGCAGCGCAAGCGCCATCAGGCACAAGCTGGATAGCGCGAATATCCCGAACCGGATGACGACGCGATTCACTGTGGCCTGCACCAGACTATGGACAACCCGCAGTCCAACATAAGCCCAAGCCAAAACCGAGTTGAGTCCATCACCGGCACCGACCAACGCAAGCACGATGCAAACCGCGTAAAATAGCGTTGGTTGTTCCAGCAAGTGATTGTAATTATGCGCTTTCCACTGGACGTTGGCAGGCAAGACATTGTCGAGATCGGAACCTTTTCCGCCGACCATATTCGCCGCATCCAGCCCTTCCGCTTTGCTCATGGCCGGGAGTCGCGTGGCATACATCCATATCCACATGACCATAGTCCAGATGATGAGTGCCACGACCGGTTGTAAAATCGGACTATTTTCCATTTGAAGATTCCCTACTTTTATCGAGTGTGTTGTTTCCAGAATTCAAAACAATGTCGCCCAAATGGCGTTGACTGCCATGACCATCAGGCAAATTGTTGATGCCAGGAACAGCATGAAACGAACGTTGACCAGATTTATCGTGGCTTGCCAGATGCTGTGGATAATGCGCAGCACAACATAGGCCCACGCCAGCCAAAGATTGAGCCCGCTGCCTGCTTCCGCGAGAGCCAATATTATGACGGTCGCATAAAACAGCGTTGGTTGTTCCATCAGGTGGGTATAATTATGGGATTTCCAGGCGACTTTATCCGGCATATTCGGGTCAATGTCCGGGCCGCGCCCTCCTGGTTTTGCCGTAATATCGATTCCCAGACTTTTGGCTGCGGGTAGACGGGTTGCAGCCATCCAGAACAGCATGATCAACGACCATAAGACCAATAGCGCCGCCGGCGCCAGTATCGCGGTATCCATAGATGATCTCCCCAAATCCAGCGGAGAAACTGCGTCACAAACTGTAAATTGTCAAATGCAACTTGTTTTGCGCGCTAAGCGCCGGGGAAAGACACCACGTTTTCACGGTCGTTGCGATCGAGATTATCGCCAAGATAAAGACTATCCATCGGCTCATCTTGCATATCATATTCGACGTGTGAGCCATAGCCGTTAAACTTCGTTCGCATCGCAGAGCCATATGCGCCCAGCATGCCTATTTCGATATAGTCGCCAGCCTTCATGTCATCGGGAAGAATGAACGGTCCAGCCATATAATCCATATCGTCGCAAGTGGGACCATAGAAGCTGAACTCTGCCATCGTAGATTCGGTTTGACGGCCGACGATCTGTGCAGGAAAGCGCCAACCAATATGAGCCGCGTCAAACAACGTGCCATAAGCGCCGTCATTAATGTAAAGCTCATTGGAACGCCGTTTCTCGACCTTGACCAATAAGGACGTATATTCTGCCGCCAAAGCACGGCCTGGCTCACACCACAGTTCGGCCGAGTAGCTGATCGGTAAATCTTCAAATGTCCGGTCAATGGCTTTGAAATAATGGTTGAGCGATTGCGGCTCCATATCGGGATAGATCGAGGGAAAGCCGCCGCCAACGTTGACGATGTCGACGGTTACCGAGGCTTCGACAATTGCTGTACGAACACGCTCGAGTGCATGAACAAAGGCAAGTGGAGACATGGCCTGGCTACCAACATGGAAACAAATACCCAGTTCGTCAGCTGACTGCCGCGCACGCTGAAGCAACTCCGCCGAGTCCGCGACATCAACACCAAATTTTGATGCAAGGCTGATTTCGGCGAATTCCGAGGCAACTCTTATCCGGACGCACAAAGTCAGGTCTTCAGCATTCCCCGTTGCGCGTTCAATCTTATCGAGTTCTTCGATGCCGTCGAGCGAGAAAATCCGAACGCCATGCTCATGATAAGCCTCGCGGATGGACTGCTCCTGCTTCAGCGGATTCATGTAACAAAGCACCGCCTCGGGAAGAACCCGGCGAACAAGTCTCACTTCGTCGATCGACGCAACGTCAAAATGGGTAATCCCCGAATCCCACAGAATTTCCAGCAGCTCAGGCGATGGATTAGCCTTCACCGCGTAAAGTGATTTGCCGGGAAATTGCTCGACAAAATATCGCGCTGCGCGCCGCGCGGCATGCGGACGGTTCAGCAAAACTGGGATGTCTGGGCTAAGAGCTTTCGCTAGCTCTCCAGCATTCTGGAAAATGTGCAACTCAAGGGACCCCCTAAAAGACTGTGATCGATTGAGCTGCCTTGCGGATTAACTAAAGTACTCAGCAAGCGGCCATGGGGCAGCAGGGCGTGCATATATGTACGCTTGAGGCCTCTGTAAAGACCAAAATCCTTCTAAATGCTGAACGAGAAAGCAATTTTTAACTGAGGCGATCGCGAAATGTGGTCCAGTCGAATTTCTTCACGCAGCGCAGATCGTCGGTTTCGCTGTTCCAAAGCCAGATGGAGGGCAGGGGCACCCCGTTAAAGGTGCTGGTTTTGACCATCGAATAATGCGCCTGATCGAGAAACGCGATGCGCTGTCCAACATGCGGTGGCTCGGGAAGGGCATAATCGCCAATAATATCACCAGCAAGGCAACTCGGACCGCCGAGACGGGTGGTTTCTCCATCTCTCAATTCGCCGAGCATCGCGGGCCGATAGGGCGCCTCAATAACGTCCGGCATATGGCAAGTCGCGGATATATCCGTAATTCCGACTGGCATTTTGTTCTCGAACACGTCAAGGATTTCTCCGACCAGTATGCCCGCATCCAGCGCGACAGCTTCGCCGGGCTCCAGATAAATTTGACAGCCTGTTGCGTCGGCCACGAAGTCGAGAAATTCGATCAACTCTTCGCGCTGGTAATCGGAACGGGTGATGTGGTGCCCTCCGCCGAAATTCAGCCATTTCAGATCATCGACATTATCTGCGATGTAGGGCGCAATTGCTTCCCATGTGCGGTAAAGCGGCTCGAAATCCTGCTCGCAAAGCGTATGGAAATGGAGGCCATCAATAGCGCCAAAATGCTCTTCGGTGAGTTGGTCAATTGGAAAACCTAACCGACTATGGGGCTGGCAGGGGTCATATTTTGGCACTTCGCCCTCGGCATGGAGAGGATTGATGCGAAGGCCGATATCAAACTGCTCGCCGCCATCCCGCAGTCCTCTGATCAGCGCGGAACGGCGCGCAATTTGACCGGGCGTGTTAAATATAACATGATCGGACATCGCGGCGATCTCAGGCAGTTCATCAGGCTTGAACGCCGGTGAATAGGTTGCCACTTCGCCCTGATATTTGTCAAATGCGAGTCGCGCTTCCCAAAGCCCCGAAGCACAGACACCATCGAGATATTCATCAATCAGCGGCGCAACTTCCCACATTGAAAATGCCTTGAGCGCAGATAAAATCTTCGCACCGGAGCGCGTTTTAACTTCGCTCAATATTTCCAGATTGGAGCGCAGTTTGACTTCATCAATTACGAAAGCCGGCGAGGGCACTCGCGAGAGATCAAAATGCCCAAACGCGCCGGGATCGCCTGCTCTGGTTTCCATCCTCAAAAGCCCAAAGGCGCTTCCATCTCTTCCACCGTCCAAGGCAAACCATGCTCGTTCAGCATTTCCATAAAGGGATCAGGATCAAATTGTTCCATATTAAACACACCTTCCCCCTTCCACTTACCGCTCAAAACGAGCGCCGCGCCAATCATCGCCGGGACGCCAGTGGTGTAGCTCACACCCTGATTGCCGGTTTCTTCAAACGCCGCTTCGTGGCTACAGATATTTTTAACATACAACGTCTTTTTTACGCCGTCTTTCTCGCCGGTCGCAATCACGCCGATATTCGTGTTGCCTTTGGTGGTTTCGCCGAGGCTAGCTGGTTCCGGAAGAACCGCTTTCAAAAATTGCAATGGCACGATTTTCTGGCCCTGATATTCGATTTCCTCGATCGAAGTCATGCCGACATTTTGCAATACTTCCAAATGGGTGAGATACGCATCACCAAAGGTCATCCAGAAACGAATGCGCTGGATTTCCGGAAGATGGGTCTTCAGAGATTCAATCTCCTCATGATACATGAGGTACATATTCTTCTCGCCTACCGCCTCGAAATCAAACACCTGTTTATGCGAAAGAGCAGGACTCTCGATCCATGCGCCCTTTTCCCAATGGCGCGCCGGAGCAGTCACTTCGCGGATGTTGATCTCGGGATTGAAGTTGGTCGCAAAATGCTGGCCGTGATCGCCGCCATTGCAGTCGAGAATGTCGAGCGTGTCGATCCGGTCGAAATGGTGTTTTTTCAGCCAGCATGTGAATACCGAGGTCACGCCGGGATCGAAGCCCGAACCGAGCAGCGCCAAGATACCCGCATTCTTGAAACGGTCCTGATAATCCCATTGCCATTTATATTCGAACTTCGCCTCGTCAATTGGCTCGTAATTGGCGGTGTCCATATAGTCGGTTTTGGTCGCCAGACACGCATCCATGATCGGTAAATCCTGGTAAGGGAGGGCTAGGTTCACAACCAACGCCGGTTGCACTTTTTCAATCAGTTCGGTCATCGCCGCTACATCATCGGCATCGATTGCGCCGGTTTCAATATCAACACCAGTGCGCTGCTTTACCGACGCCGCAATATCCTCGCATTTTGATACGGTACGGCTCGCCAGCATGACCTCTGAAAACGGCCCTTCGCCCGATGCAATGAGCTGCGCCATCTTGTGCACCGCAACCGAACTCACACCGCCTGCACCAATCACCAAAACTTTGCTCATATTGTTCACTCAATCTGCTGGAGAATTTGTTCAACCGCATATAGGAAGTCATCATGACAGAGCAAAGACTTTTGGAACGTTTACTGGACCCTGCGCGCAAACCGACGTTGGCTGGCGTTGAAAGGGCAGCAAGAAAAATCTCGGATATACTGCCACCAACACCGCTATTGCCGCTGGAAATCGGGGATAAAACCATCTTGTGCAAGGCGGAATGTTTGCAACCTATCGGCGCGTTCAAAATTCGCGGCGGGTGGCACAGACTCACTGATTTGGATGAACAACAGCGATCACGCGGTGTGATTGCTTTTTCAAGTGGCAATCACGCGCAAGGTGTCGCCTGGGCTGCAAAGAGGCTCGGTATTGCAGCAACGGTCGTTATGCCGACGGATGCACCAAAGGCAAAAATGGAAAATACCAAGGCGCTGGGCGCTCGGGTCATTACCTATGATCGCCTGTCTGAATCGCGGGAAAATATTGCGGCAAAACTGTCGGCTGAAACCGGCGGTACCGTAGTGCCTAGTTTTGACGATCCGTGGGTGGTCGAAGGCCAGGGCAGTTGCGGAATTGAACTGCGCTACCAGATGATTGCGCAAACTGGCGGCGAACCGGACAACATAATTGTTTGTTGCGGCGGCGGAGGATTGGCGACAGGGACTGCGCTCGCCAATCCGAACGCTAAAATTACTGTGGTCGAGCCTGAAGGCTGGGATGATATGGCGCGTTCGCTGGAACTGGGGCACATTGTGCCTGTCAAAGAAAACCCGCCCGCTACCCAATGTGATGCGCTGCAAACGCTGGAAGTATCCTCGATCACCTTTGATATTCTATATGAACGCGGCATTCACGGCGTGAGTGTCACGCAAGCGGAAGTGCACATCGCGATGCGTCTGGCATTTGAGAAACTTCGCGTGGTTGTGGAACCCGGTGGAGCTGTAGCACTGGCAGCAGCAATAGCGGGTAAGATTGACACAACGACTAGAACTGTTGTCACGCTATCAGGCGGCAATGTCGATGCGGAATTGTTCGCTAAAATTATCAGCGGCTAGGTAATCATCGCTTTCAACGTGGATACCATGTCAGCCTCGTCCGCCGGCTTGTCTGTCCTGATCCGGGAAATTCTCGGAAACCGCATAGCCAAGCCGGACTTGTGACGTTTGCTTTCGTGGATGGAATCGAATGCTACTTCCAGCACCATCGTCTTTTCCACCTCACGAACTGGGCCAAAGCGGTTCAAGGTGTTTTGGCGAACAAACCGATCGAGCATTTTCAGTTCCTCATCGGTAAAGCCCGAATAAGCCTTGCCGACGGGATATAATTCGCCGCCATTTTTAGGATCGTCGGTCCAGCAACCAAAAGTATAATCCGAATAAAAGGATGATCGCTTGCCAGACCCGCGCTGGGCATACATCATCACACAATCAGCTACGAGAGGGTCGCGTTTCCATTTATACCAGAGCCCAGTTTTGCGCCCTGCTATATAAGGACTGTCGCGGCGCTTGAGCATTACGCCTTCAATCGCAGCATCGCGTGCGCCGTCTCTGATCTGGGCCAGATGTCCAAAATCATCAGCTTCCAAAATGCTTGAAATATCAAACCGTGAACCGTCAAGCTTGGGCACGAATGTCTCCAGCGACTGCCGCCTCTTCGTCCATTGCAGATGACGCAAATCATGCTCGCCGTCGTATAATATGTCATAAAGACGGACGAATGCAGGAAAGTCATCTAGCATTTTCTTCGACACTTTTTTCCGACCCAATCTTTGTTGCAAAGCATTGAAGCTCGCCGCCTCACCGCCCTGAAAATCGCCCCGAACAAGCAATTCACCGTCGACGACGCCGACAGCATCAAATGCCTGCGCAACATCGGGGAAGGCCGGGGTAATATCATCGCCGCCGCGGCTATACAGGCGCGTTTCGTTGCCCGTGCCAACGATCTGAATACGGATGCCATCCCATTTCCATTCCGCGACATAGTCTTTGAGGTCGACAGTCCTTTCTTCAAGCGGATGGGCCAGCATGAAGGGACGAAAAAACGGCACGCCCTTCAAGTCGGGCTTGCCTGCTTTACCCTCACCCCAAGCGAATAGTTCTGAATAAGGAGGTTTAAGGGAATGCCAAACCTCTTCTATTTCTTCGACGGCAATACCATAGGCTAGAGCAAAAGCTGTTTTTGCCAAGCGCGCAGATACGCCAATCCGCATCGCGCCAGTTGCAAATTTTATCAGCGCATAGCGCCCGTTAGAATCCAGTTGATCCATTAAATTCGCCAGCAACATAGGGGCTTGCGCTCTGCTGACCTCAGACAATTGGGTCACAACATTATCTACCGACAACATATTATCTGGTACAAAATTCTCGGTTTCCGGCCAGATCAGCGCGACGGTTTCCGCCGTATCGCCGACAAAGTCCCGACTGAGCTTGAATAATGTTTCATCGATGCGATCTTTCGCCATATTCCTTACAGCGGAAATTTTAACCTTCGGAAAATCGATTTGCTCGGTGAGCGCCGCCAGCACCCACCCCCGATCAGGATCCGGTGCAGTTTTCAGATATTCGCTTATTAACCGCAATTTGGCGTTGCGCGAACGCGTATAGATCAACCGGTCAAGAAGCTCGGAAAATGCCTGCATCAGTCATCGTCCTCTTCGCGCCCAATCATTGCTAAAGCGCGCGCTTTCATCTGGTTGAGTTCGCACCAGTGAACCAGCGCATCTTCGCGGCCATGGGTTATCCAAGTTTCAGTGGGCGCAACGTCTTTGATCGTTTGGGTCAATTCATCCCAATCTGCATGATCAGACATGATGATGGGAAGCTCAATGTTGCGCTGCCGGGCTCGCTGCCGCACCCGCATCCATCCGGACGCCATCGCGGTTAGGGGATTGGGCAAGCGGCGGCTCCAGCGATCATTCAAAGCCGAAGGCGGCGCGAGCACGATTTGCCCGCGCATCTCATCCTTGGGGGTGTCAAGGACTGGCCGGATTTCTCCCAGGCTCACACCCAAATCCTCATAAAGAGTGCACATTTTCTCCAGTGCGCCGTGGAGATATATCGGATCATGATATCCGGCATCACGTAGTTCGCCAATAACCCGTTGGCATTTACCCAGCGCATAAGCACCAACCAGAACGCATCGATCCGGATTCGCATATTTTGCTTCCAGCAGTTTAGCAATCTCGTCGGCTGTTGGTGGGTGCTTGAATACCGGCAATCCAAACGTCGCCTCGGTGATGAAAATATCGCAGGGAATAACTGCAAACTGAGCACAGGTCGGGTCGCTACGGCGTTTGTAATCGCCCGTCGCAACCACTTTCTCGCCCTGATATTCCATCAGTATCTGCGCGGAGCCAAGCACATGGCCCGCCGGATGATAGCTTATTTTTACGCCACCAAGCTCAAATCCGTCACCATAAGGAATCGGTTGATCCGCCCGCGTTCCATAACGCAATCCCATAATTGCAAGCGTTTCCGGCGTCGCCCAGACATGCTGATGCCCGCCGCGCGCATGGTCGGCATGCCCATGTGTTACGAGCGCATTTTTGACCGCGCGTGAAGGGTCAATCCAGGCATCTGCCGGTTTGACATAAATGCCGTGGGGGTGAGGTTCAATCCAGTGGGAGCTTGCGGTCATGGCCTATATATGGGCGAGACAGCGAAAAGTTCCAGTAATGTTCTTGTTAGCTGCTTTGTTATGCAGCAAGCCGCAATTCCATCCGGCTCCAGATTTCAACCAACGCCTTGGTGAGGTCAACCATCATCTCTTCAGTGTGCACAGGCCCGGGCGTGAAACGCAAACGCTCGGTGCCACGCGGAACAGTGGGATAGTTGATCGGTTGCACATAAACACCGTATTCCGCCAACAAAATATCACTGATTTTCTTGGCCTTAACCGGGTCGCCCACTTGCAGGGGAACGATATGCGTTGTGGAATCCATGACCGGCAAGCCTGCATCAGCAAATAAATCCTTGAGCTTTTGCGCCGCAGCCTGCTGGCCGTCCCGCTCTTCGCACGATTGCTTGAGATGGCGAATACTTGCCAGCGCTCCGGCAACCAGAACCGGCGAAAGGCTGGTCGTGAAAATGAAACCCGGTGCGTAGGAACGGATCACATCCACGATTTTCTGGTCAGCTGTAATATAACCACCCATTACGCCTACCGCTTTGGCCAATGTGCCTTCGATGATGGTAATTCGATCAGCGGCTCCATCGCGCTCTGATATTCCGCCGCCATGATCGCCGTACATGCCGACGGCGTGCACTTCGTCACAATAAGTAAGCGCGTTATATTTATCAGCCAGATCACAAATCGCGTGGAGCGGCGCGACATCGCCGTCCATGGAATAAATGCTCTCAAAAGCGATCAGCTTGGGCAGGTCGGGATCCGATTCGGCCAGAAGTTCCTCAAGATGCTCAAGATCATTGTGCCGGAAGACGCGTTTTTCACAACCGCTATTTTTGATGCCCGCGATCATGGAAGCGTGATTAAGTTCATCGGAAAAAATAATGCACCCGGGTAAAATTTTGGTCAGCGTTGAGAGCGTGGCTTCATTGGAAACATAGCCCGATGTGAACAACAAAGAACCCGATTTGCCATGCAGGTCTGCAAGCTCTTTCTCGAGTTGAATATGGTAGTGCGTGTTACCACCGATGTTTCGTGTGCCGCCAGAGCCTGCGCCCACGTCATGCAGCGCTTCTTCCATCGCGGCGATCACATCGGGGTGCTGTCCCATCGCGAGATAATCATTGGAGCACCATACGGTGACTGGCTTGGGGCCATTGTGATGAGCAAAACAGCGCGCGTTGGGGAAGGAGCCCTTGTTGCGCAGGATATCAATAAATACCCGGTAGCGCCCTTCCGCATGGAGACGATCAATCGCCTGATCAAAAACTTTGTTGTAGTCCACTATGCCCGTTCCCTACGTCATTCCTGTCCGGTGCGATCCTTCTGGGAATGGCCTTTAACCGCCCCTTGTCAAAATTTCCAGCGCGAACGGTTCGCAATAAGGTTTTTGCATCACAAAGTCTCAACGTGCTCCAGCCCAAAACTCTGCAAAACTGGACGATAAGCGTCCATTTCGTCCAATTGACCCGTTGTAACAAAAATACCATTATCTGGGACTGATGGCCAAATTGTGCCTGCTGTAAGATGCTCTATCCGGCGTGCTATTCCTTTCGAGCCATCAACAAACTGAATGTCACGACCAATGGCTTCCTGTAACTCGGATTGCACTAAGGGAAAGTGCGTGCATGCGAGGATCATCACATCCATATTGTCGCCGCCCGGTTGAGACAGTAAACCATCGACAGCAGCTTGAATAACTGGCTGATCCGGCTTTTCACCTCGCAACTTTGCTTCGGCCGCGTAAACCAGATCGGGCGAACCGTGACGCAACAACGTCTTATTTGCCGCAAATTCCGATGCGAGGCGATCAACATAGCCCTGCCTGATCGTCGCCTGTGTTCCCAAAAGGCCGATAACGCCCGTTTTGGTCATAAGGCTCGCTGGTTTGATCGCCGGCACCGTTCCCACCACTGGGATATTTAGGGCCGCGCGAACATAGTCCAGTGCGATCGTAGATGCCGTATTGCAGGCAATCGTGACCAGTTGCGGCTTGTATCGCTCGACCAGCCGTCCCAGAAGAGCGGGAACGCGAGCAGCCAGTTCACCCTCGGACTTTGTACCATAAGGCAATCCTGCATAGTCTGCGGCATAAACGATCGGCGCGGTTGGAAGAAGTTTCCGTACTTCCCGCAGAACAGAAAGTCCGCCAACGCCGGTATCAAAAAATAAGAGGGGTGCTGTGGTGGCAATGCTCTGAGCTGACATGAAACTCTCATAGTCATTATCGCTGCGTGGTCGCAACTCTTTCAATTCATCTTGCAACCAATTGGTCTTGACTGTTTTTATATGGTGAGACTCTTGCCCAGCAGAGTTAATAAGGATAGCGACGAGTTAATAAGGGGTAACAACAATGCAATCCATGTGGATTGAACCTATTCTGGCGCTGATATTTGGCTACTTGCTTGGCTCGATCCCCTTTGGATTATTGCTCACACAACTATCTGGCGCCGGCGACTTACGCGCCATTGGCTCCGGCAACATTGGTGCCACCAATGTTTTGCGCACAGGCAACAAGGGAATCGCGGCGCTCACTCTCATTTTGGATATAGCAAAAGGTGCGGTGGCCGTCATTTTGGCTGGACTATTGTCCGAAGGTTTGGGCGTTCTCGCCGGATTAGGTGCATTTCTGGGACATTTATATCCCGTCTGGCTCCGGTTTAACGGAGGTAAAGGCGTCGCTACGTTATTGGGCGTGGTGACGGCGCTTAGTCCTTTGGCAGGTCTCGTGTTTGCAGTCACATGGCTTGGCTCACTGGCTATCTGGCGATATTCATCGGTCGGCGGAATGCTTGCCGCTGTCTCGGTTCCCGTAACCGCTGTCGTTATTGGCAAAATTGCCTGGGTGCCGATGTTCATCGGATTTGCTTTGCTGGTTTGCTGGAAACATCGCGGCAATATCGAAAGACTAATGGCAGGCGAGGAACCCAAAGTTGGTGCTTCTTGAATAGCCGGGTTGAATTTTCCCAAAATGATTTCGACCGGCTGCGGTTAATTCGTTCTGCCAATATTGGACCTGTCAGTTACCAGCATTTGCTCCGGAGATTCGGAAACGCAGCGGACGCATTGCAAGGTCTCCCGGATTTGGCCGCAAGAGGCGGTGGGCGAGCGCCCAAAATCGCAGATCAAAGCGCCATCGGAAAGGAACTGGCGGCTGTCAGAAATTTGGGCGCGAACCTGCTGTTTCTGGGCGATGCCAATTATCCAGGTTTATTGTCGGAACTGAGCGATGCACCGCCAGTCATTACCTGGCGCGGCAATTTGGAAATATTGCTTAGACCAGTCATAGCCATGGTTGGTGCGCGTAATGCTTCTGCTGCTGCCTGCCGCTTTGCCAGAGAACTTGCCCATTCTCTGACTCAATCCGGTATCGCAGTAGTTTCCGGCTTGGCACGGGGTATCGATACTGCAGCCCATCAAGGATCAATTGCAAGTGGCACAATCGGGGTCATTGCAGGAGGTATTAACGTCTATTATCCCCCAGAGAATAAGACCCTGCAGGATGACATCGCCACCCGCGGCTTGTTGATGGCCGAGCAGCCTGTCGGCACCGAACCGCGCGCGCGGCATTTTCCTTTTCGGAACCGCATTATCGCGGGATTGGCGCGAGGCACCGTCGTTGTGGAGGCGGCGCCAAGATCGGGTTCTCTAATTACCGCAAGGCTAGCGAATGAAAATGGCCGTCACGTCATGGCCGTACCGGGATCACCGCTCGATCCGCGCTCAAAGGGATGTAATAATCTCATCAGGGAGGGCGCAACTCTAGTGCAATCTGCCGACGACATCATCGAGCTTATTCAGCATTTTGATGATCGCGCTGAAACCGGAAATCAAAAATATGACTTTTTACAGCCTTCGGGCAATAACAATGAACTGAAAGAAAATGGATCAACCGAGGTCGATAACGCAGATCGACGATCGCTGATCGATCTACTTGGGATGACGGCGGTCTCCGTTGATGAATTGGTCCGGCAATCCGGGCTTCCACCAGCATCTGTGCAATTGATTCTGCTGGAACTGGAACTGGCAGAAAGACTCCAGCGTCATGCCGGCGCCAAGGTGAGCTTGCGGTAACAATATTGATCTAATTCCCAAATTATTGGAACTTCGCCCTTGACGAATGGCCATATACTGCCACAGCCTCGCGCGTACGTGAGAGAAATGAAAATCGAGAAATATGCAATTAGTTATCGTTGAGTCGCCGGCAAAAGCCAAAACAATCGAAAAATATCTCGGAAAGGACTTCAAGGTTCTCGCCTCCTATGGGCACATCCGCGATCTGCCGCCAAAGGATGGTTCGGTTGATCCCGACGATGGTTTCGCGATGACATGGCAGAATTATTCCGACAAAACCAAACAACTCAAAGCCATTACCGACGAATCCAAAAAAGCGACGCGCTTAATTCTCGCAACCGACCCTGACCGGGAAGGCGAGGCGATCAGCTGGCATGTTCAGGAAGTGCTGAGGGCGCGCAAGGCCCTGCCGGAGAAGGTTGACCGGGTTACGTTTAACGCGATCACAAAGGCTGCGGTCACTGAGGCTATGGCCCATCCCCGGGAACTCGACACCGATCTGATCGATGCATATCGTGCGCGCAGGGCGCTGGATTATCTCGTTGGCTTCACATTGTCTCCAGTGCTTTGGCGCAAACTTCCCGGCGCAAAATCTGCAGGCCGGGTTCAGTCCGTGTCGCTGCGTCTTATCGTCGAGCGTGAGCGCGAAATAGAAGCCTTCAAACCGACTGAATATTGGTCGGTTATTGCCCAAATGGAGCAGGGCGGACAAGCCTTTGAAGCGCGGCTGACTATTCATCAGGGCAAAAAACTCGCCAAACATGATCTTGCCAATGAAAAACTCGCGATGGCGGCTAAAGCATCGGTAGAAAACGGACTGTTCACGGTAGAAACGGTGGAAACCAAGCCGCTAACTCGCAATCCACCACCGCCGTTTACCACTTCGACATTGCAGCAAGAGGCTGCGCGCAAGCTGGGGTATTCCGCCAGTGATACGATGCGACTGGCACAGCAGCTTTATGAAGATGGCGCGATTACATACATGCGTACGGATGGTGTGCAGATGGATCACAGCGCTATATCGGCAGCCCGAAAGGCCATTTCCGATCGCTATGATGCAAGCTATGTTCCGGACAAGCCGCGCATCTACAAGTCCAAAGCGAAAAACGCCCAGGAAGCGCATGAAGCGATTCGCCCGACAAGTTTTACAACCGAAAAGGTTGGGAGCGGTGATCACGCCAAGCTTTACAACCTTATTCTAAAGCGCGCGATGGCAAGCCAGATGGCACCCGCCCGCCTCGAGCGGACAACTGTAGAAATGCTTGATGGCACTGGTCAAACCGGTCTTCGCACAACAGGGCAAGTCGTCAAATTCCCCGGTTTTCTTGCGCTTTATGAAGAAGGTCGTGACGACAGCGCTGACGAGGACGGCGGGTTGCTGCCGCCCATGTCCAAAGGCGATAGCCCTGCCAAGAAATCGGTGGAAGCCAACCAGCATTTTACCCAGCCACCACCGCGCTATAGCGAAGCAAGTCTGGTGAAGAAAATGGAAGAACTCGGCATTGGCCGACCTTCCACTTATGCCTCGGTCATTAAAACGCTGAAAGACCGTGCCTATGTGCGGACCGAAAGCAATCGCTTTTTCGCCGAAGATAGCGGTCGGCTACTCACCAGTTTTCTGGAACGCTTTTTCGAACGCTATGTTGCCTATGATTACACCGCCGGGCTTGAAGACGAACTGGATGAAGTCAGTGGCGGGCGCGCGCAATGGCAGAAAATTCTGGAAGCTTTCTGGCATGATTTCAAACCTAAGACGTTGGAAGTTATGGAAAAACTTCCATCGGAAGTGACCGAAGAACTTGATAAATTTCTGGGTTCATATTTGTTCCCGGAAAAAGAAGACGGGACCGATGCAAGACTTTGCCCGCGTTGCAATGAAGGCAAGCTAGCCCTGCGTGGTGGTCGATTTGGTGCCTTTGTTGCCTGTTCTAATTACCCGGAATGCAAATATACACGACGCTTCGGACAAGGTGGCGCCAATGCCGCAGAGGATGAAGGTCCGGAAGAATTGGGTATCGATCCCGATACAGACGAAAAGATTGAGAAAAAAGTTGGCCGTTTCGGCCCGTATGTCCAGAAAGGTGAGGGCAAGGAAGCGAAGCGTTCGTCTATTCCCAAAGATATTCCGGCGGATGAATTTGGTCTGGAATGGGCGGTCAAACTGCTCTCCCTACCTCGCGAAGTTGGCAAACACCCCGAAAGCGGAGAGCCGGTGATGGCGCAATTGGGGCGCTACGGTCCCTATCTCAGCCACAACGGTAAATCAGCGAGCCTTGATAACACCATGGAAGTGTTTGAAATCGGTATGAACGCAGCGGTAGCAAAGCTGGCAGATGCCGCCAATAAAGGACCGGGTCGTGGTCGCGGAAAAATGGAACCGCTCAAGATTTTGGGCAAGCATCCGCGCACCGAAGAAGAAGTCAAATTGATGGATGGTCGCTTCGGACCTTATGTCACAGACGGCACGACCAACGCGTCACTGCCAAAGACGGTCGATAAAGATGAACTGACTTTGGAAGAAGCAGCGCAGCTCATTGATATTCGGGCCGCCAAAGGGCCTGCCAAAAAACGCAAGAAGAAAGCAGCTCCAAAAAAGAAGCCGGCTGCCAAGAAAAAACCAGCGGCCAAGAAAAAGGCGGCTGCTAAGAAACCGGCGACCACGGTCGCTGCGAAATAATGCGCGAAGCCATTCCTGCGAAAGTAGGAATGGCAATTACAACATGGACTATTTGACCCAGTCCAGTCCCATGTCCTGATACAGACTCTGGTCTTCATCCCAGTTTGCACTGACTTTTACGTGCAAATAGAGATGTACCTTTTTGCCGAGAATATCAGAGAGTTCCGCGCGTGCCTTGGCTCCGATCTCTTTGATTTGGTGACCGCCTTTGCCCAAAATTATCGCGCGTTGGCTCGCTTTTTCGACGAGTATTTGCTGGTGAATCTCCAGGGAACCGTCTGGCCGTTCCTTATATTGCTCCATTGCGATCGCGGTCGCATAGGGCAGTTCAGCATGTAGTTGGCGGAATATTTGCTCGCGAGTAATTTCCGCTGCCAATATGCGTTCGCTGGCATCTGAAACCTGATCTCGGGGGAAATGCCAAGGCCCTTCCGGCATCGCCGCAACCAAATATGTTCTGAGCTCTTCCAAACCATCACCGGTTTTTGCACTGACAAAAAATGTCTCTTCAAAATCATGTATTTCGTGCAATTTTGCGGTGTGTTTGAGCATCTTGTCCTTTGCCGCGATATCCACCTTGTTCATCACCAATATGGTTTTTTCAGATCGATGCTTGATCCTCTCCACAATCGAGGTGACTTTGTCTCCAAGTCCAGCCCGCGCATCGACAAGCAGCACGATTATATCGGCGTCTTCAGCGCCATCCCATGCTGCCGATACCATCGCGCGATCGAGACGCCTGCGCGGTTCGAAAATACCTGGCGTATCAACCAGAAGCAGTTGCACCGATCCCTCAATTGCGATGCCAAGCAACCTCGTTCGCGTGGTTTGCGGCTTTGAACTGGTGATAGCCACTTTTTGGCCAACAAGGGCGTTGATAAGGGTCGATTTCCCGGCATTGGGCGCACCAATAAGCGCTACGACGCCGCATTTTTCGGTCATGTATATTTTTCCAAGAATAATTGTGCTGCCGCTGTTTCAGCGGTTTGAATGGAGGAAGCGGTCGCTTCGACTTCGCCGACATTGGGTACGCTGGCCTTTACCGTGAATCGCAGATCATGATGCGGGCCCGATTTCTCAACCAACTCATAGACAGGCATTTTCCGGTTCTTTGCGGCAGCCCATTCCTGGAGTGCTGATTTAGGATGACGAACATCTCTCGCCATGCCGGAAATCTTGCTTTCCCAATGACGCAAAACAAACTTTTGTGCCGCTTCCATACCGTGATCCAGATATACAGCTCCGATAAGCGCTTCCATAACATCACCGAGCACTTTTGCGCTTTGCCTAGCGCCATCGTCTCGGGCTTGTTTTCCCAAAAGCAAATGATTTGATGCACCCAGCGCATCAGCGATCTCGCCGCAGACTTTCCCCGAGACCAGGCCATTCAGGCGCTGCGAGAGCATACCTTCCGGTTCATCCTGGAAATTTTCATAAAGAAAGGAGGCGATCGTTAGCCCAAGCACTCTGTCTCCGAGAAACTCCAGTCTCTGGAAATCCTCTGGTCCAAAGCTGCCATGTGTCACAGCGCGAATGTACAGATTTTCGTCTTTTGGCTTTTTTCCGGCAATCTCGGATATCCAGTCAAGAAGCGCTGAGTTACTCAAAAACCCTCGCCAATTCTGTTCCAGCGGGCGGCTGTGAACCATGTCCACGGCTTGTACCAGACTGAAGATCCATCGGTCGAAAAAACCGAAACGAGCGCGCGCCCGACCAGATTTTCCTGCGGCACCATACCAATGGCCTCGCCATCCTCTGCCGGGAAACGACTGTCTGCGCTTCGGTCTCTATTGTCGCCCATCAAAAACATATAGCCATCTGGTACAACAAATGCCTCTGTGTTGTCACCTTCTGAGCCTTCGGTAACGTCCAGCACCTTGTATGATTTGCCGTTCGGCAAGGTTTCGAGAAATTGCGGATAGCGGCAGATTTGCTCGCCACGGTCGTTTGCCGCTTCGTACTCCTCACGATAACAGGGACTATTGGGTGAAAGCAGATGCGTGAAGTCTTCGATTTTTTCCTGCTGAATTGCATTGCCGTTTACCGAGACCACACCATCGGTAACCTGAATAATATCGCCCGACAGGCCAATCACGCGTTTTATATAATCATCCCGAACGCTCGGTGGCGCTTTGAAAACCACGACATCGCCTTTTTCCGGCGCATGAGCTAGTAATCGTCCCGGTATCACCGGGACATTGAACGGCATACTGTACTTGGAAAAGCCATAAGGCCACTTTGCTACGAGAAGATAATCACCCACCATCAAACGTGGCTGCATCGATTCGGAAGGTATATTAAACGGCGAAACAATGAAGCTCCGGAGGATTACTACGAACAATCCGAGCTTGATAAGAAACGCTATAAAATCGCGAGTTTCAGATTTTTGAGAGCTATTATTTGCCATCGCGCCCCTTTGCTTATTATGCCTGTCGCGGTCAAGCCTAACTCACAGGTTGATAACAGGCCTGTTCCATCATATCCGCGACGAGGGGATCACTTTACCAATTATAGAAAGTTTGTGGTTTGGAAACGTTGAGAGACATGGGAAATCATTCGCAGCACCGTTTGATTGAACTTTTTGCGGAGCAGAAGGATCGGGTCAATAAATATAGCTTTGATCAATCGAGCATATATTTTGACTTTTCGAAAACACATTTGAACGACGATCTGCTTATCGAGCTATCCGATTTTGCCAAGAAACAGGGGATAGAGCAGAAAATCCAAGCCTTGTTCAATGGTGATATTGTCAACGTCAGCGAACATCGCGCGGCTGAGCATACCGCCGAGCGTGGCGTGGGTGCTGCTGCCAGTGTTGATAATGCCACCCTGCTGCGCGCGCGAATGAAAGGCCTCGTTCAAGCGATCGATGCCGGAGCCCTTGGAGACATTGCGCATGTCATTCACCTCGGCATAGGTGGTTCGGCTCTTGGTCCGAAAATGGTTCTTGAAGCGCTGAAAATAGGGGACGAGAAATATGAAACCGCCGTGGTTTCAAATATTGATGGCACAGCACTGGAACCGTTGCTGGAGAGGTTTGACGCCCATAAAACCTTGCTTTTTATCGCATCAAAAACTTTCACCACGGCCGAAACATTTCGCAATGCTGATTCGGTTGTGAATTGGATGAAGCAAGAAGGGGTCAATGACCCGTTTGGAAAAATCATCGCATTGACTGCAGATCCCGATCAGGCGGTGAAGTGGGGCGTTGACGAAAGCCGCATATTGCCATTTTCTCCCTCTGTCGGCGGTCGTTACTCGATATGGTCGTCAATTGGAGCCAGCATCGCGCTCACACTTGGTTTCGATACGTTTGAAGACTTGCTTGCGGGCGCTGCCGAAATGGACAGACATTTCAAAGACTCTCCAGTGGATCAGAATATCCCGATTATCGCAGCCTTTACAGATCAGTATTATACACAGGCCCGAAATTGCCAGACGCGCGCAATTTTTGCCTATGACGAACGGCTAAAACTGGTGCCGGATTATCTTCAGCAACTGGAAATGGAGAGCAATGGCAAATCCGTCACGGCAAATGGTGATCCTCTGGAAATCAATAGTAGCCCGATCGTTTGGGGCGGCGTCGGTACCGATGCTCAGCACGCAGTGTTTCAGCTACTCCATCAGGGCACTCATTTGGTTCCGGTTGAATTCCTGGCAGTAAAGGAACCTGGCCATTCGTTAGATATCGCTCACCACGAGGAGCTGCTGCTCAATTGTTTTGCACAGGGAGCCGCCTTGATGGCAGGTAAAAAATCTGACGATCTTAATCGAAACTACCCCGGTGACAGGCCTTCCGTGACCATATTGATGGAACAAATGGATGCTCGAACCCTTGGAGCTTTGATAGCATTTTATGAGCATCGAACCTTCGCGAATGCGGCTTTAATGGGCATAAATCCGTTCGATCAATTCGGCGTCGAACTCGGAAAAGACATGGCACGGCAACTTTCATCGGGTGAGGGTAACCAATTGGATGCTTCGACCGAACAGTTGAAAATACGGGCGTTTGGGTCCTAGAAACAGAGGAATATGGAATGCCCGAATATGATTATGATCTCTTTGTTATTGGCGCAGGCTCCGGCGGCACCCGTGCTGCCCGCGTATCTGCTTCCTATGGTGCCAAAGTTGCCGTAGCAGAAGAATATCGCGTCGGCGGCACCTGTGTCATTCGTGGCTGTGTGCCAAAGAAGATGCTGGTTTATGGCTCCCATTTTTCTGAAGATCTCGAAGATGGCAAGAATTTTGGCTGGACTTGGGAAAATGCGAAGTTTGACTGGATAAAATTGCGTGATCATATTTTGAAGGACGTCGACCGGCTGAATAACGCCTATACCGAAACGCTCAAAAATCACGATGTCGAGATCATCCTCGAACGCGCCGAGATTGCTGGCCCGCATGAAATCAAACTGGCAAGCGGCAAGACCGTAACTGCAAAATATATCCTGATCGCGGTTGGTGCATGGCCCGATGTACCTGAGTTTCCGGGCAGCGAGCATATGCTGACCTCCAACGAGATGTTCCACCTCGATAAGCTTCCCGAAACAATTATCATTTCCGGCGGTGGTTATATCGCTAATGAATTTGCTGGTATCTTCAATGGATTGGGTAGCGAAGTCTTTGTCGTGAACCGGTCATCGGTGATTCTGCGCGGATATGACGAGAGCCTGCGCGACCGGTTGCTGCAGATAGCCCTTACCAAAGGCATCAATTACAAATTTAACTGCACGTTCGACAAGATTGAGAAACGCGAAGATGGTGCGCTGGATGTCTATATGGACGGCAAACCGGCCATGCGCGCAGATGTTGTTCTTGCCGCTACCGGACGACGCCCGAAAATCGACGGCTTGGGCCTCGAAAACGCTGGCGTCGAAACCAACGACAAAGGCGCGATCAAGGTCAATGAGTATAGCCAGACCAATGTCGATAATATCTATGCCGTCGGCGATGTAACAGATCGGGTGCAATTGACGCCGGTCGCTATCCGCGAGGGACAGGCTTTTGCCGAAACAGTGTTTAACAACACGCCCAAAACCGTCGACTATAGCTGCATCCCATCGGCGGTCTTTTCTCAGCCGCCAATCGCCTCTGTCGGTATGACGGAAGGCGAAGCGCGGATGAAATATGGCAATATCAAGGTCTATTCGTCGGATTTTCGGGCGATGCGCAACGCATTTGCCGACCGCCCCGAACGCAGTCTCTATAAAATGATTGTAGAGCAGACGACTGAAAAAATCCTCGGCCTGCACATGATAGGCCCCGATGCCCCAGAAATACTTCAAGCCGCGGCAGTGGCAGTAAAAGCGGGCCTGACCAAACAGGCTTTTGATGATACTATCGCGCTACATCCGAGCATGGCGGAAGAACTTGTATTGCTAAAGTGACGCTACGGCATGCATTAATTACAAATGCAGTTTAATCGGACAATTAATCAATCTTGACGATTGCCTTACCCGGCGTTCATTGACTAGGGCATATCGCATCGAATGATTCACCCTGGGGGACCAATGCCGGACATAATTGCACAACTGGAAGCCAAACGCGCGGAAGCCATGCTTGGCGGCGGGCAAAAACGTATTGATAGCCAGCACGCCAAGGGCAAACTCACTGCGCGCGAGCGTCTCGAAATTCTGCTCGATGAGGGCTCGTTCGAAGAAATCGATATGTATGTCGAACATAACTGCGTCGATTTTGGCATGGAAGAAACCAAGATTGCCGGTGATGGTGTTGTTACCGGCTCTGGCACAATTAACGGCCGGTTGGTGTTCGTTTTCTCTCAGGATTTCACCGTATTCGGCGGTTCCCTGTCAGAACGCCATGCGGAGAAAATCTGCAAGGTTCTGGATAACGCGATGAAAGTCGGCGCACCGGTCATTGGCATCAACGACAGCGGCGGCGCGCGTATTCAGGAAGGCGTGGCGTCATTGGGCGGCTATGCTGATGTGTTCCAGAAGAACGTGCTAGCCAGCGGCGTTATCCCGCAGCTTAGTCTAATCATGGGACCATGTGCAGGTGGCGCGGTTTATTCGCCCGCGATGACCGACTTTATCTTCATGGTGAAGGACAGCAGCTATATGTTCGTCACTGGCCCTGATGTGGTCAAAACCGTGACCAACGAGATTGTGACGCAGGAAGAATTGGGCGGAGCGGTGACACATACCACCAAGACCAGCGTTGCCGATGTCGCATATGAGAATGAAATTGAGGCGTTGCTCGCAGCGCGTGATTTTATCGACTTCATGCCGCTATCAAATCGCGAAGAAGTCCCAGAGCGACCAACAGCTGATCCTTGGGATCGCATCGAGGACAGCCTCGACACGCTGATCCCGGCCAATGCCAACCAGCCTTACGATATACACGAGGTTATTCGCAAAATGCTGGACGAGGGCGATTTCTTTGAAGTCCAGCCCGCCCATGCCGGAAATATCATCTGCGGTTTTGGCCGGATGGAAGGGCGCACCGTGGGCGTGGTGGCGAACCAGCCTATGGTTCTCGCTGGTTGCCTCGATATCAATGCGTCCAAAAAAGCCGCGCGTTTTGTCCGGTATTGCGATGCATTTAACATTCCGATTATCACTCTGGTCGATGTTCCCGGCTTCCTGCCCGGCACTTCGCAGGAGCATAATGGCATTATCAAACATGGTGCAAAACTGCTGTTTGCCTATGCCGAGGCAACGGTGCCGAAAATCACGATCATCACCCGTAAAGCCTATGGCGGGGCTTATGACGTGATGGCCTCAAAGCATCTGCGCGGCGATCTGAACTATGCGTGGCCAACTGCCGAAATCGCGGTCATGGGCGCAAAAGGCGCGGTCGAAATTATCTTTCGCGGCAAGACCGAAGAAGAAATTGCCGAGAAAACGCAAGAATATGAAGCGCGCTTCGCCAACCCGTTTATTGCGGCGCAAAAGGGCTTTGTGGATGAGGTGATCCTGCCGCATTCGACGCGGCGTCGGGTGGCTCTGGGTTTAAGGAAGCTTCGGAATAAGGAATTGGAGAATCCTTGGAAGAAGCATGACAATATTCCGTTGTGAGGAGAATTTATGAGCATTGCAGTGTCGCAAATATATTATCCAGAAGGCGATAAGTTTTTTCGCACGGAGCAGGTAGGTGGGGTGTCTGTTCGCGTGTTTGACGAGCAATTTTGGTTGTCGACTGATGGCGGCTTGGAAACTGGAGGCAATGGCCTGTCCGTTAGCATCGAAGGTAACGATGGCTCACGACACTTTGCAACCACATGCGATCTGATGATCTTTTTCACTCAGCTAGAACAGTCACTTTTTGCTTTGGCCAGCTTAGAACTCGACGATCAACTGGATGCTTTGTCCGAAGCAGAAGCTGACGCTGAACGAGCCAAATACTTGGAACACGTAAAGTCGTCTTACCCATCAAAATTTAGCGAACTAGCGAGAATCACTGGCAGGATTCATGAAATGCTTCGCGAAAAAATGGTCACTGTCGGTCACTGAACTATGATCGATTTTGATCGTACCGTTTTGGTCTCCGTCATTGCGAGCGCAGCGAAGCAATCCAGGGCGTCGCTTAGTCTCTCTGGATTGCCGCGCTCCCTTCGGTCGCTCGCAATGACGACGATTATAGAGCAGCGAAGTCGTCTTCGGCTCCTCGCAATGACGGGCGTGAGGGCGTTGTGAATGAAGCAGCCTGCAGTTTATATCATGGCGAACAAGCGGAATGGAACCGTCAATACGGGCGTCACATCCAATCTGCCTCAGCGAGCTTGGCAGCATCGAGAAGGTGTAATGGATGGTTTTTCCAAGCGATATGGCTGCAAGATGCTGGTCTGGTTTGAGATGCACGACAATATGGAAGCGGCAATTCTGCGCGAAAAGCAGATAAAGGCTGGTTCGAGGAAGAAGAAATTGGCACTGATTGAAGAGAATAACCCGCAATGGAAGGATTGGTTTGATGAAATTGCACAATAGTGTCATTGCGAGCGAAGCGCGGCAATCCAGAGCGACACGCGCTGACGCTCTGGATTGCCGCGTCGCTGCGCTCCTCGCAATGACGGGCTGGGCCATCGCCTAAATGCCAACCGGTTTAGTAGCCCTTCTCGACGACGTCGCAGCCATTGCGAAAGTCGCCGCCGCGTCGATGGACGATATTGGTGTCGCCGCCGCGCGTGCGGGCACCAAATCTGCGGGCGTGGTGATTGATGACGCCGCCGTTACGCCGCAATATGTGACCGGTTTCGATCCATCGCGCGAACTGCCGATGATTGCGAAAATCGCCAAGGGATCGATCAAGAACAAGCTGCTATTTCTGCTCCCCGCAGCGGTTTTACTTGGCCAGTTCGCGCCGTTTCTGATCCCGATTATTCTGATCTTTGGTGGTCTGTTCCTTTGTTATGAAGCGGCGGAAAAGGTGCTGGAATGGCTCCATATTGACGAGACGACCAAGCATGATGAACCCGCGATAATCGAAGGCCCGGGCCGCGAGGATGAAATGGTGGCCAGCGCCATTCGTACCGACCTGATCTTGTCCGCAGAAATTATGGCCATCGCCCTGTCCGAAGTCACCGATCAGGTCTGGTGGCAGCAAGGACTCATTCTCGCGCTGATCGGTATTGTGATCACCGTTGGCGTTTATGGCGCGGTCGCTTTGATTGTGAAGATGGACGATGTCGGCTTGCATCTCGCGACGAAGAATGACGGCGCAGTGGCTTCCTTTGGACGCGGGTTGGTGACTTTCATGCCCAAATTGCTCACCGGAATTTCGATCATCGGGACATTGGCAATGGCATGGGTCGGCGGCGGATTGCTTGTCCATAACATCGCAGCGGTTGGCTGGCATGGGCCGGAGCATCTTATCGATATAATCTCGCATCCCATGGTCGGATTATTCCCCGAAGGCGGCCAGACGTTTGCCAGCGGCATCAGTTTCGCAGTTTTGTCGGGAATATTGGGCGTTGCCATTGGGGCTATGCTTGCCCCATTGATCCATAAATTTATCCCGCATGGAGAAGGACATTGAAACTAGGCCGTCTGAACCACATCGGCGTTGTGACGCCATCCATAACCGATAGCATAGCCCATTGGCGCGATGTTATGGGTGCGACCTCGATTTGCGAACCCTTTGATTTGCCGGCGCAGGGCGTGAAGGTTTGCTTCGTCGACACGCCCGCTGATGGTCCGACAAACGGCACGCAGATCGAATTGATCGAACCACTCGGCGAAGACAGCCCCATTCACGGCTTCCTTGCGAAAAATCCACTGGGCGGACAACATCATATCTGTTTTGAAGTACCAGAAATTCACGCCGCAAAGGCTGAATTCGAAGCGATGGGCAAGCGCGTGCTTGGCGAACCGCGCATCGGCGCGCATGGTACGCTTATCTTTTTGTGCATCCCAAGGATATGGGCGGGATGCTAACCGAGATTATGGAAACGCCGAAGGGGCATTGATTCAGAAAATAACCGTTCGTGCTGAGCCTGTCGAAGCATGAACTCGCAAGAACTGCCCTTCGACAAGCTCAGGGCGAACGGAGTGTAATAAAATGACCTACGAAAATATCAAACTCGACATAGCGGAACAGATCGCGACGATCACGCTCAACAAACCTGAGCGCCTGAACGCCTGTTCGCTTGATATGGCAGATGATATTTTCATCGCGTTAGATAAGCTGGAAGATGCGCGCGCTGTAATAATCACCGGAGAGGGGCGCGCCTTTTGTGCCGGGGCGGATTTGCAGGCAAAAAACGATAGCGCTCTGAGCGGTGGTCAGGGTAGCTATGCGGCACTGAACCAGCATTATAATCCACTAATGGTGAAGCTTGCCAAGCTGGACATTCCGACGATCACCGCAGTGAACGGCCCTGCCGCCGGTGTGGGGTGCTCGATTGCGCTGGCCAGTGACTTTGCGATTGCCGGGAAGTCAGCCTATTTCCTGCAGGCATTCGTTAATATCGGCTTGGTACCCGATGGCGGTGCAAGCTGGATGCTTACGCGACTGGTTGGTAAAGCACGAGCGACAGAAATGATGATGCTTGGCGAGAAAATTCCTGGTGAAAAAGCCGCAGAATGGGGATTGGTCTATAAATGTGTTGAAGATGATGCACTGATGGGCGAAGCGCAGGCACTCGCCAAGCGCTTGGCCAACGGGCCAACCGTCGCCTTGGGCGTGATGCGTCAAAATTTGGCTGCTGCGCTGGAAAGCGACTACGCAACTGCATTGCTAAAAGAAGCAGAGGGGCAACGAAAGGCCGGAGATAGCAATGACGCAAGGGAAGGCGCGATTGCCTTCCTGCAAAAACGCAAGGCGGAATTTAAAGGCAAGTGATTTTCTATAACAGTCCTAATCCCGCGCCAAACCCACAGCGCGTCCGCATTTTTGCTGCCGAGAAAGGGATTGATTTACCCACTGAAGACATTTCGATCATGGCGCGAGAGCAGAAATCTCCGGAATTTCTGAAGATCAATTCGCGTGGTCAAACGCCGGCATTGAAATTGGACGACGGATCGGTGCTAACAGAAAGCGTCGCTATTTGCCGTTATCTCGAGGCGCTACATCCCGAAAACCCTCTTTTTGGCGAGACACCAAAAGAGATTGGCGTGATCGACATGTGGATGCGGCGCGCGGAAATGCTGGTCATGGAGCCGGTTGGCAAGGTTTGGGTTCACACCCATCCTCTAACCGCAAAGCTACCGATCCAACATTTTCCGGAATATGGCAAAAGCAATCGCGGACGTACTTTTGATGGCTTTTCGATGTGCGACGAAAGGCTCGGCGAAACGGATTTTTTAGCGGGCTCACAGTTTACTATGGCTGATATAATTTTGTTTTCGACGGTGGAGTTTGCCAAATTTATAGGCATAAGCATTCCGAAGGAGCTTGATCATTTGCTAGATTGGCATGCGCGCATTTCGGCGCGGCCAAGCGCCAATGCGTGAAAGACGAAATTATGACAAAAAAGACCATTGATGACTGGAAAGCCTTAGCGGACAGCGAAGTCAAGGGTCGCGATCTGACTTGGGAAACACCTGAGGGTATCTCTGTCAAACCGCTATATACTGCTGAAGACGCTGGCGATCCGGGGTTGCCAGGTTTTGGTCCGTTCACCCGTGGCGTCAAGGCGTCGATGTATGCGGGACGCCCGTGGACGATCCGCCAATATGCCGGTTTTTCAACTGCCGAGGAGTCCAACGCCTTTTATCGTCGCAATCTGGCTGCGGGGCAGAAGGGACTTTCGGTTGCCTTCGATCTGGCGACCCATCGCGGTTACGACAGCGACCATCCGCGCGTAGTCGGCGATGTCGGCAAGGCGGGTGTGGCGATTGACAGCGTTGAGGATATGAAAATCCTGTTCGATCAAATCCCGCTTGATGAAATGTCGGTGTCGATGACGATGAACGGTGCTGTTATTCCGTGTCTGGCCTTCTATATCATCGCGGCGGAAGAGCAGGGGGTATCACAGGAAAAACTCTCCGGCACAATCCAGAACGATATTCTCAAAGAGTTCATGGTGCGCAATACCTATATTTACCCGCCAGCGCCCAGCATGCGCATAGTGTCGGACATTATCGCCTACACCTCCGAACATATGCCGAAATTCAACAGCATTTCGATCAGCGGCTATCATATGCATGAGGCCGGCGCGACTGCTGTTCAGGAACTGGCCTTCACCATCGCCGATGGCAAGGAATATGCAAAGTCGGCGATGGAAACTGGACTAGATATTGACGCCTTTGCAGGACGTTTGAGTTTCTTCTTCGGAATTGGTATGAACTTTTTCATGGAAGTAGCCAAGCTTCGCGCCGCACGGACGCTGTGGCACAAGGTTATGACGGATTTAGGCGCGCAATCGGAGCGTTCCAAAATGCTGCGGACGCATTGCCAGACCAGCGGCGTCTCGCTCACCGAACAAGATCCTTATAACAACGTAATCCGAACGACGATTGAGGCAATGGCCGCTACCTTGGGCGGCACCCAATCGCTCCACACCAATGCTCTGGACGAAGCCATCGCGCTTCCCACTGATTTCTCAGCCCGTATCGCACGTAATACGCAGATCGTCCTTCAGGAAGAAGCGGGGATTACCAAAGTCGTCGATCCGCTGGGTGGCAGCTATTATGTTGAAGCCCTCACTGACGCACTGGTTGAGAAGGCGTTGGAAATTATGGATCGCGTCGATAGCGAGGGCGGCATGGCCAAGGCGGTTGCCGATGGCTGGCCCAAGGCGATGATCGAAGAAGCGGCAGCGGGACGTCAGGCAGCGGTGGACAAGGGCGATGCGGTGATTGTCGGGGTGAACAAATATCGCCGTGACGAAGAAGACGCGATGGACACGCTTGATATCGACAATGCCAAGGTCCGTCAGGGTCAAATCGCCCGGCTCGACAAGATGCGCAAGGAACGTGACGAAGATGCTTGCCAGGCAGCGCTCAAGGCGCTTACGGAAGGTTCCAGGGGCGGCGGTAATGTTCTGGCTCTTGCTGTCAACGCTGCTCGCGAACGAGCCTCGCTCGGAGAGATATCCGACGCGATGGAGGCGGTGTTTGGCCGCTATGAGACGAAGCCAACGCCCGTAAAAGGCATTTACGGCACGGCCTATGCAGGTGATCCGCAATATGCGCTGGTTGTCGAGGGCGTTGATGCCGTGTCGCAGCGGCTGGGCCGCAAACCCAAAATCCTGGTCGCGAAAATGGGGCAGGACGGCCATGATCGCGGGGCCAATGTGGTCTCCAGCGCATTCACCGATATGGGCTTTGACGTCATTTCCGGGCCACTCTTCCAGACACCCCGCGAAACCGCCGATCTGGCGCTTAGTGAAGGCGTCGATGCGGTCGGTGCCTCCAGTTTAGCCGCAGGTCATAAGACGCTTATCCCCGAACTTATCAACATCCTGAAAGACAATGGCGGCGGCGATGTGAAGGTTTTTGCTGGCGGTGTCATTCCGCCGAAAGATTATGAATTTCTCCGCAAATCCGGGGTGGTCGGAATCTATGGTCCAGGCAGCAACATTGTGGAATGTGCTGCGGATATATTGAGATTATTGGGGCATAATATGCCGCCGGAAGAGGAAGCTGCGGAATGAGCATAGTTCCAATCAACATCGTCATTGCGAGGAGCGGAGCGACGCGGCAATCCAGAGCGATTGTGAGCAACGCTCTGGATTGCTTCGCTTTGCTCGCAATGACGAATGAGGATAGTTAATGACCGAAATACGCACCGACTGGACCCGCGAGGAAATCGCGACGTTGTTTGACCTACCGTTCACCGAATTGCTGTTCCAGGCCGCAACCGCGCACCGCACCTATCACAAGCCCGATGAAGTGCAGCTTTGCACGTTGCTTTCCATCAAAACCGGTGGATGCCCGGAGGATTGTGGCTATTGCAGCCAGTCCGTCCACGCCGACAGCGGCGTCGAAGCCACGAAGCTGATGGACGTGCGCGCGGTACTGCAATCGGCAGCGCAGGCGAAGGATGCAGGCTCACAACGTTTCTGCATGGGCGCCGCGTGGCGCAATCCCAAGGATCGTGACATGCCTGCGATTGTCGAGATTGTGAAGGGTGTCGCCTCAATGGGCATGGAAACCTGCATGACGCTGGGTATGCTGACGCCGAAACAGGCGGATATGCTGGCTGAAGCAGGGCTCGATTATTATAATCACAATATCGACAGCAGCCCGGAATATTACGAAAAGGCGATTTCGACGCGCAAGATGCAGGACCGGCTCGATACGCTTGGCGAAGTGCGGCGGGCGGGGATCAATGTCTGTTCGGGCGGGATTATCGGTATGGGCGAAACCCGCGAAGATCGGGTTGGCTTTGTCCACACACTTTCGACGCTGGAACAGCATCCTGAAAGCGTTCCGGTCAATGCGCTGGTGCCGGTCAAGGGCACAGTGCTGGGCGATATGCTCGCCGATACGCCGATGGCGAAGATTGACGACATCGAATTTGTCCGCACCGTCGCAGTGGCGCGGATTACCATGCCGAAATCGATGGTCCGTCTGTCCGCTGGCCGCGAGAGCATGAGTGAGGCGACGCAGGCGCTCTGCTTTATGGCCGGAGCCAATTCGATTTTTACCGGCGACAAGCTGCTGACTGCGCCCAATGCAGGGGATGATAGCGATGCGGCCCTGTTTGCGCGGTTGGGATTGAAGGCGCTGGCGGGTGAGGAGCCCTTAAGGGCGGAAAAAGCGTTGGAGGGGGTTGAGTGAAAACCATATTTGTAGAAAGCCTCTCTGATATTGAGCGGAATGTCGATACACTGATCAATGCAATACATTCCGATTCCCAAGACCGACAGAAGTTTGCCGACTGGGTAAAGGCAGGGGCAGTTTTTTATCCGTATCAGTTTGGTCGCATTATTGCTTTCGCTCCATCACGATTTATTGGCTACAAAGATAACTCACGTGAAAATCATGAAAGACTGATTGCAAATCGCACCGCTGACGGAAAGGATACGAACCCTGTAATAAGTAAGATTGTCGGCTCGAAAAATGCCCATGACACTCGCCTAGAACAAGCCTTTCAACGATACTGTTCACTAATCGGTGTGGAACCTTATAACAAAAAGCGCTCCTTCTGGACAAGTTCCAGGATTGTACACGCATTCAACAGCCAATTCTCCGCAATCGACGACATAGACGAAACTGAAGTTGGGAACGACTCTCCTGAGTACCGGCGACGAATGGCAGGTAGTTATGTCCGCGACCAAGAAGTCCGCAAGCAAGTACTAAAACGGGCTAATGGCGTTTGTGAATATGGCGGATGCGTAACGTTCAAAAAAGAAAATGGGCACACCTATCTTGAAGCGCACCATGTTATCAGCCTATCGGAGCAAGGTGTCGACAAACACAGCAATGTGATCGCACTTTGCCCAAACCATCATCGCGAGGCGCATTTTGGCGAGAAGTGGCAAATGCTCCAAGACGAATTTATTCAAATGCTTAAGAAATTGGCTTCCTAGATGTTCAAAAAAATCCTAATCGCAAACCGGGGCGAAATCGCCTGTCGTGTTATCCGCACCGCCAAGAAAATGGGCATTGCCACAGTTGCGGTTTATTCCGACGCTGATGCACGCGCGCCGTTTGTCAAAATGGCCGATGAAGCTGTGCATATCGGGCCATCGCCAGCTGCGGAATCCTATCTGATCGCGGAAAAGATCATCGCCGCCTGCAAGGAAACCGGCGCAGAAGCTGTCCATCCGGGCTATGGCTTTCTCTCCGAACGCGCGAGTTTCGTCGAGGAACTGGAAAAGAACAACATCGCCTTTATCGGGCCACCAGTGGGTGCAATTCAGGCGATGGGTGACAAGATTGAATCCAAGAAGCTCGCCAAGGAAGCGGGCGTCAATGTGGTCCCCGGCTTTGTCGGCGAGATTAAAGACACCGATCACGCAGTCGAGATATCGAACGACATTGGCTATCCGGTGATGATGAAGGCCAGCGCTGGCGGCGGCGGCAAGGGAATGCGGCTTGCCTATGACGAAAAGGACGTGCGCGAAGGCTTTGAGGCGACCAAGCGTGAAGGTCTGAACAGCTTTGGCGATGATCGCGTTTTTATCGAGAAATTCATCCTCAACCCCCGCCATATCGAAATCCAGATTTTGGGCGATAAACACGGCAATATTCTTTATCTGAACGAGCGCGAATGCTCGATCCAGCGCCGCCATCAAAAGGTTGTGGAAGAAGCGCCATCGCCTTTCGTCACGCCCAAAATGCGCAAGGCCATGGGCGAGCAAGCTGTCGCCCTTTCCGCAGCCGTGGACTATCATAGCGCGGGTACGGTCGAACTCATCGTTTCCGGTGCAGACCCGACGGGCGAAAGTTTCTATTTCCTCGAAATGAACACGCGTTTGCAGGTGGAGCATCCGGTTACCGAAGCGATTACCGGCATTGATCTGGTCGAACAGATGATCCGCGTCGCCTATGGTGAGAAGCTGGAGATAACGCAGGATGACATCGGCATTGATGGCTGGGCGATAGAAAACCGGGTCTATGCCGAGGACCCCTATCGCGGTTTCCTGCCCTCGACAGGCCGGATAGTCCGTTATGATCCGCCGGTTCCAGGATGGACAGGCGATCCTATCCGCGGCGTTGATGGTGTCCGCGTTGATGATGGCGTGATGGATGGCGGCGAAGTCAGCATCTTCTACGATCCAATGATCGCCAAGCTCGTAACGTGGGGTGAAACCCGCGATGAAGCAGCGGATAAGCAGATTGCGGCGCTTGATGCGTTCGAACTGGAAGGCGTTGGTCATAATATCAATTTTCTGTCGGCGCTCATGCAGCATCCGCGTTTCCGTTCTGGCGAGATAACCACCGGTTTTATCGCCGAAGAATATCCTGATGGTTTCCAAGGGGCTCCTGCTTCGGAAGACCTGCTGCGCAATCTGGCCGCCATCGCGGCGTTTGCCGGGGCAGCCCATGCGGATCGCGCGCGGCGGGTAGACAATCAGCTGGGCAGGCGGCTTGACCCTCCCGGGGAATGGCAAGTCAAAATCGGCGACAGCATTCAACATGTCAGCGTTTCCGAAGATGGTATCACCGTCGATGATCAGGATGTTGATCTCTCCACGGAATATACGCCGGGAGACAGTTTGATCGAGGCTAATATCGGCGATGAATTGCTGATCGTCAAAATCCGCAAAACGACAACTGGATTTGCGATGAACACGCGCGGCGCAAAATTCGATGTGCGCGTATTGCCCGCCAGTATCGCGCGGCATGCCACTCACATGATCGAAAAAATACCCCCCGATCTTTCCAAATATCTGCTGTGTCCCATGCCTGGTTTGCTTGTTGCACTCCATGTAGGTGAGGGCGACAAGGTCGAGGAAGGTCAGCCTCTTGCGGTTGTCGAGGCGATGAAGATGGAAAACATCCTGCGTGCCGAGAAAAACGGAGTGGTCAAATCGGTGGAAGCCGCGCAAGGGGATAGCCTTGCCGTCGATGCGGTGATACTCGAACTGGAATGAGTAAAGCCTTGGGGAGGGCGTAAATGGCCAGTGAAGCAGCAATAGCAGGACAGCGTGAACCGACGGACAAGGAAATCCGGCTGGTCATCGGTGCGTCCTCTGCCGGAACCATCTTCGAATGGTATGATTTCTTCATCTATGGCACGTTGTTCTACATCATCGGCCCCACATTTTTCCCGAGCGGAAATGAAACGCTCGAAATCCTGATGGTTTGGGCTACATTTGCGATTGGCTTCGGATTTCGTCCGGTTGGCGCGATATTATTCGGCTTTTTGGGTGACAAATTGGGGCGAAAATATACGTTCCTTGTCACCGTCACCTTAATGGGCATTGCAACCGCTGGTGTCGGATTGATTCCAAGCGCAGAAACCATAGGTCTTGCGGCTCCGCTAATCGTGATATTTTTGCGCATATTGCAGGGTCTTGCTCTGGGCGGCGAATATGGCGGCGCGGCCATCTACGTCGCTGAACATGCCCCCACCGAGAAACGCGGCTATTACACCAGCTATATTCAGGCCAGCGTGGCGGGTGGATTTGTGTTGTCCATCGGCGTGGTTCTGGCTTGCCGTTTCCTGATCCCCGAACAGGAATTTAACGACTGGGGCTGGCGGGTGCCATTCCTGCTGTCGATCATCTTGCTCGGCATTTCACTCTGGATGCGGCTGAAATTGAACGAAAGTCCCGTCTTTCAGGCAATGAAAGCAGCTGGCGAAACAGCCAAAAATCCTTTCACCGAAAGCTTTACCTATCCGGGTAACAAGAAACGCATTTTTGTCGCGCTGTTCGGGATCACCGGCATATTGACCACCATCTGGTACACCGCGTTTTTCTCGGGCATGTCCTTGCTGCGCGGACCGATGAACGTCGATAATCTGACGGTCGATTTGATCCTTTTCTTCTCCGGGCTGATCGCCATGTCTTTCTATCTCATTGTCGGAAAATGGTCTGACAAAGTCGGGCGCAAGAAGCCGATCATAGTTGGCGCATTGCTTGCTTTGCTGCTGCTCTTCCCATCCTTCTGGGGTCTGGGTCAACTGGCCAATCCGGGACTATCAACGGCCGCTGAAGCAACGCCGGTTCGGGTGGAGGGCCAAGCCTGTAGCACGGACCCGTTTGCAGAGCTTTTCAGCCGTGAACAAAGTGATTGCGGCAAAGTGCTGGAAACGCTGATCGCTGCCGGAGTGGCTTACGAGCTTTCACAAGGCGATACCCTCAAACTGACGGCTGGCGGTGAAGAGATTGTTATCAACCAGCAATGGCTGACCGACGGGAAAGCACGGAGCAACGGCATTCGCGATGGCTTGAGCCAATATGGCTTCGATTTCAACAAGCAAGAGCTGGGGGTAGCCAGTATATTGGGTATTGTTGCGATTTTGCTGGTGCTCGGCGTATTGAGCGCACTGACTTACGGCTCAGTGGCGGCACTGCTTGCCGAGATGTTCCCGCCAAAAATCCGCTATAGCTCAATGTCCATTCCTTATCATATCGGGGCTGGTTATCTGGGCGGCTTCCTGCCGTTGATCGCGGGTTATATTGTTGCGCGTTCTGGAGATATTTACGCCGGCCTGTGGTACACTTGGGTTGTGGTCGCCTTCGGTGTCATCATTGCTTGGTGGGGTATTCCCAGTGATCCCGAAGCAGCACTCGACGAAGACCGTTGAAGCCACTAATCTATCATAGATGAGTATCGCTGCACCTGACATTCCGGCAACCGCCAGGTTGCAGCTAAGCGGTGATGCGCTCGTCGCCAATTGGCGCGCATTAAACAGATTCAGCGGAGCGGCATCTGCCGGCGCTGCAGTAAAAGCCGATGCTTATGGGTTGGGCGCACTACCCGTCGTTCAAAAATTGCTGGATGCCGGTTGCCAGGATTTCTTTGTGGCCAACTGGCAGGAGGCTCGCGAGATAGAGGCTATTGCGGCGGGAAAAGCATCGATCTCCGTTCTCAACGGCGTTCGTGAAGAAGATATGGCCTTTGCGGTGAAATCCTCCGCCAAGCCGGTATTAAACAGCATCGAACAGATACTGCGCTGGTCCACAACTTCACTACCATGTGACGTCATGATCAATAGCGGCATGAACCGCCTTGGCATTAATCCGGGTGATCTTGGGCATGGCTGCATAGCTAATCTTGATATCGATCTCGCTATGAGTCATTTGGCCTCCGCGGACGAAGACTGTAAGCAAAATACGGACCAGCTTGCGAAATATCTTTCGGCCCTAATCGACCTCCAATACAAAAGATCTAGCTTCGCCAACAGCGCTGGTATCATGCTGGGAACCGACTATCATTTTGATGTGACCCGCCCCGGCTTGTCGCTTTATGGGGGCAAACCAAGGCCGGAATTGGCGGATCAAATCCAACAAGTCGCAACGCCGCAAGCGCAAATATTGCAAGTTCGACATGTGAGGCCGGGCGATAAAATCGGGTATAACGCGAAATATATAGCGGACCGCGATCTTCGTATCGCGATTTTGGCTATGGGTTATGCAGATGGCTACTTGCGCGGTTTTTCAAACAAGGGATGCTTTCTGGCAGACGGGGGAAAGCTTCGCGTCATCGGGCGCGTTTCAATGGATCTTACCGCCATTGATCTTACCCAAGCACCGAAATTGGAAGAGGGCGATTGGGTTGACTGCGACTATGATCTGCCTGAAGCTTCGCGCATATCCGGATTGTCGCAATATGAACTGATTACCGGGCTTGGCCAGCGCCTGCCACGGATATGGCAATAGCTTGCGCATTTTTCCGCAACCGCAATATTGCGGCCGCAAAGGCTAAAACGACCGCAAAACTTGCATAACTGGCCGAAAATGCTGCAACAATGCTGCGCAATGACGGCTTTGGTTGCGGCATTGCACAATTTTGTCTACTGTCTTGCCATTATTTAAATCATCGCAGCGCTAATTTGTTGTTCAAGGCATTCAGCAAATATCGTTTCGTCAGGAGTTACAATGGCAAAAACTAACAAAAAGGATCCAAACGGTCCGATCACGATAAAAAAATACGCCAATCGTCGTCTCTATAACACCCAGACTTCAAATTATATTACGCTGGATTTTCTGGCGGATATGACACGCAATGACATTGATTTTGTCGTTGTGGATGCGAAGACGGGCGAAGATATAACGCATAATGTTCTTACCCAGATTATTGTGGACGAAGAGAGCAGTGGACAGAATATGCTACCGGTGAAATTCCTGAGGCAATTGATTTCGATGTATGGCAACTCGATGCAGTCGTTGATGCCGTCTTATCTTGAAGCTTCGATGGACAATTTCCGCAAGAACCAGAAGCAGTTTCAGGAAGCTGTAGAAGGAGCCTTGAGCAAAAATCCGCTCGGCAAAATGGCGATTGAAAATCAAAAGCAATTTCAGGAAGCAGTCGAAAATGCACTGAAATCGAGCCCGATAGCCGGTGTTGTAGGAAAGGCTCTGAATCCTCTTGGCTTAGGAAAAAATAGCACCGTGGAAGATGAACCGGTAGAAGAAGAACTGTCAGAAAAAGATCGCGAGATCATGGATTTGAAACAGCAGCTCGCTGACATTCAATCAAAAATCGATAAGCTCGACAACTAAAGCAAATATTGCAGGAATTACATAAGTGAAAAAAAACGCCCTTTCGGTCACCCGCGAAGATGATTTCGCTGGCTGGTATCAGCAAGTTATTTCGGAAGCGGATCTTGCCGAAGAATCTGGCGTGCGTGGTTGCATGGTTATGCGCCCCTGGGGTTATGGCATTTGGGAACGTGTGCAATATTTGATGGATCAGCGGATCAAAGCATCGGGTCACGAGAATTGCTATTTTCCATTGTTTATCCCGCTAAGCTATTTCGCAAAAGAGGCCGAGCATGTTGACGGTTTTGCCAAGGAAATGGCGGTCGTCACCCATCATCGGTTAATGAAGGACGGCGATGGCGGTTTGATTGTTGATCCTGATGCAAAGCTTGAAGAACCGCTAGTAGTTCGTCCGACTTCAGAGACTGTGATTGGCACTGCTTTTGCCCGCTGGGTGCAAAGCTGGCGCGACTTGCCGGTGATGATCAATCAATGGGCCAACGTCGTTCGCTGGGAAATGCGCACACGGATGTTCCTGCGCACAAGCGAATTTCTCTGGCAAGAGGGTCACACAGTGCATGCCACCAAAGAGGAAGCAATGGTAGAAACGCTCGATATCCTTGAGCTATATCGGAGCTTTTCGGAAAATGTGCTTGCGATGCCAGTCGTCGCAGGAGAAAAGCCGGAAAATGAACGCTTTCCCGGCGCAGATGCGACCTATTCCATCGAAGCGATGATGCAGGATGGCAAGGCGTTGCAAGCCGGCACAAGCCACTTTTTGGGACAAACATTCTCGAAGGCCCAGAATATCCGCTTTCAGGATAAAGAAGGCGAGTTCCAGTTTGCTTATACCACCAGTTGGGGAACATCGACGCGGCTTATCGGCGGCGTCATCATGACGCATGGAGATGATGATGGCCTTCGTGTGCCGCCATTGATTGCGCCGCATCAAGTTGTGATCATTCCATTACTGCGTGACAAGCCGGAAGACGAAGAAGTTCTGCAATATTGCAAAGCGCTGACCAGGGAAATTGCACAGGGTAGGGCGCTCGATGAGAATATCCGCGTCAAGCTGGATATCACTGGCGCCAAACCTCAAACCAAACGCTGGTCGTGGGTTAAAAAAGGCGCGCCGCTGATTCTCGAAATTGGGCCCCGTGATGTGGCGGAGGGCAAAGTCGCGATGCTGCGCCGCGACGCATTGTATAAAGAGAATGGCAAGCTTGATAATCACTTCCTGACCAAAGAGGAATTTGTGCCGACTATTCCGGATTTGCTGAAAGATATTCAAGATCGACTGCATGGCGAAGCCAAAACGCGTCTGGATGCGAATATTACACGCGGCATAACCGACTTTGCCGGACTCGAAAAATTCTACAAGGAAAACAAGAAATATCCCGGGTGGCTTGAGGTCCAATGGTGCCGCGCCACCGGCGACGCACTGGAACAAATTGACCAAAGATTGAAAAAGCTCAAATTGACCATTCGCAATGTGCCGCAAAACGCAGCGCCGGTTGATGGCCCATGCATTTTTACCGGCGAGCCTGCAGTCGAACGGATACTCATCGGCAAATCATATTAATGGCCGGATATCCGAAAAACCCCGGTAGCAAAAAAATTGGCACCAAAAAATCAGGCAAACCTGTTCAGAAGAAGCGCGTCAAAAATCCGAATATTCCGGGCGCGATTCCGAGCCGCAAAAAAATATTGGACTTTATCGCGCAGTCGGAAAAACCTGCCGGAAAGCGGGAAATTGCAAAAGCTTTCGGATTGCGTGGATCAGACAAGATTGCGCTGAAAGCCTTGCTCAAGGATATGGCTGACGAAGGATTGATTGACGCCAGCCCGGGCCGCGCGTTTCACAAAATGGGTGGCGTGCCGAAAGTCACCGTTCTCAAGATCGTTGAAATTGATGGCAATGAAGCGATCGCTGTCCCTGATAAATGGGAAGCCGATGACACGCCTGCGCCAAAACTGCGCATTAAAGAAAAAGGCCGCAGGGCTGCTCTGGCCATCGGTGACAGGATATTGGCGCGTACTGAAGAGCGCGGGCAGGGGCATATCGCCTATCTGATGAAGAAGCTTGCGGAAGCGAGCGAGATGCTGATGGGCATCGTCGAGAAAGACGAACGGGACCGGTTTTGGCTCAAACCTGTCGACCGGAAAATCCGTCGCAGCACGCCGATTTCTGATTTGGGGGAAGCCAAAAGCGGCGACCTTGTGCGCGCCGAACCACATGGCCGCGGTTCACAGATACAGGCGCGGGTGAAAGAGGTCCTTGGAGACCCGTTCGCGCCCAAGTCTTTCAGTTTGATCGCGATTGGCAAGTTTGAAATTCCGGATGTCTTTCCGGACAATGTTCTCGCCGAGGCCGAGCAGGCGACCAAGCTGGAATTGGGTACCGAGAAACGCGAAGATCTTCGCCATTTGCCAATTGTTGCGATTGATCCAGCGGATGCGCGCGATCATGATGACGCAATCTGGGCTACACCAGATGATGATCCCGATAATAAAGGCGGCTACAAAGCGTTGATCGCCATTGCCGACGTATCCTATTATGTTCGCACCGGCAGTGCACTGGACAGGGAAGCTTATAAACGCGGCAACAGCGTTTATTTCCCTGATCGGGTCGTGCCTATGCTGCCAGAAGCTCTTTCCACTGATGTTTGTTCATTAAAACAGGATGTTGATCGCGCGGCACTGGTTTGCCACTTGCAGATTGATGCCAAAGGAAAGATGCGTTCTTCCCGCTTCACCCGCGCCATTGTCAAATTGGCTGGCAATATCGCCTATGAAGATGCGCAGGCCGCGATTGATGGCCGGATCAAGCATCCCTTGACATCCACCGCTCTTAAACCGGTTTGGGATTGCTGGAAGCTGCTGGCAAAAGCGCGAGATGATCGCGAACCGCTGCATCTTGATTTACCTGAAAAGCGCGTTGTTCTTGATGAACAGGGCAGGATTGCAGAAATCGCGGTGCGCGAGCGTCTTGATGCCCATCGTGTTGTCGAAGATTTCATGATCGCCGCCAATGTCGCTGCCGCAAAAATGCTTGAGTCAAAAAAGTCACCACTGATTTATCGCGTTCATGAAGTGCCTTCTCGTGAGAAGCTTATCGCGCTGAAGGATTATCTCAAGAGCTTTGATGTCAGCTTTGCGATGGGGCAGGTCATCAAGCCATCGGTTTTCAACCGCTTGATCGAACAGGTTGGCGAAGCAGAAATCCTGCCGCTGGTGATGGAACAGATATTGCGCAGCCAGACACAGGCTTATTATGGCCACACCAATATGGGGCATTTTGGACTGTCGCTGGGCAGCTATGCCCATTTTACCAGCCCTATCCGCCGCTATGCCGATCTAATCGTGCACCGCGCGCTGGTTTCCGCCTGCAAGCTGGAACAGCCCAAGCCTGCGAACGAAAATATCCCGGCGAGTAGCGGGTTAAGCGAGGATGAGGCGGGGCGGCTTGAGCTGATCTCTGAAAAAATTAGCCAGCTTGAACGCCGGGCGATGAAGGCCGAACGTGAAACTGTGGATCGTTATATCTCCGCGCATTTATCAGAGCGGGTCGGGCAGATATTAAAATGCCGCATCACCGGCGTCCAGAATTTCGGCTTTTTCGCGACTGTTGAAGAACTGGGCGGCGATGGCCTCGTTCCGGTGCGGACATTGGGTTCGGATTATTATGAATATGATGAAGCGAGCCAGGAATTAAAGGGTCAGAAGACCGGAGAAACATACAATATCGGGCAAAAACTGGAACTGCGTCTGATCGAGGCTAACCCCGCGACCGGCAGTTTGCTGTTCGAACTTCCTGAAGGGGGCAACCACAGCCGCGAACGTCCATCACAACGTCGACCCGGCCAGCGAAAGCCACCAAAAAGCGGCCAACAACACAAAAAAGGCAAGCGCGGTCGCCCCGCCAATATCAAACATAATAGCCGCAAAAAATAAGCTGAGCTAACTCAGCCGGTCAATCTCTTCCTTACTGAGCGATCCGGGGACAACCATCACCGGGCAAGGCAAGGAACCGGCTTCGGTCGCGGCAAAATGGGCTACCAGCGGTCCAGGCGCGCCATCAGCTGACGCGCCCAGAACCAGAGCCGCGAGCCCGTCGACTTCTTCCATCATCTGACGGACGACCTTCGGGCCTTTTCCTTCTTTGACCGTTATCGACGGGCGAATGCCGGTTTCGTCAAAAAGTGTTCCGGCAGCGCTGGAAACCAGGGCCTCGGCGCGGTTCTTGGCTTCTTCTTCCAAAGTCGCCTGCACACCGCCCCAGGCGACAAAGCCCTCACTCTCAACCAGCGCCAATATGTGCAGCGCGCCGTTTGTTTTCATTGCCCTGCGAGAAGCAAAACGCAGCGCAATGCTGGCCTCGTCGGTTTCGTCTATCACCACCAGATATGTACGCATGCCCAGTCCTTATCTTGTCAATATTGGTGCTTGCGACAAAAAAAGCCGCAAAGCAAGGGAGCGCCCTTGACGACTATGCTCCAATGTTGGACAGATTAAAGCTATAGCGACTTTATCAAGGAAAGATTTCCGGCCATGCCAATCAACCTTCAAATGCCTGCGCTTTCACCCACAATGGAAGAAGGGTCGCTCGCCAAGTGGCTCGTCAAAGAGGGCGACAGCATCTCTTCGGGTGATTTGCTGGCCGAGATAGAGACAGATAAAGCGACGATGGAGTTTGAGGCGATCGACGAAGGCGTGATTGCCAAAATAGTTGTTCCTGAAGGAACCGACAATGTGAAAGTTGGCGATGTCATCGCGATTATTACAGAAGAGGGGGAGGATATCGGTGACGTGGAAGCAGCCCCTGCACCTGCTCCCCGCCAGCAGCCAAGGAAGCGGTACAGCCCGAAGCCAAAGTGGAACCGACAAAGGAAGAACGGCAACCTGAACCTGTTTCCGAATCTCCCGAGACGCCCGTACAAGTTCGGCATGCCGAGAACGGGGCGACCCGTATCAAGGCCAGCCCATTGGCTCGCCGTCTCGCCGAACAGAAAGGCGTTGACCTTTCTGCCTTGGAAGGTTCCGGCCCTAATGGACGGATCATCAAGGCGGATATTGACGGCGCTGAAGGTGGAACCCTTCGACAAACTCAGGATGAGCGGGTCGGTGGAGAAGCCGTTCGTGCTGAGCCTGTCGAAGCACAGCCCACCCCGGCACCAGCTAGCGAATTCGATATCCCGCACGACAGCGCCAAACTTTCAAATATGCGTAAAACCATCGCGCGGCGGCTGACAGAGGCGAAGCAGACGATCCCGCACATCTATCTCACTGTAGATATCCAGCTCGACAAGCTGCTCAAATTGCGCGGCGAACTCAATGCGACGCTCGAACCGCGCGGCGTGAAACTGTCGGTCAATGATCTGCTGGTAAAGGCGCTCGCAGTCTCGCTGATGCAGGTACCAAAATGCAATGTCGCGCTGGACGGCGATATGCTGAAAAGCTTCCATCGTGCTGATATTTCCGTTGCAGTGAGCATCGACGGCGGGCTGATAACGCCAATTGTTACGAGCGCCGACACCAAATCGCTCTCCGCGATCTCAACCGAGGTCAAGGAACTGGCGGGCCGTGCCAAAGAAGGCAAGCTGCAACCCCACGAATATCAGGGCGGCACTGCGAGCATCTCCAATATGGGTATGTTCGGTATCAAGAATTTCGACGCAGTGATCAATCCGCCGCAAGCGATGATCATGGCGATTGGTGCTGGCGAGAAGCGGCCGTATGTGATCGACGATAGCTTGCAAATCGCCACGATCATGAGCGCTACGGGGTCTTTCGATCACCGGGCGATCGATGGCGCGGATGGGGCGGAATTGATGAAGGTGTTTAAGGAGCTTTGTGAGAACCCATTGGGGATGTTGGCTTGAGAATATGCAGGGTATTTTGGGTTCATTTTTCCTCTCCCCCTGAGGGAGAGGATAGATTTTGTTGCAAACTTGTTTGCTACTAAATCCTGGTGAGGGGTTGAGGTTAAGAGCGGTATGACTGGCTATTCTTCTCGCACGCTCCACCACGCCAGAAGCTTGCGCCGTGAAATGACGTCGCAAGAAAGGATGCTTTGGAACCGTTTGCGCAATCGACAGCTTGGCGGGTTTAAATTTCGCAATCAACAACCGATAGGACCCTTTGTTGGCGATTTTGTGTGTCAGGACGAGAAGTTGATTATCGAAGCAGATGGTTCGCAGCATGCTGGTAGCGCATATGATCAGAAGCGCGATGCACGGTTGAAGAGTCGAGGATATTCAATATTACGGTTTTGGAATAACGAGATTGACAAGAATTTGCAGGGTGTTTTGGAGGCTATATTGGAAGCTCTTTCCAGAGCCCCCTCACCAACGTCGCCTAAGCAATAAATTGCTAAGGCTTTGGTATCCTCTCCCTCAAGGGGAGAGGAAAAAGGAGTAAGACAATTGGCCAATAACTACGACCTCATCGTTCTCGGTTCCGGCCCCGGTGGCTATGTCGCCGCGATCCGCGCTTCGCAACTCGGCCTGAAAACCGCCATTGTCGAACGCGAAAATCTCGGTGGAATTTGCCTTAACTGGGGCTGTATTCCGACCAAGGCGATGCTGCGCTCGGCGGAAGTTTTTCATAATATGAAGCATGCTGCCGATTATGGTCTGGTTGCAGAGAAGATCAGCGCTGATCTGGATGCCATTGTCAAACGCTCACGCGGGGTGGCGAAGCAGCTGAATCAGGGCGTCACCGGCCTGATGAAGAAGAACAAGATTGATGTTCACATGGGCGATGGCAAGATTACCGCCAAAGGCAAAATCACGGTTAAATCCGACAACGGTGAGGAAGAGCTTACCGGAAAAAATATCATCATCGCCACCGGCGCCCGCGCCCGCGATCTGCCCTTTGCCAAGGCCGACGGCAAACGCATCTGGACCTATCGCCACGCCATGACGCCGCCCGAAATGCCGACCAAATTGCTGGTCATCGGCTCCGGCGCAATCGGCATCGAATTTGCAAGCTTCTATAACGACATGGGCGTTGATGTGACCGTTGTGGAAATGCTTAACCGGATCGTGCCGGTAGAAGACGAAGAAGTCTCCGCTTTCCTTGAGAAGTCTCTGAAAAAGCAGGGGATGAATATCATGACCGGCGCTGGCGTTAAGTCTGTCGACGTCGGCGACAAGAGTGTGAAAGCCGAGATTGAGGACAAGAAGGGCAAGAAGGAAACCACCGAGTTCAGCCATGTGATTGTCGCAGTCGGCATCATGCCCAATATTGAAACCATCGGGCTTGATGAGCTGGGCGTGGAACCCGACGAGCGGTTCCATATCAAGACCGACTCCATGTGTCGCACCAACATCGATGGGATTTACGCGATTGGCGATTGCACCGCCGGCCCTTGGCTGGCGCACAAGGCGAGCCATGAGGGCGTGATCGCAGTGGAGGCCATCGCTGGCGGCCATCCGCACGCAATGGATCCACTCAATATTCCCGGCTGCACTTATTGCCACCCGCAAATCGCCAGCGTTGGTTTGACCGAGGCCAAGGCGAAAGAGGCGGGTCATGACGTCAAGGTCGGGAAATTCCCGTTTATCGGCAACGGCAAGGCGATTGCGCTGGGCGAGACCGAGGGCTTTATCAAGACCGTATTCGACGCGAAAACCGGAGAATTGCTGGGCGCACATATGATTGGCGCGGAAGTCACCGAACTGATTCAGGGCTATACGGTCGGCAAAACGCTGGAAACCACCGAGGCGGAACTGATGAACACCGTCTTCCCGCATCCCACGCTAAGCGAAATGATGCATGAAAGCGTGCTGGATGCCTACGACCGTGTTTTGCATATGTGATTGGAATATCGTCTCGCTTGGGGGAGAAGGTTTTTGCAAATCTGTATCCCGCAACATAATTTCCAACATTAGCAATAATCCATCCAACATAGCGGATATATGATCGACCTGGCCTTACCCTTCTTCCACTTCCGCAATCACCCCTTTCATACTCATGTCATTTTTCGCTAAGACACTGTTTGCAGCGCTGATCACAAGGATTTAGAAAATGGCCAAAGGCACGCACGATTTCACCGCTGACCCCCGCAATGAAACAATATTGATCAACGTCAATGGTACGATGACACCGCGCGCGGAGGCGACCGTATCCGTCTTTGACAGTGGTTTCATGCTGGGAGACGGGATCTGGGAAGGGCTGCGGGTCCACAACGACAAGATCGCGTTTCTGGAAGCACATCTCGACCGGCTGTTTGAAGGCGCGAAAGCCATTGCGATGGATATCGGAATTTCGCGGGAAGCACTGGTCGAACGACTCTATGAGACAATCACCGGCAATGGCATGGTTGACCAAGAGGGCGTGCATATCAGGCTGATGGTGACGCGGGGCATCCGCTCCACACCTTATCAGGATCCGCGCGTGGTTATTTCCCCTGCAACTATCGTGATAATCGCGGAATATAAGGAAGCGCTGCCCAGCACCGTCGAGAACGGTATCCGGCTGTTCACAGTCCACGTCCGGCGCGGTGATCCGGCGGTGCAGGATCAGAAACTCAATTCCCACAGCAAGCTCAACTGCATCACTGCCTGTATTCAGGCAACACAGGCTGGCGCTGATGAGGCATTGATGCTCGATCCGCATGGTTTTGTGGCGACTTGCAATTCCACGCATTTCTTCATTGTCCGCAAGGGCGAGGTCTGGACGTCGAGCGGAGATTATTGCCTGGGCGGAATTACGCGGGCGAATGTGATCCGCATTTGCCGCGAGAATGATATTCCGGTGTTTGAAAAGAACTTCTCGCTGACCGATGTCTATGGCGCTGACGAGGCTTTTGTAACCGGCACTTTTGCTGGAGTTGTGCCTGCCACTGAAGTTGATGGCCGGACGCTGACCGAGGGCAGGGGACCGATGGTGGAACGCCTGCAAAAGCTCTACAAGGAGCTGATCGACCGCGACGTGACGGCATGACGTCAGAGCCGAAAATTGGCCGTCATTGCGAGGAGCGCAGCGACGCGGCAATCCAGTGGATTATGAGTACCGCTCTGGATTGCTTCGCTGCGCTTGCAATGACGGGAGCCGATGAATGAGCACACCCCTCCGCATCGCCATGTGGTCCGGACCGCGCAACATCTCGACTGCTATGATGCGTAGCTTTGGCGCGCGTTCTGATTGCGCCGTAACCGATGAACCTTTCTATGGCGCATTTCTGAAAAAGACGGGTTTCCAGCAACCTATGGCGGATGAGGTTATTGCCTCGATGGACTGTGACTGGCGATCGGTAGCTGAAACCTTGCGCGGGCGGGTGCCCGGCGACAAAGCGATTTGGTACCAGAAACACATGCCGCACCATATGGTCGATGATATTTCCATCGCTGACTTTCCCGATCACCGCCACGCCTTCCTGATCCGTGATCCTGCGCGGGTTGTGGCAAGCTATGCCGCCAAGCGGGTAGAGGTGACGGCCGATGACTTGGGCTATGAACGGCAGGTCGAATATGCGGACCAAGCGGCGCAAATGACTGGCAAAGCCCCAATTGTGCTGGATAGCGCTGATATTTTGAGCGATCCGGCAAGCCATCTGAAGGCCCTTTGCGTGGCGCTGGCAATTCCCTGGGATGGCGCAATGCTCCAATGGCAACCCGGTGGCCGTAAAACTGACGGAGTGTGGGCGGCGCACTGGTATAACCGGGTGGTCGAAACCAGTGGTTTTGGCGGGCCGGAAGGAGCGGCAAAGCCGCTAACGCCTGCGCAACAGAGAATAGCCGATAGCTGCAGGCAATATTACGAGAAAATGACCCGATACAGACTTCAACCTATCACAAAGTAATCGCTATCAATATCATGTTTTTTAATGGAAATATCGTATAATTTACTCAGGTTTTGTGCACTCAGCTTTGTCGATGCATTTCCGCTGGCCAGGACAGCACCGTCCTTGAGCATCAGCACATTGTCAGCCAGTTTGGCAGCAAGATTAATATCATGAAGCACGATGATTACCGCCGTTCCTGTCGCCGCAATATCGCGGAACCGGGAAACCATATCCAGTTGATAGGCAGGATCAAGGCTTGCCAGAGGCTCGTCAGCCAAAATCCAGTCAGGCTTTCCCGCCAGCACCCTCGCAAGCATGACCCGCGCGAGTTCTCCACCCGACAGTTGCCCTGTTGTGCGCGCCGCGAAACGCCCGGTATCAGTGACTTGCATCGCGTCTTCAATCGCAGTCAGATCGCTGTCATCGTGAGCATAACGCCCCATTGCGATGACATCACGAACAAGGATATCCCAAGCTATCTGATAGTTTTGCGGAAGATAGGCGAGCGACCTGGCCCGTTGCTTGACGGAAAATTGCTTCAAATTCAGGCCAGCAAGTTCAATTTGGCCCGAATAAGACACGAGCCCGGCAATAGTCTTCAGCAGTGTGGATTTACCGGCCCCGTTCGGTCCCAGCACAACATGGATTTTACCTTTGGAAAATGCACAGCTTACATCGCGGAGAATCGGCTTTCCCGAGAGTTCGACCCCGATGCTCTTTAGGTTCAGCCCCATGATAGCCGCCCCGCAGTTTGACCAAAATACCAAAGAAGAACGGCGTGCCAATCATCGCCATGGCGATACCCAGGCGTACTTCCCCGGCACCGGGCGTCAACCGAACCAAAGTATCGGCCAGTAATAGCAATATAGCGCCAGCGAGGGCAGATGGCAGCATGATGTCACTGGGCTTCTGGCCAACAAAGGGACGGACGAGGTGGGGCACGATCAAACCGACAAAGCCAACCACGCCGGTAACCGCCACAGATGCGCCCACCGCGAGGCCAAGACCCAAAATGATTATCCACAGCAGCTGCTGCATGTTGACCCCCATCGTCCGCGCTGTCTCCTCTCCCAGACTGAGAATATTGAGCGCCTTTCCGGTCGATGCCAATAGCAACATGCCGAACGTCATGAATGGCAGGGCGATGAGCAAATCATCAAAACCCCGGTCGGTCAGCGCGCCCATCAGCCAGTTGACAATCTCGGACGTCGCGAAAGGATTGGGCGAAATACTGATCAGGAATGCAGTGAGCGAGCCGGTGAGACTGGAGAGTATCATACCGGCAAGGATAAAGGCGACCGGGCTAGCGGATCGACCTGAGAGCAAGCCCAACAATGTCATCGCGCTTGCAGCGCCGATCATCGCCGCGCCAAAAACGACCCAACCTGATTGGGATAGCCCAAGGAAGATCGCCAGTACGGCGCCAAAAGCTGCGCTAGAGGATATACCGACAATCGCTGGGTCGGCCAAAGGATTGCGTAAAAATCCCTGGAGCACGGCACCGGAAAGCCCGAGAACCAGCCCGATTACAATGGCCAGCAAACTGCGCGGCAATCGCAACTCGCTGATGATCCACATGTCTCTTGCATCGATTGCGCTGGAGAAAGGGTTTATCCAGACTTTGCCGCTCAGCAACGAAACAACGAGCAGCAAAGCGATTATCAATACCAACCCGATGTTTATCGAAAGGTGACGCCTGCTCATGTGCCATTCTGCCTTTGATAATCATTGCGTGCGTTTTTCAGCACGTTCATCGCAGATATTATCGTTGTGCCGCCGCAGTGCAGCAAATTTTCCGGAATATCAGCGGTTACCACCTGATCGCCAAATTTCTTCAGAAACTTCGTGCGCAAATGCACATTCCGGCTTTCACCCGATTTTGCGCTGCTGGGGCTCAATATCAAGTCTGGCGGGTTTTTGGCCACAGGCTCAAGCGGCAAAATGTCCCACATGGCGAGACGATAGTCAGCGCTTGCATTTGCAAAACCGGCCAAGCCAATCATATCATCAATTAACGTGCCTTCTCCGGGAACCAATCCGCCGGCTTGCCAAATTAGCAGTTTTGGCCTGGCTTGTTTCGCACCTGTGCTAGCCGCATCGACAGCGGCGCGGATTTTTGACTGCAAAATGTCACCTCGCGGTTTCTCGTTCACCGCCAAAGCAATCTGCTCAATCTGGTCAAGGCTTTGCGCTACACTATCGGGTACGCCTATCAGATGAACTTTTATGCCAGATGCCTGCAGAGCATCGAGGGTCGCCTTCGGAGTATGTGATCCCAGGAGAACGATATCCGGATCAAGGGCGATGATTTCTTCTGCCGTGCCGCCATTGGCCGGAAACCGGCTTGCCAAAGCAATATCCATCGAAGAGGAACCAGCGCTATGCGAATAATGGCTGAGCGAAGCTATCCTCTCGGGCTCCACTAGCTCGACTAATATCGCATCGACACAAGGGTTTGCCGAGACAATTGTTTTCACCTCTCGTTTGTCGTCTATGATGGCATCTTGCTCAGCCGAATAGGCTGAACAGGAGGCCAAGAGCATCATTGCTAATATGGAAGCAACCCGGATCAAAAGCGTGCTCTCACGCCGGCGTAAGCAGAGCGGCCGAATGTCCCAAAATCGGTTGCCGTTTGATAATCTTCATCAAACAGATTTTCGACCCTTCCGAATATCTCGAAGCTTTCCGCAATGGGCAGGCTGGTACGAATGCCAACCAGCGCATAACCATCTATCCGCCGACTGTTGGCGAGATCATCAAAGCTGTCGCCAACAATTTGCAAATCACTGCCGAGTTTCAATCCAAATGCTGTTTGGTAGTCGATGTTCAAATAGAGACTGCTTGATGGCCTGCGAGCCAGTTCATTACCCAAGTTTGAACCGTTGGAACGGTTCTCCGCATCAAGGAAAGTATAGTTGGCATGGATCGTAAGTTTTTCGGTTGGTTTAATAGTCAAAGCGGCTTCGACGCCCGTTGTTCTGGTGCGCTCAATATTGAGCGTCGTGCCAAATGGTCGCTGGTTATTGGCGCAAATCGCCGGCGCTGGATCCGGCAGGACAGGGCAAGCGGCAAAAGCAATCTGGTTACGGATATCGCGCCTGAAAACGATAACTGACGTCGTGACAGCGCCCGCCAGCCAGGTTTGTTCAAGCCCCGCTTCATAAGATTTGGCTGTTTCAGGTAATAAGTCAGGTGTTCCAAAACCAAACGGACGTCCATCCAAGTCTATTAGGGAAGGCCCACGGAAACCTTCGGCGTAGCTTGCGCGCAATACCGGACCGTCAGCGCTGAATTGATAAGCCAAATTGCCAGCTATGCTGGTGCGACCACCGAAATCGTCGTGCTCATCGTGCCTGACACCACCGGTAAGTGTCATCCGCTCTACCGGGCCGATAATGGCCTGAAAATACAAGGAATCTATTCCGGTGCGGTCGTTTACGCCTGCGTTTTCATAGCGGCTGTTTTCCATCTCTGTTCCGAAAACCAGTCTTATCATCCTGGCGATCTCAAAATCTCCGCGATATTCAAACCGCTCGGTGCGACCACGGGGCAGGGACGTGAAGAACGGACTGATAATATCGCGGTTGATATCAGCCAGGCTAAATGCAAACCGGTTCTTGAATCGCCCGTCAAAAGCATCAGCCGATACTGCGACATTGCCATAAAATTCTTCTGCCAAGGAATATTCTATGCTTTCCGAACTGAAAGGCGGGAAGACACTATCGCTTTCGACACGGTTGTCTGCATAATAGCCATTGGCTTCAAACCGGATGTTATCCGCAAGATCAACCATCAGACTGGCATTTGCAGAATATTGGCGATAGCCATCGCTCTCTGTACCTTGGTCAAACGCGCTTATGCCATCCGTTTTGATATAACCGCCACCAACGGAAATGCCTAGCGGTCCGACCTTTCCGGAAGCATTGCTAGTCAGTCGTAGCGTGTCCTGCGCCCCATATTCTCCCTGCGTGAACAGCTCAAAACTATCGGTTGGGCGCTTAGTGGTGATATGTACGACTCCACCAACCGCCTGACTGCCCCAAGCGACGCCATTTGCGCCGCGAAGCACCTCGATCCGTTCGATATTGCTGGCCAGTAAATTGCCGAAATCAAAGCTGCCATCGGGAGAAGAGGGATCATTGACTCTGATGCCATTGATCAACACCAGAGTCTGATCGGATTCAGCGCCCCGGATACGCACCGAGGTTTGACTGCCGATGCCGCCGCTTTGGGTTACATTGACGCCCGGAAGTTCTTGCAAAAGCGATGAAACTGAAATTGCTTGCTGGGACAATATTTCAGCATCGGTGATAATCGAAATTGCGGTGCCACTATCCTTGATATTTTGCTGCGCACCCGTTGCAATAACAATAATGGTATCATCGTCCTCTTGCTCGTTTTCGACTTGCGAAAACGCAGGAGTTGCATAGAAAAATGCAGCAGAACAAAGAATTTGTGGTAGATATTTGATAATATTATTCATCTGGAGAATTCCCCGGTTAAGTGACATAAAATGCCGCTATCAGAGGAAGACCTCCGTTCACCTGACACACCCCGTCCAGACGAAGAACGACGATACATGGCTGGTCTCCTGACTCGCGGATCGCTGCAGATATGCCGCCTTCCCAGATCGAAATGACCCAGTGGCATTTGGCATATCGGCTAGCCGCTTACAGTTGCGGGGGCAGTACCGGATTTGGAGTTGACCAAAAGCCAATCCCTCACCGGTTTCCCATTTCATTCCCAATTAAGGAAAACCCGATATCTGGGCTGCTATTGGTAGTTTCCTGTCGAAAGTGCAAGATTGAATTTTTCGGAATAACGCGAGTCGTTTCCCAACCATTTGACAGCTTTGGCCTGAAGTATTGCTTGTCGCCCTCAGAATTCGAACCAACCATCTGATAATAATAAATATATTCTGATGATGTAACATCATATTTTGTTGTTACGAGGCTTTCTTTTCGTGATATAATCTGCGTTAGAGTTTAAAGGGAAAGTGTCATGTTCACGTTATACGGATTCGCATTGCTTTCATCGGTTGCGGCGTTTGCAACAGACGCAGAAGCAACCCGGGTGAATTACTCAAACTGCCTTACGGACTTCACCGTCGAGCACCTTGATTTAAAATCGTCCTCAAATGTTTTCAAAAAGGCCGCGCCGTCTGCTTGTGCCAATGAACGCAGCGCGATGCTTGCGGCTATAAAGAAAGATGAAAAGCAGTTTGGCAGTAGCGAAGCTGAGGCAACAGAATTTGCGACCGAGGAAGTTGATGGCGTTCTGCAAAGCTTTGTTGATGGATATAGCGGTTACCTGAGTTCCAGCACCAAGCCGGTTAAATCATAAACTGACTGCCTGCTAGTTTGGCTCATGCGTTGGTTGACACTCCTCTGCCTTCCCTTTGAATTCTAAGACGGCGCGTCACGGCAAGCGGACTTCCGGTATTTCGGGCCAGCAGATAATAGAATGACGGAATTACCACCAGCGTGAGCAACGTGGAAATGCTGACGCCCCAGACCACCACGATTCCGATCGCTTCACGGCTGGCTCCACCCGCTCCGGTAGCCAGCATCAAAGGCGTCGCGCCGGCAACAGTGGCAATCGAAGTCATAAGTACCGGGCGGAAACGGCGCTTCGCAGATTCTAGGATTGCTCTTTCAAATTCCAAACCTTCATCACGCAACTGGTTGGCAAACTCGACGATCAGGATACCGTTCTTTGCGGCAAGTCCGACCAGCATGATCAACCCGATTTGGCTGTAGAGATTGAGCGTTCCGCCCATTGCTGTGAGACCAAGCAGGCCTCCGCTTACCGCAAGAGGAACACCCAGAATGATGATCAGCGGACTGACGAAACTCTCAAACTGGGCGGCGAGCACCAGATAAACAAGGATAATGGTAAAACCGAGAACCAGCCAGATCGAACCGCCGGTTTGACGCAGCGCCCGGCTTTCTCCTTCATAACCAATAGCAACCACCTCCGGCAGCGATGCCGCTTCCGTTTCGAGGAAAGTCAGTGCTTCGCCAAGGGAATAGTCCGGTGCAACCGTCCCTTCGAGGGTGATGGCGCGGAGTTTGTTAAAACGGTTCAGTTCACCGGCCTCGGCCCTGCTATCCAGCGTAACCAGACCCGACAACGGAACCAGCGTATCATCACGGCCACGGACATAGACATTGGTAAGATCGGCGGCGGTCACCCGGTCTTCCGGCTCAGCCTGCATGATTACGTCATATTCCTCACCCCGATCGACATAGGTACCTGCATTGCGCGAGCCCATCATCGATTCAAGGGTCCGCCCGATTTCCTGAACGGACACTCCGAGATCGGCGGCCCGCACCGTGTTGACGTTAACGACGACCTGCGGCCGGGTTTCCTTGTAATCGGACTCCAGTGTCTCGATACCCGGGTACTCGCCAGCAGCAACAAACAGCGCATCGCGCGCGCGGGTCAATTCATCATAGGTATCCCCTGCAATAACAAAGCGGATCGCTTCGCCGCCTCTGCCGCCGATCGTCGACCCGCCAGATGCAAAAACCTGCGCGGCCGGATAATCGCGAAAGCGCTTGTTTACCTCGGCAACGGTTTCTGCGGTCGTCATGTCCCGTTCGTCCCAAGGTTTGAGAAACATGATGATGCGGCCCGACGAAAAATCGCCTGACGGGCCAAAGGAAGCGGGTGCACGAAATAAAATTCGCCGCAGCGGGCCGTCATCTTCTGTCATAGGCAACACGATGGTTTCAAGGTCATTCATGACCTTAACCAGCCGGGGCCAACCAGCACCTTCCGCAATTGATGCGTTGCCGAATATAAATCCGGTGTCTTCGGGTGGGGCCACTTCGGACTTGAGCGTCGTCAGCCCGATGGCTGCGAAAATTGCGGCCATCCCGAACGCTATTCCGCCGAGCAGAAATGGCCTGCGGATCCAGCGGGATAAAACGCTTTCATACCTGATGCTAGTCTGCTGAAACTTTTCGTCAACAAAGCGGCTCATCGAGGTTTCGCCGCCGCCTTTTTTGAGGATTTTCGAACACATGACCGGAATTAGCGTAAGCGCCACAAAGGTCGAGATTGATACCGCAACGATCATGGTAATCGCCAGTTCACGGAACAACAGACCGGTTTCACCGGGCAAAAACATCACCGGAACAAAAACAGCGATAACAACGGCGGTGGTTGCAACAACGGCGAAACCGACTTGACGGGCACCTTCGAAGGCTGAGACTAGGCGGCTTTCGCCGCGTTCAATCCGCGCGTAGATATTTTCCAGCACCACAATCGCATCATCAACAACTAGGCCGATTGCCATCACCAGTGCCAGCAACGTCAGCAAATTGATCGAAAGTCCAAGGAGCCACAGAACAAAAAATGTTCCCATAAGCGAAATCGGAACGGTGACAGCCGGAATAAGGGTGGCACGCACCGACCCGAGGAAAAGGTAGATGACGGCGATCACCAGAAACGCGGCAAAGACTAGCGTTTCCCAAACATTTTCAATCGCCTTGTCAATGAAGACGCTGCTGTCATAGCTGACCGCCAATTGAACACCAGAAGGCAATAGCGGCTTTATCTCTTCAATCCGGTCCTTGATATCATTGGCAACTTGCAGTTCATTGGCGCCCGATTGCCGGATAATCCCCATCCCGACGCCGGGAAGCCCGTTCGAACGAAAATGGTTGTAAACATTTTCCGGTCCCAGTTCGACTCTTGCGACATCGGCGAGCCGCAAGAATGATCCGTCCGCGCTCCGGCGGATGACCAGCGCCTTGAAATCATCGACACCGCCATAGGCTCTCGCCACCCGCACGGTGAGATTGAGGTCCGATGATTCGACGCGGCCAGCGGGAAGTTCGACATTCTCGCGGCGCAGCGCTGCTTCAACATCATTCGGAGACAGACCGAAAGCGGCCATTGATTTGCGGTCGAGCCAAATCCGGATTGCTGGTCGTGCCGCCCCACCAGCCTGAACCCTCGCCACGCCATCGATTGATGAAAACCGGTCGGTCAATACACGATCAGCATAATCTGCCAGCCAGAGGGAATCCCGGCCTTCACCGGTAAGATTTAGCCACATGAACGGTCGGGCATCTGCATCAACCTTGTTAATTTCGGGTGGGTCCGATTCTTCGGGCAGATTATCAAGCGCACCCGAAACACGGTCGCGAATATCATTGGCTGCTGCATCGACGTCCCGGTCGGGCGCAAACTCAACCGTAATATCCGACCGCCCATCACGAGATGAAGAGCGGATCATTTCGATGCCTTCAACCCCGGCAATGCGGTCTTCAAGTATCTGGGTTATTCGGGATTCAACAACATTTGCCGCAGCACCGGGATAGTTTACATCGACCGAAACAATTGGCGGTTCAATGGCGGGGTATTGGCGAACGGGTAGTTGAAGAAAAGCGATTATCCCTGCGAGCACAAGCAACAGGCTAAGCACGACTGCAAACACAGGGCGCTTGACCGAGACGTCAGAGAGAATCAACGGTCTGCGCCTTTGGCCTTGGCATCGCGACCACTGACTGCTTTCGATTTACTGGGTGACTTCCCGACGGGTAACACTGCTTTGACGGGAGCGTCGTCCCTTACTTTTACGGTGCCATCAGCGACTATCTTTGTCCCCAAAGCAACACCGCTTAGCACTTCGATCATGCCATCGGAACGCAGGCCGACCTCGATGGAGGTGCGCCGCGCGATGCCTTCCTTGTCTACAACAAAGACGAAATTCTGGTCACCCTGCGCGATCAACGCTGTTTCCGGAATCGCAAGACCGGTGCGGGTTTCCGATACAATCCGGACAGTGAGCAACATGCCAGGGCGGAGTAAGCCGCTGTTATTGGGCAATATCGCACGTACGGTGATGCTGCGCGATAGCGGGTCAACCAGCGGGTCTATATTATCAATTGTGCCGAAGAAACTCTGGTCCTGATAAGCGGCGGATCGCGCCTCAATCACCTGACGTTTTTCTATAGATGTAAGAAAAGCCTCGGGAACGGTAAAGTCGAGTTTGATCGATGAAATATCACTGATCGTTGCTATCGGGCTGCCGGATGTGACCACGGTTCCAGGAGAAATGGTGCGCAGGCTAAGTACGCCGCTAAAAGGTGCACGGATAACCCGGTCTGATATACGCGAGCGAATGGCATTGGCATCTGCCCGAGCGCCATCGCGTAAAGCCAATTGCTCATCCACAGCGGCGTCGGTAGCAAATCCTCGTTTCTGCAAAGCGGCTAACCGGTCGAGCTTCTTGTCCGCTTCTCGCGCGCGCGCCTCAACGGCGTTTAAATCAGCAGATTCTTCACCCCGCGATAACTGAGCAATCATCGCCCCCCGCCGAACAACATCACCATCGGCAAAGCCAAGTTTTTCAATACGCTCGGTCACTGGCGAAGTGATGACGGTTTGTTCATTGGCAAAAGCAGTGCCAACGGCTTCGATGTCGCTGACAAATTCAGCCTGGGTTACAGCCCCGCCAACCACTGTCGGTGCATCGCCCGATCTACCACCTTCGTCTGCGCCGCTGCTACAGCCAGCGAGGGTTATCGATAGCAATCCTAATAGCCAAAATCTGTGTGTTGTCATGAGAGAAAAATCTTTGAACCTCGGTTGCATAATCCAAATTTCTGCGTCTGATCGAAAGCTCCAATGATTACGCCTCCCAAACGAACCACTAAACAGCAATACGATAGAGCATTAGGATTATTCAGCCTAGTGGATAAATGTCACAAAAAATATCCGATCTCATACTCCCGACGGTTTGCGTCAGTATGCAGTCATACTCTCGCTCCTGCGCCTTGATTTCAGTCAGCCATCCCGCTGCTTCGATTTGTGGTGATCACGTGATCAGCCGCCCAAACCTCCGTTTCCCGGACGATCTGCGAAACACAACGGGCCTGATCACTTTGTTTGGGAATGCCGTCACATATTTCACCCACACATATCGCGAGCAGCTATGGATAATTGTAAGAACATCTGAAAATCACCCAAGCCGAAAAAATATTGAATCGCATTGCCTTAAGACACGATACGCGACGTTCCCGGATGATATAGCTGGCGGACAGGGTGAGTGCAAGATTCATCTTCTAACCAACTGGTAAATATCGAAATTGATTGTAAGATCAGAAAACTATCCCACACTTCCTCCCACATACTGCATCCGCAGAAACGGTTATGAGCTCGGAGCCCGCCATTATTAAAACTTCGCTCCCAGATACAGGCCCAAGTGGTGCTGGCTATAATCCGCTGTTGGCAGGTTAGATGAATAATCCCTATTTTCGTATTCTGTAAGGGCGAAGAAAACATCGGTAATTGGAGTTTTTTCAACAGAATAGGGCCGATTGCGGAAGGGCCGCTTGGGGGCGTGATTGAGAATAGCTGATGTACGGGAATGACCCTCTAAGGGCGTTTCAGATTGCTACCCTTAGCGACCGTTTCGGGCGCGAAGGTGGCACAAGGATGTCGATGCCAGCAAGTTTGACTAGTTGCTGGCGATCCGTAAAGGCACGTTCAATATCCCATGCACAAACGGGTTATTTGCTCGGACAATATCACCTTCGAGCTCAAAACTCATTTTGCGTTTCACCATTTCCGAAAGCAAAATCTGAATCTGCAACTCCGCAAGGCGAGCTCCAACGCATCTGTGAACTCCATAACCGAAAGACAAATGTCGTCTGGCATTTTCCCGATCAGCTATAAACTTGTCAGCATTGTCAAAAACGGCTTCATCGCGGTTGGCAGAGATGTACCAGAGTATAATCTTGTCGCCTTCGCGGAATTTGTGACCATGAAACTCGGCATCTGCAACCACAGTGCGGCGCATATGAGCGACCGGCGTTTGCCAGCGGATCACTTCGCTGGCGGCATTGGGAAGCAGGCTTTCATCATTCTGGATTTTTGCCCATTCATCCGGATATTGGCTGAATGCAACCGGAATAGCAGACATGCTGTTTCGGGTCGTATCGTTGCCGCCAACGATAAGAAGCGCCATGTTGCCAAGAAATTCCTGAGCATCCATTTTGCCCAAGGCGTCAGAGTGGATCATCATCGAAAGCAGGTCTGGCGTCTGCTCGGATTTTGATCGTAAATCCCAGAGCTGGTGAAACGCCGTAACCATTTCAAAGATCAGCGCCATGCGCTCTTCCGGATGATTTTCGATCATGTCGAACGACGTGATGGCATCGGACCAAGTGATAAGCTTGTGTCGTTCTTCCCAGGGGTAGTTGAACAAAATTGCGAGCATATCGGTGGTTAGCGGCACCGACACCCGTTCTACCCAGTTAAACTCTTCATTCCGTGGCAATTCATCCAGCAGGTCTGATGTGCGTTGACGAATTCCATCCGAAAGCCGGGTCATTTCTGATGGTGTGAAAGCCGGTGAAACCGTACGGCGTTTAGCCGTATGGCGCGGCGGGTCCATTGCTATGAATGTTTCCATCGACATTTGGTCGATTGCCGCCGACTGGTCCAGAATAGAGATGCCTCCACGCGCGCCTTCGGACGAAAAAATTGCTGGCAGCGCTTCAATCTCGATGATATCCCGATGCTTGGTAATCGACCAGTAGGGCCCGTAAGGACTGTCCGCGCCGTGGTGGATGGGTGCTTCCTTGCGCAACTGCCTCATTACGTCATGAACCGATCCGTCAACGAAGCGCTCGCGAACGCTGGGATCAATGGCGTCAGTTACTTTTTGGTCCAGTTGCGTTGCCATTTTCTTCAATCTCCAAAATTAACCATGATCCGGTCTAGGTAGCTGTGCAGTTTATCAATCTCGGCAGCGGAAAATCCCCGAAACATCTGTTCATATATTTCGTTGATCGTGTCGCGGAGTTCAGGCAGCAGTTGCCGTGCCTTGCGTGTCGGCATTATGCGCCAGACCCGCCGGTCTCCGGGTTCTTTTGTGCGCTCCAGCAATTGTTTGCGTTCAAGCGCATCAATTGCCTGGCCGACGCTGGCACGCTCGAGTTCCAGGCAACGGGCAAGTTCTGTCTGGGTCATGCCTTCTTCGCGCAAAACATAGGCGAGCAGACGCCATTGTGTCCGGCTGAGCTCATAACCATACAGCGCGGAATCGACGGTCCTTCGAAGTAACCTCGGCACATCCTCAAACCGGAAAGTCAAAGCATCGAGCGTGGTTGGAAAGGCTCTGGCGGGTTGGTCTTTTACAAGTTCCATGAGTCGACATTATCACCGCTGCAGAATTATGTAAAGTTACATACAATAAGGCTGTAATCTAAAATGACTCCCTAAGGCTTGAAAGTAAGGATGCTTGAAGCTCCTGCGTCCTCTTCCGGAACAACGCAAACGTCTGATAGTTTTTTAGAAATCAAGTCTGGAAATGGGCCGTTTGCTGTATGTCGGCTTTTATTCTGCGATACCGACAAAGCAGACGTTGTGATTAGCATTTCAGGAACTTTCGCTTCCGCCCCAATTTCGGTCGTTGCCGACAGCACATTCGTTTCCTGAAAACCGCTATTCAATCCGGCAGAACATAAGGGCTACTAACGAACCGATATCGGGCCGACGGTCTGTGAACGTAGAGCGACGGATAGCCGCTATTAGCACCGTTCACAACGCTTGGTCGCTCTCCGCCTAAAAGTCGCCAGTTAGGGCTAAGACGAGTTATCCCAAGGCCGTCATTTGTTTATAGCAGTCTCGATGATGCTTAATCACAAACAAGGATAATAAGCCGCTCCGATCGACCCAAGACCTTCGAGCGCCTTACATCATATAAAAACAATTCAGAACTCTCCGCCCGGCAGAGATTGCAGGATCAGAACTGTTATTCTCTTCCGTAGAGTACCACCTACCCAAAGCTGACCCTTTGCAGACAAAAGCGTATTGCTCAGATGCTGAGATCGAGGAGGTTGTAGTCCTTCAATCCCGCTTTTGCTTGCGCATTCCAGACAAAGGTCTCGCCCGAATTTGCGAATGGCTTATATTCGTATGGCTTCTCACCGGGGTATTTTTGGACCGGGCTTCGATTGCATATCCTATGACTTGAGAACGGGTTCTAATCAGTTCAGCATCATAAACGGCGACTGGGCTGTGAATACCAGCACCTTCGACATTGAGCACCGACGATCGGCGGTGGAAGCCGAAATTGATCGTCAGGCGCGGTTCGAAACCGCTGTTGGGGAACGAGCCATGCACCAGTTGGCGGTTGCAGATCACGACGTCTCCGGGCGCACAGACCAGCGGGACCGCATCTTTCAGCCGCTCACTGCCCGATTCCCTGACCATCTCCTTGATGTCCAGCTTGCCCAGCTTGTGGGTTCCGGGAACTACCCAGACGCCATTTACAGGCGTGCTTCCGTAAGCCTGGGCCATGAAGTTGAAGCCGTGGATGTCCTGGTCGAAATCGGGATTGTCCCAGTGGGTATCGCCGTCCTGATGCCATGAAACTGCCGCACCGAACCCGGCGTCCTTGATGAACAGGACTTCGTTAAAGGGGACGAAATCATCGCCGTTTATGGCCGCCGCAACCTTCAGCAGATCGGGATGGCCATAGGTCCGAAGCGCGGCCTCGGAGAACTGGAGCGAACCCATCAGAATGAATGGGGTATCCTCAGGCGCTTCGTCTGCGGGCTTCAACTCCTTGAGCTTGATCTGGTGGCGACCTCTGGCGAGGTCCGTGCCACCCAGCGGATCACTAAGCGGTTTGCTCCACATCAAACCGGGGCCCTTGCAATCGGCCCCGATCGCCGGGCGTCCCTGCGAATCTACATTGGAGCCGGGGCCGGTCGGGAAGCGGCTGCGCAGCTCCTGCAGGTCCTCTTCGATGTCGGCCAGTTCCTGCTCGCCCAGCACGCCTTCAAACACATAGAATCCGAACTGGTGATAGGCATCGAGGATGTCGGGATGAAGCTTGCCGTTGTCTTCAAACCGGATGGGCCCTCTGTTGCCCAGCGTCAGGGCTTTCTCCTGACCTTCTAGCATGTAGGTCTTAACAGCCTCAGCGTCGTCACCGTAATGGGCGGCGCAGGCCTCAATCGAACGTGTGAAGTCAAATTTGGTCACTGTTTTCTCTCCCATCTTATTGGCCTTCGCCGGTAATCGCGGACAGCAATGCGGTGGCTACATCTCCGTATGGCGGGGCGATATTCAGTGCGAGGGCATCCGGATCGAGGTCGACCACGCCGCGCGGGTTGGTGAATTCGCGAAAGCCTTCGATCCCGTGATGTCTCCCGTAGCCGCTGAGGCCGGACCCACCGAAGCCGATATTGGGCTGAGCTGCCTGAAAAGCGCAGCCATTGAAGGTCACTCCGCCGGAATGCGTATCAGACAGCAACCGGGCTTTGAGCGCCTCGTCTTGTGTGAACGCATAGACCCCGAGCGGCCGTTCGTTACGGGCGATATAGCTGACCGCTTCTTCAAGCGTATCGTAGGGCACGATTGGCAGGACGGGACCGAAAATCTCCTCCCGCATCAGATCGGAGTCCAGCGACGGGTCGATCACCAGTCGCAGAGGCATTCTGCGGCCATTGGTCTGGCTGTCTTCACCCAGCGTGACGATTTCAGCACCACCCGAAGCCGCGCTTTCCAGCAGGCTTTCGATGCGGGCGATATGGCGGTCGGCGATGATGCCCGTGACATTATCGCTGACGGCGTAGTTCGGAGCGGCTTCTGCGATAAAAGTGCGCGCATGATCGACGAAGGGGCCGATCTTGGTGCGGGGGCGAGCACATAGTCGGGCGCGACGCACATCTGCCCGTTCTTGATCATCTTGGTGCGCAAAACGCTGGAGACATCTTCGCGCGTGACGGAGCTTTCCGTGAACAGGGCCGGACATTTTCCGCCCAGTTCGAGCGTCAACGGCACCAGATTCTGCGCTGCCGCCACGGCAACCGAGCGGGCGACGTCGGGATTGCCCGTGTACATCAGATGGTCCCACGGCAGGGTGGGGAAGGCCTTTGCAAGGTCGATATTGCCCGGCACCACGGCCACGATGTCCTTGTCGATTGCAGCCAGCAGGATATCCTTCATCACGGCGCTGCAAGCGGGCGTCATGTCCGAGGGCTTTATGATCACCGAGTTCCCGCCGGCAAGCATTTCCGCGAGCGGGCCGATGCCGATATCGAACGGAAAATTCCATGGCACCATATTGCCTATCACACCCTTGGGCTGGGGCGTGACGAAAGCGCGACTGGCGCCATACATGGCCGGGTCCAGATCGCGCGGATCGGACCTGGTCCATTCCTCCAGCATCGATTTGGCGAATTGCAGGCGTCCAGCAACCCCGAAAATCTCGACGAAATCCGCCTGGGCGCCGGGGTGCGCGCTGAAATCCTCGCGCAGCGCCTCGTGAATACGTTCGCGATTGGAGACAACAGCGCCGGTGATCGCATCGAGACGCTCTGCGCGCTGCTTCAGCGAGGGATTGGGATTGGCCGCAAAGGCTGCCTTCTGGCGTTCGAACAGTGCCTTGAGTTCAGCGATGGTGGTCATGGCATTCTCTCCAATTGCTATTGTGCATCGCCATATCGGTCAGATCATCGCTTCGATCAGGCGCGGACCCTTGTGTGCCAGCGCCTCGGCCAGTGCTGCATCGAACTCTTCTGCGGTGGTCGCCTTTTTCGCGGGAACGCCCATGCCGTGGGAAATCGAAACCCAGTCGATCGCTGGGTTGCGCAGGTCGAGCATGGACAGGGCTTTCGGACCGGGGTTCTGCACGCCGACACGCGCCAACTCGATGTTGAGGATCGCGTAGCTGCCATTGTTGAGCAGGATCACGGTCACATCGAGGTTCTCGCGCGCCATCGTCCACAAGGCCTGGCAGGTGTACATCCCGCCGCCATCGGCCTGCAGCGCGATGGTTTTGCGATCAGGGCATGCCACCGCGGCCCCTGCCGCAAGCGGTAGCCCCATGCCGATCGACCCGCCGGTCAGCGTCATCCACTCATGCTGGGCGGCCCCCTGCGTCGCCGGGAAAATCGGTGGACTAGAGGTTGCTGCTTCATCAACAACAATGGCCTGATCGGGCATCACTGCGGCCAGGATAGCGCCGATCTTGGCCGGGTCGAGCTTGCCTTCGGGAGCGGGTGGACGAACTGCCTCCTGGATCAGGGCAGACTTTGCTGGCGCACCAAGCGCATCAGCGAGACCCTGCAATGCGCCTTCCGCTTCCTCTTCCTTCGAGGCAAGGCGGATCAGCTTGGCTCCTTCGGGCGATAGCCAACTCGGTTTGCCCGGATAGGCAAAGAAGGAAACCGGCGGTTCGCAGCCGCAGAATACGATGGTCTTGAAGTCTTTAAGATATTCTTCGGCCTGTTCGCCAAAATAGGGCAGCCGCTCAACCGGCACCCGCCCCGCACCACGCTGCAACCGCGCCGGGAAGGTTTCGCAGATCAGTCTCGCCCCGGTCTTGGTGGCAATCCGGCCAGCATGTTCCAGAGCGCCTTCGCGCAATGCGCGCCCGCCCAGGAAAAGCGCGATTGGACCTGCGGCATCGCTCAATGCCTTGGCCGTGTCGCTGATCACCTGAGACGGGACTGTCTGGACGGCTGGCGCGGCGCCAAATTCGGCAATAGCGCTTCCTTCGTCCCATGCATGGTTGGCCGGAACCACTACGGTTGCGATCTGGCCCGGATAGCTGATCGCAGCCGAGAAAGCCTCAGTTCCGATCTGCGCCAGATCCCGTTCGGACTTGGAGACTTTGACCCAATGCGACATCGGGCGTGCCACGCCTTCCAGATCGCTTGTCAGGGGCGAGTTGTATTGCAGATGGTAAGTCGCATGATCGCCGACCAGATTGATGATCGGCGATCCGGCGCGCTTTGCATTGTGCAGATTGGCGACGCCGTTTGCGAGGCCCGGCCCGAGATGGAGCAAAGTAATCGCAGGCTTGTCCGCCATCCGGCCGTAGCCATCGGCAGCCCCCGTCACGACCCCTTCAAACAGGCCGAGGATGGCGCGCATGCCGGGCTGCTGGTCAATCGCTGCGACCAGTTGCATTTCCGACGTACCGGGGTTGGCAAAGCAGACGTCAACGCCCGCATTGCCAAGTGTTCCAATGAGTGCTTCTGCGCCGTTCATGTCTCTTGTCCTCCACCGCACCGGACGCTTAAGCGTGTCCTTGACCACCATTAATTATACAAATATATAATTTATTGCAACCGAAAGTGGTGGTAAGTATGACATTCATAGCTTTTGATGTTGAGTGTTGGTGGCTCAAGCCTGAGTAAATTATGGAGGCGCGGCAGTGCGGATCGATCAGAAAAGCCCATTCCGGCTGCAGCCGTTGGATAAGACTTTCGGCATGGTCGTTCGAGATATCGATGTCCGTTCGCTAGACGACACTGCCTTCGCAGAGCTGTATCAAGCATGGCTCGACTATGCCCTGCTGATCATTCCCGCGCAGCATCTGAGCGATAGCGAGCAGCAGGCGTTTGCTGAGCGGTTTGGCAAGCTGGTGGAAGGCCTCGAAGCCATCGAGATCAGCAACGTCCTGCCAAACGGACAGCTCAGAGACGCGCCCGACGACGACATGATGAAGATCATCCGCGGCAACATGCATTGGCATCAGGACAACACCTATATGCCGCTGCAGGCCAAAGGTGCCGTGTTCAGCGCCAAGCGGGTTCCGTCTTCCAAAGGCGACACGGCCTTCGCCGATATGCGCGCCGCCTATGACGCACTTGACGATGGCACGAAGGCCTTGATCGCCAAACTTTCGGCCCATCATTCACTCGCGCACAGCCAGGCCGAACTGGGCGAGGAAACCAAGGCTGGCGACAGCGAATATATCGGTTATGGCCTCGATGTTGCGGAAGTGCCGCTGCGACCGCTGGTCAAGATTCATTCCGAAACGGGGCGAAAGGCGCTGGCCGTCGGCAGGCACGCCTATGGCATTCCCGGCATGACCGATGCGGATTCATCGGCCCTGATTAATCGCCTCCTCCAATTCGCCGTCGCGGATGAAAGCTGCGTGTATCAGCACGGTTGGACCGCTGGCGACGTGGTTGTGTGGGACAACCGCTGCCTGATGCACCGGGCGTGCGACTGGGATTATTCCGAGCCGCGGGTGATGCTCCATTCGCGGATCGCCGGCGACCCCGTGTCGGAAGCCGCGCTTTAGTGTCAGCTGCGCGGCGGATTCAGCTCAGCACAGCAATCTTCTGCCGCTCGACCAGATCGAGATCGATTTCGTAACCAAGCCCCGGCTTGGTTGGCGCATGGACGAAGCCATCGGACCCGATCTGAATCTCTTCGACAAGACCATGCCACCACGCCTCGTGGGGAAGCAGAACTTCCATGAAGCTGGTGTTCGGGATCGCCATCTGGACGTGGAGATTGGCTACATCGTTCATGGAATTTCCGCCGTGATGAATTTCCAGCTTCATGGCGAAAGCTTCTGCGAGATGGGCAATCTTGAGCATCGAGGTTATGCCGCCTTTAATCATCACGTCGCCGCGCAACATGTCGGTGGCTATGTTCATGATCCACGGGGCGTAGTCATCAATCCAGCCCGCCGGAAATTCGGTGGCCATTACCGGGATATCGAGCTTTTCCCGCAGCTTGGCATAATTGTAGATGTCGGTCGTGGGCAGGGGATCTTCGTACCACTGGAACCCCAACTCCTCGATCGCGCGACCGACCCTCACGGCCTCGCCTAGATCATAGGCCGAACGGGAATCCAGCATCAGGTTGAAATCATTGCCTACCGCCTCGCGCACAGCCTGACAGGCGGCTATATCTTCCCGCCAGCGCTGGGTCGGGTGAAGCTTGTAGCCGTGCAACCCGCGTTCCTTGATGGCCAGTGCCTGCTCCGCATAGCCTTCAGGCGTTTCATGCTGTTCAGAGCTCGCGTAGACGGGGATCTTGTGGCGGAAAGTGCCCATCAGGGCATAGATTGGCAGGCCGCTGATCTTGCCAGCAAGGTCCCACAAGGCGATGTCGAGCGCGCAGACAGCAATCGTGTTGACCTGAGCCCGCATACGCGACATGCTCTGGAACAGCCGCTCGCGGTCGAGCGGGTCCTGGCCCATCAGGATCGGCTTGAGGAAGCGGATGATGTAGGGCGCCTCAAGCCTGGCCGGGTCGACGCACAGGCCCAACAAGGCATGGCCTTCGATGCCCTCATCTGTGTGTATCCGCACTAGGCCCAGGTCGGTGCTGTTGCCCTTAACTTTGACTTCGTGATCGTAGCTCTTGGACGGGATATTTTCCCATTTAAACAGGGTGACCGTCACGTCGGTAATTTTCATTTCGCCCTCGCGAAAATCTGTGGCTGTCGTTCAACCGAACTTGCGAAAGTCGTCCGCCGAAGCGTTCGGCTTCCTCTCGATTAGATCGGCCAGCAATTCCGCCGACCCGCTGGCCATGGTCCAGCCCAGATGGCCGTGCCCGCAATTGAGCCACAGGCCATCTCGCGGGGATTTTTGAATGATTGGTCTGCCCTCGGCGCTCATCGGGCGCAGGCCCGCCCATGGCCGCGCATCCGATAGATCGAGATTGCTCACGAGATCGGGATACACGCGCTCGAACAAAGCAATCAGGTTATCGACACGGGGTTGGTCGATCCGACGATTAAATCCGGCGAATTCGGCCGTCCCGACAAAGCGCAGACGGTGCCCTAAGGGCACCACAGCGGCGTGCATGGCATCGTCGATTACCGGCAGGCGCGGCATGCGATTGCCCAGTGCGCCCGCTGCAACCGAAACGCTGTATCCCTTGGCCGGCTTGACCGGGATCGGCAGGCCGACCTGCCGCGCAAGCTCCGGGCTCCAAACGCCTGTGCACAGGACAACTTCGCCGTGGTGTTCTTCTCCGCCAGAAGCGACACCTTCAATCCGGCTGTTGCGCGTGAGCAATTTGTCCACTCGTGCGCCCAGTCTGATCGTGCCGCCCAGCTCGCGCGCTTTCTCGGCCAACGCGAGAACGAACTTGCGCGCATCACCCACCCCATCGTCGGGGAAACGCAAAGCGCCAGCGATGCGATGCCCGATAGCCGCAAGCTGGGGCTCCGCTGCCACCGCACCTGCGGCGTCCAGCTTGTCGAACCGCAGGCCTGCCTCGGCCAGCCGATCGGCCAGCTCCAGAGGGCCAGCCATGGCCTGTGCGCTCTCAAATATCTTTAGCGTGCCAGCGTCGGATTGGTCATATTGTAGACCCAATCGCGCGGTCAGCTCGCGGGTTCGTTCAACTGACGCGGCGCACAGCCGGTAATTGGCCAGTGTCGTTGCTTGGTGCTGGGCGCGTCCTGAGGCGGCAAGGAAGCGCAGCCCCCAGCCAGCCAGCGCTGGCACTTGCGAGAGATGCAGCTTCATCGAGGATTTCGGATCGAACAGCGATGCCATCAAATGGCCTGCCACCCCCGGCCCGTTCCACGGATCGGGCATCGAAGGCGTCAACATCCCGCCATTAGCAAAGCTGGCCCCGCGGCCAAGCTCTTCCTCGGCCTCGAACAGGGTAGCTTCGTGGCCGCGCGAAACCAGCTCGTACAGAGTGGAAATCCCGACCAAACCGCCGCCGATGATATTGAAATGGCGCTTTGTCATGCCGGCACAGCTCACAACGAGAGCGTGATTAGGTTCCATTGCCACAGCTGCGCAATGAGCAAGACGTCAGCCACGAGAACCAAGATCAGCCAGATCATCGCGCCCTTGGGCAGCGATCGGGCAATGGCGGCCCGTGCGGCGATGGCGGCAGTGGCCAGCACCAGCGCCAGCCAGATATATTGCATCCCAAGCGCGACCCACAGCCCCGACCCGGGCCAGTCAAAGGCCAATGCCTCTCCCAGCAAGCCAATCTGTAAGACCGCCGCTACGAGCGCAGCGGCAAAGGCCAGCCCGGCCACAGCTTTCACAGTGGTAAGCTGCGCGAGAGGTGCCGACACGCCCTGTGCTTCCTTGCCCGCCAGCCTGCGCGGTCGAACCCAGACAAGATGCCACAGAGCCAGCAAAGCCACAGCAGCCAGCACCAGTCCAAAGGCCCGAGCGTCTGCCACCAGCCAATCCGGTCAAACCCGTAATGTCCGTAAGCGGCAGACATTCGCAGGGCGCGCCCGTCAGGCCCGTAGGTGAATTGCACTATGGAGCCCGTCTCCGGGTCATGGAATGTCCCCGGCGCGACACGGCGATAGACGCCGCTTTCCGCGCCGCCCTGAATGTTGAGCGTCCCGCCTGGCTGGCCCACGACTTTGCGTGCGCCCATCAAGGGGCCGAGGAATTTCGACAGACGTGAATAGTTGGTCCGGTCGATAAGGTAGTTGCCTTCATGCTTCTCAAGTTCAGCAGGTGTCAGTCCGGTGGCAGCGCTCCAGCCCGGAATGGGCTTTGCCTGCGGGATCATTCCCTCGACCAGGCTTGTGGCCAGTTTGCGCGGCGCATCATGATCGTCAGCACCATTGACGCTAACGAAGACGCCGATCTGGCGATCCGGAACCATTACCATGGCGCTGAAATGGGTGTAGGCAGACCCGCCATGCTCGAACGTGGGAAAGCCCTTAATCCAGCCGGTGCGAAAGCCCCAGGCATAGCCTGGGGCGGTCGGATTGTCCGGATAGGGCCGCTGCTGCATCCGCTCTATGGTCGAACGCTGGAGCAATTCAGTGCCGCGCAAGATTCCGAGCATGTATCGGGCCATGTCGCTGGCGGTGGCGGAAGCCGAGCCGGCCGGGGCCGCATGCCAAATGTGGGTGAAGGGTTGCGGCTCGAAAGCGCCATTGCGGTAGAAATAGCCGGTCGAAATCCGGCTCGCTAGTTGCGGATCGAGGGTCGGGAAACCGCGCGGCATGTCTTGCTCGCGAAAACTCGTCGCGCGCATGTCCAGCGGGCCGAAAATGTGTTTTTCGATGTAGGCGTGAAACGGCTCACCCGAGACGTTTTCCACGATCAGCCCGGCAAGCGTCGCACCGTAATTTGAGTATACTGTCTTCTTACCCGGCATGCGTACCAGTTCGGGCATGGTTTGGTCGAGCCATTGCCGCAACCCGATTATCCCGCTTGTACCATGGTTGAACAGGATGCCGGCGGCGCGATCTTCGAAGCCTGAGCGGTGGGTAAACAGATCACGCACCAGAATCTTCCGCCCGCCGAAAGTGGGCAGGTTGAGGTCTTTGAGATAGGTTTGTGCTGGCGCGTCCGGATCAACACGGCCTTGCTCGACCAATTGCATCAGTGCGACAAAGGTCAGCGTCTTGCTGACCGATCCGATCCTGAACAGAGTTTGTTCTGGGTCAACCCGCGCGCCGCGCTCAATGTCTTCAAATCCGTAGCCGCGCTGCAGGATCACTTTGCCGCAATAGACAACCGACAGGGTCGCGCCGGGAATATGCGCGGCTTGCCGCATGGTTTCGATCCGGGCGTCCGCCTCGATCCGCAAAGCGGCAGCGTCAATGTCGGGCCCGGGGCAATTCTGGGTCTGCGACGGTGTCTGGGGCCACACCGGGCTCGCCAGCGACATTGCCAGCAGCGCAAGCAGGCCGCAAAAAGTCCGCCAGATCATTCCGCAGCGATCGAGAACGGGTCGACGTCGGCCAATGGCCAAACAGCCCGCGTGAGACGGGTATAGGGGATTTGCGCAACATCGAACGGCATCCCCCAGGCGTGCTGACATAGTGTACAGATGTGCCCAGCGGAGCCCATGCCTCGAAGAAGTGCTGGGTCGATTTGACGATCAAAAACTTCATTGCGGACAGATCGATGCCCAGTTCCAGGAACGGAGCTGGTTCGAACACCTGTGTCCGGATGGTGTTGACGAACAGATGAACGCCGTCGGCTTCCAGCCAGACCAGCGTGCCCAGAACCATCGAGCTCTCACCCAGGGCGTGCGACATATCCTTGCCGATGGCGCGGACTGTGACGATTAAATCAATTGGATCACCTGAGCTGGGGCCAATTTTGCCGCCGAGCCGGACGGGCAGGGTGGCCCCAACGCCAGCATCTTCGATGATCTGGACAAGGATCGGGTCCCAATAGATGCCCAATACGACATCGCGGATTTTCCGGCGCAGGATTTCGGCAAGGATGAAGGTGGAATCGCCTGGTGAGCCGCCACCTGGATTGTCCGCCACGTCAGCCAGTACATATGGCCCGTCCGACATGTCGCCAAGGCTGTCGAGCGTCTCTTCGATACCCGGGCGGCCAATCCTGAAGTTCTCCCGCAGATCCCATATCTCGCGGCCGAATTCTTCCGCCAGCCTTTGCGCCTGATCTGCATTGCCGTCGCACACTGCCAGCATCTTGGTGCCGACCTCGGGGGAATCTCCCCATGGGAAGCCATGTACCAGTGATAGCGACAGGACGCCGTCTTTGCCTTCCGCTGCGAACATCCGGTCCACGAAGGAGCGCATCGGCTCAATCGGCGTCAGATACATTCCGATCATGCGGCAATCGAATACCCGCATCACAGGTTTGGTTGCGCCATTGTGGGCTTCCATCGCCAGCTTGTACAAATCACGCCCGCGCTCAGCGATATCGGTGTGCGGGTATTCCTTGTAGAAGACCATGACATCCGTGGCCCCGAGCATCTCGTCGGTAAGGTGGCAATGAGGATCAAACTCCGCACCGATCATCACATCCGGCCCGGCGATTGCGCGTAGCCGACCAATCAGATCCCCTTCGCAATCAAGGGTTTTCTCGGCGATCATAGCGCCGTGCATTTGCAACAGGATGATATCGACATCGCCTGCGGCGCGCAGATCGTCGCAAATCCGCCCGCTCAGCGTGTCGTAAACATCCTGAACCGTGGGCCCAGCCGGTTGGGCCATGGCCGACACGCTTTCGAAAACCTCGTGCCCTTCGGCTTCAGCGAGGCGGCGCCATTCATGGAGGACAACGTTAAATGCGACAGGGGGGTGCTGTGTCGCGTCGCCATAATAAAGGCCAGGTTCCTCGTAGCCGAACCATCCGGTGGGCACCGGTGAAAAACTGTTCGTCTCAGTGGCCAGACAGGCGATGAAGATTTTCACGGTTCGATTCCCCTCCGATTAACTATACAATGATATAATTTATCTGGCGTGGCAAGCGGTAATGGGTTAGGCCGCTTGTAGAACGCAGCAGCGAGAGGGGATTAGATGAACAGCATCGAGACGGAGAAGCCCCCTCGCGCAATGCCGCTGATCGGCAACCGTTGGTACACGCTGATGCTGCTTGCACTGGTGTACTTGATGAGCAGTCTTGACCGCTTTCTGCTCGGCATTGTGCTGCCATATATCAAGGCGGAAATGGTGCTCAGCGACACGCTGCTGGGGTTGCTTTCGGGTGCGGCCTTTGCCATTTTCTACGCGACGCTGGGATTGCCGATCGCCCGCCTTGCTGACCGCTACAGCCGCAAACTGATCATCACCGTTTCGCTCGCGATCTTCAGCGTGATGACAGTGCTCTGCGGCTTTGCGTCCAGCTTCGCGATGCTGTTCGCAGCGCGCATCGGTGTTGGGATTGGGGAAGCGGGTACCGGCCCGGCCTCATTTTCGATTATTTCGGATCGCTTCGAGCAGGAACGCCGCTCCACAGCGATGGGTATCCTGTCGCTTGGCGGCAATTTCGGACTTTTGCTTGGCTTTGTTGCTGGCGGATATATTGCCGCGCACTGGGGCTGGCGCTCCGCGTTTCTCCTTGCAGGCCTGCCTGGCATGCTGCTGGCGCTCCTTATCCATTTTACCATGAAGGAGCCCCGCCGCGGGGCGGTGGATGGTCAAGCCGCCGCGAAGCCCGTACAGCAAGCCTCTATCCCGCAGGCGATCCGAATTCTGATGGCGGTGCCAAGTTATCGTCACCTGGTTAGCGGCATGGCATTGCTGCTGTTCGGGGCAACAGGAATGCTCGCCTGGATCCCATCGTTGGTAGACCGCTCGTTCGGTCTGAGCCCTGACAAATCGGGATTGCCGATTGCGCTGATAATCATCAGCGCCGGGATTACCGGAACCTTGCTTATCGGCGGTATGCTGGCTGACCGGTTGAGCAAGAGAGATCCGCGCTGGTTGCCCGGCATCGCTGCGATCGGGGCGCTGGTCATGTCCGCTGGAGCAATTGGTGTAGCACTGGCGCCAACCATTGGATGGCTGTGGGTTGTCTTTTCACTCGTGGCTGTCGGCTCGACAACGTATGTGGCGCCCTCTCTGGCCCTTAGCCAATCTCTGTCTCCCGTCGAGTTGCGCGCGACCAGCGGCGCTTTGGCGCTCATGATTGCCAATCTGTTTGGCCTTGGTCTTGGCGCGCCGGTAATCGGTATGCTCAGCGATTTTCTGGAGCCTGAGCTCGGCAAGGGGAGCCTCGCGGCTTCAATGTTGCTGATACCGATCCTGGGTGTCTGGGCCGCATTTCATTTTGCCCGCTGCGCGGCGTTTCTGCCGCATTCGGGTCCTTCACCAAAAGAGACTCTCACTGCATGACTTCACTACGATCTATCACCGCCGAAACCGTCCGCACCGATCTGACCCAGATGGCTTGCATTCCGATGGTACGCGACGCCGCGATTTCGCTGAGTGCCGGCATGACCCGTCAGGCGTCGCGCCAGATCATTGATCTTGGCGACGGCAACGCGGTCGGCTCCAGCCACGCCGGATCAGCCGAGATCGACTCCCAGCTTATTCCGGCCTCGCTCTTCATTCCTGACCACCGGAAAGGCGTAATCGCGCAAGGTTCCGAATTTCTCGACACGGTCAGCGAAGACACAACCGGACCTGAAATGTGCGTTTGTTTGTTGCCTAGCCTTTACCGCGCTAGTTAAACATGCTTGTAAGTCTGTAAGATGAGATCAAATTCCAAGTCAGTGACGCAAGAGCCCCGCCGTGGCCGCCCGCCCGCCTCCGAACAGGTGGACCGGCGCGATGCCTTGTTGAAATCAGCGATAAAACTGTTCGCCGAAAGGGGCTTCTCGGCCGTTGATCTGAGAGAGATATCCAAGGACGCCGGTGTCACGGTCGGACTGATCCGGCACTATTTTGACAATAAGGAAGGCCTGATCGACGAGGCGATCGCGAATGTGATTGATCAGTTGCAGGCGGTATTTGGGCAGGTCACGGCAGATATTGATGCTTCAAGCGGGTACGAGTTTATTGATCTCTTGTCGCAGCGGCATGATGCTCTCTTGTATCAACGATATGAGTTGCTTCAGTTTCTAAAGCACTTAGCTGTTGAGATGACTGACAAGTCGGGCCCGATATTCAAGTCCTATTACAAACACTTGAACTCGGAAGTCCTAGAGTTGCAACGCCGCTGGGGCTTGCCCTCAAAGATAGATCCGTCGTGGCTCACCTTCACGCTGATGTTCATTCAGTTGGGGCCGATATTTCTCACTGAGCAGATGAAGGCCATTATGGGCTTCGACAAGGACGACAAAGCTATCATGACGACCCGGACAGTAACGAGCACTGAAATACTCAAACACGGCATCGTCGTAGAGAAAAAAAGCGAGAGCTAGACGAGTCCGCAAGATTGGCGGGCAGCTCTTTCAAGCTACCCGCCCCGCAATTTACTTCCCGAATTCGACCTTGACCGTAACGCCGTAGGTTTGCGGGCTATTGTACGAAGCTTTTGATGCGCCGAGGAACGTTCGACGGTTGTAGATCTGCGTCGTGACATCGAACGCGTTGCGCATCCAGCCAAAGACCGAGACGTTTCCGAAATCAAGGCCTGCGCGCAGATTGACCTGTTCCAGCGAGCTATTCAGGTTGATTGGCAGATTGTTCGGGTTGGAGAAGAAGGAGCTACGATAATTGTAGTCGCCCTGGATCATCAAATTTGCGAAGCCCAGATCGAAATCAGTGGCGATGCCAAGATTGAGGTTGTGCTTTGGCGCTTCTGCTGGGCGATTGCCGTCAAAATCAACACCTGGCCCGCCACCGTTCTTGAAGCTGTCGAACTTGGTATCGTTGTAGCCATAATTAAAGAAAAGATTGAGCCACTTGACTGGTTGAACATCGGCTTCAACCTCAAAACCTTTGCTCGTGACCTTGCCTGCATTCGTCACATTAATTGCTGATCCTCCATTTGACAGCTGGGTAAAGGCAAACACCTGGAAGTCGCTGTGCTTGGACAGATAGGCGGAAAGGTTAAGCCGCAGGCGGCGGTCAAAAAGTAGCGACTTGAGGCCGACTTCGAATGCATCGACGCTTTCGTCGTCAAATCCGATGTCAGGTACGGAGGGCACAAAATCAGTGTTCCAGCCGCCGCTCTTGTAGGCACGTGCGTATCGCACATAGGTCATAACATCGTCGGTCACGTCATAGTTCAGGCTCACCGTGGGCGAGAAATCGCTGGATGAGCGTTTGTCTTTGAGCGCGCCATTGGTGAACAACCCCGACGTGTCGGTGATCTTGTAATCAACCGACTTGTCTTCCTTGTTGAAACGTGCGCCTGCAGTCAGTTCAAGCCGGTCGGTTATGTCGAAATTCGTGTGGGCGAAAATCGCGTAGCTTTGAGATTTTACCGTGCCAAATTGATTCACCGAGACAAAAACCGGCGGTGCCAAAGGATTAATCGCTGGCGCAAAAGCCGTTGCTGTCCCGCCTCCCTGAATGTCTTGCGTCAGATAGTACAGGCCGACCACATAATCGAACCGCCCGCTATCGTCGGACGCATAGCGGATTTCCTGCGAAAAATGGCTCGTATCTTCGAAGGCCGGCTTGGTAAATGCGAAAGCGAACGGAGTGTTATCCTCGTCGTTTCCTTCGACAAAATAGCTGCTTGTGCGAAACGCCGTGATCGAGGTCAGCGTGCCGCCGTTTCCGAATTCATGATCGACCTGCGCAGAAAGCCCGTCAACACCGATTTTGTAATTCTGCAACTCGTCGATTGCAAATTCGCGCGGATTGGGCGCGCGGGGGTCAATTATGAGTTCGCCGGTGACAGCACCACGGCTTTTGAATTGCGCAGTATCCGCCGTGATATAGAGCGACGTATCACCTTGCTCGATCAGCAATTGACCGCGCAATCCGTAGTCGTCACGGTTATCATAATCCAGGCCATTGAAGAGGTTCTGCACGAAGCCATCGCGCTTATGAATCATGCCTGAAACGCGCATCGCGACATTGTCTGATGCAGCGACATTCAGCATGCCCTTGAGGCGACGATTGTCATAGTTGCCGTATTCTGCTTCGACATATCCGCTGGTACCGAATTCCGGCTTCGCAGTGATGATGTTGATCGCACCAGCCACCGTGTTCTTGCCAAACAGCGTTCCCTGCGGCCCGCGCAGGACTTCGATCGAGGCCACATCGAGCACAGCCTGGTTCGATGCGGCCGAGCGGCCGACCCAGACGCCATCAACATAGACGCCGATTCGGTTGTCGAATCCGGCATTGCGTGACTGGTCCGAGATGCCGCGAATGCCGAAGGTCTTGCGCGAAGGGTCCTGACCAGCAACGACCAGTGATGGGGTCGAAAATTGCAAGGATTCGATGTTATTGACCTGCAGCCGTTCCAGATCCTCGCCGGTGGTGACAGAGACGGCGAGCGGGACGTCCTGGACGTTCTGTTCGCGTTTTTGTGCGGTCACGACGATGACATTGAGACCCGATTCTGCGGCCTCTTCTGTCTCTTGGGCTGAGGCTGTCTGACCGATCATTGCGGCTGCAACCAGCGGAATTACCGACGTAAATCTCAGCAAAGTGTGCTTGCGTTGTCCAATATGCATTTCAAAATCCTCCCGCTAGATATTCCAATTAAATATACTGTGGTATAATTTATCGGATAAGGCAAGCGATTTTGATTGGCGTGCTGGTTTAACCTCGGAAGGAATCGGCCGTCACAGGAGCCCGGTGCAGGAGATTGGCGGAATTCCTGCATTCGCTGGAGGCGTTGGCGAGCAAGGCGGAGTTCGGACGCTTCCGGCCGCATCGGGTCAAGGGCCTCTGCTATAACGATGACGCCAAGGTCGAGCTTGTTTTTGCCCATCAGAAAAACCGCTATGACCCTTGCATCCACACCGCCGGCATTGCCATTGCACAGGCAAAACTCACGCTGCCTATCTTTGCCTACAACTTCGACCGCCTGATCTTCCATGAGCGGTGTGCAGCCGCGGGATAGGTGCGCCTGAAATCCGCAAAAGAGACTTAAAAGACCACAGATATCAAGGAAAAACAGCCATTAATTCCGGCCTGAACGTCACTGCGCGCGTGTCAGGCAGTGATGCGACCGTTCAATTCGTTAAAACCATGGTTGTTGTGGGTTTCAAATTTGCGTGGTTGCTCCTTCGCGCCCAGCTTGCGTAACCCGGAACAACCGTCAAGGCAGGCATCAGATTTCCTTAAACCCGTCTGTGGCCAAGGGGCAGGAGAATAATCCATCACATCGGCCAGAAAGCTGGTGAGGCCGAAGTGCCGACTGGACAGACCTGCTGCGGCCCGAGATCTGTCACCTGTCACTGAGAGGCATATTTTGTTCCTGAGACTGTGCAATAGTTTCTTCGATATATCCCATCACCGAGTTCTCCATGTCGATACCGCGCCCTTTCAGGTAATTCTTACGCAGCAAATAATAGGTAGTTCCAAACAGTAAAAACAAACCGAATAACACGGAAGATTTTGGATTACTTTGTAGGCCAATGACGATAAAAAGACTTGAGAAAACGATAAGACCCACGGCGAAAAATACTCGCCAGAAGGAGCTGAGTCTAAATTCCAAATTTGATAATCTGCGGGGCATTATCTTCGGTAAGCGGAGTGTCGCTATTCCGAGCAAAATCTGACTAAGCATGAGGACTACTACAACAAGCGTTGCGTATTCAGATATTTGGGCTCCCATCAATACAGAAATAACTGAAGTCACTGTCAGCAGAGCCACCGCGTAAGAAGGCTCGCCGTGCTTCTTTGAGAGTGTTGACAATATTTCAGGAAAAATCCGCACCCGGGATAATACATAAACATCCCGGGAATAAGCCAGTAGCAATCCGTTTATTGTGGTGGCGGCGGCAGCCAGAACAGCGCAGGGAATTATATCTTTGGCCCAGTCCGGAAAGATTTTCCCCGCGACGGTAGCAACCGGCGCATCAATATTGGCGAGCAGCTGCCAGGGAATGCTACCAACGATTGTCAGCGACACGGCCGAATAGCACAGCCAGACTAACAGGAAACTGATCAGCAATCCCAGCGGGATTGTCCGGGAAGGGTTTTTGATTTCCCCGCCGATATCGATAATCATTAAAAATCCGGCATAGGAAAAAAAGGCCGGAACCGCTGCCATCAAAACTGGTCCGAAACCATTCGGGGTAAAGGGAACAAGAAGATCGGTATCAATCTGAGCTATACCCACAACAGAAAAAACCAGAACCGAAGTCACAAAAGTAATTACCATCAATGTCTGTGCTTTGACGGAAGCGACAGCGCCAAAAAGGTTTATGCCGCCAAAAAACAGAACGATCATCACTGCAACCAGTGTCTTGTTCCTTCCGGGCAAAAGAACTTCCAAATATTCGGCGAAACCATGAGCCACGAACGCAACTCCCATCGACGCGCCGGCAATAATTGCCCAGATCATCAGAAAACCTAAAAAAGGTGAGGTCATTTTTGTCGAATAAACAAAACTGGCGCCGCTAACTGGAACGATTCCGCTTACGAAGGCGCCAATAATGCAGGAGAATGCGACTAAGATTGAAGCTAAAGCATATGAGATAATAACGCCGGGACCGGCGGTTGCTGCCAGTTCCCCTGGAAGAATGAAAATTCCTGCACCGACAACAAAGCCAACCAGAGTAGCCACCACCCCCCACAACCCGATTGTCCGTTGCATATTTCAATTCCTATTCAGGTGCCGATTGCTTCGCGTGTGAAGTCTCAATCAAGGATATTTAAGTGACTGACAAATCCAGAGGTGAGGGCATCTCACATCCAAGTGAGAGCCCCGTCGACGATAGGTCTAGTCAGACAGCGCCATGTCAAGTGCGGCCAGCGCCAACAAACGGGTTGAATCGAGCGTGGGTAATGATGAGTTATCGTCATTGATAATCAGGGGAATTTCGGTGCAACCCAGCACTGCCGCCTGACACCCCTCGTGTTTGTACCTGTCGATTACCTGCTGGTAGTAAGCTATTGATTGCGGCACAAATTTCCCGGAGAGCAGTTCTTCCCAAACAATGCGATCCAGTTCGGCAACCTCCTCATCCGTGGGTGTCACACACTCTATACCCACTGCTGACATGGCGCGCTGGTAGATCGTCCCGCGCATGGTAAAGCGGGTTCCCAGTACAAGAACCTTGGCATAGTTGTGCTGCTTCGCGACGTCGGCAACGACATCACAGATATGTAGGTACGGCAAGGGAATTCGGTCCCTCACCAGATCCACGCCATGATGTATTGTATTGTCCGGGCACAGCGCGAAATCGGCACCAATGCTCTTCAATTTCTCCACTGATTCGATGAGTTTTTTGCCTCCCTCCTCCCAATCAACACGTCCTCCCGCCAAATATTGCATATAGTCCTGCAAATTAAAGGTGTGCAGGGTCACTTCTGGGTGCACAAATCCCCCCAATCTAATCCGACCCTCTTCGACAATTGTCCGATAGCACAAGGCGGCACCCTCTGCAGAACAGCCAACCAAGCCAATGTGTTTCATTATAGAGGCTCCCCGATCTCAAAAATGCATTCGATTTCAACTGGTATATTGCCTGGCAGTGCGTTGGTGCCGACGGCACTTCGTGCAGCGACACCTTTCTCTTCGCCAAAAATCTCAGCAAACAGCTCACTACAGCCGTTTATGACTGCCGGATGTTGTGTAAAATCGCTGGTGCAGTTTACGAAGCCCAACAACTTAACAACCTGATTGATCCGGTCGAGAGAGCCCAAGTGCGATTTTAAGGTGGCGAGGATTGCAAGTCCGGTTTGACGGGCGGCATCATAGCCGTCCTCTTGTGATAGGTCATCGCCCACACGCCCGATAAAAAATGAGCCATCAGATTTTTGCGGGCCATGACCGGATAAAAAGGCCAGATTTCCCCGGATTAAAATCGGTTTGTAGACCCCAAATGGAGGCGGAACAGGAGGCAGTTCAAGTTTAAGTTCCTGCAGTTTCTGCTCGGCTGACATACGATTTGCTCCTCATACAGTTTATATTCTGTGGACTATTTATAGTGATTTCTGGCCGATTGCCTGATGCGGTCGTTCTTTGTTGCAGTGTCTGCGCCATGTTTGTGGTTGCGTGGGTCACTACAGCCCGCCAGCGAGCCCGCGCGCGGCCTGATGACTGGCCTCGATGGCCTGCTCAACCAACTGCTGTTTCCATTCGTCGGTATCAACATAAAAGGCCGCCAGCACCTGTTGCTTGATGGCATCCGCCTTCACCGGGTCCGGGTCGGTCTGACGGATCAGCCATTGATCGGCACGCAATGCATCCAAGACCTCGGGCATCGGCACGGTACCAAATTCAAGCACCATAGCGGTGACTTCAGCACCGGGAATTTCTTCATCAAGCGCGCCACACAGGTAACCGGAAACTTTGGCCGACGACGAACTCCCGTCAGCCACCGAGGTGACGTTCCCCCACCAGGCCTTTACCCGGGCATGGGCGCGGTCATCTTGAGGCGCAACAATGCGTTCGCCATGCCCGCAAGGGCCCAGGCCGGTGTGCAAATCGATGATCGCCGCTTGGGTACAGCCGGCCGCATGGGTGCGCAGCACATGGCGGAATGTCTGGTTGCTCCAGGTCGGTTGATTGCCGCAAAAGAACAAGCCATCCGGATGACTGCGCTGCCCGCCAGTGACCGCTTGGATCAGTGCCGCCATATCGTTTGCGGCGATCCAGGTCGCCATCTGCTCGTCTGCCTGTGCATCGGGCCAATTGGCTGGTACGATAAAGTCAGCGATTTCGGGGTATCGAAACCCTTCATTGGTTATCGACGAATCCGAGAAATCAAGAAAATTCCGATTGAGATCGACATTCTCGTGAGTCCAGCGGTGGTACCAGGAAAAGCCCCAGGGATTGACGCCGTGTACATAAAGTATCGACACGCCGGACGCCGTTGCAAGCGCGTGAAATTCAGGATCATCCATCAGCGCGAGTTGGATGCCCGAACCACTAAAACCCTCTAACCCGTGAGTGCCGCTAGTAATTATTAGCATGTGTTGCGACCCGGCCGGACCAAGACGCGCGACATCCATAGCCAGTTCCTCGCCTTCGCGTCCGCGCAGCGGATGTAGGTGACTTTCCACTGACAGCTGCGCTTTCGTCGCTTGGTCCAGAAAACGCTGCCGTTGCAGTGCGTAGTTCGAAGAAAAGTAGCTTGTGGTGTTCATGTGATCTCCATGGAGGTTGGTCGGTCTTGGGATTCTGTTTGGCGGGCTACCATGAGCTTTTACATTCATGTTTCTAGCAGGGTACATTGATAAGAGTTAATTCATCACCTGCATTTTCTCTAAACCATCTTCTAAGTATTGATCACCGAAGACTACTTTGGCAGTTTCGTTAATTTCACCAACATACTTACGCGTGCCTTCATCTAATTCGAGCCGATTGAGCCTACCTAAAGGAATTAATAATCCCCTGGTCGTGCCCTCCCTTTGCTCAACGAAGACAGTTGGTGTTGCAGCGAGTTCGGTAATTAATGCTTTTCCGTCTACTTGCCTCGCAACCGTGAAGTTTGCGATGTAACTTAACGCAGTATGTGCAGATCCGCCAGGAGGTGTTAAGTTACCTAAGCTATAGAATACGGGAACTTTTTTAGAGTCGGCGGTGGTCAGTAATTCAAAAGGTTGGATGACATGGGGATGATGGCCAATAATAACATCTGCTCCTGCATCAGCAAAGGCCTGAGCCCATTCACGTTGCGCGGGTTGAGGGAACAATTCATGTTCCAACCCCCAGTGCAGTGCGACAAAGACTAATTCACATTCAGCCTTTGCCTGCTTTATCTGTGAAATAATTTTTGAGATATCCGGGTTATCTCCGGTATGGAAATCGGTCAGATCGACCAACCATTCTTTTCCTGTCGGGAATTTTTTGCCATTAACACCAAAAGTATGGTTGATAAAACCAACTTTCACATCACCAATATTTCTAGTAAAGATCTGTTTGCTCGACTCTTCTGATTCATAAGCGCCAATAAAGCCAATACCGTCTTCCTTTAATGCATCAAAAGTTAATTGAATACCATCTCCTCCACAATCAAGAATGTGGTTATTGGCTAATTCAACGATATCGTATTGCCTATCTTGGTGAGAAACTAGTGTTCTATACTCCGATCTTGTTATATTGATTTTTGGGGTCTCATCCAAATTCTTAAAGGACAGGTTTTCAATTTCCCGATCAGTAATAGTTGATTCCAAGTTAGCAAATTTAAAATCTGCACCAAATATGTGGTTATCAACTTCGCTATACAAAAAGTCTTTTGAATCATTGATGTGCTTAGCCATCATCAAGTCACCGGAAGTACTGACTCTGTAAGCAGCCTTGACATCTACCCCTTCATTTACTTTTAAATATGTTTTTTCGAATGGCTTGAAAGTTTTCTCTAATTCTGAACCTTCAAATGGCTTATTTATAGCCTTCGCTGCCTTGAAAAGCGAATATGCTAGGAAATTTATATCTTTGACATTAAATTTAATATCAACTGCATATTCCCACTCTTTATTGATAACAGCTTCATCAATTCGTGAATAAATTGCTTTTTGCACATCTGCTGGCAAATGGTCAGCAATATGATAAAAATCTCTTGGCAAATCCACGGGAAAAATATTCTTCATCTTGCTAATCCTGTCCACCCATCCGGATGACGGATTGAATCTTTCGCACAATTGAGAGGAGCGGCGGCTCTGAAAACGCCGTGCATTGCGGATGAGAATGGAACCCCCGGGGCTCGTTGAAGCCGACAGGAACCGGGACCCGGCGCGGATCGTCGTGATTGCAGGTTCGACCCAAGGCGAACGGTTCACGGGCTGGCCAACAATGGGCAGCACGATCAGCGTAAATGCCAATGCTCTCTGGGATCGGACCAACCGACAGCGAATGTTGACGTGACATTTGAGCTCTCCTTTCAGCGACAGCGGGCACCGCAAAGGCGCGTGCTGCCAGTTGCCCCGCCAGTCGGCCATGGCCGCTCTCCAGTTTTGACTTTAAATATACCGTAGTATAATTTAAGGGGTGGGGCAAGCGATTTTGATCGGAGCGACAGACCATCGAACATCGGCGCTTGCAACATCGCAAGCTGGCCGCCTAACATCAACATATAAACGAGGCCCGCGCTCCGCTAAACTACGCTCCGATCCGCGCAATATGTTTTAACGACGGACAACAGGCAAAAGGTGCGATCAAGGAACTCATCACAAAGGTAGGGAAATAGACCATGCTGAAAGACGCGCAACTAGCGCACGCGGTGGGCCCAAGATCGCCCGAACTTCTGGGTTTGACGATCCCGCAGGCGCTGGGCGCAGCGGTAAAAAAATGGAGCGATTACGAATCTGTCGTTTCTGTTCATCAAGGCATTCGTTGGACTTACGCGGAGCTTGCCAAGAAGGCCGAAGCTCTGGCGGCTGGACTATTGAAGATTGGCATTGAAAAGGGCGATCGGGTTGGCATCTGGGCTCCCAACATTGCCCAATGGACGCTTACCCAATTTGCCACCGCAAAAATCGGTGCCATTCTGGTCAATGTGAACCCGGCTTACCGTTTGTCGGAACTGGAATTCGCTCTGCACAACGTCGGGATCAAGGCTGTCGTCTGCCCGGCATCTTACAAGACCAGCATGTATGCAGAGATGATGGAAACGCTGGCTCCGGAAATCGTATCTGGAAATGCAGACACTGATTTGGACTGCGCAAAACTGCCCGATCTAAAGCGCGTTATTCTGATAGATGAGACGCCGAGGGCTGGATGGAATTCCATCGCTGGGCTGATGGAGTGCTCCACTGCAGAATTGGTGCATCGGGTTAACAAGATTGAAGCTGCTCTGAGCGCTGATGAGCCGATCAATATTCAATTTACGTCCGGTACAACAGGTCTTCCCAAAGGCGCAACACTGACCCATCGCAACATCCTCAACAATGGCTATTTCGTCGGGTTGAATATCGGCTTGGTAGCAGGCGATCGCCTTTGCATTCCCGTGCCGCTCTATCATTGCTTTGGCATGGTTATGGGAAATCTCGCCTGCCTCGTCCACGGTGCCGCGATGGTTTATCCCGCCGAGACATTCGATCCCGGCGCAACATTGGCGGCGATCGAAAAGGAAAAATGCACCGGGCTCTATGGCGTCCCGACCATGTTCATCGCTCAGCTTGCCCATCCTGACATTAAGGCTGTCGATCTCAGTTCGCTGCGCACCGGCTGTATGGCGGGCTCACCATGCCCTGTCGAGGTGATGAAGCAAGTGGTCGAAACCATGAATATGGTCGATGTGACCATCGCCTATGGTATGACCGAAACCTCGCCTGTCAGCTTTCAATCAACTCCGGACGATCCGATTTCTTTGAGGGTCGCGACCATTGGCCGTGTACTTCCTCATTTGGAATGCAAGATCGTTGACGAAGCAGGCGCAACCGTTCCGCCGGGGACGCCGGGTGAGCTGTGCACCAGAGGATATTCGGTCATGCTCGGCTATTGGGGAGATGAAGACAAAACAGCTGCCGTACTCGATGAAGATGGCTGGATGCACACAGGTGACTTGGCCACCATTGACGCCGCCGGCTACGGAAACATTGTTGGCCGGATCAAGGATATGATCATCCGCGGCGGAGAGAATATCTATCCGTTGGAGATCGAGGAGTTCTTCTTCACCCATCCGGACATCGAAGACGCGACAGTTTTTGGCGTTCCGGATGAAAAATATGGTGAGGAAGTTTGCCTCTGGGTCCGAATTCGCGAGGGTGCGACGATACCCCCGGACGAGATAAGTGAATTCTGCAAGGGTCAAATCGCGCATTACAAAATCCCGCGCTATATCGAGATCGTCGATGAGTTTCCAATGACTGTGACGGGCAAAATCCGTAAAGTGGAAATGCGCGGGATCATGTCCAGGAAATTGGGATTGGTCGCTTCCGAGACTGCATAAGTTAGCGATAGCTCGCTTGCACTTACCGAGAAAAACCAGCCCGATCACACAGGAACCGCCGAGCACAGCAAATAGCGGTAGCTCACATGTACACCCGGCGCTCAAAACTCAATGTAAGCGGAAAACAGGGTATTCTAGTCAAATAATGCTATGAAGTGAATGTCTCACCAGTCACCCGATGTTACACATGCGGGGTTTTCTTCATTGTCATTCGGTGCAGTCCAGACCCCAACCGGACCTTTCGGGGCTTAGTCGAAGCCTGTCCTGAGCGCCTGCCTTGCAGGCAGTCGAAGGGGGATGGTCCCTTGGACTAACCAAATAGCTTCGAAAGGTACTTCAATTATGAAAAACACAGTCACACTCGTCGGCTTCGTAGAAAACGATCCAGAAGTTCGCGAAACAAAATCAGATGCAACCATTACAAACATCTCACTCGCTACAACGCGGTCTTACAAGGACAGTGAAGGCGAACGCCAGCAAGATACCGAGTGGCACCGGATTACCTGCTTCAACGGCATTGGAAAATGCGTTTCCGAACATGTCACCAAAGGAGCCATGATAATGGTTACAGGACGTATCCATTATACCAAGTGGACAGACGATGAAAACGTTACCCGCTATGGCTGAGAGATCACCGCCGAGCAGGTTGATTTTCTCTCCAAAGCGAAAGCAAAATCCACCGACTAATCGCAATCAACATTACGATATCTCAAGGCCCGGTAGCGTTCGCTGCCGGGCCTTTTTTTCTGTTAGGCCTATTGGGCAATACTGACGAGTGTCTGGTCTGCCCGACCAGATACAGGTTTTCTTTCGATCATTAGCTTCAAATATATCGTTGAGAGTACGAGCCTGTGAACTGGTTCTAACGCCATGCATCGGGAACGGGAGAGCACACCTTACCCGTGGAACGGTCGGTTTCCGGAAGTTAAATCATTGATATTCAATAAAATATTTCGAATCACTCCTTTGCGGCTTTTATGACCATTGGTCAGCATGGTCACCATTGGTGATCATTGATGGCAAGGGTTTGAATAACCTAGCAAATATCCACTTTCCTACAGCCTCATGTTCTTTGTATGTTCTGCTTTCGAGGGGATGAGAATATACGGAGATTATCTTTCATGCCCCAACGCTATCACCTTGCCTGTTATGTCAGCGAGGATATTTTTGAACAATTCCAAGCCCACGCTAAATCCCGGCATATGACCGTGACCGGATTGCTGCGTAAACTTGTTACATCGGAACTGGATGGCGCGACCTTGCTTCCGCCTGCCGAAACCGAACGCAATCTGCTTTTCATCGCCCGCGCGCTCGATGGATTGCTCGAAGCTCATCCCGACAAGACATTACGCAACCGGATTGTGGCAGCGTGGAATGAGGAAATATCCGAGGGCTTTTCTCATGAGCTATGATCCCTGGGAAGTAAATTCCCGGCAGGGCCGGTTCTCCCAATATCTTCCGGACTTTCTCCAGAAGAAAGTTAGTCAGTGGGCAGTGTTGATGCTCGTTGCAGCTTGCATCAACTGGCAATTGTCCGAGCGAATGAGTGAGCAGCAATATTATTTTGTGCTGCTATATCTGAGGGCACATATATCGATGTTTATCGGGCTTGATCCGGTTGGAAATATCAGCGTAAGTTCCCCCGACGGCAGCGTCGATGTTACGCGCCTGGGGATCACAGAACATCATTATTTTACCGGTTCATGGGCGCGATTTTGTGACGCCATTTTGAGCGGCATTGGCATGGCATTTTTCTATACTGCCTTAGCCGTGACGCTATCGTTAGCGAACAAATATATTGAGAAATCGGCACAAAAACGACAACAGGCGCTCGATGAAATTGATCGCCAAGTCGCACTTGAGAAAGAACGAGAACGATTGCGTTGGGAAAAGCCAAAACCAGCCCCCACGCCGCCGATTGAAACTCTTGAAACGGATGTCACAAACGAATTTGCATCGCCGCAAGTAGAGTTGCTTACCGAACTGCTTGACGAACCTGAAGACGAAGATTCGAGCCCGGAACCGCCGCCCGAAGAACCACCCATTGCCAAACCGCTTCGCTTGCCGGGCCGCATCTACCGGGACGATGATTAGTGCTTTCCGTAGCATCGGTTCGATCAGCTGGCGGCGCTGCAAATTATTTTGCAGCGGATAATTATTACACCAAGGATCAGGCTTCTGGAGAATGGTTTGGCAAGGGCGCTGAAGAGCTCGGTTTGACCGGCAAAATAGATGCCGCGCAGTTTGAAGCATTGCTCAAAGGTGAGCTTCCGGATGGCGGCCGGGTGGGCCGGGAAGGCATTCACAGGGCCGGGATTGATTTGGCCTTTTCGATGCCCAAAAGCTGGTCGCTGATTGCGCTGGTTGGCGGTGATAAACGGATTGTTGAAGCCTACACCGAGTCGGTCAAATCGACCCTTGCCTGGGCAGAGCAGAACGCGGCGCAGGCGCGTATCCAGATAGACGGGCATGAGAAACTGGTTCCCACTGGCAATCTCGCCATCGGCCTGTTCGAGCATGACACAAGCCGAGCACAGGAACCCCAGGCCCATGTTCATGCGGTTGTCGCCAATGTCACCCAGATGCCCGATGGCGAATGGCGGGCGCTACGCAATGACAAGCTGTGGTCCTTGAACACCTTGTTCAACAGCATGACGATGGCCGCGTTCCGCGAGAAGATCGAAAAACTTGGTTATGAGGTCGGTGATCGGTCCAAACATGGCAATTTTGAAGCGGCGGGTTTTACCCGCAATGCGATCATGGCATTTAGCACGCGCCGCCAGCAGATATTGGAAAAAGTGAGTCAGCTCAGTTCGCGTTCGCCAGAAGCTTTTCAGGCGGCAACCTTGATGACGCGCGAGGACAAAGCGCCGGTTGAGGATCGCGCTGCACTGTATGAAAGCTGGAAAGAAACAGCGAGAGAGGTTGGCCTCGATTTGCCCGGAGTATTAGATGCGGCCAAACAACGCGCAGAGCATGAACCGGGATTGGCGGAGCGCTGGCATAAAAGCCTGAAAGGGGTTGTTGGGTATGCCCGTGATCTTGCAAATAGTTTTGCTGAAAGCCTTGGATTGAGATTATCCGATCCGTATCTACCTAAGTCGTTTCCGGACAAATCACCGTCCCAGATCGCCGCCGCTTGTGCGGTGGCGTCGGCGATCCGCCACCTGGAGCAGCGAGAGGCAGGCTTTGCGCGAACGGATGTATTGAAAGCCGCGCTGGATACCGGACTGCCCACGACCATTGGGCAGGTGGAACAAGCTGTTCAACGGCAGGTGCAAAACAAGGATCTCGTGGTCGGCCACGATCGTGCCTCCACGATGATGACTACGAAGGGGGCTATTAAGATTGAGCAGCGCATATTGGACGGTGTTGACCTTGGTAGATCAGCAACCAATCCGATCCTGAATGCTGATATCACAGCTGAGCACCTCCAAACTCTTGCCAGTGACAAATCCGGTATTAAACTCAATCCAGGCCAGGAAAGCGCAGGCCGGTTGCTGTTGGGATCATCTGACCGCACCATTGTTATTCAGGGTGTTGCGGGCGCGGGCAAATCGACATTGCTGGAACCGGCGGCAAGATTGCTGGAACAGGATGGTCGGCAGGTCATTGGTCTGGCGGTCCAGAACACGCTGGTGCAGATGCTGAAGCGTGATCTCCATATCGAAGCGCAGACTGTTTATCGCTTCCTGAAAGAATATGCGCCGGTGACAGAAGATACGGCCAGCCCCAAAGTTATTGAAGAAGCCAAGGCCACGTTAAAAGACAGCGTCATTCTGGTGGACGAGGCATCCATGCTCCCCAATCATGATCAGCTTAAATTGATTGAGATTGCCAACAAGATTGAGATTGATCGCCTGGTCTTTGTTGGCGATAAAAAGCAGCTTGGCGCGGTCGATGCTGGCAAGCCGTTCGATCTTGTCCAGAAATCGGGCATCTCCACCGCCCATATGGACGAGAATATCCGTGCACGGACGGATATGGTCCGAGCAGCAGCCAATGCGGCACAGCGCGGCGAGGTTGATAAAGCTATGAAAGCGCTGGGCGGAAATATTGTAGAAACCGACAAAGGCGCTGCTGTTGCCGGGGCCGAACAATGGCTATCGCTGCCCAAGGAAGAACGGGACCGCACTGCGATCTTCGCGTCAGGGCGGCGATTACGGGATGGCGTGAATCTGGAAGTGCAGAAGGGATTGTTGGCAGATGGCCGTCTTGGGAAAAGCAGCGTTACATTGAGCGCGCTGGACCGGATCAATTTGACCGACGAGCAATTGCGCTATTCACATGAGTATAAGCCGGGGCATGTGGTGGAATTTGTCAAAAGCATCCGAACCCAGAAACTACCACGTGGTTTACATACAGTAACTCGTACTGACTGGAGAGACCGGGTCATATTGCGCGGGGATGACGGAAGGGAGCGGAAGTTCAAGCCTGCGTCCGTCCAGAACAAGGGTGATAACCGGATTGCGCTTTATGAACCAAAAGAGAAGATGATCCACGAGAATGACAAGATACGCTGGACGGCCAATGATCACGAGCGCGGATTGCTCAATGCGGATCGCGCCATTGTTACCGGAATTACCAAGACAGGCGTCGAGGTTGAAACTTCCACCGGAACACGCCTGACCTTGCCGCATGGCGATCCGATGTTGAAGCGGATTGATCTGGCCTACGCTCTTAACGCCCATATGGCGCAGGGTCTGACCGCAGACAAAGCCATTGTGGTTATGGAAGCGCAGGATACGAAACTGCTCACCCAGCAGAACTTTTTAGTGTCAATTACGCGGGTGCGGGATACTTTGACGCTCGTTGTTGATCAAAAAGATCGTGTAACGCATAAGCTGTCCCTGGAAACAGGCGAGAAAACGTCTGCGCTTGAGGTTGCAGGAAACGATACCGCCAAAGCAGAAAAACGCCGCGAACCTGAAATAGAGATCAGCAAGTCTATCGATTTTGGAATGAGTCTATAGAAAGCCGATATGCCGCAGTGGACTCCGGTATCAGACTACCATCAGGCCGTTCCCAAACAAAATTGCTCCCAATCGCGCATCAGATCACGCCTCTTTTCAAGGTAATTAGTACGGCGATATGCTGCTTCAACCTTGTTAGTCACCGCATGAGCGAGCGCCGCCTCCGCAACCTCTCCGGGATAGCTGGTCTGTTCTGCTGCCCAGTCGCGGAACGAGGACCGGAAGCCGTGAACTGTATAAGGTAGATCAGCCACACGTAGCACCTTTAGTAGCGTCATGTCCGACAATGGTCGCTTCACATTTTTGCCCGGAAAGATCAGATTGCTGACCGGTGCGAAATAGGGCTGCACACGCTGCAAAACATCCAATGTGCTATCGGTCAGCGGGATGGCATGCGTCTTGCCCATTTTCATTCGCTGTGCAGGAATTGTCCACAGTCGATTGCCGAGATCAATTTCATCCATCTTTGCTCCGCGTACTTCACCGGAACGGGTTGCCGTGAGGATCAGAAACTCCAGCGCGAGGCGGCTAACATTTTCTTTGGAACGCAGATGACTGATAAAAGCAGGCACCTCCGCATAGGGCATTGCCGCGAAATGACCGTCCTTTTTTGGTTGCTTGGGAAGACCGCGACTGATGGAGCGCAACGGCGCTTCCGAAGTACGAAAACCATTGGCGTAGGACCAGTCCAAAACCACCCCAATTCGCTGTTTGACCCTTCGTGCTGTTTCCGGTTTTTCGAGCCAGATCGGCGACAGCACATCGCAAATGACCGGGCCTTCAATATCATTGACCAAACGGTTTCCAATCTTGGGAAACACATATCTTTCCAGCGTCCTGATCCACTGCTTTTGATGCTTGCCGTTCTTCCAGCCTTTGCGATGTTCCTTATGGACGAGGATCGCCGCATCCTTGAATGTAGGAATGACCCGCTTTGCCTTTTGGCGCTCGGCGACAGGATCAAGACCGTTTTGAATGTCTTTTCGAACCTGATGTACGGCATCGCGCGCTTCGGCAAGCGTCACCAGAGATATCGAACCAAGTCCAATGTCCCTTCTTCTTCCGTTAATCTGTGTGCGTATCAACCAATAGCCCTTGCCGGGAGCCGTAAGATTGAGAATCAGGCCATCTCCGTCGCCATAGCGTCCAGGCTCTTTCAAGTTGCGGATTTTCATTACCGTTAGCTTCGTCATTCCATACCATCCATTCTACTCCCACACTTGCTCCCACACTTGGTGTGGGATTGTGGGGAACATTATAAGAACATCTGAAAATCACGCAAGTCAAAAAACCAAGTAATTACATTGCTTTAAAAGACAATGCGGGACTTTCAGGGATGATATAGCTGGCGGACAGGGTGGGATTCGAACCCACGGAGAGCTTGCACCCTCGCCGGTTTTCAAGACCGGTTCATTCGACCACTCTGACACCTGTCCGCATAGCCGAACGCGTCCTAGCGTCCTCTTTTTAAAAGCGCAAAGTTTTTCCGCCGAAGTTAGGGTTTGATCGATATTTTTCGGCTATCCTCCGCAATCTGCCTACCACTTGTAACCTTATCAGGTGAGCGGTTGTTCTCCTGCGATAATTGGAGATTCCCCTTGGAGTCAGTTTGTGCGACAACGATTTTTCAGAAGGGAAATTTGTCCATGCGTTTTATGACAGCAATTGCTTGTAGTGCTATTGCATTTTTTGCCGTGCCCTCCGCTTCCGATCACGGAAGCGCGATTGCGCAATCCAGTTCTGGCTTTCAGGGCTATCTTCAGGAGGTTCGTCAAAAATCTTTACAGCAGGGGGTGAGTGCACGAACGCTCGACCGTATACTTCCAAGTCTGACTTATAATCCGCGCGTGATCCAGCTTGATCAATCCCAGCCTGGCGGTGCGCCCAATTCAGCAATCCCGCCATTTGCGCCTTATCAGCGCCGGCATATTACGACAGAACGCATTCAAAACGGAAAAAAAGCCTATCAGCGGCTGCTAACGAAGCTGGTTGATGTTGAGCGCGAAACAGGTGTGCCGGGCCACATCATCATGGCGATTTACGGCAAGGAAACGAATTACGGCAGCTATACCGGCGATTTCGATATCCCGCGATCACTGGCGACACTGGCTTACGAAGGTCGGCGACGGGCGTTGTTTGAGGGAGAACTGTTGGCGGCGCTGAAGATGATTGACAATGGCGTATCCGAGTCAGCCATGACGGGAAGTTGGGCAGGGGCAATGGGGAAACCGCAATTTTTGCCCTCTGTCTATATCAAGCTGGCCAAGGATGGCAGCGGCGACGGTTATGCAGACATTTGGAATAATGAATATGATGCAGTAGCATCGATAGCCAATTATTTTGTCAATGCCGGATGGCGGCGCGGCGAAACATGGGGCGTTGCGGTTCGCGTGCCATCATCTCTTGATCGCGACGCAATCAGGAATAAAACCAAGGCGACCCGCTGTCCGCGTGTTCATGAGCGCCATAGTCAATGGAAAACAATGGCCGAATGGAGAGCGCTGGGCGTTGTACCCGCAACAGGGAGACAACTTGGCGACAGTAGCCTTGCAACATTGCTTGAACCGGATGGGCAGGGGAATACAGCCTATCTCTTGACGAGCAATTACAGGGCAATACTGGATTATAATTGCTCAAATTTTTACGGGTTAGCAGTGGGGTTATTGGCCGATGAAATACGCAGTTAAACTATTATCGGCAGGCTCAGCATCTCTGTTGCTTGCCAGTTGTGGCACTGTTGACGGTGTGAATGATAATGTCGACACTCGCCGTCCACCGGCACAAACATATGGGACGGTGGCTGACTTTCCACAGAAAATCGGAGAGCCTTATCAAGTCGCCGGTACAACCTACACGCCGCAGGATGTAAGCAGCTATGATGAAGTCGGTTATGCGAGCTGGTATGGTCAGGAGTTGTCGGGTAATTCCACAGCCAATGGTGAAGCGTTTAATCCGGAAGGCATTACGGCCGCTCATAAAACCTTGCCTCTTCCAACTTATGTTGAGGTCACCGCTCTGGATACTGGTCGCACCATATTGGTCAGGGTGAATGATCGCGGACCGTTTGCCAATGATCGCATACTTGATTTGTCACATGGTGCCGCCAAGCAGCTTGGTATCGATCAGCAAGGCGTTGCCGGCATTCGTGTTCGCAAGGTTAATCCTAATGAACAGGAACGCGAGGTTTTGCGGGCAGGTGGCGCTGCATCAGAACGGATTGCAACGCCGGATTCGTTGCTGTCGATATTGCGTAATAATCTCGCAAAATTACCAAGGCCCGCAGCGGCTGTCCGCCAAGCCTCTGCGCCTGTAGCCTCGCCACCACCGCGCCAGCCAGCCTCTGGCAACAGGCAAGGCCGTTTTATAGTGGAGGGCGCCGGTGTCGGTCGCCCCGCTATTGCTGAAAACAGCGTCGGTAACAATTATGTTGGCGCCGGCCCCGGTACTTATGTTGTACAAGTTGCAGCGTTTAGCGACAAAAGCCGGGCCAATGCCATGGCCAAAAAAATTGGCGCCAGAGTGATGCCGGATGGGACCCGCAAAATATGGCGCGTGCGCTATGGGCCTTATGATAGCACGAAAGAAGCAGAAGCAGGACTCGCACAAGCAAAGGGTCGCGGCTATAGCGGCGCTCAAATCTTGCGCGGCGACCAATAGCCGACAGCTACAACACTTTCAGGAAACCGGGACTTTAATGAACAAAATCAAATGGATCGCTCTGCCAATTGCGGCAATGTCTACCGCGCTGATCGCTGCACCCAAATATGAAACCGAAGCTCCGATTGCCTATATCAAGGATTTGTCATCCGGCGCGGTTCTGTTTGAGAAAAATGCAGACAGAAAAATCCCGCCTGCCTCCATGGCAAAAATGATGACTGTCTATGTTGCGTTTGATCTGATCGATAAAGGCAAGCTCAAACTGGATGACAAGTTTCGCGTAGACGAAGAAACTTGGAAGAAATGGAATAATCAGGGATCGACGATGTTCCTGCCGGTCGGTGATATGGTCAGTGTCCGCGATTTGCTCCACGGGATCGTCACGCTTTCGGGAAATGACGCTTGCGTGGTGCTGGCAGAAGGCATCGCAGGAACCGAGGACGCGTTTGTTGGTCTGATGAACAAGCGCGCCAATGACCTCGGCATGACCAATAGCCGATTTGGCAACAGCAATGGATGGCCTGATGAGGGTCGAACAGTTGTCACCGCCCGGGACTTAGGGACTTTGGGTTCTGAAACCTACAATAAATTTCCCAAGCTTTATCGTGAATTTTACGGACAGAAAGAATTCACCTGGAATGGCATCACGCAGCCCAACCGTAACCCTCTTATTGGCAAGGTTGCAGGATCTGATGGCCTAAAAACGGGGCATACGGAAGAAGCAGGCTACGGATTTGCCGGATCCGCAGAACAGAAAGGGCGGCGGCTTGTTTCAGTTTTGGCCGGCCTCGACAGCTATGGCGGCCGGATCACGGAGAGCGTCAAATTCATGAACTGGGGTTTCAATGCATGGGAACCCAAAGCGCTTTTCAAAAAGGGCACGAAAATTCAAACCGCTGATGTACAACTTGGCGATAGTTCGACGGTTTCGCTAGTTGCGCCAAAGGATTTATTTGTCACTTTGCCTAAAGGGTCTGAGGCGAAAATCACGACCAAGGTTCGTTATAACGGCCCCATAAAGGCACCCTTTGCAAAGGGCCAGGAGATAGCGCAGTTGGTCGTAACCACATCGGAAACAGGTGAGCAGATTGTTCCACTTGTTGCCGGTGAAGCAGTGGGGACGGCGGGTTTTTTTGATCGCGTCTGGGCCGGTTTCAAATCGATACTTGGTATGGCGTGACGAACGGACGGTTCATAAGTCTGGAAGGCGGCGAAGGCACCGGCAAATCTACACAGGCCAAAGCTCTAGGAGCTGCGTTGGAGGCTAGAGGGCTAACGGCCCATCTCACCCGCGAACCGGGCGGTACACCGGGAGCGGAGACAATCCGTCAGCTATTGCTCTCTGGCCATGATGATAAATGGAATATGCGCACCGAGGCAATGCTGTTTGCTGCGGCTCGAGCCGAACATTGCGCCACCTTGATCAAGCCCGCGATTGCGCGCGGAGACTGGGTTATTTGCGACCGGTTTATTGACAGCAGCCGTGCTTACCAAACAGTGAGCGGCGTTCTTGGCGATGATGATATCATGAAAATCCATCAAGTGGGCAGCGACGGGTTTATGCCGGACAGAACTTTTATTCTGGATTTACCAGAGGATATCGCAGCCCGGCGTGCCAATGCTCGAGACCGCGGCGATAGCGACCGGATTGGCGGACGCGACAGCGGTTATCACAGTGCGGTCATGGCGAATTTTCGGCGATATGCGACGGAGGAGCCTACTAGAGTGAAACTGATTGACGCTTCTGCTGCTCCAGACGCCATCACTAGTGCGTTACTCGATAATCTAGCAGATCTCTTGAGTTGACTGCATGACGTCATTTCTCGGTCACGAAAAGCAACAGCGGATTTTCCGCCAGGCCTTTGACAAATCTACGCTGCATCACGCCTGGATACTCGCTGGCGACCAAGGCTTGGGGAAAGCTGGGTTTGCGGAACAGGCAGCGAAATTTTTGCTCGACGCCAACCATGATCCCGATCATTTTTCAAAGCAGGTTGATAACCAGACCAGCCACTTGATGGCAGCAGGGTCACATCCTGATTTCCGGATTTTGAAACGCGGTCCGAAAGGTGACAAGGAAGAGAAAAAAGCGCGCGATCACGGTTTGGATTCTCTTGAAGAACAAGAGCTTGCCAGAAACATTAAAATTGCTCAAGTTCGATTGTTGCAGCCGCTTTTTAACAGTCAGCCATCGATCTCGAGCTACCGGGTTGTCGTTATTGATGCGATTGATGATCTGGAGCGGAGCGGCGCAAACGCTTTGCTCAAAAACCTCGAAGAACCGCCGAAAAATACCATTTTCCTTTTGGTGAGCCACACACCCGAGAGATTGTTGCCAACCATCCGGTCGCGCTGCCAGGTTTTGCGCTTTGATCCACTTGATGATGAGCAGATGCAGCAACTATTGCGAGAAAAAGCGCCGAAACTTGACGAGGTTGAAATTGCTGCGCTGGTCGCTGCGGGCGAGGGATCGCCGGGGCGGGCTCTGCGATTTGTCGATGCAGGACTTGCAGAGCTGGATGATATTGCAAAAGCCATCATGCGATCGGGTGACAATAATAACGCCTTGAAAACTGATCTTGCGCGTAAATTATCCCTGAAAGCCGCAACGCCACGCTATCAGGCCTTCATTGAGCGTGTACCAAATCTTATGGCACAGCATATCAAATCTTCCGATCAGTCAGATAAAATCCGCCAGATAGACTGTTGGCGAGAGGCCAGTGATTTGGCAGCCATGGCGGTTCCCAAAGCGCTGGATAGCCAGTCCGTGGTTTTCAGACTTTCCAGTCTGATGGGCTCTCTTGCTCAAAGCGACAGGCGCGCATAAAGAGACGTTGCGCCTATTTGCAGGTTCCATCCAATCAAAATGAGTCTTCATGACCAAACCTTATTACATCACCACGGCCATCAGCTATCCTAACGGACCACCGCATATCGGGCATGCCTATGAAGTGATTGCAACCGACGCCATAGCTCGCTTCCACAGGTTGATGGGCCGCGATGTCCGGTTTCAAACCGGTACGGACGAGCATGGTCTCAAAATGGCCCAGGCAGCGGAGAAACGAGGTATCGCCCCTCAACAACTGGCGGACGAAATGTCGATTCAATTTATAGGGATGTGCGATAAACTTAATATTTCACATGATCGTTTCATTCGAACCACCGAAGCTGATCACCATGCCGCGAGCCAAGCTATTTGGCAGGCAATGGAAACCAATGGTGATCTCTATCTCGACAAATATGAAGGTTGGTATTCAGTTCGTGACGAAGCCTATTATGATGAAAGTGAGCTGATCGAGGCAGAAGGTAAGGGCGGATCAAAAGAAAGACTCTCTCCCCAAGGCACCCCGGTGGAATGGACTGTGGAGGAGAGTTGGTTTTTCCGATTGTCCAAATATCAGGAACCGCTCCTGAAAATTTTCCGCGAAACGCCAGAGTTTTTGCAGCCGGAAAGTCGCCGGAACGAGATGATTAAATTTGTTGAAGGCGGACTGCGGGATTTATCGATGTCCCGTACCAGCTTTGACTGGGGCGTGAAAGTTCCCGGCAGTGACAAACATGTCATGTACGTCTGGATTGATGCCTTAACCAACTATCTGACAGGCCTGGGTTATCCTGAGCAAACCGATCTTTATCCCAAGTTTTGGAGTAAAGGGGGCGATATAGTCCATGTTATCGGTAAGGATATCGTGCGCTTCCACACTGTTTATTGGCCTGCTTTTCTGATGAGCGCGAAACTGCCGTTGCCGAAACATGTTTACGGTCATGGTTTCGTCTTGAACCGGGGCGTCAAAATGTCAAAGTCGGTTGGCAATGTGGTTGATCCGATCAATTTAGCGGAAACATTTGGCGTTGATCAATTGCGATATTTCCTTCTGTCGGATGTCGTTTTCGGCAAGGATGGAACCTATTCACCGGAAATGATTGTTACCAAGACCAACGCTGACTTAGCCAATAATTTTGGTAATCTGGCGCAGCGCAGCCTCTCCATGATCGCCAAGAATTGTGATGGAAAAATTCCTGCGCCCGGAACAAAAACCGACGCTGATGAACAGCTTATCACCGATCTTCAAGCAGCGTTCGAGGAAATCCAGCAGCTGATGCAGGATAGCAACGTACCCATTCATGCAGCCATTGACCTGATCCGCGAACGTCTGAGCGCGACCAACCAATATTTTGCCGATTCCGCCCCATGGGCTTTGCGCAAAACCGATCCGGAGCGTGCAGATACAGTGTTATATTACACAGCTGAAGCCATCCGTCGGCTTGCGATCATGTTGCAATGGGTTATTCCGGAAAGTTGCGCGAAAATGCTGGATATGCTTTCGCAGCAGCGCGACAATCGCGGTTTTGCTCATTTTGATACTAATATTCAGGTAGGCCTGGATATTCCTGCGCCAACGGCGGTTTTCCCGCGGCTAGAAGTTCCTGCTTCAGAAGGTGAGGGGTAGCACATGCTGGTCGATAGTCATTGTCACCTCAACTATGCCGGTCTGGTCGAAGAACAAGATGCAGTCCTCGATCGCGCCCGTAATAGCGGCGTTACCGCGATGCTCAACATTTCCACGCGCGAACGCGAATGGCGGGATATTGTGGCGACCGCAGAACGAGAAAGTGACGTCTGGGCCAGCATCGGCATTCATCCGCATGAAGCAGACGCGCATCCAGATATTGATCTGTCCAAACTGATTGACGAAGCTGAGCACGAAAGGGTGGTTGCTATCGGCGAGACCGGGCTGGATTACTATTATGATAGAAGTGATCGCGACCGGCAGCGGCAGAGCTTCCGGACGCATATTCACGCCGCGCGTGAAACCGGCCTACCTATCATAGTCCACACACGCGATGCCGAAGATGACACGGCTGGAATAATGGCGGAAGAGATGGAGCAGGGCGCCTATACCGGCGTGATCCATTGTTTCACTGCGAGTGAAGGTTTCGCCCATAAGGCGCTCGATCTTGGGCTTTTTATTTCGATCTCAGGTATCGTGACATTCAAAAATGCCAAGGATTTGCAAACCACAGCAGCAAAACTGCCATCAGACAAGCTCCTGGTGGAAACCGATGCACCATTTCTGGCTCCCGTGCCGCATCGCGGCAAAACGGGGGAGCCTGCTTTCGTCGCCGACACCGCCCGTTTTCTTGCGGAATTACGCGGCGAAACCTACGATGATCTTTGCCAGACTACAGCTCAGAATTTCTACAAGCTGTTCAGCAAAGCGTACCCGTGAAGTTCACAATATTAGGATGCGGAACATCATCAGGCGTTCCCCGCATTGGCAATGATTGGGGCGATTGTGACCCTGAAGAACCAAAGAACCGGCGGACTCGTGTATCGATTCTCGTCGAAAGCCCGACAACCCGCATATTGGTGGACACGTCGCCGGACATGCGCGCGCAGTTTCTAGCCAATGCAATAGACTATGTGGACGCAGTAATCTGGACGCATGATCACGCAGATCATTGTCATGGTATTGATGATCTGCGTCAGGTTTTCCATGCAAAGCGTGAACCCATTCCCAGTTACGCGCGACCATTTGCTCTTAAGAGCCTGAAAAATCGATTTTCCTATGCATTTGCGGGCCACGAATATTATCCATCGATTTGTGACGGCCGCGAACTCGGGGATGTCCAAAAAATTGGAGACATCACCGTCAAAACCGTCGATCAACCCCACGGTGGAATAACGTCAGCGGGCCTCCGCTTTGAACACGCCGATTGCTCAATTTGCTATGCAACGGATTTCGGCGAAGCAACCGACGAGATGCGAAAATTGTACGCACAATGCGATGTGTTCATTGTTGATGCTCTGCGGGAAAAACCACATCCCACGCATGCGCATCTGGATATGACGATAGATCTCATCGATCAGGTAAAGCCTGCGTTCAGTCTGCTTACCCATATGGATAAGTCGATGGATTATCGGCAACTTCGGGCGCGATTGCCAAACCATATTGCACCAGCATATGATGGTTATACTCTAGAGCTTTAGTTTTATGACAGAAGACCAAAACCTTAATCTTATTTGGGCCGCTGGAGCACTTATTCTGGTCGCGAGCGCCTTATTTTCGCGACGTATTGGTCTGGGCGAAATCGTTCGTACAGCGCTCAGCTGGGTCGCCATCTTTGCTATCGTACTGGTTGTTTTCTCGTATCAAAATGAAATTCTGGCAGTATGGAATCGTGTGACCGGCGATCTGACTGGAGCGAATGAGCAGCAGATTGTTGGCAGTACCTTGAAGATTCGTCGATCTGCGGATGGACATTATTGGGCAAATGCCGAAGTAAATGGGCACGCCATCCGTTTCCTGATCGATAGCGGCGCTACCACGACGGCAATGACCTTGAAAACTGCGCAGTCATCAAACGTGGAAATTGATGGTGGCGGTTTTCCAACTTATCTGACCACAGCTAATGGCACGGTAGAGGCCCAGCGCGCGACAATTGAAGAACTCAAAGTCGGTCCAATGATTGCAAAAGATTTGCCGATTGTAGTGGCGGAAGAATTTGGCGAATCCAATGTGATCGGCATGAATTTTCTATCACAAATGAAAAGCTGGCGCGTCGAAGGGGATGAGATGATTTTGGAACCACCTGTGGTAGAGTGATATATAATTTAACATAATATATATTATCAATCTTATTCATCTCGAAACGCGACATGCAAATCGACCGTAATTTGAGGCCCCTGCTCTCAATATCCAAGATCACAACTTTCTAAAATCTTGGGAAACATATGTCCTCAAGACTTCAGCAATTGTAGACACCGCTAACGTATCCGGATCTCTTGAGGAATGGAAAAGACCAATAGGTGCATTTATGGTTTGAAGTTGTTCCGGTTCAACGCCAAACTCTGCAAGAGTTTTTAACCGGTTAGCATGAGCTTTTTTTCCGCCCATTGCTCCGATATAAAAATGCGGTTGTCCGAGCGCCCTCACCATCAATGCCGCTTCCCAATCATGGTCATGAAACATGAAAATAAACGCGGTCCACGAGTCTCCATGAACATGCTCAATATCTTGCGGTGTTTTCAATGTTCTCGAAGGAATATTTTTGGTTTTGATCAGGTCTGAGAGATCAGGGTCGCTAGTTATCACTTCAACGTCCATGTCCATTGTTTTAGCCAGTTGGGCGAGGCTCAACACTCCAGCTCCATGTCCGATAATAACAAGTCTCGGCGATGGCCAATGGCCAACACAGATGTGCCTATTTTCAATTTTCGTTTCAGTCGGTTGCCAATATGGCAAAAGTCTAGGCAGTTGTTTGTCCAGCGGAAGCGAGAGAGATAATGGCGCGCGCTTCGACAATTGCTCTACAATTTTACCACAAAATTCAATGTCATCCAACGGATTAAAAAGAACATCGAGACCGCCACCACACGGCAGCTTTATGTCGAGATAGGACGAACCGGAACCAAAGCGTACGATCCGAGGACACAGCGCTGCAAGCACGTCCTGAGCTTCGGCAACCACTGCATTCTCAATGCATCCGCCAGATAGTGATCCGATAAATTCTCCATCTTCACAAATCCCCATATGGGCGCCAGGATCACGCATCGAGGAGCCATCGACCGCCGCTACGGTTACCAATACGCACCGTTTTTCCTGCCTCAATTTGTCCAGCAAAAACCGGAATATGCGCCGATTATCCATAGGTCTTTTTTAGACGGTGTTGTCTCAGATAGCCATAACGATATATGTCATATTATATTGTGCTTGCCACCATGACGCCAGATAGCCATCAATTGCCTTCGCGGAATACTCAAGCCAAATTGACGCAATATGGAGCCTGTATTGATAGACCCTCTTCTCAAAATAATGGATCAATTGCGCGATCCGGAAATGGGATGCGATTGGGACAAGGTGCAAACCTTTGAAACAATCGCGCCCTACACCATCGAAGAAGCCTATGAGGTCGCTGACGCAATCAAACGTGGCGATTTGGATGCCTTAAAGGATGAGCTCGGCGATCTTCTTCTGCAAGTCGTGTTTCATAGTAAAATTGCCTCTGATGGTGGGCATTTTTCCTTTGAAAATGTCGTAGCCGGGATATGCGAGAAGATGGAGAGGCGACATCCCCATATTTTTGGAGAAGATAAGAATAGCCCGGGCTGGGAAGCACTCAAAGCCGATGAACGAGCAAATTCCGGTGCGACAAGCGCTCTGGATGGTGTTGCAGTAGCTCTTCCGGCATTATTGCGCGCGCAAAAAATCCAGAAAAGAGCCGCTCGCGTTGGATTTGACTGGCCCGATATTGGACCGGTAAAAGCAAAGCTACTGGAAGAACTGCACGAAGTCGAGTCTGCGGAGACACAAGAGCAGATTCATGAGGAAATTGGCGACCTGCTCTTTTCGACGGTCAACCTGGCGCGCCACTATGGCGTCGATTCTGAACAGGCTTTGGCTGATGCTACTCGGAAATTTACAACGCGTTTCCAGAACGTGGAAAAAAAGGCGAAAGACCCGCTTGAGACAATGCCGCTGGACGAGATGGAAACCTTATGGCAGTCGGTGAAATCAGAAGAATAGCTAAAGCGCATCATCCAGTATCAGATTCTAGAGCGCGTTATAGCGGCCCCAATTGCGTTTGGACATTTTTACATCCATTATCAAAGCGTTAGCTTGTTGATCAGTCTGCAATATTTTACCATTCTCGTGCAACCAGGCAATCCGTTTGCCATCGCCCGCAGGAACAGAAATCTTCGCGATATCGTGGTTCCGGGATAGATTGCTGGATATCATATCGACGAGCTTATCAAGCCCCTCGCCTTTTATCGCTGAAATAAGTACAACATTTTCCGGAACATGATCTGGGAGTTGCGGGCTTTCAGGATCATCACCGTCGATCAAATCGACTTTGTTCCATGCCTCAATAAGGAGAGGCCCTGCCCCATCAACTTCTACCAACTCCACTCCCAAATCCGCCAATATCTGCTTGACATCATGGGACTGCGCATCGCTAGCCGCATGGGAAATATCGCGCACATGCACAATGATATCTGCGGCCGTGACTTCTTCCAATGTTGCCCGAAAAGCCGCCACTAGCTGGGTCGGCAGGTCAGACACAAAGCCGACGGTATCCGAGATAATCGCCTTGTCATATCCAGGTAAGGGAAATTCCCGCATCGTCGGGTCAAGCGTCGCGAACAGCAGGTCTTCGGCCATCACATCCGCGCCCGTCAAACGGTTGAATAAGGTTGATTTCCCGGCATTGGTATATCCCACCAGAGCCACAACAGGCCAAGGCGCTTTTTGTCTGCGAGACCGATGTAATGACCGCGTCTTTTGTAAATGAGACAAGTCCCGACGCAATTTTGCCATTCTGTCACGGATCATCCGCCGATCCGACTCTATCTGCGTTTCCCCTGGGCCGCCTAGAAAACCGAAACCGCCGCGCTGGCGCTCAAGGTGGGTCCAGCTGCGCACCAACCGGCCTGCCTGATAGTCAAGATGTGCGAGTTCAACTTGAAGTCGGCCTTCTGCCGTCGTTGCCCTTGCTCCAAATATCTCCAGGATCAACCCCGTTCGGTCAATCACTTTAACATTGAGAAATTCTTCAAGATTTCGCTGCTGGATCGCACTCAAACTGCCATCAACAACCAATATATTGGCGCCTTCCTGTGCCAAAATAGTTTTGATCTGATCAACCTGCCCGGAACCAAATAATGTCCCGGCCTTTGGTGCCCGGACAGAAAAATTGCGTGCAGAAGTTGTTTTGAGACCGATTGCCAAAGCAAGCCCGACAGCCTCTTCAAGGCGATATTCCAGAGCATTCTCACCCAGTGAATCCAAATTGGGATGGGCAATGACGGCTAAGTCTCGAGAACCATCCAGCTCGTCTTTTTCAAATGGGATCAATGCGCGCTGTCTTCGGTATTATAGTCGGCAAGATTGAGAGGCCCGCCTGGCTGGACTGTGGAGATAGCATGTTTGTAAACAAGTTGCGTCATTCCGTCGCGTTCTAGCAAGATACAGAATAAATCATAAGCAGCGACTTCGCCCTGCAGCATAACGCCATTGACCAAAAACATAGTCACGGAATCACTGCTATCGCGCACTGCCGTCAAAAACACTTCCTGCAAAACGCCGTTTCTCGGCTTTGCGTTATCCATCAATTCGACGAACGGTTGCATATCCAGGCTCTCGGACGGCATAATCGTCGAGATTGCGTGCTTGTAGACAAGCTGGGACTGGCCGTCGCGGCGAAGTAATACTGAAAAATTATCAAACCAAGTGACAATTCCCTGCAACTTTACGCCTTTCACCAAAAACATGGTAACCGGTGTCTTCGATTTCCTAAGAGAGTTTAAGAACAAATCTTGCAAATTATTTGATTTATCGGTCAATTTTTTGACTCCATGTTTTTTGGCGGCATCTGCCACATTATATTTATTGCATGACGATAATGATAACCTGGGGGATCGTCAAAAAACAATATATGCAAGCTCGGTGTCAGCTACAACCGCAATTAACAGACGATCACTCAGAATCCTGCTTTTTCTTCGCAGCCAATCCAAGCATTTTCAATTTTCTGTGCAGCGCTGATCGCTCCATACCGATGAAATTGGCTGTCTTGGAGATATTCCCGGAAAAACGCCTGATCTGTACTTTCAGATATTCCCGCTCGAAACTCTCGCGTGCCTCTCTAAGCGGCGAGCCCATCAACGATGCTACGCCTTGATCAAGGTCATCGTCCTGCCCCAATATTTCCGGTGGCAGCATGTCAATTTCGATTTTTGTAAAATTATCCTTTGGTGCTAATATAATCGTACGTTCGATCACATTGCGCAATTGCCGGACATTCCCTGGCCAATCGCAGGCTTGCAAAGCCGCCATCGCTTCCGTTGATATTTCGGGTGCTTGCAATCGTTGGTCGGCGGCAAAACGGGCGGAATAATGCTCCACCAATGTCGGAATATCCTCGCGCCGATGGTGCAACGGTGGCAGTTCAACCGGCACAACGTTAAGCCGGTAAAACAGATCTTCGCGAAATCTTTTTTCCTGAATTTCTTCCTCGAGATTACGCGATGTTGCCGAGACCACCCGCACATCAACCTTGACTCGCTGGCTTCCTCCCAAGCGGACAAAACTTTGCTCTGTTAGTACCCGCAGGATTTTTCCTTGGGTATCCAGCGGCATATCGGCCACCTCATCAATGAACAATGTGCCGCCATGGGCTTCCTCCAAGAGTCCGACTTTATCGACTTTTCCGGCTTTCTCGGTGCCAAACAATTCCTCTTCAACACTTTCTGGCGAAAGTCGTGCGGCGCTGATGGTCACAAAAGGTGCATTGGATCTCGCGCTCCAATTGTGCATCAATCGCGCTGCGACCTCTTTACCTACACCTGCAGGCCCGGAAATCAATAATCTGCTGCCAGTTCCAGCCACACGTTTCAACGTCGCCCTCACATTGTTTATCGCGGCCGAATTTCCGGATAATTCCTCAGAATATCCTACGCGGGCTTTCAGGACCTCATTCTCGCGGCGCAGTCGCTGCGTTTCCGTAGCCTTGGCCACGAGGTGCAGAAGGTGCTCCGCTTCAAACGGTTTTTCGATAAAATCCACAGCACCTTGGGAAATCGCAGCAACGGCCGTGTCGATATTTCCATGCCCGGAAATGACGATGATCGGCAAGCGAGGATCGGTTTGCTTCATTTCAGTGAGCAATTCTAATCCGTCCAACCGAGAATTACGAAGCCATACATCCAGCAGCACCAGTGACGGTTTGCGTTCATTTACCGCCGCAAGGGCTGAATCGCTATCGGCAGCCGTGCGCGTTTCATAGCCCTCGTCTTCCAGCACACCTGCGATCAGCTCACGAATGTCTGGTTCATCGTCGACAATCAAAATATCTAATGCCATTACTCTCGACCTCTATTTACGTACTTTTTTGGCAGTTTGTTTGCGGATTGCCCCAAATGAGCGAACGTTTTCATCGTGAATTGCAGGTGCTGCGCTATTCTGCCCAAGTCTTTCCAGTTTCATTGGATCAAATATTATTTCCACGCGGGTGCCGGCCGTAGGAGCATCTGAAAATGAAATATCTCCAAAATGCTCTTCAACAATTTTTTTGACGATAGCCAAGCCGAGGCCGGTGCCCTTTTCCCGCGTAGTCATATAGGGCTCAATTATACGCTCTCGATCAGCCGGCAGGCCAGCTCCATTATCATCCAAAATGATCGATAGCTTGCCGTCGTTGGCATCTACATTGATCAATATCTGTCCGTCAGCCAAATTGAAATCTTGATCATTTTCGGACCTTTGCTCAATTGCTTCAACAGCATTTTTTAGAATGTTGGTCAAAGCCTGACCCAATTGGCGACGATCACATACCAACGGAACTTCTTGTTGCTCGGCTTCAAAGGTGAATGCAATTTTTGGATGAGCGACATCCTGCAGAAACACTGCCTGTTTTACGATATCAACCAAATTGTCCATCCGGAATACCGGCTTCGGCATGCGAGCAAAGGACGAGAATTCATCAACAATATTTCGCAAATCGCCAACTTGACGAACGATGGTTCCGGTTAGCTGCGTGAAAATCTCCTCGCCCTCGCCTATGTTCTTTCCAAACCGGCGTTGCAGTCTTTCCGCCGCCAACTGAATTGGGGTGAGCGGGTTCTTGATTTCATGTGCAATCCGGCGGGCAACGTCAGACCACGCCGCACGGCGCTGATCGAGCAGGCGCTGCGTTATATCTTCAAAAGTTATAACGTGCCCCGAGTTTTCGGCGACTATTTTTACCTCAAGCGTTCGAATTTCTGTCCCCGAGGTAAATTCAATGATGGTGTTTTCAATATCATCTGCGATCAAGTCGGAAAATTCCGGTGCAATCTCGGATATCTGGCGATCAAGCAGATTGTCGCCCTCTTTTGCCAAAAGCGCCTGCGCGCGAGAATTTATAAGCCGTATTTCGCCGTCAATATTCAGGCTGATAATGCCTGCTGTGACCGATTCCAGTACTGTTTCGATAAAGGCACGGCGGCTTCCCAACTGCTCGTTAGCGGTCAACAACGCCGTCGTTTGTGTTTCCAGGCGCTCCGTCATCCTGTTGAATGCCCGGCCCAGAGTACCAATTTCGTCTCGTTCCATTGGCGTAGGAACTCGCGTGGCAAGATCACCTTCTGTCACCCGTTTTGCCGCATGAACCAGTTCGCCAACCGGGCGTACCATGCGATCAGCAACGACCAGCGCAATCCAGAGCGCCAAACCGACGATCAATAGCGATATAACGAACAGCGCAATATTAAACTGCAATTGCAAACTGCGTGATCGGGAAAATAGATCGTCATAATCTTGCAGCACTTCCTGCGCCCGCTCCCACTGGCTCAATGCCAGCATATTGGAATCTCGCGCTGCGTAGAGGAAAATATCGCCGTTCAAATCCAACGCGGTAACGGCCTCGATTTTATTCGACTTTGCGGTCACCACGTAGCTTTCACCAGCTTTCAGCTGATTTATCACGGCGTCGGTAATTTTGGTCCTTTGATCACGACTATCGGGTTCTACGGCCGCCGCTGTTCGAGCCACGCCGTCTTTGCCATATTCGACGATCGCAGATTCATTCAGCTTTCGCGTCAAGACCTGAAAAACATAAGCTTCGGCGAAATCCGGACTCGCAATGTTTGTTTCCTTGAGCAAATTGCGCAGATCACCGGCCATGGTTATCGTTTCTTCGCCAACGTCGCGTTGATTCTGACTATAATATCCTCGCGCCAGATCATTGGCATTTTCAAGCATTCCGCGCGCGCGATCAGAGAACCAGAATTCGACGCCATATTGGAACAGGAGCGATGCAAATATAACAACAAGCAGCATTGGTACGCTGGCGAGCAGCGAGAAAAGTGCAACCAGTCGAACATGTAACCGTCCACTGCTACCAATAGCCGATTTCGCCGCCCTACCCTTGGCAATGCGGCGACCGAATAACACCAGAAGTAAAATTGCCGGGATAAGGTTCGCGACGAGAAGCGCGGCCGTCAAGGGAGGCGAAATAAGGTCTGTGCGGTCTGATTGACCATTCAAGAAAACATAGCTGCCCACTAGCAAGCCCGCAAACAACAGCAGCACTGCCCACTCCAGGCGTCTTATTGTGTTATCATTTTCGGATAACAATGAAAGGCGACGCATCCAGGCCGGCGCTCGCTTTTCTACAGGATGATGCCGCAATTCCATTGTGTGCTTATTACAACAGGCGCGTGGTAAAAACAGCACTATTTGGTATATATGTCACGCTTTGCCTGAACCCGGCAACTGTCTACCGCTCAAACTGGCATTCTTCCATTGTTAGAGCCTTGTGGGATCAATCTCATATTCGTTGAGTTTTTTCCGCAATGTGTTGCGATTTATGCCCAGCATTTTTGCTGCTTTTATCTGATTTCCATTTGCGATCGATAAAACTTCCTCGAGTAACGGACGTTCAAAATGCTCCAGAGCCCTGACATATACAGAATGATCTTCGCCGTCAGCGTTGACGAGTTCGACAACTATCGAACGAACCAGATTTGAAAACTGGCTCTGTGCGAGTTGCTCTTGCTCTTCATTTTTCTCAACATTTAGAATCTGGGAAATATATGCTTGCGAAAGATAGTCGTCCCGCGCTGTTACCACGAGACGATAGACTATATTTTTCAATTCGCGGACATTCCCGCGCCAAGGATGTCGCTCCAACGCCTTCATGCCTGCATCATCAATCTGTTTACGCGGCAACCCTTCCTCTACCGCCTGGTTTAGAAAATGATTGGTCAGGGCCGGTATATCGCTCGCGCGTTCGCGCAACGGAGGCAAGTCAATCGGTACTACGTTTATTCTATAGTAGAGGTCTTCCCGGAATTTGCCCGCCTCAATGAGAGCCGGCATGTCCTGGTTTGTCGCGGCGATAATCCGCACATCGAGCCGAACGAGTTTACTTCCTCCAACCCGGTTGATCTCGCCCGATTGCAATGCGCGCAATAAGCGGGTTTGCGCATGCATCGGCATATCGCCAATTTCATCCAGAAAGAGCGTTCCGCCCTGCGCTTGTTCAAATTTACCAACGGCGCTGTTTACAGCTCCCGTAAAGGCCCCTTTCTCATGGCCAAATAACTCGGCTTCGATAAGATCGGCGGGAATGGCTGCCATGTTAACGGCAACAAACGGCCCGGATTTCCGGTGACCTAGATTATGAATAGCTTCAGCGACAAGTTCCTTACCCGTCCCGGACTCACCCAGAACAAGCACGGATAAATCGTTACGCAACAATCGCGCAATCATCCGGTAAACATCCTGCATGGCCGCACTTCTTCCAACCAAAGGCAGGCTTTCATCTTCTATCGATATGGCAGTGTTTGCATTTTTCCGCGGACGCACAGCCTGTCGTACACCGTCCACCAGTTCATCAAGATCAAATGGTTTTGGAAAATACTCAAATGCACCGGTTTCGGATGCTCGGATCGCGGTATTCAGCGTATTTTGGGCCGATATAATGATGATCGGGAGATCAGGGTCTTGCGCCCTGACTGTATCCAGAGTCTTGATGCCATCGTCCTCACCAAGTCCGACGTCGGTGATGAGCAGATCATATTTGCCGCGAGACATCATAACGTCGCGATCCAATATGGTTTTGCAGCTATCGACCGTCATACCCTCCGCCTTCAAGGCCGTTGCGATAATGTGACTTACCGATACATCGTCTTCGACCAACAAGATTCTATTGGCCATTTTACTGTCCTTTTTCCGCTACCGGGAGGAAGAGCATGAACTGCGTATGTCCGGTCAACGCGTCGCGCTCATGCCTGATACGACCATTCATATCCCCGATTAGTTTTCTGACCAAAGCGAGACCAAGCCCCTGCCCTTCATTCTTGGTAGTCACAAATGGTGAGAATATTTCGGACTCGATTTCGGGATCCACACCCGGTCCATTGTCTTTCACGATAAGCTCCACCGGTAGCTTAATCGCTTGATCACTACCCTTTGTTTGCAATGCGGCGCCGAAACTATATCGCGTCATCACTTCGATATGCGGATCATCCATACCTCTGGTTGCCTCCACCGCATTCGACAAAAGATTTATCAATATTTGCATCATGGCGTCACGATCAATGAGGACGTCAGGCAGTGAAGGGTCAAACCATTCCCTGATTTTGATCGCCCCGTTCTGCGCGGTTTCAATGGATTTTCGCGCTTCATCCACGAGACTGTGGATGTTGACCGGTTCGATCTGCGCTGGCTGGTTGGTAGATAGGCTCTGCATCCTGTCAAGCAAGGTTGTGATCCGCTTGACCTCGGCCTGGATCATGTCTGCCAGCGGTTTTTGATCCTCCGAGAGACCGCGATTCAACAGTTGCGCTGCGCCCTTAATAGCTGCCAGAGGATTTTTTATCTCATGCCCCAGTATATCGGGCGCACGAATCGAAAATTGATGGGGTTGATCCTCACGCTCACCAATGGCTGCGCCATCAACAGGCAGTGGCGCGATGGAAACAAGTCGCCAATCTTCATTTGATGTGATTGCGTGGATCTCGAAATTCACCATTGCTGAATGTGTGTCACGAATGGTTATTGGTACATTTCGTGCTGCAAGATTTGCGTCACAATCTTCCAAAGCGTTTGTCAAACGCTCATCGACAAAAGAAATAAAGTCACCAATTTTTCTACCTACAAGACGTTTTGAGCTGGTTTGCAAGAAATTCTCCGCGACTGGGTTCACCTGGCCAATGTGATGATCTTCATCAATCAGCAGCAATGCATCCGGCAGGCTTGCAAATATCTGTTCGGCGCTCGGCAGCTCAGACATCAGGCTGCTGCTTTGTTCAGCCAAAGCCCGTAAAAATCTTCCAGCATTTGCAGCACTTTGGCCGCATCAATTTCCTTGTTTGCCATATTGCGAAACTCGGCAGAACCGGGCAGTCCCTTAGTATACCAACCGATATGCTTCCGCGCGACTTTCACGCCAACATCCTCGCCATATAGTTTCAACATTTCTCGATAATGTTCATCCAGCACGGCATATTGGGTGGCCAAATCTGGATCAGCCAATTTTTCGCGCTTGGCAAACCAGTGCATGACCTGCCCCAGGAACCAGGGTTTGCCGTAAGCGCCGCGCCCGATCATCAGTCCGTCCGCACCGCTTTCCTGCAAGGCCTGCTCGCAATCTTCAAGCGTACAAATATCGCCATTGACGATGACCGGCACGGACACGGCTTCCTTTACGTTACGAACAAAGGTCCAGTCGGCGCTGCCCTTGTACATCTGACAACGCGTGCGGCCGTGAACGGTGATCATCTTGGCGCCCAAATCCTCGGCAATATGCGCCAGTTCCGGAGCGTTAAGACTGTTATGATCCCAACCCATTCTCATTTTTACCGTCACCGGCACATTGACGGCTTCAACAGTGGCTTTGATCAGAGCCGCTGCTAATGGCAAATCCCTCATCAGAGCTGAACCAGCATCGCCATTGACGACCTTTTTAACCGGGCAGCCCATATTAATATCAATGATATGCGCGCCGCGATCTTCGTTGAGTTTTGCCGCTTCAGCCATCGCTTCCGGCGAACAGCCTGCCAGCTGCATGGAGACCGGCTCTTCAATCGGATCCCAGGCACATTTTTGTAGCGACTGGCGCGTTTCCCGGATCATTGCCTGACTGGCAATCATCTCGGTCACATTGAGACCAGAGCCGAAACGGCGCACCAATTTTCGGAAGGGGAGATCAGTCACACCGGTCATCGGTGCCAACAGCACCGGGCTTTCGATTTCGAGATTACCGATAGAGATGGGATTGAGATTCATGGTTCTGCCTAATATTTAGGCAGCCAATAGCTTCGCATTTGCTGCGATGCAAGAATTGCTTCGTACCGAGCGTGCGAGTAGATCACTGGCGATGTCCGATTCTTCTAACTCCGCCAATGCAACCCATGCGGTCGTTCTCGCCGCGGGGTCGGGCAGCCGTTCAGGATTAAGCCGCCCCAAACAATTTGAGCGTGTCCGTGGCAAACCTATTGTGCGCCACAGCGTAGACAGCTTTCTCTCCCATGCAGGTATCGATAAACTGTGGGTGGTGATTGGAGCTGGTCAGGAAGAATTGGCAAATGAGGCGCTCTCTGGTTGCTCAGCCTATTACCTAGTCATCGGAGGCGACACGCGTCAGCAAAGCGTCAGAAATACGCTTAACGCGATAGCGCAATCCGGCGGCGCGCAATCGATATTGATTCACGATGCTGCACGACCATTTTTATCCCGCAATATAATCGACTCGCTATTGGCCGTGTTGAAAACTGAAGCGGGAGCCATGCCTGTCTTGCCTGCTGTTGATACCATGATATCCACTGACGGTCAGCGGTTAGGGCAAACGCTGGATCGCGAAAAACTGCGCCGCGTACAAACTCCGCAAGCGTTTGATTTCGAAAAATTATTGGCAGCACATGATATCTGGCCTGAAGATATAACCGCGACTGATGACGCCCAGATATTTCAGGCAGCCGGCCATGATATTCACCTCATTGAAGGCGATGAGAACCTGGCAAAATACACCTTTCCCTCTGACTTTGAAAGGACGCCTATGCAAACACAAATCCGGACCGGCATGGGCTTTGATGTACATCAACTGGTGGCCGGCGAAGAGCTGTGGCTCGGCGGGATGAAGATTGATCACGTCAAAGGCCTTTCTGGCCATAGCGATGCCGATGTACTGCTCCACGCGCTAACCGACGCTTTGCTGGGCGCGATTGGCGCAGGTGACATTGGCGACCATTTTCCGCCCACCGATGCCAAATGGCAAGGAGCAGCATCAGAACAATTTGTTAAATATGCAACGGAGTTAATCGCGGGGAAAGGCGGCACCATCAATAACGTCGATATGACATTAATTTGCGAAGCACCCAAAATAAAACCGCATCGGGAAGCGATCCGGGCAAATATTGCTACGGTGTTGGATATTGCGCTTGATCAAGTCAGCGTAAAAGCGACCACCACAGAGCGTCTTGGCTTTGCCGGGCGCGAAGAAGGAATTGCCGCTCAGGCCATCGCCACTATTTCTTTGGAGAAAATATGATGTTTCATAAAATTGCTCTTGGCGGAGCATTGGTCGGTTTGATCTCCGCTACGACGGCGCAGGCAACAACTGTCCAGAAATGCCTCACCGTGCCACAAGCGGAAGGCCTGGTTACCTATTTGTTACCAACTGCAGTAGAAGCCACCCGCACGAAATGTGCCACAACTTTACCGGCGACAGCGGCGTTGTTGAAACCAAATTCCGAGCAGCTTGCAAAGTATAAAGCGGCGGCGCAGACCGCTTGGCCGAAAGCAAAAGCGGCTGTTGGCGTTCTGGCTGGAGACCAGTTGCCGCGCGGTATCAGCGATGATTTTTTGAGACCGATGGCCGATGCGATGTTCACACAAATGATCGGATCGGAGATCAAGCCAAAGGATTGTGCTATCATTGACAAGATATACTCCTCGCTCGAGCCCATGCCATCGGCCAATCTTGCCACCCTTGCTATCGCAATCGTCCAGGAATCGATCAAGGAAGACAAAGCGCAAAAAATACCGATTTGCAAAACGTTGCCCAAATAGTCTAACGGCGCTCACTTATGGATCATCTATTACCGCCAGAACTTGTTGCGCTTGCCGAGCGCGTTATCGTTGAAAACCGAAAATTGGGCCTTAGGGTTGCAGTAGCGGAGAGTTGCACGGGCGGCATTGTCGCTGCGGCGCTCACAGAGATCGCCGGTAGCAGCGATGTTTTTGACTGCGGGTTCAACACCTATTCCAATGAAGCAAAGCAGAAAATGCTGAATGTCAGCGATGACCTTCTGGAAACCTTTGGTGCTGTGTCCATCGCCGTCGCCTGGGAAATGGCAACGGGCGCATTGGAAAAATCCGGTTGCGATGTTGCTGTGGCGATCACTGGTGTCGCGGGGCCGGGAGGTGGAACCGAGAAGAAACCCGTGGGTACTGTCGTTTTTGCAAAAGCAGAAAAAGGAAAAGACCCGGAAGATGTGGCAGCGGACCGCAAGAACTTCGGTGCCGATAAAACGCGCGCGGAAATTCGTCTTCAGGCGGCGCTGGTGGCGCTTGAGTTGTTGCTTCCCGTAGCGCCAGAATAGCCGGGGCCATAGATTACATGCGCACGCTGTTCAAAAGCGCTGGTCATCTTGTGCAGCGCTTTTGAAAACATCTGCCCGGCCAGTTTTTCAAACATCCGGTTCTTGAACGCAAATTCAACGTAGAAATCAACATAGCATCCGCCTGTTTCACGGGGCCGAAAACGCCATTCATTGTGCAGCTGCCGCAGCGGTCCATCCAGATAATCGACATCAATGGCATGAGAGGGCGTCTTGATCACCCGCGAGGTAAATTGTTCGCGCAACCCTTTAAAACCAACCAGCATATCAGCAAGCATTTCGGTTTCGTCATCCGATTTAATCCGCGTTCCTACCACCCACGGCAAAAACTCCTGATAACGCCCGACATCGGCAACCAGCGCATACATCTGGGTCGCGCTAAACGGTAGCTCCCGCGTTTCCCTATGCGCTGGCACTTTGACCCGCTCTGGCTAGTTTTTCCTCGCGCGCCTGCTGCATTTTGGCAAAGTCATCACCGGCGTGATAGCTGGATCGTGTCAACGGGCTGGATGCGACCAGCAAAAAACCTTTGGCGCGCGCGATTGAAGCGTAAGCATCAAACGCCTGCGGTTTCACAAATTCGCTCACCTTCACGTGCTTGGTGGTTGGCTGCAAATATTGACCCATCGTCAGGAAATCGACATCGGCGCTGCGCATATCGTCCATCACCTGATGGACCTCCAGGCGCGCTTCGCTCAATCCCAGCATGATCCCCGACTTGGTGAAAATGCTCGGATCTTGCCGCTTCACACTTTCCAGCAAGCGCAACGAGGCATAATAGCGCGCGCCCGGACGGATGGTGGGATAGAGCCGCGGAACAGTCTCGAGATTGTGATTATAAACATCGGGTCGCGCCGCTACAATTGCCTCGACCGCAGCATCCGCCTTGTTACGGAAATCCGGTGTTAAAATCTCGATCGTCGTTTGTGGAGTGGTCCGGCGCAACGCCTCGATAACCTTCACAAATTGGCTAGCACCGCCATCGGCAAGATCATCACGGTCAACAGATGTTACCACGATATGCTCAAGCCCAAGCTTGGCCGCTGCGTCAGCCGTATGCTGAGGCTCGTTGAGATCAACAGCCATTGGCATGCCTGTTTTCACATTGCAAAAAGCACAGGCCCGCGTGCAAACATCGCCCAAAATCATCACTGTCGCATGCTTTTTCGTCCAGCATTCCCCGATATTCGGGCAAGCCGCCTCTTCGCAAACGGTGTTAAGTTTATGCTCCCGCATCAGCTTACGCGTTTCATCAAAAGCCCTGCCCATCGGCGCTTTGACACGGATCCAGTCGGGCTTGCGGAGCCTCGGCGATTCACCCGAGGGTGATGCGATCTTGGTAATTTCGTTCATTTCTATTAGATAGCGATGCATATGCCGCTTGCCAACCGCGATAACGCTACCTAATTCCCCGGTTGATAATGACAGGAACTGGGGAGCAATGAGCGGTATGATTATTGAGACTCTCACCTCGCCCGTCATTCTGTTCTTCATCCTGGGGTTTTTCGCGGCCTGTATCCGATCAGACCTGACCATTCCGGAGCCGTTTGCCAAGGCTATGTCCATCTATCTGATGGCGGCAATCGGCCTGAAAGGCGGCGTTGAGGTCGCTTCAACTGGATTCACTTCAGAACTAGCGTCCGCAGCAATTGCCGGTATTTTACTGGGCTTTACCCTGCCAATTTTAGCATTTTTTCTGCTTCGCTCAGTTGGCAAATTGGGAGCTATCGATTCCGGCGCTGTTGCGGCCCACTACGGCTCGGTCAGCGTTGTAACCTTCGTAACTGCGGTCGAACTGCTTACCAAACAGGATATGGAACCGGACGGCTTCATGGTTGGTGTGATGGCGTTGATGGAAACACCTGCTATCATAACTGGCCTGCTGCTCGCCCGAGCCTATTCGAAACGGCCTGGACTCGCGGAAGTTGCCAGCACCAACAAAGATAGCGGCTATGGGTTGCTTCATGAGGTTTTGACCAACGGTTCTGTTGTCCTTTTGATGGGCGCTTTTGCTATTGGCATGGTCGCCGGCGAAGCCCGATTTGAGCCGATCAAGCCGCTGTTCGCTATTGGCTTTAACGGTGTACTCTGCCTCTTCCTACTCGATATGGGCCTGCTTGCAGCCCGTCGTCTTCTGCAATCCAAGAAAATCACCATTCCGCTCGCTTTACTTGCCATCTTGATGCCAATTATAAACGGGACGATTGGTGTTGCCGTTGGAACATTGATTGGCCTTGAACCGGGTTCTGCTGCCATTCTGGGCGTATTATGCGCGAGCGCATCCTATATCGCCGTACCTGCCGCCATGCGTCTCGCCATGCCACAGGCCGATCCCGGTATTTACTTATCCATGTCGCTTGGTATCACCTTTCCGTTCAACATCATATTTGGCATCTCGCTGTTCGCGGCTATTGCCAACTTTCTGGGGTAGATCATGGTTAAAACGGTACAGCGCAAGCGCATTGAAATATTGGTCGACACCCCCTGATTCCGCGCGTTATCAGGCTGGTGAAAGAAGTTGATATTTCCGGTTGGAGCATCATCAAGATCGCTTCCGGAGGAGGCCGTGACGGTCGCTGGGATCACGACGAAGTCACCGGCGCAGCGGCAAAATCGATTGTCCTGATGATTGCCAATCAGGAAAAGGCTGATGAATTAGCAGACAAAGTGGCTCCCTTGCTTGATAGCCACGGTTTGTTCATTACCATTGGCAACGTAGAAGTCGTTCGCGGAGACCGTTTCTAATGCCTGAATTTAACGCACTGCTGGAGGGCTATCACCGGTTCAAGGAGTATAGCTACCCCCGGCAGAAGGCGCGCTACGATGAACTGGCGGACGGCCAAAACCCACCTGTGATGGTCATTTCCTGTTGCGATAGCCGGGTTGATCCCGCAACGATTTTTGATACTGGACCCGGCCAGATGTTTGCCTTGCGCAATGTCGCCAATCTGGTTCCGCCCTATGAACAAGGGGCGGACTCCACGGGGCGTCGGCAGCGATTGAATTTGGTGTAACCGGCCTTCACGTCAAACATATCGTCGTTCTTGGTCATGGTCAGTGCGGCGGGATAAAGGCGGCGCTGGAAGGGGACGATTTGGGAGAACCGGGACTCAGTTTCATTGACGAATGGATGACTATTGTTCGCGAAGCGCGAGATCGGGTTGTCCATGACGCTCCTGATGATCCGCAGCGCGAGTTGGAGCTTGAATCGGTAAAGGTCAGCCTTAAAAATCTCCGAAGCTTTCCCTTCATTTCCCGCCGTGAGCAAGCCGGTGAGTTGAAGCTACACGGCGCCTGGTATGCGATTGGTGAAGCCAAGCTTTTCACTCTCGACGAAAGTACCGGAAATTTCTCGGCTGTTGAATGACTTTCTCCCAAGAAGAATTTTATTTCAATAATTTAGACCTTTCCCTTGAGAAATCGTGGGAACTTTTGACCAGCGGCAAAAAAGACCGCCATTCGCCACTGCATACATTGGCCGTCGGCACGGTGACGGCGGACGGCACGCCTAGCCAGCGGATCATGGTTTTGCGCGATGTGGATCGTGAAACACGCATGCTTCGTTTCAACACCGATGCGCGCGTATCCAAAGTGGCCGATCTGGATAACGGCGGGGCAATTTCGATATTGGGCTATCATCCGGACGCGAAAGTTCAGCTCCGATTATCCGGCACAGCGCGGATAGAGCGCGAAGGCGCAATCGCAGAGGAAGCGTGGGAGCAAGCTTCTCCCTACGGAAAACGATGCTATCTCGCCGATCCTCCACCGGGATCTCCGGTGGACGCACCAACTTCGGGCCTTGATCCGGCGATTGAGGGGCAGAAGCCCGACGCCAAGCAAACCGCCCCTGCCCGCATCAATTTTGCCGTCTTGCTGGCTGAAATAAATCGCATAGAATGGCTCTATCTCGCCCACACCGGCCATCGCCGTGCGTTATTTTTCTGGAATGAAAAAACGGATCAGTGGGATTCGGGCTGGCTCGTCCCATAAGTTTTAGCCATTTTTGCCATCAGGATCGCGCTTTTTCCACTTGAACGCCTGCTTCTTGCGGTTCATCACTTCTCGATGAAAAACAACAACGACAATATCGCACTATTGATCGACTCCGACAATGCCAGCCATAACGGCATAGACCCCGTGCTTACGGCTCTGGCAGAACTCGGCACCGTCAATATCCGCCGCGCCTATGGCAACTGGCGCAAGCAATCGCTCAAAGGCTGGGTCGATATTTTGCACAAATATGGCATTGAGCCGCAGCAGCAGTTTGACCTGACCAAGGGCAAAAATGCCACCGATATGAAAATGACCATTGATGCGATGGACCTGCTGTTTCGGGGCAATGTCACTGGCTTCGGGATCATGTCGAGCGACAGTGATTTCATGCCGCTGGCGATGCGTATCCGGCAGGAAGGTCTGCCCGTCTATGGCTTTGGCAGCGCCAAAACGCCTGAGGGGTTCCGGCAAGCGTGCAGCCGGTTTATTGATGTTGATGCGCTGATCAAGGCGGACGAGCGCGACCGCGCACCCGCTCCGAAGAGTGACGTCAAGGCGGCAACATCCGAATCTTCCGGCGAAAGCAGCGCGGCCACCGGCAGTGTCGGCGAAGAGCTGCTGAAACTGCTGATAGACGCATATATGGCCAGCAAACGCGATGCTGAAGGCTATGCGAGTTTGAGCGAAGTCGGCAAGATTGCGGGCAATCGTTCGAGCTTTGATGTACGGAGCTACGGCTTTTCACGGCTTTCTGATATGTTCGAGGCTGTTCCAAACTTTCAGACAAAACGTGATGATAATGGGCAATTATTTGTAAAACGGTTGCGGTGAACTCAACACAAACAAAACCGTCATTGCGAGGAGCCGAAGGCGACGCGGTACTCCAGGGCGGCGAGTCAGGCTCTGGATTGCTTCGCTACGCTCGCAATGACGATTTTTTTGATTTGGTATAATAATCACCGGTCACGACCCCCGCCACGAGGGCGAAGTCTCTCAACGCGTGACACAAATGCCAAACCCACTATAAACGCTTCATGCAAACCGGAACCTTGATCTCGCTCGCGCTCTATTTTGTCCTGATGCTTGCCATCGGCCTTTATGCCTGGCGGAAATCCACCGATAGCAGCGAGGGATATCTACTCGGCGACCGAAGCCTGCATCCGGCGGTGGCAGCGCTGTCTGCGGGTGCTTCGGACATGTCGGGATGGCTGCTACTCGGCCTGCCGGGAGCGCTGTATGCGGCCGGACTGGTCGAAGCGTGGATTGGCATCGGGCTTTTCGTTGGCGCGCTGGCTAACTGGATTATCGTTGCCCCTCGCCTCCGCGAACAGACGGAAAAGCTGGGCAACGCCCTCACCATCCCTGAATTTCTCGCCAATCGGTTTCCGGACAAGGCACTGGCGCTGCGCCTCACATCGGCGGTGATTATCGTGGTTTTCTTTGCAGTTTATACCGCAGCGGGGCTGGTTGGTGGCGGGAAGCTGTTTGAGAGCAGCTTTGCCGGGCTGTTCGGCGATACCGGTATGAGCGATTATATGCTCGGTATCTGGATTACGGCGGGCGTAGTGCTGGCCTATACGATGATTGGCGGGTTTCTGGCGGTTAGCCTGACGGATTTTGTGCAGGGCTGCATCATGGTGGTGGCGCTGGTGCTGATGCCACTGGTCGTTCTGATGGATGATGACGGCGCGGGCGCAGTCACCGCGACGCTCAACGCAATCGATCCCAGTTTTCTCAGCTTGACGGCGGGATTGAGCTTTGTTGGCTTCCTCTCTGCGGTTGCGTGGGGCCTCGGTTATTTCGGGCAACCGCATATTATCGTGCGCTTTATGGCGGTGCGGTCGGTTGCGGATGTGCCAAAGGCGCGAAATATCGGGATGAGCTGGATGGGTGTGGCGCTGCTCGGCGCGATCGGCGTCGGCATCGCGGGCCGTGCCTATGTCGAGCAAAACGGGATTATTCTTGATGACCCCGAAACCATCTTCATCCTGCTCGCCAACACATTGTTCCACCCGCTGATCACCGGGTTTCTGCTGGCCGCGCTACTCGCTGCGATCATGAGTACGATCAGCTCGCAGTTGCTGGTTAGTAGCAGCTCGCTAACCGAAGATTTCTACCGGCTATTCCTGCGCAAACAGGCCAGCGAGCGGGAAACGGTCAATTCCGGGCGGGTGTTTGTCGCACTGGTCGCGGTCGCCGCGATCATCATTGCCCGCGATCCGGACAGTCAGGTGCTCGGGCTGGTAAGCAACGCCTGGGCCGGATTTGGCGCGGCGTTTGGGCCGTTGATTTTGCTATCGCTGACTTGGAAGCGGATGACCGGCGCGGGCGCTGTGGTGGGGCTGGTGACCGGCGCGGTTGTGGTGATCGCATGGATCGCGCTGGGCTGGAATGCCGAGTTTATGGGCGGTCCGGGTGTTTACGAGATTATTCCGGGGTTCTTGGCGGCGTTGGGGGCGATTGTTGGGGTTAGTCTTAAGGGCTGGAAGCAAATAAATGCGTCACCGAAGTGATATTAACATTGGTTGTAAATTTTTTGCGACTTAAGCTTATTCAGAAATTTTTTCTTCAACAAAAGTTAGTATTTTCTCGGTCGCATTTAAAACCTCCAAAAACTCTTCTAAAGTCATGGAAGCTCCCTCCCCGTGAGAAACGCTATGTCGGTTCGCGATTGCACCCGAGTATTTTTGATGTTCAGCCTGGCTGAATTCGTCACCAATAATATCCCCATCCCCGCAATCAAACTTTTTCAAAAGGTCATTTAGTTCCCCTTTTTTTATTCGATTCAACATTCCTTCGTTTGTCGAATATATAAATTTCGCTACTTTTCTATCGTCGATTTGATTGAGACGATGTTCTACCAACTTTTTAATTTTCTGTTCAGTTTCCGAATAGAAGACAACCAAAAGATGTTGAGTGAAATACGATTCTATGTTTCGGTTTTGTTCAGCTTGCACTGCCAGAAAACCGGTGATTTCTTCGGTGACAAACCGGGTCCGGTCAAGAGAGATGCTCAACCCAACAACACCTCTTGCGCTTTCTGTAATCGAACAGAAACAACCGATTCATCACTGGTATTGTAAGTAATTGATTCCTGGTAATCATCATCCTCTAATAGATTTTGAAATCGCTCGGCAAAATCATCTGGCTGTTCAAATTTTAAAAGAGTTGAAAATACTGAGTCAAGCGCGCCGTAATTCAAGCGCCCCCTTAGATGGAACGGTTTTTCACCGAGTGCTTCTAGTATTTGATCGCAAGTCTGAGTAAAATTATCTACCATACCCTCAATTTCATCTTGCTTGTTGCGCATTTCCTCGGCGTACTGATTCAAGAATCCCTTCATTGGTTTTTCATATTCTTCGCCAGTTTCTGAAAGTGCAAGGCATCGGAGAACTAGTTCAACATCTCTCAATCGTTTGTCCAACATTGGTTTACCAATAATTTTCCGCCAAGAATCTACCTCATTTATTTGCTTCAATCCTTCGATAAATGGACCGTAAGAAACGCACTGTCGGACCTCCATTGGATTCAAATTTACACCACCAGTGTTTAGTCGTTCGAACACATGATAAATACTAGTATCATCTAAAGGGTTTATTTGTTGAATAATTGTTGCCCGCAACACCGACCCTGTTAATCTGAATTGATCATCTTCACTTAATTCGCTGAAAGTTTTATTTTCATATCTCGGGTCAACGTTTTTTAAACGAAAAACTTTTTCGTCAAAAGTTCCGCGAATGTAACGGATTACAGATTTGATCCTTTGCTGCCCATCGATAATTAAATACGAAGAGCTATTTTTCCGTTTGTATAAAAATGTCCCAGGAACGGGTAGTCCAAGCAAAAAACTCTCGACTAACTTACTTGCTTTGACCCGATCCCAAACGTACATTCGTTGGAATGGGGGGACTTCGAGTTGCTCTTTGTCATCATACTCGACATAACCGCCAAGGGTTATGTCGGCTGGAAAGTTCATTATCTCATATTCTAAAGAGGGTTCAGCTTCATCTTCAGGCGAATCTTCAGTTTTCTCTATTTCCCAGTCATCGCTAGCAACTTCTTCTTCTGCCATTAATCACGCTCCATTGTATTAGCATATGATATACTTAACCATCACCTAGTCAATTTCTTATAAGCAACCCGCGTTGGTCGATCCGCTGCATCGCCCAAACGCCGGCGTTTATCCTCTTCGTAAGCCTCGAAGTTACCTTCAAACCATTCAACATGGCTGTCGCCTTCAAACGCCAAAATATGCGTCGCGAGCCGATCAAGGAAGAAGCGGTCATGCGAGATGACCACGGCGCAACCGGCGAAGCTTTCCAGTGCGTCTTCGAGCGCGCGGAGGGTTTCGACATCCAGATCATTGGTCGGCTCATCGAGCAGCAGCACGTTGCCGCCTTCTTTGAGCATTTTCGCGAGATGGACGCGGTTGCGTTCACCGCCGGATAGCTGGCCAACTTTCTTCTGTTGATCGACGCCCTTGAAGTTGAACGCGCCGACATAGGCCCGCGTCTGCACTTCATTCTTGCCGAAAGTGAAAAAGTCATGCCCGCCGGAAATTTCTTCCCAAATGTTTTTGGACGCATCAAGCGTATCGCGGCTTTGATCGACATAGCCGAGCTTCACCGTTTCGCCGAGTTCGAGCGAGCCGCTGTCCGGCGTTTCCTGACCGGTTATGATACGGAACAAAGTCGTCTTACCCGCGCCGTTGGCCCCGATAATCCCGACAATCCCGCCCGGTGGCAGGGAAAATTCCAGATCTTCAAACAGCAATTTATCGCCATAAGCCTTGGTCAGGCCTTTGGCCTCAATCACCTTGGAGCCGAGACGTTCCGGTGTCTGAATCAAAATCTGCGCCTTGCCCATCTGGCGGGTTTCCTGCGCCGCGACCAGATCGTCGAACGACTTGATACGCGCCTTGGACTTGGTTTGCCGCGCCTTCGGGCTCTGCCGCATCCATTCCAGTTCGTGTTCAATCGCTTTTTGACGACTTTTGTCTTCACGCTCCTCCTGCGCCATGCGTTTGGCTTTCGCGTCGAGCCAGCTGGAATAATTGCCCTCAAACGGGATGCCCTTGCCGCGGTCGATTTCGAGTACCCAATTCACCACATTGTCGAGGAAATAGCGGTCATGGGTGACGAGAATGACGTTGCCGGCATATTCAATCAGATGCTTCTCCAGCCACGCGACGCTTTCGGCATCGAGGTGGTTGGTTGGCTCATCGAGCATCAGGATTTCGGGCTTGTCGAGCAGCAATCGGCAGAGCGCGACGCGGCGGCGTTCCCCGCCCGACAGGTCTACCACACCGGCATCACCGGGAGGACAACGCAAAGCTTCCATCGCAATTTCCAGCTGGTTATCGAGCGTCCAGCCATCCACGGCATCGATCTTTTCCTGCAGCGTACCCATTTCTTCCATCAACGCGTCAAAATCGGCATCTTCCGGCGGATCACCCATGATGGTCGAAATCTCGTTAAAGCGCTCGACCAGATCGGCGACTTCGCGGACGCCGTCCATGACGTTTTCCTTGACCGTTTTGGTCTCGTCCAGCTCAGGCTCCTGCGCGAGATAGCCGACACGGATATTCTCCCCTGCCCATGCCTCGCCCTGAAACTCGTCGTCCTGCCCCGCCATGATTTTCATCAGCGTAGACTTACCCGCGCCATTCTTACCAATGATCGCGATTTTTGTACCCGGCAGAAACTGCAGGTGGATATTATCGAGCACCGGTTTCGGCGCTCCGGGGAAGGTCTTGGTCAGACCCTTCATGACATAGCTATATTGGACGGCCATCTGGCGGATTTCCTTGCTTCAAATGTGGTAAGATTTGCGCATCGCCTAGCGAAAGTGCGCCGGACTCGCAAGAGAGCATTGGCAAATGCAATAAGGCGGGTTAGGCAGTCGCCATGAGAAAAACATCCCTGGTACTCGCCGGAGCCTCAGCGCTTCTCTTTTCCACTACCGCATTGGCAGGTTCGCATGGCGTGAAAGCCATGCAGGCAAAAGCCCTTGATGACACGATTGCCTACGAAATTACCGAAGGCCTGACCACGGAAGTCGGACCACGGCAGGCGGGCACAGAACAGGAAGCGCGGGCGCGGGTCTGGTCGGTGAAAAAACTGAAGGCGCTCGGCTTTCAGAATGTCCGCAACGAACCGTTTATGATGGATACCTGGGTCCGCGGCGAGGAAACGGCATTTGTCACCGCGCCTTATCCGCAGGAATTGAAGGTTACCGCCCTTGGTAATAGCGCCAGCACGGGCGAGGCAGGCATCGAGGCTGAAGTCGCCTATTTCGATTCTCTTGCCGCGATGCAGGCGGTTCCTGATGGCAGCCTGAAGGGCAAAATCGCGTTTGTAACGCACGATATGGCCCGTACGCAGGATGGCTCGGGCTATGGCGCGTTCGGCCCGGTTCGCTGGATTGGTGGCGGAGTCGCGGCGAAGAAGGGCGCGGTGGCCTATGTCATCAAGTCCATCGGCACCGACTACCACCGCAACCCGCATACGGGCGGCGCGGGTTTCCTTGATCAAACCCCGATCCCCGCAGGTGCATTGTCATTGCCGGATGCCGATAATCTGGAGCGCATGGTGAAGCTTGGCGAGGAATCCAAGACACTGGTGAAGCTGAAACTCAAACTGACACCGAAAAATATTGGCCAGCAAGAATCAGGCAATGTGATCGCGGAAGTGACCGGGCGTAATCCATCCCTGCCGATGATATTGGTAGCCTGCCATCTTGATAGCTGGGATCTGGCAACCGGCGCTTTTGATGATGGCGCGGGCTGCGGGATCGTGACCGCCGCTGCCAAGCAGATCATGGACCACGGCCAACCCTTGCGTACCATTCGCATTCTCTGGGCCGGCGCGGAAGAAGTCGGGATATGGGGCGGCAAGGCTTATGGAGAAGCGCGCAAGGGCGACAAGCATGGCCTGGCGATGGAGTCCGATTTCGGCGCGGATAATGTCTGGCGCGTGAAATTCAATCTACCGGCAGGTGCCAAAGCATTGGAAGATGAAATCGCGGCGGCGCTATTGCCTTTGGGTATCGGTCGCAGCACCGACAAAGCCGGCGGCGGCGCTGACATTCGCGACATTATTGCAAATAGTAATCTGGCGGTGATTGATCTCAACCAGGATGGCACCCGCTATTTTGATTTGCACCACACGCCAGATGACACGCTCGACAAGATTGATCCCAAGCAAATGCAGCAAAACGTCGCGGCCTGGACAACGGTGTTGTCTATCGTCGCGAACAGCGATGTCGATCTCTCCATGCCGATGAAAGAATAATATGATGAAATTCGCTGCCGCCCTTCCCCTGTCCCTGTTCTTCGTCTCTGCTTGCTCAGAAACACCGATAGAAGAGCACGGAGGGGAAGCGGCCGCTGAAATGGAGCAGCAAATAGAGGCGGAGGCAAAAACGCTCGAACAAGCGGCTGATGAAGCTGTAGAGATTCTTGATGCGGAAATTGAAGCCGAGCTTGAGGATGAGGGCGTAGGCAAGCCTGCTGAGCCTGTTGCTGCACCCGCTGAAGAAAGTGCAACTGGTCAATGATCAAAGATTTCACCGATAAAAATATATCAATGCAAACCGGGCGCACATTCTTGGTGACCGGCGCCAATACCGGTCTTGGGTTTGAAACGGCGAAGGTTCTGGCGGCCAAAGGCGGACGTGTTTTGCTGGGTTGCCGCTCCAGGGACCGCGCAGAGGCGGCGATGGACGAAATATTGGTAGAAACACCCGATGCCGATCTCGCCTTCGTCCCGCTCGACCAAGCAAACCTGACCAGCGTGAAAGAGGCGGCAGAGATTGTTAAACAAGAACTCCGTCTGGATGTTCTGATCAACAACGCCGGTATCATGGGTCCGCCACGCACCCTCACGGAGGATGGCTTTGAATCGCAATTTGGCGTCAATCATCTGGGTACATTTGCCTTAACCAGCCTGCTTTTGCCAAAGCTGGAAAAAACGAAGAAATCACGCGTGGTGATAACCAGCAGCCTTGCTCACAAAGCAGGCCGTATCAATTTCAATGATGTGCACGCAGACAATGGCTATATTGCCTTTCAGCGCTATGCGATGAGCAAATTTGCGAACATCCTGCACGCCACCGAACTGGATAGGCGTCTTCGGTCCAAGAACTCCCATATTCGGGCAATATGCTGCCATCCCGGAGTAGCAAGCACCGAACTCGCCCGTCATTTGCCCAAAGTTGCCCAGATGTTCATGCCGGTTGCCAGCCTGTTTCTCAATACGCCAGCAAAGGGCGCTTGGCCGACGCTTGCAGCGGCTGTTGGCAAAGGCGCTGTCGGTGGTGGCTATTACGGACCAAGCGGTTTTGGCGAATGGATGGGGACGGCATCGGACGCTGTTCGCTCACGACAATCGCAAAATCCCAAACTGGCGGAGAAGCTTTGGGACTTGTCGATTGAATTGACAGGCGTTGATCCCGGAATTTGATGCTGGAGCATGCTTAAAATCGGTTAATCAATGCTCGCTATCTCCAATTAGCATTGGTGTTCTAGTGTAGTCATATCGAAACACTTATATACCGCCCATTTCCGCGGATATATTCGATGGAGAGATGACTATGATATACGGGGATAATCTACAAATCGACGCCCATGTGAAGCAATGCAACTCGACGAATATCATCTGTTTGGTAACAACCATTTCAGATACGATAATCAAAATTGATTGCGCAGCGCAGCTCAACCCTGACATGCCGATAACGTTGAAAATTCCGGGCCTGAGCCTGATAACCGCAAACTTGCTCTGGAAGAAAAACGACGAATATGGATGCCAGATTGACTATACCTTCCATCCAGCGGTCATCAAAGACATGGTACGAAGGCTGGATCGCAAACGGCTTGTTGCCGTCTGACAAGCCGGATAGCCTGAGAGGCAGCTAAAAGTTTTCAATTTTCGAGAATATTATGGCAGTCCGATTAACAAAGGCTTGCCATAAAATGGTCGGGGAGACAGGATTCGAACCTGCGACCCCCTGGTCCCAAACCAGGTGCGCTACCAGCCTGCGCCACTCCCCGACGCGCGCTTCCCCTAAGCTGTGGCTTTTGGAAAAGCAAAAGGTTTTTATCAATTTTCGCTCGCCTACGCATAAAGGCGCATACGAGAGAAGTTTGCTGAAACCTCGACCGGCTAGCCAGTCGAAGTTTCAGCGAAATTTGGTGGGCCCGGAGGGATTCGAACCCCCGACCTAGCCGTTATGAGCGGCCAGCTCTAACCAACTGAGCTACAGGCCCCATAAAACTGCGATTTTCATATGACAATCGCACCTCAAGGTTCGCTCCGATAGCGGAGGCTAAAGGCGTTTGGCAAGCATAGTTCGTAATTTTTTCTTGGCCGCCCCACCAGCAGAGAGCATATTATTTGGCGAACGATGATTGGATCAATTCATCCATGCTTATTGGCCCAACGCCGCGATCATCAAGATGCCCGATAATCTCGCGCCACCAATCGTAGAATCCATTCAGATCTTCCTCCGTTTGGACATAAGGCGTGTGGCCCGGGGACAATGATGGAGAGTGAAACGAGAATACCAGCAGTTTCAAATCGTCATCGAGCGCAACATCAATGGCCTCTTTTGCTTCTCTGGCGGATATGCCCTCGGGCGTCAGCGGAATACGTTCCAGCATTTTCGTTCGGGAAAATATGGCGTTTGCCATTTCGGATTTGTTCATCAAGCTGGACGCAAATTGGGGCTGCTTTCTGAGAATACCCGAGAATACAGTCGTCAAGGGAATCTCTATAAGGGTTTGATTATCATCAAGCCAAAACGGTTCCGAACCGAGATGCTGAAAGTCAGGACCACCCTCTTCACTATAGTCAAACCGGGAACGGACGCTGCTGTCTACGGCAAAACCGAGCTTGGTCAGAATGGCTACAGTATTAGGCCCCACGCCATATCGACCGGCCCGGTAAATGGTCGAAACGACTCCAGTCTTTTCTGCAATAGCATCCCGCAATCGAGTGATCTTCTCTTCTTCCAGTTCTTTGGGAAGGTTCCCCGTAAAGCTATTATAAACACTGGTTTCCTCATCAAACGGAGGATTGACCCAAGGGTGAAGGTGCACGCCAATCGTGGCACTGCCATCCGCCGCAACATTTTGAAGAAATGATACCGCCTCATCATTTCGAATGATCGAATAATCAACAAAATAGACCGGCTTGATGCCATATTTTCTGACAAATTCCTGGTAGCGTTCCAGCATGGGAACAGTAACTGTCGTATGACCGCTTCGCTCAAAGGGCCCATCCCAGTCAAATTCTTCTTCCGTATCAACCGTGATCAAAAATTTGCGACCAAAATCTTCGGGAAAATGGTGATGCTTCAAGCCGGACGGCCGTTTCAATTTTGAAAACATTGCCTGCCCCACTGCTCAACCTTGCCTCAAATGCTTGCGCTTAGGCGTGAACTTATCCTCAGTCGCGTTCCGTTTCGCGAACGACTAATTCGCTAGTCGCAGCTGCCGGTAGGGTCAAGCCTATCCTGTCTTCCGTGATCGTAAGAGAACCCGAAGCCGATCGGGCCAGATTGCGGACAAGGCGCAAGGAAAAGCCCAATCCCAGAAGTGGTGCATCGCTGGCATCTCCATCTATTCCCTGCGACGGATCAAGCAATTGCTCTTCCGAGATGCCTTTGATGCGAGAAGGCCGCGAGAGGCTGAAATAATTAACCGGCTGCGGCCCAATGCGGGTTCTCAACTCTGCCACCAGTTCTTCTTCGATATCACAAGCGATGATAGCCGCTGAAAGCAATCGCGCAAATATGCGTTCAACCGATTCCCCATCCAGTGCAAAAGATCGAACGGGCTCTGCTTTCCTGATGTGAAGGTCAACGGCTTTGCTCTGCGTCAAGCTTTGGAGACGCTGCGACAGCCGGTCAAATAACCAATCGGGATCGGTGAAGCCGGGTATCGCTTCCATCTGGCCTGCGTCGACCTTTGCCGCGACATCGAGATCTTCAAAGCCTGAAAGCAACCGCCTGGCTTCATCCATTATGCTGCGCGACAAAGTACGATATTCAAATGACGCGGGTCCGAATAATTGCTGCTCGATAATTTCGCTAAACCCGATAATCGCATTGAGCGGTGTGCGCAGTTCATGAATGAGCTGCTGCAACTGCTCGCGGCGCTGGACATCCAGGCCTGACTGACCGGCATCTTCAGCAGCATTGGGTCTGCGCATAATCCCGCGATAGCCCTTGAAACGCCCGGTTTCTTCAACAAAATACGGGATTGCGGTCATTCGCCAGTCGCCAGCAACAACGGCTGCCCCACAAAGCCGCATGCGAGCATTTTCAAGCGGCATGCGCTGACGAAAAGCGGCCGCGCCATAAGCATCCGGCCCTGGCCCATCGTCAAATGTGGGTTCGGCTATCGAAACCCCGACAACGGATCCCTTCGGAGGGCCTTCAATCCAGATAATTGTGCCGCGATCATCGGTTTCAAAGTTTATGCGGTCAATATTCTCGACAAAATAGCTGCGATGTTCCTTGTCGCCGTCGCCCAAAGGCAGTTGCGGCGTTTCACCAGCACGATTGCGTTGATAGTCCGCAATTCTCTCGACCAGTGCGCTGATTTGCGATGTTTCCTGCTGCTCAATGCTTCCGGACAAGACGTTGTCATCGATTCCGATGTCGGACTCAATTGAGTCCGTGGTTGACTGCCCGGTATCGGAATTGCCCGTCTGGACTTGAGGCTCCGGAGCTGATTGCGGCTCAGTTTGAGTCAAGCCTACGTCGATACCAAGCATTTCCTTGGTTCTCGGACCCAAATCTGATCGCTGCGACAGCGAGAAACGTCCGCGCTCGGGCAACTGGGGAATCAAATCGACCCATTCCTCATCAGGCAAGTCTGCAGCGGTGATGGCCGCATCACTAATGGGATCATTATCCGCGCAAAGGTATACCAGTAAAGGGGCTGATCGCAAACGACCGGCCAATGCGTTCACCGCCGAAACACGGTCACCTTCGTTCACGCGCTCATGCAAATCGCGAAGCCTTGTCAGACCGGCCTGAACGTCTTCATTGACCAATATTCCCGGCTTTTGAGCCATAATATCAATCACTTGACGCCATTGTACCGCCGCCGCCAAACCTTCGGGTAACTCCCCTTTCAATACAGTGTTGAGGCGGTCATCAAAGCGCAAGATTTTTTCCGGATTTAGGGTTCTGAGAACTATTAACGTTTTGATAACCGCAAACCGGCTCACCCGAAAGCCGGTAAAGTACCGCGTCACAATGTGGGACAACCTCTCGGCAAATGCCTCGCTATTACGTCGTTATTGCCAAGCCATTGCTTGGCGCGCTTATTAAATTATAAGAGGCATCTGATTCGTGAACGGATATTACTATATTATGGCCGAAACAAACCTTGATGAGATCGATCTGGAAATACTCAGGCGGCTGCAAAGTGACGGTCGTGTGACCAATGTAGAGCTGGCTCAAAGCGTTGGCCTGACGGCTCCGCCTTGTCTGCGCAGGATGCGCGCGCTGGAAGACCAAGGTGTTATCACCGCTTACCATGCATCTGTTGATCCATCAAAAATGGGTTATACGATCACCGTGTTCGCGATGGTTAGCCTCAAAAGCCAGGCGGAATCGGATCTCCAGAGTTTTGAAGAACATGTGCAAAGTCTCCCTGAAGTCAGGGAATGTTACATGTTGAACGGCGAGATTGATTTTATGCTGAAGGTTGTCGCGAAGGATTTGCAACAGTTCCAGACTTTCCTGACCAGCAAGCTGACCGCCGCGCCCAATGTCGCGAGCATAAAAACCTCGTTGACTATCCGGTCAGCGAAAAATTTGCCCGGTGTGCCGATTGGGGGAAGCTGAACCTGCATTAAAAAGGGCGCATAAAGCGCCCTTTTCATATCGATCTAAAAGCTATTAACTTTGGGTTGGTGTGGCTTCTGCTACAGCAGGCGCGCCGCCAAGAGCCTGTTGATCAATCCACAATGCCCAGAAATTAGCAATATTCTTGCGATTGCCAGTCACTGAAGCGAAAGCGTCTTTCGCTCCACTCCAGTCGCTTTGGCCAACATGGGCTAAACCCAACCCCATTTGCGCACGCGCCGTTTCGATGCCACCTTTGCTAATCGCCAACCGATACATTTCGGCAGCTTTCTTAAAGTCTGAATACCCCAAAAATGCATCACCAGTTGCTAGCGCAATTTTTCCGTTGCCCGAGCTTTTTGCATCGCGTTCGGACGCTCCAAGGGAAGCTCGATCAGAACTTAAAGTGGCGCGAGCTTGAGCCAGCGTCTCTTTCACGTAGGCGCTGGAACTCGGAACATCGCCATTGGCCAGGCCTTCTTCGAGCACCGACACGACTTCGCCGGGGAGGCGGCGTGGGCCAGCAGCATCCGCATATTCAAAATAGTCGCGTTCACTAGCCATAGCGTCCGCTTTGCGCATCAGCCGCATCAGTTCCAAGTTTTCCTGGTCAGTTAATTTTGGTGTCGCCGAATCGCGGAAAACTGAAAGAGCCGCGCGCCAGTTTTCACCGGTTGGATAAGCTTCCACCAGCTTATAGGTCCACTCCGCTGAAGCGCCCGGAATTTTGCTGTTCATCGCAATACCAGCGCCGCGCCGATACCAATCCTGGTCGGCTTTCGCTCCCCCTGCTTTTTCCGCGTCAATCGCACGGCTGAGAGCGGTAAGCCCTTGCTGAAACTTATTTTGCTTGAAATATGCTTCAGCGATCAGTGCACCGATGTTATTCTGCCGATAGCCTAAATCGTAAGCGACTTGAAATTTCTGTTGGGCTTCAGCGAAGCGCCCAGCAGAGTAGGCGAAATTCCCGGCAAAGAAATTAAACGAAGGTGCCTGCTCTGCAGATGTCTTGCCGCTAGCCAGCGAGGCGGTAATTCCCTTTTCCTGTAATGTAGTATCTTTGAGCTTTGCTCCCAGCTGGATTGCAAGCTGTCCGGCAATAAACTGGTCGTCACCTGTGAGCGGTTGAGCGAGCAAAGCTTCGATCAGCGGTTTGGCCGGCGTAGCGTCTTCTGCGGCCATAGCTGTCTGAATGGCGGCAACCTGTGGCCTGATTTCTTTGCTAATTTCTATTTTGGGCGCTTTTTCCTCTTTTTTCTTTTTCGCTGCCTGCGCCTCTTGCGGCATCGCTGTTACGGCCAAGGTTCCTGCGGTAGCCAAAGCGACAGCCAAGGAAAGATGGGATAGAAAACGCATATAATTTCTCCAGATAAAAACTTTGTTTCGTGAGGAAGACGCTTCCCCGAGAATATGGTTGCACCATAGAATGACTTGGCTTTAATACCAAGTTTCATGAGCTTTTATAGGCTAAATCCGCTGAATAGAGGTTGAACGGATAGCTCTGTGCGTCGCAGAACTAAGGGCATAAACGTATATTGAGGTAAAATTTTGTGATTGCAGTAATTTCCCCCGCCAAGTCGCTCGATTTCAAGAGTGATGTTCCAACCAACAGAATATCAAAGAATCGCTTTCCCGAGGAGAGCGCCCGGTTGGCCGGAGCGATAAAAAATCTGACCAAGAAGAAACTCAAGGCAATCATGCCAGTATCGGACAATCTTATTGCTCTTAATAAGGGGCGCTATGACCAGTTTTTCGATCAACCGGAACGCGCAGCGGTCTTTGCCTACAATGGAGATGTCTACTCCGGATTTGAAGCCAAAAGCCTGAGCGACGATGCCATCAACTTTGCGCAAGACCATTTGCGGATATTGTCCGGCTTGTACGGATTGCTTCGCCCTCTCGATCCAATCCGTCCGCACCGGCTGGAAATGGGTACAAAATGGGCACCGCGTTATAAAAAACTGACCGATTTCTGGAAGGACAAAATTGCGCGCGAGTTGGCAAGCGATCTAGATTGTTCCAATGAACGCGTGATCGTCAATCTTGCCAGCAATGAATATTGGGCCGCGGTTAAGCCGCATATTGACAAACTGAACGCGCGGATAATCGAAGTGGATTTTCGCAAGGAGAGCCCCGAAGGCCCCAAGTTTATCAGTTTTGAAGCCAAACGCGCCCGCGGCATGATGGCCCGTTACATCTGCGAAAACCATCTGACCGATCCTGAAGAGCTCAAAGGTTTTGATAGTGATGGCTATCAGCTTGCACATGAAACCAGCACTGAAGACAGCCTGCGTTTCATTCGCTCATGAGCGGCAAAACAGCTGTCATTGTCGGGGCTAATGGCGGAATCGGTTCAGCAATGGTTGCAGCCCTGTTGAAAGAGGGCAATTTTGAACGGGTCATTGGGTTGTCGCGCAGAACCGATAGTCCGGTACCGCTTGATCTGACCTCAGAAGATAGCATTGCAGAGGCCGCGCATTGGCTGAAAAACCAGGGAATTGCGCCCCATCTGGTTTTCGTAGCCACAGGCCTCCTTCATGGTTCCGAAATCGGCCCCGAAAAATCCATGCGGGAGCTCAACGCAGACTGGCTTATAGAAAACTACCAGATCAATGCCATCGGCCCTGCCCTGGTTGCAAAGCACTTCCTGCCGCTAATGCCCAAAGATGTTCTCATTACCTTCGCAGCCATATCGGCGCGAGTCGGGAGCATATCTGACAACCGGCTGGGCGGATGGTATGGTTACCGGGCGGCAAAGGCAGCGCTCAATATGATGATCCGCAACCTCTCCATTGAGTGGGCGCGCAGGAACAAGCGATCGATCATCGTTGCGCTGCATCCTGGAACCGTTGATACAAAGCTCAGCAAACCGTTTCAAACCAATGTTCCGGCAGGAAAATTGTTCGATTCGGAACGCGCCGCATTGCAGTTGCTTGATGTCCTTGATGAGCTGAAGCCCGTGGATAGCGGGAAGATATTCGCGTGGGACGGGACCGAAATAACCCGTGATAAATACCCGCTTATTTACGCATCATATTTAATGTAAAAACGGCCTGAAACGCTGGCCTTTATGAGCCGCTTCGCCTAGAAGAATCAGCATCAAAAGAACCAACAAAAAGGCCCGTTTGTGAACGAACAAACCACTGCACCTATCCCATCTGGCATTGAACCGATTGATATCGTCGATGAGATGAAAACCAGCTACATGGACTATGCCATGTCGGTGATTGTCAGCCGCGCATTACCCGATGTGCGCGATGGCCTGAAACCGGTTCACCGGCGGATTTTATTTGCTTCCCAGGAAGGCGGAATGGTCGCAGGGCGCCCTTATCGCAAATGCGCCAAAATCGTCGGCGATGTGATGGGCAATTATCACCCGCATGGCGACAGCGCAATTTATATGGCTCTGGCCCGGATGACGCAGGATTGGTCGATGCGCGTACCGTTGATTGATGGGCAGGGCAATTTTGGCTCGATGGACCCCGACATGCCCGCTTCCATGCGGTATACCGAAGCGCGATTAAACAAAGTCGCGAACTATCTGCTCAATGATCTGGACAAGGATACGGTGGACTTCGTCCCCAATTATGATGGCAGCCGAGAAGAGCCGCACGTCCTCCCTGCGCGCTTTCCCAATCTGCTGGTTAACGGCGCTGGCGGGATCGCGGTCGGAATGGCGACGAATATTCCGCCGCATAATCTCGGTGAAGTGATTAACGCATGCCTTGCCTATATCGAGCAACCGGGCATCACGATTGACGAACTGATCGAGATAATCCCTGGACCTGATTTCCCTACTGCCCCGCTGATATTGGGCCAATCCGGCGCGAAATCAGCTTATAAGGAAGGCCGTGGATCAATTATGATGCGCGCGCGTCATGTCATTGAGGAAGGACGTGGTGACAAACGCTCGATTGTTTTGACCTCGATCCCGTTTCAGGTTGGCAAATCCGGCTTGGTTGAAAAGATCGCGGAAGCGGCGAAAGACAAGCGGATTGAAGGCGTATCGGACATTCGTGACGAATCTAGCCGTGCCGGCGTGCGCGTGGTGATTGAATTGCGCCGCGATGCGACGCCAGATGTTGTGCTCAATCAACTGTGGCGCTTCACCCCTGCCCAATCCAGCTTCCCGGCCAATATGCTCGCTATTCGCGGCGGCCGTCCGGAAGTGCTCAACCTGCGAGATATTATTGAATCCTTCGTGACATTCCGCGAAGAGGTCATTACGCGAAGGACCAAATTTGAACTGAACAAAGCGCGCGAACGGGCGCATATCTTGCTCGGTCTTGTGGTCGCCGTTACCAATATGGATGAAGTGGTCCGCATCATTCGCGGATCTGCAACACCAACCGAAGCGCGTGAATCCCTGCTTGCCCGCGAGTGGCCGATCGCCGAGATCGCGCAATATATACGGCTGGTCGAAGCGACAGAGGTCGAGGTTGAAGGCGACACGTATAAGCTTTCCGCTGTTCAAGTGAAGGCAATCCTGGACTTGCGTTTGCAAAAACTGACGGCGCTTGGCCGTGAAGAAATTGGTGATGAATTAAAAGAGCTTGCTGTCGCTATTGAAGAATATCTCGCAATATTGGCTGATCGTGTAAAACTCTATGCCGTCATGCGCGAAGAGCTTGAGGAAGTGCGCGATCTGTTCGCGACGCCGCGTGTCTCCGAGATCACCGCTGCCTGGGATGGTCTGGAAGACGAAGACCTGATGGAACGATCCGAAATGGTCGTGACGGTAACCCACGGCGGTTATATCAAACGCACACCGCTCGATACGTTCCGGGCGCAGCGTCGCGGTGGCAAAGGCCGTGCGGGCATGGCAACCAAGGACGAAGACGCGATTACCGAACTATTTGTGACATCTACCCACACGCCGGTGCTGTTTTTCTCCAATCACGGCAAGGTTTACCGCCTGAAAGTATGGAAATTGCCAGAAGGTGGACCGCAAACCAAGGGCCGCCCGATGGTCAATTTGCTGCCGCTGGCCGAGGGTGAAACGATTTCCACTGTGCTGCCATTGCCTGAAGACGAGGCGGAATGGGGCAATCTCCACGTCATGTTCGCCACTGCCAAGGGCGGAGTGCGGCGAAACAGCATGGATAGCTTTACCAATGTACCGTCGAACGGCAAATTTGCGATGAAGTTCGATGAGGACAGTGATGACCGGCTGATTGGCGTGAAACTGCTATCCGAAGGCGATGACGTGCTGCTGGCAACCCGTAATGGCAAGGCGATCCGCTTTGCCGGTGACGCGGTGCGTTCCTTCCAGAGCCGCACATCGACCGGAGTACGCGGAATTGCGCTGAAAGATGATGACGAAGTAATCTCGCTTTCGGTTCTGTCAGGATTTGAAGCATCTACCGAGCAACGGGATCAGTATCTCAAAGCTGCGCCGTGGAAAGACAATGACAACGAACCGGAGCTTTCCGCCGAGCGCATGGCCGAATTCAGCGAAAGCGAGGAATTTGTCCTCACGGTTTGCGCCAACGGCTACGGCAAGCGGTCCAGCGCCTTCGAATATCGTCAGTCCGGGCGCGGCGGCCAGGGCATATTGAATATCGACAATATCAAGCGCAACGGCACCGTGGTGGCGAGCTTCCGCGCTACAGACGACGAGCAAGTAATGCTGGTGACCGATCAAGCCAAGCTCATTCGCATGAAAGTCGCCGATATGCGGGTAATTGGCCGCAATAGCTCTGGCGTGAAACTATTCGATGTTTCCGATGGTGAAACGGTGGTTGGTGCCGCAAAAATTGATGAGGAAGAAGAGCCGGAAAACGAAGCCGAAGAGGCTGTGACCGACGAATTGGTTGATCAGGGAATCTCAGGCGGTGAAGGCGATGCCGTGGTGAATCCGACAGAAGAACGCACCCAAGATGACATCGATTAAAGTTACCCCGTCCGGCCAGGCATGCGGCGCTTCCGTTACGGGTGTTGATCTGACGCAACCGCTGGATGCACCGCAAGTCGCCGACATCCGAACTGCCTGGCTTGAACATCATGTGCTGTCGTTCCCCGATCAGGCAATGACGGACGATGATCTGGAGCGGTTCACTCAATATTTCGGTGACTTCGGCCATGATCCGTTTTTTGATCCCATCGAGGGACGCGCCCATATCGCGGCAATCCAGCGCAATGCCGATGAGAAATCGCCTTTGTTTGCGGAGAACTGGCATAGCGACTGGAGCTTTCAGGCCCATCCCCCTGCCGGCACCTGTCTGATGGGCATCACCATTCCACCGGTTGGCGGGGATACATTATTCGCCAATCAACACGCTGCGCTTGACGCCATGCCGCCAGAGATGCGCGCAAAATATCAAGGCCTTACCGCGATCCACAGCGCACAGCTCGCCTATGCGCCCGACGGTGCCTATGGCGACAAGGACGAAGGCCGCAGCATGGCAATACGCCCCAACGAATCAGCGCGGAAAACCCAGTTTCATCCTTTGATTCGCGCCCATCCCGAGACGGGGAGGCTGGGGATTTTTAGCTGCATGGGTTATATTATCGGCTTTGAAGGCATGGCGCAGGAAGACGCCCTGCCCTTGCTGCAACAATTATACGCATGGCAAAGCCGCGAAGAATTTATCTACCGCCACAAGTGGCAGCCTAACATGCTGATAATGTGGGATAACCGGTCGGTGTTGCACTGCGCAACTGGCGGCTATGAGGGCCATGACCGGCTGCTGCACCGCACCACCATTGCCGCGTACCAGGTTTGACAGCTCAGGCGGGAACCGGATCAGCGCTCTCCGCAGCCATTTCGTGCCGAAGCGTTTGCACCACACCGGTGGCAATGAGGAATTGCCCGATATAATATAGCGGCCAAATCAGAAGGTCTGGCACCATGCTGGTCTCAAGTGGCCCCATGCGCGAAATAATCAGCAGATCGGAAACGACGAACATCACCGCGCCGACACCAACGCGGTAACGCGGAAAACGGCTGGTCCAGGCCATTGCTGCCATCGCTGCGGCAAACACGCAATAGGCGGCTCCGGCGAGGGCCATTGAGCGGTCATCCGGCATGGCAAACGCGATGAGCGCGGATATCGGGACCAGCAATATCGCAAATAGCTTTTGGCTGAACGCCAGCTTGTGCCTGCGATACCGCGCATAAAAGATGATCGCCACGATATGGCCGACGATAAAGACAGCCGCGCCAAAAATCTGGTCAAATTCGATCACCATATCGCCAAGCGCGCCCAGAGCCATGATGATCCCCAGCATTTTTCCGTCAATCCGGTGCAGGCGCGCAAATGCATAGACAGCGAGGAAACCAACGGCTGCCCCTTTCCAGAGCATTAGATAGGTGCCGGGAATCTGTGCGTCGCTCACAAAATAATAGCTGATTCCGAACAACAAGCTGAGCATCAAGTAAGGCCGGGAATCGATAATCGCGCTTTTCATATAAGCCGCTTATCATGCACCGATCAAAACGACCAGATTGACTTTCAGCTTCTTGGGCAACAGATAGGTCGCCATGACAGATGTACATATTATTGGCGGCGGACTCGCTGGATCGGAAGCGGCGTGGCAATTGGCGGAAGCAGGCGTGAAAGTGCGCCTTTCGGAAATGCGCGGATCCGGTGAGATGACACCCGCCCACCAGACCGATGGATTGGCGGAACTGGTCTGCTCCAACAGTTTTCGATCGGACGATGCCGAGAAAAACGCTGTTGGTCTGCTGCATCAGGAGATGCGCGATCTTAATTCGCTGATTATCGGTCAAGGCGACAAACACCGGTTGCCAGCAGGCTCGGCATTGGCCGTGGACCGCGATCATTTTTCGGAAGGCGTCACAAAAGTGCTTTGCGAGCACCCAAATGTCGACATTGTCCGCGAGCGCGTTGATAAACTGCCGGAAAGCGGATTGACCATCGTCGCCACCGGCCCCCTCACCGCAATGGCTTTGGCGGAAAGCATTGGCGCTGCCACCGGCGAAGATTCCCTCGCCTTTTTCGATGCGATTGCGCCGATCGTTTATAAAGACAGCATCAACATGAACATCGCATGGATGCAATCGCGCTGGGATAAAATCGGCCCGGAAGGCGACGGCAAGGACTATATCAACTGCCCGATGGACAAGGCACGATATGAAGCCTTCATCCAAGGACTTCTCGAGGGTGAGAAAACCGACTTCAAGGAATGGGAGAAAAACACCCCCTATTTCGAGGGCTGTATGCCGATTGAAGTCATGGCGTCACGCGGGTCTGAAACATTGCGATTCGGCCCGATGAAACCGGTCGGCCTGACTAACGCCCATACCGGCGAGAGTGCCTATGCGGTAGTGCAACTACGGCAGGATAACGCGCTGGGCACACTCTGGAACATGGTCGGTTTCCAGACCAAGCTGAAATATGGCGCGCAGGCGGATTTGCTCAAAACCATTCCAGGCCTGGAAAACGCCGAATTTGCGCGGATGGGCGGCTTGCACCGCAACACATTTATCAACGCACCCAAGCTACTCGACAAGCAGATGCGGCTCAAGAAAGCGCCACATATCCGCTTTGCCGGGCAGATTACCGGTTGTGAAGGCTATGTCGAAAGCGCAGCGGTGGGCCTGATGGTGGGCCGGATGGTGGCAGCGGAGATTAAAGGCGAGACTTTCACCTATCCGCCGCAAACGACGGCTTTCGGTGCATTGCTGTCACATATTACCGGCGGCGCAGATGCACGCGACTATCAGCCGATGAATGTCAATTTCGGCCTGTTCCCGCCGTTTGAACAGCGCGTGAAGAAAAAGGAACGCAAAGAGGCATATACCGCTCGCGCCCGCGCCGATTTTGTTGAGTGGCATCGACCGTTATCGGCCAAGGGCATGCAACTCGCTTAGCATTTGCAGCGTGGCGCGGTCCGCTTTGGCCGTGTCGTGCGGAATTCTGTCCGGGTTAACTGCCCATTGCGGTCCTTGTCCGCGCTCGCAAATTTTTTGCTCGTCGCCGCGGCCCACTCCTCAAAAGTCAGCAGGTTGTTACCGTCCTTATCAAGCTTTTTAAAGGCCTTGGTGCGGCTGCTCATCAATTCCAGGCGCGTGATTAACTCGTCGCGATCGCGGTCGTAGCGGTTGAAGCGCTTTTCTTCACGAGATGATTGATAGGCTTTTGGCGGGGTTGGCGGCGCAGGCCCAATAGCGGTCTCGGCATCGTCGGCAACAGGCAGGCCTTCCGGGTCGGTCTGCTCGGGCGGTGGCGGCGCATCCGGCAAGACAACTTCCTGACTCTGGGCACCGATCCAGAAAAACAATCCTGCCGCCATGATGAGCAGCATCCCCGAAGCGCCAGCGATGAATCGTTTCATGCCGCTGCCGTTCCTTTCTGTTCAAAACGTTCCTACAGGCCGGTTAATCCGTGCCAGACAATCTTTCTTGCCACTGCGGGCGTCAGCAAGTCTGGTGTCAGTTCCCCATTTTCTACATCGCGCGCCACCAATTTGCACAAAATAGAATAGGGCCGTCCGTTTCTGTCAAATGACCAGTCTTGCCCGCTCGCCAGATGCTTTGCCGATTTCTCGAAGGCGAGACCCCGCATTTCCGGATCAGAGCAATGACGGGCAAAGTCCCACAGGGCCCAGCTCATTGATAGTTCCCGCTGCGCGGATGTTAGTTTCTCGGCGTCCTCCCCGCAAAAACCGAAGAAACCAGCCCCGCGGTCAGTCGCATATTGTTCAAACTGGCGATCATCCCAGGGGAAATCTTCCAGCAACATTTCCCACCCCTCAAGAAGCTGCATAAGGGGACGCAAGTCGGTTCCCTGCGCCTGCAGCATATTTATCTGCTCGACCAACGGCTCGCCAACAGGCCGCTTTTCCGGTGGCATGGTTAAAATATCCCGCCACCAGGTTAACTTTATCTGCCCAATAAGTATTTCACTTGTCGCGCGGATGATATCTGCAAATCTCGAGTCAATCGCAAAAAGCACCGCAAACCGGTCTTTATCTTTCGGTTTTGCATAAGCTAGAACCAAGCGATGCAACGGATCAAGCTGTAAAAACGCGTCACTCATGGTCACGCCGTTGCCAGTTTTCCGTGCGAAATCAAGGTAAAGATTGCTTTAACCCTGTGTGTTTGGCTGCCGCTAACCCTTTTTCCCGTATCTGGGAGGCTGAATTGGAAATTACGCGCAGTATATTGCTGTGCATGGCAATGGGGGCTCAAGCACATGCTTGGCAATAAAAAGACAAAACGGTTCAAATCGATTTTGCGTGATTTGCGCACCGACAACACGGGCAACATCTATTTCATGGCAGCCCTCGCGCTATTTCCGATTGCCGGATTTATTGGCGGCGGCGTGGATATGGGCCGTGCTTACATGGCCAAAGCCCGTTTGCAGCAAGCCTGCGACGCGGGTGCTCTGGCCGGTCGCCGTTCCATGTCGGGCATTGCAATGTCCAATGATGACAAGATCGAGGCACGCAAGTTTTTTGATTTCAACTTCCCTGAAGGCACGTTTGGCACCAATAACTTTGCACCTGTTAACGGGCAGGCAAACCCGAGGTTTGTCGATGGGCCCAAACTGGCTGACGGCACCCCTTCCAAAACGGTTTATGGATATGCAGAGACAACCGTAAATACATCTATCATGCGTATATTCGGTTTTCAGACTATGCAGCTCAAGGTAGATTGCACCAGCCGTCTGGATATCGGCAACGTCGATGTTGTGATGTCGCTTGACGTTACCGGGTCGATGAGCGGATCGCGAATTCAGGGTCTGAAAGACGCGGTTAAACAATTTTATGATATTTTAGGTCCCGGCGGTGCAGCGCAAGGCAGCCAAATCCGCTATGGTTTTGTACCCTATAATGCTCTCGTTAATCCCGGAAAACTTCTATATGATGCCAATCCAGCATGGATTGTTGGTGGCACGGGCACGGCTCAGGAAGATGAATGGAATTACCAGACACGCAAAGCAATCTGGTTGCTTAATCCTCCGGTCGTTACTTACGAAGATATAAGAATCGAAGATGCCACTGGCGATCCGCGTGATGGTTGCGAGGATTTGTTCAGTGAAAACAAGCCGGTTCCCGGTGCCTGGAATCCGTCAGGTCCTGTCAACGGCCAGGGCAACAAAATAACAGTGAGCGGAAATTATTACAAGTTCACCTACAATCAGTACAAACGCAAAAACAAGAATAACATAACCTGCACGCGCAAAGTTGAGAAATACGCTGGTGGACCGCCGGCGACATCAAGTGATTGGCAGCCCGGAGCCGTATTCGATCATTGGGAATATGATGAATATGCGCATAACGTATCGGCCTATGTAGCTTCAATCAAGACCGGCGTCGCAGCACAAAGGCCTACGTTGAATAACAACCCCAGTAGCAATACGGACGGTCCAAAGGACAAGTGGGACGGCTGCATCGAAGAACGCGATACTTATCAGGACATTATTTCGACAACCAACGCTATTCCGGTAAATGCCTACGATCTTGATCTTGATCTGGTGCCTTACAACAAGGCCACAAGATGGCGGCCATATTGGGAAGGTGTGGAATACAAGCGCAACGGATCAACTGTGAGTTCTTCCGATTGCCCTGCTCCGGCGCGTATTCTCGCAGCCTATCCGCAATATGACGGGGTTGGTTACAATTCACCCACCGACAACAGTACTCCGGTGCAGATCACCAGCAATCTCAAATCCTACATCAATGGGCTGACGGCACAAGGCTACACCAACCATACCATCGGCATGCTCTGGGCCGGCCGTCTGATATCCAAAGAGGGACTGTTTAGTGCGGTGAACTCCAAATCGAAAAATGGTTTTAACATTAGCCGCCACATTCTGTTTATGACGGATGGCGACCTCAATGTGAACCCCGATCGATACAATGTTTACGGATATAATCAGCTAGATGGCCGGTTAGGTCCAACCAGTATCGGCAAAACCGAATATGAGGCGCGCCAAGCGCAACGCTTCCAGCTAGCCTGCAACGCGGCCAAAGCCAAGGGAATAACGGTGTGGGCAGTGCAGTTCGGTGTGAGCAATCCAACAAAGAATATGGAAGATTGCGCCACCAGCAAAGATCATGCTTCTGCTGCCAGCAGCAACGCAGATCTGGTCAAAGCTTTTGGCGATATAGCGAAAACCATTGGTGGATTGAGGTTGTCAAAATGATGAAATTGAAAGCTCTCAAAACCCGTCTGCTCGGTGATAGCACAGGCGCTACTCTGGTCGAATTTGGATTGGTCGCACCACCCTTTTTCTTGCTGCTTCTGGGCATCATGGACCTCGGTTACCGTGGCTATGTGGACACGATGTCCAAGTCAATTCTCCATCAAGTTGCGCGAGGCGCTTCTACTGGTGAAATGACGAAAGCCTATATCGAAAAAGAGATTAAAAATGGCCTGACGCCACTTGGTCTCAAAGCCGATCAAATCACGGTCGAAACGAAGAGCTATTTCGATTTTACCAATATCGGAAAACCGGAAAAACTGACGACCGATAAAAATAGCAATGGCGTGGTCGATCCGGGTGATTGCTACATCGACAATAATAACAACGACGTGTTCGATACCGATTACGGTATTGAAGGTACCGGTGGGCCGGATGATATTGTGAGTTACGAAATTACGATCGTGAGGCCGCGACTATTTCCATTGGCATCCATGATCGGTCTGGAAAACACCATGACCATCACAAACAGCACGGCAGTTCGAAATCAGCCTTATGGCGATCAGGTAGATCTCATTGAAACCTGCATATCGGATCTGGATTAAAAATGGATATTGTGAATATGGAAAATACGTCAAAATCCCGTTTTGCAAAAATCACCGACCGATTCCGCAACGCTTCGATCATCAAAAATACCAGCGGTCTGGCATTGATAGAATTTGCCTATACCGCTCCGATCATGCTCGGGATTGGCTTGACGGGAATGGAAACGGCCAATCTTGCGGTGGCTCATTTGCAGATTAGCCAAATTGCAATGCTGGTTGCCGACAACGCCTCGCGCGCCCGGGAATCGATTGATGAAGCGGATATACGTGAAATTTTCACCGGTGCTGACCTGACCGGTGACGCGATCGATTTTTCACCCAATGCACGGATCATTCTCTCGAGTGTAGAAGCTAACGGCTACACCGACTCCCGAAAAGGCCAATGGATCAGATGGCAGCGTTGCTATGGCGGCAACACCAAATTTTCATCTTCCTATGGCAATGAGGGTGATGGACGATACAACTCATCGCTAGCGGCCGGTATTGGACCGACGGGCAAGAAAATTTCCGCCACAGGATCGACGGGCGTCAATTTTGCAGAGGTCGTTTACGACTATAAACCGCTCATCTCTGGGAAAATTTTCGGAAAGAAAGTCATCCGCTATGAAAGCGCTTTCGTCGCTCGTGAGCGCGATGATCACGAATTGAAGAACGGCAGTCTCATTCCAAACAACCAGAAATGGACCTGCGACAAATATAGGACAATTGATAACCCGCCCAGCTAGTTAATTCGGCACTATTGCCGAGAGAGACACCATTTGCAGCTCAGCGATAACAGACTTTCTTTGCTGCCTCGATAATCCGCCCACTGTCTATCAATGCCGCTTTTTCCAGATTCGCGGCATAGGGCATAGGTACGTCTTCGTTTGTGACGCGCATTACGGGAGCGTCCAAATCGTCAAAGCCTTGCTCCATACAAAGCGCTACGATTTCACTAGCAATTGAGCACGTCGGCCAGCCTTCTTCAGCGACAATCATCCGGTTGGTTTTCGCCAAGCTATTGAGCACGGTTTCCGTATCAAGCGGTCGCAGGGTACGCAGATCAATAACTTCCGCCTCGATCCCCTCACCTGCCAGCACATCTGCAGCCTCAAGCGCAAGCCCGACACTTATCGAGTAGCTTACGATCGTGACATCGCTGCCCTCGCGCATGATCCGCGCCTTGCCGATCGGCAATGTGTGATCTTCCAAATCAGGAATTTCAAAAGAGCGGCCATAAAGTAGCTCATTTTCGAGAAAAACTACTGGGTCCGTCGTCTGGATCGCCGCCTTGAGCAGGCCTTTTGCGTCAGCCGCATCATAGGGTGCGATCACGATCAGACCAGGGACCGCCGCATACCAGGGTCCATAATTCTGGCTGTGTTGTGCACCAACGCGGGACGCCGCGCCATTGGGGCCCCGGAACACAATCGGGCAACGCATCTGGCCGCCCGACATATAATTGGTCTTGGCAGCCGAGTTAATTATCTGGTCAATTGCCTGCATCGCGAAGTTGAACGTCATAAACTCGACGATCGGTTTCAAACCGCCCATAGCCGCGCCAGCGCCAACGCCAGCAAAACCGTGCTCGGTAATCGGCGTGTCGATTACACGCTTGGGGCCAAATTCATCAAGTAATCCTTGGGTTACCTTATAAGCGCCCTGATATTCGGCGACTTCTTCACCCATCACAAAGACACTTTGGTCCTTGCGCATTTCTTCTGCCATTGCATCACGCAACGCTTCACGCACCGTGATGGAGACCATTGCGGTGCCCGATGGAATATCGGGATCCTCTGCGCGCGAAATCGGCGCGGCGGGCGCTTCTTTTGTTATTTCCGGACCAGCTTGATCGTCGGGCTTTTCTTTTGAGTCTTCTTCCGCTGCGGGAGCAGGCGCTGGCGCAGGGCTTTCATCAGCTTCACCGGCATCGGCATCTTCATCCTCGCTGGTCATCTCGGCGATCACCGTACCAACAAGAACGCCATCCGTGCCCTCGGCAATCAATATTTTTGAAATCACACCTTCGTCGATCGCTTCAAACTCCATCGTCGCCTTGTCGGTTTCGATCTCGGCAAGAATATCACCCGAGCTGACTTCATCGCCTTCTTTGACCAGCCATTTGGCCAAAGTGCCCTCTTCCATTGTCGGTGAAAGGGCGGGCATTTTCAATTGGATAGCCATTAATATTGCTCCACCAGCACGTCAGTATAAAGTTCGGATGCTTCCGGTTCGGGAGATTCTTCAGCGAAATCAGCCGCATCCATCACGGTTTTGCGTACGGCTTTATCCAGCGCTTTCAGCTCTTCTTCGGTTACGCCCTGCTTGAGCAGCATTGCTTTCAGCCGCTCAATCGGATCAGATTTTTCGCGCACTTCCTGCACTTCGTCACGGCTGCGATATTTCGCAGGATCGGACATGGAGTGACCACGATAGCGATATGTCTTCAGTTCCATCAGAACCGGTCCACCGCCACCGCGCACATCTTTGAGCGCCTCTTCTACCGCGCCGCGGACCGCGAGTACGTCCATGCCATCTACTTGCATTCCAGGGATACGGAAACTTTCACCGCGCCGATAAAGCTGGTCTTCTGAGGATGAACGGTTGACGCTGGTGCCCATCGCATATTGATTATTCTCAATCACAAATATCACCGGAAGCTGCCAAAGCTCGGCCATATTAAAGCTTTCGTAGACTTGCCCCTGATTCGATGCGCCATCACCGAAATATGCGAGGCAGACTCCGCCATCTTCTTTATATTTGTGAGCAAACGCCAGACCGGTGCCAAGTGAAACTTGCGCGCCGACAATGCCGTGGCCACCATAGAAACCATGCTCTACCGAGAACATGTGCATCGAACCGCCCTTCCCCTTGGAGATGCCAGAGGCGCGCCCGGTAAGCTCGGCCATCACAATTTTGGGATCAATACCGCAGGCGAGCATATGCCCATGATCGCGATAGCTCGTAATAACGCTATCCTTGCCCGGTTCAATTGCCGATTGCAGGCCGGTAACCACAGCCTCCTGGCCGATATATAAATGGCAAAAACCGCCGATTAGTCCCAGCCCGTAGAGCTGCCCGGCTTTTTCTTCAAAGCGGCGAATGAGAAGCATTTCCTCATAGAATTTCATCATTTCAGCTTTGCTGGCTTTGTAGATCGGGGTTTTGAGACCACCGGTTGTTTTGGCTGGCGCCGGTTTCACCGCCGATCTCTTTGCCGCAGGTGCCTTCTTGCCAGCAGCCGTTTTGGCCGCCGGTTTCTTGGCAGCGGTGGGTTTTTTAGCGGGCGCTTTGCGCTTGGCCGGAGCTGATTTTGCTATTGCAGTCTTAGGGGGTGCTTTCGCCACGCTGGCCAGTTCCTCTTTATTGGGTCACGGCACCATAGACAGATTGCTCGGATTTCCCAAGCCCTTAAGATCAGGATTTAATAAGAAATTGGGAAGCGTGGTCTTTGCTGGAACAGCAAGCCAATCCAGAATGCTATTTTAACGGAACGATGATTTCATCCGGATGAACCACGTTAACATTCTTGCGCAGCAGTTCGCCGATCAGGTCTGGGTCAGCGCCTCTAGGATCAAGCAAGTTTACACGATTGCGCAGAGCATCCCGCTCAACCTGCAACTGCGCCAGCTGCATCTGTCGCGATTCCAGCGTATTTTGGTAATCACCCCAAGCCAATATGCCGGTCGGGCCCAGCACTGCATAACCGGCAATAAGAAGCAGGGTAAGCAAAGCAGAACCCGGACCGATTGCCGATCTGACCAACCCTGCGATTTTTTCTTTTTGTGCCATAGATTAGCCTTGAATCAGAATATCGATTCGCTGGCAAGCGCGTTAACACTTTTTCTTTCTTCGCACTGGTTCAAGTGCCCTGATCTTGCTCTCAGGCGAAGATTGAGCGTCCGGCATAATGGGCAACCGAACCCAGCTCCTCCTCGATCCGGATCAGTTGGTTATATTTGGCGAGCCGGTCTGAACGCGCCAAGCTGCCGGTTTTAATCTGACCGCAGTTTGTCGCCACTGCCAAATCAGCAATAGTTGCATCTTCGGTTTCTCCCGAACGATGAGACATCACGGCGGTGTAAGAAGCATTATGCGCCATGCGCACCGCTTCCAGTGTTTCCGAAAGCGTGCCTATCTGGTTGACCTTCACCAGGAGCGAGTTGGCCAGTCCGTCTTTTATGCCTTGAGACAATCGAACCGGATTGGTCACAAAGAGATCATCACCAACCAGTTGCACTTTGTCACCAACGGCATCGGTGAGAAGTTTCCAGCCTTCAAAATCATCTTCCGACATGCCATCTTCAATCGACTTGATCGGATAGTCTTTGCACAACTCCGCAAGATAATCAGACATTTCAGCCGGCGTCAGCACTTTGCCTTCGCCAGAGATATGATAGCTGCCATCCCTGAAAAATTCGGTCGCGGCACAATCGAGCGCCAACACAACTTCATCACCAACTTTGAAACCCGCTTTTCAATCGACGCCATCACAAAATCGAGTGCGTCGCGAGTGGAGCCAAGGTTGGGCGCGAAGCCTCCTTCATCACCAACTGCCGTTGCCAATCCCTTTTCGGACAGACCGGCTTTGAGCGTATGAAAAATTTCTGAACCCCAGCGCACGGCTTCCGTCAAACTGTCGGCGCCAATCGGCATGACCATGAATTCCTGAAAGTCGATGGGATTATCGGCGTGTTCGCCGCCGTTGATAATATTCATCATCGGCACAGGGAGAACGCGGGCCGAGACACCGCCAACGTATCGGTAAAGCGGCAGACCGCGGGCATCCGCTGCCGCCTTGGCAACTGCCAGGCTCACGCCCAGCAAAGCATTGGCACCCAGGCGGCTTTTATTCTCGGTTCCATCAAGCGCGATCATCGCCGCATCAATTTCTTCCTGATCTTCGGCATCAGCCCCTGCCAGCGTATCGCGTATCTCGGTGTTGACGGCATCGACCGCCTTCAAAACACCCTTGCCAAGATATTTGGTTTTGTCGCCATCCCGCAGTTCGACGGCTTCATAGGCACCGGTCGACGCTCCTGATGGGACGGCTGCCCGGCCAAAGCTGCCATCTTCCAGCAACACGTCAACTTCCACAGTAGGATTTCCACGGCTATCCAGTATCTGACGTGCGTGAAGATCAAGGATGGCAGTCATTTAAAGATTCCTGTTCATTATTATGTTTTGGGGCTTAGTTATGTGTATTAAAGGAACGCTGCCTTTATCGCGATGATATCGGCATGGCAATGCCCACAACCGCGAGATTGCCATACAAAGCAACCTTTTGCCACTTGAATTGTATCAATTATATGCCACCTTAGAAATAAGGATTTATTGAGGAAGGAATATTGAATGACCACTCCACCAAAGAAGGCCGCAACACCGAAAAAAGCTCCGGCGAAAAAGCCGGTTGCTAAAAAATCGGTCGCTAAAAAACCAGCGGCAAAAAAAACCGCTACAACCAAAAAAACAACGGCAGCCAAGCCGTCAGCGCCGAATAAATTTGGTGCGACAAGAGCAGCGGCTGATAAATCTCTGGAATTCAGGGATCGCGCAGTCTCCAAGGCAAAGTCAGTTGCCAATGAAGGCAAAGCCAAAACCGGCGACGCTATTGGCAACCTTAGCAAAATGATCGAAAACAGCGCCCGGACGATTGACGAAAACGCTGGTGAGAAATATGGCGACTATGCACGCTCCGCAGCAGATGCCGTGGCATCATTTGCTGAAAAGCTAAATTCCAAAGATGTCGATGATATCATGGAAGATGCACGCGGCTTTGTGAAGAAAAGCCCTGCTGTTGCTGTGGGCGCTGCGGCGGCCATCGGTTTTGTTGTGGCCCGGCTGATCAAATCGGGAATGGACAAGGACGACGAGGCCTAAATGAGCCTTACCGTCTGTAACGACATAAGGGCATCCCGTTGACATCAGATAAGCAACCCGATGCAAAGACGCCGGTTAATGACGATATCGTAAATCGCCGTGGAGACTCCGATCTCCTCGGCGATCGTACGGCGGTGCCTGGCAATGAAGGCGAGACTTTGGAAAAGCCGCTTTCCGAGCAATTTGCAGAAATTATCGAAGACGCCAAAACACTCGCCGAAATCGAGATCGCCTACTATCGCGCGAAAGTGGAAGCCAATGTCGGTGCCACCAAAAAGATACTGGCCTATTTCGGTTTTGGGTTGGCGCTGATAACGGCAGGTTTAACGGCGCTGATCTTTGGACTATTGTTGACCTTGACGCCTTATATAGGCGCCGGAGCGGCAACCGCTGTTGTTGCCGGCAGCTCTTTACTTGTTGGTGGCGCTTTCATTGTTAACTCCATCCGGCGTGCTAAAGGCCTGCCTATCGATTCCGAAAAGCTATGACCAAAAATCAGGATAATCGAGAAAGAATGAAAAACTTGTCCGAACATCGGGCAAATGAACGGTCGCGAATTTTGCGCAATGCCCGATTTTTGCGTGACAGCTTGAAGCCAAGCAATCTGCTTGATAGGGCAACACAAAATACCCGGAAAAACGCTTCGGAAGTGGGTTACAAGATTGCCGCAACAGCACAGGAAAACAAGGCTATTTTAGCAGCTGTCGGCGGCACTTTGGTCGCCGCGTTGCTCTACCAACCACTGAGGTTCCTGATATCGCGCCGAAAAGACGCCGTGGATGACACCAGTGCTTCTGTCGATGAAGAAGACACTGAAGAGGTGACCACAGAAGATTAAATATGAGTTTGAGGAACATGCGATGAGCAAATTATCTGAAAATATTGACCGCGTACGCAATGCGTCGCGCGAAAAGCTGGACGCTTCTCGCGAACGTCTTGCAGGCGCGAAAGACGTTGCAATCGAGTTAGCGAGTGAAAGCAGCGTAGTCGCGCGCGAAAAAATGTCCGAGAGCAAGGCCCGTGCAGCGGAACTGTTGGGTCAAGGCAAAGACATTGCAACTGAACGGGCAGCTGCTGCATCTGCTGCAACGAGACAGGTCGCAACCAAGGCGGCAGAAAAATCGAGCCAAACGGTTGAAAAAAACCCGTTCATGGTTGTCGCGGGTGGCCTTGCAATGGGGCTGATAGCGGCCGTTTTGCTGCCCAGAACCAAAGTCGAATCGAAATATGTCGGAGCAGCAGGCCGGAAAATCAACGATACGGCCAAAAAAGCGGTCGAAGCAGCCAAGGAAGCGGGACACGAACAGATCGCCAGTCTTGGTTTGAATTCCGACAGCATGCGCGATCAGTTTAAAGATTTGATTGGCAAATTATTTGAGACTGCTAAGAGCGCCGCCTTGGCCGCGCAGGACGTAGTCAAAGATGATGTCAAATCGGACAAAGACAAATAAACGGGAAACGCGATGAGCGAACAACGCAGTAAAATTCATCTGGTCATGGGCGGACGGGTCAAAGATCCCCGTGGGATAGAATTTGAAAATCTCAAGGAAATTGATCTCGTTGGCGTTTATCCCAATTTCGAAGAAGCAGAGGAAGCATGGCGGGACAAAGCCCAGCGCACGGTTGATGATGCTGAAATGAAATATGTTGTGGTGCATTTGCACAAGCTTCTGGAACCCGATCTGCCCGAAGAAGACTAAGTCCACCGAAAATTAAGCAACTTTGTCTACGCGCTGCGAAAGCGCCATTCGAGCAATGGGCGTGTCATGAGCAGACCCGTTACAAAGCCGCCAATATGCGCATAAATGGCAATAGCTGTAAGGCTGCCCTGCGTCGCGATACCGATCATCAGTTGGATGCCGATCCACGCTAGTGACAACCAGACAATCCGCACGATATGGCCGGGGATCGGTCCGACCGGCTTGACCTGATTGCGCGCAAACAACAGGGCATAAGCGCCCAATATCGCTGAAATGGCCCCGCTCGCGCCAACAATCGGTATTGTCGAGCTGCCATTGAACAGAAATTCTGCCAATGCCGCGCCATAGGCTCCGGCAAAATATAGAAACGCCATCAAGCCCGGTCCCAAAGCCTGTTCAACAAAGCGACCGCAAAACAACAGCATCACCATATTGAAGCCGATATGCATCAGCCCGCTATGCAAAAAGGCAGACGATATCGGCGTCAGCCATGCCGGCACCAGTCCGCCCATTGCTTCCAGCTCCGGAAAACCCGCGCCCAATCGGATCGGAAACATACCGCCGCGAATAATGGCGTCCTGCTCCAGACCGGAAATCCAGAGCCCCAGAAAGATCAGCACATTGATGAAGATCAGTCCGTTGGTTAGTTTCCCGCCAGGAAGAGCCATGCGCCTTAAATAAACTCGATTTTTTCGAGCAGATAATATTTGTCGCCAGACGGGACGGTGACTTCAATCTCGTCACCGACGCTACGCCCAATCATCGCGCGGCCAATCGGGCTGTTATAGCTGATTTTTCCCGCTTTCGCGTCTGCTTCTGCCTGGCCAACAAGCTGGTATTTTACGGGTTTGTCGTTTTCATCCAGCAATGTCAGCGTTGCGCCGAACACCGCTTTGTCGCCTGACAGCGTCTTGGGATCAATCACCTGCGCGCGGCTCAACTTGTCTTCAATATCGGCCAGCGTCGCCTCAACCTGGCCCTGACGTTCCTTGGCCGCATGATATTCCGCATTTTCCGACAAATCACCATGCGCGCGCGCTTCTTCAATCGCATCAACGATTAATGGACGTTCTATTTTCAGTGCCTTGAGTTCAGCCTCGAGCTTGTCGTGGCCTTCCTGCAGCATTGGTACTTTTTCTACAGCCATTTTTGGCCTTTCTTCAATAGTCCACCGCTGATTTCAGCCAATATCGACGACGCGGTGTCAAAAACAGTTTTCCGGCGCTCTTGCCTAAGCAACGCGCCCGCAGGGTGACAAAATGTCGGGAGTTTAAGTCTGCGAACCCTTATAATAAGACTGTAGCGAGCGAACTTCAAGCGTTTCGTCGCGCATCGCCTCAATCGCCTGCATAACAGCGTTGCTCGCCGTGGCAGTGGTGTAAATCGGGATTTTCCCGACCAGCGCAGCCGCCCGGATGGATTTGGAATCCTTCAGCGATTGCCAACCCTCGGTGGTGTTGAAGATCATGGCAATTTCGCCATCTTTGATCCGGTCAACAATATGCGGACGGCCCTCGGCGACCTTATTGACCTTCTCGACCGCGATACCCTTACCCGCCAGATAAGCGGCTGTCCCGCCGGTTGCGATAATCTTGAAGCCCAGTTTTTCGGCAATCCGCGCGGCGGGTTCGATCACCTTCTTGTCGGTTTCCTTAACCGATACAAACAGCGTTCCGCCCTTGGGGAGGATAGTATTTGCGCCCATTTGCGACTTGCCAAAGGCAATCGGGAAGGTCTTGTCGATCCCCATAACTTCGCCGGTGGACTTCATTTCCGGCGATAACACCGGATCAATACCTGGAAAACGATTGAACGGGAAGACTGCTTCTTTCACAGCAATATAATCGATATTTCTATCAATCGCTGGCAAGTCTTTAAGCTTTTCCCCAGCCATCACGCGGGCTGCGATTTTGGCGATTGGAACGCCTATCGCCTTGGCGACAAACGGCACTGTCCGGCTGGCGCGCGGGTTGACCTCGATCAGATAAACCTCGCCGTCCTTCACCGCAAACTGGATGTTCATCAAACCGCGCACCTTCAGCCCGAAAGCAAGCGCCTCTGCCTGTCGCTCCATTTCCGCGATGATGTCGTCAGACAAGCTGTGAGGAGGGATGGTGCAGGCACTATCGCCCGAATGGACTCCCGCTTCTTCAATATGCTGGAGCACGCCGCAAACGACCACTTCATCGCCGTCACAGATCGCATCCACGTCCACTTCAATCGCATCGCGCAGATATTGGTCGACCAGAACCGGTTGATCGCCGGAAACCTGCACCGCAGTGTTGATATAATCTTCGAGCTGCGCCGGACCGTCGACAATTTCCATCGCCCGCCCACCGAGCACGAAGCTGGGCCGGATCAGCACCGGATAGCCGATACGTTCCGCGATTTTGACCGCTTCTTCCTCGGTCCGGGCCATGCCGTTTTCCGGCTGTTTCAGCTTGAGCTTGTTGACCAGCTTGGCAAAGCGTTCGCGGTCTTCGGCCAGGTCGATGGCATCGGGTGTGGTGCCGAGAATTGGAATGCCCGCATCTTCCAGCGCTGCCGCCAGTGATAGCGGTGTTTGCCCGCCAAATTGGACGATCACCCCGGCCAGCGTGCCCTTGCTCTGCTCGACGTGCAAAATTTCCAGCACGTCTTCGGCGGTCAGCGGCTCAAAATAAAGTCGATCAGAGGTATCATAGTCGGTCGAAACCGTCTCCGGATTACAGTTGACCATGATCGTTTCGTAACCCGCATCCGCCAGCGCGTAACAAGCATGGCAGCAGCAATAATCAAACTCGATGCCCTGACCAATGCGGTTGGGTCCCCGCCGAGAATCACCACCTTCTTGGCGTCAGACGGCATGGCTTCACACTCGGGAGCCCCGAAAATCGGCGCTTCATAGGTGGAATACATATAGGGTGTCTTGGCTTCGAATTCTGCCGCGCAAGTATCGATCCGCTTGAACACGGGCCGCACGCCCAGCTTGTGCCGCAGCGCCCGCACTTCCTTTTCGGTCGTGGCCCCCGCCATTGCGTGCAATGCATCGTGGATCAGGCCATGCCCTTCGGCTAACGCCCGCCCTGCCCCGCCGGCAACATGAACTGCGTCCACCGCGAGATTGGCAAGACGCTTGTCGGAAAAGCCCATGGATTTGAGTTTGCGCAATGCTTGGGGCCATTGGGCAATCCATTGTCGAGAATATCCTGCTCGGCATCGATAATCTCGCGGATACGAGCCAGAAACCACGGATCAAATCCCGCAATCTGGTGAATGTCCTGATCCGAAAAGCCTTCACGCATCGCCTGCGCGGCAACCAATAGCCGGTCCGGAGTGGCGCGGGCGAGAGCCGCATTGATTTCTTCACGCGGCGCCCCGATCAAATGCTGTACGCGGTTAAAACCGTCCAGTCCGGTTTCCAGACCGCGCAGGGCTTTTTGCATCGATTCGTGGAAATTCCGGCCAATAGCCATCACTTCGCCAACCGACTTCATCGCGGTGGAGAGCAACGGCTCCGCGCCCTTGAACTTCTCAAACGCAAAGCGCGGAATTTTGGTGACGACATAATCAATTGTCGGCTCGAAAGACGCCGGTGTTGCGCCGGTAATATCATTGTCAATCTCGTCGAGCGTATAGCCCACCGCCAGCTTCGCCGCGACACTGGCAATCGGGAAGCCGGTTGCCTTCGACGCCAGCGCACTACTGCGTGATACACGCGGGTTCATTTCGATAACAACAAGCCGCCCATCCTTCGGATTAACTGCGAACTGTACGTTCGAACCGCCTGTTTCAACTCCGATTTCGCGAAGCACCGCGATGCTGGCATTGCGCATGATCTGATATTCCTTGTCGGTCAGCGTCAGCGCGGGGGCAACAGTAATGCTGTCGCCGGTATGCACGCCCATCGGATCGACATTTTCGATGGAACAAATGATGATGCAATTGTCGTTTTTGTCGCGGACAACCTCCATCTCATATTCTTTCCAGCCAATGATGGACTCTTCGATCAGCACTTCATTGGTCGGCGAGGCATCCAGCCCGGTGCCGACAATATGTACAAACTCTTCCTTGTTATAGGCAACGCCGCCGCCTGCCCCGCCCATGGTGAAGCTGGGCCGCATGATCGCAGGAAGGCCGATTTCCTCCAGTGCCTTCATGGCGTCATCCATGTTGTGTGCAATGGCGGAGCGCGGGCTTTCGAGACCGATTTTGGTCATCGCCGCCTTGAATTTCTCGCGATCCTCCGCCTTGTCAATCGCCTCGGCATCCGCGCCTATCATCTGCACATTGTACTTTTTGAGCACACCCATTTTATTGAGCGTCAGCGCGGTGTTCAGCGCGGTTTGCCCGCCCATGGTCGGCAGGATCGCGTCGGGACGTTCCTTCTCGATAATCTTGGCGACAATTTCCGGCGTAATCGGTTCGATATAGGTCGCGTCCGCCATTTCCGGATCGGTCATGATCGTCGCGGGGTTGGAGTTGACCAGAATGATCCGGTAGCCCTCCTCCTTCAGCGCCTTGCAAGCCTGCGTGCCGGAGTAATCGAATTCGCAGGCCTGTCCGATAATGATCGGGCCTGCGCCGATGATGAGGATGGATTTTATTTCAGTTCTTTTGGGCATTTATCTTATTGTGCTTCCCATTTAGAGTTGCCGAATGACCGAACAGCAAAAGAGTAATTTCGACCAAATGCTTTTAGCGGGAATTTGGCATTCAGCTGCGAAAAAGTTAATTGGGCCAAATGCCGAAACTGGAACTTATGCAGACCTTCCAGGATACTATTGCATTGCTCATTGTTTTGAACTTTGCCTGAAATATGCTGCTTTGAAAAAAGAAGTCGATCCAAAACATCTGAAAAAATTCGATGTGAGGCATTCTCTGATCGGCTTGTCGGAATTGGTTGAGAGTTTAGGCTGGGAAATAAGCTCAAAAACAAAAAATGTCTTGGGCGCTCTAAATGCAAACCATCGAGAACACGGAATAAGATATTCTGCTTTGAAGCCTGAAAGCTCAACCACAATAGTACCTTGGTCTCATCTGGACGCTGCGTTTGCAGAGCTGTCAACCTTGACCCACCCATCTCGATTACCTTAATCACGCCGGATTCTCGTCAGAAATCGGACCATTCTCGTTACAGGCAAAGCAGCCCCAGCCATCGTGGTCGATGTCATATTCGCTTTCGATCTCAAGGCTTTTGCGGGTCAGTTCGTGGATGGTTTCGCGCCGCGTGTCCAACCGCGTTTGCAGTTCGATTTCCCATTGACCTTCTTCTTTCGCGACGACCGCCGAGTGAAAGCCCCATTTCGCGGCGTCATTTTTCAGCTTGTTGAGATCAGCAACGGCGCCGACATACTGCACATTAATCTCGCGCACAACATGACTCAAATCGCCGCCTGCCGCCATATTCTGCAGGATTTCATCATCCACCTCCCATTCCTCGGCCAGATGCGCAGGATCAATCTGGCTCATGACGCCAGACCGCTAACAAATTTCTCAAACAGATAGAAACTATCCTGTGGGCCGGGACTGGCTTCGGGGTGATATTGTACGCCGAAGGCGCGTTTGCCGGTGATGCTGATGCCGCAATTGCTGCCGTCAAACAGGCTTTTGTGGGTTTCGACCACGGTGTCGGGGAGCGTATCACTGTCCACCGCAAAGCCGTGGTTCATGGACGTAATCTCGACCAGATTTTCCGTCTCGCCCCAATCGCCGCCAACCCGCTGCACCGGATGATTGGCACCGCGATGGCCCTGATGCATTTTGACCGTCTTTGCGCCTGCCGCCAGCGCCAGCATCTGATGGCCCAGGCAAATCCCGAACAGCGGCACATCCGCCTCGAGCAGCTGTTTGATCACCCCAACCGCATATTCGCCCGTTGCCGCCGGGTCACCGGGGCCATTGGAGAGAAATACGCCCGCCGGTTCCAGCGCCATGATATCGTCAAACGAGGTTTTGGCAGGAACAACAGTGACTTTTGCGCCAGCCTTCACAAGATTTCTGAAGATATTGCGCTTGGCGCCAAAGTCCAAAGCCACCACATGGGGACGCTCCTTGGCCCCAACTTTGACAAACTTTGGATCAGGCTCATAGCCATGACCCAAGCGCCAGATACCGCTATCCCAAATCTTCGTCTGATGCCCGGTAACGGTAATCGCCAGATCCATGCCCTCAAGACCCGCCCATTCCCGCGCCTTGGCGAGCAGTTCATCAATATCAAACTGGCCATCGGGATCATGCGCAATCACCGCATTGGGCGCACCCGCCTCGCGAATACGCCGCGTCAAAGCGCGGGTATCGACGCCGCTAAGGCCAATCCGCCCCTGCTCCGCCATCCACTGATCAAACGGCTTCTGATCGCGGAAACTGGACGGTGCGGTCACATCTTCGCGGACGATACAGCCCAGAGCATGCGGCTCATCCGCCTCGACATCCTCCTCGTTAGTCCCCACATTCCCAATGTGCGGGAAGGTAAAAGTCACGATCTGCCCGGCATAGCTCGGGTCGGTCATCACCTCCTGATAGCCGGTCATCGCGGTGTTGAAGCAGACTTCACCGACCGCCGAGCCGGTTGCGCCAAAGCCCCGGCCCCAGATTATCGTGCCATCGGCCAACACCAATATCCCGGTTGCGCCCTTTGGTGCGGCGGGGATGCTGGCGTTGGTCATCATCTGGGACTTTCTGTGCTCGGATTAAGGCAAATTTCGCCGTGACTAGGGCTAGTTTTTTGGAGTCTCAATCTATGAAAAAAAATATCTTCCCGCTACAGTGGTACCTTATTCCAAAAAAGATAGGGACGCCATGATTCGCGACAATGTGAAAGCGGAACAAATTGCTGCTATGAAGGCGGGCGACAAAGACCGCACAGCCGCCACGCGCGCCATTCTTGCGAAGATTAAAGACAAGGATATCGAGCTGCGGACGAAGGACAGCACGCTGGATGATGATGTCGTGGTCACCGATGTGCTGCAAAAAATGGCCAAGCAACGCCGCGAATCGATAGAGATGTTCGAAAGCGGCGGACGTACCGAATTGTCTGCCGGTGAAAAAATGGAATTGGCGGTGATCGAGGAATTCCTCCCTGCGCAATTGAGCGAGGCGGATACGGCGGCACTGATTGACGGTATCAAGGCAGAACTCGGCGCGGACGGCATGAAAGATATGGGCCGGGTGATGGGCGAACTAAAAGCCCGGCACGGAAGCGAGATTGACATGAGCAAGGCCAGTGGGCTGGTGAAGACTGCGCTAAGCTGATCGGACGCCCATGACCCTCACCCCGCAATGGCTTGAAGAACTGCGATCGCGCACGACGCTCTCGACGCTGATTGGCAGGACAGTTAAGGTCACCAAGTCGGGTCGTGAGTTTAAGGCTTGCTGCCCGTTCCATAACGAAAAAACTCCCAGCTTCACGATCAACGATGAGAAGGGATTCTACCATTGCTTTGGCTGTGGCGCTCATGGCGACGCCATCCGCTGGATGACTGACCAGCGCGGGCTGGGCTTTATGGATGCAGTAAAAGACCTCGCATCTGAAGCGCAGATGAAAGTCCCTGCCCCTGATCCGCAGGCCGCCAAACGTCAGGAAACGCGTGCCACATTGCATGACGTCATGGCGGCAGCGCAGGATTGGTTCGTAGCGCAGTTCAACGGGATTGAGGGCGCTCATGCGCGGGAATACCTGAAAAACCGCAGTATATCAGAGAAAACCATTCGCGACTTCGGCTTTGGCTTTGCGCCGGATTCGCGCGGGCGGTTGAAGGACGCGTTGTCCGTGCATGGCGTGGATCAGTTGGTCGAAGCAGGCCTGTTGATCAAGGTCGATGATAAAGAAGCTTATGACCGCTTCCGCGGACGCCTGATGATCCCGATCCGAGATCCTCGAGGTCGCGTGATTGCTTTTGGCGGCCGGATTTTGGGCGATGGTGAGCCGAAATATCTCAACTCTCCCGACACGCCGTTATTTGATAAGGGCCGCACGCTTTACAATCTCGACAAAGCCTCGCCAGCTTCGCGCCAAACGGGACGTATATTGGTTGTCGAAGGCTATATGGATGTGATTGCCTTGGCGCAGGCTGGTTTTGAGGATGTCGTTGCGCCGCTGGGCACTGCGCTCACCGAACATCAGATTGAACGCATCTGGAAAATGGTCGAAGCGCCTATCCTTTGCTTTGATGGCGACAATGCAGGCCAAAAAGCGGCGATGCGCGCCGCACTGCGCGCGCTGCCGATATTGAAGCCATCCCATAGCTTGAAATTCATTTCTCTGCCTGCCGGACAAGACCCCGACGATCTTATTCGTTCAGACGGAGCGCAAGCATTTGCAGCGCTCATCAACAAGCCGCAAATGCTGTCCGAGAAAATCTGGCAAGTCGAATATGACGCTGAACCGCTCGACACGCCAGAGGCCAAGGCAGGCCTAAAGAAGCGCGTCTCTGATCATGTGCGAGATATTGCCGATCAGGACATCGCCCAGCATTACCGACACGACTTTCAGGAGCGCTATGAGCAGGCCTTTTTTGCCCGGCGCGAGAATAATCAACCCAATAGGCCATATCGACCTTCGAAAGGAGGATTCAAATCCAGATATGTGTCATTCACGCCAAAGGATGAAACAAAGTCTGTTCTGGTCGACGGTTATGATCTGCGCATCGCCAAAGGAATTTTGGGTGGTCTGATCCGCCATCCATCCCGGATTTCCAAGCATTTTGAAGAACTCATGATCCTTAAACTCGCTGATTCGCAGTTGCAAGCGCTCCTCACCGAGTTAACCAAATGCGCAATGGGCAAAGAAACGCTTGATATGCAGGGCCTTCTTACCATATTGGAACAAACAGATTGTTATAATGTCGCAAAAGGGCTGTTACGGGCCGATGCGCTGAATTTCACTTTCAACCGCAAGCTGCCAGATGATGCCCCGTCAGACGAGATTTCGATCTTGGCGAAGCGGGCCCATCAGGATTTGGCAGAAGCGATTAAAGTGGTGACGGCGCGACCCGGACTGGAAGCGGCTCTGGCAGAGGCAACGCGGCGGGTGCAGGATGATCTCACGGATGAGAGTTTTGCCGAGCAGCAGCGTCTTCGCCAGGCGAAACAGGAATTTCACGAGCGATTGGTGGAACTCACCCAGATCGATGACGTTGTTTAGATAAGTTGTTATAAAGTTAGGGCTCAAAGACTTGGCAAGCAAAGCAAAAAAAGTGACCAAAGCGGAAGACGAACCGCTGATTGATTTGAACGACAGCGCGATTAAAAAGCTGATCACCAAGGGCAAAAAGCGTGGTTATCTAACGATTGATGAGCTGAATGCGGCCCTGCCCCAAGACCAGAACGAGCAGATCGAAGACATTATGTCCCAGATTTCCGAAATGGGCGTCAAAGTCGTGGAAAATGACGAAGAAGCTGCCGAAGAAATGCGCGGCGATGAAGTTGCGGCGATTGATGGTAAAGGCAAAGATAAAAAGCCGGCAGCAGCAGCGCCAAAAGCAGCAGCGGGAGACCGTACGGACGATCCGGTGCGCATGTATTTGCGCGAAATGGGTGCTGTTGAATTGCTCAGCCGTGAGGGCGAAATTGCGATTGCCAAACGTATTGAAGCTGGCCGTGACACTATGATCTGGGGGCTATGCGAAAGCCCTACCACGTTTAATGCGATTATTGAATGGTCGACCGCGCTCAACGACGGCGAGATGCAGTTGCGCGAAATCGTCGATCTCGATGCGATGCTATCGAAAGATCCCGCCCCTGAAAATCTTGAAGAAGATGATGATGACGATGGCGAGATCAGCGAAAAAACTGCTGGGCCCTCTTACAAAGACGATGATGAAGTTGAAGACGAAGTAGAAGAGGAAGATGTCGATTCCGAAGAGGATGATGACGAAGCTGCTGCAAAAAAGCGCCGTGCCAAGCGGGCTGAAGAAGAGGAAGAGGATAACACCCTTTCGCTGGCGCAAATGGAAGAAGCGCTAAAACCGGATGCTCTTGAAAAATTTGCGAACATCACGTCGGTGTTCAAGAAATTTTCCAAACTGCAAGAAACGCGGCTTGAAAGCCTCGCTGCGGGTGATGATTTCCCTGCGACACAAGAGAAAAAATATCATAGTTTGCGCGAAGAGCTCACCGCTCTGGTTGAAAGTGTTCAATTTCACGCGAATAAAATCGAGTTTCTAGTGGACCAGCTTTACTCGTTTAACCGCCGTTTGACGGCGCTTGGCGGTCAAATGTTACGGTTGGCGGAACGTCACAAAGTTCCGCGCCGCGCTTTTCTGGAAAGCTATGTTGGCAACGAACTGGACGATGCCTGGCTCGCTAGCATGGTCAAAACCGATAAAAAATGGGAAGCTTTTGCAACCAAAGAAGCGGATGCGGTTGAACGCATCCGTGCCGAAATTTCCGATATCGCCAATGCTACCGGTACATCGCTTAACGAGTTCCGGCGCATTGTTAACATGGTCCAAAAGGGCGAGCGCGAAGCGCGGATTGCCAAGAAAGAAATGGTTGAGGCCAACCTGCGTCTCGTTATTTCCATTGCCAAAAAATACACGAATCGCGGACTGCAGTTCCTTGATCTTATTCAAGAAGGCAATATCGGCTTGATGAAGGCGGTCGATAAATTCGAATATCGCCGTGGTTACAAGTTCAGCACCTACGCGACCTGGTGGATACGGCAGGCGATCACCCGTTCGATTGCTGATCAGGCGCGAACCATCCGTATTCCGGTGCATATGATTGAGACAATCAACAAACTGGTCCGCACATCGCGCCAGTTCCTGCACGAGCAAGGCCGCGAGCCGACGCCGGAAGAAATGGCCGAACGCCTATCCATGCCGCTGGAAAAAGTGCGCAAGGTGATGAAAATCGCCAAAGAGCCGATTTCCCTGGAAACACCGATTGGCGATGAGGAAGATTCGCATCTTGGTGATTTCATCGAGGACAAGAACGCGATTATCCCTGTGGACGCCGCCATTCAGGCAAACCTTAAGGAAACCGTGACCCGCGTATTGGCGTCGCTCACACCACGCGAAGAGCGTGTGCTGCGTATGCGTTTTGGCATCGGTATGAACACCGACCACACGTTGGAAGAAGTTGGCCAGCAATTCAGCGTGACGCGAGAGCGTATCAGGCAGATTGAGGCGAAAGCGTTGCGCAAGCTGAAGCACCCAAGCCGCAGCCGCAAAATGCGGAGCTTCCTGGATCAATAGGGTGTGAAGTCTGTGAACTATGTAAACTTCCAATAGCCAATAGGGTGTGAAGCCTGTAAACTTTGCATTGGCTGAGAAACATGGTTTGCATATCCCTAACGGACAATAAACTAGGTCTTTAGGTTTCTGCATTACACCAGAGTTTGAAACGACCCCAATGGTGGTCGAATACTCTAATGTGATGTGAGCGCTATGCCGGAAACCAGTTTAAAACCGTCCGTCCAGCCTAATTTGGTCGACTATGTGGCCGAACACGGCAGTGCGTCGGTCCGTTATTTTCAGGAAATTGCCAGCGGCGTTGAAAGCCTGTCAGGGCCGGAAACTGCAGATATCGCGCATTTTTTGTGCGTTTTGCACGGTCGTCACCCGGGAGTGGTTGATCATGCCGCGACCAAGACAGCCGATGAAGCTGCACGCACCTGGCTGGTTGAGGCCATTGAAGGTTTCACCGCCGAGCGTGCCTTTCTGACCAAATTGACTGTTGTGGCAGGCCCTATTTCAGGCGTTGGCGTAGACGATCAAAGCAATGCTGCGGTTATGGCCCAGCGCAAAGCATTGGATATGCTCTCGCAATCTGATCGCAATGGCTGTGCGATCGGGGCCTCTTTTGCTCTGGTACTAGACTGGTTTGCCATTCGCGGAATCCTGGAGAAAATGGCGATTCGCCTCGGCTTTGAATCCCGCGCTGCAATATTGCCAAGTCCAGAAGCGACCGAATCGCTCAATACCATTCTTTCTGGCAACAAGCCGATCGAACGGGCTATAAACTTCGGCGCAGATCAGGTTCTCACCCAACACCGCGGTCTCTGGCAGCTGATGGAAGCCCGCAGAAACGCACGCAGCCTGGCAGAGTAATTTCCTGCCGCGATTTTCAGTCTTAACTAAATGATTAACTTGCCTGTAACAGGCGCTTTCCCTATCGATAACGCATTGACGTTTACGGTAAGGGAATATGACACATGCGTTTTGAAGGCACCAAGGACTATGTAGCAACCGATGATTTGAAGGTTGCGGTCAACGCTGCCGCTACATTGAGACGCCCTCTCCTCGTCAAAGGTGAACCTGGCACCGGAAAAACTGTTCTGGCTTACGAAATTGCCAAGGCGTTAGACATGCCGATGATTGAGTGGAACGTAAAATCTACCACCAAAGCGCACCAGGGCCTGTATGAATATGATGCTGTCGCCCGTCTGCGTGACGGACAACTCGGCGATGAGCGTGTTCACGATATTTCCAACTATATCCGCAAGGGCAAGCTCTGGGAGGCCTTTACGTCTCCTGATCTGCCCGTGCTGTTGATCGACGAGATCGACAAGGCGGATATCGAGTTTCCAAACGACTTGCTGCAGGAACTCGACCGGATGGAGTTTCATGTTTACGAGACCAAGGAAACGATCAAAGCGGCGGAACGGCCGATTGTGATCATCACCTCGAACAACGAAAAAGAACTGCCAGACGCCTTCCTGCGCCGCTGTTTCTTTCATTATATCAAGTTCCCTGATCGGGAAACGATGCAGGAAATCATCAACGTCCACTTCCCTGATATACAAGGAATTTTGGTTAAAAAGGCGATGGATATTTTTTACGATGTCCGCGATGTGCCGGGCCTCAAAAAGAAACCCAGCACCAGCGAATTGCTCGATTGGCTGAAATTGCTGCTCAGCGAAGATATGCCGCTTGAAGCATTGCAATCGAAAGACCCGACTAAAGCCATCCCACCACTACACGGTGCGTTGCTCAAAAATGAGCAAGACGTTATGCTTTTTGAACGGCTGGCATTTATGGCCAAAAGGGAAGCGCGCTAAGCGGAGCGTAATATGTTCTTTAACTTCATGGACGAACTCAGAGCCGCAGGCATAACGGCTTCGCTCAAGGAACATCTGGTGCTGCTGGAGGCGCTGGATAAAGACGTGATTCGCCGTACCCCGGAGGATTTCTATTTTCTCTCCCGTGCAACGTTTGTGAAGGATGAAGGCCTGCTTGATCGCTTTGATCAGGTATTTTCGAAGGTCTTTAAAGGCATAGAAACCACTTATGGTATGCAGGAACAGGAAATACCGCTCGACTGGCTGAAGGCGGTGGCTGAAAAATATCTCTCTGAAGAAGAGATGGAAGAGGTTAAAAAACTCGGCAGCTGGGATGAGATTATGGAGACGCTGAAAGAGCGTCTCGCCGAGCAGGAAAAGCGCCACGAAGGCGGGAGCAAGTGGATCGGCACAGGCGGCACCTCTCCCTACGGAAATTCAGGTTATAATCCCGAAGGCGTGCGCATTGGCGGCGAAGGTGGTCAGAAAAAGGCTATAAAAGTCTGGGACAAAAGAGAATTCCAGAACCTGGATCATACTAAGCAGCTCGGCACGCGAAATATCAAGGTTGCAATGCGACGCCTGCGCAAATTTGCCCGCGAAGGTGCAGCAGATGAGCTGGATATTAATCGCACAATTGATGGCACCGCGAAACAGGGATGGCTTGATATTCACATGCGGCCCGAGCGGCATAACGCAGTTAAACTTTTGCTGTTTCTCGATGTCGGCGGCTCGATGGATCCGTTTATCAAACTATGCGAAGAATTATTTAGTGCCGCCAATAGTGAGTTCAAAAACCTGGAGTTCTTCTATTTCCACAACTGTCTTTATGAAGGCGTGTGGAAGGACAATCGCCGCCGCTTTTCCGAGCGGACAAACACTTGGGATATCCTCCACAAGTACGGACATGACTATAAAGTCATATTCGTTGGCGATGCATCAATGAGCCCTTATGAAATCACCCATCCTGGTGGATCGGTGGAACATTTCAACGAGGAAGCCGGGGTGACCTGGCTGAACCGGATGACCAATACCTATCCTGCGACAGCGTGGCTCAATCCTGTACCCGAGAAACAATGGGGCTATTCACAAAGCGTTAGAATTGTGCGCGAACTGCTCAACGATCGGATGTATCCGCTGACGTTGGAAGGCTTGGGCGATGCGATGAAAGAACTGACCCGGAAACAGGGCTAAGCTCGTCCTAGGCCTCGACGGCCAAAAGGGTGGTGCCTTCATATTTCTCTGCCGCAGGTTCGAAAATGTCGGACATTTCAAAATGGAAGTCTTCAACCCGAACATTCTGCAGGCCGGATAATTTAAACGTCGCAAGTTTGGTTTCGCGCGGCGGTTGACCTTCTTTTTCGACGGGTACAGCGTCGACATAAAGTTCGTCATGACGTGTGTAAACGATATGCGGAGCTAGCTTGAATGCTGTGCGATTATAGGTCGCCACGACGCATTTTTTTAGCGCAACGCCTTCAAAAAATTCTTTGCTCGGTAACATATTGCGAAAATATCACAATTGTCAGCATTTGCAAGCTTTATGTTGCAGTGCAGCATTCCACATGAATTACTCGAAAAAGATCAATAGATCAGGTATTCGGCGAGCATCTGCCCCCACATCCGTTCGTCCGGCGCGGTAAAGGCTTCCAGATCATTGGCTATAGTAGATGGGCTATCAATCCATTCCCTGAGCTGCGGACCGCCGTTGATGACATCAATCGCGAGTTTGCCTTCTTCGTATTCATAGGCAAAATCGCGCCAAAGTTCATATCCGAAATAGAGCTTACGGATCGCTTTGAATGCCAAAGCTTGCAGGCGCCAAGGACGAAAGTCTGCATGATTATATCGCGGCCCCTCGGTATGGATCTGGATGCCATTGCACAGCATGCCTTTATGCTTATGAAATGTCGGTTCAAACCAGCATTCTCTCAATGTCACGCCTTTGAGCCATTGCGGTGCGCGTTTGTGCATTTCTGCAATCACAGCCCGAGCGTCGATATCGGGAGCGCCAAACAACTCAAGCGGCCTTGTAGTCCCTCGCCCTTCCGATAGTGTGGTTCCCTCCAGCATGACCGTGCCGGCATAGGCGCGCGCCATCATAACGTTCGGCGCATTGGGGCTAGGATTTATCCAGACACGATCCGTCGGCCAACCTGACCCTGGGCCTTCAGGCTGCCAGCCTTGCATTTCAATGACCTTATATTGCACATCAAGATCGAAATAATGGATGAACCAACGTCCCATTTCGCCAAGCGTCAGACCGTGACGCATCGGCATGGGCGCAGCACCAACGAAGCTTTCCCAGCCTTCTTCCAGCATATTGCCTTCGATTGGCCTTCCCACCGGATTCGGTCGATCCAGCACCCAAACCGCTTTTCCATGCTCGGCTGCGGCTTCCAGCACATAACGAAGAGTCGTTATGAAGGTATAAATCCGGCAGCCCAGATCTTGAAGATCAATGAGGAGAACATCAAATGTCCCCATCGATTGGCCGGTAGGTCGGCGGACTTCGCCGTAAAGACTGAAAACCGGAATACCGTGAACGGGATCAGTATAATCTTCCGTTTCGACCATATTGTCCTGTTTGTCACCGCGCAGACCATGTTGCGGGCCAAATGCGGCGGTCAGATTAATTCCGCCGCAGGCAGCTAATGCATCTAGCGAGTGTTCCAAATCCCTCGTAACCGAGGCTGGATGAGCTAGTAAAGCAACGCGCTTGCCTTCGAGAGGCTTGCGCAAGGCAGGATCTTCAAGAAGTCGGTCTATTCCAAATTTCATAAGGCTTTTGATGCCTTCAGATCAGCCGAAAAGCAATCCCGATGGTGAAATTCCGGTACTCCTGCTGGGTGGGCCACAGCCCAGAATGATTTTGGGCCATCAACCTCTTCTATCACAACAGAAAAACTTGCTTTCAAGTCCTGGTTATCAAAACGCTCGGGCAGGAGCAAAGTCGTTTCCAGCGCAAGATGGGTTTCGCTGGCATCACAATAGATTTCCGGCACTCCCGGCACTTCCATATTGGCCATATCTTTGCGAAACGCGCTGAATTGATAAGCTGCCCATTGCGACGAAGGAGAGAAATTATACTCGCCATAGGCTTCATCACCTGGAATGCGCACAAATAACTCGCAACAGGTTGTTTGCCAAAGATTGTCACGGCGTTCGCCATTCGCTGGATCGGGTGTGCTAATTGCATTCAGCTCCCCATCGATATGATAACGGAGCCATAATTGTCCTGATTCGGTCCATTCCTGACTGACGGTTATTGCCTCAATGCGATCAGCAGGATGATCGGGATGACAGAACAACGACCAGCTATTTTCAGAATATGCCTTGGGATCAATTTCCGAGTTCAATGTCTGTTCCTTTTTATGAAGTCGTTTCAAATCAGCATGTCGTTAGATATCCACTAGCCTGATCGTCAACGATTGGGAAAGTGCTGATTAACGCGATTGCACCTTTTGGCCGCCAAAGGTAACAGCTTCACCATGACACACTATCAATCTGATCTCCTGCGCGTCCTCAATGATCGCGGCTATATTCACCAGTTAACCGATGCCGACGGGCTTGATGCGCTTGCCTGCAAGGTGATCGTACCGGGTTACATCGGTTTTGATGCGACCGCACCGTCACTACACGTCGGCAGCCTTGTTCAGATCATGATGTTGCGGCGCATGCAGCAAACCGGCCACAAACCGATCGTAGTGATGGGCGGCGGCACCACAAAAGTCGGCGATCCATCTGGTAAGGATGAAAGCCGCAAAATGCTAAGCGCAGCAGATATTGATGCCAACATCGACAGCATCAAGCGGATATTCGAGCAGTTCCTTACTTTTGGCGATGGGCCAACCGACGCGATCATGGTCAATAATGCAGACTGGCTAGACGCCCTGAATTATGTCGACATGCTGCGCAATATAGGACCGCATTTCACGATTAACCGGATGCTCACATTCGAATCTGTTAAAATACGTCTCGACCGCGAGCAGCCCCTGACCTTTCTCGAATTTAATTACATGATCTTGCAAGCCTATGATTTTCTTGAGTTATCCCGACGGAATGACTGCCGTTTGCAATTAGGCGGTTCGGACCAATGGGGCAATATCATCAACGGAATAGAGCTCACGCGAAGGATTGATAGCCAACAACTGTTTGGACTCACAACACCGCTGATCGCTACCGCAGATGGTAGCAAAATGGGCAAAACGGCAAATGGCGCCGTCTGGCTCAACGCCGATCAGCTTTCGCCATATGACTATTGGCAATTCTGGCGGAATACGCAGGATGCAGACGTTGGCCGTTTCTTGCGTCTTTTTACCGACATTGATCTAGACGAAATCCAGCGTCTGGAAGCATTGGAGGGCTCCGAGATAAACCTTGCCAAGAAAACACTGGCCGATGCCGCAACGACTATGGCGCACGGCGAGAAAGCTGCGCAACACGCCGCTCAGACGGCTGAAAATCTATTTGAGCAAGGTCAAGCGGGCGGTGATTTGCCGGTTTTTGAGGTGTCGTATGATCAAATTTCGATTCTTGATGCGCTTGTCGGCATTGGTTTTTGTGCGTCCAAAGGCGAAGCGAAACGGTTGGTGTCAGGCGGCGGCGCAAGGCTTGACGGCGAAGTTGTGAGCGATATGGGTACAATGATTTCTGCCACTGATGCCGATGTCAAAATCTCTGCTGGAAAGAAGAAGCACGGGCTAATCCGCAAGGTCGGCTAGCCACATTTCTTACCTAATTTTTACCAGTTTACCTTTTGTTTGGGAAACTGCCCTAGAGTTGCAATTGAATAACTTGTGGGACCTATGTTTTGACCAGCGCAATAAATCATGCAACGCCCGACCCGCGCAGAGCGACGCGCTTTCCGGTGGATTTCGATACGATTTGTGAAACCCGCAAAGATGGCGAGTTCGCTGGCAAGATTACAAATATTTCAGCTCATGGTTGCCAGTTGGTCCACGAAGTACCGCTGGAAAAAGGCGATCGCGTAGTTGTGCGTTTGCCGATTGCAGGGCGAATTGAAGCATTCTTAGTCTGGAGTCACAATGGCCGTTCTGGATTTGAATTTGAACGGGTCATTCGCGAAGCCGATTTCGCGGTGATGGTCGACAAGATCGTTACTGTCGAATAAAATCGAAATTAGCCGCTACGCAGCAGGCTAACACCCCAATCTTTCTCAAACAGATAAAGCGCAACTCGCGCTGCCTGCCCCCGTTCACTTTCGAGTCCACCATCCCGGTCGAGAAGAAGCCGCGCATCATCGGTAGCCGGCGCAATAAACTCGGTAACTTGTTCAGACGATGCAATGCGAAAGCCAGCTTCTCCAGATTGTCGCGTACCCAGCAATTCGCCTGCTCCACGCAATCTCAGATCTTCCTCTGCAATGCGGAAGCCATCGTTGGTTTCACGGAGCAATGTCAGTCGTGCCCGGGCCGTTTCGCTCAGAGTATCCCCACGCAGCAGTAGACAGTTTGATTTTACGCTTCCCCGGCCAACCCGGCCACGAAGCTGATGCAATTGCGCCAAGCCGAAGCGGTCCGCCGCTTCGATAATCATCAAGCTCGCATTGGGAACATCAACGCCGACCTCAATAACTGTCGTGGCAACCAGTATCTTGATTTCATCACGCTGAAACCTTTCCATAACCGCGTCTTTTTCCGGCCCTTTCATCCGGCCATGCACCAGCCCGACATCATCGCCGAAACGGGAGCACAAGGTGGACGCGCGGTCTTCGGCTGCGGCCAGGTCGCTCTTTTCACTCTCTTCAACCAAGGGACAGACCCAATAGGCTTGCCCGCCGCTCGCAACATGACGCGCCAATCCGTCGACAACTTCCGCAATGCGACCGTCAGAAATCACGCGTGTTTCGATTTCCTGGCGGCCTGGTGGCAGTTCATCAATCTTGGAAACATCCATTTCACCAAATTGGCTGAGTGTCAGCGTACGCGGAATCGGTGTCGCCGTCATCGCCAGCAAATGCGGTATACGCTCTGCCTTTTGGGTCAGCATAAGCCGCTGGGAAACACCGAATTTATGCTGCTCATCGATAACTGCAAGCGCCAGCCGCTTATATTGTACCTTCTCTTGGAAGATAGCATGCGTACCGACGAGAATATCAATCGAGCCATCAGCCAGGCCCATCAACGTAGACTCGCGCACCCTGCCCTTCTCACGCCCGGTCAAAATTGCAAGACTGACGGGCAATCCGGTCAGCAGTTTCTGCAAACCTTCAAAATGTTGACGCGCCAAAATTTCTGTAGGAGCCAGTAACGCTCCCTGATATCCGGCTTCGACGGCATTGAGCAGTGCCATCAAAGCGATTAATGTTTTACCCGATCCGACATCTCCCTGCAGCAACCGCAGCATAGGAGAGGATTGCGCAAGATCACCATCAATCTCTGAAATGCAGCGCTTCTGCGCGCCGGTCAGCTCAAACGGTAAATCAAGCTTGTCTCTAAGATGACCGTCACCTTCAATGGGAGTTCCAGTTTTCCGCCGATTGCTGGCGCGCACCAGCATGAAAGCGAGTTGATTGGCGAAGACCTCGTCATAAGCCAGTCTATCCGCTGCATCGATTCCCTCTTGGCGGTGCAAAGACACGACACTGTCGTGCCAGCTTTTCCAGTTCTTGGACGCCAGCAGACTGGGCTCGATCCATTCGGGAAGTTCCGGGGCAAGTGCCACCGCCTGCTCAATGAGCTGACTCATGCGTTTGTTGCCTAGCCCATCCGACAATGGATAAATCGGTTCGACCAGTGCAATTTCGTCTTTCTCTATTGGTTCTAATACTTCGGGGTGCAGTATTTGCAGTTCGTCACCATATCGTTCAAGCTTGCCCGAAATCACCTTGGGTTCGCCGAGCGGTAACAATTTCTTGGGCCAGCCTGAATTTCGGCCGAAAAAGGTCAGGCTGATATAGTTACCGGGTCCGTCTGTTGCATAGACTCTAAATGGACTGCGCGGGCCACCACTACGATAATCTACCGGCGTGATTTCAGCGACAATATTGAGTCCGACATCTGCTTCATCCAGTTCGACAACCCGCTTTCGGCGCATCCAGTAGCTGGGTGCATGGTATTGCAAATCCTTGACCCGCGTCAGTCGCAACTTCTCAAGCGGCTTGGCTAGCGCTTTGCCAACGCCTTTCAGGGATTGGGTTTCACCAAATAATGGATTGAGTATCTCGGGCCGCATGTCTATCGGCCTTTATACCCACGTGGGGCCAATATGCCAGCCACGTTAATCGCTACGAACAAGAACAGGTGCACGACAATGGATCGCGAAAAAACGCTCAAACGCCTTCAGTTCCGTTCCTGGCATCGGGGCACCAGAGAAGCTGACGCCATTATCGGAGGTTTCTTCGACAAATATGGCGCGACTTGGACGGACGAGGAGATCATATGGTTTGAGAATTTGCTCGAACATGATGATGTCGACGTGATGGCATGGGCTATAGGGACACAGCCCATTCCCGATCAATTGCAAGGGCCGCAAATGGAGTGCATGAAGCAACTCGATTTCGTCGATCCCTATAAATGAATCTAAATCAGAAATTGAAATATCAGTCATAAGTGTCTTATTTAGATAAATTATTATCGTCGAGAGATGGAAAAACTCTGGCTGGCATTGCCGCTGGCTATCGCCCCTATTGCTTGGCTGATATCGCGGTTCAATCGGGTAAACGCACCGTATATATCGCCACAGATGATGCCGCAATGAGCGCCATTGCGGAAGTTGCGCACTATTTTCAGCCAGGTCTGGAGATCATCGAGTTTCCAGCATGGGACTGCCTGCCTTATGACCGCGCTTCACCGGCTCTTCATACAACGTCAGACCGATTGGCTGCTCTCGCCAAACTGGCTCAATCGCCAAACCAATCCCAATTGGTGGTCACAACTGTAAATGCCGTGACGCAGCGGGTGTTAGAACCGTCACGAGTTAAAGAGATGGTCACTCGCCTCGCCCCGGGAACAATAATCAAGCAAGAAAAGCTGGTTTCATTTCTCTACGCAAACGGCTTTGTCCGCGTTGATACGGTGGCTGACAGCGGCGAATTTGCAGCACGGGGCGGTTTGATAGACCTCTTCCCGCCCGGGGCCAAAACGCCGCTACGGATCGACCTGTTTGGTGACGAAATCGAAACGTTGCGGAAATTTGATCCGAATGATCAACGGACAATAGGTAATATCGATGGCTTCGAGCTATTACCGGTATCGGAATTTTTGCTCGATGAAGCGAGCATAACCCGCTTCCGGATACGATATCGGGATCTGTTTGGCGCCGTTTCAACCAGTGATCCGCTTTACCAGTCAATTTCCGAAGGGCGGCGCCTGGCTGGAATGGAGCATTGGCTACCTCTGATCGAAGAGCGGCTTGTGACACTTTTTGATTATCTTGACGATAATACGATCATCCTTCGTGATGCCGCCGCGTCGTCAGCGGCGGAGGCACAGTTTTTATCAGTTGCTGATTATTACAAAAACCGACTGGAGGCTGATAAGGCCAATATTTCCAGTTATCGACCGCTAGATCCCAAAAGCCTCTATCTGGATTCGTCGGAATGGATCGAACAGCAGAATGAAGCACCAATCCACGTCATCAGCGAATTTGACGAACCGGAATCCTATTCTGTTATACCCTTGTCCGTCTCTTCTCCACGCGATTTCTCTCCGGAAAGGGCGCGGAACGAGAATATCTATAAAGCGCTCGCGACCCATCTCAATTCGCTTTCCAAATCTGGAACAACGGCCATTGTTGCGAGTTACAGCAAAGGCTCGCGCGCGCGGCTTTATGACCTACTGACAGACCATGACGTCAAGACGGCAGTACTCTGTGATGACTGGAAATCCTGCCTCGCAGCCGAAAGTTCTGTAGCGCTTACGGTGTTGCCTCTCTCTTCCGGCTTTCGAACCGATGACATCGCGTTGCTTACCGAGCAGGATATTTTCGGTGATCGATTGGTGCGCAAATCCAGGCGCCGCAAGAGCAGTGACGCGTTTATTGAAGAACTATCTGCGCTGAACCAGGGCGATCTGGTGGTTCATCTGGAGCACGGCATAGGCCTTTATGAGGGCATTGTTTCAATCCCAGTGGGTGAAAGTCCACATGATTGCGTCCACCTGAAATATGCTGGCGGCGATAAGCTTTATGTTCCGGTTGAGAATATTGACGTTCTCAGCCGCTATGGAGATGGTGGAGACAGCGTTGTTCTCGACCGGCTCGGTGGTGAAGGCTGGCAGCGGCGCAAATCCAAGCTCAAAGAGCGCATCCGGGCAATTGCGCATGAACTGCTCAAAACCGCCGCCGCTCGCGCTTTGCAACCAGCGACTTCAGCGCGTGTTGAACCCCAGGAAATGGCCGGTTTTGTTGATCGTTTCCCGTATCAGGAAACCGACGACCAGCAACAAGCAATAGAAGAAGTGCTTGGCGATATGGCATCCGGCAAGGCGATGGACAGACTGGTTTGTGGGGATGTCGGTTTTGGTAAGACGGAAGTCGCGATGCGCGCGGCTTTTGCAGCAGCAATGGCGGGAATGCAGGTCGCCATTATCGCGCCAACCACCCTGCTTGCTCGGCAACATTTCAGCAATTTTGAAGAACGCTTCCGACCTTTTCCCTTAAAAATTGGTCGTTTATCGCGGCTCGTTCCACAAGCCGAGGCGAAAAAAACGCGTGAAGGGCTGACAACTGGTGATGTTGATATTGTGATCGGCACGCACGCACTAATTTCAAAATCAATTGAATTTCAGCGCCTTGGTTTGATTATTATCGATGAGGAGCAACGCTTCGGTGTCACCCACAAAGAGCGCCTGAAGGCCATGAAATCCGATGTACATGTTTTGACGCTTACCGCCACACCGATTCCCCGCACTTTGCAGATGGCGATGACAGGTCTGCGTGAACTGTCAGTCATTCAAACGCCTCCAGTCGATCGGCTGGCGGTGCGCACCTATGTCATGCCTTGGGATCCGGTGCCGTTGCAAGAGGCCTTGATGCGCGAGCACTATCGCGGCGGACAGTCTTTCATTGTTGTACCTCGCATCGCCGATTTACCAGACATTGAGGAGTTTCTCAAAAACTACGCTCCTGAGATCACCTATGTCGTGGCGCATGGCCAGATGCCGCCGACAACAGTGGAAGAGCGCATGTCCGCATTTTACGATCGCAAATATGATGTCCTGCTTGCGACAACCATTGTCGAAAGCGGACTGGACATTCCAAGCGCCAATACCCTCATCATTCACCGTGCGGATCGCTTTGGTCTTGCGCAACTGTATCAATTGCGCGGACGAGTCGGGCGATCCAAGACCCGTGCTTACGCCTATATGGTAACACCGAAAGATCGGATCATCACCGAAAAGGCAGAAAAGCGCCTGAAAATTCTCGGCGACCTGGATAATCTCGGTGCAGGTTTTGAACTAGCCAGCCATGATCTAGATATTCGCGGCGCTGGCAATTTGCTTGGCGATGAGCAATCCGGCCATATCCGAGAGGTTGGGTTTGAACTTTATCAATCCATGCTGGAAGACGCGATATTAGAAGCCAAAGCCAAGGGTGCCGGGCTGGAAGCTGATACCGATGGCTTCTCACCGCAGATCACCGTTGATGCGCCGATCATGATTCCGGAAAACTATGTTCCTGACCTGTCACTGCGTATGGGCCTTTATCGCCGAATGAACAGTCTCAAGACTAATCAGGAAATCCAATCATTCGCTGCCGAAATGATAGATCGCTTCGGTGATCTGCCAATACAGACCGACAATCTTCTTAAACTTATGCAGATCAAAATGAATTGCGTGCAGGCGCATATCAGCAAGATCGAAATGGGACCACGCGGCGCTTTGGTTAGCTTCCACAAAGATAAGTTTCCCAATGTGCTTGGGCTTTTGGCCTATGTAGAACGGTTGAAAGGTACGGCCAAAATCCGTCCTGACAACAAGCTATTCATCGAGCGGAAATGGCGTGATCCGAAATCTCGGCTCCATGGCTTGACCCAGCTTTCCACCGGATTATCCAAATTGGCGCAACAAAACGCTAGTTAAATGCTGATCTCAATTGCTGCGGAGTGCAAAAATCTCGAACTCTTCTGGCAAGAGCGCCCCCGACCTTAAAAACCCCTGAAAAAATTCGCAGCCTTGTTCCGCCAAGGTTTCAAGTTGAACTTGCGATTCAACCCCTTCTGCAACAACCGCCAAATCAAGATTTTGCGCCATATCAATGATCGAACGCACAACAATCTGATCCTTCTTTGATCCACTTATATCACCGGTAAGACCGCTATCGATCTTCAGGTAATCGAGGGGCAAATCCTTCAGATAGGATAAACTGCTATATCCGGTACCAAAATCATCAATAGCAATACGAATGCCCCGCTCGCGTAGCTGATGCAGACGCTCAACCGAGGCGGCCATATCACTGATAAGGCCGCTTTCGGTAATTTCTATCGTAAGATACCCCGGATCAAAACCAGTATCTTTCAGCCTATCGTCCAGTTTCTGGACAAATAGTTGCTCAGCTAAATCTCCGGCAGTGACATTGATCGAGAGACGAAGAAATGAAAGGCTATCCGGCCAGTTAGCACCTGCGACCAGCGCAATTTTGTGGATATGCTGAGATAATATTCCCAGTAACCCGGCTCTCTCGGCAACGGAAAAAAGAGTAGAGGCTCCCAATAAACCGAACTTTGGGTGATCCCAACGCGCGAGCGCTTCCGCCCCGACCAATTGACCTGTCCTAACCTTAAACTGAGGCTGCAGGACGACTGTAATTTCTGTGTTTTCAATGGCTTCAGCCAGTTCCGATTCTAAGCGCTGCTCGAGCAGAATATCAGCGCTCGATCCGCTACTGATTTTGATCAACCCCGATCCCGAGGCCATTGCTTCGGCAAGAGTCAGGCTGACACGACGAATGACAAGCGCTTCATCAGATGCAGCTTTTTCTATAGATATTCCAGCGCGCGGGACCAACTGAATGTTCCTACCATCAATTTTTGCAGGATCAAAAATCGTAGCAAGCAAATGGCGTGCAAATTCTTTGAACCTGTCATCTGATTGATCCAGCGTAGCCGCCATCAAGAAATTATGACCATCGATACGGGCGACCAGACATTCGTCTTTCGAATGATTTCCGGTTTCCAACAAGAGCCTTTGTCCGATGATGCGAAGAACCTGATCGCCAACCGGACGACCAAAGGCAGCGTTGATGGTCTGAAAGTTCTTGAGTCCGAAAGCAATTAGACCCAACGACCGTTTTTCAGTGAGGCGGTCTTTAATCCACGCCCGTGCTGCAGAGCCTTTTCGAAGACCCGAAAGCAAGTCACGATCCGTCCAGTCATCAACATTTTTTTCCGATGCGACTTCCTCGATTCGTCCATAAAATGTGTCGCCTGATGCATGGAGATGGTGGATCACGTTTTTACCATTCAGAATATGTGGGACCGCAGCTTGCGAGGAGCCATCCCTAATGCGCCCCATTGCACCACGTACGCGCTGGCGTTCATCAGCCTCCAGTTGACGGTAAATGCCGGTAATTGGGTACATATCGAAATCAACGGTTTTCAATCGTTCTCGCAACGGTTCACTGACCCATCGCTGAGAGAAGTCCCTGCGTGAACACGACCATTTTTCCTTGGAATGATCTAATAAGTTATCAAAAGCCTGCATCGCTGAGGGCCCACCGTGAATGTTTTCCACATAACGGTACGCAAAGCGTATTGCCTGCATCAGATCAGCGCGCGGGCTCTCATAGTCCAGAAAATGGGTTGCGCCGGCATCATAAGCCTTTTCCCCGATGTCGCTCTCACTAGCTTTGCCGGCCAATGCCAAAATCGCTATCCCGCCATCTTGTGAGAGCTGCGATAGTTCGGAAATTGCCGCAATACCGGCTTTTTCATCCTGCCGAACGTCAACGACGGCGACTAAAGCGTTAGAGGACAAAAAGCGCGCCCGGAGATTTTCCCCGCGTCGTGCAGAACTTACTTGCCAACCAAAACCCGCAATTTCAGCCGCCAAAGGGTCGCGGTCATGGAAAGACAGCAAAAACAGCTTTTGCGGCGCTTTATTGTCAATAGCAGAGGTGACGGGATTGTTAACTTTTGCGCTCCTTAAAAATGGCCGATTTTCCTATTCTTTTCCATAGCCAGCAAACGTTTATAGGCCGTTGCCTGCAAGCAAACAAAAAGCTAAGATTTTCATTGCCCTGTTAATTCGAGAATTAAACATGCAAGATGGATTTGGTCGGAAAATTGATTATCTGCGGATATCGGTAACGGACCGCTGCAATTTCCGTTGCCGATATTGCATGTCTGAAAACATGACATTCATGCCAAAAAATGAACTTCTTACACTTGAGGAAATTACTCTTATAGCAGAGCGATTCATTGGCCATGGTATAAAAAAATTCGACTCACTGGCGGCGAACCGCTTGTTAGACGAGATATGAAAGATGTTATTCAACGTCTTGGAAGAAAAGTCCGATCGGGAGAACTGGAAGAATTAACGCTGACCACTAATGGATCGTTACTGTCTGAATATGCTGACCACCTGGCTGCCCACCATGTGCGCCGTATCAATGTCAGTATCGACACACTAGATCCCGCCAAGTTCTTGGAAATAACCCGCGGTGCAGATATCGCCATTGTTCTTGAGGGTATTGAGGCCGCAAAACGCGTCGGCATTAATGTAAAGATCAACATGGTCGCGATGCGCGGGTTCAATCAGGATGATTTGCTACCTATGGCAGAATATTGCGCCGATAGCGGTCATGACTTAACGATCATCGAGACTATGCCTCTCGGCGATGTCGGTGCTGACCGAAGCATCAGCCATATTTCGGCGGAAGAATTTATCAAACCACTGACGACTTCCTTTGACGCAACCACGATCTCCTACAAAAGTGCCGGACCCGCGCGATATCTCTCTTTCGAGACATTGGGCCTACGCCTGGGCCTGATAACTCCTCTTAGCAATAATTTCTGCGATGGTTGCAATCGCTTGCGTCTGACTACGGACGGTAAAATATTCATGTGCCTCGGCCACAATGCTCATGTTGATTTGCGCGCAGCTGTTCGCAAAGACGGGATCACTGCCGTTGACCAATTGCTTCAACAAGCTCTAAAGCTCAAACCGCAGCGTCATGATTTCAATGCGCAGCTAAACGGGTCCGCAGAGATATTGGAGCGTCATATGAACGTCACTGGCGGATGAGTAATAAAAAATGGGCACTCGTTGTGTCCCCTACCCCGCAGGCACAGGAAGCGGGCGAAGAACTTAGATCGACTTACGATTGGGTTTCACTGGAAAATGCTGACCGGGCAGTGGTGCTAGGCGGCGACGGCTTCATGCTCCAGACCCTTCACCAGATGTTGAACCGCCGTCAAATCATGCCCGTATACGGGATGAACTTGGGTACAGTCGGTTTTTTGATGAACAATTGGCACCTCGAAGACATTGGCGAGCGCTTAGCAAATGCAAGAGCGTTCAAAATCAGGCCGCTGAAAATGGATGTCGAAACGGTTTCTGGTGCTACTTTTTCGCTACCAGCAATTAACGAGGTCTCTTTGTTGCGCGAAACCCGCCAAACCGCGAAGCTGGAAATCGAAATTAACGGACGGGTGATGATGGAGGAACTGGTTTGCGATGGCGTAATCATTGCCACCCCCGCCGGCTCGACAGCTTATAACCTGTCTGCCAATGGCCCAATATTGCCGCTGACCTGCCATTTGCTGGCTCTGACACCAATCAGCCCGTTTCGACCACGCCGCTGGAAAGGCGCGATATTGCCCGACAAAATGAAAATTTCTATCCGCGTTCTAAACCCGGAAAAACGGCCAGTAAGTGCGGTTGGCGATCAGCGGGAAGTCCGAGATGTGAGTTGCGTAAAGGTTGCGGTTGATCGCGGTCAAGCCCTGACAATGCTGTTTGATCCCGAGCATGCTTTGGATGACCGGATTGCCATGGAACAATTTGTCGTTTGATGGCTTGCAGCATGCGGATGACGTTGTTATAGGCGCGCTTCACGACGATAGTCTCGACGCTAAATCGAGCCTGTTCCCCGATAGCTCAGCGGTAGAGCGTTCGACTGTTAATCGAAATGTCGTAGGTTCGAATCCTACTCGGGGAGCCATTATTTTCTGGATTTTTTGTGATCGCGAATATCCTCTTCGCAACCAGCGAACTGATTCAATTCAGCAGTGATCGCGCTAACTTGGTTACGCCTGCTTTGCGCAGTGCCCGGAAAGCCAAGGATTTTCCGGCATTACTGGCGGGCCAGCGTCCCGGGGTTGTGGGTGAGATTCCGACTTTCCTGATCAGCGCGTTCAAGGCGCGCGCGTCGGATTCAGCGACACTCCATTCCGAACGCCATGTGACAGAGAGAGAGATTGCGACTTCGGATCCGTTCTTAACCCAATGCGGCATTTTAACCGGGACATAGAGGGCATCTCCTGGCGATAGAGACATGGGATTTCCAAGAGCCGATACCTCATCGCGCCATTCGAGATTGCGATGATGCTCACCATAGGCAAAGGCTTCATGGTTCTGCGGGGCGACTATATTCTCATCATCAGCGGGGAACAGCGTCAGGACTTTGTTCCCGCGGATTTGCAGCAAAATATTGTGCTCCGGATCAAAATGAAACGGGGTCACAGCGCCCGGAGACGAGACGAAGATAAAGCCTTCCAGCTTGTTCATGGCACCCGTTTTGCCTCGCACGGCAGGCTCAATTGCGGCGAGCGTTTCTATCAGCAAGTCATGATATTCCGGTACATTCTCAATGAACTTGAGCGCCATCCAGGAACCGGACTCCTCGATCGAGCGAATAGTCTCCGCAACATCGAGCGCTGGTGTCGGCACGTCTTCTGGTGCGATGCCGATGGGCAGATCGCCCTGATTATGTTCGACATGGTCCGACCGCAGCCGCGTTGCCAGATCAACCAGTGCCGGTAACTGTAGCAAAGGATGATCGCACAGGTCGTGCCGAAGTTTATTGGGCGTCTCGGGATAGGCTTGAGAAAAGCTCGATACGGTCTCGGGAGTGAATGCAATTTTATTCATTGTCGTGGTTCCGTTTACGGCGAAGGAAAGCGCCCAGTTGATCCACACTGCGGCACAGGTAATAGGCTGATCTGCGGATCGGGCCTTTGAGAGAAATGGTTATATGATCAATCGTCTGGCGCTCGCCCCAAATACTATTGATCATCGGATGGTCCGGTTTGGCGCAGCTATCAGCCCGGGAAATATCTGGATCACCCAACACCAGGGCGATGGTTTCCAGTTCGATCAAAACGCCGGGAGAAAACCGCGCCAGACTCTCATCATAGGTTATTTTGTACGACCAGACTGCTGGAGGTGACCGCAGGTTAACCAGCATCGCTATCGGACGGTCGTCCAGCATCAAACGCAGAAAATCGACGCGTCCCAGGGCATGAGCCTCAGACATTATCTGCCGAAAAAACTTGGAGGATGCTTCGGCCGCGCCCAAGGCTGTGCCGCCTTCACCTTTCCAGCCAGCAGCCTCAAGCTCGAGATACTGGTCACACCATTCCGCGACCGGCTGGTCCAATGCTAGGCGTTCAAACCGGACAGCGCCTAGTTCTGACAATCGCTTGGCTTGACGCCTATATTCCTTGCGTTTTTTGGATCGAACCGTTTTCGCGATATAAGCTTCGGAATCAGCATCGCTGTTCAGGGTCGCCCGGTCATATGTCTGTGCGACATGCAGCGCGCGTCCGGAGGCCTTGGCTGCCATATCCAATCCCCGCCGAACCGGACCATTGGCATAAATCAATCGCAAGGTCAGCATATTGTCTGCCCATTTGCTGTGATCGAGAAAATCAAGCAGAGCAGCCCAGAACCCCTCTTCGCACCCCTCGCGGATCAGAGGACCGCCACAATAGCATTGGAGATGCACCCAATTTGATGTGTTTGCGACAGGTAGACGACCATATTGGGCGCTGGACACGAGAGGCAAGATACCAGCTAGGCAGCCAGTTTCGTCACGCACCATCGCCAAACGGACAGTTTCACCGCTACGAAAATGACGCAGGGCAGCGCGGAAAAACCAATATTCGGAATAGGAATTGGGTTCACTGGCCACGTCCGCAAGTGCTTCCCACTCCACTGCCAGCTCGTCTTCAACACGCGTCACAATCGGCGCCTCAGCTGTGTAAGCACCTTGCTTGAACGCTGAATGGGAGTGTCTGTAGAACATTCGCGAGCGATAGCGGAAAATCTCTAATATACGTTTAACCAAGCCAGTTAGTTATGTACGTTTTCTGAGGCAGTTTTGATAACAACAGAAATCAAAAACCCCGCCAGAACTGCTTCCGGCGGGGTCTTTTTTAAGCCAATTGTTTTGCCGTTTTACGCCATTCCATGTGCTAAAGCTGCAAGAAGCAACAGAGCAACGATATTGGTGATTTTGATCATCGGGTTGACGGCTGGACCTGCAGTATCCTTGTATGGATCACCCACGGTATCGCCGGTCACGGCAGCATGGTGAGCGTCTGAGCCCTTGCCGCCGTGATTGCCGTCTTCGATGTATTTCTTGGCGTTATCCCAAGCACCGCCGCCTGCTGTCATCGACAAGGCAACGAACAGACCGGAGACGATCACGCCGAGAAGCAATGCACCAAGAGCGGCAAAGCCGTTTGCCTGACCCGCAACCGCAGTGATCACGAAATAGACCACGATAGGTGCGAGAACCGGCAGCAATGAAGGAATAATCATTTCCTTAATCGCAGCCTTTGTCACCAGATCAACCGTACGTGCATAGTTTGGACGAGACGTGCCATCCATAATGCCGGGGTCTTTCGCAAACTGATCGCGAACATCTACAACAACGTCACCCGCAGCACGGCCCACAGCGGTCATACCCATCGAACCGAAGAGATATGGCAACAAGGCTCCGAGGAGCAAGCCAACGATCACATAGGGATTTTCGAGGCTAAAGCTGACCTGCAAGTCCGGGAAGAACTCTCTGAGGTCGGCAGTGTAAGCGGAGAAAAGCACCAGTGCAGCCAGACCAGCAGAACCAATGGCATAGCCTTTGGTAACCGCTTTTGTGGTATTACCCACAGCATCAAGCGCATCGGTCTTGTTACGGACTGACTCATCAAGTCCCGCCATTTCAGCGATACCGCCTGCATTATCCGTAACCGGACCATAAGCATCGAGGGCCACAACCATGCCGGCCAGAGCCAACATGGCGGTTGCGGCAAAAGCAATGCCGATCAGACCAGCTAGTTGGAAAGCAACCACGATGCCGACTACGATCACAAGTGTTGGCAGAGCCGTTGCTTCCATGGATATAGCCAGACCTTGGATCACATTCGTGCCATGGCCGGTTTCCGATGATTTGGCGATCGAGCGCACCGGGCGATATTCCGTGCCGGTATAATATTCGGTAATCCAAATGATAAGCCCTGTAACAGCCAAGCCAACCATCATGCACCAGAATAAGGCCATGCCGGTAAATCCGCCAGTGCCGTCAAGCGACGCACCAATGGTGGCATTCATATCGCCAAGTGTTTGAAATGTTACGTAATAAATGGCTGGGATCGACAAGATAGCAGTCGTAATAAAGCCTTTATACAAAGCGCCCATGATGTTGTTGCTGCTTCCCAAACGGACCATATAAGTACCGATAATCGAAGTCAGAATACAGGCACCACCAACGATAAGCGGTAGCGACATAAGGTTGTTGAGCATCTCGTTACCGACCAGATCACCAAAGGTAAGTGCCAGCAGAACCATCGTCGCGCCTACGGTCACAACATAGGTTTCGAACAAGTCAGCCGCCATACCGGCACAATCACCAACATTATCGCCTACATTGTCGGCAATAGTCGCAGGGTTACGCGGATCATCCTCGGGGATACCCGCTTCAACCTTACCAACAAGGTCAGCGCCAACGTCTGCCGCTTTGGTAAAAATACCGCCGCCCAAACGTGCAAAAATCGAAATCAGCGATGCACCGAATGCCAGAGCAACCAGAGAATCGATTACTGTCCGGCTTTTCGGTTCAAAGCCCATTTGCGTGGTCAACACCCAATAGAAAATGGCGATAGCCAGCAGAGCAAGTCCTGCAACCAGCATACCGGTCACTGCACCCGCGCGAAACGCAGCGGTTAGGCCAGTTTGCAAGCTTTCGCTAGCGCCCTGCGCTGTGCGGACATTAGCGCGAACAGAAATGTTCATGCCGATATAGCCAGCAACACCGGATAGAATAGCGCCGAGCAAAAAGCCTACAGTTGAAATTGGTCCGAGAAACAGAAATACCAAGACTGCGACGACGACACCCACAATACCGATGGCGCGATATTGCCGGTTCAGATAGGCTTGCGCACCTTCTTGAATAGCCGCAGCAATGTCCTGCATTTTTTCATTACCAGCCGGCGCATTCAGCACCTGACGGCTGGTAATGAAGCCGTATAAAATAGCGACAAAGCCGCATAAAATTGAAATGGTAACAACAGTCATTACTGCCTTACTCCCCCTGCTTTTATTATGACAAACGCCCCGCAGACCGGAGCGCTAACGCGTGTGGCTATAGTGCGGGAAACGTTGACCGCGCAACCCCTGATTTAAGCACACGGTTGAACTTTCGCAGAGCCATTTGAATAAGATGGAAAAACTATTCGGATAGAAGCGGTTTTCAGGCGTGAACATAGCCCAAATTTGCTGGTGTCACAGTTGGCTCGCTGTGATTAATAAGCGCAATACCGGAACCCGATTTGCATTGGCCAACCCGCGTTACCGCGATCGGCAGGACAGTCTCTGGACTAGCGGTAAGCAAAAGCTGATAGTCATCGCCGCCGGTAGCTGCCTTTTTGCGTGCTTCTTCATCATCACCAAAAACCGAGATATATTCCGGCGACAATGGGACTTTTGCCAAGTCAATCTCAAGACAGACATTACTTGCCTTCGCGATGCGTTCTGCGTCGATCAGTAATCCGTCCGAAATGTCCATCATCGTGCTGACCAGCGACGACAATGCCCTGCCCTCCTCCAGTTTCGGGTCTGGCCGGTTATGCGCCTTGAGCAGGGCAGCCGTACATTCGAGATCCCTCGCTTGCACTTTGCCGCTCGCTATTTGCAGTCCTGCCCAAGCATCTCCGATTTTGCCAGTAACATAAATTGCGTGGCCAGGCGCTGCGCCTGATCTTGCCGGTATGATATGGCCCTTTGCTTCGCCAAACGCGGTGAGTCCAAAAGCACGTTTGCAGCCTTCACCCATCCCGACAGTGTCACCGCCAAGCAGCGGCACGCCGAAACGTGCAATGGCCTGCTTTAACCCTTCGATAAATTTCGTGTCCCAAGCATCGTCGCCAAAGCCGCCATACCCCATAAGGATACCGAGTGGTTTTGCACCTTTCGCAGCCAGATCAGAGAGGTTCACCGCGACCAGCTTCCAGGCGACATCTGCCGGGTCTGCGTCGGGCAAATAATGCACGCCTTCCACCATCATATCATGGGTAATTACCAGCTTGTGGCGGCCAAATGGCAGCACTGCAGCATCATCAACCAACCCGCGTGCGGCAGGATGGATGGCCAGGGTTTTCAGTTGTTCAACAAATTCCAGTTCGTTCATTTCAAGGCGTGTTCCAAGGCTAGGCGGATTGAGGCATTGGCGCGCTGGCTGACCGAAGCCTGCGGTGCAAAGCCGTTAAACCCGTGTGGTGCCCCCGGGTAAATTGCAACTTCTACTGGAACGCCCGCTTCCCTCAAGCGATTGGCATAAGCAATATCTTCATCCAGAAATAAATCGAGATCACCGCACATGATATAGGCTGGTGGAAGTCCGTGCAAGTTTTGCGCGCGCGCTGCAGCGGCATATTCACTTGCTCCACCCTCTTCAGCATAGAGAGACCAAGCGTGCAGCGAAACATCGCGGGTCCAGGTTGATGGTGGAATATTCATGTGGCCAGATGGCGTATCGTGCTGATCGTCAAGCATTGGATAAATCAATAGTTGAAAAGCCAGCTCCGGCCCGCCGCGATAACGGTTCATCAGCGCGGCGCTAGCAGCCAATCCGCCACCGGCGCTGTTTCCACCGATAATGATTTTTCTGGGTTTGCGGTTTTTGGCGATCCGGTCGATCACAGCGCACACGTCGCGCGCTGCGGCGGGTGCACGATGTTCCGGAGCCATGCGGTAATCAACGGAAACCACCGGGGCCAATGATGAGAAGCTCTGTGCTGACAAATCGTCTGCCGTTCCCATCAGATAACCACCGCCGTGCAGCCATATAATCGCACAATCAGGATAAACCACATCGCGCGCCCTATATTCGATAACTTTTACATCAGCATCATCTTCCAGGCCAGGGATATGATACTCGTCTTTTTGTCCTTCAAACGGCGGCATATATTTGGCCATTTCTGCGACCAGATCGTCAAGGGCTTTGCGAGCCGCGCCCACGTCATGTTTCAGAACCTCAAAAAGATAAGGCCCTTCAACATCAATCATCTCGCGAAATTCCGGATCAAGCCGGTCAAGAAATTCGGACAAACTCTACTCCCCTTGCTAAACAGCTGAGAATTATGAGCCCCTCACCTGCTTTGCGATCGCATCCAGCAATCCATTGACGAAACCGCTGTCTTTCTTGTCAAAAAAAGCGTGAGCGACATCAACATATTCGTTAATCACAGTCGCGGTCGGAATTTCCTCCCGCGCCATTAATTCAAACGCACCGGCGCGCAAAATTTGCAACATAGTTTTGTCGAGGCGCCCTATAGACCAGCCGGATGCCAGTTTTTCGGTGATAAGCGTGTCAATTCCCTCCATTGTGTCGGTCACGCCAATTACAATATCGTCAAAAAATTCAATTTCCGCATCAGTATACTGATCGTCCTCGATTTCCCGACCAAGCCGGTGATCGTGGAATTCCTTGAGCAAACGCGGCACGGGCGTTTTTTCCATATGGTGCTGGAACAAAGCCTGCACAGCGCCAAGGCGCGCTGCGGATCGGGAATTAGATTTTGCGGTCATGTGGGTGTTGCAATTCTTGGCATACCGATGAAATCCATCTTGCCGATCTTAAACCCGCGCTCGCGAAGAAGATCATAGGCGGTTGTCGCATGGAAATAAAAATTGGGCTGGGCAAAGCTAAGCAGAAAATGCTCGGCAGTGAACGGCATCACCCTCTCCTTGAACCGAAACTCCATGGGCTGGCCAACGAACCCTGCCATTTCCTCTTCGGTTACCTTTTCCAGTTCGGCTTTTGCTTCGTCCAGCTTTTCGTAGAGTCCTTCCCAAGTCGTCGGTGGCGCGGCGAGACTTGGTGTAAACACGCCCACCCGAACCGCTTCAATCGCGCCGAGCGAGTGTTCGCGGCAGCATTTTACCTGATAGGAAAATGGCTGCATATCTTCGATCAACCGCGCACCGATAATGTCTTCGGGCTCCACGTCCTGCTCTTCGCAATACGCTTTGGCTTTATCGACAAGCTTGCGGACAGCAGCAATAATCTGCAGCTGCGCGGGAATGATCGCGTCATATAATGAAATGGTCATACTTTTGGTCCTTTGGATGTTTTGCGTTCGTGCTGAGCGTGTTGAAGCATCTCTATAGGCTGGGAATGCCCATCGACAAGCTCAGGATGGGCGGATTTATCTCAGCCTTTTCTTTATACTTTCGGCATGGGCCGGCAAACCTTCTGCTTCTGCCAAGGCGATTGCGGCTGGGCCTATCCTGGACAGCGAAGCTTCATCGCATTCCAGAAAACTCGTGCGTTTCATAAAATCAGTCACCGAAAGCCCGGAAGAAAAACGCGCACGACGGCCTGTTGGAAGCACATGGTTCGGCCCAGCGACATAATCGCCGACGGCTTCCGGGGTATGGCGTCCCAGAAATACTGACCCTGCATGGCGTATTCTTTTAAAAAGCGCCTGCGGATCGTCAATGGCCAGTTCCAGATGTTCAGCGGCGAGTCGATCAATCAACGATACCGCCTTCTCGAAGCGATCCACAACAATAATCGCGCCATTGTTCGCCCAACTCGCGGTTGCAGTCTGCTCGGTCTTGAGTTGCTTCAATTGTGCATCAACACAAGCAGACACCTGATCAGCATAGTCAGCATCATCGGTGAACAGGATTGATTGGCTGGTCGGATCATGCTCCGCTTGCGATAGCAGATCAGCGGCGATCCAGTCTGGATCGTTTTTATTGTCAGCGACAACGACAATCTCTGACGGCCCAGCGACCATATCGATACCGACAACGCCGTAAACTTGCCGTTTAGCCTCCGCAACCCAGGCATTTCCGGGACCAGTTATAACATCAACCGAAGAAATTTTTTCAGTGCCATAAGCCAAGGCGGCAATGGCCTGAGCGCCGCCGATACGCCATATTTCATCGACGTCGGCTATTTGTGCGGCTGCCAGAACCAGAGGATTAATCTCTCCACCCGGCGTTGGCGTGACCATAATGATTTTGTCCACGCCGGCGACTTTCGCCGGAATGGCATTCATCAGGACCGATGATGGATAGGCGGCGCGTCCGCCAGGAATATATATTCCTGCGCGCTCCACCGCATTCCAGCGCGCACCAATGCGGACTCCAGCATCATCAATATAGTCACGATTATCCGGCCTTTGCCCCTCGTGATAATCGCGGATGCGCAGTGCCGCGAGTTCGAGCGCAATTCTCAGGTTGGGATCAAGACTTTCCAGCGCAGCCTCACACTCCGCTTCCGAAACCCGCCAGCCGGTAAACTCAAGATCATGGCCATCGAATTTTTGGGTTAAGTGTTGTAGGGCTTGATCCCCGTTGGTCCGAACGTCTTTGATAATCGCCGTAACATCAGCGGAAATATCCTCATCAGCCTCGCGTCTCGCATTTACCAATGCCTCAAAGTTCCGCTCAAAGTCAGTATCTGCAGTCGAAAGTCGCAATGCCACTATACCTGCCCCACCAGTTCGCGAAATTTCTGCACCATCGGAGTTAATTCTTTGCTGCGCATCTTATAAGCCGCGCGGTTGACAACAAGCCGTCCCGAAATATCCAAAATCCGGTCTGTCTCGACGAGATTATTCGCCTTTAACGTGCTGCCCGATTCCACCAGATCAACAATATGCCGCGACAATCCCAGTGACGGAGCCAGTTCCATCGCGCCGTTCAGCTTCACACATTCTGCCTGAATGCCCAGCGATTCAAAGTGCCGACTGGTGAGATTGGGATATTTCGTCGCCACACGAATATGCCCAACGTTGCCAATCTGCTTTGCATCGTCCTTGGGCTGCGCGACTGATAACCGGCAACGACCAATACCCAGATCGACCGGAGCATAAAGCTCGCTATAGCCGAATTCCTCGATCACATCCGAGCCGACAATGCCGATCTGCGCCGCCCCGTGGGCAACAAAAGTCGCCACATCAAAGGCTCGCACGCGGATGATCGAAACATGGTCCTGATTGGTGCGGAACATCAAACTGCGGTTGGATTTGTCAAAAAACGCGTCTTCAGGTACGATGCCCACCTGCTTCAGAAGCGGCAGGGCATCATCCAATATCCTCCCCTTGGGAATTGCAAAGATCAGCGGTTCGGCCATAGTGGCCGCGCTTTACTTGGCTGTCAGCGAAAGGGCAATGACATATGGATATTTTAGATATGGAAGACATAGCTGAAGGTATGCGCGGGCAAGCTGAGCACTGTCTCAAGAATGATGCGCCGGTCACCGCTTCAATTATCATTGCCCAGCTAGCGTTGATGGACACCAATACAATGTGCGGTCAGAAAATTGCCACCTGGCCAGGAAAGCCGCTCGAAGACGCAATGCCGCTGCGGCTGACGGGAGGTTTGCACTATCTGCATTTGACCAACAAAGAACCGCGTCTTGCCGACGTCTATGAACACCGTGTCACCGAGCAGAGCGAAATTGATGCGATAGTGAGCCAAGTAGTTGCTGACCATGACGAAGCGCTTTTGCCGTGGTTTAACAGCCCCCCACAAACCAATGAATCCGGGCGGTCAGCAAACTTCATGGCGGCATTGCTTTGGCTATCCGGCAAGGTTGGAACCCGGTTTGAGTTGCTGGAAATCGGCGCAAGCGCTGGGATCAATACCATGATGGGAGGCTATCACTATGATCTTGGTGGCGTCCAAGCAGGACCAGATGATTCCCCGATGCGAATCAAACCGGATTGGCGAGGACCTGTGCCACCCCATGCGCCGGTGGAAATCATAAGTGCCCGGGCCTGCGATCAAAATCCTATAGATCTGACCGATGATGAAACCGCGCAGCGGCTGAAGGGCTATATCTGGCCGGAAATGCCTGCGCGATTTAAGCGAATGGAAGCGGCGATTGCGATGGCCAAACAAAATCCGCCCGATCTGGTCAAGGCCGATGCCGCCGACTGGGTCGAGGCGCAGCTTGTCCTGCCCCAAACCAATGGCGTCACGCGCGTCTTAATGCACAGCATCGTCTGGCAATATCTCCCGCCAGAGACCAAAACGCGGATAGAAACGGCAATGGAAACGGCGGGCGAAAAAGCGACCGAGGACAAGCCGCTCGCATGGATATCACTGGAAACAAACCGCAAAATGTTTAGCCACGAACTCATTGTACGCTATTGGCCAGGCGGCGCAGAACCGGCGCTACTCGGGCGAGCGCACGCACATGGTGCATGGCTGGAGTGGGATGGTCACTAGACTTTTTTCGCTACTGATTTAGTCGCTGACTGCCATCGCTTGGTAATCCGTCACTAGTTCATAACATATCTTCAACTTGCGATCTTCAGGATCCCAGAATGCGTTAGATTCTCCGTCGCATTCCGATGCCTCGACAATGATGCCGGGCGGTAATGTGAAGTCTTCGTTTAGCACCGTCGCGATTTCCTCCAGCAGCTCAATGTTTTGAAGATACGTACGTTGCTTGGCGAATTTTTTGGTGTTCCGATAAACTAACTTGGTTGACGGTTTCTGTGAATCCTTACCGTCTTCCAACCAATGTTCATCCAGCAACCTACTCCATGAATCTTCATTCTGTTCGGCTTCGTCAACGCATGATTCGCGTCTTTCTGCTGGTAAATCAACATCATCCGCAACGCTTTTGTATCTGTCCGGTTTGCTCCCATATAGCAGGCAGGCAATCTGAAAGGCACGCTGCTCATCGGTGCCATGCTCATCCCACCACTCAATATCATCGGGTTTGACGTCGTTTGCAGACTGGAACCAACCGTCGATGGACTGGATTAAATAGTCGGGAGATTCCTCATCGTCTTCCGGGGTAAGTAACCAAGTTGCGAGGCGGTCGACAGCATCTTCTTCCTTTCCCGCAATCGGGATGTCCAGTTCGGATACCAGAGCATGGCCCAATTCATGATATGCGATGAAAAATAAATTTCCTTCGACGAAAAGATCAGAATCTTCACGCGACATTTCAGATGAGGAGGCGTTACCGGCTTGATCGATTGAACAACCAGCAACAAATAGCAACGCTAGAATCATGCCCGCAAGACTTTTGAACATAAACACCCCCAATAACGTCGCTGTTATCTAAATTAAATGATCAGAATCGAAAGTCATGAATGGATTGCTTGATTTCATATCCGGTCCAATTTTCTAACGGTATTTTCAGTTACGACATCATCCGTGTTCAGAGTTGAGTTTGGTTCTAGCATCAGGACATGACGCGCGTCGCTTAGTGCTTCGGGGCGATGCTCGGTGCCGTGCGGGACGATGATCATCTCAACCTCTTCGAGATCAATATCGCCTGTCCGCAATCCCATCCGCATCCGGCCTTTAACAACTAGAAACAGTTCATCCTCATGATCGCGATAATGCCAGTCAAATTTGCCCTGAAATTTCGCAAGCTTCCCTGCATGTCATTGATATCACCTGCGACCCTTGGCGACCAGTGATCGGTGAAGATGGAAAAGGCCTCGGCCAAGTTTACTTTATTGATCAAGGATGCTCCCCCGGCGCCCTCGCTTTAATAGCCATCGCGTGCACCTTCTCGCGCATCAGATCACCAAGCGCTTTGTTCACCATCCTCTGGCGGTTTAACCGCGATTGCCCGACAAATTCCGCGCACTCTATTTCGACGGTAAAATGCGATTCACCGCTACCATCATCGCCGGCATGACCATGATGGCTGGCGCTGTCATTGATTACATTCAGCGAGATTGGCGACAACTCCGCCTGCAATCGCTTTTCAATTTCCTGATGGACTGGACCTTTGGGCATCGAATCTCCATATTGTATGATCATTGAACATTGTAACCGTTCGCACGGAGCTTGTCGAAGTGCGTATGCGACTTGGAACCGTCCTTCGACAAGCTCAGGACGAACGGAGTTGAATTGAGCGCTTCCCCCAAAAAAAGACCGAACCATTTGCACGGACGGGTCGAAACCAATGGCCAGCCATGCGCGGTTGAAGGTTGCGAAGAAGACGGCGAATTTCGCGCACCTTCCCTGTATGGCGCGCGCCATGGATATGACGGTCCTGGCGAATATCGCTGGCTTTGCCTCGACCATGTTCGCGCGTTTAATCAAAGCTATGATTTTTTTGCCGGCATGAACAGCGAGGAGATATTCGAAGCCCAGCATCCGGTTCGCGGATGGGATTCGGCACGGCGAATCTATAATGGCGACCCTAGCGTTACGCCCGCATGGGCCGATTTCACCGATCCGCTGGATGCTATCGGGGCAAGGTTTGCCGCAGGTATTAACCGCCGTCAAAATGCCGAGCCGCAGATCTCTGGAGCCGACCAAAAGGCGCTCAAGACGCTAGGGCTTGGCGACACAGCAGCACGAAACGACATCCGCCACGCCTATTCAACGCTCGTGCGGAAATATCATCCCGACCGCAATGGTGGTGATCGCAGTCACGAGAAACAGTTGGCAAATGTGATCGCGGCCTATACGCACCTTAAGACATCAACGCTTTTTGAAAGTTAAGACTATAGCATCTGCTAGTGCTGGACCCGGCAAAGGGAAGCTATAGATGGATTGAAACACGCATAAGGAATAGCATGACCGACATACCCAATACCCACCCAAGCGGCAGCGGCGAAACCGTTATGGACGCACCGGATCAAACCGTCGATGCCCGCGAAGTATTTGGTATTGATCTTGACATGCAAATCCCCGCGTTCAGCGAGAAGGACGAACGCGTTCCTGATTTGGACCCCGCTTATGTGTTCGATCAGGATACCACTGCCGCGATCCTCGCCGGCTTTGCGTTTAACCGCCGGGTGATGGTGCAAGGCTATCACGGCACCGGAAAATCGACCCATATCGAACAAGTCGCCGCACGGCTCAACTGGCCCTGTATCCGGATCAACCTAGATGCGCATATCAGCCGGATCGACTTGGTTGGCCGCGATGCCATTGTCTTGAAAGATGGTCAGCAAATCACCGAATTCCGTGAAGGCTTACTGCCGTGGGCACTACAAACGCCGACCGCTTTGGTGTTTGATGAATATGATGCAGGACGTCCCGATGTGATGTTCGTAATCCAGCGCGTATTGGAAACTGAAGGCAAGCTGACCTTGCTCGACCAGAATCGCGTGATTCGCCCTAACCCCTATTTCCGGCTTTTCTCGACCGCAAATACCGTCGGCCTTGGCGACACCAGCGGGCTCTATCATGGCACGCAACAGATTAACCAAGGTCAGATGGATCGTTGGAACATCGTGGTCACCTTGAATTATCTTCCTGCCGCAACCGAAGCGAAGGTTATTTTGTCGAAAGTGCCTGACACCGATGACCAGACGGTGGAAAACATGATTAAAGTGGCCGATCTCTCCCGCCAAGGCTTTATTAACGGCGATATTTCGACCGTGATGAGTCCGCGGACGGTTATTAGCTGGGCGCAAAACGCCGCAATCTTCAACAATATCGGATTTGCGTTCCGGCTGAGCTTCCTCAACAAGTGCGACGAAGCAGAACGGATGCTCGTTGCCGAATATTACCAGCGCGTATTTGGTGAGGATTTGCCCGAGAGCGTGGTTGGGAAATAACTCCCTCCCTCCTGAAGGTGCGGAAGATTATTGACATCACCGACCAGCAATCACCGCTGCATTATTACCTCTCGCCAAATGCGTATTGTTATAGTAACACAGTAAATTGATGCTCGACCGGACCCACCCCCCATCCAATAGACGCCTCTGGTACTTGCCGTTTGGCAAGCGTGCGCCTGCTGAAACCGTATTTTACGAACCTTACGGCAGCGCCCTGCCCCCGCATTTGCAGGACGAACCGCTCGTTCCTCTCAAAACACCTCGTGGCAAGTGGTGGTGGTTTTCGCGCGCGTTTGCCGCGATGCTTTTTATTTTCATTTTGCTGATTGCTTATCTTGCGATTACCGCGCCGATGTCGAAATCTTTGCAACCTATTGCGCCGCCACAGATTACGCTTCTAACCGCAGGCGGTCAACCGATTGCCCGCAATGGCGCGGTGGTAGATGAGCCGGTGGAAATCGAGAAATTGCCCAAACATGTCGTACAGGCGTTTCTCGCAATTGAAGACCGGCGCTTTTATTCGCATTGGGGCGTTGATCCGCGCGGGTTAGCGCGCGCGGCGTGGAGCAATGCGACCGGCAGCAGCGGCACGCAAGGCGGCAGCACGATCACCCAGCAACTCGCGAAAGTTACGTTTCTGACGCCCGAACGCAGCCTCACCCGAAAAGCGCGCGAAATGCTGATTGCGTTCTGGTTGGAAGCACGGCTCTCGAAAGATGAAATTCTCGAGCGCTATCTTTCAAATGTTTATTTCGGTGACAATGTTTACGGCTTGCGCGCGGCCTCAATGCATTATTATTTCCGCCAACCGGAGAAACTGAAGCCAGAGCAAGCAATCATGCTGGCCGGGCTAGTTCAAGCGCCATCGCGGCTAGCGCCAACTCGCAATCCGGACCTTGCCGCGAAGCGTGCGAAGCTAGTAAAATCTGCCATGGTCGCAGCGGGTTATCTGACACAGGATGAAGCCGATAGGCTTGGCAATCCAAGGCTCGACGTGCGCACAAAAAATTCAGTCCCGACCGGCACCTATTTTGCCGACTGGGCAATGCCGCAAGCGCGCGGACTCACCGATATGAGCTATGAAAAGCTCACCCTTACCACGACGCTGGATGATAGATTGCAGGAAATCGCCCGCCGCGTGGTAGCCAGGGCACCGCTCGGCAAAGCACAGGTCGCGCTCGTTGCGATGCGACCAGACGGCGAGGTCGTGGCAATGATTGGCGGCAAAAATTATGGCGAATCGCCTTTCAACCGCGTCACCCAAGCGAAGCGCCAGCCTGGCTCCACATTCAAGCTTTTTGTCTGGCTGGCTGCACTGCGTGCGGGAATGATGCCGGATGATATAGTAGATGATACGCCAATCACCCAAGGTGGGTATTTGCCAAAAAACTATGGGGAAAAATATCGCGGGCAAATAACGCTGAAGGAAGCGTTCGGGAGATCCAGTAACGTTGCTGCGGTCCGGCTTTGGGGACAAGTAGGTGACAAGGCTGTAATTCGCGAAGCCCGCAATCTGGGGATAAAATCTAAGCTTGCAGAGGATGACCCCAGCCTGGCCCTCGGCACGTCCACCATGACGCTGATGGAACTCACCGCTGCTTTTGCCGGTGTGGCTGGCAACAGCTGGCCGGTCACGCCTTATGCTTTCGAGAAGGACGAGCAAAGCTGGACCGAATGGCTGTTCGACTGGCCAGGTCGCTATGGCAGTAGCACCCATGAGAGGATGGAAGACATGATGCGCTATGCCGTCAATTCCGGCACAGGACGGGCGGCGCGCCTTTCGATTCCGAACTATGGCAAGACCGGAACCAGCCAGAATAATCGCGATGCGCTTTTTGTCGGCTATGCAGGTGACGGTGATAAACGTCTAGTAGTTGGCATATGGGTGGGCAATGATGATAATAAACCGCTCAAGGGTATCAGCGGTGGCGGCTTGCCAGCCCGCATCTGGAAAGATTTTATGCGGCAGGCAGTGCTCGGCGCAAAACCTTCCCGACCTTCAAAACCTGTCAAGAAACCGGATCCGGATGGACCGATAATGCCGCTCGATTTGCCTGAAATTCCCGAAATTCCGGTAGGCGATTCCGAACTTCGGATTGACGGAAGAGAAGGTGTTACCCTGTCTACCGAAGTGGGTGGCGTACCGGTTAATGTGAGGATGGGTCGCGACGGAGTAGCAGTCGAGCAGCGCAGGGTGGATCCTGAACCGGAACAGTAAGGCGGGGCACGGCCGACTAGCCTGGCTCTACATTAGCACTAGCAAATTTGCGCAATTTAGGGCTTTGATTCCCCTCGCCTTTCCGCTTAAGACTGTCCGTTCCTATGGCAGACCGTTCCAAACTCGATGATCTTAAAGATGTGCTCGGTGGAACTGCGCGCGCTATGGCGCGTCAGCCGGAAATCGAACTTGCCTACACCGCTGAAGCACCCTCGCAATCAGGCGAGCATCTTAAGGTGCCGATGCCTGCACGCGACCTTCCCGCTGATCAGGTTGCAGAAGCACGCGGATTTGCCGACAGTTTTTCGCTGAAATTGCGCCATCACAACGAGCCGATGCATCGCAAGAATGCGCCGCAAGAAGCCATAGCCCGGGCCTGTTTTGATGCGCTTGAACAAGTCCGCACCGATGCTCTGGGTTCCCGCAACATGGCCGGAGCCAAGGGCAATTTAACCGCAGCGCTCAATATGCGGATGCGCTCTGACCCCATTTCCCGTGCGCAAAACCGCGATGAAGTTCCTATCTCAACAGCCCTCGCACTGCTGGCCCGGGAAAAATTGACCGGCGAAGCGCCACCGGAACGAACGATCAAAGGCCTCGATATGCTGCGCGAATGGATCGAGAGCGAGGCTGGCGCAGACCTTGACGGCCTGAATCTGACCCTCGACGATCAGGATAGTTTTGCCAAACTCTCCACGCAACTTCTGGAACATCTTGATCTCATCAAATCTGATGATCAATCCGACGCGGATGATAGCGAAGACGAGAATGACGATGACAGCGAGGATGAAACCGATGATGGGTCGGATGATGACGAGGCATCCGGCGATCAGGGCCAATCAGAAATGCGGTCCGACCAGTCCGACGATGACTCGCAAGAAAGCGACAGCGAGCAGAACGCCGACGACTTAGAAGAAGGCGCCGAAGAGGAAATGGGCGATGCCGGCGACGATGGCATGATGCCCGTTCGCCCGAACCGTCCGATGTCCGATCTGCCACCCGGTTTTGATTATACCGCCTGGTCCGAGAAATATGACGAGGTGATTAGTGCGACCGAGCTCTGCGATGAAGAAGAATTGACGCGGCTGCGCGCCTTCCTCGATCAGCAATTGACGAGCCTGCAAGGTGCCGTCACAAAACTTGCGAACCGCCTGCAACGCCGCTTAATGGCGCAGCAAAACCGCAGCTGGGATTTTGATCAGGAAGAGGGTATGCTGGACGCTGCCCGGCTTGCTCGCGTGATCAGCAATCCGGCCCACAGCCTTTCCTACAAGATTGAACGTGAAACCGATTTCCGTGATACGGTGGTTACGCTGCTCATCGACAACAGCGGCTCGATGCGCGGCAGACCCATTTCGATCGCGGCGATCAGCGCTGATATTATGGCGCGCACGCTGGAACGCTGCGGCGTCAAAACCGAAATACTGGGCTTCACCACTCGCGCCTGGAAAGGCGGACAAACCCGGGAAGACTGGCTGGCTGCCGAGCGCCCTGCCAACCCCGGACGCCTCAACGATCTGCGCCACATTGTCTACAAACAGGCCGACGAACCTTGGCGGAGGGCGCGTAAAAACCTCGGCCTGATGATGCGCGAAGGCCTGCTCAAAGAAAATATCGACGGCGAAGCCCTTCTATGGGCTCACAACCGCCTGATCGCCCGCCCAGAAGAGCGGCGCATATTAATGGTGATTTCTGACGGTGCGCCAGTGGATGACAGCACCTTGTCGGTCAACCACGGGGCATACTTGGAAAACCATCTGCGCAAAGTGATCGAATGGATAGAGGGCCGTTCGCCTGTACAGCTAGTCGCCATTGGGATCGGCCATGATGTTACGCGCTATTATAAACGCGCTGTTACGATCATGGATGCCGAACAACTGGGCGGAACAATGGTGGAGCAACTCGCTGGATTGTTTGACGAGGAAAACAAATGAACGCAACCGAAGCCGTCACCACCCGCCGCACGGTTTGGTAGTTTGATTGATACGCTCATGTGCGGATAGTTTGGGATAACTGGAGCCAAATTTAATTAGAAAAAGATGCTTGGAACATAATTTCTAACATTTGAATTATTATTGCAAATCCCAGAATTCTGCGACTTTCTTGGTGGCAATTTGGTCAACTTTGACGCACAGGGTATCACAGCATTACATATATCAGAAACGGAGAACTCATTAATGAATGTAACCGAAGCCGTAAAATCCCGGCGATCTATCCGTCAGTTTATCGATAAGCCAGTTGATCGCAGCGTCATTGACCGTGTTCTGGTGACAGCGCAGCGCGCACCGTCGGGAGGCAATACCCAGCCATGGAGTGCAGTCGTGGTTGGCGGCGATGAGCTTGCCCGGATTGCTGCGGCGATAAAGGCCAAGGCGCAAGCTGCCCCAATGGGCGAAGGTGCGGAATATGCGATCTACCCCAAAGAGCTCGACGGACGCTATGAAGAGCAGCGCCGGGGCGTTGGCAAGGCAATGTTTGATGCCATTGGCCTGGAGCGCGGAGATGGCGCAGGCAGGATCACACAAATGGCAAAAAACTGGGATAGCTTTGGCGCGCCAGTGCAACTTTTCACCTATACGCGTAAGTATATGGGCCCACCGCAATGGTCAGATATGGGGATGTGGTTGCAAACTGTGATGCTACTGTTACGCGAAGAAGGTCTGGATAGCTGTGCACAGGAAATTTGGGCGATGTACGGCACTTATATGAGGGAACTACTGGGCGTTGACGATGATCATATTTTCTTCTGCGGCATGGCCATCGGTTACCGCGATGCCGATGACCCGATCAACAATTTCGACGTGTCCCGCGTACCAATATCCGAAAATGTAAAATTTCTCGGTCTCTAGGCGAGTTAACCGGCTGAAAATACGGGGCGTTGACTTTTGATGTCCCGTTTAGTGACAATTGTCACTGGTTTTGGACGCGATTGGCGATAAACTACTATACTAGAATCGATATATGCGTTTATGAACGCAGTAGAGGGAAAATTTCTGGGTCGCAAATCTCGCAGTTTAGCCTTTGAGCTAGGCTGCCTAAAGCTTTGTGAGGTAGATATGATCCGCCGGAAGAATTTTACCGCGTCGATATTCAACATTGCGTCCATCGTTGCACCGGCGATAACGTTAATGGCCTCCTCATCCATTGCTTATGCTCAGGGCACGCCGGTTACACTAAGAGATAGCTTTCCAATTGGAAAGGCGGGCGGCATATTGTGTCAGGTGCAGGACCGGAGCCTCGAAAGCGCCGTCAAGCAGAGCATTTATGATAGAAGTTGGGCTGTCGTTTGCCGCGATTCGGCGAGACCAGTGGGTTATGTTTATGCCGCCAAAACTTCTACAACCGATTTGCTGGCACGCGTTGCACCGCAGCGTAAAGATGCCATTAGCTGCCCCGACAATGGAACTTCTGCGGCGCTAAACGGGTTCAGCCAAAAGACATGCCGTTTGTCAGATGAGCCGGTCTCTTATTCGGTTATCGAAGGCACTGAAGGCGGTTTTTCCTATGTTGCAGAAGGCTTAAGCGTTTACGATAGCGCTACGATTCTGGCGTTAAAGTCGGTTTTGGCAGACTCCATTGTCGAGGGTACTATTGATATCGCAACCACTTCTGTGGAAGATCCCTTCGCTTTTGCCCGCGTTCAAGCCGCTACTTTGAAACCGGAGCAGGCATTGGCAGAGGGCTATCGACGCAATTTGAGTGGCGATTATGCCGAGGCGGCAGCCTTTTTTGAAACGCTGCAGCAGCGCACGCAAGGCGACGATGACAACAAAATCGATCCCGACGAATATCTAGTCAATCGCGCATTGCAAAAGTCCAATTTAGGAGAGTTTGCCGAAGCAGACCGCCTGTTTGAACAAGCCAAAGCGGTGAATAGTGGCAATACGATTAATGAGCGCCTGTTGAGGAATTTCGAAGGCATGCACCTGCTCAATCAGGGCCGCTATGATGAAGCTATCGTACGCATTCAGCAGCCACTCAGGACAGGTCAACTGAAAAAATCAGCGCTAATCGAAGGCCTTGAGATAACCACGCCGATCTCCTCGCGAATAAATGGCAGAAATGGAGTGCTGCTAGGATTTACAGATGATCTAAAGCTTACTGAACAGGAACGCGCAGAGATTATAGATGCTCAAGCACTGCAATTGATCGGAACGGCCCAGCGTATAAATGGCGACCTTGATCAGGCGAAAACGGCACTCTTTAACGCATATCATCGGGCTATCGCCGTTCGGGATGGCCGGGTTGTTTCGATCACCCGTCTGCGCGTGCAAACGCTTTCCGAACTGGCCCTGATTGCGGAAGCACAAGGCCAATTTGATGACGGTGAAGCTTTGTTGCGCAATGGACTGGAGCTTTTATCCATTCAATATCCTGAAACGCGAGCAGTTAATGGCGCGAAAGCAAAGCTTGCTTCCTTTCTGCTAAGGCGTGGAAAAACCAGCGAAGCGCGGCAACTTTATCAGCAAGTGATCGAAAGCTCTCTTGGCCAGCGCAGCGCAGTCACCGGCATGACCAATCAGCTTGCACCCTATTTTCGTCTTATGGCCGATGATCCTTCTGCTTCGGAAGAATTTTTCAAAGCATCGCAGATATTAATCCGTCCTGGCGTGGCAGAAACGCAAGCCGTGCTGTCCAGAGAATTGAGTGCAGGGAACGATGAGGCATCGAGGCTTTTCCGGCAATCGCTAAACCTTACCCGCAATATCGAACGATTGCGTATCCGCTTTTCTGCCCTTGGCAAGGTTGAACAAACTGGCGCAACTATTCGTCAAAGAAATGATCTCGCTTCGCAAATCGATGAACTCGAACGCAGCCAGCAGCTGGCACAAGTTCAACTCGCGGACTATCCGCAATATCGCGCTGTGTCCTCAAAATTTATCAGCCTTGAAGATCTGCGCGCGCAGATGACGCCATCGGAAGCCTATATGCGCTTGGCAATTGTTGGCCGTAATATTTTCATGTTTTACGCTGACAAAGAGTCTGCCAAAATCTATCAAATCGAATTGAATGAAGATGAACTTGATCAAAAAGTAGATTTGCTGCGCGCATCGATATCTACATTCGAAAACGGACGATATGTCACCTATCCGTATGATATTGAGGCTGCTCGCGATCTTTATAAATCGCTCTTCGCTCCGGTCTCGGACCGTTTGTTGACAAAACAGCATCTGGTGTTTGAACCTGATGGCGCTCTTCTTCGCTTGCCGATCAATCTGCTGGTAACAGACGATGCATCGGTCACTCAATATATTGAGCGCACCGACCAACCGGATGGCGATGCCTTTGACTATACCGGCGTGAACTGGCTTGGAAAATCCACTGACATTAGCACAGCTGTTTCTGCCCGGGCGTTTGCTGATGCTCGGGAGGCACCTGTTTCCTCAGCTACACGGCAATATCTTGGTATGGGAAGAAACCTGCCTGTGTCCGAGCAAGCGCCCAGCACAGGAGTGCGCGCGTCCAGCGAAGGCCAGAATGCCAATTGTGAATGGTCGGCAAACGAATGGAATAATCCGATTTCGGACGCTGAGCTCAATTTCGCGAGATCAGTGATCGGTCAAGATGGTTCTGAAATTCTGACCGGCGGCCAGTTTACCGACAGCCAGATCATGCAGAAATCGGACATATCCGATTACCGGATTTTGCATTTTGCAACCCATGGGCTGGTCACTGCGCCGCGCCCGTCGTGCCCCGCTAAACCGGCATTGCTGACTTCATTTGGACAAGGCAAATCTGATGGACTACTCTCATTCGACGAGATTTTTGACCTCAAGCTTGACGCCGATATTGTGATCTTGTCTGCTTGTGACACGGCCGGAAAAGCAAGTATTCAGGCGACGCGAGAAGCAGGCGTAAGCAGTGGCGGCGGCACCGCGCTGGATGGTCTTGTGCGGTCGTTCATTGGCGCCGGCAGCCGATCTGTGCTGGCCAGTCACTGGCCTGCGCCTGATGATTTCAAAGCAACGGAGCGCCTGATTGGCGGACTTTTTTCTGACGGCAAAGGCGAGTCAGTGGGGTCCGCTCTGCGCAACTCACAAAATAAATTGATGGATGATCCGCAAACCTCACACCCTTACTACTGGTCGGGGTTTGCAATTATTGGAGATGGCGCACGGCCGTTCTTACCTGATCAACCAACCAACGGTGTCGCCAAAGTCATGGCATCCGGAAGTTCGGAGACTCAACTTAAATAATGACTGAACCGACCAACAATTCCACCGCGACTGAACAAGGCCGCGATATGAAAGAGGAAGCCCGTGGAGTGTGGGAATCTCTCCAGCGCGTGTTCAGTCAATTGGGCCCGGTTCGGCTCGGTTCAACCATCATATTCTTGATACTGGCGGTATTAATTGCCCGTTTCAGCTGGGATACACCCCTGATCCAAGAGGCGGAAAGAGCGCTCTATGATATGAGGGCCTCGGTCTATGCACCCTCAATTAAAAAAGATGATCGTATCGTGATGATCGTGTACAATGAAGATACACTTAAACTAACTGGCCAGAGATCCCCGGTTGATCGCACGATTTTGGCGGAATCACTGGAGACAATAGATGCCGTTGGTGCAAAAGCAATCGGCATCGATATTTTCTTTGATATGCCGCAAGACGATGACGAACTATTGGTAGCATCGTTCAAGAGGATGAAAACACCGACATTTCTTGCTTATGACGATGCTGCCACCAACCCAGAGATTGACTATGCCCAACATGAGTTTTTGAAAGGATTTATTGATCGGCTCGCCGGTACCAATGTCAAACCAACAGTTATTCGTCTTGTAACAGATAGCGATGGAGTCGCCAGACGATGGTCCAAACTACCAGGGAGCTTGCCGCCATTCTTCGCTATGGCGCTGGCTGGTGCCAATCCAAAATTTGCAGAGAATACCGGAGCTATCCGTTACCTCGTGCCCGCTGTTGCAGATACACCAGTCTTTGACAAAATTCCTATTGAAGCTTTTGCGGATCCGGCGATGGCAGAAGCGTTGGGCCCGCTTCTCAAAGACAAATATGTCATAATTGGTGGTGATTTCATTGATCGAGATCGGTTTGAGACTCCCGTCGCTTCAGTCACTGGAGCCGTAGGGGAGGATAAGAAAATGATCGGCCTGGAAGTCCATGCCCATATGCTGGCGCAACTGTTAAATGATGACAAACCTTCTGCTGTTCCGCCGTGGACACTTTGGGTTGCCGCGGTCATCGTCGCAATTTGTGGCGGCCTTTCCGCTCTCATTGTGGGAAATTCGATCAAAGTAGCTGGAATATTAATTAGCCAAGGCTTATTCTTTCTGATTTTTCCTTTCGTGTTACACAAGATCGGCATCGACACCCTGACATTGCCTGCCTTTGGCTGGGGGTTGGGCTGGTTGTTCGGTTATGCCTCGGTCGGATCGGCAGCACGAACGATCAATTCCAAACAACGCGCATTTGCACAAAATGCGTTGGGGAAATATCTGCCAAAATCGATCGCCGGAGAAATCCTGAAACACCCTGAGAAACTGGCGCTTCACGGTGAAAAACGCAAGATTTTTGCCGTTTTCACCGACCTTGAGGGTTTCACCAAACTTACCCATGCAATTGAACCGGAAATGGTTGCAGCGTTGCTCAATGATTATCTGGATCGATTGAGCGAAGTCGCTTTAGAATATGGTGGTACTATCGATAAATTTGTTGGCGATGCACTCGTGACCTTCTGGGGTGCTCCTATTGCCTATCCCGATGATGGTGAACGGGCAGCAAAAGCCGCCTACGCGCTGTATTTGGCGGGAGAAGAATTTCGAAAAAATGTCCCCGAAGGCGTGCCGAAAATAGGAGTTACGCGGGTCGGGATGCATTATGGCGATGCCATCGTCGGTAATTTTGGCGGGGAGGGTCGCATACAATATACCGCGTTGGGCGATGCAATGAACACAGCAGCCAGATTGGAGGCAGCCAACAAAGCTCTCGAAACGAAAGTTTTGATCAGCCGCGAAGCAATGGAGCGAACCGGACTTGATTGGTATCGGCCGATGGGCAAGATCACTTTACGCGGCAGATCAACTCCCGTTGATGTGTTTGAACCAGTGCCAGATTGGGCAGAAAAAGAACGCGCAGCAGTGACCGCAGTCATAGCAGCGCATGACAAAGGTGATACAACAGCCATTCAGGCACTTGTTGCTATGATTGCAGAAATCGGCACCGATCCAGAAAAAAAGGACCTGGGTCTGGTCAATTTGCTAAAGAGACTTCAAAAAACAAAGAATGGAGAAAGCTATGCACTTGGATAACCACAAAACAGCAACTTCGAAAAAATCAATTTCCCGCGCCGGCAAGGCGATTTTGGGTACCATTCTCCTTATGGGTCTTGGCGGTACGGCCATGGCACAAAATATGGTGATTAGATCCACTGGCCCGTCATCCTCTGCTTATCCTGCCGGGAAAAAAATGGCCAATACTGCCAAAATCACGCTGACCAATCAGGACAGTGTTACGATTTTGACTAAAGGCGGAACGCGAGTGCTCAAGGGGCCTGGCACTTTTTCGGCAGCTAGCGGGAAAGCACAAGCAACGGGCGCGACAACCCGACTAGCCAGCTTCATCAGCAACCGGGGCAGCGGTCGTGCACGCACCGGGGCGGTGCGCAGTGCGGGCGTTACAACCGTCGAGGTCACTCCAACAAATCCAAACCTCTGGTATCTTGATGTTCGTAAAGGCGGTAAATTCTGCGTCGCGGACGCTGAAAGGGTAGTTTTATGGCGGCCCGATTACACCGGATCTGCAACCGCAAGCATCATTGAGCCCGCCAACGGCGGCGTAACCCAAGTCGTATGGGGACAGGGCAACCCGTTGAAAGCATGGCCAAGAGAAGCTGCGCCGATTACCAACGGTGCAAGCTACCGCGTTCTGGCTTCAAACACTCCCAATGCGGTTGCCGTAGATTTCGTTGTTCTTTCTACCAATCCTGAGGACGTCGATCAAACTGCAGAGGTGCTGATTGAAAACGGTTGTCAGGGTCAACTAGATTTGCTGGTTGAAAAATTGGAAGGCGAGTCGTCTTCGTCCAATACGGATCAAGGATAATGGACTAAGGTACTAAAATCTCCGCTTCGTTCATGATATGAGGACTTGAACGAGCGGAACAAAACAATGTTCCTGAAGGGTCGCGCGGGGGTCATTGCACTACGGGGATGAATATGTCGCGAGCGCGCGCAACATTGAATAAGATTGTTCTGGTATCGGCTGTTGCCGGTGTTTTTGGGACCATGCCGGCGAGAGCACAAAATGTTTCAGCGGCTCCGACCAGAGAAGAGATACAACGGGGCGTTGTTGAAGAGGCTTTGAGAAACCAAGCGCAGCCCCTCACCGTTGAAGGCGGTGTAGAGCGCTCCGCCTGCCCGCTTGCCAACCCGGAATTCGCCGATGTCAAATTCACGCTGGCCGCAGTGGAATTTTCTGGGCTGAAAGTTGTCGATCCATCGGTTTTAGCGTCATCTTACAGCGGCTACGTTGGTCAGGAGCTACCGATATCTGTGGTCTGTGAAATACGCGATCGCGCAGCAACCATATTGCGGGGTGCGGGTTATCTTGCAGCAGTTCAGGTTCCTCCGCAGAAAATCGAAAACGGTACGGTCAAATTTGACGTTCTAATGGCTCGGATGACTGCGGTTCAGATAAGAGGCAATGCCGGTCCATCTCAAAACCTGTTGCAGCAATATGTAGAGAAACTCGCCGCACAACCGGTTTTCAATATCGATTTGGCTGAACGCTATTTGCTCTTGGCACGAGACATTCCTGGTCTGGACGTGCGATTGGCACTGCGCCCGGTGTCCAACGAAATGGGTGGGCAACCTGGCGATGTGATTGGCGAGTTCAACGTTATCCGAACACCTGTTTATGCCGATATCAATGTTCAGAATTTCGGCTCCGAAGAGGTTGGTCGCTTTGGCGGGCTTGCTCGGGTTCGTTTTAACGGTCTAACCGGGCTTGGCGACGAAACCACTGTCAGTATCTATTCAACCGCCGATTTCAAGGAGCAGCAGGTTCTTCAGCTCGGCCATGAGTTTCGCGTTGGCGGGGAAGGCCTTAAAATCGGTGGCAATTTCACTTATGCATGGACCAAACCGGAAATTGCCGGTGGCTTTAATATTCGATCAGAGACCTTGGTTGCAGATGCTTATGCGACCTTTCCGTTTATCCGCAAACAAGCCCGGAACTTGCTGGGCACTGTTGGAATCGAACATATCGATCAGAAGACCAACTTCGGTAATAATCCTCTGAACGGAGACAAGCTCAGCATCGCCTATGCGCGGATCGATTTCAACCAGATCGAGCCCGGCAGCATCGCAAGTCGCAATGGTTATTCGGCTTTTGAACCAAAATGGGGAATGGCTGGCTCACTTGAGTTACGACAGGGATTAGATATTTTTGGTACCAGCGCAAGTTGCTTTGAACGCTCTGACCGATGCGGGGCAACCGGCAGGCTAGACGACTTGCGAACACCCACGCGGACAGACGGCGATCCCACTTCACTGGTGCTACGTGGGCAAGCCAAACTGGACTATCGCCCTACCCCTTTACTGGCATTTACACTGAAGCCCCGGTTTCAACTCTCGAACAATGCGCTATTTTCTTACGAAGAAATATCGGGCGGCAATTACACCACTGGTCGCGGATATGATCCCGGAACGATTATCGGTGACAGCGGATATGGCCTGCAAACCGAGATTAGCTATGGCTCGCTCGTCCCACCAACTCCAAATGGCTATGCGATACAGCCCTATGTGTTTTTCGATGGCATGGCCGTCTGGAACAAGAATGTCCCCGGTGATCCGCAAAAATTATATTCAGCAGGCGGCGGATTTCGCGCGACCATCGCGCGGCAAGCAAGCTTAGAGGTGATGGCAGTCGTCCCGCTCAAACGAGCCGGGTTCCAAGCGCGCAGGGACAGCGCACGGGCATTGATGACACTTACAATCCAGTTAGCCCCATGGAGTCGATAACCAAGGGTATGATCATGACACAGACAGACACAAAACAACCAGTTGAGGAATAGGCAATGACGAGCGAAGTCAAAGCGAAGACAACAGTGTGGAAATCATCCGCGGCTGGCAAAATACGATTGCTTGCAGGGGTCTCCGTTTCAGCTGCGGCGATGTTGCTCGCCACGGTGCCGCAAAAAGCGCAAGCGCAGCAGCGTGCTCCCGGCATGATGGTGCAGAACTATCCGACTGGTAATGCTGTCACCCTACCTCAGCGGGTCGAAATGGTGCAGAATCAGCCCCATGCCCGCGCACCGGATTTCGCTCCGCGCGACGTCAGGATAACGGCACCGGTTACGCCGCTGCCGGTGAATGACGTACGGATTTCTGCACCAGTGATGCTACCGGATGCAAATGAGCCACAAACGCGGGGTCCTGATTTTCAGGCGCGGGATATTCGAATTTCCAGCCCTATTTCCCGCTTGCCGCAGCAAGATATCCGTATCAGTAGCCCGATAACTCTGCCGGATGCCTATCAACCGCAAACACCGAACGCGCAGTTTAATCCGAGCGATATTCGCATTTCGGCGCCGGTCGTTGCTGATCTTGATACTGTGCGGATCAATGCCCCCGTGCCGGGGCTGAACGAAGCCCAAATGCCCCCAAATTTTGCGCCCATAAATCAGCCGCAGGCGATTGTTTCAAGGGCGGGCTTCAATGTATTGGCGACCGCAACCTACGATGATACCCAAGCCACGTTTACTCCTGGAAACGCAGGCAACCCAACGGATGCGTTTAACATCAGTGCTGCACAAACAATAGTCAACTGGGTTCCATTTGACACTGGAACGGGCACGGCACCCATCACTTTTCTTCCGGCAGGTCGTCAACTGGGTTTCGTCAGCGACATTGCCAATTTTACCGTACTCAACCGGATACTGCCGAGCACGGCGACCCGTCCCGTGCAGTTTGACGGGTTCGTGACGGGACTCACGACAGCGGGCCCGTTGGCTTTCGGCGGAAACATCTGGTTTTATAGTCCCGGCGGAATAATTGTTGGCAGTCAGGCGACTTTTAACATGGCCAGCCTTGTCCTTACTGCCAATGATATTGATACCAGCGGAGGATTATTCGGACCCGGGGGCTCAATCCGTTTCAACGGCGCGTCCGGTAGCCTCTCGGCGGTCACAATCCAGCCTAATAATGATGCCACACCGCAAATTAATTTGACGAACGACAACAGCTTTCTGGCCATTGTTGCGCCGAGAGTGCAGGTTCTCGGTGATCCTGCATTCGGTAGCGCTCGTCCGAACGTTAACGTCAATGGTTCAGTCGCTTACATCGGTGCGGAACAGGCCGAACTAACCATAAATAATGGCTTGTTTGACATATCTATCGGCGTGGGGACAGAAGATCTTAACGGCATCGTTCATACCGGAACGACGACCGGACCAGTAGCTTCAAATCAGCCCGGTAATTTCGATTATCATAACATCGTGATGGCGGCAGTCCCCAAGAACCAGGCAATGACTATGCTGCTGTCCGGTTCCGTTGGTTATGCTCCTGCCGATAGTGCAATCACCAACCAGCATGAGGGCACGATTATCCTCACCGCTGGCGGCGGCGTTGGGACCAGTGGTGGTAACCAGGTTGCCGTTAAAACAGTTGATCCAGCGCAAAATGCAAATATCGAGTTCGGCGATATCAGCATGCTCGGCGATATAGACGTGTTTGCCAATAACAACATAAATATGAGGCCCTCAAGCAGTATTACGGCCGATGTCGGTGTTGGTTTCCTCAATATGCAATTTACGGCAGGCGATTCTATCCTGCTGCAGCCGCTCGCTGGCGCAGACATGACCTTTACCGGCAATACTGTTTTGCAGGCGGCCAATGTGATCAGCATGATTACCAATCCTGGCTCCACATTGACCTTTAACGGAAACCTGACCGCGACGGCTTCTGCCGGAAACCAGGGCGGCACCATTAACATCAGCAGCACAGGAGACGGCACCAGAGGCGGCATCAGCGGAATTGGTGTCGATGGCGTTTTCAACGCAAATGCCGGTGTAGCAGGCAGAGACAGCCGTTTAGCTACAGTTGATGATGGCACGGATACTTTTGGTGGCACGGTCAATGTTGATCTGATCAACGGCGGCGTGCTACAAATCACCAATCAACAAAGATTCGGTCCATTTGGGCGATCGACTTTTAACGTCGGTGCTGCCCCAATTATGGGTCTTGTCACGGCCGGTCAGGGAACCGGTGGTACGATCAATTTCAATATTACTGGTACAGAGAGCAATCTCATTACAGCCGGTCTGTTCGGCCTGACGCTTGATGCGAGCGGTTCCGGAGGGTCGAATTTCAGGGGTACAGCAACCGGTGGGACCGGTATTGGCGGATTGATCAATTTCAACGTCAATGGCGGAACTATAAGCGGTGGAACGCTGAGTCTGGATGCAGGAGCCAGTGCATCGAGCAATGCGACCGGAAATCTGTCGGCCAGCCAGAATAACGCAATAGCCGGTTCCATTGTGGCCAATTTTACCGATGCAACGGTAAACTTGACCGACGAACTCAGCATATTGAACGCCGCTGGAGCTGCGGCTTCATATGATGCCGCCGGCAATAGAATTGGCGGCGATGTCGCTGGTGGCGCAATTTCGGTAAATTTCGATAATAGCACCGTGAATGTCGATAGGTTGATTCTGGGGACTAACAGTTCCCGGGCTCTTGCAGGCAATGTTGTTCCAGGAACAGCCGGTAACGGCGTTACGTTAAATGTTCTCAATGGCTCGAACATCACCATCGCTGACCAATTGGGAATAAATACAGCAGGATCGACAGCAGGTACCGGAAATGTAACTGCTTCAGGCGACATAAACCTGCTGGTGGACAATTCTATTCTAGCTGCAAATGGCTCGTTCCAGCTTGATGCCTCTCGCACAACTGGTGCTGCGGCAGGTGCCCTTAACGACGGTATAGCCGGGACGATCAATGTAACTGTGCAAGGCGGAGGCACTCTCTCGGGAACGGCCTTCAGCGCCACCACGGATGCAACTTCCGCAACTTCTGGCGGCAGTGCGACGGCGGGAGACATATTCTTCACCGTTGATGGCGGAACCGTCAATTTGGCAGACGATGTAACATTTCCGACTGCTCCTACCCCTTCTCTGTCATTGACAGCCAGTGGCTTTGGCCGCGGCAATGATCTGGATGCTGCTTCAACAAATCGCGGTGTCGGCCGAGGCGGCAATATCGCTATTGCGCTACAAAATTCAGGCGTCTTCAATGTTGGAACCATGTCGGTATTCACCAATGGCGCAATCACCGAAGGCACCGAAGGACCAGATCCCGTGACCGGTCAGGGCGGTGATGGTATAGCCGGTAGCACGACGTTTAATTTGATAAATGGTACATTTACTGCGGGCGATCTGACGGTTTCATCAGATGGCTTCGCTTCATTTGGTGGCAGTTCCGGACCGATTGGTTTCCCATCCGTGCCCGGAGTGGTGGGAAGCGGCGGTGATGGCAGCGGCGGATCGGTCACATTCAATTTGACCGGCGCAGATGTTACTGTCGATAATCTCACGGTAAGCGCCGATGGTGTTGGCGGCGATGGCGGAAGCTCGGACATTGTCGACGGGAATATAGCCGCTGGGAATGGTGGCCTCGGAACCGGAGGCAACGCGACGCTCAATGCGCTTTCCGGCAGCCTCACAGTAAATAATAGCGTGACGGTATCTGCTGGTGGATTTGGTGGATTGGGCGGAAATGGTGCAGGAGTTGACGCAGGTAATGGCGGAGACTCAATCGGCGGCACATCGACGTTCAATCTGGAAGGGTCGGCTTCCGTAAACGCCGGTGCGGCATCGATCACGGTGTCTTCAAACACCACTGGCGGTGCAGGCGGTTTGGCGCTCGTCGGCATCACTGGTGCGCCAACGCCGACACCAGCTATGCAAGCCGGCAATGGTGGAAATGCCATTGCGGGAACAGCAACTTTTAACAATAATAGTGGCAATATTGGATTTAGCAACTTTACTGTCAGCTCTGTCGGCACGGGCGGTGCGGCAGGTCGAGGGGGCTCCTTTGTAACTAATCCCACTAACGGCAACGTTGTTTTCGTAGAGAGTTTTGTGGGCCAGAACGGCGGCAATGGTGGCTCCGGCACCGGTGGCATTGCAACGGTTAATCTCAACCAGGATGACGCGGCCGCTCGCTCTTACATCGTGGATGCCAGTGGCATAGGTGCAGCGGGTAGCTTCGGTATAAATGGCGGCAATGGCGGTCTTGGGCAGGCGGGGACAGCAACCCTGAATGTAAACAATGCCAATGTGAATCTCGCCTCTGCTTTCATCAGTGCGATCGCAACCGGCGGCGCTGGCGCAGGTGGCAATGGCACAGGTGGCAATGGCGGAGCCGGTGGCGACGCTATCGGCGGTAATAGCATATTGAATGTCAACGGGGCGCTCGGTGCCGTTTCGTCCAACAGCAGAATTACTATTATTGCCGAAGCTGCCGGAGGAACCGGAGGCGACGGTGGCACCAATCCAATCGATTCCGGACCCACTGGCGATGGAGGCAACGGCGGCAATGGCACAGGCGGAACAATTCGGGTTTCCGCGACGGGCGGCGCAACACTGAACTATACCGCTGACGGCGTGACCAACGCCAGAGGTATCGGCGGCAATGGCGGCAATGGCGGCAATGCCCGTTCATTCCTGGTCCCTGGCAATGGCGGCAATGGCGGCAATGCAAATGGCGGCAGCATAACCTTCTCGGCTACTGGCGGCAGCACATTAAACGCTAGCGGCAATGGCTCGGACAGTCAGTTCGCGGCAAATGCTATTGGCGGCGCGGGCGGCTTGGGCGGCGCTGGTGCATCTTCAACTTTCGGTGACAGCGGAGACGGCGGTGATGCTGCCGGCGGAAATGTCAATCTCACCCTGGATGGTGCTGGCAGTTCGATGATTTTTGCCGAAAGTCTGCGCATTGATGTGGGAGGAGCAGCGGCTCGGAATCTGTTTAATCGCGCGAATTTCAGGGTGGCAATGCCCTCGGCGGCGGTGCTGCGATCAATATCACCAATGGGGGTAATTTTACGGTTGATGGTGGACTGTCAGTAGTTTCCAGTGCCCTTTCTGGCTTTGGTGACCTAAGCGCCGGTTCCGCAACAGGCGGAAACGTGGCTATTAATATGTCCGGCGCTACCAGCAATTTTGATTTGCAAGGCGCGTTTGATCCGACCGATCCCGATACGAATTTACAAAATCGAAGCCTTGTCGTCCAAACAGGAAACAGTACGGTAACCAATTTCGCGACCGCCACAACTGGAGACGACAATAGCGGCAATGTGTCGTTTAACTTCACCGGCGGTACCGCAGGTTTGGGACAGAATGTTTTAATCGATACTCGCTCCCAAGTTTATGCAACCAATGGCGGTGGCAATTCCGCTGGCGGTAATTTCGATTTATCGTTTGTGGGCGGGGTTGCTACTCTCGGCGGTCTTCAGGTCGTTACCGACGCTAACGGAGGTGTCGGCGTGCCAGGATCTGCCGGTGGCAGTGCAACAGGTGGCAACATAAACGTCACAAATAACGGTGATTTAACGGTCAATTCTATTAGCATTCGCAATACCGTACGCGGCAGCCGCGGCGGTGATGCATTTGGCGGTTCGGTAAGCTTTTCGAGCGATGGCGTCCTTAATGGGCTGGGACTGCTTGTAGCGGTTTCCAATGCGATCGGTGGCGATGGCGGCTCGGGCCTACCAACGGTTGCTGGCGGCGATGGTGGTTCGGGTGTGGGCGGCAATGTCACGGTGAACCTCGCCGGGACTGGCACAATTAATGCGGCCGGTATTGCACTGTTCTCTGGGGGACAAGGCGGCATCGGCGGAACCGGCGGCAATGGTGATGGCACGACAGGTTCCAATGGAGCCAATGGCGGAACAGGCGGTGATGGAACCGCAGGCAGTACCATTTTCACCACCAGTCGAAATGCTGATACGATAGGCTTTCTATCCTTGGCAAGCACGGGTTCCGGCGGCAGCGGCGGTGCTGCAGGTTCCGGCGACAATGGCGGAAACGGAGGAGCTGGCGGACAAGGTCTGGGTGGCCTTTCCCGTATAGCGCTTTCCGGGGCAGGAGTGAACCTAACCGGAAGCACCAATTTCAGCCAAAACACCACCGGTACTGGTGGCGCAGGCGGAGCGGGCGGAGCGGTTCCAGGTGTTATTACCGGCGATGGCGGCTTGGGCGGCGCTGGTGGAAGCGGCACTGGCGGCACGTTGGAACTGGTAGCTAGTAATGGCGCGGCAATTACCATCGCTGATACTCCGGGCCCAACCCCGACCGCTGCCGTCCTGACCAGCAACGGCATTGGCGGCGCTGGCGGCCAAGGTGGTGACAATCTCGGTGCATTGTCCGGAAATGGCGGGATTGGCGGTTCGGGTACAGGCGGAACAATAAATTTGGAGGCCCGGACTGGCGCAACAGTGACGATTGGCGCTGCAACGCTTGATATTTCAACCATCGGGACCGGCGGGAGCGGCGGACGTGGAGGCGAAACGGACGGCGGCACAGCTGGCAACGGCGGCAACGGTGGTGCCGGTACTGGCGGCTCGCCCACTATGCTAGCGCAGGGTGGCACGATAACAGGAAACGCTGTCAATTTTCTTACCAACGGAGTTGGCGGGGCTGGGGGCTTCAAGGCCCCAGCGGAACCTCAACCGGTGTCGTAGGCGTGGGTGGCGGAGGCTTAGGAGGCACCGCAACCATCGAGGTACAAGAAGGCAGTCCTGGCATCATCACCATCGGTTTAACAACCATTCGAGCCAACGGCGTGAACGGCGCGGGTGCTCCGCTGGCAGGGCCCATTGGTGAAGGATTTGTTCCGGGCGGTGCAAATGCAGGGCGAATCCAAATCCGTGACAATTCGACGGACCCGCTCGGACGGATTACGCTCGGTTCCCTGACAGCAGAAGCTTTGACCAATGGGGGCGCAAATGCTGGCTTCTTCGTGACCGGCAACAGCGGTGCAATGTCTGTTCTTGGCGATCTCACTGTGAATGTCGCGGGCAATATCGAGTATAATTTTGACAGTGATGGCCAAATGACGGTTGGCGGCAATACGTCATTGACCAGCGGTCAGGATATATTGATCAATCACAGCAACAATGCGGCCTCGACAATTTCGATCGACAGTACAGGAAACTTCACGGCAAACTCCATCGGCAATTTCAATGCCTCGGTCGGATCGATTGTTAATAGCGGCAATGAAATGTCGGTTGTCGCGGCTGGTTCGATATCAGCGAACGATCTTCGTGCGGTGCCATATATTCGGCTACAAGCTCGGCAGGACGTTCTCCTCAACAACGCCACTGCAAGCGGTCCGCAAGGGACATCCAATCTATCCGGCATATTGATTGACGCAGGGGACGATTCCGTGACCGGCGGAATGTTCTTCTACGATCCACTCAACAATATCACATTAACTGGCAATATATCGTCCTATGCCGGTATCACGGCAAATGCCGGCGGTAATATTGTGGTTCAGACAGGGGCGGCTGTTTCAGCCAATGACCGGATCGCTTTTACAACCGGCGACGACATAATTGTCCAGACCGGATCGTCAGTCACGGCAGCTTTGAATCCGATCAACCCTCTTGATCCAACCAACCCGTTTGGCAATCAGGCCAGTCTGGTTCTGAACGCAGGTGGATTGAACGGACTACTCACAACGCCAATCACGCCAATTTCCTCCATTTTGGCGCAGGGAAGCCTGAACGGCTCGAATTCTGCCGTCATTATGACAGCCAACGCCATTGATGGACTAGGTGGCTCTATATCCGCCAGTTCTATAGCAGCCGACATCAATGATGCCCCATCCAACGCCGTTATAGCGGCTATTGGCCAATCCAACGACAATGGCCTACTTAGCGCCCAGTGTGTCCAAGGCAATGCCTGCTTCGGCACAATCACCGCCGATAATCAGGTTCTGATTGGTCAAGCCAGCAATAATAACATAATTCAGGCTATTGTTGAGAGTGGATCGGTTACTGCCGACACCATTCGCGTAACTACCCGAAGCGATATTATTATGGGTACCGACGGCATTGCGACCGAACTCAATGCAGCGAGTGAGTTTCTTGCTGAAAGCTTGGAAGGCGATGTCAATCTGCGGAATGCCAATGTAAATAGTAATTCAATACAAATCTCTGCGGCGGGAAGCCTATTGGGATCAGGCGCTCTGACCAGTGTGAACAGCATTGGCATTAATGTTGGCGCTGATGTGAACGCTGCTGTTATTGATACCGGCGGGGAACTAGCGATCACCGCGGGCGATACGCCGGGATTTTATTCCGTGCCGGGTAACATGACCGTTACCGCGCTGACCGTTGGTTCTGGCGACATCAACTATGACGCTGGTGGAGACTTTATTTTTGGCTCGATCACTGTCCCGGGATCAGACATAAATCTGGTGGCGGGCGGAAATATAGATATTGGCAATTCGAGTACGGCTAACAATATCACCCTTGACGCTTCCAACATCATTTTGGGCAGCATCTTAGGGGGTGGGGACGCCGCCATATTTGCATCAGGTACCGTCGATTTTGGCGATGTAGATGCAGGCGGTGCGCTTGTAATAAACGCTGGCGATGTGTTCGGCGGATTTGCCGGTGGTGGAGACGTGAATATTTCCGCAGGTTTGATCGACATCGGAAACGTGTCAGGCGGCGGTAGCATCAACATCGATGGCGATAACGTCAACATTGGTGGTGCCGATGCCGGTAGCGTCTCTATTTCAGGAACCTCTAGCGTCAACATCAGCGGCGTTTCGGGTAGCTCAATAGACATTCAGGGCGGCGGCGTTGGCGTGGGAAGCGCCATCGGCGGCTCCATTAACATTGTCGGTGACTTTGTTTTTGTCAATGATGCGACCGGAGATGACATCTTTATTGACAGTTTTGCGGGTGTTACGGCCAATGCACTTACATCGACCAACAATATTGATGTTTTCGCAGGTGGTGGCGATGTAACCGGGACTGGTGACTGGACGGCCGGTACAACCATAACCATCGATAACGTAGCGAACATTGCTCTGAACAATCTGACCTCGGGCGATGCGCTTGATCTCAATGCGCAGACCATCTCAGTGGGCAATGCTACATCGAATAACGGTTCTGTTTCATTGGTCGCAACGGCTGGTGACATCACCGCCGGAACTGTGACAGCCGATACGGATATAACCGTATCAGCCACTGGAACGCCCACCTTAGCCAACGCGATTAGCGGCGGAAATACAAGCATTACCGGTCAGTCCGTCACTCTCAACAACGGCGCTATCGGCGGCGACCTGACCCTCAACGCCATAGCGGGCGATGTCGATGGCAATGGCGCAATTACAGTTGGCGGGGCGATCGATCTGGATGCCACCGGCGATGTCGGTTTTGGCTCTCTTGAAGCTCAAGGGGGTGCCTTCACAGTGGATGCTGGCGGCAATATTAATTTCGTCAGGGCAACCAGTACAAACAATATCGATTTCAACGCCGTTGGCAGCATAAATGGCGGTGACCTCATCGCAACCAACGCGATAAATCTCGATGGCGCCAATATTGCCGTTGGTGACGTGAGCGGTGGCGGGATCGGCTTTGCTAGCGGCCAGGATATCCTGTTCAACTCGATAACCTCGCCCAATTCGATCACCCTGAGGGCGAGCAATGGGACAATAGGTGCTAACACGGGCGCGGGCGACTTAACGACGACAAATGCGGGCGCGGGCATTAATCTGTTCGGAACCGATGTGGCCGTTGGCGCTCTTGCAACAAATCGCGGCGACATCTTGCTTTCCGCAGCGCAGGACATCACGCTCGGTTCGGCTGCCACCGGCGTGGGTACGCCTACTGCTGCCAGTATCGCTTTACTAGCCGGAGGCAATATTTCCACAACCGGTACGCTGACAGCGGGTGAAGATGTGGCGATACGGGCGCTGGGTAATGTTGCATTGGCCAACGTAGCAGCGGGAGATGATTTCTCGGTTGAGGCGGACGGCACAATTACATTGGCTGATGCCATGACAAGCGGTGCTGGAATTGATCTGTTTGCAATATCGTTCAACGCCGCCAATGCGGGTCAAGCAAATTCAATCCTCTTTGCAGCCGAAAACCTCACTGGCTCGAACATCCAGTTGACCGGCGCGAGCGATGTTACAGCAACCGGTACACTCAACGCACTTAACAATATCAATGTTACAGCAACCGGAACGCCTGATCTCACCAATGCCATCAGTGGGGGAACACTAGTATAACAGGTCAATCGGTCACGCTGAACAACGGCACAATCGGTGGCGACTTGACGCTCAATGCGACTGCAGGCGATGTGGATGGCAATGGGGCGGTCACTGTTGGCGGCGGGATTGACCTGGATGCAACCGGCGCTGTCGGATTTGGCAGTCTGAACGCGCAGGGCGGTTCCTTCACTGTTGATGCCGGTGGCAATCTTGCAGCCACAGATATGGCTGCTTCGACCACAATCGCGATCAACACAGGCGGCGATGTCAGCATTACAGGCAGCGCGGATGCCGGGGCCGGCATCACCAGCACCAGTGCCGGAACCCAGACGGTTGCCAACATGAATGTAACGGGCGGTGATATCCTGCTTGATGCAACAGGCGCGATCAATGTGGATCACGCCGAGGCCAGTGGCAATTTCCAGGCGACCACGCTTTCCGATTTCGCCACCGGGCTCAATTCTATTATTACCGGCGGCAATATTATCATCAATACAGGTAATATTGCTGATCTGGGTAACTCCACCGCTGGGGGATTGATTAACGTCACCGCCAGCCAAATCGACTTTGTCACTTTGCTGGCAAACCAATCGATTTCTCTTACTACCCAGATCACGCCCAACACGACTAGCGGTAACGGCAATATTACCGGCACGGACATGACCGCCACAACCGGTGCGATTACTGCGACGGCCAATGCCGGATCGACGACGATTTCTGGCATTGCCAATGCGGCGACCTCGATGACGGTCGCATCATCGGGAAATTCTCTCGTCAATCGCGCGATTAGCGGCGGCGCAACATCTATTACCGGCGCGTCGGTCACCTTGAACAACGGTGCAATCGGCGGCAATCTCCGACTGAATGCCACCGCTGGCAACAGCAATGGTAATGGCATCGTCACGGTAGGCGGTGGCATTGATATCGACGCCACCGGCAACGCGAGCTTTGGCAGCGCAACCGCTGGTAACAACTTTACCGTTGATGCAGGTGGCGCGATCAGCTTTGTCGCCGCCAACACCACCGAAAACAGCATTACAATGGCGGCAGGCGGGGCGATCAATGGCGGATCTCTGATGACCGCAGACCGGGTCACCAACACCGGCGGAGCCGATAATATCAGTCTGACCGCAGGCGGAGCGCTCACATTGACTGGCACCGCCAATGCGCAGGATAATGTGACACTCGTCGGCGCGAGTGTGAATGCAGCGACATTGGATACAGGTGGCGCCATTGCCGTTACCGCAACCAACGCCGCAACGGTCGGCACCGCCAATTCGGGTAGCGGAACAAACATAACCGGACGTTCGGTGACGCTCAACAATGCGAATGTAAGTATGGGTGCTCCGGGCGGCTTGCTCCGGCTCAATGCCACCGGTGGCGATGTCAACGGCACGGGCACGATTACTTCTGGCGGTGGCATCGATATCGACGCCACCGGCAACGCCAGCTTTGGCAGTGCAACGGCGGGCAACAACTTCACTGTTAATACGGGCGGCGCGATCAACTTTGCCAATGCCAACACCACTGAGAACAGCATTACAATGGCGGCAGGCGGGGCGATCAATGGCGGATCTCTGATGACCGCAGACCGGGTCACCAACACCGGCGGAGCCGATAATATCAATCTGACCGCAGGCGGAGCGCTCACATTGACTGGCACCGCCAATGCGCAGGATAATGTGACACTCGTCGGCGCGAGCGTGAACGCAGCGACATTGGATACAGGTGGCGCCATTGCCGTTACCGCAACCAACGCCGCAACGGTCGGCACCGCCAATTCGGGTAGCGGAACAAACATAACCGGACGTTCGGTGACGCTCAACAATGCGAATGTAAGTATGGGTGCTCCGGGCGGCTTGCTCCGGCTCAATGCCACCGGTGGCGATGTCAACGGCACGGGCACGATTACTTCTGGCGGTGGCATTGATATCGACGCCACTGGCAACGCGAGCTTTGGCCGTGCAACCGCTGGCAACAACTTTACCGTTGATGCAGGTGGCGAGATCAGCTTTGTCGCCGCCAACACCACCGAAAACAGCATTACAATGGCGGCAGGCGGGGCGATTAATGGCGGATCATTGATGACCGCAGACCGGGTCACCAACACCGGCGGAGCGGATAATATCAATCTGACCGCAGGCGGAGCGCTCACATTGACTGGCACCGCCAATGCGCAGGATAATGTGACACTCGTCGGCGCGAGCGTGAACGCAGCGACATTGGATACAGGTGGCGCCATTGCCGTTACCGCAACCAACGCCGCAACGGTCGGCACCGCCAATTCGGGTAGCGGAACAAACATAACCGGACGTTCGGTGGCGCTCAACAATGCGAATGTAAGTATGGGTGCTCCGGGCGGCTTGCTCCGGCTCAATGCCACCGGTGGCGATGTCAACGGCACGGGCACGATTACTTCTGGCGGTGGCATTGATATCGACGCCACTGGCAACGCGAGCTTTGGCCGTGCAACCGCTGGCAACAACTTTACCGTTGATGCAGGTGGCGAGATCAGCTTTGTCGCCGCCAACACCACCGAAAACAGCATTACAATGGCGGCAGGCGGGGCGATTAATGGCGGATCATTGATGACCGCAGACCGGGTCACCAACACCGGCGGAGCGGATAATATCAGTCTGACCGCAGGCGGAGCGCTCACATTGACTGGCACCGCCAATGCGCAAGATAATCTGACGCTAACGGGTGCCACTGTGAATGCGGCAACACTCGATGCGGGCGGGACCATCTCTGTCACTGCCAATAACGCAGCAATCGTTGGCACCGCAGCCTCTGGAGGCAATACAACCATCACCGGCGCGTCGGTGACACTGAACAATGCAAATGTGAGCGCTGGCGCAGCGGGTGGCTTGTTAAGGCTCAACGCCACTGGCGGCAATGTTAGCAACTCCGGCGCGCTGGTCTCTGGCGGCGGCATTGATATCGACGCCACCGGCAATGTCGGCATTGGTTCGCTTGATGCACAGGGCGGATCTTTCACCGTAGATGCCGGAAATAACATCAGCTTTGCCGATGCCACCAGCACCAGCAATATCGACATGACCGCTGGCGGCAGCATAAACGGCGGCGACCTTAACGCCACCAATGCGCTCAACCTCAATGGCAATAATATCGCGATTAGTGATGCCAGCGCGAGCGCGATCAACTTCACCAGCGCAACTAACATCCTGTTTGATATGCTAAACTCGTCAAACGCCATTGCGCTGGCTGCCACCAATGGCACGATTGGCACGAACATGGCGGGTGGTAGTATTGTCAGCGATGGCAACGTCGATCTGGCCGCCCAAATAATAGCGGTTGGCGATATTACATCAGGCGGTTCAATAACCGGCATCGCATCCAACGGAGGCGCTAGCTTTGGCGCCGTGAACGCGGCTAACAACATCACTATTAGAGCTGCCGGTACACCGACACTGGCCAATGCCATCAGCGGCGGCAACACCAGCATTACCGGCCAATCTGTCACGCTCAACAATGGCACAATTGCTGGCAATCTCGCGCTCAACGCCACTGCGGGTAATGTCGACGCAAGCGGCAACATCACGGTCGGCGGCGCAATTGATCTAGACGCCACCAGCGATGTCGGGTTCGGCAGTCTCGATGCACAAGGCGGTGCCTTCACCACTAACGCCGGGGGCAATATTACCTTCACCTCTGCTGCAGGTTCAGCGGATATGATATTTGTTGCTGGCGGCGGGATTTCTGGCACAGTTGCAACGTCAGATGGCAATATGTCATTGACGAGCGCACAGATGATCAATGCCGGGTCACTCACTTCTGACGGGACCTTGACGGCCCGGGCTAACGGCGGCTCCTTCACTGCAGGTGATATCATCTCCAGCGGGGACATGATCATTTCAGCAGAAGGCAATATAACTTTGCAGACTGCCAATGCGACCGGTCTTGGTCTAATCATGCTCTCCGCTCGCAACGGCGGGAACCTCACTGCAAATTTATTGCGATCTGACGGCAATAATGTTCTGGCTTTTGCCTCTGGTCAGCTTGCGGTGACAACAATTGAAACTCCGCAGAATATATTTGCAACTGGTGTAGGCGGGCTGATGATTAACAGCGCCACCGGTAATTCTGGTGAATTCACTTCCAACACTGGTGACGTCGTTATCCAAAATCTCAATTTCAGTAACGAGGTGACCGCAGATGGTCAGAATATTTTCCTTCGGTCTAATGGAGCGCTGACGATCACCGCCAATGCGCGCGGCGGCGATATTGATATTCTTGTTGAGGACGATCTCAATGTCCAAAGCGCGATCGCGACAGGCGATATTGATTTGACGACGACTGGAGGATCTGCATTTGTCAACGTGGTAACATCACAAAATGCCAGCCTGCCAATAGTACCAGCATTTGGCTCAGGAGGAATAACGAGTCAGGCGATTACAACTTCCGGTGGCAATGTGACGATAACGTCGGCAAATAACACGACTATCTTTGACTCAGTAACGGCTGCCAACAATCTGGTAATGACGGCAGGCGGGCTGATCGACATTCGGGCGAGCGTGGTCGGTGCTACCATCCAGACTTCCAGCGCGGACATGGAAATTAGCAGCGCCGGTCAACTCGGCGACTTCCAAACGACGAGCGATATAACCATCAACAGCAATGGCACTAATCAAGTCATATTGGGCGGCACCGGTGCGACCGGCGTCTTCAGTCTCAGCAATGACGAGTTCACGCGCATTCAATCTGGTGGAGACCTGACATTCTTCGCCACTGCGACTGGCAACACCACACCTGATTTGATCATTCAGGATCTCACAGCTGTCGCCGGTCAAAATGTCTCAGGCCCTCAAACAGCCAATATCGGATTTGCCGGAACGCTTACTATTGATTCAGAACAATCAACACGCGTTGATGGCAATCTCAATCTGACCGGCGCTTCCGCGAATACCTCGTTGAATATGACAGCAGGCAATGATTTGCGGATTAACGCTCAAGGCGGCCTTATCCAGATTACCGATTTGAGCGGAAGCTTTGGCAGTGTTGGTCGATTGGACCTTGCGGCGACCAATATTTTAGCCTTAACCGATCAAGCCTTTACAGACATTGCCGGATTGAACGTTTTCGATGTAGACCTGCGTCTGGCTGACAATGATGGCGTCAATATTGACGGCGGCCTAATCCGGAGCGGTTCGGCGCGGTTCACTGCACCGGGAAATATCTACATTCAAAACACCTCTCCCGATCAGGATTTTGATGGGCGCCGAGGCTTTACGATAGGTTCACTTGTCATCGAGAACTCAGGTTCCACGGATCAGAATATTGTCATTAATGGTATCGTCAATGGCGTAACCGGCATTGATGCAATTTTTGAAACCGATGTGACTGGTAATTTTGATCCTAATTCAACCATTAACGGCTGCATCATTGCTGATCCAGCCAGCTGTGCACCTCCGCCTCCTCCACCGCCAACCCCCACACCTACTCCAACTCCAACTCCAACTCCAACTCCTACACCCACTCCGGTGCCAACCCCAACTCCAACTCCAACTCCTACACCCACTCCGGTGCCAACTCCAACGCCGGTGCCAACGCCGACACCTTCACCAGATCCGGACCCAACCAACGACAATCCGGTGCAGGACATCATCGATGAGGAACTGACCCCGCCGGAAGAAGCATTAAGGTCAGATCCGTTTGAAACTAATCTGATCGAGTTGCGCGATACAGAAGAGAATATTGACGATCCGTTGATTGACGAGCCTGTTACTGGCGCAGGCAATGATGACTTGTGGGCCATTGATCAGATATGTGAAAATCCTCAGGATGAGGACTGCCGTACTGATGAACCTGCCGACAATGCAGAGCTAGAACCGGCTGAATAAATTGTCTGGTTGACCTTTTACGCCGGAACCCATTAGGCGGTGGTTATGACTGACATGACACCAGATAATGGCACGACTAACGATGCCCATCCATTGCGCCTGTTCAACAGCCTGACGCGCCAGATCGAGGAATTTTCACCTGTCCATCCAGGTGAAGCGCGGGTCTATACCTGCGGGCCGACAGTTTATAATTACCAGCATATCGGCAATATGCGGGCCTATATCTTTGCCGATCTACTCGGACGTACAATGAGTTGGAAAGGTTATAAGCTCACCCATATCATCAACATCACTGACGTTGGCCACCTCACCTCTGACGCTGATGCTGGCGATGACAAGATGGAAAAAGCCGCAGCAACTTCCGGAAAATCAGCGTGGGATATCGCCAAATATTATACCGATGCCTATTGGAAGGATATTGAGCGCCTGAATATCCGTCAGCCCGCGAAGTGGACCATCGCCACCGATCACGTGGAAGAGATGATCAAGTTCGCGAAAAGCATTGCCGAAAAGCATTGTTATGAACTGGATAGCGGTTTGTATTTCGATACATCTACAGTGCCGGATTATGGCCGGTTGGCACGCGCGCATACCGAGGATGGTGAAGGCCGGATTGAAACGGTCGAAGGCAAGCGCAATCAAACCGATTTTGCAATCTGGCGCAAAACGCCCGAGGGCGAAAAACGGCAGATGGAATGGGACAGCCCCTGGGGCAAAGGCGCGCCGGGTTGGCATCTGGAATGCTCGCAAATGAGCAACAAATATCTGGGTCATCGATTTGATATTCACACCGGCGGCATTGATCACCGTGAAATCCATCATCCTAATGAAATTGCTCAAAACCAAGCGCATAATTGCAGTGAACACAGCGGCGCAAATATCTGGATGCACAATAATTTCCTGATTGATCGAGCCGGGAAAATGTCAAAGTCATCAGGCGATTTTCTGCGTCTGCAAGTCTTGATCGACAAAGGCATACACCCCTCGCCTATCGGCTGATGTGCTTGCAGGCGCATTATCGGAGTGAGCTGGAGTTTACTTGGGAGAATTTGGTTGCGGCGCTAACGCGATTGAAGCGGATTTTGGGACAAATTGAAAAGCTCAAGAGTCCTGACCATATAAGACGAGTCGATGACGACGACAGCCTCCGGAAAAATTTCAAACCCCGGTTCAACAAAGCAATTTCTGACGATCTGAACACAGCAGATGCACTTGTAGTTTTGGAGGACATGCTCCGAGCGAAGAAAGCAGAACCTGATAATAAGTTGAGTTTAACAAGAGAATTTGATCAGGTGCTTGGGCTCAACCTGCTCAACTTAACGCGGTCCGGGTTGCGCGTTGTACCAGCCTCAGCTTCGATCAATCCTGATGATATAGAAGCAAAGCTGACGGAACGCCAAAAAGCAAAAGCCGAAAAAGACTTCGCAACCGCCGACGCCATCCGCGATGAACTAACCGCACACGGCATCGAACTCATGGACGGCGATCCGCTTCGCTGGGAATGGAGAATCTCAATATGATCAAACCAAAAGCAGCCATGGCCTCGCTAGTCCGCCCGCTCGTCGAACCACATTGCGGCGACCTCGATGTCACATGGTTTACAAGCACCGAAGAAGCGATGGCCATTGCTCCGCACGCTGAAATCGGCTGGTTCGATATGTACGACAAAGACAAGATGGCAGAGATTATTGCTGCGGCAACGAACTTGAAATGGCTTAACAGTATCTATGCCGGTGTTGAGCATTTTCCGCTGGAGCAATTAAAATCGCAGAACACCCTGCTCACTAATGGAGCGGGATTGAACAGCGCACCTATCGCTGAGTTCGCGATCATGATGATGCTCTCGGCCGCCAAGCGGATGGACTTAATTGTCGATAGTCAGCGTAAGAATGAGTGGCTGGAACACCCCCCGGGTACTACCGAGATTGCCGACAGCAAGGCTTTGATCATCGGCTATGGCGGGATTGGCCAGCAGATATCCAAACAACTATCAGGGTTCGATGTTGATATCACCGCCGTTCGCCGCACGGCGAGCGATGATCCGAATGTCATCGGACTTGATGCCTGGCGGGAACGTCTGGGCGAGTTTGACTGGGTTTTTGTTTCCGCTCCAGCCACCAGTGACACGCAAAAGATGCTGGGTGAAAAAGAATTTGCGGCGATGAAAACATCAGCTTGGCTGATCAATGTTGCACGCGGGTCACTGGTTGACCAGGAAGCTTTGGTTGATGCACTCAACAATAAGACAATTGGCGGCGCGGCGCTCGACGTAACTGATCCTGAACCCCTGCCAAAAGACCATCCCCTCTGGGATGCACCAAATTGCATGATCACTATGCACAAATCCGGCAACGCGCAAACCCGCATGTTTGAACGCGCCGCAGCCCGGTTTGTCGAGAATTTAAAGCGTTATCGGGCAGGTAAAGACATGATTGCGGTAGCAGACTTTGATCGGGGATATTAGTAAGGCCATATTCAAAACGCCAACACTAGACTCCCGCCACCCTTTCCCTTATCAACCAAAGGCATAGGTATAGGGGAGTCTTTTTCCGTGAGGGGGAAACGGACACAATCTCTGGGTCGTTGCCAATAATATAAGCAACTCTGGTCGCGATGATCAGGAAAGGACCCATATGACCAAAGCATCAGATCTCTTTATCGAATGTCTTGAAAATGAAGGCGTAGAATATATTTTCGGGGTTCCCGGCGAAGAAAATCTCGACATGCTCGACAGTCTGTCGCGGTCCAAAAAAATCCAATTGATCCTGACACGCCATGAGCAAGGCGCTGGCTTCATGGCTGCAACTTATGGTCGGCATACAGGCAAGACCGGCGTTTGCATGGCAACGCTGGGTCCTGGCGCAACCAATCTGGTAACCGCCGCTGCCTATGCACAGCTTGGCGGAATGCCAATCCTGATGGTCACGGGTCAGAAACCAATCAAGAAATCCAAACAGGGCCGATTCCAGATTCTCGATGTTGTGGACATGATGGGACCAATTACAAAATTTACGCATCAGCTAGCGTCTGCGGATAACATTCCGAGCCGCGTGCGCGAAGCGATCCGTTTGGCTGAAGAGGAAAAGCCAGGCGCTACCCATATCGAATTCCCTGAAGATATTGCAGATGAGGAAACCGATTCCACCCCAATTGCGCCAAGTTTGACAAGGCGACCCGTTGCGGAACCAAAAGCGGTTCGGGCGGCGACCAAAAAGATTGAAAGTGCGAAATCACCGATATTGGTTATTGGCGGTGGCGCAAACCGCACAATCACCGGGCGGATGTTGACTCAGTTTATCGAAAAAACCGGAATCCCCTTTGTCACGACGCAATTGGGCAAAGGCGTGGTTGATGAAACCCACAAGGAGTTTATGGGATGCGCGGCGCTATCAGCGAATGACTTTGTTCACAGCGCGATAGAATCCGCCGACCTGATCATCAACGTCGGTCATGATGTGATCGAGAAACCACCGTTTTTTATGACGTCTGGCAGCACCGAAGTCATTCATGTATCCATGAACAGCGCGGAGGTTGATCCTGTCTACTTCCCACAGATCGAAGTAATTGGCGACATCGGCAACGCGATCTGGCAGATGAAGGAAGATATTGTTCCATCCGGATCGTGGAATTTTGATCATATGTACAAGGCGCGAACGGCTGAGGAAGAGCACACAGCATCAATGGACGATGATATGCGCTGTCCGATTTACCCGCCGCATCTGGTCAAGGTTGTGCGCGAAGCCATGCCTGCTGATGGCGTCATTTGTCTTGATAATGGTGTCTATAAAATCTGGTTTGCACGCAATTATAAAGCGCGGCAGGCCAATACTGTTCTGCTCGATAACGCGCTTGCGACCATGGGCGCAGGCCTGCCATCGGCAATGGCTTCCGCGATGGTATATCCCGACCGCAAAGTTATGGCGATTTGCGGCGATGGTGGCTTCATGATGAACAGTCAGGAAATGGAAACTGCTGTCCGGCTCAAGCTGAACATAACCGTCCTTATTCTCAATGATAGCAGCTATGGCATGATCCGGTGGAAACAAGCCAATATGGGCTTTAAGGATTGGGGTCTCACCTATGACAACCCTGATTTTGTTAAATATGCGGAAAGCTATGGGGCCAACGGACACCGAATTACCAGCGCGAAAAACCTCGAAGAAACAATCGATAAATGCCTGAACAGCGAAGGTGTCCACCTGATCGATTGTCCGGTCGATTATTCTGACAATGACCGGATTTTAAATGTTGAAATCAAGGAGCTGAGCAAGAAGGTTTGAGTTACCTTAGCCCCCTACTGTCGGAACGGAGGTTCAAGTGAGGGCTGTCCTCACCTGCCACTTCAGGTGCTCGCATCGAACCGGCATCTTTATAACCCACCCTTCCCCCTTTCTTCATAAGCGAGGGGCTTGGAGATAAGAATGACAAAACTCAAAGACGTGTATCCCCTCTACCTCAACAATGTGGCCGCACAGCCCAATGAAGACCTTGAGGTGACAGACAAGTTCACCAATGAAGTCGCATTTCGGACAGCACTAGCAACGCCAGATGTCATCGAGGAAGCGATTGAAGGTGCGGTCACCGCAGCAGAACCAATGGCAAAAATGGCGAGCTATGAACGACAAGATGTTTTGCAGCATTGCGTCGACCGATTCAAAGAGCGGTTTGATGAACTGGCCTATTCACTTTGCGTCGAGGCAGGAAAACCGATCAAGGACGCCGAGGGTGAAGTGAGTCGCCTGATTGATACTTTCCGGATCGCAGCGGAAGAAGCAGTGCGCAATTATGGAGAGGTGCAGCCGCTGGATATTTCAGCGCGCGCTAAAGGCTATATGGGCATGTGGAAACGTGTGCCCATTGGTCCGTGCAGCTTTATCTCTCCATTTAATTTTCCACTCAATCTTGCGGCCCACAAAATTGCTCCGGCAATTGCGGTTGGCTGCCCCTTTGTGATGAAACCGGCCAGTAAAACACCGCTGGGTGCTATCATCATGGGTGAGGTTTTGGCAGAGACCAATCTGCCGAAAGGCGCCTTCTCGATTTTACCCGCAAGCCGGGATGGCGCCGACCTGTTCACGGTGGATGAGCGACTAAAGTTGCTTTCATTCACCGGTTCACCGGGCGTTGGCTGGGATCTAAAAGCTAAAGCTGGCAAAAAGCCCGTTATCTTGGAATTGGGTGGCAATGCTGCCGTGGTTGTTGATCACGATGCTGATCTTGACGACGCGCTGGAACGGATAATTTTTGGCGCCTTCTATCAATCAGGCCAAAGCTGTATCGGCGTGCAGCGAATAATCATCCATGAATCTGTCTACGGCAAATTTAGAGATATGCTGGTCGCCAAAACCAAAACGCTGATTGCTGGCGATCCGAAAAATCGAGCTACTTTTATCGGGCCAATGATTTCCGAAGGCGAAGCGAAACGGTTGGACGGGTGGATACAAGAAGCCGTTTCGGGTGGTGCAACATTACTTTGTGGCGGCAATCGGACCGGCAATATGCTGGAGGCGACTTTGCTGGAAAATGTGGAAAGAGATGCTGCGGCCAATCGCGAAGAAGCATTCGGACCGCTCGCACTGCTCTCCAAGTTTAGTGATTTTAGCGACGCTCTCGATGAGGTGAATGACAGCAAATTTGGTCTGCAAGCCGGAATATTTACGCGCGATCTTTTCAAGACACTGGATGCTTGGGATGAGCTTGATGTTGGCGGCGTAGTAATCAATGATGTGCCATCTTACCGCGTTGACAACATGCCCTATGGCGGTGTTAAAGATAGCGGCCTTGGCCGCGAAGGTATAAGATTTGCGATGGAAGACATGACTGAAATTCGCAATCTCGTCATCCGCCGGAGACCGGGGTAGTTGCCTAACTATTCGTTCAAGCCCCCAGCTTTTGAGAGAGCGACATTGCTGGCGCGCAACTTGGATTTGAGCGCGTCGCCGATGCGACGATCAATGACGCGGCGCACAGACCGATTTTTATCGAGATGGTCCCGCAAAATTGGTGCGGGTATGCACCAGAGCCTCGACTTTTCTGACAAAGTTACCGTACCAGTTGCACGGTCTGATGTCAGAATCGTGCCCTCGCCGATCAGATCCCGTGGCCCGCAATAGCCAACAATTTTGCCGGCGCTACGCACTTCCGCTTTGCCGTTCGCAAGAAAATAGAGATGCTCGACCGCTGCGCCTTCTCTTATGATTTCCTGTCCTACATCATGATCTAGCCAAAATCCCTTGTCGAGAAGTTGCCGCGCTTCAAGCGAAGTCAGATCGCGAAACACCGCAGTAATCATTTGATCTTCTTCGTCAGAGAAAGATGCGCCGCGCTCCGCCATCACCAACCGGACAATCTGCACCAAATTCACCGCTAAGAGAAGCGTTTCCCAAAAAGCGGCAACAGGGTCGTTCACTACCAGGATAGCATAGGCAATACCCGCCAATGCCGCCCCAATAACCCCCACTCTCAGCCAGAACATCTTCCTACTAAGCATGGAAATGATCAGCAATATATAGGATAAGTGACCAAGAATTCCATTTGGCGACAAGGCCGATTCCAGAGTTAGTTCCATTTTAGGTCTCTCCGTTTCAGAATATTTCAAACCGATGCCGAAATTTCAGACGTTCACCCTAACAACTAAAAGACAAAGCGCCAAATAGCCGCCTCGGCGTTAACTTTTATTAACCATTTCGAATCGGGCTGTCGGATAAAAGGTTAACAAAATCAGAGCCCTAAAAAAGTTGCTAAAGAGACACACTCACTGGTGGTCAAATGACCAAAACACCCAGAAGAGGCTAAAAAACAACAGAAGTTCGTCGATTTTCGTTTGCATTGAGCCAGTGATCATGGATAAGTAACCTACAATTCATGGTTAACGGCTTGGGTCGCGTCGTGCTGCAAGAGGGAACTGGTCGGAAGGCCGGTAGGGGCAACGATGCAAATGGGGAAAAATTTCTCGACGATACAATGCTGGTTGGCAGGCCATTTTTTGGCTGTGTCAGCGTCGCTTTTCTGTGCCTTATTGGCCGGGATCGCATTGCTCGTTTCTACAATTGCAACGCCTGCTCCTCTGGAAGCAGCTGCCGATATCGAAAGCGGAACTCACCTTGGCGTGGCGACTTGCGGCGGAACCACATGTCACGGCCGTCAGGAAGCTGATGGTGAAATTGTTCGGCAAGATGAGCTTATGCGTTGGCAGGAAGAATCGACACCCGGCGGTGCTCACAGCCGGGCATTTCGCGTTTTGCGTGAGCCTCGCAGCATTGCTATCGCTAACCGCCTGGGCATCGGCGATCCAGCATCGTCGGCGAAATGTTTAGGCTGCCATAGCACACCGGCTGCCAAAAAAGGGCCTCGGTTCCAAACCAATGATGGAGTTGGCTGCGAAGCATGTCACGGGCCGTCATCAAGCTGGTTGTCGGCTCACTATGCAGTTGGAGCCAGTCATTCCCGCAATATATCTCTCGGCCTGACACCATTGGACAACCCCAAAGCAAGGGCAGCAGTCTGCCTTGATTGCCATTTCGGAAACGATAGCAAAGGCCAATTCGTTGATCATAAAATCATGGCTGCGGGCCACCCGCGCATCTCTTTTGAGATGGATCTCTTTTCAACATTACAGCAGCATCATGATGAAGATGTAGATTATGTGCAGCGCAAGGGCAAAACCAACAGCGTTCGATTTTGGGCTGTTGGCCAGGCGATGGCACTGGAACGCTCGCTTAACCTGTTTTCCAAACCGGGACTGGCAACACAGGGCATCTTCCCCGAATTCTATTTCTATGATTGCCACAGTTGTCACCGGCGCATCTATGACACCGCATCGGCACGGCCAACTTCGATCAACAATCCTGGCCGCCCCATCCCGGAAGGCATGCCGCCCTATAATGATGAAAACATGATCATGCTCAGTGCGGCCATCAAAATCGCGGCGCCTGACATGGCCGGGCAATTTGATACCCAATCCAAGGCGTTTCATGCCGCCATGGGGCAAGGCCGCGGACCTGCCGTCGAAGCAGCAGCGAGATTGCGCCAAACATCCGCCGCTCTGGCAGATCGTTTTTCCCGTGCGAGCTTTGGCAAGGACCAGACCTTCCAGATTATGGAAACCATTGCCGGGCAAGCAATTTCTCCGCGCTTCACAGATTATGAAGGCAGCGTACAAGCAGTCATGGCGATTGATACATTGCTCAACGGCCTGGTTAACAATGGCCAGGTGAGCGAGTCAGCCGCGACTAGCCTGCGTGGACAGATTAACACGGCCTACGCCGCAGTGGATGAACCAAACGCCTATCAGCCTCTGCAATTTCGCCGGGCGTTGGGTAGCGCCGTCAGAACCATAAGGTCACTTCGATGAGCAATGTTCCTGTGATTGCGAGGTTGAGATGATAAAAAATCTTCGGTTCGGCGCGGCCATATCAGCCGCTGCGCTTATCCTGACCTCTTGTGGCGGTGGCGGTGGCAGCAATAATTTTGGCGGGACACCCTCTCCTTCGCCAGCACCTGCGCCAGCTCCAACGCCAACACCTGCTCCCGGAACGGGCGGGCTGTTTACTCCGCCTCTTCAGCGGTCTTTGTCGGTCACCGATGTTCAAACCATTATCGCGCAAGCGGTCGGTGAGGCGCAGGCACGAAATCTCCCTTCAGTTATTACTGTAGTCGACCGGGTTGGAAACGTACTCGCCGTGTTCCGTATGAACGGCGCAAACCAGATGGCAACAGTCAGCCGGAAAACTATTGGCGGACAGGCTGCTCAGGGTCAGGAAGTGGGCTTGCAGGGCGTGATGGTGCCAGCTACCACCGCTGCGATCGCCAAAGCGGTTACCGGCGCTTACCTATCTAGCGGCGGCAATGCGTTTTCAACACGCACTGCCAGCCAGATTGTGCAGGAACATTTTCCACCTGCACCGACCACAGTCGGTCTGGAGAGCGGGCCGTTATTTGGCGTGCAGTTCAGCCAGTTACCGTGCTCTGATCTCAATACGCGCTTTCGTCCTATGGGTGGAGCTGATGCCCTGATCGGTCCGAAACGCTCGCCGCTTGGCCTGTCAGCCGATCCTGGAGGCTTGCCGCTTTACAAGGATGGCGTGGTTGTTGGTGCCATCGGTGTGATGGGTGACGGCGACTATGGCTTTGACGATAATATTCTCGATGTCGAAGTTGATGCGGAAGAAGCTATCGCGCTAGCCGGTATTCAAGGCTTTGCTCCGCCTGCCGCAATTGCCGCCAACCGCATTTCAGTTGACGGCACTTCATTGCGTTTCAGCGATATGGTGGTCAGTGATTTATCGCCGCTGAAAAATAATTTCGCTGCCATAAACGGTTCTGTGGGGAGTTTAATTCCCGTCACAGGCTATACGGCGGGCAATATCATAGCTGGTACCGCTTACGGCACAGAAGCCTCAGGCGTCCGCGCTTCCACGGCCGCAGAATTTACCAACAGCGATGCCTTTGTGCTTACGGATGGCGCTGGCAATAATCGCTATCCCATTCGCGGGGGCACCGATTCAGCAGCCGTCGCAAACCCCTTAACCGCTGCGGAAGTGCGAGTTGTTTTGGAAGAGGCGTTCAAAGTGCTTAGCCGGGCGCGGGCGCAAATTCGTCAACCTCTGGATAGCCGCATGCAAGCGACCGTCAGCGTGGTTGATACCCATGGACAAATATTGGGCATCGTCCGCTCACCAGACGGCCCGATTTTCGGCACCGATGTTTCGTTGCAAAAAGCCCGTACAGCGGCGTTTTTCTCTAACGTCGCGGCGGAGCAACAGCTGCTGAACACGCCTGGAATTTCATCCATTGTGCAGCGTATTCGAACGTTCCTAGGTGATCCAACCGCACTAACCGGCACGGTCGCTTTCGCTGATCGCTCGGGCGGTAATCTTGCTCGCCCCTATTTCCCTGATGGTGAAGTTGGTCGTCCTCCAGGGCCCTTGTCAACCGATCAATCCTCTCAATTCAGTCCTTTTGCGGTAGGGTTACAAACCAATTTGATCGCACCAAATGTCGGTGCCCATGTTGCGTTCGTCGCCAGCGGAGGGACCAGTACTGACACAATCGAACGCTGCACTCAGGTTCCCGATGTTGCTCCGGGTCAAAAGAGGCTTGCTAACGGCATTCAGATTTTTCCTGGTAGCGTTCCAATTTATCGTGGTGATCGACTAGTCGGCGGCATTGGTGTGTCCGGCGATGGTATTGACCAGGATGACATGGTCAGCTTCTTAGGCTTGAACAATGCCGGTATTCGTTTGGGAACCATAGGTAACGCGCCCAAAGCAATCCGGGCGGACAATGTGGTTGTAGACCTAGGCAATGCGAATGTGCGGTTGCGCTATGTAAACTGCCCGTTCGCGCCTTTCCTGGACACAAACCAACAGAACGTCTGCGAGGGGCTTTAAGACTAATGCCTGCTTTAGCGCCCTCTTTTGTGCCCATATTGGCGGTAATGTCTGGCCAGGTGGAGCAGATGGAACAGCAGAAAACTGCTGTGGAGGATATGGAAGCCTCTTTGACCACGTTGCTAGCTGGCGAAAGCTTTAATTGGCTAAAGCCCGTTGGTTTGACCAATGCAAACGGTCCGCTATTGCACAATAACTTGCTAGCTGTCGGTGGACCGGAACCGGAGGAAGAAGACGCCACAGACGGCGCTGACCTTGAAGATCAACCAAGTACAGCTCAAGCAGATCAAGACGAAACAGAGACTGCCACTGGGCCAGTACAGCTTGAAATGGACTTTGATGGCATCGAAGCTGACGACGCACTTATTGATGGACGCCGCAGGCCGGGCATTCAAAAAGAATTGCCGGATCCGGTTACCCAGTTTAACCCCGGTGCGGTCAGCGCGCCACCGCCCGAGGCTTTTCCAACCGATGAGTTTCCCGTACCTGATCGCTGGCGGATATTGCAGACACTTTGCCCGCAAAAAGGCGGTGATCAATCCATATACAAGGTTTTCGGGGCTTTGCAGAATAACTGCCGCAGCACTCTGAACCCTTATGCTCAAAATGTGTTCAAAGGTGATAAGCCTATACCGGAGGACAAAAGGCCCTCATTCCTTAAAGGCGATGACTGGTTTTTCGTCGTCAATGCTATTTCGGATACAATTGTCGAACCACGCAGCTTCCCGATTCCCGTTGGCGTTCAAACCACCGAGCGGTCCAACAGCATTGACGTTTTCGGACGTTCGGGATCAGAAGTTTACGCACAAACATTTATTACCGGCGTGGCGCTGATCAAGGGATCCACTGCTTATAAACCGCCAGATGTTGAATATCGACTGACGCTAGCCACGCAGGTCAACCATGTGAACGTACCTGAACGCCGTGTCTTGTTTGTGGAACCTTCTAAGTCATCCCATCGCACCGACTGGTTTGTCGGCGTACAGGAACTGTTCTTCGATTATCATATTCGCAATACGTCTGCGCGCTACGATTTCGACAGTTTCCGGATCGGTATCCAGCCAATGCAGGCAGATTTCCGTGGATTTTTGTTTCAGGACAACCAACTTGGATTCCGTTTGTTCGGGACGCGCGACAATAATCGGATTCAATATAATCTCGGCGCGTTTGTCCAGCTGGAAAAAGACACCAACTCCGGCCTGAACGATATTTTCCAGACGCCGCGCGAAAGCTACATATTTTTCGCCAATCTATATCGACAAGATTTGCCGTTTGTCGGACTAACCAGCCAATTCAGCCTGACCTACAATATGAATCGCGAGAAGAGCGATATTGAGATTGACGATAACGGCTTTCCCGTGCGCCCTGCCCTGCTAGGTGATTTGCGTGGCCGCGCCTATGATGTGGTTTACCCTGGATACGCGGTTGATGGACGCATCGGACGCATCAATGTGACTGGCCAGATTTACGGTGCTTTTGGCGAGGATCGCAATAGCTTCTTCACGAGCGAGCCTGCCAAAATCGCTGCCTATTTTGCTGCTGCCGAGGCCAGCTACGATGTTGATTTCTTAAGGTTCCGCGCATCTGGCTTGTTTGCCAGTGGCGATGGTAATCCTTATAATAATACCGAAGCTGGCTTTGACTCGATCTTCGAAAATCCCATTTTTGCAGGTGCCGATACCAGTTACTGGATTCGCCAAACCATTCCCTTTGCTGGCGGCGGACGCGTTATTTCGATCAATGGCCGCAATGGCATATTGAACTCGCTTCGGTCTTCCAAGGAGCAGGGCCAAAGCAACTTCAACAATCCGGGTACGATATTAGCCGGTGTCGGCGTGGATGCTGATCTGACCCCAGCCCTGCGTTTATCAGCCAACGCGAACCATCTATGGTTCCATAAGACGGAGTCGCTGGAGGCTCTGCGAGTTGAAGGCTCTATTCCAAAAGATATTGGTTGGGATCTTTCGATGGCCGCAATTTATCGTCCGAAAGCTACCCAGAACATAGTCTTCCGGCTTTCTGGTGCCGCGCTGCTACCCGGCAAAGGATTTAAGGATTTATTCGATCAAACAGACAAACGTGATTTCCATTATTCCATCCTCTTCAACGCGATATTGGCTTTCTAATATGTGGTTAGTCTCCATCTTATCTCAAAAGAAAAAAACGATCCTTGCAGGACTGGGCGCAATTGGTCTGGCTTTGACGCCAACGGCGGGATTACTGGGCGCAGGCAAAGAGAAACCACAAAAAATTGACTATAGCTTTACCCCACCGGCGCCACAAAATCAGACATGGGATATGGCGAATGATAAAAGCACTGGTTGCATTTCCTGTCATACAGATAGCGACCAGAAGACCATGCACGCGACTCCAGCGGTCGTACTCGGCTGTGTCGATTGCCACGGCGGCGATGCCAGTGTGAATGGCGACAATAGCTGGGGTAAAAACAGCCTCCAATATATGGACGCCCTAACAAAAGCGCATGTGCTGCCGAAGTACCCTAAAAGCTGGCACTGGCCGTCTTCTGCCAACCCCAAACGCAGCTATACGCTGCTGAACTCAGAATCTCCGGAATTTGTAAGATTTGTAAATCCTTCCGACTACAGAGTAGCCCGCGAATCTTGCGGTGCCTGCCATATGGAAATTATCGAGGCTTCCGAGCGTTCGTTGATGGCAACCGGCGCGATGCTTTGGGGCGGTGCTGCCTACAACAACGGGATTGTTCCGTTTAAAAATTACGTCTTTGGCGAGGCTTACACCCGCAAAGGCCTGCCGGCGACAATCAAGTCTCCCGGATCTGCTCCGGGTTCGCCACATGGCACAGTTACGGACGCCGAAAAGAAACGCGGCGCGCTGCCGATACTTTATCCTCTGCCCACTTGGCATACGATACCACCCGGCGATGTTTTCCGAGTGTTCGAGCGCGGTGGACGTAATATCAATACACAATTCCCCGAAATCGGACTTCCCAATATTGGCGGCATCATCCAGCGCCTTGAGGAACCCGGCAGGCCTGATCTCAAGCAATCCAATCGTGGCCCCGGCACAGGTCTGCGTGTTGCCATTCCTGCCCTCAACATCCATAAAACCCGTCTTAATGACCCCTTCATGTGGTTCATGGGCACGAATGACCAACCTGGCGATTATCGCCAGTCCGGATGCGCAGGGTGCCATGTGGTTTATGCCAATGATCGTGAACCGCGCCATAGTTCAATCTGGGCAAAATATGGCCGCGACGGGCAAACACAGACCGTTGATCCAACCATTCGCGATCTCAAAGAAGGCGAGCATCGTGTTGGTAAATTCGGAACCTATGATGCTTCTTATGCCGCAAAGGATGGCCATGGCGACGAGGGCAGTCATGGTGGCAATGAAGATCATGAAGATGGTCACGGCAGCGACAAGGCTGCAGGGCATTCCAACGACAAAATGCACGATGATGGTCATGATGCCGATGCGGCAAAGAAGGCAGCGCATGATACGATAAAGACCGATGCCAAGCGTGAAAAAGGTCACCCGATCCAGCACGCTTTCACCCGCGCTATTCCTACCGCCCAGTGCATGAACTGTCATATGCACCAGCCCAATATCTTCCTGAACAGCTATCTCGGCTACACCATGTGGGATTACGAATCCGACGCGCCATATATGTGGCCCGGCCCCGACAATAAAACGCCCCGGCCAGAAGGCATGAGTGACGAGGACTATCAGAAGAAATATAAGCAGCAGAAATACCCAACCGCTGCCGAAGTTCGGGAGGTGCTGGATCGAAATCCAGAAGCCGCCGCCCCAAAGGCCTGTGGTCAGATATCGAGTTTGTCCGCAATGTCTATGATCTCAATAGCGAGACCAAGGACACGCAATTTGCCGATTATCACGGCCACGGCTGGAATTTCCGCGCAATCTTAAAACGCGACCGTGACGGCAATTTGCTTGATGCCGACGGCAATCAGGCGAGCTACAGCACCGATACCGAAAACATTGTTGCCAATGATGATCCTGAAAAATTTCGTAAAGAAGGCGAAGGCAAATTCGTAGACATCGGCGTTAACCCGGGAAAATCGGTACACATGATGAGTATCCACGCCGAGGTTGGCATGCAATGTGCTGACTGCCATTTCTCTCAGGATAGCCATGGCAACGGTCTTATTTACGGCGAAGTCGCCAATGCAGTGGAGATCAACTGTAAGGATTGTCACGGCACGGCGGACGCCTATCCCACCCTGATGACTTCTAATCTGGCCGCGCGACCAAAAGGCAAAAATCTGACGCTGCTTCGTAACGCGGATGGTCAACGCCGTTTTGAATGGTTTGAAGATGCTAACGGCAACCGCGTATTGGTGCAACGCTCCATCGTTGATCCCAAATTAAGCTGGCGTGTTAGCCTCGTCAAAAATAGCGTCGATCGCAACCATCCCGATTTCAACCTCAAAGCCGCTCGTTCCAAGCTAATGTCAAAGACCGGTGCGGAGACGGGAGAGTATAAATTCGGAACCGGTGTTGCGATGGATGACCGCGCGCACAGAGACGAAAATATGGTGTGCTTCACCTGTCACCTGAGTTGGACTACCAGTTGCGGCGGCTGCCATTTACCGATTGAAGCCAACTGGCAGGCCGAAAGCCATAAGTATGAAGGCGGAACCACCCGTAATTATGCGACTTACAATCCGCAGGTAGCGCGTGACCAGATGTTCCAGCTTGGCCGTCACCAAACCTCCAAGGGCAGCATTATTGCGCCAGTTCGCTCCACATCAGCGCTGGTTCTCTCCTCCACCAATATCAACCGCGAACGCATTTATGTGCAACAGCCGCCAATTTCCGCAATTGGCTTCTCCAGTCAGGCGTTTGCTCCGCATTTTCCGCACACCGTGCGGAAAACCGAGACCAAACAATGTTCGGACTGCCACGTTAGCGAGAAGAATGACAATAATGCGATTATGTCGCAACTTCTGTTACAGGGCACCAATTTCGTGAACTTTGTTGGTCTCCATGCCTGGGTTGGCATGGACAAGGGTTTTGAGGCCGTTCGGGTTACCGAATGGGACGAACCCCAAGCTGTGATCGGCAGCTATCTCCAGAAGTATGCTTATCCCGATTACTGGCGGATGCACGTTGAAGACAATGGGCGTGAACTCATTAATTGGGTGCGCGGCGAGCGACTGGATGATGATCTCTCCGGCGAAACCAAGGCACTCGAGGAATTTGCCAATGTCGTGCAGGGCACCAGAGACAGTGTGCGCTGCTTGCAACTACGCGGCGAATATATGTTTGTTGCGGAAGGCCGCGGCGGATTCCGTGCTTATGATGTTGCTTCCATTGGCAACAAAGGCTTTTCCGAGCGCATCGTAAAAGCACCGTTCTCCTCGCTTGGTCATGACACACATGTCAAATCGAAGAACGCAACCTGCATGGCGCTGGCGACAAACCAGCCAGTTGCTCCAAACCGCAACACCCCAGAGTTACGCGAGATTAACGAAGAACAAGCCTTCCATCCGATCTATAACTATGCGGTTATTACCGACAGTGAAGAAGGGTTGATCCTCGTAAATATCAACACATTGGCCGACGGCGAATTCCGCAATAACTTCTTCAAACGCGCGGTGACATGGAACGAAGAAGGCGTTCTAAATGGCGCGCGTCATATTACTCTGGCTGGGCACTATGCCTACATCGCTGCTACTACCGGTTTGGTTGTGATTGATTTGAATGACCCACTCAAACCGCGACATGTCGTTACCATGCCGATGACTGATGCACGGGCCTCTGCCTTGCAATTCCGCTACCTCTGGGTGACAGACGCGGAAGGCGTGAAGCTCTTCAACGTTACCGATATGGAGAACCCGATCCCGGTTGAATCCGGCACGATACCGCTACAAAATGCGCAACGGCTCTATCTGGCTCGGACTTATGCTTACATCGCGGCCAAAAACGAAGGGCTGGTCATTGCTAATATCACCCGACCAGAAGCGCCTACAATCTATCGTAAGGAAACATTTGGCGGACAGATGAATGATGCCGAGGATGTGATCGTCGGGTCCACCAATGCGACACTATTTGCCTATGTCGCTGATGGTCGCAATGGCCTTAAAGTCATCCAACTCACATCACCTGACAGCCAGAAAAACTATTATGGCTTCTCGCCTGCGCCAAAACCGGAACTTATCGCATTTGCCCAGACGCCCAAACCAGCCCTTGCGCTTTCCAAGGGGTTGGACCGTGATCGCGCTGTCGATGAAACCGGGGGTCAAATGGCAGTATTCGGCAGAGTTGGTTCGCGGCCATTTACCCGCAGCGAGATGGAACGCTTTTATCTCAACAGCAAAGGTAAACCCTATTTTGTGAAAGATGAGGCCAATCTCTCTGACTGGATCGGGCCAGTACCTCCGAAGCTCGCTCGCCGGAATTAAAGATCAGGCAACGGGGACCGGGACTTTGCAGACCGCCGGTCCCCTTTCCCCGATACGCGACCCGGGGAATGATAGGCCCCTACGTTGGCAAAGACGCAGGGGGCTTAACTCATATTGGTTCTGAGAATATTATCTAGCAGTTGCCGTCGATCGCCCGACCAGCAAGTGCGCCTGCTGCGCCGCCGATAATCGTGCCGACAGTTTTGTCGCCGCGCCGCGCCACTTCATTGCCGAGCAAACCGCCGGCGATGGCGCCGATAATTGTGCCGCCGGTTCCGCGATCACAACCGCGGTAGCGTCGATCATCACGGTAGCGGCTATCCCGATAACGACGCTGATCGCGATAAGCCCGGCGGTCATACCGATCGTTTCGGTAATAGTCACCGCGCCGATATTCGCGATAGCCATCACGGTTACCGACCTGCTGGTAATATCCGTCATTATAATATCCGCCTCTTGCTTCGGCTGGTGAAGCGAGCGCCATGGTTGAAACGGCTGCAGTGGTGATTGCCAATGTTCCCAAAATCTTGCTGATCATCTTCTTTACTCCAGTATGGATCTCGACCCCATAGTTTCGATCCGACTCGGTGATGCCCGACAAATATGTTTTTAGGAGACGCCGGTTGACCGAACGCTGAATATGGGTTTTATCTTAGGTTCATGTTCAAAGCTCTTTTTATGAACAAACTGAAATTATTCATGATGTCCTAGCGTTTTAAGTCATTGCTCCTCAGCACTAGGTTGCATAGCTTCGTAAGGAGAAATTGGGAGACGGACGTGCAACTTGAAGGTAAAACAGCCGCGATAACGGGTGGAACAGCAGGCATTGGCCGCGGCATCGCCGAGGCTTATCTGGCAGAAGGTGCCAATGTTGCGATTATGGCACGCAATCCGGATAACGGCGCGAAAATTACCGAGGAAATGAATACGCGGCATGGCAACGGCCGCGCGATATTCGTTGCAGGTGATGTCATGGATCAAAATTCCGTTGAAGGATTTATCGATGCGACAGTTGCCCAATTCGGCACCATTGATATTCTTGTCAATAATGCCGGCGGTGCCAGCGATCTTGCGCCACTTGTCGACCTAACCGACAAGGCCTTCGACGAAACAATGAAATGGAATATCTATTCCACGTTCTGGGCGACCCGACGAGCGCTCAAAACCATGATCGCCCAAAAATCGGGCCGCGTTATCAATATATCTTCAACCGAAGGGAAAATGGGTAAGCCAACCTTTGCTCCCTATACTGTCGCCAAGCACGGCATTATCGGTATGACCAAGTCCGTCGCGCAAGAGGTCGGCACAATGGGTATCACAGTCAATGCGATTTGCCCGGGGTTGGTGATTACCGACATCATCAAAAATGGCGGCCCTGCAACAGCATCGGGCCTAGGCATGACGTTTGACGAGATGATCACCATGTTCTCACAGGAAAGCGCCTTGAAACGCCCGAATACGGTCGAGGAAATCGCGGCGATGGCGCTGTTGCTAGCTTCCGATGCCGGTTCCGGGATTACGGGTACAGCGCTCAGCGTGGATGGCGGTACCGCACAATATTAACATCAAATCTATTTTGGGCTTGCCGGAACCGCACTGGTAATCTTGGCTTTGCAAGCCGACACAAACTGACGAATCGGTTCAAGTGATCCGGTCAGATCGATAGAAAAGCGGTTACCGTCGATTTTGAGGAAGGCTCGTTTTCCATTGGCCAGCTTTTCAAATAGCGGATTATTTGCATCAAGCACCAGATTTGGCATATAAAAATCGTCATTCCCTATCTGCGTTGACCCCAGCTGCCCGAGCAATCCTTGTGATGCACCATTGTCCACCCGCACCGTAAATCCGAACTGGTCCTCCGGACGCAAGTCGGTCGTGGTTGCATTTATTATCCCTGTAACAGGAAAGACCGGTGCAACTTTCTGATTCTGCGAAATAATATTAGGTTTTCGGCCGCATGAAAACTGCCACATGACATTGTCGGTATTGGGTGATCCATAGACTACACTCGGTTGGCCTTTGTCTGAATAGGTCCATCTCATATTAAAAGCCTGCCCCGCATCCGGGAACATCGCCAATTGCGGCTGATAATCCTTGCTTGCAGAAGTGCCTTGAGCCTGAGTCATTTTTTTGGCACTGGCCCTTTTCGAGACCTGTTGCGGAGTCTGAATTGTTTTCACGACTGGCGACGCAGCAGCTTTACTAGGCTGTGAACTGGTTTGTGCCAGAGATACCGTACCGAAACTCAGAAAGGTCAAACACACCAGATATTTAGCGGTCTTTTTCATTGACAAATTATAAGCCGAATTATTGGCAACACAATATAAATCGCAACCAAAATGATGGCTTCATTCGGATGGTGAATTGACTGCCCTCACAAACCTCTGCTGATTTCCGATCCGCCAGGTCTCCCCGCTATCGGTGGATAGTTCCATAGTTGAACCAAAGCTATCTGGCGTGACGCTGTGCCGGGTAAATCGCAGCATTAATGTACTGCCATCCGGCATTGTTTGATTGGACGTAGTCCGTGTTTCGCTATCCTCGGGGCCGATCATCCGCCATAATTTACCGTCCGGCCCGACCGAAGACATTTCAATCTCCCTGCTTGCTGGTCTGTGGAAAAATAATATGGCCGATATCTGCTTCATCGCCGGAATTTCCGAAACACCGGAAACAATTTTGTCGGGCACGACCCATTTAAACTTATAGTGACCTTCCAGAGTGCCCTGGATTTTTCCGTCCGGTCCGATAAAATCAGTCTCGACCATCCATTCGCCGATCGCATGCCGCAGTTGCTCGACTGGTGGTGCTACGGTATCCATTGGTGTGGACATTTGCCATTCCGGCGCGGTCGCTACTGCCGCTGTGCTCATAACCGACGCCATCACCAATAATGTGATCCCACAACTCTTGCGCATATTGTTCCCTAGCCATCAAAAACCTTGGGATCATGTAACAATGACGTGGCGCTGCGAGAGATGATATTCGACCAAGTCGTAACATTATTCGACTGAATCGACAGATTTAAGTAAGGTCTATTTCCTATCTTTCATAACCTTGGCCCAAGGATCGCCAGAGTTGCCGGTGTTCTTTTCTGCTTTGGCTGGCTCTGCCCCGCCGACACCGTCAATGTGCGCTGGTGGATCGGCAGCTACACAATATGCTGTCATCAGTACCATGGCTGACCACCACAGCGCATTCAGGCGGCTGGCAAATACCTTATTGAGACGCGGTCCAAACATTTCATATTCATAGCAGGCCATCGTTAACGAAGCGTAGCAGTGCATTGTCACGCGCCTTGCAATATCTCCGGAAACAACATTCTAATAGTTGGTCATATTTCCCAATTAGTGGCTTTCATTAATATCCCATTAATCGCGATATTAAGTTAAGTCACTGATATAAAATATAATATCAAAACTGGCACACCCTATGCACTGCTACTGATATCTTCGCTAACAAACGGCGGAGGCCAAATTTAACCAGAAGGAATTTAAAAATGACCAACGTAAACCTCCAGAACCAAGTTGTTGCCGCTTTTGCTGCTCTTTTCTCAGCTGCGATTTTCGTAGGCGCCACTGTTGCTCCTGCTGCAAATAACGCAGCTGCTCTTTTCGTTTAATATAAACCAATACATCCAAAGGAACCCATCATGTTGAACCTCAATATCAAAAGCCAGATAACCGCTGCACTCGCAGCCGTGATCTCTGCCGTCATTTTCGTCAGTGTTAGCGTCGGCCCGGCTACTACACAAATCGGTTCGCTGATCGCCTGAAAAGGCGGTTAGTGGCCGTTGGTCAAGTACACGCGCGAAGAAATTTCTTTATCGCCTCGCCCGATCCCTTCAAATGCACGCTGAACTTATTGTCGCTTAAGTTCATAAACGCTCGCTCTCCCTTCGCCAGTGCTTCAAACACGGAATGCCGATTGGACGTATAAAATCGCGGCGTATAATATTTGCCACCCTCGCCATCCGTCAGTTCCATTCTTGCGATAAACCCAAGCGACTGGCCTTCATCCACCCGGATAGTGAACCCGAAGCGGTCCCCTGCCCCCATATCCTTTAAACTCGCTTCAATCTGGTGAACAATCCGCACTTCGCCATTAGCGGGCCGGTCGCAGCGCATCGACCATAAACGGTTGTCCGTCTCAGGCGCACCGAAATCCAGCGCGGCCTCATCGCCGTCACTCCACGCCATCCATTGCATTCCAAATAACTGCCCCATATCCGGATGATCCGCGATAGTCGGCATCTTGCCTTTGGCACCTGGAATATTTTCCAAGACATTGTCCTGAGCAGCGGCTGTCGCCGTTAACGAAAGAGCGAGCACGGCCAGGGCTCCAAAGATCGCCGATGAGGTATTATGTTTCATGTGCTTGATCTTAGAGAAAAGAATTGACGGATGGTAGTGGGAGATAGACTCATTTTGGAGTTAGTTTGAGGGCAAAAGTCTCAAGCTGATTGGTAACAGACAAGGCCATATTGTTAAACTCTTCGGGACTGGTGCGATCGGTTTACCCGTGACATATCTAGCGCTTAACAAGGGAGTACCGATCCAATTGAACGTGCCAAAATATAGAATATGGATTGGCTGGGGCGCGATTGCGCATGCATCATTGAGCTTTTTGCCGCTACCCATCCCGATACCGCCACCTTCACAATGGCTAAACCTCGCTGGATTGGCGCCGCAATTGAGCATGGTTGTGCTTAACCTCCTGCCCATGCTGCTCTTCGCTTCGGGAATTGGCCTCATTAAAGGCTTGGACGGCGGACGAAAGCTATTTGCAGTTTGGGCGATCATTGCGGGAGCTGGCGCGTTCGTAAGCCTGCAAACTAATCCAGTTTGGGCAGTGGTCGATCTCGCTGTGCTGGGCGCGTGTCTGGCGGTGGTATTTTGGAGAGAATGGCGGCGAGGTTAAGCCGTAGTCCGGGATTATTACAGCAGCGTAACAAACTTGAATATTTACATGCCATTACAATCAAATAAAGGCGTTCTGCGTCCCTCGTTAGTGGGTTTGTAAACTACGCAATCGCCAAGAAAAAGGTTGGATGGCGTGAACATTTTCTGACGATTAAGGCACGGCTGTTTAAGAACAGGTAAACGGGACAAAGCGGCGCTTGACATAATAGGTCATCGCCTTCCCTCTCGCCCTGCCTGGCCGTCAAACCCATAAAATTCGTACCGCAACATATAGAATTAATAAGGCCGTTAATCGCCTGATCCATATCTCCGGCAGTGTTTGGCTTGCCAGAAAACTGCCAATTTGTCCGCCTATCAGCACACCCAGAAACAGCGGCCAATAGGCTATGATGGCGGCATTCCCCTCGCCCCATCCTGATTTCATCAACTGCCCGGCCAATCCGCCGACCGAGTTGACGAGAATAAAAATGCTGGCGGTTGCGGCTATCCGGCGGCTGTCCGACCAATGGGTCAGCAGGAGGATGGGCGCAAGAAATATGCCGCCACCAATGCCAACCATGCCCGACAGGAAACCGATGCCGACGCCAGCGGCAAGCGCAAAAAAGCTGTGCTTGGTCCAGTGGTTTTCACTTACGCTTTGCCGGGTCCGTTTTATCAAAGGCTCGACCCACAGCAGAACAGCAGCGACTGCGAGAGACAGGCCAAGCAAGACCAGAAAATTGTCTTTGTCTATTGCGATACGCCCGCCGAGCCATGCCGCGGGAACAGACAGCGTCAATATCGGCCAAATCCGTTGCCAATTGATCAAGCCACGCAAATGGAACCGCAGAGTTCCGCCGGTGACCACGATTATATTGCAGATGAGCGCAATAATCGGCAGGGCGCGATAATCGATATCTGCGAGCGCGAGAAGCGCAATATAAGTTGATCCACCTCCAAATCCAACCGAGGCGTATAGCGCCGCTGTCAGAAAGAAAAGCAGCACTAGCCAAGGCATCAGCAATCCCTTTATTCAATTACTTTGCGGTCAGTCCTTCGCAAAGAAATGAAAGTCGGCAATAACTAACGCTCTCATTTTGCTTCTAAAACTACTCATTTCTACGTCCCGTCATTACAACAGATTGGTATAATAGTTCAATATTTGCCGTGGCAATGTTTATATTTCCTGCCAGAACCACAGGGACAAGGAGCGTTGCGACTGACCTTTTCTTCCCCGCTAACCCCGCGAGTTGGATTATCCAACACACCGGACTGACGCGGAGGCAAGGCAGTGGATACCGTACCCAAGGTACCGCCATCAATATCATTGCTGTTATCTTCACCGGTCAGCGGATCGATATGGGTGGTCAGGAAATCGGGAAGCTCTGGCAGCTCCGGGACTTGCAACTCTTCCTGCTGATGGAATTGGCTCACCGCGATAGTTTTTGTAACGCCTTCGCGGATGACTTCCAGCATCCGCTCAAACAGGCCGAAAGACTCTTGCTTATACTCATCCAGCGGCTTCTTCTGCGCATAAGCGCGCAGGAACACCACCTGGCGCAGCGCATCTAGTGTCGCCAGATGCTCTTTCCAGTGATGATCGAGTAACTCAAGTAGAATGGATTTTTCGATCTGTTCCCAAACACCGGGATTATTTGCATCAACGTCGGCTTTTTTGGCTTCAAAATCGGCATCTGCCATTTCGGAAATACGCGTTTCGATGATTTCCGGATCGAGCGTGTCCTCTTGCATCCATTTATCGATATCCGGTTTCAACGCCAATACTTCTTCCACTCGCTCCTTGAGTTGGTCGATATTCCATTGTTCGGGGTAACTACCAGGAGGACAGGCGTCAGCGACGATCGCATTGACCGTTTCGTGGCGCATATCTTCAACCACGTCACCAACCGTTTCCGCATCCATGATTTCCGAACGTTGCTCGTAAATCACCTTCCGCTGGTCGTTCATAACGTCATCATATTCGACGACCTGCTTACGCGCTTCATAGTTTCGCGCTTCAACTTTTTTCTGCGCTGTTTCAATCGCTTTGGAGAGCCACTTGCCACCAATTGCCTCACCGTCTTCCAGGTTTTTGTTCATCATTTTGGCAAACATTGTCTCGGTGCCAAAAATCCGCAGAAGATCATCTTCAAGACACAGATAAAAGCGACTGAGACCCGGATCACCCTGACGACCAGAACGTCCGCGCAACTGGTTATCGATACGCCGGCTCTCGTGGCGTTCCGTACCCAGCACAAACAAACCGCCGGCAGCACGCACTTCTTCGCGCAAGGCCCTTACTTCTTCCTCAATCTTAGCGATGGCTTTGTCTTTCTCGGGACCATCGTCCATTTCACTAAGCTCGTCCTCAATCCGGAAATCGATATTACCACCGAGCTGGATATCAGTACCACGCCCTGCCATGTTGGTAGCGATGGTAACCGCGCCAGGAGAACCGGCTTGTGCGACAATGCGGGCTTCCTGCTCGTGAAAACGGGCATTCAAAACGCTATGCACGACGTCTTCTTTCTTCAGGAAATCCGAGAGTAATTCCGATTTCTCAATAGAAACGGTACCGACCAGCACTGGCTGGCCCTTGTCGCTATGTTCCTTGATTTTCTTGGCGATAGCAGCGAACTTATCGAGTGTATTTTTGTAAAATTCGTCATTCTCGTCTTCCCGCAAGATAGGCTTGTTCGTAGGGATCGTGACGACATTCATTTTGTAGATTTCGAAAAATTCCGGTGCCTCGGTTGCCGCTGTTCCGGTCATGCCAGAGAGTTTTGGATACATCCTGAAATAATTCTGGAATGTGATCGATGCCATGGTCTGGTTTTCAGGCTCTATTTTTACACCTTCTTTGGCTTCAACTGCCTGATGCAAGCCATTAGACCAGCGCCGTCCTTCCATCATACGACCGGTAAATTCATCAATGATAACGACGGTGTCGTGACCTTTTTTCTCGTCGTACTTGATGATATAATCGGTATCGCGCTTACGCATCACATTAGCCATTAAGGCCTGATTCAAATGATGGACGACTTGCGTGTTCTCGTAGTCGTAGAGATTGCTGCCTTCGAGCAATCCAGCCTCTTCAAGCAATCGCTCAGCCTTTTCAGTACCGTCTTCCGTTAGCGATATATTGCGGGATTTTTCGTCTTTCTCGTAGTCCTCTTCGGTGATGTGCTGAACAATTTCATTAACCGAAATATAGAGCTCGGACTTATCGTCGGTTGGACCGGAAATAATAAGAGGCGTTCGCGCTTCATCGATCAGGATCGAGTCCACCTCATCGACGATTGCGAAGTTAAACGGGCGCTGGACCATTTGATCACGCTCATGTTTCATATTGTCGCGCAAATAATCGAAACCAAATTCGTTATTTGTGCCATAGGTAATGTCTGCAGCATAGGCTTCGCGCCGCGCCGCTTCACCCATATTCGGTACAATCGTACCCAGGCTCATACCAAGGAAATTATAAACTTGGCTCATCCACTCGCCATCACGGCGCGCGAGATAATCGTTTACCGTGACAACATGAACACCCTTGCCTTCGATAGCGTTGAGATAGCATGCCAATGTCGCAACCAGTGTTTTTCCCTCACCGGTGCGCATTTCAGCGATTTCGCCGCGATGCAGCACGATCCCGCCAATCATCTGCACGTCATAGTGCCGCTGGCCCAATGTGCGCTTCGCCGCTTCGCGCACGACAGCAAAGGCTTCTGGCAAAATGTCGTCCAGGGTTTCGCCGTTCGCTACACGTTCGCGAAAATAAGGCGTCTTAGCGGCCAGTTCTTCATCCGTAAGCGGCTCAATTTCGCTTTCAAATGCGGCAATCTGATCGACCACCTTTTGCATGGACTTGACGTAACGGTCGTTTGCTGACCCGAATATTGATTTGGCTAATCCGCCGAGCATGGTATTTTCCGATATATAGAATTTGCAGGCATCATTGATGCCGGGAATAAGGTAAATTTAGGGAAGCTGTCTTGCAGATCAATGCTCGCAAGACGGAAGGCAGTGCTAGGGCGCGCCCTCAACATGTTCCAGTTTATCGCCTGTTTCGGCGTGAACGGCTGCTAAAGCCCAGTAAGGCGCAGCGTTGCGATTCTCAACCGCCGCCAGAAGTGTCAAACGATCGCCAAAGGCCATTCCACAAAACCGATGGCCAGAAAATTCTATGCCGCTCAATTTGGTCGTTTTACATCGTTCCAACGAGTCTGCATCAGCAACTTCGGCTGAAGTTGACACGCCGGTAGCCATGCGTTCTTGTGCAGCGGCAGCAGTCGGCACAGCAAAGCCTACTGCATTGAAAAGCAGCAACATAAAACTTGCAATATATGCGTTCATGGACGAGGCACCGGTCATTGATCGCGTTCTAACAAAACAATAGATAAAGGCAAGTTAAGTGTCAGACAATATTTCGCCGCTGGCCCCAACACAGTCGATCGAACTGCCCGATATCAAAGGCGTCACATGCCGCGTTGCGCGCGCACAATACAAGGATTGGGACCGTTGCGACCTCACCTTTGTCGAGTTGATTGAAGGCACAACCGTGGCCGGTGTGCTGACACAGAGCAAGTGCCCATCCACCGAGGTGGAATGGTGCCGCGAGGCTCTGTCTGACGGAAAGGCTCGCGGGCTGGTCGTGAATGCAGGAAACGCCAACGCGTTTACCGGCGCGCGCGGCATGGAAGCGGTGGAGCGGATATTGGACTTGGCAAGCCAGCATCTCGATTGCAGCAAGAAGGAAATATTTGTTTCCTCAACTGGTGTCATTGGCGTTCCTTTGCCCAAAGACAAATCCGAAACCGGATTGAAAGCCGCCTTCAATGCCGAACCGTGTAGCTGGAAAGAAGCGGCCGCCACGATAATGACTACCGATACATTCCCGAAAATGGCGACTACCAGTGCGATTGTTGGCGGTAAGAAGGTAACTTTGAACGCTATAGTTAAAGGCTCCGGTATGATCGCGCCGGATATGGCAACCATGCTGGGCTATATCTTTACCGATGCAGCCGTTGACGCTGTGTTTCTTCAGAAAATGCTCATCGACGCAACCGCGAAGAGTTTTAATTGCATTACGGTCGATAGCGACACCTCAACCAGCGATACGGTTTTGGTATTTGCCACTGGTCAAACCGAAGCCCCTGCGCTGACATCCTATAATGATGCAGGTGCCGATGCATTTGCTGCCGCCTTGCAGGATATTTGCATGCAATTGGCGCATCTGGTGGTGCGCGACGGAGAAGGTGCAACGAAATTCATAGAAATCCAAGTGGTTGGAGCCGAAAGCGATGACAGCGCAAAACGCATTGGGCTTTCCATTGCCAATTCTCCGTTAGTCAAAACCGCGATTGCGGGTGAAGATGCCAACTGGGGTCGGGTCGTCATGGCAATCGGCAAAGCTGGCGAACCAGCAGACCGGGATAAACTCGCTATATCATTCGGCGGAGTGACAGTTGCGAGAGATGGGTTGGTTGTGCCGGATTACGATGAAAAACCAGTGGCCAACCATCTGCAAGGCGCCGAAATTGATATCAGCATCGATATGGGGATCGGCAAAGGTCGGGCAACCGTTTGGACCTGCGATCTGACCCACGGATATATTAGTATTAACGCCGACTACAGGAGTTAGAATGTCCGAAATTATCCTGCATCATTACGAAAACTCGCCTTTTGGGCAGGCAATGCGCCTGGCTCTGGGACTAAAGGGGCTCTCCTGGAAGTCTGTAACGCAGCCGGACATTTGTCCCAAGCCCGATCTCAGTACTCTCACTGGTGGCTACGAGCGCATTCCCGTGCTGCAGGTTGGCGCTGACATCTATTGCGACACTGCTGTGATCGTTGACGCGCTCGAAATGCTAAAGCCCGAACCCAGTCTTTATCCCGAGCCTTTGGGATTTGTCGGGCGGATGATAGCCTTATGGTCCGGCGGCTTGTGGTTCATGCCGGCGGTTGGGACCGCATTGGGCACCGATCCCAATATTGTCAGTGAAGCATTCTGGGAAGATCGCGCAACACGTTTTGGCATGAACCGCGAAAAATTTTTACCGATGGTTCCTCATCTGGTTGGACAATTTAACAGCGGCGCAGAGTTGGTTGCTGAGGCTCTATCGGACGGACGAGAATATATTGGCGGGGAACAGCCCGGACATGCGGACCTGATGCTTTACATGAACATCCGCTTTGTGGGCTTCGCCGGACGCAAACCTTCCGATTTCGGGGCCCAGGTCGCGGCGTGGTTCGGGCGGATTGATAGCATCGGCTATGGTGATTTTGAAGAATGGACGACTAGACAAGCGATTGCGCAAGGGCGGGATATCGAGCCAGTTGGCGACTATGAAGTGGAAACAGGACATGGTTTTTCCGCCGGAGATGAAGTTAGCGTGAGGACCGAGAGTCCAGATCCCGCAACCGTAAATGGCACGCTTATTGGTCTTAATAATCGCCAAATTACGATTGAGCGCATTGATGATACGGCTGGGAAACTACATGTCCATTTCCCGCGCCTTGGCCAAATTTTAGCACCTGCATGAAAATCGATGCCCTAAATCAGTCAGTTCAAACTATATTGCGAGATGTGACGCAAAAAGTCATTCTGCCATATTACCAGAATTTGAAAAAATCCGACATCGAGGAAAAAACACCAGGCGACCTTGTGACCATTGTGGACAAGCTCAGTGAGGAAATGTTGGACAACGCATTGTCACAGCTGCTTCCTGATGCTGCGGTTGTGGGCGAAGAGGCCGCTGCTGCCGATCCTTCGGTGTTGGATCGGCTATTATCCGATCAGGTTTGGGTTATTGATCCCATCGATGGAACGGGAAATTTCGCTGCGGGGAAACCACCGTTCGGGATTATCATAGCCTTAGTAGAAATGGGGCAAACTGTTGCGGGCTGGCTTTACGATCCGCTTACAGAACGCCTGTGTTATGCCGCGAGAGATTCAGGTGCCTCGGTGAACGGTCTACCGTTAAAATCCGCGCCTGATCCAGAGAAAAAGCCAATAGCAGCTTTGGCAACTGGCTTCATGAGGTCAGATCAGCGCGAGGCAATCTTGTCTGCTGCATCCCCGCATTATGAAATCGTAGATATTCCCCGCTGCGCCGCCGAGCAATATCCAAGACTGGTGTTAGGAACCAACCATATTTCCGTTTTTGAACGCACGTTGCCATGGGATCACGCCGCTGGCGTCCTGTTTCTCAACGAAGCTGGCGGCAAGGCAGCGCGATGGGACGGTACAGACTATCTTCCGGGTGACAAAAGAACCGGAATGCTTGGGGCCTCATCGCCGAAACTCTGGGATGAAGCCGCCAAGCTTCTCGGGGGTATCTTTAACCTTTAAGCGGGCAAGCTATCTTCCAGCCAGGATTTGAGTTGGCTCTTCGGCGCGGCGCCAACTTTGGTTTGGACCGGCTCACCATTGTGGAACAAGATCATTGTCGGAATGCCGCGAACACCGTATTTTCCGGGTGCTTCAGGGCTATCATCAATATTGAGCTTGGCGATGGTGACCTGACCACCCATCTCATCGCTAATTTCTTCGAGCGCAGGGCCAATCATCTTGCAAGGTCCGCACCACTCTGCCCAGAAATCAACCAATACCGGGCCATCAGCCTTCAGTACGTCATTTTCAAAACTCTCGTCAGTAATTGCTTTGGTAGCCATTGGGAATCTCCGTTTGTTCAAACTCTATTTAGGAAAGGATACGGCAATGCTCAAGCGCGGTGCACTAAAGGATTTTCATCGGCGTTCAAAGCCGGGCTTGTGTTGGTCAATAAGATCGTAAGGGAGTTCGAGCATGATGGGACCTTGGGAGTAGAGCAGGCCTGCCTTGATCGGGCGACCGGGAAATATTTTCTCCAAAGCGGCGACATAGGCGGCCATCTGGCGCAAATAGGCTACCGGTGCCTTTTCGGCGGATGGCGGCACACTGCGGGCAGTTTTAAAATCCACTACATATATCCGGTCATCCGTAATCAGCAATCGGTCCACCGTCCCGGAAATCACATGCTCGTCCAAAACCGCCGCAATCGGTGCCTCAGAAAGGCTTTCGGAACTGAAGAGTGCGGACCATTCCGGAACGTTCAAAACCGATAGAGCCGTTTCGATCAATTCCTGCCGCTGTGTTTGGTTTTCGATGCGTTTCTGTCGTTCAAGCCATTGATCAGCTACGAATTCGCGCTTCTTGGCTGGAATGTCGGGCAGACGCTGGAACAAACTATGCAGCAAGATACCGCGCTCGGCAGCTTGACGCATATCCTCATTGGGTGGAGGATTCGAGGCATCATCCGGGCCAAGATCGGATGGTGTTAGCGGTCTCGGCGGTCGGGCTTCCTCGGGAGCGGCATCCAACACCCATGGCGGTAGTGCGGGCTTGGTAGTTGCGGGAATACCAGAAGAAGCCAGCGGTTCAGAGGCGCGTTCAATCGGCAGATTATCACCATAGAATATGCGCTGTTGGATCCAGTTGGCATCGTCCTGTAATTCGCAGTCCAGCCCCATTAAACCTCGTTCAACCGCGCCATACCAGCTAGCTTCAGGCACCTCGCCCCTCGCTTGTGGGCCTAGTGTGCCAGCAATTACCAAATGCTCTTCGGCCCGTGTCATGGCTACATAAAGAAGCCGCCAATGTTCTTCCATATCCCGTGCATCTGCCACTATTGCGTAGGCATTTAGCAAACCCACGCGCTCCGCTTTGCGCACTGGCACCACCGGATATCTGATTCCGTCGTCTGGTAGGTCAGGTTCAGGGATCGAAAATCCACCGCTGCGCTTGTTCGCAGGATCAAAGGTGGCATTGGCCAAGATCACAAGGGGTGCCTGAAGGCCCTTCGCACCGTGGACTGTCATCAACCGCACTTCGTTGCCGCCCGCCATCTGATCTCGCTTGATTTCGACATCACCGCGATCAAACCAGTCCAGAAAGCCCTGAAGCGTGATTATATGGTCCTGCTCGAATGCGATGGCTGTGTTCAGCAACTCGTCCATTGGATCGATCGCCGCGTGGCTCAACCTTGCCACCAGATTTTTGCGCCCTTGCATCGGGCCGGACAATATATTTTCCAAAAACTGGTAAGGCGTTACATAATCCGCCATATTCAGTAGATCGCGTAGCAGCTGGATTTTTTCCGCAATATCGGCCTGCCCTCGCAAATATTCCCATAGGCTTTGATCTTTGTGTTCCTCACCACGGTAACCGTGCGCGAGTAAATTGTCCTGCGACCATCCCAGCAACGGCGAGACCAGCAAACTGGCGAGATTGAGATCATCATTTGGCTGCAGAACAAAGCGTATGGCAGCGAGCAAATCCTGCACCACCAGCGGTTGATTGAGCCTGATACGGTCAATTCCGGCAACTGGCACATGCTCGGCAAACAACCGGGCCACAATCAAAGCGCTGAGGTCATCCCGTTTACTGACCAATATCATCACGTCTTTTGGCTCAAGTCTTCTATTCTCGCGGTCCAGCCACAATGGATTTTCGTCCGAAAGCCATTCTTTTATTTGTACCGCAAGTTTCTGCGCAAAAAGGCGCTTCTCATCTTCAATCCAGGACTCTTCATCTTCAGGATTTGCGACGGCGCCATGCGAAATAGGGCGCCACAGACGCACGCTCCCCGGCTTGCCTGCATAGAAGCTACGATGGGGAGGAATATCTTCCTTCAACCCCAATTGCTCGGCGCCTATATGCTTCAGCGTTGCATCTACAACTTTCAGCACAGGCGGTGTAGTCCGGAAACTGCGATCTAGCGAGAGATTATTGAATGGACGCTCGGACATCTTAGCGCGATCAAAGAAATCATCGCGAGCAGCGGTGTAGTTATGCGGACTAGTACCCTGGAATCCAAAAATTGCCTGTTTGAAATCTCCCACGGTGAACATCGTCCGAAGCCTGTCGGCGCTTGCTCCCATACCGGAGAAAAACTCTCCGGCCAGCGCGCGGACGATTTCCCATTGCGCGAGATTTGTATCCTGCGCCTCGTCAACCAATATGTGATCGGTACGCTGATCCAGCTTGTAGCGGATCCATTCTGCCATATCCCCTTTTGCCAGCAATTGGGCGGTCATCCGAATCATATCATCAAAATCTACAACACCTTGCAGTTTTTTGGCATCGGAGTAACGGCAATGGAAAGCCTGCCCAGCCTTAAGAGCGCCAGCGAGCAGGTCAGCATATTCAAATAGAGTTGCTGTTTCGAGCAGGTCGTTGCTCCACATCATCAGCGCGCTGCAAACCTCATCATATTGGGGGAAAGCCTTGAGCAATCCGTTCGTCGGTTTAGGCGGTGCGCCTGTGGTCTTGGTCGTCCAAGCGTAGTGAACACTTGCCAAGGCCTGTCCGCGTTCGTGATCATTTAACACCAACCACTGACGGATAACCAGCTGTCGTTCCTGCTCCTTCTTACCGCCAAATTCCGCCATTGCATTTTGCAAGGAAACAATCTGGTTTTTGTCGATATTTGCGTCGGAACACCGCTCTGCAAGCCAGTCATCCGCAGAAGCCTCGACCGGCAATCCCAACAATCGTCTAACAAAGGGTAACGCGCCGCTAGGGAGACTTTCCATTGCGTCCGCTTTGGACGCACAAGTCATAAGAAATGCTTCGGTGGCCTCTTCGCCCATTCGAACACTTAAAGCCTGGATCGCTTCGATTATTTCAGTTCGCCCACTCGATTCCTCGTCGAGTAGCAGGTCACCCAGAGCTTGCCGCGCCAGTAATTTCTGATCCCGCTCTTCAATTGGCTTGAACAGCGCAGATATGCCGGCCTCTTCCGGGAAAGAGGCGAGCAAGGTTTGGCAGAAGCTGTGGATTGTCATTATCCGTAACCCGCCGCCGCGCGCATCCAATACCCTTGCGAATAAAGTCCGCGCGTGTTCCTGAGTCGCCGGATCGTTAGATGCACCGATTGCGAAAAGATCCAGACGCAATTGTTTTGCCGGCATACGCACCCATGCCGCGAGTTGCTGATTGATCCGTTCCGCCATCTCCGCAGCACCGGCCTTCGTGAATGTCAGGCATAATATGTGCTCCGCGTGAACGCCTTCGCGAAGCAAAAGCCGGAGTACACGCGCTGTGAGCACTTGCGTCTTGCCAGTACCAGCAGACGCACTCAGCCAGATATTGTCTTCAGGCTCCACGGCATCAGCCTGCTTGTCTGCAAGCGAATGAAGCGATGGCGTATTGGCGCTCATGTTTCACTGTCACCAAAGGAAAAGTCGCCGCGTCCATACCATTCTTCAAGGCGCATCAGCTGGTCATAGTCCGCATAAGGCGCATATCCCGGATAGAGTTTGGCGGTCATTGGTTCATTGCCAAGGATATATTTGTCCACCGCTTCATTGAAATGCGCGACCGCATGATCGACCATGGCATCTGCTTCGATCCTGTCTTTTGAGCGGGGGTTGGTCGGGCTGGCGACATAACCAAAATCGTCGTCTTTTTTTGCCAGCGACCAATACTCAAAACCTTTAGCTTCTCCCGAAAGGCCACAAAAATCTCCGGTTTCGGCTATCGCACCGAGTAAACCGAGCTGGAGATTAAAGCCTTCATGAACAGCTCTGTTGCTCGGCGGCCCACCAGTTTTATAGTCAACCACAGCCAATCCGCCATCCGGCAACCGGTCAATCCGGTCCGCAATGCCAGATAGGCGCACCCCGGCGATTTCAGCACTACCAAATGTCTCCGAAGCAATCGGTTCCCGCCCCTGCGCTCTGTTTGTGGCAACAGTTTCCGCAATCCACAATAGACCTTGCATCAACCGAGGTGCCCATAATGTTCGAGCCAATGGATGGGTGGATCTATCCGCGAGGAAAGCTTTTGTGCGCAGTTTCAGCTTTTCAGGCGCGTAATCATCTTTTTTCGCCCATTTATCAAGCATATCGTGAATGACAGTACCACGCCACGCTGCGCTAGGCTCGGCATCCACCATCTCCAGAGCGCGCAGGCGCAATATCCGGTGTGCATAAAAGGCAAATGGATCGGCTATCAGACGATCAACATGGGTTACGGACAGAGCTACATTGCGTTGTTCGGCGCTCGGCTCGGGCGCCGGTTGTTTGATGACTATCTGCTCGTCAGGTCGGTCAATCCCATCCGCCCATTGCAGAGCCAGCGGATGCTCTTTGAGATTATCGCCACACATGGCCCGCAAACGCAAAAGGAAGCGGGATGCGATTGTGGGACCCGAACCATCGCGCTTGGCGCGGGTGAGTATGACATTTTTCGCGCCCATCGCGCCAACCAGATCATGTGCAGACAATCCTATTTGCCGCTCTTGCGCTGGCAATCCCAGCGATTTGCGGACCATTGGCGCGAGCCAGGGATCAGGCGTAATTGCTTGCGGCCAGCTGCCTTCATTAAGCGCGCAACAGATAGTCAAATCCGCTTGCTGGAGCCGCGCTTCCAGCAGTCCATAGATTGCGATGCGCGGATGTCCGCCATAGGCTGGCCGCACCGAAATATTGGCCAGAAATAATCCGAAATACCCTTCCAGCTCTTCTGGCTTAATCGCCTGCGGACCCAGATCAGCGCGCACTTCCAATTCAGAGAAAATGTCGGCCAGTTCCCGTCCGGCGGGCCCAGCCCATATTTGACCATTCGTGAGACGCTCCGCCTGCCCTCGCACTGTGGCTAATATGTCAGCCCAATTTAAACTGCCGCTCGCAATAGTATCGCTGGGTTCAAAAATTGCCCGGGTTGGCTTCCACCACGGCTTAACTTTCTCCCGCAGTGTTCTGGTTCGACTATTATCGTCGCTCAGCAACGCATCAATGCCCTCAAGTCCGGTTGCAGGACGCGGTCCTCTGAGTAGCAAATCCAGATTTCGGACATTTTCGAGCCATTCCAGTCGCGCCTCACCGAACTGGACCAAGGGGTGCTTGAGCAAAGCCAATAGCTTTGCTGGCGGAAATCCTTCGGCAATGGCCGACAGCATGCCTAAGAAAAACACACCTTCCGGAGTCTTAGATAGCGGTTGGCCCGCCGTATCATCTGCCTTGATTTCCCACCGCGACAGGTGAGCCGAAATCCGTGCAGCCAGCGTGCGATCCGGAGTTATGATCGCAACCCGCTTTTGTGGTTCTTCCAATGCCTCGCGCGCCAGCAGAGCCACGATCTGAGCCTCCTCCGCACTATTGCGCGCCTCGATGGTTTGCACTCCGGCGAGACTACGCTCGTTAGTATCCAGTTCTTGCCAAAGCGCGGTAAGTTGCGGAATAGCAAAAGCATTACTGAGCGCTTTGCTGCGCTTGGCCGCTGCACCACTCTCGCCGGTGCGAGGCCACCGATTAATTTCCGCACGGGCTATCGACATCCGATCGAGTAGTAATTTCATGTGATATTGCGGATGCGTTTCTTGAGCAGGCTTCGTCTTGCCGCTTTCCGGATCAGGTTTGAACGGCCCAAGCAAAGACCATTCTTCATCAGACATCACCATATCAAGATCGGGAAAAACAACCATCCCGGACGGCATGAATGCAATAGTCCTCAGCAGGCGGGCAATTGCCGGAGCCGTGGTGGTGATTCCAGCTGCAACTACGAAATTTTGAGGCGGGGTTATTTTCCAAGCAGCAGCCGTTGCATCAAATAACTGGTTCCGCCGGATCGCCTCGTCGACCAATCCCAGTGCGGCTAGCTGAGCTGCCCATCGTTCCGCAATTATCCGAAAGAATGCCAGCGAGTCCTGCCAGTGGCCGGATAACTCGGGTTCCACATCGATATCCAGCAAATTTTTGAGTGTCAGCTCTTCAACGGTTAGTTGATCGAGCGTGCGTGCAAATTCCCGCGCCAAACGCAGCGCATCTTTTGCGAGTTTCGGTTCTTTTCGGGTGGCACTTTCGGTCTCAATCAAACGGGCGATGGACAAAATGCGCGTGAGCGGATCAATCGCTGCCGGAATATCCAGCGCCAGTTCTCCGTTATCCAGCGCCACACCTATGGACTCGTCCAGTTCCAAATCACCAATCACCGCCATTTGCGGCAAGAGCAAACCATCGGCGCTTAGCCGGACGAAGGCTTCCTGCAGCGCTCGCCGTGCGCGATTGTTAGGAAGGATGATCAGGCCCCGTGCAAGTCCGAATTGATCCTTACCAAATCGATCAATTAGCCCCTGCGCCAGAGCGTCCGCAAAACCGCCATGAGCAGCGATATTATAAACTGCTGGATTTGCCCGCTCAGGCACTCGCCAAAGCTTTTTCGGTGGGTTCGATCGCGTCCGGAGACCCTACTTCGAACCAGTCGCCGTCATGGACGATTCCAAACAGGCGGTCTTCTCCAATCGCGCGATCCCACAATATGTTGGTCGAAAACGGTCCTTCGGGAGCATCGCGTAGAAAACGCTTCGATAACAGCTGAATACCGGTCCAGACATACGGCGCTCGGCTTTCCGGTTTTCGTCGCGAAATGCGCCCCATTTCATCCAGTTCAAAGTCACCGGCACCGTTATAGTTATATGCCGAATCTCGCGGTACGAGCAGTAATAGCCCGTCCATTTGATTATCATTCCAGTCATCAGCGAGCCGCTGAAAGCTATTTTCAGCGCCATCTGTCCACAGATTATCGCTATTGATGCTAAAGAAAATATCCTCGTCAATCAGTTGCTGCGCCTGTACCAATCCTCCACCAGTTTCCATCAGTTGCAAGCGCTCATCCGACACGCGAAATTCAAATGGGTAGTCAGCAGATGCGAGATGCGATTCCAATGCGTCAGGCAAATAATGGGTGTTGACGACGACAGTGCTCACCCCGGCCTGTTCGAGCTTGTCGAAGCAATGATCAATCATCGCTTTTCCAGCGACCTCAACCAATGGTTTTGGCCGCGTATTCGTCAACGGCCGCATACGTGTGCCTAATCCGGCAGCCATTACCATTGCTGTTTTAACCGCGATCACGCGTTTGCCCTTTCCGCCGAAATTTTTCGACTGCGCACTTCATTCGGGATATTCTTGTCGAACCATTTGGCAACGATCGCCAGATCGGGATGTCGCAGGTCCTTCTCCAGCAGACCCCACATACGCGGTAGAAAATTCAGATACCGTTGTTTGCCATCACGCACGCACAGGCGGGTGAATATGCCGATTATCTTGGTATTTCGTTGCGCACCTAGAATTGCATAATGGCTGCGGAAGACTTCTGAATTTCCGCTGGTTTGACCGTCGAGATAATATTCCAACATCGCCGCTTCCAGTTCATCAGATACATCGCGGCGAGCATCTTGCAACATAGATACCAGATCATAAGCCGGATGGCCCGTAAGTGCGTCCTGAAAATCCAGCAACCCTAGCTCGCCATTATCAAGAAGCATGATGTTCTCAGCATGGTAATCTCGCATGACCGTTACCGGCGAGCTTTGGGTATCAAGCACTGGCTGCAATACCTTTTGCCAAGCATCAACAAAGCCCTGAACATCGACATCAAGATTTTGCGCCGGGCAATACCACTCAGTCAGCAGGCCAGTTTCACGTGAATATTGCGCCCAATCATAGAACGGAAGCGCCGCAGCTGGCTTGCCATGAAGTCCCCTGATCAGATCAACAGTTTGCGTATAAATTTTATGTTCGTCTTCGGGGTACTCATCTAGATGCTCGCGCATTCGATGATCGCCGAAATCTTCCAGCAAGACCAACCCCTGATCAAGATCTTTGGCAAAAATTACCGGAGCCGCCAAGCCTTGCGCCTTAAGATATTCAGCAATCGCAATGAACGGACGCGGATCTTCGTGTGGTGGCGGCGCATCCATCAATATGGCTTTGCGTTCACCATCAATAACCCGGAAATAGCGGCGGAACGAAGCATCTCCAGCAACCGGCATAACCTGGGCACCCACCCATCCGTTTTCATTTAAAAAGGTTTCTGCCTCTGCAGGCGGTGTCATGTTATCGGCCATCGGTTCTTCCAAGCGGGACCGGCAGTCCAAGTCAACCGCCGCGTTTTTTCTGTTTCTATCTCTAGTTTGATTTGCAGTCCATTATCCCAAAAGCCATCTGGCATCCGGTCCGGCCATTCTGCGATTAGCGCGCCATATTCAAGAGCATCGCCAAGCCCCAGTTCGCGAATGTCACCGGTATCTTCTATCCGGTAAAGATCGACATGAGCAACGGGCAGTCGCGTTTCGGGAGGTTCATATTGTTGCACTATTGCAAATGTCGGGCTTGGTACTTCTTCGTCAAACCCGAGACCGCGCATTAGCCCTCTCGCAAAAGTTGTTTTACCCGCACCGAGCGTTCCAGACAGCGCAACTTTATCACCAATTTGTAAGATATCGGCAAGATTAGCACCCAAATCCAGCATCGCTTTTTCAGAATCTATTATCATTGGTATCATTCATTGGCGGGGAAGATGGATAGACACCAACGTACCCTGACCTAGTTCGGAGGTTAGCGTAAGGCTCCCACCGTGGGCAATTACGAGCTGCCGTGCCAAAGGCAGTCCGAGACCGCCCTTTTTTTGACCCGCTTTCTGGTCACGGGACCGGGCGAAGCTATCAAACGCTCTGGATTGCTGGCCCGCATTCATTCCCGGCCCGTTGTCCGAGATGTGAAGGACTGCTTGTTTCACATCGCCAGAGCCGTTTACTGATATTCGGCCTCCTTCGCCGGTATATCGAACGGCATTATCCACAATCTGCCAAATCGCCTGACCCAGCCGCTTCTTATCTGCCATTGCTGAACCAAGCTTGTCATCAAGTTGTAGAACAATTTCCATTTTCTGCGCCTGAAGCACGTCAGAAAACTGCGCTGCAATGTCTCCGACAAGCTTGTTGAGATTGACCTTTTCCTTGGCAATTGGTAACGCGCCCGCCTCGCTCTGACTAAGGTCGAGCACATTATCAATCTGGGTGCCAAGGCGTTTCACGGATTGTAATATTGCCCTCGTATATTCATGTCCCTGTTCGGTCAGTGGACCTGCAATCCCGTTGTCGAGTAATTCTGCAAAGCCACCGATGGAAGTCAGTGGAGTGCGGAACTCGTAACTCATATTGGACAGGAAGCTGGCCTTAATAGAATCTGCCTCGACCAAAGCTTCATTACGTTCGAGCAGTGCTTGCTCAATGCGGTGACTGTCGGAAATATCCAGCATCGTGAAAAGTGCATTGCCATCGGGAAGCGGTATCGCTGCATATTCAAAACGCCGACCATCAGCGAAAGAGAGAGTTCCAGCCTGCTGAATCCGGTCCGTTGTCGCGGTCCGTACTTTATCGCGGACTTCTGAAATGCGAGCCGCCTGTTTCAACTGCCGCGCCATCTTCTGCATGAGCGCATCTACGCGAGGATGCTTGCCAAGCTCGTCGTCCGTCAAACTCCAATTCTTAGCGAATTGGTGATTCCAGATGTTGAGTTTGCCGTCTGCAGCAAACACGGCAAGCGATTCGAACAGGTTGTCAAAAGTCGCAGTGCGAACGCGCAGCAATGTATCGCGCGCACTGGCAAGCTGCACTTGCTCCGTTCGATCCTCGAATATTAAAAGCAAACCGCCATCCGGTGTCGGGTTAGCAATGACCCGGAGGTGGGTGCCATCGGCAAGCAACCAATTTTCTTCAATCGACTCATTGGAGTGAAACCAGTCCGTCCTCTCTTCCCGCCATTCCGGGAAATCACGAACCTCGGGAATGCGGTTCATCTCGCGCATCCGGTCCAGCACCCGCGGGAATTCTGGTCGTTCCGCAATCCATTGTTGGCGCATCGAGAAAATACGCTGGAATGGTAGATTGCAAAACTTCAATGATTTATCAGCATCAAATTGGACCACGCCTGCCGATATCTTGTCGAGCATTTCGCGTTGGGATTCGATGAAACGACGCTGCTCCCTCCGGGCATCTTCCAATTGCTGGATATCAATTGCGTAACCTGCGATTCCAGATTTTCCAAGAGGCACATCGACCACCTGCGTCATTCGCCGCTTGCCGCCAACGGTGGTTGCAACAACGCGCTCCAATGGCTCGCCCTTTTCCTTTGCTTGTGCGGCAGCGTTTATCGGGCTGACACCGTCAATCGTCTCGATCAGTTCAATCCCGTCGGCAATGACTTGCGCACCATCTTCGGCATCGACTGCTTTTACATAAGCACTGTTAACCAGAGTTAGCCGCAAATCAGACGACCGATGCCACATTGGTACCGGGGCTGCTTCAATCAGCGCTGATAGGGCGTCAAACGCCGCGCGCGCTGCTTCATTTTCATCACGAAGTTTCTCGATCTGCCCTTCACTATCGGTCGCATCAAATACCCACAACAAGGCACTGCCATTAGGCGCAATCTTTTGGTCGGCCAATCCGCCGCGAATCAAAAGTGCTTTGTCAGAACCCGCGACCTTGATCGCGCGGGTAAAATTGCTGCCTGACTTTTGAGCGAGATTGACGTCGCCAGTTAGACCTTCCAGATCTTCCCGACTCATTCCCGCTTTTGGCGTATGCAACTCCGATATATGTGCCGGCAGATAACCAAACCCAAGCCAGTGCATCAAGCGCTGAGATGCTTCCAACTTGCCATCAGATCGCACAAGCAAAGGCAAGGCGGGAGAAGTTTCAAGCAAACGTCCCAACCGGCCAGACTGACGAAGCGTTGTTTCCGCCTTGTTTTTCATCGCCAAACCAGACCACACCGCCCACGCACCAGCCGCGAGCCATGCGGCTAGAATCAAACCGAGAATTACAGCTGTAAGGTCAGGAACATGAGACATCGTCTGATGCGATTAGACGGTTAGCCGCGCTGCGAAAAGCCCCTATTCTTTAAGGTTTAGAAATCTGCTGCATTATACGCTATAACTGTCGGCCAATAAGACTGGAGCTCGCTGATGACAATAGATGAAACTCGCACATTCAAAGCTGTAAATATCGCATTGTTGACGGTTTCAGACACGCGCTCGCTTAAGGAAGACACATCTGGAGACATACTGGCAGAGCGCATAGGGTCAAAAGGGCATGCGCTAATTTACCGGATGCTCATACGTGACGAGAAATGGAAGGTTATTGCGCAACTCCATCAGTGGATTGATGATGAAGAAGTCGACGTGATCATCACCACCGGCGGCACGGGCTTAACCGGTCGCGACATAACGCCGGAAGCGCTTGATGCGGTCAAAGACAAGGACATACCGGGCTTTGGGGAGCTATTCCGTTGGCTGAGCATGGAAAAGATTGGCACTTCCACGGTGCAATCGCGAGCCTGTGCTGTCGTTGCGCGCGGAACCTATATATTTGCACTTCCGGGCTCAAACGGGGCAGTAAAAGACGGTTGGGATGGCATATTGGATACGCAGCTAGATAGCCGGCATCGCCCGTGCAATTTTGTTGAGTTAATTCCACGGCTTTTGGAAAAATAATCCAAAATCAAATTTTGTTCTTTTTATGTTCTCATGTTATCAGAGGCGCATGAACGCCAATTCCAAACCACATCCCTTTGCTCGAAAAGGCCGAGGTGCGCCGACCAACGCTACACCGCTGCGTTTCAATATGAATGAGCGATTGGCCGATGGCGATTGGCTTGATGACCGGGAAATGCTGGACGGCACCGCTACGAAACTCCGCACCGAAGTGATTGCCGAGTTCCCCAAATCAATCATCAACTTCAATACCTCACCGGACATTCCTTTTGATCGTTCGATCAACGCGTATCGCGGATGTGAACATGGCTGTGTCTATTGCTATGCGCGCCCGACCCACGCCTATCATGATCTCTCGCCCGGTCTTGATTTTGAAACCAAACTGTTTGCCAAGCCCAATGCAGCAGAATTGCTTCGTCAGACTTTTGCCAAACCAACGTACAAAGCCGCCACACTCGCGATCGGCACCAATACCGATCCTTATCAGCCGATAGAGAAACACAATCGGATAACCCGACAGATTTTGGAAATCATGCTCGAGACGCAGCACCCCGTCGGAATAACGACCAAATCTGACCGGGTATTGGATGATATTGATATCCTGGCAAAACTCGCCGCAAATCAACTAACCTCGGTCACGATGTCAGTAACGTCACTGGAAAGCGCAACATCAAGAAGCTTGGAACCGCGCGCTCCGTCGGCAATCAAGCGGCTAAACGCAGTTCGGCAATTGAGCGAAGCGGGTATCTATACCCATGTGAACATCGCTCCGGTTATTCCGGCCATCACCGATCATGAGATTGAAGCAATAGTGGTTGCCGCTGCGGCTCATGGCGCGCAGAGCGTCTCGATCATTCCCATCCGCCTACCCCATGAAGTTGCGCCCTTGTTTGAAGAATGGCTTGATCACCATTTTCCGGATCGCAAACACAAGGTCATGAGTATCATCATGCAAATGCGCGGCGGCAAACGCAATGACCCCGATTTTCATACAAGGATGAAAGGGCAAGGGCCGTGGGCAGAATTGCTCCGCAACCGGACGGAAATAGCGGCCCGGAAGGCCGGTTTGCGCGAAGCCAAGTTCGGATTGCGGACGGACTTGTTCCGGCGGCCAACAGTCAAAGGCAGCCAACTGGAACTATTTTAAGCGTCTGCCAGACTCTTGAGTTTATAGTCTTTATACTCATCGCGAAGGGCGCGCTTCAGAATTTTTCCGGTAGCGGTGTGCGGTAATTCGTCTATGAATTTCACTTCATCCGGCAACCACCATTTTGCAACCTTATCAGCGAGGTAAGCAATCACATCTTCTTCCAAAACATCTGCTCCGGGTTTCTTGACCACTAGCAACAAAGGCCGTTCATCCCATTTCGGATGGTAGACACCAACTGCGGCCGCCTCTGCCACACCGGGACAACCGACTGCAGCATTTTCCAATTCAATCGAGCTTATCCATTCTCCACCGGACTTGATCACATCCTTTGCGCGATCAGTGATTTGCATGGTGCCATCAGGATGAAGTACCGACACATCCCCGGTATCAAACCAGAGATCCTCTTCCACTGCATCTTCATCTGATCGGAAATAGCGTTGGATAATCCATGGTCCTCGAATTTCCAAAGTGCCGCTGGTTTTACCATCACGTGGAGCAACATTGCCGTCTTCATCAATCACGCGCAATTCAACACCAAATGGCGGACGGCCTTGGAGGCAAATTACATCTACCTGTTCGTCAAAACTCAATTCGTCCCAATTTGCCGGTAACGATCCTGCTGTCCCGATTGGCGATGTTTCGGTCATTCCCCAGGCATGAGCAACACGAATATCCTCTTTCATGAAACGCTCAATCATGAATCGTGGACAGGCTGATCCACCGATAGTGACTGTTTTCAGTTTACCATAGTCACCGCCATTGGCATCCATATCGGCAAACATGGAAAGCCAAACAGTTGGTACACCCGCACTATGTGTAACACCTTCGTCGCGGATCAGCTTCCATAATACTGGCGCTTCGTTGCTCGCCGAGAATACCATTTTTGCACCGACTGCTGCACAAGCAAAGGGAAGTCCCCAGGCATTGGCATGAAACATTGGCACAACCGGGAGCATGACCGAACGAGTTGCCAGATCCATAATATCAGGCTGCACTTCGGTTAGTGCATGAAGCACATTGGAGCGATGTTCGTAGAGCACACCTTTTGGATTGCCTGTCGTCCCGCTGGTGTAGCAAAGTCCGCAGGGATCATTCTCATCGATATCAACCCAGTTGAAATTGCCATCTTCGGCTTCTACCAGTTCCCGGAAGGTCGGATATTCGGCTTTCTCGCCATCAAACTGGATATAATGTTCAACCGTTTTGAGTTGCGGCTTGAGCATTTCAATAATCGGCGTGAACATTTTATCGAAAAGCAACACTCGGTCTTCCGCATGGTTCAGAATATAGACCAACTGCTCTTCAAACAGACGCGGATTGACCGTGTGGAGAATGCCGCCAATGCCCGCAGAGCCGTACCAGCTGATCAGGTGATGCGCGTGGTTCATGGCTATCGTGGCGATCCGGTCACCTTTTTTCATTCCGAGCCGATGGAGTGCTTGTGAAAATTTACGGGCTTCCAAACCAATTTCGGCCCAGTTGCTGCGGGTCAGCGAACCATCAGCCCAGTAGCTGACGATTTCCCGCGTCCCATGTTCACGCGCAGCGTGATCGATCAAATTGGTGATTTTAAGCGCGCTGGCTTGCATTGCTCCGGCCATGTAACTCTCCATTGATTTATTTGAGTCTTTTTTGGCGGAAATCTGTCAGCTTACAAGTCTTAAATTCGGCTTTGACACCCGCGTGGGTCTGGAGACCCCCGCCGGACCCAGATGGATATTGGCCAAACCAGAGACGTTACCCAGCTTTTCGACAACTTCCGCATCCAGCTTGAATGATCGCCCAAGACAGACGCTGGCCCGTTTTCCTTCCAGGCCAGGCATGGACGCAATTAATTCGCTTTTTCCTCCCGACAACGGCGCGAGCAAATTTGCAAGTTCATGCAAACCGTCCAAGTCTACGACGTCCAGTTCCAATTTTGTCCGGGTTGTTTTCTCAAGCCCATCTAGCGCCTGCACCCGCCGGACAGCGACACGAGGATTTTCATCGTCCGACCGCTGGTCCAGTTCAACATTTAGAAGTGCGCAACCACCGTCTTTAGCCAGCTCTGCTAACAAAGTGCATTGGTCTTCTTCAAAGCAACTGGCCGAAAACTGCCCGCTGCTATCGGAAAGATCAGCGAGCACGAATTTATGGCCGCGCTTACTCTCCCGCCACCGCACGCTTTCCACCAAAGCTGCCATCACCGCCGGTTTACGCTGACCTTCGCCGATGGGGTCTTCATCGCACAGAGCAGCGAAAGTGCGCGCACCATGGGAGGATGTGACCGCTTGGAACTGTGTAACGGGGTGAGCCGCAAAGTAGAAACCATAAGCATCGCGTTCACGGATCATAATCTCATTCAAATTCCAGTTGCTGTCCTGCGGCAATCTAATGGCCTGCATATCACCAGCAGCACCCTCACCAAATAGACCGCCCTGTCCGCTGGTCCGCGCTTCTGCAGCGCTATTGGCAACCGACAACAACATATCAGCTCCGTCAAAAACCGCTGCACGGTTAGGTTCTATTCCGTCGAATGCGCCTGCTGCTGAAAGGCTTTCGATTTGCCTTTTATTCATCCCGGCCGGATCGATTCGATTGGCGAAATCATCAATTGATTGAAATAGCCCGTTTTCCAAGCGCTCCTGCACCAATGCCTGCATCGCTTTTTCGCCAACATTTTTGAGACCTGCCAGAGCATAGCGCACAGCAAGCAGGGCGCCCTCCTGTTCCTCAACGGCAAAATAAGGACGACTCTTGTTGATTGACGGCGGCAATACAGTGACTCCTAGCCGCTTCATATCATCAACAAAAATGCTAAGCTTGTCGGATTGATGCATGTCGAAGCACATCGAAGCCGCATAAAATTCATGGGGATAATGCGCCTTGAGCCACGCGGTTTGATAGGCGAGCAAGGCATAAGCTGCCGCGTGGCTCTTGTTGAAACCATAGCCGGCAAATTTATCGATCAAGTCAAATAACTCATTGGCCTGTGCCGGATTCAGATCATTTTTAGCCGCACCTTCGACAAACCGGCTGCGCTGGGCATCCATTTCTGCCTGAATTTTCTTGCCCATTGCACGGCGCAGCAAATCTGCTTCTCCGAGTGAATAGCCTGCGATCACCTGGGCTGCTTGCATAACCTGTTCTTGATAGACAAAAATCCCATAAGTTTCTTTGAGTATTTCTTCCAGCAACGGGTGGGGATAAGCGAGCTTAGCGCGACCATTTTTCCGGTCACCAAAGAGCGGAATATTGTCCATCGGACCAGGCCGATAAAGCGAAACCAGCGCAATAATATCTCCGAAATTCGTTGGTTTTACAGCAGCCAGAGTGCGCCGCATACCTTCCGATTCGAGTTGAAACACACCCACAGTGTCACCGCTTTTCAAAAGCTCGAAGACCTTGGGATCGTCCCATTCCAATGCATCAAGATCGACTTCGATGTTACGCTCGGCGAGAAGCTCAATCGCTTTCTTGAGAACAGAAAGCGTCTTCAATCCCAAAAAGTCAAACTTGACCAAACCAGCTTGCTCGACAAATTTCATATCAAACTGGGTAACCGGCAAATCCGAACGCGGGTCGCGATATAGCGGAACCAGTTGATCAAGCGGACGATCGCCAATAACAACACCAGCGGCATGAGTGGAGCTATGCCGAGGCAATCCTTCGAGCTTCATTGCCAGATCAAACAGGCGCTTCACGTCTGCTTGCTTGTATTCCTGCGCCAGTTCCGAGATACCGTTGAGCGACCGCTTCAAATCCCAAGGATCGGTTGGGTGATTGGGAACCAGTTTCGTTAGTCTGTCGACCTGCCCGTAAGGCATTTGTAACACCCGGCCGACGTCTCGCAAAACGGCGCGAGCCTTGAGCTTACCAAAGGTGATGATTTGCGCAACCTGTCCAGCGCCGTATTTGTCCTGCACATACCGAATGACCTCCCCGCGCCGCGTTTCGCAGAAATCGATATCGAAATCCGGCATCGACACACGTTCGGGATTTAGGAAGCGTTCGAACAGCAACCCAAGCTTGATGGGATCCAGGTCGGTAATAGTAAGCGCCCAGGCAACCACCGAACCCGCACCGGAGCCGCGCCCAGGCCCTACCGGAATATCATTGTCTTTGGACCATTTGATAAAGTCGGCAACAATCAGGAAATAGCCGGGAAAGCCCATGTTGATGATGACATTAAGTTCGAATTCAAGGCGATCAAAATAGGCTTGGCGTTCCTCAGCGTCCATTCCGCCAACATGGTTCAAACGGGTCTCCAGACCGGCAGTCGCATCACGACGCAATTGCTCAGCCTCTCCCGCCAGATCACCGGCAAGACTTGGCAAGATTGGATCGCGACGTGGCGGTGAGAAGGCGCAACGCTTTGCGATAACTGAGGTATTCTCTAACGCTTCGGGAATATCGGAGAAAAGACCCTCCATCACCAATGCGCTTTTTATCCAAAGGTTTGGTGAAGGCTTATCCCGATCATTGCTTTCAACATAGGCAGATGCGGCAATGCAGGTCATTGCATCGTGGGCTTCATGAAACTCCGGTTCTGCGTAACAGCTCGGGTTGGTCGCAACTAAGGGAAGATCGCGATCCATTGCCAGCTTTATCAAACCAGCCTCCGCAGCCTCTTCGACCGCATCATCGCGCCTTGATAATTCGATATAGAGCCGATCCGGAAAATATTGCTGCAGCAGGGATAAATAGTTTTCAGCTTCCGAATGCTGCTCTTCTGCAATCAACCGTGCCAAGGCACCTTCTCCGCCCGCTGTCAGGGCTAATAGACCTTCGTTGTGTTTTTCCAGCATTTCCAGTGGGATATGGGCGTCCAACGCTTGTGGACGACCCAGATGCGATACAGAAACGAGCCTGCAAAGATTTTGGTAACCCGCTTCATTCTGCGCATATACTGCGAGCCAATCAAACTTTGGCTTTTCGCCGCCTCCGGGCCTTGCCACTCGCAAGAAACAACCGGTGATAGGCTGCACACCGTTGGCACGGCAGCCATCGTCAAAAGCCATGGATGCAAACAAGCCTATCCGGTCACATAAAGCAACTGCGGGAAAACCGCGTTCGTTAGCAATCTTCCCGATTGCCTTCGGTTCCATCGCACCATCAAGAATAGTATAAGCGGAGAAGGCGCGAAGATGGACAAAAGGAGTCTGGGACATAACGAACAAGCTAGCGTAGCAACGGTGTGATTGCCATCATTTCGACGCCGCTATCGACCAGTTGTCCACAGATAGTTGACGTTCACTTTTTAGGCAGACCTCTAGAGCAATCCCTCGATTTCGCTTCTCAGCTGCTCCGGTTTCACCGCCGGGCCATGACGCGCAACAACATTGCCTTCACGGTCCACCAGAAATTTCGTGAAGTTCCACTTGATTTTGGAACCGAGCAAACCGGTTTTTTCCTTTTTCAAATAGTTCCACAATGGATCAGCACTTTTGCCATTCACATCAACCTTGGCCATTAGCGGAAAGCTGACATCATAGTTTAATGTACAGAAATTCTTGATTTCCTCGGCATCGCCTGGTTCTTGATTGCCAAACTGGTTGCAAGGAAACGCGAGTATTTCGAGGCCTCGATCGGAAAATTCTTTATAAAGTTTTTCCAATCCCTCATATTGCGGCGTGAACCCACATTTCGAGGCAGTGTTTACAATCAGTAGCACTTTGCCTTCGTAATTGGAGAGATCGTCCATCGATCCATCCGCCTGTTTCACCTTAAATTCTGTTATTTGCATTTTCCGCCCCGTTCATTGCAAAGACCCAAAAATATTGTTGATCAAATTGATTTTCGATTGCCAAATGTCAAAGCCTATCTGGCTAACCACTGATAAACCTATGTTAAAACACCATCATGGAGCCGCACAACGCGGTCCATCTTCGCCGCAAGGCGTTCATTGTGAGTCGCGATCAAAGCAGCGCTACCTTCATCACGGACCATCATCATGAGTTCTTCCAGCACAACATCGGCGGTCGCTTCGTCAAGATTTCCGGTTGGCTCGTCGGCCAGCACCAGTTTAGGGGCGTTTGCCAACGCTCTTGCAACAGCCACGCGCTGTTGCTCTCCCCCTGAAAGCTTACTCGGCTTATGCTCCAGCCGGTTGCCTAGTCCCATATTCGTGAGCAGAGTTGCAGCGCGCTCTTCAGCTTTTGATTGCGACGTACCAAATATAAGTTGCGGAATTACAACGTTTTCCAAAGCCGAAAAATCGGGAAGCAAGTGGTGGAACTGATAAACAAACCCGAGCAGTTCTCTTCTTATTCTCGTATGCCCGCCAGGGTCCATCTGGGCAGTTTCTTCACCATCGAGTTTTATTGATCCCTCGAAGCCGCCCTCCAAAAGGCCCACGGCCTGGAGCAAAGTAGACTTGCCCGAACCCGATGGGCCTAAAAGAGCAACAATCTCATTCTTGTTGATGTCCAAACTGACGCCTTTTAATACATCGATCCGGACATCGCCCTGAACGAAACTGCGACGCACATCTCTTAACTGCACGACAGAATTTGCCATTGCTTCACTCATAACGCAGCACCTGCACAGGGTCAGTGCTGGCCGCCTTGTAGGCGGGATAGAGCGTGGCCAGAAAGCTAAACAATAATGCCAGCATCGCGATCCCTAAAACTTCCATAGGATCGGTCTTTGCCGGCAGTTCGGTTAGAAAACGGATAGATGGATCCCAAAGGTTTTGACCAGTTATTAGCTGCACAAAATTGATCACATTTTGGCGGAAGAAAATAGCGATCAAACCAAGTCCGATGCCGGCCGCTATGCCAAGCATCCCGATGGATGTTCCGACCGTTACAAATATCCGGGTTAGCGATGCCCGCGACGCGCCCATTGTTCGTAATATAGCGATATCCCGGGTTTTTGCGCGAACGAGCATGATCAACGATGACAAGATATTGAACACCGCCACCAATATGATGATCGAGAGAATGACAAACATCACCACCCGTTCCACTTGTAGTGTCTCGAAAAGCGACGCGTTCATTGTCTGCCAGTCAGTGATGACACCCCGATCAGCTACTTTGGGTACCAATGGGGCTAGTATATCCCTGACGTTATCAGCATCTTGGGTTTTTATCTCAATCATGCCAATTTGATCGCCGAGGAGAAGCAAGGTTTGCGCATCTTCCATCGGCATGAAAACATAGGCTTTGTCATAGTCGTAAACACCAACTTCAAATATCGCGACAACCTCATAGGAAATTTCTCGCGGAACAGTGCCAAACGGAGTGGAGCGCCCTTGCGGATTGATAATTGTAATCCGGCTACCAACCTGCGCGCCCAGTGCCATGGCCAAACGGCTGCCTATACCAACGCGGCTCGCTGCTGGTTCTAAACGACCCAAGTCGCCGGCTACAGTTTTGCCATCCAACGTATCATTACTCAATATATCTTTGACCTCCATGCCCCTAACCATGATGGCTTCCACTCGGCCATTAAAAGTCGCAAGCAACGGCTGTTCGATCATGGGGGAAGCAGATACCACACCCTTGGTGTTCCGCGTCTCCTCCAGCAAATCGCGCCAATCTGGCAGACGCCCGCCATAACCCTGAACAACCGCATGGCCGTTGAGTCCTACAATTTTATCAAAGAGTTCGGCTCGAAAGCCATTCATCACGCTCATAACAACAATCAGCGCCGCAACCCCGAGCATCACCGCAACCAGGCTGATACTAGCGACGAGGAAAATAAAACCTTCTCCCTTGCCGGGTAGAAGATAGCGTTTGGTGATAACCCATTCGTAGCGGGAGAGGAGCATATTTACAGCGGACTTCCTGATAGAAACTCAGATGGCTTTAGAGTCGCACCATGAGGGTGGCAAGTGCGATGGTGGTTAATATGCTGTTGCCGATATGACACAAGGCTGAACCAATCTTCCCCGAACACATAAATTTGTCATGACAAATTTGTGACGGTCGATCAGAGAGAGTTACAGAATCAATAACCGTTCAAGGTCATGGTTCAGGGATTCTTGCTGGTTCCGCCGAATGTTGGGGGACAAGAGGTGTTGAATAGGCAAGAAAAACAGGGGTCGATTTAATCGTCGCCATTATCGCCCGAAGTCAGAAATGGCTTCGGGCGTTTTTGTTGCTGTTGATATTTTTATTCAACCCTTTGAAATATCTCAATTTTCTATCTCTTGAATTTCAGCCAACACGCAATATCTCTAATGGGTGAAATGCCTTATGGGTTTCGCAAACACAAATGAGAAGGATGCCGCTTGTCGCGGGTCCACAATTTTAATTGCTCAATATGAGGATAGAAATATGAACCGTTTTGATTTTACCCCCTATCGCCGCTCTACCGTTGGTTTTGACCGGCTTTTTGATCTGCTTGAAAATAATGCGCGCGCGCAGCAATCGGAAAATTATCCCCCGTTCAACATTGAACGCAGTGGTGAAGATAATTACCGGATTACGCTGGCCGTCGCCGGTTTCAAGGACCACGAAATAGAAATTACTGCCCAGCAGAACCTGTTGCTGGTTGCCGGGAACAAGGAACCCATGAACGCAGATGGCGCGGAATTCCTCCACATGGGAATCGCAAACCGAAATTTCGAAAGACGTTTCGAGTTAGCCGATTTTGTGCGCGTTGAGGATGCTGCACTGGCCGATGGATTGCTCGTGATTGATTTGGTCCGTGAAATTCCTGATGCGATGAAACCGCAAACCATTGCCATCAACAAAAATACCAATGTTACCAAGATCGCGGACAAGCGCAAAAAGAACGAAGATAAAGCAGCATAAGCTGTTCAATTCAGAGAAAACCAAGAGCAGCCAGAGCAATCTGGCTGCTTTTTTATTATCGTTGCCTGAAATAAAATGGGGCAGCCGGATGAGGATCCGACTGCCCCTGACACCCGCTTGGTGTCACTCTTGACGAAATTAGCCCGGGTCGCAAATGGCCAATTTCAATCAAGAATCTGCGTTGGCAATATTGGAAAGTGTAGCGTGGTTTAATATCCGCACTTTCCCGCTTTCAACCGATACAATGTCAAGTTCTGACCAGGTCGAAAGCTGCCTATTAATATGTTCCCGCGACATGCCGGCAAAGTTGCCGAGTTCGCTTTGACTTAAATCCAATTTCAGAAGCCCCTCTTCTGCACCGACGACTGATAACCTCAAAAGATATCGTGCGAGTCTCGGACCAGAAGTATAAGCCCTGTCTCCTTCGATCATTGTATTCGCCGTCCTTATGCGATTAGCCATGACCTTGAGGAGTCGTAATGCCATATTTTTATGCTTGTGTAAAATCTCTACAAAAGCATCGCGTGTGATCGACAGTGCTGTCGTTGGTTCAATTGCAGTGACGCTGGCGGTTCTTTCTCCACCATCGAGCAATGCAATCTCGCCTAAAACCTGGCCAGGCTCTGCATAATCCAGAACAATTTCGTGCCCATTGCTGGCGATCATGCTGGTTCGCGCATTGCCCGATAATAATATCAGTAACGAGCTCCCTGGATCGCCCTGCACGATTAAATCTTCTCCCTTTTTATATTGCGTAAAGTGCCCACGCAAAATCAAATCCGCCAGTTCTGCCTCGTCACAATCAGCGAACAAGCTATGCTCAGCTAATATGCTCCCAAGTTCCTCGGCTCTCACTTCTCATGCTCCAACCCGGTTAACTGTTTTCGTAAATTACTGATAACCAATATTTACTGCTTGAATGTGACAATAGTCACAAAATGTAAAATTGATTGGACAAAATGGACATCCGCGTAAAATTAGCCATAGACATGCCAAAAATAATAGGTGCCAAGCTAGACTAGGCGACTTTGTTTGACAGCGGCTTCGATAAATGAAGCAAAAAGCGGATGCGGATCGAATGGCTTGCTCTTGAGCTCGGGATGATATTGAACACCCACGAACCAACTATGGTCGGGGCGTTCAACAATTTCCGGTAGTTCGCCATCAGGGGACATGCCAGAGAAAATAAGGCCTGTTTTTTCAAGCCTTTCGACATACCCTTTATTCACTTCATAACGATGGCGATGGCGCTCGCTGATCTCACGTTCGCCATATATCTCACTGACTTTTGAGCCTTGTTGCAGCACGGCATCATACGCGCCGAGTCGCATCGTGCCGCCCATGTCACCACCAGCTTCCCGCTTTTGAAGGCCTTCTTCTGTCATCCATTCGGTAATCAAACCGACAATCGGTTCATCTGTTTCACCAAATTCGGTTGTAGAAGCCGTATCAATGCCTGCCAAATTGCGCGCGGCTTCGATGCAGGCCATTTGCATCCCGAGACAAATGCCGAAGAAAGGAATATTATTTTCTCTGGCAAATTTTACGGAGCCAATTTTGCCTTCGCTACCGCGCTCACCAAATCCGCCTGGCACCAGTATAGCGTGAAGCGGTTCCAGTTTCGCCGCTAGGTCGCTATTGTCTTCAAACAATTCAGCATCGAGCCAGCGCACCTGAACTTTAACCCGATTCGCCAAACCTCCGTGGAATAGGGCTTCTTGAAGTGACTTATAGGCATCTTGCAGACCGACATATTTGCCGACCACGCCCACGATGACTTCACCCTCAGGATTTTCGATGCGTTCCATCACGTCAATCCAGCGGGTCAGATCAGGGTCGGGCGCATTGATAATACCAAAGGCGTTCAAGACTTCCCGGTCGAGACCTTCTTCATGATATTGGAGCGGCACGTTATATATGCTGCTGGCATCCAGCGCTGGAATCACTGCTTCTTTCCGAACATTACAGAATTGTGCGATCTTGGCACGTTCGCCGTCGGGCAACGGATGCTCGCAGCGACAAAGCAGAATATCCGGTTGAATGCCCAAGGATGTTAATTCCCGCACGCTGTGTTGGGTCGGCTTGGTTTTCAGTTCTCCTGCAGCGGCGATATAGGGAACCAGGGTTACGTGTACCGATATCGCATTTGCCCTGCCTACTTTGTTGCGCAGTTGCCGCAGAGCTTCAATAAACGGCAGGCTTTCGATATCACCAACCGTGCCACCAATTTCGCACAGAACAAAATCAATGCCGTCGAGCTTGTCTTCTGCAAATTCCTGTATGGCGTCGGTGACGTGCGGAATAACCTGCACCGTGGCACCAAGATAATCACCGCGGCGCTCTTTGGTGATAATTGACTGATAGATTCGTCCCGAGGTCACATTATCCGATTGTAACGAAGGAACGCCGGTAAACCGCTCATAATGACCAAGGTCAAGATCAGTCTCCGCGCCATCGTCAGTCACATAAACTTCACCATGCTGATAAGGCGACATCGTGCCGGGATCGACGTTGAGATAGGGGTCCAATTTGCGGATTCGCACTGAATATCCGCGAGCTTGCAAGAGAGCGCCGAGGCTCGCTGCCATAAGACCTTTGCCAAGTGATGAGACCACACCGCCGGTAATAAAAATATATCGCGCCATGGGAGAAAAGGCCTAACGGTAACTAGGCCCGATTGGCAATCCCGCGACTCCGGAAAAGTGAAATTTATCTGTTGATAAGTTTCATTTGGTGCCGATTACTGATCGAGTGGAACCGCACCATTGGTTGCTGGGGCGTCGTCGCCCTCACCGTCTGCAGCAGCAGCGGCCGCAGCGGCCAAGGGATCATCACCAGCAAGCGGAACTGCATCGGCTGGATCAGCAGGGGCAACAATGGGAGCGCTCGTATCACGCTGCAAAGTCTGATCAATCGTGTCGGGCTTACCTTCGGCGGCGGCCAAAACGGCCAGAGCAACCGACAATGATACAAACAATACCGCGAGTACAGTTGTTGTTCGGGTTAGCAAATCAGCGGCACCGCGCGCAGACATCATGCCGGAAGGCGAACCACCGACACCCAAACCGCCGCCTTCGGATTTCTGCATCAATATGACGCCAACAAGCATGGCGGCAACGATGGCCTGAACGACGGTGAGAAATAAAAACATGGCTTTTCCGAACTTGGTTGATGGGTCCATAAGACCGTTGTGCAGCGCACATAGCGATTGGGTGAACTATATTCAACTGTGAAGCGATACAGAATACCGCTTGGCGGCATCGGTGACGCCATTTCCCCAATGTTCATACGAATCAGCCCCGTGCGTTTCCTCGGTCCGGCTGGTTCGCCTGATCAGCTCGCTATAAAGCGTCCGAGCTTCCAACCTCGCAAGCACATTGCCGATACACATATGAATACCCGCACCAAATCCCATGTGGCGTTTCGCTACGCGTTGAACATCAAATTCATCGGGCCGATCAGGTACAACCTCCGGATCACGGCTTGCCGAAGCGTTCCATATCATCACAGTATCGCCGCGATTAATCTGCACGCCATCAAACTCCAGATCACGGGCAGCAACGCGCTCCGACCTGCGGAGCGACCCGCGGCAACGGATGCACTCCTCCACCGCCTGGTTTATTTTATCCGGATTGTTCCGCAGCCATCGCATTTGATCCGGCTTTTGCATCAACTCCCATAAGCCATTCACCATCAGATTGGCGGATGTGTCAACCCCGGCACCAATAATCAGGGCGCATAAGCCCATAACTGCAAAATTATCTTCTACCTGATCCGCCACATCCAGCAATATGCTCGGAGTGTTGGATTTCCGCAGATTCTGGATATGGCTGACAATGAAGGGGAGCAGTTTGGCCTCCGCCTCCCTCAGTCGCGCTTCTACTTCTGGCTGGGGCTCCTTGTACAAGGGCGCCTTGCCGTAGTCGCGGGCAAAAATAACCGTAATTTCTCTAATCAGGGGCCAGTCCTGTTCGGGAATGCCGCAAATTGTGCCGATAGTCGCGGTGGCTAACGCCCCACCAATATCCTCCATGAAGTCGATCTCGCCAGCATCAATTGCTTGATCCAGTAACTTCTTTACGTGGCCATCAATCGCTGGCTGCAACGCGCCGATCCGGCCCGGCATGAACATCGGGGCAATAATATTGCGATATTTGGTGTGATCGGGCGGATCTTGCCCGACCATCAGCGCGCCTGCCCGCAAGCCATGTTTGTTGCTTTCGGCAAGTCTGGCGCTGGACCACGTTTCCCAATCCGCGCGAATTTCACGAAGGTCACTGTCTCTGAAGAAAGAAACGACCGGCATCAGCGTCCCCACATGACGGTAAGCGCGGCAAGACTCGCGCATGCGTTTGAATTCGGTCCAGGGACTGTTGACGAATTTTTCGCCGAGAGGATCAAATTCCTCGATTTCAGTAGCAATTTCAGCACCAATATCGGCAGTTGTCATGACTTTGTTTCCTTGAACAATATGTTTAGATTTGGCTTTCAGGCACTGTCAGTTTCAGTCCGTCCAGCTCCTCGGAAATAATAATCTGGCAGGATAGGCGGGAGTATTTCGTTACGTGCTTTGCACCGTCCAGCATCATTTTCTCGCCGTCTTCCATCGTGGAAAGAGAGTCTGCCCAATCAGGGTCAACGACAACATGGCAAGTAGCGCAAGCGCAAGCCCCGCCGCATTCGGCCAGAATTCCCGGAACATCCTCTGCAACCGCGGCCTGCATCACAGAATGTCCGATCCTACTTTCAATAGTCTGTTCAACGCCATCCAACTGCGCGAAAGTAATTTTGACCATTTATATTTCCCTAAAATTTGTGCGTAGTCTTCAGCTTCAAAGCTTCGCGGCCGCATCGATTATCGGGCCAAATTTGTCTGCCGTTAAGCTAGAACCGCCAACCAGTCCGCCATCAACATTAGGAACCGAGAGCAATTCTGCCGCATTACCGCCGTTCATCGACCCGCCATAAAGAATACGCACTTTTTCAGCGCCATCGCCCATAAGTTTGCCGATTTTATTGCGGATCGCCTCGTGCATTTCCTTGACATCGCTGGTTTCAGGCACCCGACCGGTGCCAATGGCCCAAACAGGCTCATAAGCAATTGTAAGCCAGTCAGCATCGGCCTCATCAGGAAAAGACCCTTCCAGTTGCCCGCAAACGACCTCCACTGCGCGCCCATCATCGCGTTCTTCCTCAGTTTCGCCAACGCAAATGATGGCACCTAGTCCGGCGGCTTTTACAGCTTCCGCTTTGGCTTTCACATCCGCATCAGTTTCATACTGGTCGGCACGGCGTTCACTGTGGCCCAATATGCTCAGCAGCGCACCCGCTTCGCGTATCATTTCTGCCGAAACGCACCCTGTATGAGCGCCGCTTGAAGACTGGTGACAATCCTGAGCACCTATAGCGAATTGCGGGCATTTTGTTGCGGCGGCGGCGATGAGCGTAACAGGAGGGCATATCGCAACGTCAATTTCACCATGCTGTTCAGCGATTTCGGCAATCGCCGCAATATCGGAAAGCTGTGCCTGCATCCCGTTCATTTTCCAGTTGCCGACGATATACTTGCGATTTGTCATGACTGCCCCTTACTTTCAAAAAAATATCTTGCCGCCGTCGCTATCAAATAAAGTTGACCAGGCCAATGGCTCATCGCCCCTTTTGCTTGAACGTCACCTGCAAGCCGCCTAAAGCATTCTTCAAATCACCAATTAACCTCAGGTTGCAGATTACATATGATTAGTTTTTTTCGCCGTATTTTTTCATCCAAACTCGGATTGTTTCTGACATTGGGCTTTGTCGGCATCATCGCGATTGCATTTGCAACGGCTGATGTCTCCGGTTCTGGCGCCTTCGGCGGTGTCACCGGGTCCGGAACGGCAGCGAAGGTAGGCGATAGCAAGCTCACCACCGCGGAACTCAGCCAATCGGTAAATAACGCTTTCCGTGCCGAGCAGCGAGAGAATACGGGACTTGATCTTAAAACCTACGTTAATGGCGGCGGCTTTGACGGGATTTTGGATCGATTGATTAACAGCTTTGCGATCGCTGATTTTGGAAAAAAATACGGTATAACCGCAGGCAAACGACTGGTTGATGCCGAAATCGCAGCCATCCAGTCTTTCCAGGGAGCAGACGGGCAGTTTAACGAAGAAAACTTCCGCCGCGCGCTGCAGCAACAAGGCCTTCAGGAAAAACAACTGCGCGATGATTTCACCCGCAATCTGATTGCCGATCAATTGTTGCCAGCTGCGGGATATGGTGCTGCGGTGCCACAAAATCTCGTTGTGCCCTATGCTTCGCTTTTGCTGGAAGGCCGCCAGGGTCAAATCGCAATTATTCCATCAGCTGCTTTTGTCGACATGGCCAAACCTGCTGACAGCGCGTTGAAAGCATTTTATTCAAAAAATAGCGCTCGTTATACAATCCCCGAACGTCGAACGATTAGCTATGCGATTTTCTCGAAAGAGCGCTTCAATGACAAAGTGAAGCCAAGCGAGAAGGAAATCGAGGGCTTTTATAATCTCAACAAAACCAAATACGCGGCGAGCGAATTGCGCAATATGGAACAGGTCATCTTACCTACACAAGCTGCTGCAAAAGCAATGGTGGATAAAATTAAAGCCGGTGTGTCAATCGGTGCCGCAGCGCAATCTGTTGGATTATCAGCGGCTAATATTGGCAGTGTAAACAAAGCGGACTTCATCAAGGCCAGTTCGCAGGCGGTTGCCAATGCAGCGTTTTCTACCAAATCGGGTAACATTTCCGCACCCGCGCAAAGCGCTCTTGGCTGGCATGTGGTCAAGGTAAACGGCGTTCAGGCCGTGCCAGGTAAGTCGCTGGATCAGGTTCGCACTGAAATTGTTGCTGAACTGAGCCGGGATAAAATTGACGAAGCGCTGGCGGAAATGACCGTGGGCATGGAAGACGAATTTGCGGCGGGATCCTCACTCGCCGACGTGGCGAAGGAACAGGGACTCAAAATTGAGTCCACGCCTGCACTTCTCGCAAATGGGCAGAACCCGGAAGATCAAAACTACAAACCCATCCCGGAAATGCAGCGTATTTTGCCGATTGCCTTTTCACTTGAGGCAGATTCTGAACCACAGGTCGTCGAGATAATTCCCGGACAGCAATATGCGATTGTCGATGTTACGGATATTACCCCCTCAGCACCGCCGCCATTGAAATCCATCGAGCAGGTTGTGGCGCGTGATTACATATTGGAGCAAGGCTCAAAAAAGGCCAAGACTGTTGCCGATCAAATCTCCAAAGCCGTCAGCAGGGGTACATCGCTTGCTAAAGCCATTGCCGATGCCAAGGTCAAAGACCTGCCGCCGATCCAGCCGGTTAAAAGCACACGTGCTGAACTGGCCCGACAAAGTCAGCAGGGTCAGGTTCCACCGCCATTGACGCTGATGTTCAGCATGGCCGAGAAGACCGCCAAAACACTTAAAGCGCCACAAAATCAAGGCTGGTTTGTGGTGTCGCTTGATAAGATTGATCGCGGTAATGCCACCAAACGTGTCGATCTATTGAAGGCAACAAGCGCACAATTTAAACAGGTGTTTGGCAACGAATATACCGAGCAATTCATCAATGCGATGAAAGCAGATGTCGGCGTCGAGAAAAATGATGGTGCTCTCACCGCGCTCAGGAACCAGCTAACCGGCCGCGACAGCAGCGCCAATTGATGGTTTGAATGGCGCGCTGTTTCGGAATTGATACGGCGCGCGATGCGTTGGCCGGGGGCAAACCCGCTCTCATCTGGCGCAAACAGGTTGCTGATACGGAAACCCCGGTTTCTGCGGCTCTCAAACTTATGGAAAGCGAACGCGGAGATTTTCTGCTGGAATCAGTGGAAGGCGGCGAAACGCGCGGACGCCATAGCCTGATCGGATTGGCGCCTGACTTGGTGTTTCGCGCTGATGGCGAGAAGGCCGAGATAAACTCTCACTGGTTAACAGATCGCGATGCTTTCGCACCTACGGATCAGGACAGCCTTTCTGCCTTGCGCACATTAGTGTCCACCTGTCAGATGGAAGTGCCAGAAGAGCTACCCCGCGCTCTCGCCTGCCTGGTTGGCTATTTCGGCTATGAAACCATTGGCTTGGTCGAGAAACTGCCCCGCGCGCCGCAATCGGAGCTTGAGCTCCCGGATATGCTGTTCGTGCGACCAACAGTTATTTTAATCTTCGACCGGCTCGCAGATGAGCTTTTTCTGGTGGCGCCGGTCTGGCCGGAAGCGGATGGCGATGTCGAGGCCAGGATTGCGCTGGCAATGGAGCGACTGGATGAAGTGGAGCGGCAACTTGACGAACCCATCCGTTCGTCTCGAGCGAAGCCGGTAGAAACAACGTCAAAACAAAGTGACTCGACTTCACTCGGCGCGACCGCAATAGAATTCACACCGCACCTCCCTCCCCGTAAATATCAGGACATGGTGTTGCGCGCCAAAGACTATATCGAGGCCGGTGACATATTTCAGGTGGTGTTAGCGCAGCGTTTCACCACACCATTTGGCTTACCACCAATTGAACTCTACCGGGCTTTGCGCCGGATAAACCCCTCGCCTTTCCTGTTTTTTCTCGACCTTCCGGGCTTTGCCATAACTGGCTCTAGCCCGGAAATTCTGGTCCGGGCCCGCGATGGCGAGATCACCATCCGTCCGATCGCCGGAACCCGACCGCGTGGAACCAATGTGGCGGAAGATAAAGCCAACAAGGAAAGCCTGCTCGCCGATCCAAAGGAACGCGCCGAGCATCTGATGTTACTTGATCTGGGGCGCAATGATGTCGGGCGGGTTGCTACCGCGAACAGCGTTGAAGTGACCGACAGCTACACGGTAGAGTTTTACAGCCATGTGATGCACATCGTTTCAAACGTCATAGGAGAACTCGCCCCCGATAAAGACGCGATTGACGCTCTGTTTGCAGGCTTTCCTGCAGGAACCGTAAGCGGCGCACCCAAAGTGCGCGCCTGCGAGATTATTGCTGAACTCGAACCGGAGACCCGTGGCGCTTATGCTGGCGGCGTGGGATATTTCTCACCAGATGGCAGTATGGATAGCTGCATTGTTTTGCGAACCGGTATTGTCAAAGACGGCGTACTGCATGTGCAGGCAGGCGCAGGCATCGTGGCGGATAGCGACCCGGCTTATGAGCAAGCCGAGTGTGAAGCGAAATCGGGCGCATTGCTGGCAGCAGCTAAAGAGGCTGTGAAGCGGGCGCAGGACTTGAGTTTTGGGCAGTAGCCACGTTGTCGTGTCAATTTGTCGGTTTGCGCAACTGCGATTGCTATCTACGTCGCAATATCGGTCCGATCACCAAAGCTAACTCTATTCCAGCATCTTAGGCGCATGCTTCTGCAGCTTTTCTTTCAGCTTATTGGCAAACATCCCGAGCAGTGGCGGCAAATCAAACACCGCATATACCTCATCATCGCGCACCTGCATCTCCGCATTGATCCGCTGGCCCATCGCTTCCATTGTGCAATGCAGGTTATCCCCTTCCCAATGATGATCGGTCACATTCGCGCCGGGTACGGATTCGCTTAACGTATGGATGCCGTTGCCCATACGCACTTTCGCCTCGGCCAATCCCAATTTATGCGGAATATTGACAGTAACCGGTACGCCCATGATCGTTTCTCCCTCTGAAACTCTCCTATCACGCCGCGACGGCGCGTCAATGTACACCAGAAAAACTTGGCCTGTGCACAAATGTCGATTAGGCGTTCTGGCATGATCCTCGTTATCGACAATTATGACAGCTTTACCTTCAACCTCGTCCATTATCTGATGGAACTGGGCGCAGAAGTTCGGGTGGAGCGCAATGATGCACTGAGCGCATCTAACGCGCTGGCAACCGGCGCAGATGCGTTTCTAATCTCGCCTGGCCCCTGCACACCCAATGAAGCGGGCATTTCGCTCGACTTGGTCGCGGCTTGCGCTGATGCAGGAAAACCGCTGCTCGGGGTGTGCCTCGGTCATCAAAGCATCGGCCAGCATTTTGGCGGCCAAGTGGTTCGCGGCGGGTTGATGCACGGCAAGACTTCGCCTGTAAGCCACGACAATAGCGGCGTGTTTGCCGGTATTCCCTCACCATATACAGCGACCCGCTATCACTCGCTGATTGTCGAAGACATTCCCGAATGCCTGATTGTGAACGCCACTGCAGATGACGGTTCGGTTATGGGTTTCCGCCATGAAAGCCTGCCAATACACGGGGTCCAGTTTCACCCGGAGAGCATTGCGACCGAATACGGCCACAAGCTGCTGGCAAGTTTCATGGAAATCGCAGGGTTGAGTCCGAAACATTTCGAATCGAAGTTGATGGTCTCATGATGTTGCCCGATCCCAGGACCAACCTGTCGCTTGACGATGCAAAGACAGCCTTTGCTGCAATCCTCGATGGCAAATGCGATGCGGACGAAATCAAGGCATTTCTGGTCGAGTTGGCCGAACGAACCGAAACCGCGACAGAAATTATGGCAGCGGCCACAGAAATGCGCGCCCGGATGGTCGCTGTTGAAGCTCCTGCCAATGCTATCGATGTTTGCGGCACGGGCGGCGACGGCAGTCATAGCCTCAATATCTCAACCGCAACGGCTTTGGTCGTCGCTGCCTGCGATATTCCGATGGCGAAACACGGAAATCGTGCCGCTTCGAGTAAATCCGGCGCTGCTGATACATTAGAAGCCCTGGGGTTGGACCTCGCGAAAGCGGCTACCAATGGCGAAGAGAGCCTGCGCGAGATTGGCATCGCGTTTTTCTTTGCGCCCAATCATCACCCAGCCCTTGGCTCGCTGGCACCGATACGCAAAGAAATAGGGCGCCGCACCATCTTCAACCTGCTTGGTCCATTATGCAATCCGGCAAAGGTCAAACGACAACTTATCGGCGTTGCCTCGCCTGATTTGGTCGAAACCTACGCGCAAGCTGCTGCCGGGCTTGGCTATGAGAAAGCCATGATTGTATCGGGTGAAGAAGGACTGGACGAGTTAAGTATCTCCGGACCAAGCAAAGTGGCTATGATCGAAGGCGGTCAGATTGCCTACAGCGTGATTGCGCCGGAAGATGTCGGCCTTAAACGCCATGATGCCAATGCAATAAAAGGCGGCAACGCACATTTTAATGCCGCAGCTTTAAGGCAACTCCTGCTTGGTGAAAAATCTGCCTATCGTGATGCTGTGTTGCTAAACAGCGCTGGTGCGTTGCTCGTGGCGGAAGAAGTCCAAAGCTGGGAAGACGGTGTGGAAGAAGCGGCTGAGGCCATCGACAAAGGCCTTGCCAATGCGCTCCTGAATTGCTGGATTGCCAACCAATGACCGATAAGCTGACCGAAATTTGCAACATGAAGCGCGGCCATGTGATTGAGCGCCAGGCGGCAATATCGCACAGCGCCATGCACATGCAGATAGCAGCGCAAGACCCTCCGCGCGGGTTTATCAGGGCGATTGAGGGGAAATCGCGCGAAGGCTTTGCGCTGATCGCCGAGATTAAAAAAGCCAGCCCGTCCAAAGGTCTAATCCGTTCTGATTTTGACCCGCCAAGCCATGCCCGCGCCTATGAGGCTGGCGGTGCCGCTTGTCTGTCGATCCTTACAGATCAACCTTATTTCCAGGGCGCGGATGAATATCTGGTGGCCGCACGAGCCGCGACCCATCTGCCTTGCCTGCGCAAAGATTTTATGGTCGATCCCTGGCAAGTGCTGGAATCACGCGCTCTGGGAGCAGATGCCATTCTCATCATCATGGCAGCGCTGGATGATGTTCTGGCGGCAGAAATAGAAGCGACGGCAATAAAACACGGCATGGATGTGCTGATTGAAGTGCATGATGCCATCGAGCTGGAACGCGCGCTTAAACTGCAATCACCCCTGCTGGGCATTAACAACCGTAATCTCAAGACGTTCGAAACGTCTCTTGAGCAAACAGAAAGCCTTGCTGCGCTGGTGCCGGAGGACAGGATCATGGTTTCGGAAAGCGGCATATTCACCCATGCGGATTGCCAGCGCCTGGCCGAGGCCGGGGCACGTTCATTTCTGGTCGGCGAGTCCCTGATGCGCCAACCCGATGTCGAAGCGGCGACCCGGCTGCTGTTAAGCGGACAATCGATGGAAAATGCACCATGAGCAAACTCACGCATATTGACGGCGACGGCGCGGCCCATATGGTCGATGTTTCCGGCAAGGCGGACACCGTGCGCGAAGCGCGGGCCGAAGGCAAAATCACCATGGCGATGGAGACGATGGAGGCTATAAAGGCTAATATGCTGAACAAGGGCGATGTGCTCGCAACCGCGCGGATTGCTGGAATCATGGCGGCCAAGAAAACCAGCGACTTGATGCCGCTTTGCCACCCTCTAGCATTGAGCAAAGTGTCCGTTGATTTCACGTTTGTGGATGATGGCATACGGGTGGAGACACTTGCACGGCTTACGGGAAAGACCGGTGTAGAAATGGAAGCATTAACAGCAACTTCTATCGCTCTTTTAACAATTTATGATATGTCCAAAGCGGTGCAAAAGGACATGATCATCAGCGATATCCGGCTGCTGTCGAAAACCGGTGGAAAATCAGGCGAGTGGTGGGCAAAATGAGCGCGCTTCTGCCATTGGAAGAGGCGCAGCAGCGTCTTGTTTCCTTGGCGACGCGACTACCAATTGAGACCGTTCCCATAGCACAAGCCCTTGGCCGCTATCTCGCAGCGGATATTGCTGCGCATCGCAATCAACCCGCAGCCGATATGTCTGCCATGGATGGCTACGCTATCCGGTTTGAAGACCGCGCTGGTCCCTGGACGTGCGTTGGTGAATGCAAAGCTGGCAGTGAACCTTGTCCACCACTGAAATCCGGCCAGACCGCGCGTATTTTTACTGGTGCACTGCTACCAGGTGGCGCGGATACTGTTGTGATGCAGGAAAATGTTGAAACCGATGGCAATGTTATCAGCCTCATAGCCGAACCTTCGCCGGAACAAGGCCGTCATGTCCGCCGCATAGGCAGTGATTTTTGCAGAGGGGACATTGCGCTCAGCAAAGGCACATGGCTTTCGCCAGCAGCGCTCGGCCATGCAGTAATTGCCGGATATGGCGAACTTCCTGCGCACCAAAAACCCAACGTTGCGGTCGTATCCACTGGAGACGAACTTGTAGAACCGGGTGCGCGCGCCCGTTCCCACCAGATACCCGCAAGCAATGACGTCATGGTGTCAGCCATGCTGGCAGGTCTTACCGGGGAAACCCGCGCTCTGAGCCGCATAGCAGACAATATGGACGCGCTGTGCGCCGCGCTGGACAGCGCGCGGGACTGCGACATTATCGTCACCATAGGCGGCGCATCAGTTGGCGATCACGATCTGGTCGCGCCGGCATTTGAACGATTGGGTGGCACCATAGATTTCCATAAAATAGCGATGAAGCCCGGCAAACCCGTTATGTCGGGAAAGCTCGGCAATAGCGTGGTTCTCGCCCTCCCCGGAAACCCCGGGTCAGCTTTTGTCAGCGCTACATTGCTTTTGTTGCCACTAGTCCGATACATGGCAGGCGCAGCCGAATATTTGCCCAAATATCGAAGCGCACAAACGACAACCACCCTGCCACCCACCCAAAACCGCGCGCAATTCCTGAGAGCGCAAGTTGATTCCGTTGGCATCACCGCTTTTGATAGCCAGGACAGCGCAAAACTATCGGTACTGGCGGCGGCCAATGCCCTGCTATATCGACCAGCAAATTCGGATGAAGAACTTGCGGGAGGCACAGTCCATTATATTTCGATCTGATTGGCTGGTGCGTGGCGCGATAGAACAAGGGATAATCAGTATAGGCTTGACATGCCCCTGTTTGTTTCATAATTGTTCTTTATTCGTTCTGAAATGGGAACCGGAATATGCTCACTACCAAGCAACATGAACTTTTGTGCTTCATAGACGTTCGCCTCAAGGAAACGGGAGTTTCGCCATCTTTTGAGGAGATGAAAGATGAACTGGGACTCAAGTCCAAATCCGGTATTCATCGGCTGATTAGTGCATTGGAAGAACGGGAGTTTATTCGCCGGCTGCCAAACCGGGCTCGTGCGCTGGAAGTTTTGAAATTGCCTGAAGGCGGTATGGCTGCGGCGAGCACGAGCAATGTTGTCGAAATAACGTCGATACAAAAAACTGTTCCAACGCAGGCACCTCAGGCTTTGCCAAAAGTTAGACGCGCTGTTGCAAATGATGATGTTATTGAAATTCCGCTACATGGCCGCATCGCAGCTGGCGTTCCTATCGAAGCGATTGAGGGCGAGACGGCGCTGAGCGTTCCGGCTGCCCTGCTTGGCCCCGGCGAGCATTATGCGCTGGAAGTTTCGGGCGACTCGATGATTGAAGCGGGTATATTGGATGGTGACTTTGCGCTTATACAGCGCACCGAAATCGCACGCGATGGCGAGATTGTCGTTGCGTTGATCCATGATGAAGAAGCAACGCTGAAATATTTGCGGAGAGAGAATGGCAATGTCCGGCTGGATCCGGCCAATCCTGCCTATGAACCGCAGATATATGGTCCGGGAGAAGTCCGCGTTCAGGGTAAAATGGCGGGACTGCTGCGGCGCTATAACTAGATTTTGTCTGCGCTTGATCAAGGCGCCTGATCGTCAAGCTGCGCGAGGTTCGTTGCATAATTCGTCTTGGATGGTCGAAATCAGCTGCCCGCTCATCCTGATGCAGCCGAAGGATGGCTTGACCAATCTGCGCTTCAACCTGCTCACTACTAAATAGGCCTGATCGAAGGCCAAGTTTTGCATAGTTTTGAACTACTTTATTCGTGGGGTTCCTCCCGCGTGATGCCTTCATAGGGTTTCCTGGCCTTCGACGCGCGCTCCGCCATCGACTGCTCAGTCTCAAAGCGCGTCCACGGGTGACGTCCGGTTCGCTGCAATACTGTGTGGATTTCGGAATTTTCCAGATTGATTGTCATACCGCCAACTTTGCGGAGCATATCGCGGTCAACTTTCAGCCATCGCGGTTCGCAACTGTTCGGCAATCGGCGCTCGCTCACCACGATATCGGCGCGGCGGCATGCGGCTGCCAAAGCCATAGCGGGAATGTAATACGAACTGCGGGTCGCCAGCAATATCCAGTCCCGACCCTCTTTGTTTAAAGTAACCGTGCAACTGTCGTTGTTACAATCCGCGTTTGGCCAATCTTCCAGCGCCATTGCTTCGCCATCGACGCCAGCATTTTCGAGCACCATGTTGCGGATAAAATCACCGCTGCGGGTTCGCAGCATCGCGAGATCTCCACCATCGCTGCGAATACCGACATGGCGACCATCGCCCGTAATATAGATATCAGGCGCGCGGGTTCCGACGATAAACAACGCGCCAATCGCAATGGGAATTGTCCCTAAGTAGCGCCATTTCTCTCGCCATAAACACATCCATATCCCGCCAAAAATTACCAGTGCGAAGGCTCCGGTGGACATTGTTGGCAGCATGGTGACAGCGCCCGGTCTTGTAGAAACAAAATGGGCTAGTGCTAGCAGAAAACCAAGCATTTTTTCACACATCCACCAGACAGGCGCGCCGAGGCCTACGCTATCTAGCAGCAGCGCGAGTGCCTCCAGCGGCATAATCAGAAAGGTCGTGAGCGGAATAGCAATGATATTTGCGAGTGCCCCATAAATTCCCGCTTTGTGGAAATGATAAAGTGCTATCGGCATCAATGCGATTTCAACCACCAGGCCGGTCAAAAACAGCGCCAGCACAGCGCGGCCTGCCCTCCGGAGCAAGCTCTCCTCGCGTCGCGCAATTAGCTTTTTCATAGCGGGAAGTTCGTGCAGCGCGATAATTGCCGTGACGGCCGCAAAACTGAGTTGAAAACTCGGCCCAACCAAAGATTCTGGCCAGAGTATCAAAACAAAAAGCGCGCCGGCTGCAACCATGCGCAAGGTGATCGCGCTGCGGCCCATCATCAGCGCGATCAGGACCAGCATGGCAGCAACGCAGGCGCGGATGGTTGGTACCTGCGCTCCGGTCATTAATGTATAGCTTAGCGCCGCGACGGCCGCAAAACCGGCGGCAATGATCGGCAAACGAAAACGCAGCGCAAGGAAGGGAGAGAGCGCCAATATCCTCAATACCGCAAGGTAAACCGCGCCCACTATTGCGGTAACGTGAAGCCCGCTGATCGAGAGCAGATGGGCAAGCCCGCTACGGCGCATGGCTTCCGCATCAGCTTCGCTGATAGCGCCACGATCGCCCGTGGCCAGCGTCGCCCCTATGGCCCCCGCTCCCCCATCCATCCGTGACCGAACATGGGCCGCAAGCTGGCTCCTGACTTGCTCCGTCGGAAGAATCTGCCGTGCTGACTTGACCAGTTCAATATCGCCCAGCACCTGTCCGGTTGCCCCTAATCCGGAAAACCAGGCGCGCTCTGAAAAATCATAGGCGCCGGGCAAAGACGCCATGGCAGGCGGCATCAAGCGCGCGCGCAGTTTAATGACTGCGCCTGATTGCAAATGGCTGATTTCCTTGAGCTGTTCTCCACTGCCCAATGGAAGATTAACCCGGACACGGGGAGGCAGGTTTTGTTTCTCCTGCGTTGCCAGCGTCAGTCTCAAAATATCTCGCGCGGCGACGATTTCGGATTGCTCAATCTCTGCATAAAAACTGGTAACAACAGGCCGCTCCAGCGCCGGTGCGGCGACCATCAAGGATCGGAACCAGATTAACCCGCATCCCAGCGCCGCTAGAAGAGCGAACCAAAATATCGCCTGCGCAGACCTGCTTCCATTTCCCGACGCCGCCGCAATCGTCGCCATTCCGATACAAAGAGCGAGAAAAGCCACCGCCGAATAAGGATTCGCGGTCAAATACCAGATGGCTATACCGCAGGCCACTGCGACGGGAGCCCATAGGGCAAGCTGATCGCGCTCCTGCTCAAGCCGTTTTTCCAACCACTGCCAGTTCGGACGATTATTCCGGGCCGGGAACAATTGTCGCAAACCAAATCGCGTGCTAAGGGCTTGATCATTCGGCGTGACTTGAAACCCGCTAGCGGTGCCAATGCTTTCCGAATTCAAGCCATTTTGCATAAATTTTCTTATCACAGGGAAGCACCAAGCGTGAATCTTAATCAATCCAACCCGGTCGTCACCCGATTTGCGCCCTCTCCTACCGGTTTTCTGCATATTGGCGGCGCGCGAACCGCGATGTTTAACTGGCTTTTTGCCCGGCATCATGGCGGCAAAGCACTGTTGCGTATTGAAGATACGGATGCAGCAAGATCGACTCAGGAAGCAATTGACGCAATTTTGGAAGGTCTGGAATGGCTTGGACTGGATTGGGATGATGAACCTGTATTCCAATCCGAACGCGCGGCCCGCCATGCCGAGGTCGCTTATGAACTGCTGGCATCGGGCAATGCCTATAAATGTTTCGCAACATCGGAAGAACTTGCAGAAATGCGGGAGAAACAAAAGGCCGAGAAAAAACCAATGCGTTATGATGGTCGCTGGCGGGACCGCGATCCCTCAGAGGCATCGGCCGATGCACCTTATGTTATCCGTCTGAAAACAGAGCAGTCTGGCAAAGTAACCATATCCGACGCCGTTCAGGGCGAGGTCTCCGTGCAAAACAGCGAGATTGACGATTTCATATTGCTGCGTTCAGACGGCACCCCCACTTATATGCTCGCGGTGGTCGTCGATGATCATGACATGGGCGTGACCCATCTTATCCGCGGAGATGATCACCTCAATAACGCCTTCCGGCAACTTGCGATGATCCGTGCGATGGGCTGGAAGGAACCTGTTTACGGCCATATCCCGCTGATTCACGGCAATGACGGCGCAAAACTGTCAAAACGGCATGGAGCACTGGGCGTGGAAGCCTATCGCGACATGGGCATCATGCCAGACGCGATGTTCAATTATCTCCTGCGTTTGGGCTGGGGCCACGGCGATGACGAGATTATCTCGCGCGCGCAAGCTATCGAGTGGTTTGGCCTGGACGGCGTGGGCAAATCCCCATCGCGATTTGATGCAAAAAAGCTGCAAAACCTAAATGGGCAGTATATTCGTGACGCCGATGATAGCGCCCTGGTTGCATTAACGACGCTTGGGATCGAGGAACTTCTTGATCGGAAATTGGATCATTCCGATACTGAATTACTGGCAAAGGCCATGCCGGTTTTGAAAAACAGGGCTAAAAATCTGATCGAATTATCTGAGAATAGTCTTTTTCTCTTTAAAAAGCGTCCACTTGGCCTCGACGAACAGGCAAAGTCTCTGCTAGATAATGATGCACGGACATTGCTAAAATCGATTCACGATGCTTTGATGGATCTGGAAGACTGGACGCTCGAAGCAACGGAAGAAAAAACCAAAGCGATTGCGGAGTCTGCCGAATTGGGGTTAGGAAAGCTCGCACAACCTATGCGCGCGGTACTAACGGGAAGCACCAGTTCACCCGGTATTTTTGACGTGTTAGTACTTTTGGGCAAGGAAGAGTCACTCGCCCGCATCGCAGATCATATAAAATAACCTGAAATATTCAGGGTAAGAAAGGACAATATTGTGGGCAACAATAGCGCAAAACTTGAGATCAATGGCCAACATTACGAGTTCCCGATTATGAAGGGAACCGAGGGTCCTGATGTTATGGATATCCGGAAGCTTTATGCGCAAACGGATGCATTTACTTATGACCCTGGCTTCACATCAACCGCGAGTTGCGAGTCCGAATTAACATTCATTGATGGCGGCAAGGGCATTTTGCTTCATCGCGGCTATCCCATCGAGCAACTGGCAGAGCATAGTACGTTCATGGAAGTGGCTCATCTCTTGTTGCGTGGAGAACTTCCCAATTCCGACCAATATAGCGAATTCACCAACACGATCACGCGCCACACCATGCTGCATGACCAGCTTAGCGGATTTTATAAGGGTTTTCGCCGAGATGCGCACCCTATGGCAATTATGTGCGGTGTTGTCGGTGCGCTGTCTGCCTTCTACCATGACAGCAGCGACATAAGCGATCCCAAACAGCGAATGATTGCCAGCCACAGGCTTATTGCAAAAATGCCGACAATTGCGGCTATGGCCTATAAATATGCAGTTGGTCAGCCCTTCCTCTACCCCGACAACAACCTGTCCTACACTGGCAATTTCCTGCGCATGACATTCGGTGTACCTGCGGAAGAATATGTGGTTGATCCCGTGATTGAACGGGCGATGGACCGGATATTCATTCTCCACGCAGATCATGAGCAAAATGCGTCTACTTCGACAGTCCGCCTTGCCGGCTCATCGGGCGCAAATCCCTTTGCTTGCATTGCAGCGGGCATCGCCTGCCTCTGGGGTCCTGCTCATGGCGGAGCCAATGAAGCGGCACTCAATATGCTCCACGAAATCGGCCATCCCGATCGCATTCCCGAATATATCGCGCGCGCAAAGGACAAGGATGATCCTTTCCGTCTGATGGGCTTTGGCCATCGCGTCTATAAAAATCACGATCCTCGCGCCACGGTGATGCAAGAGACCGTCCGCGAAGTATTTGCAGCATTAAAAGTGAATGATCCGGTTTTTGACGTTGCGCTTCAACTTGAGGAAATGGCTCTGAATGATGACTATTTCAAAGAGAAAAAGCTCTTCCCGAATGTCGATTTTTATTCCGGCATTATCCTGTCAGCGATCGGGTTCCCAACGTCCATGTTCACGGCCTTGTTTGCCCTAGCTCGCACCGTCGGGTGGGTAGCGCAATGGAATGAGATGATTTCAGATCCAGGCCAACGTATCGGTCGACCACGTCAGCTCTATACCGGCCCAACGCATCGTGATTATGTGCCAATCGACAAGCGGTAATTTGTAATAAACCAAAAGCCGAAAAGGGAGCCAATGGGCTCCCTTTTTTGTGCCTCCGCTGACGGCAAAAACTACTTATGACTTGCGGGCAGGTAACGCCAAAGTGAAAGTAGCGCCCTTGCCTGCAACGCTTTTCACGGAGAGTTCGCCTTCCATAGCCGTTGCCAGACGGCGGGAGATAAACAGTCCCAAGCCGCTACCCCCGTCCCCGGAACGGCCAAGCCGTTCAAATTTTTCGAAGACTTTAGGCTGATCTTCCTCGGCAATACCAACACCCTGATCCCGTATTGAAATTGAAGCGCGTTCGCCGTCACTATTCACTGCAATCTTTATCACCGAACCATCGGGAGAATAACGGATTGCATTGCCTAGCAAGTTGACCAAAATCTGTAGAACCCTGCGAAACTCTCCCAATGCAGGAACCTGATTCTCCTTGTCCGGCAAATCCACGCGAATTTGATGATCAGCCGATTTGACTGCCAGTAATCCGGCAGCCCGATGTGCAAGATCAACCAAATCAATCTCGTCAGCGACCGCTTTGAAATTCGGTCGCTCGATTGCTTCGAGATCCGAGAGATCATTGACCAGGTCCAGCAAATGACGACCAGCCGATGCAATGTCCTTGGCATAATTCGCATAGTCACCGCGCAAGGGCCCTTCCAGTTGGCTGCCGATTGTCTCTGCATTGGCGATTATCTTTCCAAGTGGTTGCCGCAAAGCCGGACCGAGTTGCGCCCCAAATAGGGAGTCGCTGATCAGATTGCCGCGATCAGTGCTGGAGTTCGATTGATTATCGACGGTATTATCTATCTCCAAAGAGAATCGATAACCCGAATAAAGCCCTGCGGTGTCGATCAGTGGATGCCCGGTTAATCCAAAAAGTCGCTTTTCGCCGATGTTCATACGAACGCGCTGGTTTCTGATCGGCTGACGTTCTGCAATAGCTTCTACCAATGCGCCATGTTTTGATGGTGGCAGAATGTCAAAAACATCGAGCAACGATTGACCGATAGTCAACACTCCAGCCTCGAGATCGCTTGGCAATGAAACAGAAACAATACGCAGGGAGGTGTCTGTTCTCATCGTACCGAGACCTGCCAATTTATCAAAATCCCGTTGCCGACCGGATGATTGTTCATGCGCTAATGGCGCTTGGCTCTCGTTCCAATCGACTATGGAAATATCCATGCTCGTATCATCTGGCCCGCGATGCAGCCTTGTTTCAACCCACATATCAATGGTGCTATCATCGTCCGCTGCTCGAACGGATCGTGAAAGATTCATGCCCAGCTGTTTACTCAGCCGGCAGATATTGGCGAGTTGCGGAACGGCAAGTGGCCCGCCCTCATAACCGCCGCAATTAAAGTGCAGGCGCAACAACAAGGGATCGGCAGAAATTAATCTGCCGTCAGTGTCGAGCCTGCCGCGCACCGGCTCCGCAAGATTACCTGATGGCCTCACCCCAAATAGGCGCCGTCTGTATTGACGGAAAACAGAGTTTCCGCCTCAAGATAAGATAAATTCATCCGCCACTTTGCCATCAGGCCCTTGGCGGTTTCGATATCAATTTCGTTGTAAGATGCTGCAGTGAGTATTGCGCCAGAAGCTTCTAGCGTGGCAAAAATGGAAAGCGCATGTTCCGGCGGCAACTCCGATGCACGCATGACAATCACCAGGCGCGCCATATTTGGCTCGGCGGTGAATATGGTGATCTGATCGACTGATAGCCCCGATTGCCGAGCCAATTTTGCGAGGAAAAGATGCAGCCCGTCGTTAAGAGGGTGCGGCTGCAGACAAAATGTCCGATTGGGATTGCTCAATAACAATGCCAATCTACCCGCCCGGCTTTCAACAGAAGCGCTCTCGTCATGCAAACCGAGCATATTTTCAGCAGCCATTATCAAACCGTTGCCCGTGTAGTTCGCCAGTTTCTCCAGTGCGGCAACGACGGGCCAAGCCAAAGCATGAAGTGTCTCTGCCGAAAGGTCGCTGAGACTGACAAGACTGGCGGCTTTGCGGCCATGCGCAACCAAGAGCGCCATTGCAGCTTCAGCAATGGCGTTATCTTCATCATCAAGATGCTGCGTAAGGGTATTCTCCAAATCTTCCTGCGAGGTTTTTTGCAGCAAACGAGATTGCAGCTCTTCCTTTTGCGCATTCACAAAAACGCTATTCAGCAAGGTCTGCTTTTTCAGTACGCCGGTTGTTTCAAGCAACTCATAGCTGCGAGAATTTTCTCTGGCGGCAAGGGATTTAATCGCTTCGTTCGATACACCAAATTGCTCCATCGCGATCAGGCAGATTTCTGATTCTATTGCGGTTACCAGCGCACATAAATATTGCCGCGCATGGGAAAGCATCCGATCGGAAATAACCACGTTTGATTTCGGGAATAACGCGGCCCCCAAATCATGGGAGATATACCTGCTACCGGCCCGTAATGCCGTAGCCTGCTGAACAAGCCTTTGTCCTTGATTGCCGTCCATTGAAAAATCTCGTTTCGCCATAGCCTGGCCGTAATCTAATGTGGTTAATATCCGGCTAAGTGCAATAGCGCGCTATTTGGCGGAATTCTGGACATCACCGTCATTATCGCGTGACAAACCCAAATGTGCCACCAGGAAAGCCGCGCAGAATAGTGCAGCGACATAGAGACCACTAACAAAACTGCCAAAGGACGCACCAGCGAGAAAAATCATTATGACGAGCAAAATACTGGGTTTCAGCATTGCTAAACGGCCGCTGGATCGCCCCCTTATTGCCGTTGCCAAATTTCCCACAAATATGGCCAGAATCACCAAATTTGGCAACAAAAGTCGTGGACCTGATTCCACAAAAACCAGTATTATCAACGCAATAAGGGTCAAAATTGCAAAAGCAATATTTTGAACCCGTTCGCCATTCGGACGACGCGCAAAAATCGGAATTCGACCCCCAACATATGCCAGCAAAGAACCCGCTACCAGAAAACCAAGAGATGCAACCGACCAGGAAAAATATGCGAGTACTGTGGCTATGGCTCCACAGACCATGCTGCTAATGCCTATATTCCGTGCAGAATTTTCTCTTCTCCAAAGCTTTGGCAGCAAACGCCGCGTTAACGGCCAAGCGATCCATTTTTCTAGAAAATTTTCTTGGAGCGAACCGCTGTTGTTGAGTTCGGAACGCGTATATTGTGCAATTTGAACATTGCTAAAGAGCGTTTGGATCCTGCCATTATCGATGTCACTATCCAAAATTATTGTTCGATTGCACTCCGCTTGAACAGCTGTTCTGAGCAAAGCCGAGCCAATGTCCCAATCATCGGGGAGATCGAGCAAAGCTGACAACCGCGATGCTTTCAGCTTAGCAATCCCGAGCCATCGGTGATTGAGATCGATGCGTTCAAAGTGTGAATATTGATCCGCATTTGATGCGACAAATATCGTTTCGCCTTGCCCTACCCCAAGAGCGTCTATCAAATCTTTTCCGGGCAAAATTCCATCTTCCAAATAGAGCAGGTCATCATTATCCGAGGCATATTGCGCGAGATCCTGCGCCGAGCGAACAATTTCTGCGCTAATACCTTCCTGTTTCAAACGGTCGATATATTGGAGCAGCGCGCCAGACATCGTTGGGCTAAGAAATATGATTTTCTCAGCGCCAGCGGCGCACACTGCCTGCACTTGAGCCTGAGCAACCGTTCCATTGAATAGCGGCAGCAAACCGATGGGCACCCGCGTTTCGACATCTTCTTTGGCAAATGAAATAAGAGCAAGCTTCAACTATCGCGATCCCGAATAACCTCAATCGCTTCATAGGCGCAGTGGGTTGGGCTTGCAATCTAACGGTTGTTTAACAAAATAGATCAGTCGCGACGCGATTCAATCGCAGTGATTGCCCTCTCCAGTTTACGGAGAATCACAGGGTCACCGGGTGCCGAATGAGCCGCTTCGTCGGCGAGCTGCAAAACATTGATCGCTCCGAAGCTCGCCGCCAGGCCTTTCAATCGCCAGGCTGCATATTCCCAGTTCGCATCGCATCTCGCGCGGCCTAGCAAATCAATTTGTCGTTTCGCACTTTCCAAAAATGCTGTGCGCAATTCTGAAATCAGTGATTGATCATCACCTACCGCAGCAGCCAAAGCTGCATCAAGAGCCCCATAGTCAAATGACATGCCAACCTCATAGAAGCTCCATGGTTAACTAATGGTTTCTTACGATCAGATTTATGGTAAATAGATGTCATGACAGGTGGATCAAAAATTATCGGGATGTGGCGCGACAAAGCGGATGAGCCATTGGTTGAAGCTTCCGAAGTCGAGGGTGAGGAGGAGAATAGTCCCTCCGAGCTCGCTTCTGAAGAATCAGAATATGTGACTGAAAACATAGACTTTGAAGGTGATGGCGAAGCTGATGAATGGAAATATTATGCTGATGAAGAGCCTGTAGAGTCGACTTTAAAGCAATATGCCATCCCTGCTTTAGCCGTGTTTGGGGCATTGCTGTGGACCGGCTTTTTCCTGTGGGCAAACCGCGACATTTTTACAACAATACCAACGTTGAAATCCGGCATTGATCTGATCACTCAATGGTGTTTGCCGTTGGCCACACTCGGCGTGGCATATTTGCTCTACATGCGGAACAGTTCAAATGAAGCTTCCCGCTTCAATGATGTCGCACAATCACTGCGGACTGAATCAGATCAGCTGGAAACCAGGCTCAAGACGGTAAATAACGAACTTTCGATAGCTCGTGAATTTTTGATGCAAGAAACCAAAGAGCTGGAGTTTTTTGGCCAACAATCGTCACAAAAATTGCAGACTGCTGCTGGTGCCATAAAGACTTCGCTAGCTGATGGCTTGACGAAAATGAATAAACTGGGTGACGTAAGCGATGCGGCTTACAAAAACCTGGAACAACTCCGGGAACATTTGCCGGTCGTTATCAACACCGCAAAAGACGTGACCAATCAAATCGGCAACTCTGGCAGAACGGCGCAGACCGAGATGGCGGCGATGGTGACAACTCTGAAGCGCATTGGCGAAGTTGGCACCGCAGCAAAGCAGAGCATTAATGATTTGACGAAAGGCTCCGATGAATCGTTAGGAAAACTTTCAGAAACGGCCGACCAAATCGCCGAACGCCTCAACAAGCAGCTTGAAGAAACCGAGACTGGTACTGAAAAAATTGCCGCTCTGCTAAAATCCAGCAGCGCAGAAGTTATTGAATCGCTCAAACAAGCGCAGATCAGCCTCGCGCAGGAAACATCTGAAACTTCAACGGCAATAAAGGGTGACCTCGACTCTTTCGAAACGGCGTTAAAGGCTCTCGGCGAAACCGCTGATGATGAAGAAACGCGGCTCAAAGCACTGGTGGATGAATTGCACCAGAGCATCGCCGACGTTTCGATAAAAGTTGCCGGTCTCGACAATGAAAGCGGGGAGAAAACGGCAAAACTTGCGTTCGGTATCGCTGCCTTGGAAGAAAACTGCAACAGCATGCAAAATTCCTTGAAAGTAGGGCATGGCGTAGCCGATGGCATGATCGAACGAATGGAGAAACTTCTTACCGCGCTCGATAGCAGCGCTCGCGAACTTGACGAGACCCTACCCGCAGCCTTCGAACGCGTAACAGCCAAAACTGAAGAGAGCTTAACAACTTATCGGCAAATAACCAACGAAGCCCAGAAAGCCGGCGAAGCGGCCGAGGGGGTTGCGGCCTCGGTGCGTCAGGCTGATGAAGCAATTGCCGCACAAGGCCAAAACCTCAAAAGACTGCAAGATGATGGCCTCGCTACCACGCAGACCGCGCTGGACAAGATCGATGAACTAGCGAAATCCCTGGCTGAGGTACGAGAACAAAATGAAATGCTCGCGGAAAGCTCAGGTGAGAAACTGATTAGCGCGCTACTCAGAGTTAAAGAAACCGCAAACCAGGCTTCCGAATATACCCGGGAGGCATTGGAAAATTCCATCACTGGATCCGCGCAAACGTTTGAAAGAGTAAGCGAAGAAGCGTTGTCACGGATTATCGATGAGAAAATCTCGTCTATTGCGCCGAAACTGGAAGCTGCAGTCGCCAGCGCCGTTGCAACAACCCAGTCCACAGCTGGCCATCTGACTGAACAACTCAAAGCCATCGAAGATATGACTGCGGACCTAGAGCAGCGCATATTGTTCGCTAAGGAGAAAGCGGAGCAGAGCAGCGACGAGAATTTCACCCGGCGCGTTGCCATGCTTACCGAATCACTCAATTCAACGGCGATTGATGTAAACAAAATACTCTCGAACGAGGTCACAGATACCGAATGGGCAGCCTATCTAAAAGGCGATCGCGGTATATTCACGCGCCGCGCCGTGCGCTTGCTGGATAGCGGCGAAGTCCGCGAAATATTGACGGAATATGACGCGAACTCTGAATTTCGCGAGCATGTTAACCGCTATATTCATGATTTTGAAGCGATGCTCCGCGGAGTGCTGGCAACCCGCGATGGCAGCGCGATTAGCGTAACGCTTCTGTCGTCGGATATTGGCAAGTTATACGTGGCGCTGGCCCAGGCTATTGAACGTCTGCGGGGATAAACGCAGCTTAGCGGAGACGCTCTCGACTGTTGAAAATATCAATTGTGTCGAGCGTGATCCATCCGTTGATATAATTCATATAGAATAGTCCAAAGGCGACCGTCGCAAGCAGCGTGGTCATACCGATGACCTTTAACGGCTTGAAATTCCCCGGTGCCCCATCAGCTTGGCCGGGAATATCATCAACGCCCAGCTCCTTGTTATTCTTCACGCCGAACGGCAAGATGATGAAGGCAGAAAGCACCCAGAACAGAGCATAAATCGCGATTATTGATACTGTTTCCATATCCAGTTATGCCTCAATCACCAACACCGAAACTACCGGCTTTTTGCCTGTCCATTCGGTTGCCGCACGGCGCACCAATAGACGGATCTGCTCGGAAAATTTCTCCAAATCTCCAACGGGTTTCTTGTATTTATTTGTTATTTCAGCGCAAACTTCGTCAAGAAACTCGTCCTCGTCTTCTTCAAGAGGGACGCCTTGCAGCTTCAGTACCGGCTCGCCGAATATTCTTCCACCGTCATCCAACGCCACAGCCACGGCAATCGATCCGTTATGAGCAATTTTGCGACGGTTATTCAGTGTTTTGCCATCGGCGGGTAATATCACATCACCATCCAAGACCAGTCGCCCGGTGCGTTCCTGCCCTATGACTTTCGGTTCACCCGGGGCCAACTTTAAAACATCGCCATTTTGCTGGAATATCGCATGAGGGATGCCCTGCGCTTTACCAAAGCGCGCCTGCTCTTTCATATGGCGAATTTCGCCATGCACCGGCACGAGTATTTCAGGACGGATCCATTCATACATTGCTGCCAGTTCCGGGCGTCCGGGATGGCCGGAGACATGGATATGCTCCTGCCGCTCGGTGATCATCACCACGCCTTTGGCGGCGAGCTGGTTCTGAATACGGCCAATGGCGATTTCATTGCCGGGAATTTGCTTGGACGAGAAGAGCACATGATCGCCTTCAGTCAGCTTGATCTTGTGGGAATCGCCAGCAATTCGTCCCAAAGCGGCGCGGGCTTCACCCTGCCCGCCGGTGGCGATGATCATGACTTTATCCCGCGGCAAGCTCATCGCTTCGTCAAAATCGACCGTCGGCGGGAAATCTTTGAGATATCCGGCTTCCCGGGAATTTTCGATAATGCGATCAAGCGAGCGGCCTGCTACGCACAAGGTACGCCCCGAATGTTTTGCAACTTCACCCAATGTCTGCAAACGTGCGGCATTGGAGGCAAATGTGGTCACCACAACACGCGTATCAATATCATCCACGACCCGTATCAAATTCCGGCGGACCTCACCTTCAGAACCTGACGCTTTATCATTGAAAACATTGGTGGAATCACAAACTAGCGCCAATATGCCCTGATCACCGACGGCGGTGAACTGTTCTGGTGTAGCCGGAACGCCGAGTAGCGGTTCGTCATCCAGTTTCCAGTCACCAGTATGGAATATCTTGCCATAAGGCGTGTCGATCAAAAGCGCATTGCCCTCTGCAATACTGTGAGCAATGGGAAAATATTGGAAACCAAATGGCCCCAATTCCAAGCTGCCCTCATTGGGAATGATATTGAGTTCAATATCATTCTCAAGACCTGCTTCTTCCAGCTTTCGGCGAATCAGACCGGCTGTAAACGGTGTCGCAAAGAGCGGCACGTCCAGTTCAGCGGCAAAATAAGGAATCGCGCCGATATGATCTTCATGACCATGGGTGAGGACGATACCAAGCAGATCCTCTCTACGCTTCTCGATAAACTCCAAATCGGCAAAAACAAGGTCAATACCCGGATAGCCGGGATCGGCAAAGGTCATGCCTAAATCGACCATCACCCATTTGCCGTCGCAGCCGTAAAGGTTCACATTCATACCAATTTCCGCTGACCCGCCAAGGGCCAGGAAAAGTAGTTCGTTTTTAGGTTTTGTCATTAGGTTTTAGTTGCTCTCTGGTAGAGGATAAGAAGCCCGCGCAATGTGAGGTCGGACTCCAGATGATCAAACACATCAGTATGTTCATCGAAAAGGACGGCAAGGCCGCCGGTTGCTATAATTTTTGTGGGTCGACCGATCTGGGTCTTGGTGCGCGCGACCAGGCCCTCGATCATGGCGACATAACCCCAGAAAATGCCAATTAGCATCTGGCTTTCGGTCGTGGTTCCGATCACGCTGTCAGTTTCAGGGGATTCCAAGGCAATGCGCGGTAATTGGGCCGTTTTCCCGACCAGTGCATCTAACGACAGATTAATACCAGGCGCAATGACCCCGCCTTTATAGGCGCCTGCATAGTCAGCGACATCAAACGTCGTCGCCGTGCCAAAGTCGATGATCACAATATCCTGCTTGTACGTATCATGGGCTGCAATGACGTTCAGTACGCGGTCGGCACCAACAGTATCTGGCTGTTCGACATCAAGGGCGATGCCCCATTCCGCCGCGCCGCGACCGGCCACCAGCGGAGTCACGCCAAAATATTTCTCCGATAAAACCGTCAGGTTATGGAGCGCGCGCGGAACCACGGTCCCTATGATAACTGCGTTAACCGCATCAAGATCCAGTGCATTCAATTCCAGCAATTGCCTCAGCCAGACAACATATTCATCCGCTGTCCGCCGGGCATCGGTAGCAATACGCCAGCGCGCCTTGATCTCGTCACCATCAAACAGCGCGAACACGACATTGGTGTTTCCGGCATCTATCGCTAGTAACATGGCAAACCCTTTCTCTTAGCCGGCTTCAACATCGCCAGCATGAATGTCGATAAGCGTTCCGTCCGGCTTTCTCAAGCGCAGCGCACCTGCATCCGACAATCCGGCATATTGGCCTTCAATGCGATTATCTTTATCTATGGTCACCGACAATGGCGAACCAATGCCATGTGCCAGTTTTTCCCAATTATCGAGAGTTTTTCGCAATCCTGCGGAGCGCCATGTTTCCAATCGGTGGGCAAATCTTGCTGCTAATAGCTCGAGAAAGTCAGCGGCCGTAAGAGCAGAGTTCACCCCCGCCTGGTGTAAACTGGTCACAACCCTGCCCTCGACTTCCGGTACAACGGCAACGTTTACGCCGATGCCGATTATAACGCGATTTTCAGAGCGCTCGAGCAATATGCCGCAAAGCTTATGCCCCGTGAGCAGGATATCATTAGGCCATTTCAGTTCGAGTTCAGCATCCGGCAGGCATATTTTTATCGCATCAAAGACGGCGAGAGATGAAACGAACGAAAGTGATGTTGCAGGCGGGTCATCAGGTTTGGTATGCACCAAGGTGCTACAATAGAGATTGCCTTCCGGACTCTCCCATTTGCGGCCCAGCCTGCCCTTCCCGCCAGTCTGCTTTTCCGCACGGAGCCAGAATCCTTCAGCCAGACCATTTGCAGCAAGCTGCTTCATGTCCGCATTTGTCGATGCGGTTTCGGCGACTGTTTCTATTTGAACGTTCAGAATAAAGCCTGCGCGGCATTAGCTGTAATCGGTGCGAGTAACGGAATAGTGAAATATCCCAGCGGCGACACGGCCAGCGCTAGAGCACCGATAATTGCATTTTCAGTCTTGTGCCCGGTCTTCACAATCTCGTTTGCTGGATCGTCAAAATAGATGATCTTGACGACTTTGATATAGTAGAAGGCACCGATCACCGACGCCGCAATACCAATTACGGCCAGCGGTAACATACCCGCAGCCACTGCCGCATCAAATACCAGGAACTTACCCCAGAAACCGAATAGCGGCGGAATGCCGGCCAATGAGAACATGAAAACAGCAAAGGCTGCCGCCAATCCCGGACGGGTTTGCGATAGACCGGCAAGGCTGGAAAGGGTTTCCAACTGTTTGCCGTCTTTATCCCGCATTTCCATAACGCAGATAAAGCTGCCCAACGTCATTGCCAGATAGACAACGAGGTAGAAGAGCATGGCTGACACGCCCTGCGCCGTTCCTGTCGCCAAACCAATCAGCATGAAGCCGACGTTGTTGATAGAGCTGTAGGCCAGCAGGCGTTTAATATTCTGTTGCCCGATAGCGGCCACCGCGCCGAGCACGATTGACGCCAAAGCGACGAAAACGATAATCTGCTGCCATGCAGACGTTTGCCCGCCAAAAGCATCGATTATCACCCGCGTGGTCAGCGCAACGGCAGCAACCTTTGGTGCACTGGCGAAAAAGGCCGTGACTGGGGTTGGTGCGCCTTCATAAACGTCGGGTGTCCACATATGGAAGGGTACAGCGCTAATTTTGAACGCCAGCCCTGAAAGCACCAGGACCACACCAATTAAGGGTCCGGTTGAAAGATCACCACTCAAGGTTTCGCTGATCACCGAGAAACTAGTTGATCCAGCAAATCCGTAGACCAATGAAATGCCGAATAACAGCATGCCGCTTGCCAAAGCGCCGAGTACGAAATATTTCAGACCAGCCTCTGAACTTCGGCTATCGGTCCGGATAAAGCTGGCCAGTACGTAAGCTGAAAGACTGTTGAGTTCGAGCCCGATATAGAGCGTCAGCATGTCTGTTGCCGACACCATCATCCCCATGCCGATGGTGGCGAAGATGATCAGAACCGGATATTCTGGTCGATATTCCCCGGTTTTCTGGAAGAAACGTGGCGCAACAATCAATGATATTATCGCCGCCAAATAAATCAGCAACTTGGTTAGGTTGCTGAATGCGTCCATTCGATAAAGCCCACCGAAAGCATCTCCGCCAAATTCATAGGCGTCGTTGGTCATAAACTCGATGAGATACGCCGATGCGCCAAATAGCGCTGCAACCGCCAATATAGTTATCAGACGGGCAGATTTCTGGCCGCCCCAGGCTGCCATGATCAGAAAGATCAGACTGCTGATCGTAAGAATGATCTCGGGCCGGGTAAAATAGAGGGAGATGGCATAATCCATCAGTGTGCCTCCCCTTCAGAATGATGTTCTTTTTTGATAACCGCTTTCGCCTCGCCCATTTTCAGATGCGCGTCACCTTCAGGCGCAGCACGATCAATTCGCGCGACCAGTGTTCCAACATCGCCACGGATCGGAGCCAGGAAGCTTTCGGGATAAACACCCATCCACATGACAGCCGCAGCGATTGGAGCCAGCAACGCCATTTCCCGGGCCGACAGGTCTTTCATTTCCTTGACATCCTCATGCACGAGTTCTCCAAAGGCCACGCGGCGGTAGAGATAAAGCATATAGCCTGCGCCTAGGATGATGCCCGTCGTCGCCACCAAAGTGACCCAGCTATTGACCTTGTAAAGACCAACGAGCGAGAGGAATTCGCCTACGAAACCACTGGTTCCGGGCAGGCCGACCGATGCCATTGTGAAAAGCATGAACAGCAGTGCGTATTTCGGCATATTGATTGACAGCCCACCATAACGGTCAATCTCACGGGTGTGCAGCCGGTCGTAAATCACGCCAACGCAAAGGAAGAGCGCGCCGGAAACCAATCCGTGGCTCAGCATCACGATGATCGCGCCTTCAATGCCCTGACGGTTAAAAGCAAATAGCCCCAGCGTCACAATCGCCATATGGGCAACCGAGCTATAGGCGATCAACTTCTTCATATCCTGCTGCACCAAAGCAACGAGCGACGTGTAGACCACTGCGACCATCGACAGACCGAAGATCAGCCAGATAAACTGCTCCGATGCTTCCGGGAACATCGGAAGCGAGAAACGCAGGAAGCCATAGCCGCCCATTTTGAGCAGCACGCCAGCCAGAATCACAGACCCGGCGGTCGGTGCCTGAACGTGCGCATCGGGTAGCCATGTATGGACCGGCCACATCGGCATTTTTACCGCGAAGCTGGCGAAAAACGCTAGCCATAGCCACGTTTGCGCGCTCGGATCGAAATCATAATTGAGCAATGTCGGAATATCCGCCGTGCCCGCTTCCTGCACCATCCAGAGCATTGCGATCAGCATGACAACCGAACCTAGCAGCGTGTAGAGGAAGAATTTATAGCTGGCGTAAATCCGGTTTGCGCCGCCCCAGATACCGATGATCAGATACATCGGAATCAGGCCCGCCTCGAACAGGATATAGAACAGGAACATATCCTGCGCCGCAAACACGCCGATCATCAGCACTTCCATGAACAGGAATGCCGCCATATATTCGCCAACCCGGGTCTGGATCGCTTCCCAGCTTGCCCCAATGCAGATCGGCATCAGGAACACGGTGAGCATGATTAGCATCATAGAAATGCCATCTATGCCCAGCGCCCAAGCGAAATTGCCGAACACTTCCGCGCGCTCGACATATTGCCATTGCGGGCCGCCGATATCGTAATTGACCCAAAGCACGACACCAAGCACGAAAAGCACCAAAGTTGTTGCCAGCGCCAGCAAACGCGCAGCCTGTGCATTCAGGAACAGGCAGATAATCGCTGCCAGCATTGGCAGTCCCATCATGAGCGACAGGATCGGGAAATCAAACTGGTTCAATGGCTGGCTCCCTGAACGATAATCCAGGTTGCCGCAGCGGCTAGACCAAGGAGCATGACGAGCGCATAGCTATAGAGATAGCCGCTCTGGAAGCGTTTCATAACGCCGGAACCGCCAGCGATGACCGATGCAATGCCATTGGGGCCAAAGCGATCAATGGTGCCTTCGTCTCCGGCTTTCCAGAACAAACGCCCGAACCAGAATGCGGGGCGAACGAAGATACGGTCATAGAGTTCGTCGAAATACCATTTGTTGAAGAAGAACTTATACAGTGGGCTGAAGGTCGCGGCGAGACGTGCCGGACGATCGGTGCCACGAAAATACATGAAATAGGCCGTTGCCAAACCGGTTAGCATGGCCGCAGTAGCAGATAGCTTTACCCAAAGTGGCACTTCGTGCATCGCGTGCATCAGGCCGGCATCATAAGCGATCGAACCATTCCAGAAATTGCCGTCATCGATGAAGGCGTGGCTGAACACAAAGCCGGCAAAAACAGCGCCAACGGATAGAACGCCCAATGGGACCAGCATCGACAGCGGGCTTTCATGAGGATGGTATCCGCCAGTCTGATCATCACCAGCTTCTTCCGGTGTTTTGTGAACGCTGTGTTGAATATGTTCCGACTGTATCCAGCGCGGTTTGCCCCAAAATGTGAGAAACATCAGCCGCCAGCTGTAAAAGCTTGTTAACAGGGCCGCTAGTACGCCGATGAAGAAGGCAAATTGCCCAACTTCACTGCCCGCTGCAAATGCCGCTTCTATGATTGCATCCTTGGAGTGGAACCCTGCAAAACCGGCATGTATCCAGTAAATGCCAACCCCGGTAATCGCCAGCGTTCCGGCCATCATGGCCCAAAATGTGATCGGAATCTCTTTCCGCAATCCGCCATAATAACGCATATCCTGTTCATGGTGCATCGCGTGAATCACCGAACCTGCGCCAAGGAACAACAACGCCTTGAAGAAGGCGTGGGTGAACAAGTGAAACATCGCCACATTGTAAGCGCCAACGCCAGCTGCGAAGAACATATAACCTAGTTGCGAACAGGTTGAGTAAGCGATTACGCGTTTGATATCTGTTTGTACCAAACCTACCGTAGCGGCGAAAATCGCCGTGCACGCACCGATCACTGTTACGACAGTCAAAGCCACCGGGCTGGTTTCAAACATTGGCGACAAGCGACAAACCATGAATACGCCGGCCGTCACCATAGTGGCGGCATGGATCAGCGCAGAAACAGGTGTTGGACCTTCCATCGCATCGGGTAGCCAAGTGTGGAGACCCAATTGCGCAGACTTGCCCATTGCGCCGATAAACAGCAGCAAGCAGAGTATAGTCATCGTATCGAGACGCATGCCCGCAAAGGTAATAGTTGACCCTGCCATCGCTGGCGCAGCTTCGAGAATTTCGGGAATGGAAACAGTGCCGAAGACCAGGAATGTGCCGAAGATACCCAGCATGAAGCCCAGATCGCCAACCCGGTTCACAACAAAAGCCTTGATGGCCGCAGCGTTGGCACTTGGTTTCTTGAACCAGAAACCAATCAATAGGTACGACGCGAGTCCGACACCTTCCCAGCCAAAGAACATCTGCACCAGATTATTGGCTGTCACCAGCATCAGCATGGCGAAAGTGAACAACGACAAATAGGCGAAGAAGCGCGGCTGATCGGGGTCTTCGTCCATATAGCCCCAGCTATAGAGATGCACGAGCGCCGATACTGTGGTCACAACGACCAGCATCACCGCGGTCAGCGTATCAACACGCAAAGCCCAATCAAAATTCAGATCGCCAGACGCGACCCATTGCAATACGGGCACAACTTCAGGCGTGGCTGTGCCTGTGACATAACTGATAAATATTGGCCAACTAAGCGCACAAGCAGCAAACAGCGCCCCGGTCGTGACCAGTTTTGCCGGCACATTGCCAATCACGCGGTTGCCGAAACCTGCGACAATGGCTGCCAGCAGCGGCAGGAAAACGATAAGCTGGATCGTCAAATCCCTAACCCTTCATCTGGTTGACATCATCAACAGCAATTGTGCCGCGTTGACGGAAATAAATTACGAGAATGGCAAGCCCGATCGCCGCTTCGCCAGCGGCGACAGTCAACACGAACATTGCGAAAATCTGCCCGGTCATATCACCAAGAAAGGCGCTGAAAGCCACCAGATTCAGATTCACGGCAAGCAAGATCAATTCAATCGCCATCAGGATGATGATGATATTTTTACGGTTTAGAAAAATGCCGAGCATGCCCATGACGAACAGGATCGAACTGACCACGAGATAATGTTCAATGCCGATCACAACTCTACTCCCTTGCCGACTTCCGGCTGCGTATTGCGCGTGGCATCCTCGGGACGCCGATTGACTTGCTGGCTCACGCTTTGCACACGTACACCACCGCGTTTCCGGTTGGTCAGGACAATCGCCCCGACCATTGCAACAAGCAGAATTAGGCCGGCCGCTTCAAACAGGAAGATATAATCGGTGTAGAGGATTGCTCCGAATTGCTCGATGTTGGAAGGCGCGCCTTGCCGAGGACCGATAACGGCTGTTGCCTCGCCCGCGCCAGCAGATGACCAGCCCAATACGCCAAAGATGATGAGTTCTGCCGCAAATATGACTGCGATCACCAGTCCCAGCGGCAGGTTCTTCATAAAACCGGCGCGCAGTTCGGCAAAATCAATGTCGAGCATCATCACAACGAACAGGAACAATACCGCAACCGCGCCAACATAGACGATAACCAGCAGCGCTGCTATAAACTCCGCGCCGACCAGCAGCATCAGACCCGCTGCGTTGAAAAACGCCAGGATCAGCCATAAAACGCTATGCACCGGATTGCGCGCAAAAATGCAAAACGCACCGCTGGCAATCACAAGTGTTGCGAATAGATAGAATGCGAAAATTTGCATTATTGCGTTTTGGATAACCCCGTAAATTCATGCCAGCCCCTTAACGATAGGGCGCGTCGGCGGCAAGGTTTGCCGCGATTGCCCGCTCCCATTTGTCGCCGTTTTCCAGCAGCTTTGATTTGTCGTAAATCAATTCTTCGCGCGTTTCGGTCGCATATTCGAAATTCGGTCCTTCAACCACCGCATCGACCGGGCAGGCTTCCTGACAAAATCCGCAGTAAATGCACTTGGTCATATCAATGTCATAGCGGGTGGTGCGGCGCGAGCCGTCTTCGCGCGGCTCGGCCTCAATCGTGATCGCCTGCGCCGGACAAACCGCCTCGCACAACTTACAGGCGATGCAGCGTTCTTCGCCATTGGGATAGCGGCGCAGCGCATGCTCTCCCCGGAACCGCGGCGAAATCGGGTTTTTCTCATAGGGATAGTTAATCGTATATTTCTTCTTGAAGAAATATTTCAGCGTCAACGCATGGGCTTTGACAAACTCCCATAACGTGAAAGCTTTGATGGTTTGTGCGATGGTCATAGAGGCAATCCAACTTTGGTAATCATCACATATCCACTTATTAGTACAACCCAAGCCAGGCTTAGCGGCAGGAATATCTTCCAGCCCAGACGCATCAGCTGATCGTAGCGGTAGCGCGGCACGGTCGCCATCACCCAGCTGAAGATAAAGAAGAAAAAGAACATCTTGCCGAACAGCCAGACGATGCCTGGAATATCGAACCACGGGATCCAGTCAACGTTGAGTGGCGGCAACCATCCGCCCCAGAACATGATCACATTGAGCGCACACATCAGCAGGATATTGGCATATTCACCAAGCCAAAATAGTGCGAAGGACATGGATGAATATTCGGTCTGATAACCGGCGACCAGTTCCGATTCAGCCTCGGTCAAATCAAACGGATGCCGTGCAGTTTCCGCGATGGAAGCGATCAGGAATACCACCGCCATCGGGAACAGCAGCGGGTTGACGCCGTAGGCGTTAATCATCCCGAAAATATGGCCCGACTGGCTGAGAACGATTTCCGACAGGTTAAATGTCCCCGCCATCATCACCACCGAAATGATGATAAAGCCGATGGAAACCTCGTAGCTAATCATTTGCGCGGCAGCACGCATTGCGGAGAAAAACGGGTATTTTGAGTTACTTGCCCAGCCAGCAATCACAACACCGTAAACGCCCAGCGAGCTAATCGCCAAGATATACAACAAGCCTATGTTTATGTTGGCCAGCACCATGCCATCGCCAAACGGGACCACTGCCCAAGCGAGCAAGGCGACAGTAAAGGTGATAATCGGCGCTATTAGAAAAAGCCCCTTGTTCGCGCTTGATGGAATAATGGTTTCCTGAAGAAAGACTTTCAAACCATCGGCAAAGCTTTGCAGCAAGCCGAATGGTCCCACCACATTGGGTCCGCGCCGCAGCGCCATCGCCGCCCAGATTTTACGGTCGGCGTAGATAATCATAGCAACCGCGAGCATCAGAGGTAGCGCAATTAGGAGGATCAACGCGAGGGTGGCAAAGAACCAGCCTGCTTCATAGCCGATGAGGGATTGGAGATATTCGGTCATTCCGCCGCCTCCAGCACTTGATCATCGGCATGCAACAATTCAGCAGAACAACGCTGCATCGTTGCACTTGCACGGGCGATGCTGTTGGTCAGATAGAAATCCTTGATCGGATGAACACCCTTGCCTTTTGGTGCGCTCGGCAATCCTGATGGCGGAGTCCAGTCAAATGTCACCAGCGCCTCTTCGGCCAATTCGGGATGGTCCTTCGCCATTTTGGCGCGCAATTCCTCAAAACTGTCAAATGGCAAGGTCTTGCCCATCACATCGGACAGCGCCCGCAAGATGCTCCAGTCTTCCCGCGCATCACCCGGTGCAAAAATCGCTTTGTTCGAACGCTGCACGCGGCCCTCAAGATTCACATAAGTGCCGTTTTTCTCGGTATAAGCGGCACCGGGCAGGATCACATCTGCCGCATGCGCACCTGCATCGCCATGATGACCGATGAACACCTTGAAGCTATCAGTGAACAGTTCGTAATTCATTTCGTCTGCGCCCAGCGCGAACAATAATTTCGGTTTCTTCGCAGCAATCGCCTTAATCCCGCCTTCAGTGGCATAGCCGAGCATCAGGCCGCCTGTGCGCGAGGCTCCGATATGCAGGACGTTAAACCCGTTCCAGTCGTCACGGATCAGCTTGTATTTCGAAGCCAGTTTAAGTGCCGCACCATGCGCACCCTCGACGCTCAACGCGCCGCCGCCCAATATGATGGCCGGATGTTCCGCGCCTTTCAGCGCATCGGCAGCCGCCTTGGGCAGTTTTGCCAGCAGACTCATATCATCGCCGAGCCATTCGACCGGATAGGTCAAATCCACCTCTGGACCGATGCCAAAAACCTTAGTCTTGCCGCGGCGCACAGCTTTGCGAATGCGTGTGTTGACCAAAGACGCTTCCCAGCGCGGGTTGGTCGAAACCAGCAGGATTACGTCCGCTTGTTCGATGCCAGCAATAGTAGTGTTGAAATTCACAGCGGCGAGATTGGAAACGTCATACGAAAGTCCGGTTTGACGTCCTTCGAGCATCTCCGACTTCATTGATTTCAGCAGCTTCTTCGCCGCGTACATCGTTTCGCAATCAACCAGATCACCCGCAATTGCCGCAACAGAACTGCCGGCGTTTACATCAGCAATCGCCTGAAATGCCTCATTCCAGCTCGCTTCTTCCAGCTTGCCGTTCCGGCGCACATAAGGCTTGTCGAGTCGGCGTTTCATGAGGCCATCAATCGCATGCCGCGTCTTGTCGGTCGCCCATTCCTCGTTCACGTCATCATTGACGCGGGGCAGCGCGCGCAGCACTTCACGACCGCGTGAATCGATGCGGATGTTTGTACCAACGCCATCCATCACATCGATACCGAGAGTCTTGGTCAACTCCCAGGGACGCGCTTCAAAGGCATAGGGCTTACTGGTCAGCGCACCCACCGGGCAGAGATCAACAACATTGCCCGAAAGCTCGCTTTGCACAGCGCCTTCCAGATAGGAGGTGATCTGCATATTCTCGCCGCGACCGATTGCGCCAATATCTTCAACGCCGGCGACTTCCTCGCTGAACCGCACGCAGCGGGTGCAGTGGATACAGCGGGTCATCACCGTCTTGACGATCGGACCCATATATTTTTCGGTAACCGCGCGCTTGTTTTCTTCGTAGCGCGAACCGCCCTTGCCATAGGCCATCGCCTGATCCTGCAAGTCACACTCGCCGCCCTGATCGCAAATCGGGCAATCAAGCGGGTGGTTGATGAGGAGAAATTCCATCACCCCTTCGCGCGCCTTTTTGACCATTTCGCTGTCGGTGCGGATTTCCTGACCTTCGGCAGCGGGCAAAGCACAGCTAGCCTGCGGTTTCGGTGGTCCCGGTTTCACTTCGACCAGACACATCCGGCAGTTGCCCGCGATGCTGAGCCTCTCATGATAGCAGAAACGCGGGATTTCCTTGCCGGCAAGTTCGGCAGCCTGCAGCACGGTCGCGCCCTGCGGCACTTCGATTTCGATGCCATCTACGGTGACTTTAGGCATTAGGATGCATCCTCTTCACTACCGTATTGCTGGCGCAGTAACAGCGTTCGGATGTCTAAAACAGACTGATGCAACCGACCAAACGCTATCGTAAACCCCCACATAGGATAACCGCCAATCCGATTTCTCCGCTTTCACCAAAAAGGCTTAAGCCTCCTAAAACTATTGAGAACAAACCTATTACCTGGAAAAATCCAGCAGCCGGGGATCCAGGGAGAAGCGCCTTTTCTTCAAGTTGGTCAAGTTTAGCTTTGCGACCATCGCGCTTGTTCTCTTCAGGCAAAACGGCCTTCATGATGCCGCTCCCGGCGTCATTGCGAGGAGCGAAGCGACGCGGCAATCCAGAGCGAGCGACGCACTGGATTGCTTCGCTTCGCTCGCAATGACGGTTTGGGAACAAATATTCACTCCGCCGCCTCCATCATTTCTTCGCCCTTGTGCTCGCGTATCCGCCGTTCCATTTCTGGGCGGAAGTGACGGATCAGCCCTTGAATTGGCCAAGCCGCAGCATCGCCAAGCGCGCAGATGGTATGGCCTTCGACCTGTTTGGTCACTTCATAGAGCGTATCAATATCTTCAATATCCGCATCGCCATCGCGCATTTTTTCCATCACGCGCCACATCCAGCCAGTGCCTTCGCGGCATGGCGTACATTGGCCGCATGACTCGTGCTTATAGAAATAGGCGAGCCTTGAGATGGCGCGAACGATATCGGTGGATTTGTCCATCACGATGACCGCCGCCGTACCTAGGCCGGAACCCAAATCCTTGAGCCCGTCAAAGTCCATCGGCGCGTCCATGATCTGCTCGGCTGGCACCAATGGGACCGACGAACCGCCCGGAATAACCGCGAGCAAATTATCCCATCCGCCAGTGATACCACCGCAATGTTTCTCGATCATGTCTTTGAACGGGATCGACATAGCTTCTTCGAACACCGCCGGCTTGTCGACATGACCGGAGACCTGGAACAATTTTGTACCGTGATTGCCTTCACGGCCAAAGCTGGCGAACCAGCTTGCGCCGCGCCGCATGATCGTGGGGACGACAGCGATACTCTCCACGTTATTTACCGTTGTCGGGCAACCATAGAGACCCGCACCCGCAGGAAACGGCGGCTTCAGGCGCGGCTGGCCTTTTTTGCCTTCGAGACTTTCGATCATCGCGGTTTCTTCGCCGCAAATATAAGCGCCTGCGCCACGATGGACAAACACGTCGAAATCATAGCCCGATTTGGCGGCGTTCTTGCCGATCAGGCCCGCATCATAGGCTTCCTTGACGGCCGCCTCCATGACTTTGGCTTCCATGATATATTCGCCGCGAATGTAGATGTACGCCGCCCGTGCGCGCATCGCAAAACCGGCGATCAGCGCGCCTTCGATCAACTTGTGCGGATCATTACGCAGGATTTCGCGGTCCTTGCAGCTGCCCGGTTCGGACTCATCGGCGTTGATAACCAGAAAGCTGGGACGACCGTCGGGAGACTCTTTGGGCATAAACGACCATTTGAGACCGGTCGGGAAACCAGCGCCGCCGCGCCCGCGCAGGCCGCTGGCTTTCATTTCCTCGATGATCTTGTCATTGCCGCGCTTGATAATATCAGCCGTGTTGTCCCAGTCACCGCGTTGCCGCGATGCTTTCAAGTCCCATGACTGGAAGCCATAGACATTGGTAAAGATGCGATCCTTGTCCTGAAGGAAATCAAATGCCATTATTTTTTCCTCCAACGGCCCCAGAGACCGCCGATAACTCCAATGATGACAACCGCGAGGCCAATCCATCCAGCATATCCGTCGATCTGCATGGCATTAACGCTCCCCGTCCGTCACTGCCGGGAACAGACCCGTTCGTGGTGAGCTTGTCGAAGCAGCCCTCGCGTCAATGCACCGTAAATCCGATAGAGGTCCTTCGACTAGCTCAGGACGAACGGATTGGCATATAGATTGGGCATAGAAACCCATCACCACTCGCTCCGGTAATCGTGATTGGCCTTGACCATTTCTTTCAAATTCGTCGGCCCGCCCTCAGCTTCGCTTGTCTTGCGGCCAATTTGCGAGCCCACAGGAATTTTCTTGTCCGCCGCCAGATCTTCCAAAATCCGCGTCATGATGTCGTAATCGAGATCTTCGTAATTATCGTCGTTAATCTGGACCATCGGCGCGTTGGAGCAATTGCCCATGCACTCGACCTCGGTCAGCGTGAACAGCCCGTCCGGCGTGGTCTTGCCCTTGGCCATGCCCTTGTTTTTACAAGCCGCCATCACATCATCGCTGCCGCGCAGCATGCAAGGCGTGGTGCCGCAAACCTGCACATGATAACGGCCCACCGGCGCGAGATTATACATGGTGTAGAAGGTCGCGACTTCGTAGGCCCGCATATAGGGCATGCCGAGATACTCGGCGACATATTCGATCACCGGAACTGGCAGCCAGCCTTGGGTTTTGGTATCTTCGCCAACCTGCCGCTGAGCCAGATCAAGTAAGGCCATAACCGCCGATTTCTGGCGGCCATCCGGATATTTCGCGATCTGCCACTTGGCGAGTTTTTCATTCGCGGGCGTAAAAGCAAAATCGCCCCATTTGGCGCGAGTTTCGATTTCGTCGGGAATTGCTGCTGCTTCAGCCATCAAACAACACCCCCAGTTTCGTCACCCTGAACTTGTTTCAGGGTCCACTTATAATCTTGATGCAGGCCTCGCGTGGGCACGATGGATGCTGAAACAAGTTCAGCATGACGAGTAAGTACGCGGGCTTCGATTTTGTAGGGAGCGTTACAAGTATCAGCCATCACCGGTCACACTCCCCGAACACGATATCCATCGCGCCCAAAATGGCGGTGACGTCCGGCAGCATGTGTCCCTTGGCCATAAAATCCATCGCCTGCAAATGCGAAAACGCCGTCGGGCGGATTTTGCAGCGATAGGGTTTGTTGCTGCCGTCACTGACCAGATAGACACCAAATTCGCCCTTGGGGCTTTCGGTCGCGACGTAAACTTCACCGGCAGGAACGTGGAAGCCTTCGGTATAGAGCTTAAAATGATGGATCAGCGCTTCCATCGACTGTTTCATCTCGGCGCGCTTGGGCGGGACAATCTTGCGGTCTGTGCTCGCAATCGGCCCTTCCGGCATTTCGGCCAGACACTGCTTCATGATCCGCACGCTTTGCCGCACTTCTTCAACCCGGCACATAAACCGGTCATAGCAATCACCATTGGTGCCAACCGGCACGTCAAAATCCATCCGGTCATAGACATCATAAGGCTGCGACTTGCGCAAATCCCAGGGGATGCCCGCCGCGCGGATCATCGGGCCGGAAAAGCCCCATGCAATCGCGTCTTCCTTGGACACCACCGCGATATCGACATTGCGCTGCTTGAATATGCGGTTATCGACGACCAGGCTCATCGCATCTTCAAACAGCTCCGGCATTTTGGTATCAAGCCAGTCAGCGATATCGGTCAGCAGTTTCAGCGGCACATCCTGATGCACGCCGCCGGGGCGGAAATAGGCACAGTGCATCCGCGCACCGCTCGCGCGTTCAAAAAATGTGTAGCAATCTTCGCGCAGTTCAGTGAGCCAGAGGAACGGCGTCATCGCGCCAACATCCATGATATGCGCGCCGATGTTCATCATGTGATTGCCGAAACGGGTTAGCTCGGCAAAGAACACCCGCAAATATTGTGCTCGCAGCGGTACTTCGAGATCGAGCAGCTTCTCGATCGCCAGCACATAGCTATATTCCTGCGCCAGCGGAGAGGCATAATCGAGCCGGTCAAAATAAGGAAGCGCCTGCAAATAGGTCTTATGCTCAATTAGCTTTTCGGTGCCACGGTGGAGCAAGCCGACATGCGGGTCGATACGCTCTACGATTTCGCCATCAAGCTCCATGACCATGCGTAAAACGCCGTGCGCGGCGGGATGTTGCGGGCCGAAGTTGATCGTGTAATTCTGGATTTCTACGTCGCCGACGGTGGGGTCGGCTTCGTCCGTGATATGTTCCATTTCGTCGAGATAGTCAGACATCAGCTTTTACCTTTCGGTGCGGCTTTTTTTGACGGTGCAGCTTTGCTTGTTCCCGACTTGGTTCGCTTGGGTGCGGGCTTTTTGACAGGCGCTTCATCCTTCTTCGAAGTTTTCGCGGCCTGCTTGTTCGCCCGCTTGCCGGCGCCTGTATCGCTCTTCTGTTCGGTAGTCTTCGGGGTTGGTGGTGGTGCTTCGCCTCCAACTTTCTCATCACCCGGAAGAATATAATCCGCGCCTTCCCAGGGCGACATAAAGTCAAAGCTGCGGAAATCCTGCGCCAGTTTCACCGGTTCATAAACAACCCGCTTGGCTTCTTCCGAATAACGCAGTTCCACATAGCCGGTTAGCGGGAAATCCTTACGGAACGGATGGCCCTGAAAACCATAGTCGGTGAGTATGCGCCGCAAATCAGGATTGCCGTCAAACAGCACACCAAACATATCGAATACTTCCCGCTCCAGCCAACCGGCGACTGGCCATATACCGGTAACCGATGGAACCGGTGTATCTTCGTCTGTGGACGTTTTCACTCTTATGCGGTGGTTTTTGGTCAGGCTGAGCAAATGGTAACAAACTTCAAAGCGCTCCGCACGATCGGGATAATCGGCACCAGCTATTTCCATAAGTTGCTGATATTCATGCTTGTCGCGCAACTTGGTGAGCACCGCAGGAAGCTTATTGCGATCAACGGTAAAACTGATTTCACCATAGGCCTCAACCGTATCGATCACGGCAGCTCCGAGAGATTTGGCAAGCCTGGCAGCAACGCCGTCGTTGCTGGAAATTGTGGGAGCGCTATGGGCCATCTTAACGCTCTAACGTCCCGATACGGCGAATTTTGCGTTGTAATTGCATGATGCCGTAAAGCAATGCCTCTGCGGTTGGCGGACAACCCGGGATATAGATATCTACCGGCACAATCCGGTCACATCCGCGGACAACGGAATAGCTATAATGATAATAGCCGCCGCCATTGGCACATGATCCCATCGAGATCACATATTTGGGATCAGACATCTGATCATAAACTTTACGCAGCGCAGGAGCCATTTTGTTGCACAACGTGCCAGCGACAATCATCACATCGGACTGGCGCGGACTGGCGCGCGGTGCGGCGCCGAACCGCTCCATATCATAGCGCGGCATATTGACGTGGATCATCTCGACGGCGCAACAAGCGAGGCCGAAGCTCATCCACCATAGAGACCCGGTACGTGCCCATGTGAACAAATCTTCGGTAGTCGTGACAAGATAGCCCTTGTCATTCACTTCGGTATTCAAGTCTTTGAAGAACGCATCATCAGGAGCTGTCATGGGCGTACCATCAGCTTTCAGAATAGGACTTTGCGCCGGTGAATTAGAGACTTCTACTCCCAATCTAACGCTCCTTTTTTCCATGCGTAAATCAGGCCGATAACCAGTTCAAACAGGAAAATCATCATTGTAATCCAACCCGCCCAGCCGATTTGCTCCAGCGAAACCGCCCATGGAAACAGAAATGCGGCCTCCAGATCAAAAATGATGAAAAGAATGGCGACCAGATAAAATCGCACGTCAAACTGGCTGCGACTGTCTTCAAAAGCAGGAAAACCGCATTCATATTCCGATAGCTTCTCGGCATCGGGATTATGTGTGCCGGTGAGCCGCGAAACGCCCATCGGCAAAAACACGAAGAGCGATGACAAGCCTAGAGCGACTGCCAGAAATAGCAGTATCGGCGCATATTCGGAAAGATCGACCACAAAAGACTCGTTTCGCTAGAATTCGAGGCTGCTTTTAGGGGTAGCCTTGCTATGCTGCAAGGGCGAAATGGCTTTAATTTGCGCCATTTTGCAAAGCTTTGCCGGTTATAGCAGCGACTTGGCCAATATCCGGTGCAACTTGCTATGCAAAGCTTCATTGGCCGCCAGAATTTCCTGCTGCCCGATCGGTTGATCGCCTCCGGTATAATCGGTTACAAAACCGCCAGCTTCGCGCACCATCAAGATACCTGCGGCAACATCCCAAACTTTCAAGTCCGCTTCCCAGAAGCCGTCATATCGACCAGCAGCAAGCCAGGCGAGATCCAGTGATGCCGCACCATTGCGGCGAATGCCCGCAACCTGCGGCGCAAGCGCTCCAAATATCCGCGCCCATTCACTCAGGTCGCCATGGCCTTTGAAAGGAATGCCGGTTGCCAGCAATGCCTCGGATAAATCACGGCGCGCCGAAACGCGCAGCCTTTTGTCCCCCAGATATGCGCCTTTGTCCATTTCCGCCCACCATGTCTGGTCAGATACGGGCTCATAAATCAGGCCGCTGGTAATCTTGCCCCAACCTTGCCCGTCAAACGAACGCTCCTGCACGGCAATCGAAATGGCGAAATGCGGAATGCCGTGGAGGAAATTGGTCGTGCCATCAAGCGGATCGACGATCCAGCGTGGCTTTCCCTCTTCGCCCTCGATCATGCCGCCTTCTTCAAGCACAAAGCCCCAGCCGGGACGCACTTTCATCAGTTCGTCATAAAGTATCCGCTCGGACCGCATATCTGCCTTGGAGACAAAATCAGCCGGCCCTTTTTTGGAGACCTGGAGATGCTCCACCTCGCCAAAGTCCCGGCGCAGCCGAGAGCCCGCCATACGCGCGGCGCGCTCCATAACAGTGATAAGGGCGGAATGTGCTGGCATTTCTTTAGTTTTCTCCGTTCGTCCCGGCCGCAGCCGAGAGACAGGTTATGGACCGCAGCGTATCTCGATTTCGCTCGATACGAACCGGGTTAGCTGGCTAGTTTGCCTTACCGACATATTCCCGCGCATAGACATCGACAATAATCCGCGTGCCAGCCGAAATAAATGGCGGCACCATAACGCGAACACCATTGTCAAGCACCGCAGGCTTATAGCTGGAAGAAGCCGTTTGGCCCTTTACGACTGCATCAGCCTCAACAATTTCGGCTTCAATCTGGTCCGGCAGAGCAACGGAAATCGGCTTTTCTTCATAAAGCTCAAGCTGGACATCCATGCCATCCTGCAAAAACTCAACCGCATCACCCAGCAAATCCGCTGGCAAGGTAATCTGTTCGTAATTTTCCTTGTCCATGAACGTCAGCATATCGCCGTCAGCAAAGAGATACTGGAACGTCTTGGTGTCCAGCCGCACTTTTTCTACCGTATCGGCCGAACGGAAACGAATATTGGTCTTGCGTCCATCAACCAGGTTCTTCATTTCAACCTGCATATAAGCGCCACCTTTACCGGGCTGGGTATGCTGGATCTTGGCGACCTTCCACAGGCCATTTTCGTAATCCAGTATATTGCCGGGCCGAATATCTACGCCGCTGATCTTCATGGTCGTTCTCGCTTCAAGGAATTTGGTGTTGGCGGCGCTCTAATGCGAAGCCTGGGAATAGGCAAGCGCTGTGCAATTCATCACATTGTCTTTTTCATACAATACTCAAAAGAATCGGTTCGCTATTACCGAATCATGGCTCAAGCAGACCAACATTTTTTATCTGATGTGGACGCAATTTCGTCCAAGTTACCTGCCTGCAATATTGCGGCGGGTATCTTTGGATATTGTATCCGTGAAGGGGTTATGACCTCGTTCAAGCCAACCATTGGCTATTTGCGGGATATAGAGCAAATGCCCAATTTTGCGCCGCCAGATGTCGATAAATTTGTCGCTTTATATATCGCATCGAATATCGGGCGTACAATCAGCTCTTCCTGAGGCCAGCTCTTCCTGAGGCCAGCTTTTCTTGAGGCCAGCTTTTCTTGAGGCCAGCTTTTCTTGAGGCTTGTCAAACACTGCCGATAGCGGCCTGAAATTTCTCGATCACGCTGGCAGGCCCATCATTGTCATTCCACACGGCACTGCTCACGGCCAGAAAATCGGCACCAGCAGCGACTAGCGGCTTGCAATTTTCTGGTGTTACCCCGCCAATCGCTACGCATGGAATTTCCATCAGTGTCGACCACCACTTAAGAATTTCTGGTTCCGGCTGGTAAATTGTCTCTTTCGTCTGGGATGGGAAAAATGCTCCGAACGCAACATAGTTTGCGCCGCCCTCACCTGCCTCCATCGCCAGATGTCGGCTGTCATGGCATGTTATGCCGATTTGAACATCCTTTCCAAGCTCGGCGCGCGCACTGCGCAAGCTGGTATCACCCTGGCCCAGATGAACGCCATCAGCGCCTAGATTCTTCGCCAATGCGACATCGTCGTTCACGACAAAAGCCACATCATGATCCTTGCAAATTGCCTGCAACGGTTCTGCAAGGCGAGCGGCTTCTTCCGGATCAGCATCCTTTACCCGGAACTGGAAGGCTGCGACATCGCCTGTGCCCAGCGCTTCCGTCAACCGCAGCGGAAAGTCACCACCCACATTGAGCGGCGATATCAAATAAAGCTGGCAGGATAGTGTCTCGTTCACATCAACCTTATGTGGCAGAGGCCTTGGCAATCTGATCAATGGCACTTCCGAGCGACTGGTCAAATTCTGCATCGGTCATGCCATGGCGCAAATCCTGGAGAAGAGCGCGGGAGAAGCTGGCAATCATGCCACGGTTTTTCGCAAGCTCGGTGCAGGCTTCATCGCGAGAGAAACCTCCCGAAAGAGCGACAACGCGGGCAACCCGGGGATGATCGACCAGTGAGGCATAGTGGTTTGGTTCCACTGGTATTGAGAGTTTCAGCATCACTTTGCGATCCTCAGGGAGCGCATCCAATTGCTTGGTGATTTCCTGAAGCACAAGTTTGTCACATTCCGCGCGCTCATCACTCTTGATGTTCACTTCGGGTTCGATCATTGGCATCAGACCATGATCCAATATCTGGCTAGCAACCTCAAATTGCTGCTTAACGTTGGCAGCGATACCGGTTGGCGACGCTTTATTGATCACCGAACGCATCTTTGTGCCGAAAACACCTTTTGCCTTAGCGCGCTTTAGCAAAGCGCCAAGCTCGGGCATCGGCTTCATCATCTGAACGCCATCGGCTTCGTCCTCCAGGCCCTTGTCAACCTTCAGGAAAGGCACAATGCCCCGTTCCCAAAGCAAAGTCGGCATCGGTTTGCCGTCGGCTTCGCCATCCATTGTTTTTTCAAACAGGATTGCGCCGATTACCTTGTCCCCGTTGAACGATGGAGCGGTGGCTATGCGGCTGCGCATACCGTGAATAAGCGCAAACATCTCGTCATCGTTTGAATAGGCGCTTTCTTCTACGCCATACCCCTTAAGCGCTTTAGGAGTAGAGCCGCCGCTTTGGTCCAGTGCCGCAATAAAACCTGCGCCATGCTCAATTTTGTCCTTCATTTTCGGGTCGTGCATCTATTCTATCCTCGGGTTGATTATTTGAATTTTGAATAATTATCGCGTTAACGCTGCAACGCCAGGCAATTCCTTGCCTTCCATCCATTCCAGAAAGGCGCCGCCAGCGGTCGACACAAAGGTGAAGTCGTCCGCAACGCCTGCATGATTGAGAGCCGCAACGGTGTCTCCGCCGCCGGCAACCGACAGCAAGGAGCCTTCTTTGGTTAGCGCTGCAGCGGTTCTTGCCAGTGCTACGGTTGCCATGTCGAAAGGAGGTGTCTCAAATGCTCCCATTGGGCCATTCCAGACCAAAGTCTTGCAGGTCTTCAATACATCTGAAAGAGCCTCAACCGCCGCAGGACCGACATCCAGTATCATTTCATCTTCGGCCACCTCATGGACATTGACCGTCCGCGTTGGCGGGTTAGGCGCGAATTCCTTCGACACCACAACATCATAAGGCAAATGCACCGTACAACCGGCTTTGTCCGCCGCCTCCAGTATTTCATTGGCCGTATCCGTCAGGTCATGTTCGCAGAGTGATTTGCCAACATTAACACCCTTCGCGGCCAGAAACGTGTTCGCCATTCCCCCACCAATGATCAGATGGTCCACTTTTCCGACCATTTGTCGCAAAACATCAAGCTTGCTGGAAACCTTTGCTCCGCCGACGACCGCAGCAACCGGATGTTCCGGATTTCCAAGCGCCTTGTTGAGCGCGCTCAGTTCCCGTTCCATCGAACGACCGGCGTACGCTGGCAGATGATTGGCCAAGCCAACTGTCGTGACATGAGCCCGATGAGCTGCCGAGAAGGCGTCATTGACAAAAAAATCACCTAAGTCCGCAATCATCTTGGCCATGCCGGGATCGTTTTTCTCTTCACCCGCTGCAAAACGACTGTTTTCGATCACCACGATATTGCCGTTGGGCAAAGCTGCAATTAAATCATTGCTGGGTCTTTGCATGAACGTGACTTCGCGACCCAGAACTGCGGCCAGCGGCGCGACAACGGGCTCCAATGAAAATTCTGGCTTATACTCGCCCTTGGGCCGACCGAAATGCGCGAGCAACAAGACTTTCGCGCCCTTGTCCGCCAGTTCAATGACTGTCGGAATAACCGCTTTCAGGCGTGTATCATCGGTGACCTTGCCATCAGCCATTGGCACATTGAGATCAACGCGGACAAGTCCCGCCTTACCTTCAACATTACCCAGATCATCCAGTGTTTTAAAATTGTTACCAGCCATTGCTCCGAACCTTTCTGATTTAGAGCAAACCTGCCATCACTTTCGCTGTGTCGATCATCCGGTTCGAGAAACCCCACTCGTTGTCATACCAGCTGACCACACGAACCAGCTTGCCGTCCATCACCGTTGTTTCAAGGCTATCGACCGAGCTGCTCGCGGGCTGATGGTTAAAATCGCTGGAAACCAAAGGCTTGTCTTCAAAAACCAATACGCCCTTCATCGGCCCGTCGGCCGCGGCTTTCAGCGCACCATTGACTTCTTCAACGCTGGTATCGCGTCCCGGCGTGAAAACCAGATCAACCAAGCTAACATTCGGCGTAGGCACGCGAACGGAAGAACCATCCAGCTTGCCGTTGAGCTCTGGCAGAACCAGGCCAACGGCGCGTGCAGCACCTGTGGTGGTCGGGATCATGTTCACGGCGCCTGCCCGTGCCCGGCGCATGTCGCTGTGAATTTGGTCCAGCATGCGCTGGTCATTGGTATAGCTGTGGATCGTGGTCATAAAACCGCGTTCGATGCCAACCAGATCGTTGAGCACCTTGGCCACCGGCGCAAGGCAGTTTGTGGTACAAGATGCATTGGAAACAATGACATCCGATGACGTCAAGACATCATGATTCACGCCAAAGACGACTGTTTTGAGATCACCTTTGGCCGGTGCGGAAATCAAAACTCGCTTTGCACCAGCATCAATGTGCGGTTGCGCTGCCTCAACCGACTGGAAGAAGCCGGTGCATTCCAGAACAATATCAATACCCATTTTGCGGTGCGGCAAATCGCCAGGGTTACGCTCTGAGGTGACCGCGATTTTCTTGCCATTGACCATGATATGATCACCATGCGCAGAGACTTCACCAGGGAAACGTCCATGAACGCTATCATAGCCGAAAAGTAGCGCATTGGCGTCCGCATCGGCGAGATCGTTGATCGCGACCAACTCGAAATCATCATCATCGCGCTCGAGGATTGCACGTGCGACCAGGCGACCGATGCGACCAAAACCATTAATTGCTACTTTTGTCATGGGGTATTGCTCCTTTGAATTCGAAATTTTGTTTTGTTTAGCTTAGTTTTGCCAAAATTTGCGGCGTGATCGCATCTGCGGTCAGACCGAAATGCGCATAAAGTTCGTCAATCGGTGCCGAAGCACCAAAACTGTCGATGCCGAAACGCAGCCCTGCAAGGCCGGTATAGCGTTCCCATCCGAATGTTGTGCCAGCCTCGATGGAAACGCGAAGGATTTCGTCTCCGCCCAGCAGTTGATTTTTATATGCGTCTGGTTGCACATCAAAGAGTTCGATGGAAGGCATGGAGACGACATCTGCGCCCTGTCCGTTTGCTTCCAGTTGCGCCGCAACATCCATCGCCAGCGAGACTTCAGAGCCGGTAGCAATCAAGGTAACTGATTTTTTACCATCCGCCGCTTTCAGGAGATAAGCCCCTTTTTCACAAAGATTTACGCTGACGTCATGGCGGAGCGACGGGAGGCCCTGCCGGGTCAATGCCAGCGTTGACGGTCCATTTTCGTTCTTCAACGCAATCGCCCAGCATTCGGCTGTTTCAATTGCATCGGCAGGACGCATGACCAGCATATTGGGCATCGCGCGCAGGCTTTGCAGATGCTCGATTGGTTGATGGGTTGGCCCGTCTTCGCCCAGCCCGATGCTGTCGTGGGTCATCACATAAATCGTTCGGGTGTTCTGAATGGCAGAAAGCCGCATCGCGCCGCGGCAATAATCGGTAAACACCAGAAAAGTACCGCCGTAAGGAATGATCCCGCCATGCAATGCCATTCCGTTCATCGCGGCAGCCATGCCAAATTCCCGGATGCCGTAATAAATGTAGCGCCCAGAATAATCATCTTTAGTCAAAGGCTTGGTGGAGGAAGTTTTGGTATTGTTTGAACCTGTAAGATCCGCGCTGCCGCCGATCATTTCCGGGATAACTGCGGTTATCGCTCCCAATGCCATTTCCGAAGCCTTGCGGGTTGCGACCTTCGGTTGATCTGCCGCCAATCCTTCCAGATATTCCTTCATTGCGTTACCGACTGGCAGCGCTCCAGACATCCGCCGTTCAAATTCAGCAGCTTCAGAACTGTTCTGAAGTCTGACATTCCAGGCGTCTCTTTCAGCGGCACCTTTCTCACCAAGCCGCCGCCATGACGCCAGCACATCCTCCTGAATTACAAAGGGTTCTTCATCCCAATCCAGTGCAGCCCGGGTTCCGGTAATTTCTTCATCACCGAGCGGTGCGCCATGGGTAGCGGAGGTCCCCTGCTTGGTCGGAGCGCCGTAACCTATGATAGTTTTGCAAGCGATCAGTGATGGGCGCGGATCATTTTCCGCTTCGCGCAGAGCTTTGCGGATATCATCAAAGTCATGACCGTCACACGACACAACATGCCAACCGGAAGCTTTGTAGCGCGCCGGAATATCCTCGCTGGTCGATAATTCCGTCCCGCCATCAATGGTGATGCCGTTATCATCCCACAGCACATTGAGCCGCCCGAGGCCCAAATGCCCTGCTAAACCAACCGCTTCGTGGTTGATGCCCTCCATCAGGCAGCCATCTCCAGCTATCACCCAGGTTTTATGATCTACGAGGTCACTTCCAAAATGCGCGTTTAAGTGCCGTTCAGCGATTGCCATACCCACAGCCATGGCGAAACCCTGCCCCAACGGCCCTGTTGTAGCCTCCACACCCTCCAACTTGAAATTTTCAGGGTGGCCGGCGCAAGGCGAAGTAATCTGCCGGAAATCCTTGATATCCTGCATCGTCGGTCGCTCGTAACCGGTCAAATGCAGTAGCGAATAGATCAGCATAGACCCATGACCCGCAGAGAGCACGAAGCGGTCTCTATCAGCCCATTTTGGTGCTTTTGGATCATATTTAAGGAAATCACTGAACAAAACCGTCGCAACATCGGCCATTCCCATCGGCATTCCGGGATGGCCGCTATTGGCTGCCTGCACTGCATCCATGGAGAGCGCCCTGATAGCATTGGCCATGGTTTTCAGCGATGTCTTTTCAGCAACGATCATATTATCCGGGTCCCTACACGTTCAATTCAGCCGAAAAATTATGGCGATTCGTGATTTTGCCATATCCTTTGATGGTCTGGACACACATCGTCAAGGCTAGCTTTTGTATGGCTAGATGATAGCATGTGGAAAGATGCGTCGCGATAGATGGTTTACGCACCCGCGTGGAATTGTTATCAATGAAACACAATAAGTTATCAGTCTGGACCAAGTCATGGAAAACGAACGTGTGATCTTAGCAATAGGCCGTATTGAGCGCGCGCTTAGCCGCATAGAAGCTGCCAAACCAAGAGAGACTGGTGCACAAAGCGATCCCGCTCTGGAAAAGCGCCATGCAACGCTCAAAGACGAAATGGAACAGGCCATAAAAACCATCGATGGGTTGATTGCCCGGGAGGAGCGCTAAATGGCACAGGTTAAATTGGAAATCGGCGGCCGCTCCTTCATGGTCACTTGTCAGGATGGAGAAGAAGATCATCTTACCAAATTGAGCACGATGGTAAGCGAAAAGGCGGCTGAGGCTGGTGATCCGGCCGGTTTAACAGAAAGCCGGATGCTGTTGTTCACATCGCTGTTACTCGCTGATGAACTCCACAGCGCTAATAAAGCCGACAAATCTGCCGCCATTGCGCCAGCAACCCCTGCACCAACGAGCGGCGGCGCAGACGAGAAGTCAATCGCAGCGCTGGAGAAATTGGCCGATCGGGCAGAATCTCTGGCGAATAGCCTTGAGGCTTAGAGCATAACCTCCTAAATAGAACGTGACGGGTTCTGTCTGGCACGAGCTAGAAAGCGAACATCCCTGAGGCGATATAACAACATAGGGAGCTGTCCCTGCCCGGATTGCGGACTGTTTGGCAGTCGGGTCCGATGCATATGGCGCCCACCTGACGTAATAGGCGTCAGAGGATTTTCCGGCAAACGACCGAGATGGTCCCGTCACTTCTTATTAAGAAAGATAATTTTTTGAGTAGTTTATCAGAAAATAAGAAGAAACTACGTAAAGAGTATCAACGAAAACGAAACGCGTTCGTCGGGCAGCTGGATGCAGCCACACGCAATCTGGCATTCCGGCGTCCACCTTCGCCTCTCATGCGTCTTATCGAACAGAGTGAGATCATAGCGCTTTACCACAGCATCGGCAGCGAAGCGCCGACCACGAAACTGACAGAATATTTGTTGGAAATAGGGAAAATTATTTGTTTTCCAATTGTTCAGGGGAATACTTCTCTAGACTTTAGAGTAGTTTCAAACATGGAATTGTTCGAAAATGGCTTTCGGGATATCCCCGAACCAACCCAAGACAATCCAACCGCAAAGCCGGACCTGATTATTGCCCCGATGGTCGCATTTGATCGCTCGCTGATGCGACTTGGACAAGGCGGCGGGCATTATGACCGGACTTTCGAGAAATATCCCGACGCAGCGCGGATTGGTATGGCCTGGTCGGTCCAGGAATGCACAAATATTCCAGTTGAAGCTCATGATGTGCCTTTACAGATGATCATCACTGAATGCGAGATAATTCAATAGGTTAGATTGACGCCATGACAGCAAATTCCGACAATAAAAAACCCGACCAACCCAGCTGGCGCAAGCCCGTTGGCATGCTCTTCATAGTTTTTCTGATCTTGCTGTGGTGCGGGATATCCGTAACCTTTATCGACGAAATCAGTCAGCTCAATTTCTGGCTGCAGCTGCCGATTTACATCATTTTGGGAATCGCGTGGATATTCCCGGTTAAACCGTTGTTGCTTTGGATGAATACCGGAAAATTCCGCCAATAAGCCGAAAATTCGGCAAATGGCGCGAGTGACGAGACTTGAACTCGCGACCTCCGGCGTGACAGGCCGGCGCTCTAACCAACTGAGCTACACCCGCTTATGCACCGGCATGTAAGCCGGGATTAACGGTAGAGCAGGGCAAGTATAAGAGCTCTGCTTTGCTGTCAACAATAGTCTCACAAACTTTGCAAAATAATTAGATGGTAACTCTTACGGGGTGAAAGGATGACACCTTTGCTGTCGGTCGCGATCTCTTTTCCGAGCGTGGAAACATCTAAAATGAGATCGGAGCGACAAAGCACAAATTTTACAACTGTTTGCCGATGTTACAACTCGTTACGGTTAATTGACCGTTAAGCAAAACTGAAAAATGCGTAAATTTTTCTCAATAATTGGCAGTTTTCAGGGATTTTTCGAATGACAAAATCCATGACGTCATTATCGTCATCTTTACGAAATATTTGCCTTTCTCCTGCATATGAGACGCATGAAATTTGCAGGAACAACCATGACCGAACCAGAAAAAACTTTCGCATACCGTTGTGGCGTACGCAAAACATTCGCGCTCATAGCAGGTGTTTCATCGCTCGCTCTCGGTGCAACCAGCGCACATGCTGCGGGCACTTTGGCAGGCACAGACATCATCAATATCGCCAAAGCGACTTATGATGGCCCCGATGGTCCGGTCGAAGTCGATTCAAACCCGGTTACGATCAAAGTAGACGAGTTGCTCGATGTTACCGTCGTCTCATCTGATCCAGGTGATATTGCAACAGATCCGGCGGCAACAGCCCAGGTCACAACTTATCAAGTGACAAACACCGGTAACGGGGAAGAAGCCTTCACGCTCACCGCAGATACGGCGAAAGGCGGAGACGAGTTTGACACCGTATTTGAACAAATCGTTCTCGATACCAATGGCAACGGCGTTTACGATCCGGGTGTCGACACGATTTATACAGCCGGCGCCAACGATCCGGTATTGAAGCCTGATGAAAGTGTCACCGTGTTCATTCTTTCAACCATTCCCGCAGACGCAGCTGACGGCGAACGGGCAGAAATTGAACTGTCAGCAGTTGCAGTAACGGGAAGCGGCGTTCCAGGAACCACCTTTGCCGGCGCTGGTGATGGCGGCGGTGATGCGGTTGTCGGCTCTACCGGTGCAGATGATGAAGACAGCGGCTTCTTCGTTATTCAGGCCGCCAAAATTACATTGGTTAAAAGCGCTACGGTGGTCGATCCGTTCGGCGGTGATCAGCCAGTTCCCGGATCCACGATAACCTATCAACTGGTAGCAACCATTACCGGAACCGGTAGCCTCAGCAATCTGGCCATCGCCGATGACGTTCCCGCTGACACTACATATGTCGCCGAGAGCATCACGCTGGAAGGTGCAGGACTGTCTGACGCCGCAGATGCCGATGCAGGGGCTTTCACCAGCAACGCAATAGGCGTGGCTCTGGGCACCGTACCGGGCGGTCAAACACGGACCGTCACCTTCAAAGTTACGATAAATTAGGAATAAATTGATGTATTTCAATAGCTTAAAATATTTTGCAACAATCTTGGCCCTCGCCGTTCCGGGAATGGCTATGGCCGCAAATAACGTCGCTCTTTCTAGCGATGTCTTTGTCGAGCGGCAGGTTGAAAAACCCGATGGCAGGACCGCCGTAGTGCTGGAACAGCCGATAACGGTCGTTCCTGGCGATAACCTTGTCTTTGTCGTGAAATATAAAAATGTTGGCAGTCTGCCAGCAACCGATTTTTCCGTCACAAATCCGCTCCCCAAAGCGGTTACGTTCAATGGAACGTCTGACGGAACCGAAATTGTTTCCATTGATGGAGGCAAGAGCTGGGGCCACTTTCGGCGCTCAAAATCACCCGTGAAGATGGCGCGGTTCGCCCCGCTCTAATGAGTGACGTTACCCACATTAAGTGGAAATTTAACCGCTCTCTTTCAGCAGGTTCTGAAGGAAAGTTAGTATTTCGTGGCACTGTAAAGTGATCACAAACCGTATCGGGCTGCCGCGGGGTTTGGGTAGCTCAAATTTAAGTGAAAAAACAGGAGACAGTAATGACCAGTAAACTGAAACTTCTCGTCGCAACAAGTGCTTTTTCTGTCGCAATGCTGGGTGCAACCCCAGCTTTTGCGGTAGGAACCGACGCAGGTGTGCCGATTACCAACAGTGTGAACATAACCTATAACGTGGGCGGAGCGGCACAAACTCCTCCCCCAGTCGCGTCTGACACATTCGTAGTTGACCGTAAAGTCAATCTGCTCGTGCAGCGATTTGATGCGATTGATACGCCAGTTGCCCCAAATCAAACGGGTGCAGCGGTCGCATACACGGTTACCAACCTAACCAACGATACAATTGACGTAATTTTGTCAGCGGAACAAACCGGCGGCGATGATTTCGACAGCACCGGGGCGTTTACCTATTATACAGACGTCAACCAAGATGGCTTATTGGATGGTGGTGACACCATTCTCGCATCAGGTGTGATTGATAATCTCGCCGAGGACGCCATTGCCTATATATTGGTGACTTCGAACATTCCGACCAACAACTCAAGCGCTTCGCCGCTTGCAAATGGTGAAACGGGCGACGTGATCCTGATCGGTCAGGCAGCTAATGCCGCGACTGGAACAGCGTTTTCCGATGACGCGGGTAACGTGAATGCTGCGGGAACAGTCCAGAACGTGTTTGCCGATGCTGACGGACCAGGTTCAACCGACGTTGCTGGCGCAACTGCGCTGCTTGGCGATGGTCGTCACAGTGCGATTGATACCTATGTGGTTGATACTGCGACGCTCAGTGTTGCTAAAACCAGTGTAATTCTCTGGGATCCAATCAATGGTAGCACCAATCCAAAGGCCATTCCAGGAGCGATTGTTCAATATTGTATTGCTGTCAGCAATGCGTCAACGACAGTAGCGGCCACCAATGTTGCAATCTCGGATAGCATCGCGGCTCTGGCCCTGACCTACTACGGTACAACCGTAGCTTCAGGACCGGCAACCATTCCAACGGCTACCGCAGCACCTACTTCTGCAACCGCCTGCGATGGAACCGGTTCAAACCCCGATGCTTCGGCTTTGAGCCATTCATCCGGCGTGATCAGCGGAAACCTCGGCAACGTGGCTGCCAGCAGCACCGAAACGCTGATCTTCCGTGCGACGGTGAACTAGGGATAAATGGATATGCGGTGACCGGCCAGTTTATCGGTCGGTCACCGTCACTCCCCCTTTTTTTGATGGTCCCATTAACCAAATATATTAAGCCGGTCGGCTTAGCTGTTGCTGCAACCACACTCGCTGTGCCTGCCTCTATGGCGATCGCGCAGGTCGAGTTTGCGCAAGAGCAGCCTCAGGGCCCGGAATTTGCGGATAATCAGCCGCAATCCTTCCCGTTGATCAGCAATATCGCTGAAGCGGCATGGGATATTGGCGACCAAAGACGGCAAAAACCATCCAACAGGGTGGATATTCAAGTTGTGGCACCGCCGTTTGAGCCACCACAAATCACAATTTATCATTTCGACAATCCGCCAGGCGCGGAACAAGTCCGCATTCCAGGTACAATCTGCAGAGGCTCCGGAGGCAATGTCCCCGTTGAGCTCGCAGGCGTATTCTCAGGCCTTAGCACCAGCCCGGCATCACTTATGCCGACGACGAAAATCCGCGCTGGTGAGCCACTAGTCGTTTCAATTCTTGCCCCAAACAAGAATTTGAACAGTTCCGCTATCGATAACTTCGATATTGTCCTCACAACGCCGTCTGGCGACCGTGAGGTGATCAATATCGTTGAAACCGAGGTCAATAGCGGGCGTTTCGTTGGTATGATCAACACCGCTGCGGTTCCCCCGGTACCAGTGAAGGGCGATTGTGTCCTTTCTGTTCGCCCTGGCGACACGTTAGACATCGGAATTGATGAAATCAGCGGCAATCCACTCGGTAGTGTAGAAATCGGGATCCTTATCGATCCCTTCGGTGAAACCTTTGACAGCGGCGATGGCGCTCCTGTTTCGGGCACGCGCGTGACGTTGATTGACAATGCAACCGGCAGGCCGGCTGATGTTTTCGGCGATGACGGGGTATCGGTGTTCCCAAGCACCGTGATTTCCGGCGGAACCGTGACCGATAGCGGCGGCAACGTGTATAACTTCACCGAAGGCTTCTACCGCTTCCCGTTTGCGCGCCCGGGACAGTACCGGCTGCTTGTCGAGCCGCCCCAGCCCTATACCGCACCATCAGCGGCTACACCGGCGCAACTTACCGGTTTCCGCAGAACAGACGGACTCCCGTTCACCATTGTGGATGGATCATATGGCGGTATCATTACTCTGGATGACCCAGCGCCAGTGCGCGTGGATGTTCCCCTGGATCGACCGGGAGTACCGCTTCTGATCACCAAATCGGCGTCCAACGCCATAGTTGTGCCTGGTGATGCTCTCCAATATACAATCGAGGTCCGCAATGCTGATCCGGTGCGCAACACCGGCGATATCATTATTGAAGACCAGTTACCCAACGCCATGCGCTTACGCATTGACACCGTTCGCTACAATGGATCGCTGATCGCGCCTGTCGTGCAGCCAAACGGCCAAAATTTCTCAGTAACAGTACCGCCGCTTGCTCCGGCAGGTCGCGGAATTCTGACGTATCTGGCTGAAGTGCGTCAGGATGCGCAGCCTGGCGACGCGGTTAATACCGCTCAAGCGCGCGATAGTCGCGGAGCCACCAGTCCGATAACGGATGCAGCCGTGCGCATTGAACGCGACGGGATATCCGAGCGCTTCACAATTATCGGTCGCATAACCGATGGCGGCTGTAGCGTTGACCCCCGCGAAGCCAACGGCATTGGCGGCGTCCGCGTGATGATGCAGGACGGCACCTACACGGTTACTGACCGGGATGGTCGCTATCATTTTGAAGGCATTAGGCCCGGTCTGCATGTTGTGCAGGTCGACCCCACCAGCTTTCCAGCCGATCGCGCTCCGATTGATTGTGCGCAAAACACGCGCGCAGCCGGCAGCGCCATCTCGCGCTTTGTTGAAGGCCGCGGCGGCGCACTAAAACGGGCTGATTTCCGGGCCGAGAAGACTGCCCCGCGCGAAACAGCCGAGATCAACACCTATCAGCGACCTGAAGTTCTCACGGACCCGGAAGCCGCTGGTGCCGGCCGCGAGTGGGTCGCAAACCAGGCACCTGGTATTGAATGGCTATTTCCCGCTGAAGACCATAACCGAGGGTTAAAGCCATTCGTGTTGCTATAAAGCATCATACCGGTCAAAAAGTTGAACTAACAATCAATGGCAAGCCGGTTAATCCGCTTTCATTTGACGGTTCCAAGAAAAGCGCTGACGGCAAGGTCCGTGTGAGCGTTTGGCGCGGTATCGAAATTCAGGATCGCGGAAATACTCTGGTGGCGCGCGTACTCGATGATAAAGGCGCCCTCGTTCAAGAATTGACGCGCAAAGTTCACTATGCGGGAAGCCCGCTGAACGCGGAATTGCTAAAAGACCGCTCAATTTTGATCGCGGATGGCGTTACCCGTCCGGTTATTGCTGTTCGCCTTACGGACCGTGATGGTCGCCCGGTTCATAATGGCTTGGTCGGCGATTTCAACGTCCCTGCCCCTTATACACCGGCTGTGGAAGTCGATGCGCAGCAAGCCAATCAACTGTCCGGTCTCGAACGCGGTGCGCCTGTATGGCGCGTCGAGGGCGACGATGGCGTGGCCTATGTTGAATTGTCACCAACAACCGCTTCTGGTTCGCTCAGCGTTACATTCCCGTTCCGTGACGGCGAAACGACGCGCGAGCAACGCATTGAAACATGGCTGGATCCAGGCAATCGTCCTTGGACCGTCGTGGGCTTTGCTGCAGGAACATTAGGCTTTAACACGCTTGACGAGCGACTTGAAGATCTGGCTGACGATGATGACAACATCAATGTTGACGGGCGCATCGCGCTCTACGCCAAAGGCCGCGTAACCGGCAAATGGCTGATGACGCTCGCCTATGACAGCGACAAGCAGGAAGATGAAACACGTTTTGCCGGTATCATTGATCCACGCCGCTACTACACGGTTTATGCAGATCGTTCAGAGCAACGCTATGACGCGGCTTCTGTGCGGCGCTTGTACCTGAAGCTGGAACGTCCACAGTTTTACGCGCTATTCGGGGATTATGAAACTGGTATCGATGAACCAGAACTGGCGCGCTACCAGCGGTCGTTTAACGGCATTAAAGCAGAATATCGCAATGACCAGCTCAGCGCACTGGCCTTTGGCGCAGACTCGCCAAACCGTTTCCGCCGCGAGGAGATTCAGGGCAACGGGCTTTCCGGTCCTTATGCTCTTGCGACCCGCGATATTCTTGCAAATAGCGAGCGTATCACGTTGGAAACCCGGGATCGTCTGCGGTCGGACCGCATTATCGAAACACGTCAATTGTCCCGGCATATCGATTACGATATTGACTATCTGGCAGGAACGTTACGTTTCCGGGAGCCCATCCTGAGCCGTGGCAGTGGCCTCGACCCCCAATTCATCATCGCTGAATATGAAGTTCTCGGTGTTGGCGGGCGGGATCTGAACGCTGGCGGCCGTGTGACTTACAAGTCGAAAGACGAGAAATTGAAAATTGGCGCAACCGCCATTCATGACGAGAACGAGAGCTCCAAGACGGATCTCTTGGGCGTCGACGTGCGCTATCGTCCTGATCTCAAGACTGAAATTCGCGCGGAATTGGCTACCACAGACAACGAGGCAAAAACCGCAAATGCCGCAAACACCGGCAATTCTGCGACCGCATGGTTGGTAGAAGCAGAACATCATGGTTCCAAATTTGATGTCCTGGCCTATGTTCGGCGCCAGTCTGCGGGCTTTGGCCTTGGTCAGCTCAACGCATCAGAAAGCGGCACACGCAAGTTCGGTATTGATACCCGCGTACGTTTGCGGGACAATCTCTCCCTTGCCGCAACAGCCTATCAGGAAAACTTCCTGAGCACCGGCGCTCGCCGCCGTGTTGCTACCGGCGAGCTTGAATATCGCACCGATGACACGTCCTTCCGGGCTGGACTCGCGCATGCGGAAGATCGCTTGACCGATGGCACGGTGAACAGATCCACGCTGGCCCGCCTAGGCGCGACACAAAGATTGTTCGATGGTAAACTCGAACTCGACGCACAGACTGAATTTGCTCTTGGCGGACAGGACGAAAGCATTGATTTCCCGGCCCGTCATAGCCTGACAGCCCGTTACTCGATCACCAACGATATCAAGCTTGTCGGCACCTATGAAATTGCCGATGGCGAAAATATTGACGCTCGTACGGCACGCATCGGAGTGGAAGTAGCACCTTGGGCCGGCGGACGCATCGTCAGCAGCATCAACCAGCAGGAAATTACCGAATATGGACCGCGAACCTTTGCCGCCTATGGTCTGACACAGTCTATTCCACTGGATGAGAAATGGACGATTGATCTGTCTCTTGATGGCAACAAAACCTTGCGCGGCTTCCAGCGCAGCGACGTGATCAACACCCAGCAGCCTGTCGCATCTGGCGGGTTCCTAGGCAATGATGCAACTTTGACGGAAGATTTTGTCGCCGTAACCGCTGGCGCAACCTTCCGCGATGATGACTGGAGCTGGGTGAGCCGCGGCGAATATCGCGATGGCGATATCTCGGAACGCTATGGGTTTACCACTGCGGTTTTGAAACAAATTGGCGAAGGCAGTGCATTGGGGGCGTTGGGTAGCATATTCGTTGCGAAAGACGAGACCGGTACAAGCACGCGCGTGATTGAGGCAGAAGGAAGCTGGGCTTACCGCCCTGCTGAAAGCCAGTGGTCCTGGCTTGAGAAACTCGAATTCCGCGAAGATCGTGTCCGCAATGCGACGGCTGGGTTAGCCGGACCAATCGGTGGGGCACCGCTCCTTGTAAGCGGCGATGTGACTTCGCGCAGAATTATCAATAGTTTAAGCGTCAATTACACGCCGATTGACGAAGACGACGGCATCGTTACCGAAGCCGGAGAATATAGTTTCTTTTGGGGAAGTCGCTATGTCTTCGACAAATTCGGGCAGGATGATGTCAAAGGCTGGAGCAATGTGATCGGGGCGGACATCAAGTTCGATCTTAACGACACGATTGATATCGGCGGCCAGGCGACAGCTCGAATAGGCACGGATTTCGATTCCGTTGCCTACTCGGGTGGACCAAGCGTTGGGATAACACCGTTTAAAAACGGCTATATCTCAGTCGGTTATAACGTGGTGGGTTTTGCAGACCGCGACTTTGAAGAAAGTCGCTATACCAGAGATGGACCGTTCATCACCTTCCGCCTGAAGTTTGACCAGGAAACCTTCAGCAGTTTGGGGCTGTAGAAGGCAACTTGGAATATTGGCTCCTTTTGGGAGCGCGAAGAAAATTGCTGATGCGGATCAGCGCAGAAGTCTGACAGGCAGGAACCTTTGGGGGTGATCGCTTTTCCAGACGGGCAGCGCAATGATTTAATCGGCGAACAAGAGCACCGGTGTTTCAAGCAAATGCTTGAGCGCCTGCACATAACTGGCGGCATCATAGCCGTCCACGACCCTGTGATCACACGAGATCGACAGATTCATTAGCTTACGGGCATGAATCTCGCCGTTTTCGGCGAACACGGGGCGCTCCTGTATCTTGTTAGGACCAATGATAGCGACCTCGGGCCGGTTGATGACCGGTGTGGTGGCAATGCCGCCAAGGGGCCCAAGAGACGTTAATGTCAGCGTCGAACCGCTCAGTTCAGTCGGTTTAAGGCCTCCTGAGCGCGCACCCTCCGCCAAACGGCCTATTTCAGCTGCTAGCTGCCATATATTCATATCCTGCGCGTCACGCAGTACAGGCACCATCAGGCCCTGATCGGTCTGTGTGGCCATTCCAAGGTGGACTGCGCCGTGCCGGGTCACCTGCCCGGCCTCATCATCAAACGTTGCATTGAGCATCGGGAACTTCGGAAGCGACTTGCAGATCGCAACAATCATCAACGGCAGCATGGTCAGTTTAGGTCGCTCGCCCCGATTGCTATTGAGGTCGCCGCGCATGTCCTCCAGCTCGGTCATATCGATTTCATCGACATAAGAAAAATGCGGAATATTGCGTTTTGACTCGGCCATATTCTGAGCGATTTTCCGCCGCATCCCGATGACTTTTATAGTCTCATCATCGCGTTTCATGGAAGACATGGAGGCTCGATAACCCTGCCCTGAACCATAGCTCAAATAAGCATCGAGATCGCTGTGACGGATATGGTCGCCTAAGGATTTTACCTGACCGAGATCGATTCCCAGATTAGCAGCGCGCTTGCGAACAGCGGGCGTTGCGAGGACTTTCGAGGGTGTAAAACTTGATGTCCTGACGTCACTTTGTGGCTCTTTCGACACCAACTCTTCAGACTCTTTCTTAAGATTAACCTTTTCCGGATCAGGAACATTTTTCTCTTTTTTATCAATAACTTCATTTGACGCCATGGCAGTAGGAGTGGCTTCTTCGATAACCGGCTTTTCATCCTCCGCGGTACTTTCGCCAACTTCGGCATCGCCTGCGACCTCAATCTCAACCAGCATCGAACCAATCGCAATGACATCACCGGCCTCGCCCGCGATCGCTACGATCTTACCAGAGACTGGCGCTTCCATCTCGACGGTTGCCTTGTCGGTCATCACGTCGGCAATCTGGTCATCTTCCTCGACCATATCGCCGACTTTAATATGCCAGGCGACGATCTCAGCCTCGGCAATGCCTTCACCAATGTCGGGCAAATTAAATATATATTTGCTGCTCATGATTTCAGACCTTTTACAATTTTTTCAAGCGCCTCACCAATGCGAACCGGACCAGGAAAATATGCCCACTCCAATGAATGCGGATAAGGCGTATCAAATCCGGTGACACGCTCAATCGGCGCTTCAAGATGATAGAAACAGCGTTCCTGCACCAGCGCCGATAACTCCGCACCAAATCCACTGGTGCGGGTCGCCTCATGCACGATCAGACAGCGTCCGGTTTTTTTGACCGACTCTTCGATAGTTTCAATATCGAGCGGGACCAAAGTGCGCAGATCAATAACTTCGGCATCAATATCATGTTCTGCAACCACCGCATTGGCGACATGCACCATCGTGCCATAGGCCAATATTGTTACTTCGGTTCCGGGCCTTACGATATTGGCCTTGCCCAGTTCGATGCGATAATAGTCGTCGGGCACGTTTGCCGAATCAAATTTGGACCAAGGCTCTACCGGTTTGTCATAATAGCCAGTGAATGGACCATTGTAGATGCGCTTGGGCTCAAAGAAGAGCACCGGATCATTGTCTTCAATGGAAGCAATCAACAGTCCCTTTGCGTCATAGGGCGTCGATGGAATGACCGTTTTCAAACCCGCTACATGGGTAAACATCGCTTCGGGCGATTGGCTATGTGTTTGCCCGCCAAATATGCCTCCTCCAAAAGGGGAACGCACAGTCAAAGGCGCAATAAACTCTCCCGCAGAGCGATACCGCAGGCGCGCAGCCTCGGAAATCAACTGGTCCATGCCTGGATAGATATAATCCGCGAATTGAATCTCCGGCACCGGACGCAAGCCATAAGCACCCATCCCTACCGCTGCACCGATAATGCCACACTCGGTAATCGGTGTATCGAAACACCGCGTCTTGCCATATTTCTCCTGCAAGCCCGCAGTCGCCCGGAAAACGCCGCCAAAATAGCCAGCATCTTCACCGAATACGACCACGTTGTCGTCACGCTCCATCATATTGTCGAGGGCGGAGTTAATGGCTTCGATCATGTTCATGGTGGTCACTGTTTAGATGCCTCCGCATCGGGCCATTTGATTTCCCGCTCTTTGTCAGCCTGTGCGGCCTGTTCTTTGAGGTGCCAGGGCATTTCCTCAAACACATCCTGGAACATGGTTTCAAAGGGCTGGTGCAAGCCATGTCCCAAAATGCCGTTCTTCGCTGCTTCCTTTACTGCTTCCTTCACCGCATCAAGACATTCGAGATCAAGCGCTTCCTGCTGCTCAACGCTCCAGACACCACGGTGGATCAGGTGCCGCTTCAGCCGCATAATAGGATCACCCAATGGCCATTCTTCCTGCTCTTGCGCGCTGCGGTAGGCGGTTGGGTCATCCGAGGTGCTATGCGCATCGGCACGATAAGTAAAATGCTCGATCAATGTCGGTCCCTGGTTAGTGCGCGCACGCTCCGCCGCCCATTGCGTCGCAGCATAGACGGCAAGAGGGTCGTTACCGTCAACCCGCAAACCAGCAATACCATAGCCAGTCGCGCGGGCTGCAAACGTGGTGCGCTCTGCCCCGGCAAATCCCGAGAATGAGCTGATCGCCCATTGGTTGTTCACAATATTCATGATAACCGGCGCGTTATAAACAGCCGCAAAGGTCATAGCGCTGTGAAAATCTCCTTCCGCCGTCGATCCTTCACCGCACCAGACTGCTGCAATTCGACTATCACCCTTGATTGCGCTCGCCATTGCCCAACCGACAGCTTGCGGATATTGCGTCGTCAAATTGCCCGACACTGTGAAAAAATTTAGCCGTTTTGAGCTATACATGATCGGCAACTGTCGGCCTTTCAACTTGTCTTCACGGTTGGAGAAAATCTGGTTGACCATATCAACCATCGGATATCCGCGCGCGAATAATATGCCTTGCTGACGGTAGCTTGGGAAACACATATCATCTGGATGCAATGCCATTGTGGCAGCCACGGAGGTTGCCTCTTCGCCCGTGGACTTCATGTAAAAGCTGGTTTTGCCTTGCCGCTGTTGCCGGTGAAGGCGATCATCGAAAGTCCGAACCTGCACCATTGTCAGCAGCATTTTCAGAAGCGTTTCATCATCCAGCTTGGGATCCCAAGGGCCGACCGCTTTGTGATCATCATCCAAAACACGAATGAGATCATAGACCATATCGCGCATATCAATTGGCTTCGTCGAGATATCAGGCCGCGCCTGTTCCCCAGCCTTCTGAATTTCAATATCGCTATAATCAACCTCATCGCCCGGCCGAAATTTCGGTTCCGGCACGTGCAGCTTTAGCGGCGGTAAATTGCTTTTAATATCGTCAGCCATGCGGCCTCTCCAGCGTGAGTTGCGCGATTTGTTGCGCTGCAATAATCAATCACTATGTTGTTACAATATTACAAAATACAATTTAGGTCAATCTATCTGCCCTTTTTTACGCCCTAAACTGCTACTGGCGCAGAAATATGCGATTGAGGCACATAATCCGTGACCTCAAAATCATCGATCCGATAATCAAATATCGACTCGGGCTTGCGCAGGATGTTGAATTTTGGAGCACCTGATGGCTGCCGTGCCAATTGCTCTTCTACCAGTTCTGCGTGATTGAGATAAAGATGCACATCGCCGCCATTCCAAACCAGTTCTCCCGGCTCCAAATCACATTGCTGCGCGATCATGCGAATGAGCAACGCCGCTGAATAAACATTAAACGCAAAGCCCAAGCCCAGATCGCAGCTGCGTTGATATAATATGCCAGACAACATCCCGTCGGCGACATAGAATTGATAGGTTTTGTGACACGGTGGCAGTGCCATCTGGTCCAATTCGGCGACATTCCAACCGGTAAAAATATGCCGCCGCGAACCGGGGTTGTTTTTGAGCCCATCAATCAGCAATTCAATCTGGTTTATACCTTTTTCCGCTTTTCGATAAAGCCCGTCGCCAGCCGGTTCAAAGACCGGCCAGTCCACCCACTGCTTGCCATAGACGGGGCCCAGATCACCCCATTTTTTAGCGAAATCATCGTCCTTGATGATCCGCTCTTCAAAAGCATCGCGATCAATATCCTCGCCGATTTCCCTGCGGTACCTATCCAGCGGCCAATCGGTCCAAATATGGACTTTTTGCTTCACAAGCTCGCGGATATTAGTGTCTCCGGTGAGAAACCAGAGCATCTCGCGAGTTGCCGTTTTCCAATAAACCCGCTTGGTCGTAAGCAAGGGAATAGCGCCGTTCGCGAGGTTAAACCGCATGGTCGCGCCGAACACAGCCCTTGTGCCAACGCCGGTCCGGTCTATCCGCTCGTCACCTTCGGTCCATATACGCTGCATCAAATCAAGATATTGCTGTTCGTAATGCGGATGAGAGGTCAAATTTCAGCTCCAGAATCGGTGAGTTTGACGCTAGACGGCACAATCAAAATGCTCAACCAAACAAAGCTCTGATTGCCAAATTTTTGACTATGCCCGAAACGGTGCAAACACGGCTCACGTGGCTGTACAGTTACTGAAATTGGTTTGTGATGTTGCAATCACAAATATCCGCCAACAACCATCACCAGGCAACATCGCAAGCATTGCTCATAATATTGGATGACGTGCATAATCGATGGCGTACGTTTTCTTTTGAGCAGGCTTGTATAATATACCGTTGCCGCTCAAACTGGGCGGTGCGATACTTTGAAGCCGGTAGCGCGTCGAATGTGTCGTTCGATATCAGGGCAATGCTATCATATGTTCTAACGCACAATAGCAATGCACTCATATTGGCCCATTATCATCCCGAAGGAAGCCCATTCCCCAGCAATGCTGACATCCGAGCGACCCGAAAAATCAGCCAGGTTTTTGGAATTCTCAAGGTAGCGTTGATTGACCATATCATCTTCTCACCATCGGAACATTTCAGCTTTCGCGATGCCGGATATCTCTAGCTATTTGCAGCATCACTCAAATCCACACCGATCACCCGCTTTACCTCCTCCATCACCGGGAAAGTCGTCGTTTGATGAACGCCGGGTAACCTGTTGATCTGATCCGTCAAAATGACACGATATTCTTCCATATTGCGGCAACGCACTTTCAACAAATAGTCAAAACCACCGGCCATCATATGGCAGGATTGTATGGAATCCATTTTTTTGACTGCGGCGTTAAATTGCTCAAGATGACGGCGGCTCGTTGCCTCAAGCTTGATCTGGATGAAAACCACATAGTTTTTTTGATTTTGCTCATATTGAGGCGGGCATGATAGCCTGTAATGTAGCCCTCTTCTTCAAGCTTCTTGAGCCTGATCTGGCAAGGCGTTTTGGTCAGTCCAACGCGTTCGGAAAGTTCTGACAACGGGAGCCTGCCATTGTCCTGCATGGCTTCCAAAATGCGCCAATCATGCCTGTCCAATATTCGATCCATAACGGATTTTAGCACCTAAGAACTAAGAATTTAACTAAAATCAGGAAAATTTCCTGCTTGCGCAACGTAATGACTATTTTTCGTGTTGATTGTCGTTGATATTCTATGTCCATGAACCAGCACAATCCGATTTCATCAGAAAATGTAAACCGTCGCAACCAGGTCGCAACAGCAACTTCGCAAAGCGAAAGTGTTTTGTGCGATCAATTGACGCAAAAACTCGGGCTGAATTCTGCGTCATGGTCCCGCATCGAAACGCGCGCGATTGCGTTGGTCGAGAAAATCCGATCAGATCAGTCGCAACCATTAATCGACCAGTTTCTAAACGAATATGGGCTGTCCACACCCGAAGGTGCGCAGCTCATGCGACTTGCTGAAGCGCTCTCGCGGACCACCGATGCTGTCACCGCTGATGAATTGATAAGAGACAAGATCGCTGGTGGCGACTGGCTTGCGCATACAGGAGCTGGACGCAAAATCGCTATGCGTGCATCAGGGCGAGCGCTAGACCTCACCAGCAAATGGCTGCGATGGTCGGAAAATCAGTCATCGGGTTTATCGGAACAATTGGCCAAGCTGGGAAACAGCGCGGTCCGGTCTTCAACACGCGCCGCCATAAAGGCAGTCTCATCGCAATTTGTATTTGCTGAAGATTTGAACGGAGCGCTGAAACGCGCCAAAGCTTATGGCAAAAACGGCTATCTATTCTCCTTCGACATGTTGGGAGAAGCTGCTCGCACACAATCTCAGGCAGCAAATTACTATCAGGCCTATGCAGATGCTCTTGAAAGGGTTGCGCAAAGTGCGGGATCGCAAGATCCCCGGCTCAACCACGGTATCTCCATAAAATTGTCCGCCTTGCATCCGCGCTACGAATTTGCGCAGGCGAAAACTGTGGTGCCGGAAATTGCTGGGTTGTTTCTGCCGCTGGCGAAAAAGGCTCGCAGCGCCAACGTGCAAATCACCATCGATGCTGAAGAGGCCGAGCGACTGGATATTTCCATGGATGTTCTGGCGGTACTGGTTGCGGAACCCGAGTTACGGGGTTGGAACGGCTTGGGATTTGTAGTGCAAGCCTATCAGCGTCGCGCCCTGCCCCTGCTCAATTGGCTGGAGACGCAAGCGGCACAATTGGGCGCGCCATTGTTTATCAGATTGGTCAAGGGCGCCTATTGGGATAGCGAAATCAAACGCGCCCAAGAAATGGGTCTCGAAAGCTATCCTGTTTATACCCGCAAAGAGATAACCGATCTGAGCTATCTCGCTTGCGCGAAAAAACTGCTCGCTCATCCCGATGCATTCAGCCCGCAATTTGCAACCCATAATGCGCATAGCATCGCGGCAATTCAGGAAATGGCCGGAACGGAACGGCCGATCGAGGTTCAGCGCCTGTTTGGCATGGGGCAGCAGCTTCATGATATCATATTGCAGCAGCCCAATATCATTAGCCGCATCTATGCTCCGGTCGGAACCCAGAAGGATTTGCTATCATATCTTATCCGCCGATTGCTGGAAAATGGAGCGAACAGTTCTTTCGTTCACAAGCTGGCTGATCCAGCTATCGAGGCTAAATCACTTTCACAGTCACCGGTTGATGCCCTGCTGAGACATAGTGAACTCGAAAATCCAAAAATTGGCCAGCCACGAAATTATTTGAAAACCAAACGCATGAGCGCGGAGGGTTGGGATTTATCCAATCCTGCCATCCGCCAAAGGTTCGAAAGCGGAATAGAGCAAGCCTCGAAACAAGCCTATGTTGCCGGTCCGGTTATTGACGGTAAACTTGAGCGATCCGAGCAGCATGATATTTGCAATCCGGCCAACAAAGCAGACCGTGTCGGTATATGCTATTCGGGAGATCGCAAAATAGCGAAACTCGCCATTGCATCGGCACAAGAAGGTTTCGAGACATGGTCTAAAATCCCTGCCAATAAGCGTGCTGCAAAACTGGAAAGGGCGGCCGACCTTTTGGAAGAGCGCGCCTCCGTATTCCATTATCTCGCTATAAAGGAGGCTGGTAAGACCTGGTCTGACGCCGTTGACGAGGTACGTGAAGCCATCGATTTTTGTCGCTATTATGCAGAGCGCGCTCGCGACGATGACTTCGTCAATCGTAAAGCTGTAGGTGTAGTTATATGTATATCACCGTGGAATTTTCCGCTCGCGATATTCATGGGCCAAGTTACCGCCGCGCTCGCAGCTGGCAACAGCGTGGTTGCGAAACCTGCTGAACAGACACCGCTGATTGCAGCCGAAGCAATCAGGCTGTTGCATGACGCGGGAATACCCCCGTCAGCTTTGAACTTTGTGCCGGGCGCTGGAAGCACCGTGGGTGAGGCGTTGGTTTCGCATAACCAAACAGCTGCGGTCTGCTTCACCGGTTCCACAGCAACCGCGAAAAACATTGCCCGGAAGCTGGCGGCATCGGGCCGTGCCTTAACACCGCTTATTGCAGAGACCGGCGGCATCAATGCAATGATTGTCGATTCCTCGGCCCTGCTTGAACAAACCATCGATGCGGTTGTTTCATCGGCATTTCAAAGTGCGGGACAACGCTGTTCAGCGCTACGCATTTTGTGCGTTCAGGAAGATGTCGCCGATGCGTTTCTGGGGTTATTGCGCGGCGCGATGGAATCGCTGACCATCGGTGATCCCATGTTGATCGAAACTGATATCGGACCCGTTATTGATGAGCAGGCAAAAGACAACATCAGGCGCCATATTGACCTGCTGGAATCAAGCGCGAGACGTTGCGGACTAGCAACCGATTCATTGCCATCTTCTGGACACTTCATCGCTCCGGTGGCCTTCGAACTTAATGATTTTACCGACCTTAGTGTGGAAGTCTTTGGTCCGGTCCTTCACATCGTTCGTTATGCAGCGCATTCAAAGATGGCTTTGATCGATAAGATCAACGCCAGTGGCTACGGGCTTACGCTCGGTATCCAAAGCCGCATCGACAACGTTTCGGATGATATGGCGGGCCGGGCAAAGGTCGGAAATATATATATTAACCGCAATCAAATTGGCGCTGTCGTAGGCGTCCAGCCGTTTGGCGGCGAGGGCTTGTCGGGGACCGGACCAAAGGCAGGCGGACCGCTTTACCTGCATCGTCTTAGCGCGGACGGCGCCGAAGTTCTCAACGCATCATCAGGACAGAAGCCCTCGGTTGAACAAAAGAAAAGCGAGGACCAAGCGCTGGATTCCATAATCACAATGGGCATTGCCGCTCAACGCCTCTGGGCCAATACGCCCGGCAAGCTTGATATCATCAGTCAATTAGCCAAGAGCAATGTCAAGGATATCGGGAAAATCATCGCCCGAGAAATGGCAAGCACCGAGCTGGTATTGAGTAATCTCCAGATACCCTCACCTGTTGGTGAAACAAACTCCTACTCTTGCCATGGCCGAGGATTGATCATTTCCATTATTGAGGATGAAAATGCCGCTTTAATCGCCTGCATTCGAGCATTGGTAACTGGCAACAGCTTTCTGCATATCGCCTGTGGTGCAAAAACTATCATACAAGCGCTAGCTGATACGGTCCAAACGGCCGCTCCAGCAAAGGGGCTGGTACAAATCGTCCAAAGGGTGGGTGTGGGGGAGCTTACAAGCGCGATAGAGTCCCATCCAATAGGAGCCATAATAGCTGAACCGGATGATCATCGAGTACATGATCTGGGTGTGGCGTTAGCAAATCGCGCCGGTCCGATATTGCCGATTTTAACCCCGGCAAGTCAGCACGACCGCTATGTTCATGAAAAAACAATAACCCGGAACATTGCTGCCGCGGGCGGAGATGTTAACTTGTTGAACGGCTAGAGGGTGATCCCGAATCCTTCCGCTAATTCAAGCCATTGATTAGCCTAAAAAATATAATCAAACTATCGTTAACCTTATCTTGAATATCGCTCGCTAATCCGAAGTTATGAGCACGCGTGTCTTAATAGTCGATGATCGACCAACCAATCTGCGTATATATGCACAGTTTGTGACGTTGATGGGGGAGAAATATTCCTCCGTCACCTTTGCAGACCCGCTTGAAGCGCTGCAATGGCTGCGCATGGAAAGCGTGGACTTGTTAATCGTTGACTATCGGATGCCACAAATGAATGGCGCGGAGTTTATTCGCAAAGTGCGGGCGATGCCATCCGGCGCAGAAGTTCCGGCAATCGTAATCACTGCTCATCAAGATCGCGAATGTCGGCTATCGGCATTGGATGCAGGTGCAACAGATTTTCTTCAAAGCCCGGTCTCTCACGTAGAATTTTGCAGCCGCGCCATTGCGTTGCTCAGTCAGACGGAAAAAAGTGGTGACCTGAAAAAACGTGCTTCCGAGCTTGAGAAAAAATATGCAGCGGTCGGTGTTGAACCCGGACCCGAGACGACAAGCGGCAAGAGCATCCTCGAACAAATTATCGACACTATTCCGATCATGATCAACGCGACTGATCGCTCTGGAAAATGTCTATTCACCAATGCCTATCAATCTGCTCTATTTGACAAGAGCCCGGATGAAATGGTGGGCCGAGACTTTACCACCTTTCTAGACACCACTCAGGCCGATAATTCGAATCGACGAAACACGATCGTTTTGAAGTCTGGCCAACCCATTCCGCATTACGAAGAAAAAATTAACAGCGACGGCGTGCAGTTGATTTTCCACTGCAACAAATCACCCCTGCTTAATCACAAGGGTGAAACAATAGGTGTGCTTACAACGGCTGTTGATATTACAGCACGCAAATTTGCGGAGGAGCACCGGACACATTTGGCATTGCACGATATGCTAACTGGCCTTCCGAACCGCGTATTGCTTGCAGAAAAAGTGCGTGAGGCAATCGATATCTGCCTGCGTGAAAATAGCCAATCTGCGCTATTGTTGCTTGACCTTGATCGGTTCAAAGTGATCAATGATACTCGCGGACATCATAGCGGCGACACGTTGTTACGCGAAGTTGCCGAACGGCTATCGAATATTATAGGAGCAAAAGATTTTGCCTCTCGAATTGGAGGGGATGAATTCGCAATAATTCTCAATGAGATAGATGGGGCAGATTCGATAAATTCACGATGCACAAAAATTCTGAAAGCTATAAATGAACCTTATTCCATCAGCGGGATGGAACAAGTTATTGGTGCAAGTATCGGCGTAAGCCTGATCCCTCATGACGGCGTGGAATATGAAGAAGTCTTACGATTGGCTGATTTGGCGATGTATGATGCCAAAGCCAATGGTCGAAACTGTCATCGTTTCTTTTCGGAAGGAATGAACCAGATCGCCCAAGCCGATGCAGCTCTGGAAAATGAATTGCGCGATGCGCTTAGTCAAGAGCAATTTGCTCTAGAATATCAACCAATTGTTGATGCTAAAACACTAGAATATGTAGGCCTCGAAGCCTTGATACGTTGGGATCACCCCAGTCGCGGTCGCCTGTTACCGGTCCAGTTCATAAGGGTTGCCGATGATACCGGCTTGATGGATCACATGGGCAAATGGGTCATAGCGGAGGTCTGTAGACAAATACGCACTTCAGCGGACGAAGGTGTCGATTTGCCGCGTGTAGCAATCAATATTTCACCGCGGCAATTTCAAAATCAGAACGTTTGCGATGAGATTCTAAAAAACATCAAATTGCATAATATCGAACCTTCCAAAATTGTCGTCGAAATTACCGAAGAACTGCTGCTCGACAACAATGAACATGTGAGTAACTCCTTGAATCGCCTCAGAAGACACGGCGTTGGCATTTCGATCGATGACTTCGGCACCGGCTATTCCTCTCTCCAATATTTACGGGATCTGCCAGCAAACTGCCTAAAGATTGATCGTACCTTCGTTTCGAGAATCGAACATTCCGCAGCGGATCGAGCCATTATTGGTACAATCTCTCACCTTGCTCATGCTCTTGATATGCGCGTTATTGCAGAGGGTGTTGAAAATGATGCGCAGTTGGAACTTCTCCAGGTTTCCGGTGTTGACGAGATTCAGGGCTTCAAAATTGCACGTCCGCAACGCGCAGAGAACCTCAAAAAGCTGTTCGATCAGCAGCGGTATACCAACCGATCAGCTGAGGGCTGAACTCCATGTTCTCTTTAAAACACAAATTTGGAACGAAACCTCGCGACAATCACAGCAGGCATTCTCACAGATCAATGTCACAGCCAAGAGACCGTGAACACGAAATAATAAAAAACCGAATCCTACTCATAATCGTTGTCTCAATATGCTGCTGGCTTTTTGATGCTGATTACCCGGGAATTATCGAAGGATTTCTGGTTTATCTAGTGATTGGCCTTGGTATCGCCCTTGCTTATCATCTTGATCCAAAACCCAATAATGTTCGTCGAATAGTTGGCCTCTGCACGGAATTTGGGGCAGGAATCTATTTTTCCTCAATCGGCGGGGCGAGCGTGGCTGCCTTTTACCCGATCTACCTCTGGGTTATACTGGGCTACGGCTTCCGCTATGGCGTAAAATGGCTCTTCATTGCAGCTACTATGGGTACTCTTTCATTTGGGTGGACAGTATATAATATTCCGTTCTGGTACGAAAATAAATCACTGTCGATAGGTCTCCTCGCGGGATTGTTTATCATACCTGCCTATTGCTCAACATTGATTTTGAAGCTGTCCAAAGCAAAAGAGGAAGCAGAAAGTGCCAATAAGGCGAAAAGCCTATTTTTGGCCAACATAAGCCATGAACTAAGGACGCCATTAAACGCAATTATTGGATATGGTACCCACATGCTCGAGATGGGCCTGCCGGAAAAACAAAATCAAATGGTGGCAACAAGTGTTTCTGCGGGCCGGCATCTTTTGCACCTTATCAATCAATTGTTGAGCTTCTCGCACTCAGAATCGAGAGACGAATTACCGGAACCAAAAGAGTTTTCCGCCATAAACCTGCTTTCTGAAGTGCGGGATATCATGCAGATAAATGCTGATGAAAAGGATTTGGAAATTCATCTGCAGGCCGAAACAATGAGCGATCGACTAATTGCTGGACAATTGGACCACATCCGAAACATATTGATCAACCTGACCAGCAACGCAGTAAAATTTACCTGTAAGGGATCGATCCTCCTCAAATGCGGGATTCATAAAAACTCCGGATCTCATTTGCTTTGGTGCTCGGTCACCGACACAGGACCAGGCATTGCGGAAGAAGCGCAAAACAAGATTTTTGAAGTCTTCCAGCAGGCAAATGATGGTGTGCAGGCCGATTTTGGCGGCACGGGTCTGGGCCTTGCCATTTGTCGAAAGCTTGCAATCCAGATGGGCGGCGATGTAATTGTTGAAAGCCAAGTTGGAATGGGGAGCACATTTACCCTAACCTGCCCTGTTGCAATTGCGGAGAGCAATAACGATGGCCCAGACGAGAATAGCTTCAGATTATTGTCGCTGGGATCGAAACCTTTGGGTCCAGAAATTCAAAGCGATAACATCGATACGATTCATGTCGAGCATATTGAGTTGCATTCCAAAGATGACATCTGTGCAATTCTCAAAAATAAGAATCTGAGCAATTTTCATCTTGCTGTGCTGGATCAGAATGCAGCAGAAATGTGCGAAGAGAATTCAGCAACATGGCCGCTCTTCCAAGCTGCCAAACTTGCCCCTGTTTTGCTGTCCCAATCGCAATCGGCTAATCTTGATGATATTCGACTGCGGGCAGCGTTCGCATCAGTTCTTCCGGCATCGCCTGATTTTGATGAGATTCGGAGCGTCATACAAATTGGGTGTTCGTTCAACCATGTTAAAGTGTTGGAGATAGAGACTGAAAGTAATCCCGATAAAAACGGACCTCCACTCAGAATATTAGTTGCTGATGATAACCGCACAAATCAGATGGTTTTGGACACTATTCTGTCTAACGCCGGCCACAACGTTGTCACCGTAGGTGACGGCAATCAGGTATTAGAAAAACTGGAAGCGGATGCTTTTGATCTGGTTTTTCTCGATGTGAATATGCCAAGTTTGGGCGGCATAGAATGTTGTAAACTATGGCGCCAGATTGAGGGGCCGAGAAACCATATTCCGATCATTGGATTAACCGCTGATTCAACTGAAGAAACCGAAAAAAAATGCCTGAATGCCGGGATGGATCTCAGGATCACCAAGCCTGTGGAGACAGGCTCTCTCTTGAAAGTGATTGCCCAACATACAAACCATTTGCGCAGCGGAAATTCAGGCAACAACTTTGTTGATAGACCGGTCTCAGACCCCTTCAATGTTGTACAATCAATTGACGGCACTTACGATGTTGATGCGATTTCGCCAATCGATGAGACCCAGATGGAATATCTGGCTTCAATCGGCGATTCCGATTTCGTACAATCCATCGTTCAATCCTATCTTGAGGATAACATCGCAATATTGTCAGCTTTCAAATCTTCCGTCGAGCAGGAGAATATCGCCGAATTTCGGTTTCAGGCCCACGCATTCAAAAGCGGCGCCAACAATGTTGGAGCGTTAGGTTTGTCAGAAATCTGCTCAAAACTCGAAGTCATAACACAGCCAGACTTTGACAGCCGACGACACGAATATTTATCTCTGGTTGAAACCGAGCTGTCGGCGATCACGCAATATCTTGAAGCTCAACGATCACCCTCGCAGGATGAGGCCAAAAAGTTCAGCTCCGCGTCTGTTAACTTTTCTCAATAAAACCAGATGATCTAAACAGACTGCAACGAGCGACGTATTCTCCGATCCTGAGCCATCGCCAAACGTTCCATTTTCCGAACATCAGCTTCATCAAGATAGAGAGCAGTTTCTGCCCACATATCGGTGACTTCGAGCAATTCATCCAGCGAAACAGGGTCTGATATCCGGCGAGCACGATACACTGCACGTTCGGCATGAAACCGGCGTTGGTTGGCTTTTGTATATTCAATGATTGCAGCTTCACCCTGACCATCTTCAGCCAAGATATCAACAACACCCATTTCATATAATTCTGTGGCCGTGAACAACTTGCCTTCCAGAATGAATCTTTCTGTTTCCTTTCTGCCCAGCCGTTGTCGCAAAAAGCTATATGCGCCCATTCCTGGAAAGAGATTAAACAATATTTCCGGCAAACCCATTCGCGCGCTTTTTTCTGCGACAAGAATATCAAAAGCCAAAGCATGCTCAAAGCCGCCGCCAAGCGCATCGCCCTGCACCAACGCCATGGTAATTACAGGCGCGCCGTAACCAGTACTGTTGGCGTACTGCATGTGAACGCAGGTCCGTGCATATTTCTTGAGAGCGCCAAGGTCCCGGCGCCTTATGCAATCCGCAAAATGCTCGAGATCACCACCCAGATTGTAAATACCGGGGGTTTTTGAACCACAAACGAAATAGCGCAGCGGATGATCTGGTTTCGTCGCGCCCATCGCGTAATTGGTGTGAATCCAATCCTGCACTTGCTGGATCTCATCACCCAGCTCATAAGTATAACTCGGTCGTGATTTCTGGTTCATATAGCACCAGAAAATTTCGTCCGGCTTGTCAAAACGCAGAGATATTTCGTTGAAAGATTTACCAAGTATATCGTGATCAAAATCGGCATTGGATTGGATCAACGATTCCGTTCCATCCTGGAACATTTTTTGTTCCATATCATTTGCTATGATACTCTTCAACTTCATACTCTTACTCTCCACATTTTGAGCTTGACCATCATAACTCCGGTTAATCAAATCCCAATGCGCTATATTCATTTTTTTAAGCCGCGCCCCATAAAGAAGCAAGTAAATCCGCTCCTTTTAATTAACATCCTTAATTGACTCGATAATTTTCTTTTGTTTGAGTCACTTGCTTTCAAAGCCGCATCAAATATCGCTTATAATTGACTGCAAATGTGACATTATTTTACAAATTTAAGTTTATCATTTTCGGCCATCAACGGATATTTCCAGCCAAGTTAGTTGCAGCCGCAACCACCTGACTAACCTGCATCGGCCTCAGAACCGGCTGAAGCGCTGATTAATCCGCGAAATGCTCGCACGGCAGATCGATTGCCCTTTGTGACTTCGTATACGTCTTCAGCAATAGGCATAGAGACGCCGTATTTTTTTGCCAAGGCGATAACCGTAGGCGCGCTTTTTACCCCCTCCGCCACCATCAACATATCGGCGATGATCGCATCAATTTTCCGTCCTTTACCGAGCTCTACGCCAACGTGTCGGTTGCGGGATAAAGAACTGGTACAAGTGGCGATCATATCGCCCATGCCTGTAAGCCCTGAGAAAGTTTCAGGGCGACCGCCCATTGCAACTCCCAGTCGCGTAATTTCAGCCAGTCCTCTGGTGATTAATGCAGAACGGGTGTTGTCCCCTGCCCCCAATCCATCACCCATACCCACGGCAATGGCGATGATATTTTTCAATACACCGCCCAATTCGCAACCAAGCAAATCCGTGTTGGTGTAGACCCGAAACATTCCGGAATGAAAAAGCTGCTGCAACTGCTTCACGATGATCTCATCTTCCATAGAAATGACGCTCGCAGCTGCCTGACCCGACATGATCTCGCGGGCAAGATTAGGCCCAGTGAGCACACCCACAGGATGCCCCGGCAAAACCTCCTCGATTACCTCCGTCATGCGCTTACTGGTAGAAAGCTCTAGCCCTTTCGTGAGGCTAATGACCGGCACCCAAGGCCGTAAATATTGCTTGGCCTCTTCCAGCACCCCACGAAAATTACTGGAAGGAATACCCATCACAAGTACATCGGCATCCGAAACCGCTTCACCAATTTCACAAGTCGCGGTTAGCTCATCAGGGAGCACTGCATCAGGCAGATACTTGCTGTTTCGATGGTTGTCATTGATGTCAGCTACGGTCTCTACATCGCGCGCCCATAGCTTGATCGGAGCGTTGCGGGAAACCAGCGAAGCAACCGTTGTGCCCCAAGACCCGCCACCTAATAGACCAACCCGCAATTTCATATATTGTCCCCTCTTACCAGCGACTCCTCTTTAACGGGAGTTCGCAGACAGTAGACTGGCGGGGAAATCAGTGTTTGGCAAGGAAAGCAAGTTGTGCCGCAGCGACTTCTTTAGGCTTTTCTATCATCGGGATGTGGCCGACATCTTCAAAAATGACCAGTTCGCTATTTTCGACACCGGCGTGGATTGCCTCCGCGCAGCTCACGTCGATCAATTGGTCATGACGGCCCCAGATGATCAGAGTGGGCACTTTCAAACCACCCAGTTCACCATTTAACGGGCGATCTTGGGTGTCTTTCACAATCGTCCAAAATATCTTGTCGAGCAATTCCTTGTGCGCGTTGGCTTCTTCGAAGAAAACCTTGCGGAATTGGCCGGGAATTGGTGGCGGATTATGTGTCACAAACGCCATCATGCGTTTTACGTCTTCCACCGAGTTGATTGCCAGAGCATTCTCACCATTTTCGACTGACTTCACCAACTCGCTTTCATTTTTACCCTCAACACCGGCGTTATTGTAAAGCGTCAGCGATTTCAGATATTCTGGATGGGTCAGCGCAAATTGCAGGGCGATATGGCCGCCCATGCTGTTGCCGCCGATATGGCATTTTGAAATACGCAGAGCGTCAAGAAATTCACGCAGCCGTTCGACTTGCGATGCAATGTCATATTCACGGTTCAACGACCGGTCATTTTCACCAAATCCGGGCAAATCCATCGAAATGAGCCGGTATTTTTCGGTTATTTGGGGAGAGAAAAGCGCCCAATTATCTTTGTCTCCGCCAAATCCGTGAACCAGCAAGACAACTTCGCCATCGGACGGTCCTCCTTCCAGATAGGGCCAGTCAAATTCGCCTGTCTTGACCGATTTCTCAACCAGCCCACCCTTACGACGCAATCCGTTTCGCATCGCAGAATAGAGTAATCGCGGGAAAACGAAATAGAGTATCAATGAGCCTGCAATCAGACCGGCGATTATCCACAATACAATGTTTAACATGCTTGAAACTTTCAGATATTTATGCGGCGCTGGAGCCTATTCTGGCATCGAGCCAGTCCGTCATATCAGTGAGAACGGCATCTTTCTCAGGCTCGTTGAAAATTTCATGAAACAGGCCTGGATATATCTTGAGTTGCTTTTCAGGCGACGATATTTTTGAGTCCAAAAAGGTCGAACCTTCTGCGGCGGCAAGGCTATCATTAGAGCCGTGCAACATTAGCATTGGCAGCTCTATTTGCGATGCCTGCTGCTGGATAGCAGTCATGTTATTCAGCATTTCCGCCGCCAGACGCGCGCCCATTTTTCCGTTGTAAACAAGCGGGTCTGCTAAATAATGAGCCACCACCTTGGGATCACGGCTAACGCCATTCGAATCCAGCGCCAGCACTCCAAGTTTCGGGAGAAATCGTGACAGCAAACCGCTTATTGCTTTGAGAAAAGCAGAAGGCTCCTCGGCAGCTTTGATAGCGGGGCCGGAGAGCACAGCCGCAGCAAACTTAGACTGGTTCTCCAGCAAATAGGTCGCGCTGATCAATCCGCCCATGCTGTGACCCACCAGCATTATTGGAAGGCCGGAATAAGCCGCCCGAGCCATTTCAACAAGCGCATCAACACCATCATGAAACACCGAGAAATCAGGAACAAAACCCGGGTCGCCATCGGATTTTCCATGGCCCCAATGGTCGATTGCAAAAACGGCGTAGCCGCGATTTACGCAATGTTCGGCGAAATATTGATAGCGCCCGCTATGTTCAGCATAACCATGAATCAGTAATATGACCGCCTTAGGCGGTGTATCCGGCAACCATTTCTGGAAAAAAAGCTTTGCGCCAGCTGCCTTGGAACTGGCACTTAGCCGCAGGTTTCCTTCGTCATGCTTCAAGCGATTTTCCTTTTCATCGCAGCATCATGGTCATGTGCCAGTTCTGTTTCATAGTCGAATAAAATTCTATCCAGAGTTTGGCTAATTTTTGTTTGGGTCCGCACCATTTCAATTTTCGGCCAGGTCGTTTTTTCACCAAGCTGGATCAACTCTTCAATATCCTCAACTGGAAGATTGCTGAGGATCTTCGATGGCCCCAAAACATGCTGGGACGGATGATATTGATGTCGCCCATATAGTCCTGATTGATCACCGAAAGCGTCATATTCGCTAGGCTGTTCAGACGTGGAAAATAGGACAGCGGCTTCTGCATGATATCAACATTGGCATTGATCCAGGCCTTCATCGTCGTCGTTGTCGCGTTGCGGATAGCTGAAATAGGAGTTTTTTGCTGACTGACATCGCTGGCAAAGGGCGTTACCAAAGGATTAGCCTGACTCACGATATGGTGGTTCACACCATAAAGCCGCGCAAGGCGCTTGGCTGGCAAATCATGGGTAACCGAACCGTCCACCCATTTGCGATTAGGCAGATACGGGATACGTTTTCCGGTGTGGTCTTTGGCTGCTAAGGTGACCGGCGGATATACACCCGGCACGGCACAAGAAGCCAATACGGCCTCACGTATATAAACATTCGGTGATGCAATGGCATTTAGTAGCCTTGACGTTTGGTGCTTTTCCGCAGGGGCAATCGAGACATTGAGATGACGACCAGTGAGTTCATAGGCCTCCTGGAATGTAAGATCAGGTAGCATGGTGGTTAGTCGCGCTCGAATTTCATCCGCTTTGAGCCGCCGCGAGCCGCCAAAAAGGCCGAAACCGGCTTCTCCATCATCATCACTGATAGAGTCGTCAAACAGATTTTTCGCTTCGAAATATGGCGGAATTTCATCATCGGTGTGCGTAGCGATGAGCGCGCCGACAACCGATCCGCCACTGGAACCGGACATGATATGCGGTAAGAGGCCTTCCGACCACAGCGCCTTTACAACACCGACATGAAAATAGAGAAATGCGCCCGAACCACTCATCAAAAACGCGGACCGACCATAGCAATGCTGGGCGCGGCGAAAGAAATCCAGTTTTTCTTCAAACGGAATATCGTTAACTTTATCACTCGCCAGATACTCAAGCGAATTGACAATGGCATCGACGTAATCCTGGATGAGTTGCTTGGTGCCAAATTTGGCTTTCTGGTGGAGGCGCTTGTTGCCCATACCGTCCATATTGCCATGAATGCCCTCGTTTAGAGCGTATAAAAGTCCCGCATTATCCTGACTTTTCCACAGTTTTGACAGTCGCTTAAGACGGCGGCGAATTGATTTGTTGTCGAAGTGCTTGCTTTCGTCAGACTCTTTCCAGACATCCACGCCAGTCGAGCGGTCATGCGCAGCCGCTGCGTCCGCCCACTCGGAATAGCTCGTGGCTTGCGCCATCGCCTTTTCCATCTTCAATGTGGTGTTCAGGATCATATCTTACTCACTTGATTTGTGCCGAAAACTCGCAACGGCAATGGAGAACAACCGAATTTCAGTTGCTGTTGGGTTCTTTCCACTCCTATTTCGTCTTGCCCTGACTGGCTCTTCTCGGCGTCTTTGATACGCGCCGATAATTTGAGCCAGTTGGCGAATGCGTTGCAGCTTTCTTTGCTGCCTCCGCTTTTGCCGCCGTCTTTTTAACCGAGCTATTAACTTTAGCAAGCCGCAATTCGTTAAAAGATTTTTCTATGCACTCGACGAAATAATCGATGTCCGGCATCATTTTCCGGTCGGAAATAACGCTGAACGAGATCGTGCCGTTGTAACTTGGCGTGGCGATAAACAGCCCCATCCCGTGCGCCAAGGGAGCCAAGCCGTATTGATGTGTGAGCTTCGCTCCGTTCATATACAATTGAATTTGCGGCCCCGGAACATTGGAAACCATCAAATTGCTCATTTTCGGCGCGAACCGTTCATCGGTTAAAATACGGGCAACACTGGCCATGGTTACGCCAGGAATATGTTTGGACAAATCCGTCATAATCCTCGCGCTCAAACCAGATTTTGCGGCCTTCGTTTCTCTCGTGGTGTCTCGAATCGCTCCCAAGCGCTGCAAAGGATCAGCGATATCGGACCAGATTTTGATAGTCATCGCCGAAATATTATTGCCGGGATTGCTTTCTTCACCTGACCGGCTTCGCGCATTGACTGGCGCTACGGCGACCAGCGATTCTTTCGGTAGTTCCTTGTGCTTCTTGAGATAATGCCGCATCGCGCCGCTACAGACGGCAAGCACAACATCGTTGATCGTCGCGCCATCAACCTTGAGCCTGATTTTTTTAAGCTCTTCCAAATCGAATGTGACCGCGTCAAACATTTTATGCGGTGTCACGGATCCATTAAATCGTGTTTCCGGCACTGAGTTTCCGGATTTTTCGTCCCCTCCACGAATGGACTTGGTTGCGGTGGACAGAATTGCCGGAGCAAATTTCATCAACGCCTGTGTGAGTTTTACGGGTGACGTCACTGTGCTTGATATTGCCCGTTCCAGAATTTCTGCAGCGGTAGGTAGATCGCTTTGTTCGGGCTTGCCTTCTGGCAAAGGAATGGCCGGTGTCCCTTTCGCATCCATATCCGACACGGCCGCAAAAAAATGGGCTCCAGATACTCCATCAATTGTCGAATGATGAATGCGGGTCAAAATTGCGTAGCTGCCTTTGGCATACCCTGGAATATTATCCAGCCCCTCGACGACATACATATCCCAGAGCGGCCGGTTCATATCCAGCGGCTTGCTATGATGGCGAGCAACCTGAATGCAGAACTGCCGCCAATCACCGGGTTCAGGCAATCGGCTGTGCGAGATATGGGCTTCAAGATCAAAATGCTCGTCTTCCACCCAATAGGGATGATCAATATCTAGCGGCAGGCGGTATAGCTTGCGCTTGAACATTGGCGACACATCCAGCCGCTTTCTCATATGTTCGATAATATCCTTGAAACGCACTTTCCCGCCCGGCGCAGTCGATGGATCGTAAATATAGACGGCCATCACGTGGGTCAAATTGGTCGCGGACTGAACATATAGAAATTGCGCATCCTGCGCACTTAACTGGTTGATAGTATGCGGCTCGGTCATAGTTGAGTCCTTTCAATTAGGCTCATATTCAGTCAAATATTTTGTCGGCAAGCTGAAGCACTTCCAGTCGCGATTTTTCCATCCGGCGCGAAAGTGCACGAAACTTGCGCAACAATGCTTTTCGTGCGGCAATAGTTTCTTCCGTTGATTCACCTGTGAGATGCTGGCTTGCCGCCATTTTGAAGCCGTTTTCAAACAGGATTTTACCAATGGACGCTTCGCTGGTAATTCGTCGCAGCAAATAAGCCTGCCGCCCCTCTTTCAGAGCATTTTCCACACACGTCTTCTTGTCAATGGCCTGCCCGGGCTCCAGTCGCGCCAATATGTCGAGTACAACGGTGTATGATTCAACAAATGGCAGAAATACTGCGTGTCCGATAAGTGGCTGAAAACGGTTTGTCAGGCTCGTCAACATCACGCCGCCCTCATTGAGCTTCTTCTTCCAATCCGGGTCGGAGCGATCAAGTTCGGCTTTCAAATTTTCCCGATATTCATCTTTAGGCGGATAGAAAAACTCGAATTTGAACAAATCTCGAAGCCGGTCGGTCTCTTCCCAAAAAACTTCCGATGCTATTTGATCCTTTTCTTCGCGAGCTTTAAGCAGCGAAAGTTCGATTATCGCCTTGTCGAGAAAATGATGGATGATCGAATTGCGATAATAGCTCGCCATTGGGTGCTTTTCAGGCTCAATTGCATAGACCGTCGTGGAGCCCTTGTCATAGCGAACTAGTAACCCGCTGTTTACCAGCGTATCGACGAGCTTTTGAATATCTTCAATACTATCGACCGTCAGATCAGCGCTGAACCGGATATTGCGTTCTTTCGCCCAATCAACAAAGAAATTGATAATGGCGCGCAGTTCCTGCGCCGTCATCGCGCGCGGCGCTGTGCCAAGCAAGCTTAGGCACATTAGAGATGTCAGCGTCAATGGTGTCGCTCGGTTAGCCTCCACCGCAACCTCGAACGCGATTTTTGAGAGACCAATGCGATCATTCGGTTCGGGCGCTTTTCTGATCACAACCGGCTCGCCAAAATCGACATAAACTTTACCCATGGGTTCACGCAAGCTACGTAAATAACCAACAAACCAACTCAGCGATTCCGCTTTTTTAACCCGTCCAGTCTGCTCACTGGCATATTCTTCTACATCGCGGATCAGATCAAAGCTGGTAACCACTGGAATAATATGCACATTCTCAATGTCATTTGCGTTGGCGCTATCCATCACATACTTCAGCAAACCATAGCGTGGAGGCATGAGCTTCCCGAGCCGGGATCGCGTCCCTTCAAACGCCCAAGTCATAGGAAAGCGCTTTTCCAGCAAATAGCTGACATAATGTCGCAGAACGAGCTTGTAGACGGGGTTATTCTCGAAACTACGGCGAATAAAAATTGTCCCCGCCCGGCGCAGCACAAAGCCGAGACCGAAGAAATCCAAGTTGATGCCGCCGAATACATGGATCAACGGCAAATCGTTCTGATAGGCCAGATCGGTTGGTGTTACACCATCAATATAGGTTTTGTGCGTAAACAACAGCAGCGTTGGATGCTCGCGCATAGTCTTCCTGAGCCGTGTCAACTCTCCTTTATCGAAAACCACATCATCTTCATATCCTTGAGAGAGCATGAACCGGTCGAGCTTGGCCTTCATATCAATAAACAAAGGACTGGGGCGCGCGATCAGTTCCTTCATATATTTGCTCGCTTCTTCATAAAGCGAGGTTTCTGATTTTCCGAGATCGGTTGAGAGCTGGGTCATCGCGCTACGAAATTTCGGGTTTGTACGCAAACCATCTGCAACATAACGCGGTACCTTGTAACGCCTGCCTCTCAGGCCACGTTCCGAAATATCGAGCACCAGGCTGGCTTGCCGCAATACAAAGCTGGCGAATTCTTCTGCGCTATCACTGGAATCGGCAACCACTTGATTGCCAAAGCGCTGCTTAAGCGCAGCAATTGTCGCAGGTTGTCCAGTGAGGCAATGCGCTCTGCGTTTGTCGCGCATTAAGATACTGCGGGCGCGCAAACTTCCTGGCGTTCTGGGGTCACCAAACAATATGTGCCGCTTTTTTATCGCACGGCTTTTTTCGAAATTCGGGATTCGCCAAACAATGCGAACGGGGACAACCATGGTGTTCGGATCATCCTGCAGTTTTTCAATCAAACCATCTAGCCGCAAATCCGCGCGCTCATCCGATATCGGTAGGCTTATCCAGTTAATTTTTTGGCCGGGACCGCCTTCGGCCAACGAAGTGTGAAGCCAATCGAGCAGATATTTTCTCTCCACTCGATTGCGCGCATCGAGAACAAATAGCTTCGGTCCCTGCGCTAGCAGCGGTCCAGTTTTAGCTATCGCTGCGGTTCCGTCCATTCTTGCTCCCTATTGGCAGATTATTTCTTTGCACTCGCTGTGGCTGCTGCCTTTTTTGATCGCGTTTTAGTGGCTGGCTCGGCCTGGGTCAGCTTTCGTGGCACCGGTTTTGCTGTCGCGGTGCGCGCCGAAGAATTGCTAGTGGACTTCGCAGCCCGTCTTGTAACACGTTTTTTGGCAACGGTATTTTTGGTAACCGACGCTTTTACAGCAGCTGGTTTTTTCGGTGCCACCTTCCGCGTCACAGGTTTCCGGACCTCTGTTTTCTCCACCCCAGACTTTTGGATGGCAACAGGCTTGCGCTTCGACACAACTTTGGTTCCGGCTGTTCTCTTGGGTGCCTTTGTCGATCTTCGAGACTTACTGTCTTTGACATTGGCACCTGCACCGCCGCTGACCAGAGCTTCGAGCGCTTCCTCTTCGGTATCCTGACCAAGCGCTTTCAAGAACATGCCTCGCACCTCGGCGACATGTTCGTTAATTGATTTTACGCTCCAATCGCTCGTATCCACCGGCGGCAAAACCTCGACCCTTACTCTGGCTGGCCTCATCAGAAACTCGTTTTTCGGAGCGATATCGCCGGCATTGTGAATAACAATCGGCACCATCGGAACACCGGCCTGCATCGCCATGTGGAATGCGCCCTTTTTAAATGGTCCAAGTTTGGGTGATAATGTTCGCGTGCCTTCCGGGGCAATGACAATAGACTTGCGATCGACTTGTATAGCTTCAATCAATGGCTCCATCGCCTTGATCGCACTTCTGCCGTCAGCGCGATCAATGAACACCGTTCCGGCGAGCTCCATCAATTTACCGATAATCGGCGTATCGCGAATTTCCTTTTTGCCAACCCCGCCCATATCCTTGCGGATAAGCTTGGCTAGGATCATCACATCCGCTTTGCTCTGGTGATTGAAGACGAAGATGCAAGGCCGCGCTGTCCAGAGATTTTCTTCTCCGGTTACCTCTAGTTCGCATCCCGTCAGCGCTGTGGCAATGTCACCAAATAACCCGGTGGAAAAATTCATCGCTTCCCGCTGCGATCCGGTTAATCCCCAGATCGGTAGCGAGGCCACAGCGGCCCCAACAAGCGAACCGGTTGCGTATATGGTCCGCAGATAATCCACGGGTTTGCCCTGCCCTCGGCTATCAAATTGCTGCAACGGCCAACCCCGCTCCATCGCAACTTCACGCAGTTTGCCGTTGGGATTTAGCGGGCGCGGTTTGCCAACACGCTCAAGCAGTTCAATATCGTCGTAACTATCAGAATAGAAATAGCTTCTATCAAGATTAAGCTTGTAGGTTTTGGCCAGTTCTTCGGCCGCCAGAACCTTCCCCTCGCCAAAACACAGCGGGCGAATGATGTTCCCGGTAAACTCTCCGTTCTCTACTTCATATTGTGAGCACAAAACATGCTCAATATCCAGATCACGCGCAGTTGGCTCGATCTGGTAAATTGTGGCTGACGAAATTATCGCTATGGTATGACCTTTTGCCCGGTGCGCTTCAATAAGGTCCCGCGCTTCTGGATAGACTTTGCGCGCTATGTGTTTTTCGTAAAGCTCCTCGCCAAATTCAAAATAGCTATCCTCGGTTACGCCCTTCATGAATTTCGCAGCGCCGGTCATCAGGCCGGAAAAGCCCATGTTACCCATGGCATATTGCGCCATTACATTAGCTGTCTCAACAACTTCTTCTGCCGTCATCTCGCGGCGCTTTATCTTCTCCTTGAGTATCGCAGTGGCCGAATATCCCGCAATTATCGTGCCATCAAAATCGAACAGTGCTGCAATATGCGGCCCCTCAGGAGCGTTTAAAACATCCTGTAAATGCGAGTCATGTTTTGCCATTTTTTTCCTCAGCCAGACCGGCTTTCTCTTACCCAAAAGGTATACTGCCAAAAAAACACCTTGTTTCCCAGCTTTTAATCCAGTCAGACCAGAATAATCCTGAATTCGCTGTTGGTTGTCTCGCTTTGACGCACAGGATATGGACTCTCAATGCGGCAAGTCGGTTGGCGCTCTAAAGTTACCGGCAAAGGTTTTGCAAAAAATGGTCCGGCGCATTTGATGTAAACAGTAACATTCCGCGGGTTAATCTACTTACATAAAATCATTAGTGCGACTTACGGAACAACAGAAAATGGCGGAGAGACAGGGTGCAAGCCGTTTCTGGCAAGGGTCCAGAATGATTTCACTATTCTGCTGCCGGATTTAGTTTACCCCACAGTTTGTCCCACACCGTGATTAGGCTACTTTTTGTTTTTCCAACTGCGCTCGATTACTAATCATTTCGGCGAGTAAATCCAAGCCGTCATTTTTTACAGGAATCGCATTTCCGGCTTAATCCAATTTGTCCTCAACCGTATCCGCCAGTTCCTGTGCACGGCGTTTGACGAATGGCGCGCTTAATCCAGCTTCTTCTGCAAACTGATCAAAATGTCTTGTTTCGATTTCTTCCAATGTTTTCTTGCCGCCAAATTTCATGGCAAAGCGCGGCGACAATTCTTCCCAGGCCAAAGTGGCAACCAGATCATAGAGCGGGGCCAAGATGATCCCGGCTGCACCGTCCGCGTAAAGCAGGCTGTAATTTTTAGCATGAGCGTCCGCATTACCAATGATGATGTTAAACAACACTGCATCGACCAGCTTCGAAACCTCCCGCGCTGGCCGCGTAGTTGCATCACGAATCAACGCAAAGCATTCACGCAACACCGGCCCGCCTTCCGCTGCATATTTGCGATGCGACGGAATACCCAACGCCTGTGCAAAGTCCTCTTGATGAATGCGCTGGACCGTTCCATCAACTTCCGATCAGTCATTACGATCAACCAGCAGATATGGCTTACCTTCAGCAGTTCGCCATTCTGCCGTCGGCGCGTCCAACCCCTGTCGCTTTCGCTCTTGCCGAATTAAGGAACCCAGTGATTTCACATCCAGCATGTCAATCTTCACTATTTTACCGAACGGTAATATATGACATTATCGCGCCTTGTAATGCATTGATTTTCCCAATCGGCAAATTATTTGAGCTTTCCAGCGAAATTGCTACAAAATCGCCTGAACGGGAATATTTTGAAACTTCAGGCTGGATCGTAGCTCCACTCTACAAAATTGAATAATTTTGATATGCTTTGCCGTAAATTTGAACAGTTCGTGCATATGGCAGGCCCGACGAGTAGGCCGTCAGGATATCGTCCTTGATTGGTAAGTATTTCACTTTAGATCGCTCGGCAAAAATTTGCCGCTTGGCGGAAAAACGATGCCTAATTCAGGGATTGTCCAACTGATTGGGATGGCTGTGGAGGGCCATAGCCATAATCTTTGAGGCGGCCTGGCCCTTTTGAACAAACTGGCATGAGTTTTGCTTTTAATGGTGTCAGAAAGGAGTTTCATTATGACGAACTCAAAAAAACTATGTTTTGCTATCGCTATGGGCAGTCTCCCGATCCCAGTTTTCGCACAGCATAATTCCTCCCCACCGATGGAAGATTATGAAGATGTTGGCCAAGGAGCAGGGATGGAATGGCATTACCAGATCAAGGACGGGGTTCCAAACTTGGAGTTTGGCGTCAAAGAAACCGGCCACCGGCTTGATCGATTATGGGAGTTCTCATGTTCAAAAATGGAAGGTGAGCACGGCACAATCTCAAATACGATATTTGCTAAGCCGCCTGAGATACAACCGGATGACCAATTTGGCTTTTCAGTTCGCATTGATAAAGGAAAATCAGTTGGACTGGTCGCCAATAGGGGGCCATTCCAAGTTCAAGGCTATGACACTTATTTTCCCCAGTTCGAAATCACCGATAAACATGACCTCTGGGATTTGTTGCGTCACGGAAAGCGTGCCTATATAAACTTGAATGGCAATAAATTCTCTATCCATCTGGACGGGTCGGCTAAAGCAATAGGAACTTTTATCAATTCCTGCCGGACAAAGTCCAACTAACAATCTTGTCGATAGTGTAATGAAAGCAACGACCATAGCGTAGTTAAGTGCTTGGGGTCTTTGCCGTTTATATTAACGTGAAAATTTTAGGCGAAATGCGATGATGGGAACCCATCAAAATAGGTTCGGTTCTGGCCGCAAATTCAACAGTCGTAGGCTCAATTACCGAACTACCGTTGCAACAGAGATATTCATAAGACAGTCCTCGTCGCAATTATTTCGGGCGACATTGTCTGACATTTCGGTATCAGGATTTAAATTGCACAGTTTCTCAAGCCTTGATCCGGAAAAGCTAATATTCGTCACTCTTCAAGGACTGCAAACACTTGGTGCTCATATAAGGTGGGGCGAATATCAAGACTATGGATGCGAGTTCGTTAATTCACTCCATCCGGCTGTTTTGGAACACTTAATTTCGAAGTTGCGAGAATTCGGCAATTAAGATCAATGTCCATCGCAGAATATTCCAAAATATTCCCGTCGATCTTTTCCGGGTTTCTTGACAATCATTGCGACCCGCAAGGACCATTTGTATCGAAGATTAGGTTCCGTCCACAATCTTTAGCAATATACAGACCCCTATCAGCTTTTTTGAGCCAATCCGAATATTGACCGATGTCTTTTGAGATTTTTGCAATCCCGAAACTCGCTGTAACTTCTAAATCTGGCAGGCCTTCGAATTTGCAGTTCGCTATTGTCTTGCGAAAGCGCTCAGCGGCAGCGACTGGTTCATTTCGTGTTGTCCCAGTCATTAATATGGCGAATTCCTCTCCGCCAATGCGAGCGAAAACATCAGTTGGCCTCAAGCTCATTTTGACTTCTGATGCGATGGTGCGCAGGACCTCGTCTCCTGCGGCATGTCCAAAATTGTCGTTAACTTGTTTGAAATGATCCAAATCGAAAACCAAAAGCGAACTTTCGATTTTCTGCCGCTCAAATAGAGAAACACATTTCTGCACTTCGGATCCAAAAGCGCTTCGATTTAATGCCCCTGTCAATGCATCTGTTTCAGCCTGCTGGCGCAGTTCCATTTCGTGGATTACCAGCTCACTGAGACTCGTTATTAAAGCAATATTTTCAACGTTGTGCTGTCTCGGCGACGTATCTATTGCGCACAATGTACCGATTGCATAGCCATCAGGGGAGACTAGCGGCACTCCGATGTAACTTCTGATATTAGGATCTCCCCTTACCAGTGGGTTGTTGCAAAATCGAGCATCCGTACTGGCATCTTCCACCATCAAAGGAGATTTGTCGGCAACTGTGTGTGTGCAGAATGAAATGTCTCTCGCAGTTTCTGTGACATCCAAACCATGAACGGATTTGAACCATTGGCGATCTTCGTCAACAAGCGAGATTAGTGCTATTGGAACATCAAGCGACAATTGCACGACTTTAGTAATACGATCAAAACGTTCTTCGGGATTAGTATCAAGAATTTGATACCGCTTAAGGGCAGAAAGTCTACCTGCTTCGTCATCCAAATTTACATGCAAAGTCATTCCATCCTCAATCCAAGATCGTAAATTCGACCATATATTGGTTACGAACATTTGTGGGTCAGATTAAGCTTTTTTGAGTTTCAATGAGCGACTATCCGACTAACCAATGTCGGCTAGGCACATTTGTTTTGATGAGGCGAACCTGATACGTCAATATCTGGTCGCAGAGTAGTGCGTGAGTTGACAGACTTGATCTGCAAGCGCGGCAAGCCTGGGATGATCGTCAGCGACAATGGGACGGAACTGACCTCCAATGCGGTGCTGGCCTAGTGTGGCGAAGCACGGGTCAAATGGCATTACACGACGCCCGGCAAGCACGCCGACAATGCCTTCGTGGAATCGTTCAATGGGCGTCTGCGGGACGAATGTCTGAATACACATTGGTTCTTGTCATTGGACGATGCAAGGAGCAAGATCGAAGCGTGGCGACGGGACTATAATGAGTGTCGTCCTCACACCTCGCTTGGCTGGATGACACCAGCTGAATTTGCTTCATCGGTCGGGGTTAACCCCGACCGATGAAGGCGGGAGGCTAACATTGAACCTGGACACAAAACCGGGGGACCGTCAAACAATGCCGAAACTCTAATCGCAACTGGATGAATGTTGGGGGTCACGTCACGACCTTGCCCTAACAATGATGTTACCGGAATCGTTGGCCAAGAGACTCGTTGCTTTATTGGCTACAGAAGGTTTGATAGAGTTATCCGAAAAGTCAGAAAGCGCGTTGGACGAAAATCTTTCTCTATCGGAACTCGGTGTTTCTAAAGTTACGCAAATTTTAAATGAAAGTGCGGACGAGCTCTCGCTTGAAATTGATACCACGGACGCGAAAGCATTTTTCGCACAAAGTTAATTTTGCGGTTCAACAAAATCCGATAATGTATGTATGGCTTCGTCGATACGTAATGCAGCAATTTCATGGCTGCCCAAGGCATCGAGTTCGGCCAAAACCTTTGCTAATTGATCGATGATATTTTGAATGAGCGGAGCGCCGGAGAGAATCTCGCTCTCGTTTTTTTCTGAGGAAGTCATGTTTTAGGACCCGACCTATTTTTATACGAAACTATCACCGTCGTCCATAGATGGCAATGTTCATTCCGCGATTAGAATATTTTTCCAGCGGTCTCATACTTTTGGATGATACAAGATGCGTTTTGATAATTCGCTTCAGCATCGTCATAGTTGATTATACCGAGATCACGCTTCACGGCTTTGCCAATGCGAAAATAGAGTCTTCTTGAGGGCTTGATCGGTAGAAGGAGTGCCCCGGGAGGGACCAACCGACCAGAAACACTCCTTCGCGACCTTTCCAGATTTATCGCATCTCATGTGGGAACGGATGATGCACAAATCTGATGAAGTGCAGACAAAATCTATTGCCTAAATATATCAACGGATAAAGGAGCCATAAATTAAGTGTCTGACCGAAAACTAAGTTGAGTGGTATCAGCGGTTTAGCTTGACGCATTCCCAGGTCATTGATTCAACGCAAGTGACAAAACTTCGCAAAGGACCGATGATGTGGACTGATACCACCCGCATGCAACATGCCCGCAAAGAGCAGCGTTTGCCAAGTGATTTAACCGATGGGGAATGGGCTTTGCTTGAACCGTTTCTGCCCCGCCCTTGTCATGTTGGCCGCCCGCGCAAATGGCCGATGCGGCGGATCGTTGAGGCAATGCTGTATATGCTGCGCGGCGGCCTGCCTTGGCGGATGATGCCACCGGGCTTTCCCCCAGCAACCACGGTGCAGCACTATTTTTACCTCTGGCGCGACGATGGCACATGGGCGCGGATCAACCATTACCTGATCCAGGATGCGCGAATAGCGCAAGGCAGTGAAGCCTCGCCCAGCGCTGGTGTCATCGATAGCCAGTCGGTCAAAACGACAGAAAGCGGCGGGATACGCGGCTATGACGCGGGCAAGAAGACCAAAGGCAGAAAGCGCCATATCATTACCGATACCAATGGCTTTCTGGTTCATGCCGTCATCCACAGCGCCGACATACAAGACCGCGATGGCGCGCCGCTTGTGCTCGCCAACATCCGTTCCACCTTCCCGTGGCTGCGTCATGTCTTCGCCGATGGCGGCTATGCAGGCGACAAGCTCAGAAAGGCACTGACAAAAATCGGCGACTGGACCATCGAGATTATCAAACGGTCAGATCGCGCAAAAGGCTTCATCGTTCTCCCCCGCCGATGGGTCGTCGAACGCACTTTCGCATGGTTGAACCGCAACCGCCGCCTTGCCAAGGACTTCGAGCAATCTATCGCTTCGGCAACGGCATGGATCTTCATGGCCTCCGTCCAACTCCTCACGAGACGTATCGCAAGATAATGATATTAAATAGAATAATTATCGGTCAGACTCTAAGGGATTCGGGTTGTTGAAGCCCAGAGGCTTTCCAAAATACAACCATTATGAGTCTAATTCCGTTAGACGACATTCCGTTCGACATGATAGCCATCATCAATGACTAGCGGAGGGTGTAAAAAATGTATCAGACAACGCATACCCCGAATCAGCGCCCTGAATCTGCCAATGAGCGCCGCAAACATGGTCGATCAACGTACAAACAACAAGCCTATTCTTTCTTTTTTCCGAATCCTTTGAAACCAGAAAAAGAAAAACATAGCCTGGATACTCTGCCCTATGTCAGTTCAAGGGGATATTTTTTAAATAGTCCGGCGTCAGCGCAAACAAAAAATATTGTTCTTATTCGCATTGGTAGCAGCTCAATATGCTGGCGGGATTGGGACTCAAAATAACTATGTATCTGAACAAAATCTATCAGCTACGAGACAATAACAACATTGTCCATCAGCGTAAGGAGGCAAACAAGGCCATCATGTTTTCATCAAATCATATTTCATTTCAATATGCCGATGCGTTCGCAATATTGGCGGAAAAACACGACATTTCGATAAACAAGGAAGTTGCGTTTCGTGGACGATTACAGCATTTTCAACGACTAAATTTTCCATCCGGAGTGAACACGGGAAAAGGCAATCCAGCAAAATACGGCTGGCGGGAATTATTTTTATTGGCTTTGGCATTGGAATACCTAGAGATTGGGTCAACACCGGAGCGATCAGTTCAAGAAATATCAAAATTTGAGGATAATTTGACAATTGGAATTGCAAAAGTGGTTTCCTCACATAACGCCGAAAAAGAAGCTTACTTTCTAATAACAGAGCTTTCTGGTTTACTCGTCTTACGGAAGGAACATTGCTGGGCAGACAGAGTGAAACTCGTAACTCAGTCGGAAATTGGTATGATTTTTTCGGAACAGGGTGATGATCGCTTTAATTCTCCATATGCGATAATTGATCTGCGACAATTAATAGGATCACTGCTGCTAGCAGTGTTCAAAATGTCGAGCTTTTCCAAAGATAACATAGTTCGTGATCTCAAAGCGTGGTCACATGACGTTGGCGTCGAAGTTGCAGCCGCAGTTTGCGAAGGCTTATGATTCTCGGCCACCGCGCCGTCGTGCTCCAGGCAAGTAAACGAGGTGCTCCTACAGGATCGTGGTTGGAACAGATGCTGGTCAGGTTTGCACTTACTTACAACACTGCGCGCATTGTCTGGGCAGTGTTGACGGAGATCGAGGATTACAGAGCTCAGGTCGCACGAGGATATGGCAAAACAGTAGGCGAGACGGGATCAGAAGTACCAGGGTAATGGGCTGTTTGATTGCGCGATGTTGTTTAATTTGCTATTAAGAAGAATATGGAGATATCGTATTGAATAAGAACAATTCTATCGACCGGATCGATAATCTTAGCGAACCGCAAAAGGAATGCCTGCGGTTAGTCGCATCACTAAGGTCATCTAAAGAGATAGCCCGAATTCTCGATATTTCACCTCATACTGTGGATCAGCGATTAAAGCGGGCTCAGACCATTTTGGGCGCGTCATCGAGAGCGGAAGCGGCACGTATGTTCGTCAAGCACGAAAAGCAGCATGCCGCTGGCGATCCAAAACTATACGATGATTTGGTACACCAAAGCTCGGACCTACCAAGATACCGATATGCACGCGATGAGCAAGCGTCATCCGGTGAATGGAACCCGCCGAATGTCAGGGGGCAAGACGAGTTTCGCGATGAACAGGCATTTTTTTCTCATAATGTCTTTCAAAGCGCTCAAAATCCTTCTTTTCTGTCGGTTCTGTTGGAAGCGAAAAGAGAGAATAATCTATCGATCCCTGCACGGGCGGGTCTTATAGTTTTGATCATGATGGTCGGATTGCTTGCATTTGCTTTGCTGGTAAACCTGGCCGAAGGTCTTTCCCGACTAACCTGAATAGCGATCTTCTCTCTCTTATTGTTTCTAAAATTATGTGCACCGGGAACTCATCGGGCGCGTAGGAGAATATTCATGCTCAAAGAACGCTTAGGCGCCGTCAAAGACGTAACCGAAAAACTCAACGCATTGGAAGAGGCGATTGATAACGCACTGATTTGCGCAGGTGAACTCACATCCGCAACTTCAGCGGCGCGACAACGCGCCAATCTTTCTGCCCTTGTCGGTCAAGATGCGATCTCACTAACAGGTGAATCTGTCACTGCGCTCCATGCCGCCCGCGCGCGAATTGTGGAAGCTCACCAATCCTTTAGTGAAGTTAGAGGCCAACTTGGGTTTAAGACTCTAGCAGGTGGCGATCTATGGAAATTTGTGCCCAAGGCCGATGATCAGAGTCCAGTGAAGCTGGTGCATTCGGAAGGAACGAAAGCTGCCTAAAAGAACACCCGCGTTGACTGGAGTGCCGATAATATGAGATTTGTCGAATATGGCAAAATGGGTTTTCCTCTTTCTTATATTCTCGGCACTCGTTTTTGTGCTTCGGTTTGGCAAGTCTGAAGAACGCCTTACTTTATTGGTATTGGTTTTCAATTTTTTTGGAACAGCAATCGCTTATTGGATTGGTGGTGGTGACTGGTTGCAACCGAAATTTGGTGTTTTCCTTATAGATCTCGCCTGTCTGTTCTTTTTTGTCCTCATCGCATTTCGGAGTAAAAGATTTTGGCCCCTACCGGTAGCCGCATTTCAAATGGTTCCAGTCATGACGTCTTTCGTGACCTTTATGGGAATCGACCTCAGTTCGCAAGGCGTGGGAATCACGCAGGGAGCGTGGGGTTACGCACAACTGCTGATTCTGATTGTCGCTTCAATCAGGGGCCGAAATCTGGGAAAGCGCCCCGACGAGACATAGAGACTTTAGCTGGCATCATCAGTCCTATAGTCAGCAACCAAGCTGAAGCCGAAGCCGAGAAAATTTTAGCAAAATTTGGAACATTCCGGGAGCTTTTTCAGAAAATTGGCAATCAAACAGCGATACCCGAAGCTCTAAACCGCGAAGCAATCGAATATCTCAAGATTATCGCGATGTCTTTCAATTTCGCGTTGGAGGAGGAACTTGTTTCAGGTCCCGTTCTCGCCGCTTCCGGTTCTTTGCGTAAATACCTGTTCCACAGCCTGTCATCATCCAAAAAGGAAATGTTTCGCGTTCTTTTCCTTGATACCAATAGTCGCCTGATCGAAGACAGGCTAATGGGCATTGGGACAGTCAACCGTATTCAGATCTATGTCCGTGAGATCATCCGCGATGCTCTCGAACTGGATGCAACGGCCTTGATCTTGGTCCACAATCATCCTTGCGGCGATCCAAGTCCAAGCAAGTTCGATATCGCGTTGACGAACAAAATCATCAATCTGTGCCAATCATTTGATCTGGACGTCCTTGATCATCTGATTGTAGCCAAAAGTGGTGTGGCCAGCCTGCGAAGCATGGGTCTGCTTGATGAAGGTGAGATTTCAGTTTCGCCAAAACTACCCACTTTCTATCGTAGCGTTATCGAAAGCTGGATCGAATCTGTCTTTAAAACATTTGGAAGAGCATAAATGCAACCGCAACAATCAGCACAACAATTACTCCGTCAGATAACTGCTCTCGACGAAGCAATTGGCAAATCCATATCTCAGAATATTCCTTCAAAGATTTTGCTGCACTTGTTTATGGTGAAGGGTTTGGTAAATGGTGTTAAGAGCGATGAACTCAATAAAATGATTGATGCCCCGGCATCCACCTTTGATCGCTATGTTGAGCTGCTCGCATCAGAGGGAATGATCGAATTTTTGCAAGCCGATTTGTCACAGCCGGCAGAAATAAGGATATCTGATACGGCAAAAATGCATCTGGCTGCGGTTTTTCTCTCTCCAGCGTAGCACCGCCTATTTGGAGTTAGACCTTAGGCCCAAGGCGCAAATCGCATCATCAAGCTTCGCACCGACTAAATGATCTCCCGTCGTGTCGAGAAGTTTAAGTGCCTCTTCCAACACACTATGTGCACGCATCTTCAATTCAGTAATTTGTAGTTCATTAAATTCATCGTCTGGCGGCATGAAATTACTCCGGGAATTTATATTCGCGAATTATGTAATTGCATATAACTAATCTTTAATTACATCAATGTGAATAGGAAACCGCTCCCTTTATAAGGCGTTACGAACTATGACATTCCTCAGACATAAGTCTGCGAACAAAGCTTTATATGCCGAGCTAGTTTGTTTTTTCCAAGCCTCCAATGTTACCGATCATAAGAGCTTGTTTGAGATTGGCCGGGCACTCGTATTGCAAACAACGGAAGAGAAGTGGTATCGCATTGCTTGCAAAGGGGTATTGCAATTGCAGGTCAATGAGAATGAATAAAATATCTGAAGAAGTTATTGAGATAAAATCTTCTCTAAAAAAGGTGATGGTTAAACTCAAAGCCCTGGAAGAGTTGATCACGGTGAATGAGAAATCCGGGGTGGAAGAAAAGACCGCCAAAAAACTGGGCACTGGCGAGTTGATAGAGCGTGCGAGAAAGAATTTACGGTGGAGTCGCTCAAAAGTCCAAGCGATGGATTCGGGCTATGGCCTATTTAGTGACGCTTGTTGGAATATGTGCCTCGACATCTATATTTGTAATCTGAATCGTGAACCTATTACGGTTTCTTCGATTGCTCACAGCTCCGGTATTCCAATGACCACGGCGATGAGGTACATTAACGTAATGGTCAAACAGGGCCTTCTAATTAAAACGCCAAACCCGTCTGATAATCGCATGTTTCTCGTTTCCATGTCGATGGATTCTATTGAACGGACCACCAACGTGCTGATTAGTTATCCTGGTTGAAAGTTCCAACGTCGTCTCGATAGATGCACTCATTATCCATGACCTCCATATCATGGAGACACATCGATTCAGTGTTTGATTAAAAATGCAACTGTAATGCTAAACAACAATCGTGCAAGGCTTGCCGATTTTTGTTAACTTCAATTTAACCATATTTGTCCATTTCCGACATTACCAGGTGACGGTTCGGAGATTGCGGGATCTTCGAACCACCCTTCTCCGGCAATTCGGGGATGCGTGTGGATTTGTTATCTGGATAGTTAAATGACCGATGTAAATTTAGAGAGATTGCTTGCTAGGAAGCTTATCGGCGATAGTCGAAAAATGCAACAATTGCGTACAATCATAAAATTTGCCGGACGCTGTAACAGCTCTATCATGATCACGGGGCCTTCCGGTAGCGGTAAGGAAGTTGTTGCCGAAGCCATTCATGCTATTTCAGATCGCGGAACCGCTCCGCATATTGCCGTTAATTGCGGAGCACTAGCCGAGCAATTGATTGAATCCGAACTTTTCGGTCACGAAAAGGGCAGTTTTACCGGCGCCGTGAACCAACATGTCGGACTGTTTGAACAAGCGAATAACGGTACAATCTTCCTCGATGAGATTGGGGACATGCCGGTCAACATGCAGGTCAAGCTACTGCGGGTCTTGGAAACACGTGTCGTCAACCGGGTGGGTGGGAATCGCAATATCGGCGTCGACGTGAGGGTGATCGCCGCGACGCACAAGCATCTCGGCGAATGCATCAAAAGCAAGTCATTCCGCGAAGACCTTTACTACCGCCTTTGTGTCGTTCCGATCGAAGTGCCGGCGCTCAACGAGCGAGTTGAGGACATTCCTGCATTGATTGCGCATTTTCTGAAACATCAGGATGGAGCAAACCCCCTCCCCATTTTTAGCGCCGAGGCTCTGGTGGCGCTGCAGCGTTATAGTTGGCCGGGCAATGTTCGTGAACTACGCAATGTCGTTGAACGCGCTTCGGTTTTCTTTTCCGGCCAGCAGATTTTAGTCGGCGACGTTGCCACGCTGCTACAATCAGATTTCGCGCAGGCCATTTCTGATATTGATGCTACTGCATCTACTTCTAAAGAATTGTCGCCCACCGATCGAACTGTGCCTTTTCCTGCCGCTCAAAGCGCCCCAAATTTCGCGCACCAAGAAGACACGGTTCGAGACCTGAATGTCCATTTGCAATTTGAAGAACGTCGCATCATCATGAAAGCGCTGGATACGTCGCATGGCGTGGTCGCTCGGGCAGCACGCTCGATCAATATCAAACGGACGACTCTGATCGACAAGATGCGCAAGCATAATATCGACTGGCGGGTGGAAGATCGCGTGGATTACCAAATTGCGGTTTAGCACTGGACAACTCAAACTAGTTGAAGGGCGCGATCGCGGTCCAAGCCTTCTCAATCTCGTGAATCATTTCTCGGGCAGACTCGACACGCTCGATACTGGATTCCCTTGCGTCCATCTGAATACGCTTCGCGGCTTCAGTGTAGATAATATGCAAAGTTTGTGCCAAGTCTCCCGCCACTTCAAAGTCCAATGATTCATCCAAACCATTGAGAATAGACAATGATTTCGCTCGATATTGAAAAATGCGTGCATCGTCACCGCGACGAGCACTTTCAATCATCAGGTTAAGCGTTTCGCGCAGTTCTTCAAAAAGCACTGCGACTAGTTCATACGGATTGGCCGCCGCGACGCGGCTTTCCTTTGCAATAGATTGATATCTAGAGGCTCGTTGAATTCGGGATTGAAATGTCATGTTTTACTGCTTTCCCAGATCAGTTGTTATAATTGTCAAGAGAAGCGAATTGCTGCTCAACATAGGCTTGTGTCGAACGCAAAACCGACAGTTGCCGTTCAAGTCCCGCAAAGGTAGTCTGTAGCTGTTCGCGAAGTCGTTCACCGTCTTCGGCGATCTTTTCGCGCGACTGTGTGATCGATTCCCGGATTGCTTCCAAACGCGTCTGGGCCACTGTCAAAGCGCCACTTTCGCTCTTTAGCGAGGTCGTGATGGCGTCGAGCGCGCCGGACAAACCAATCTTGGTATCGGTGGCAACAGCGGGTTCGAGCATCAATTTAACTGCGCCACTATCGGATGCAACGGCGGCATCAAGACGCGTCTTGTCGATACTTAGCGTACCATCAGTTTCCGTTCGCACACCGATATCGGCAAGGGTCTTGAAATCACCGACATCGGTAAGCCGCGTTGATGTCAGCTGGCTAAGCTTGCGGATGACTTCTCGCGCGCCGCGGTCGCCCGCCAACGGCCCCCCGCTGGCTCCAGCCAACCCGGGTTTGGTTGCGTTGTTCAGCGAACTGCGCAGTTCGTTATAGGCGGTCACAAACTCGGACACCAAACCGGCGACATCCAACGGTTCGGAGGCCCCGTTAATGGTGAATTGCGTTCCTGCTTGAGCCGCCAATATTGAAATTTGGACACCCGGTATCGCCCCGGTGACAGTGTTGCTGCTATTGGTGAGCTCGATACCATCGACTTTGACGATGCTGTCCAAGGCTGTCGCGATATTGGTCAGGTTCATCGCCGGAGAAACGCCGCTTTGCGTCACAGTGAAGCTGTTCTCAACACCTTCTTGCGCTTCCATCACGAGACGTGAGCCGGCTTTATCCGTCAATATCATCGCCGTTACGCCACTATTGCTGGCATTTATCGCATCGCGCATGCCAGCAAGGCTATCGTTGGTGCTGTCGATGACAACATCAAAACTTCCGCCACTATTGTTGATGGTAAGCGTTCGCTCGCCAACGGCAGTGGAAGCACTGGCAAAGATATCCGATATCTCGCGTTGGGCGACTGCAATTTGCACGATCTCAACCGAAGCAGGCAAGCCTTCTGGCCGCCCCCTTTCAGTACCGATGCGGTTGCCAGATCCTGACGACCAGAGACCAGATCACCGATAAAGCCTTGTCCGTTCAAAGTCTCTTTCACCGCAGCAGCGAAAGTGGTCAGAGCGGACTGGGTGGCGGCCATGGCGGATATGCGGGAAGAATTTAATTGCGAACGCTGATTGAGTTGACCGAGCTTTGCGCCTTGGGAGGCAGCCAATAGGTCGGTGACAAGTTGCACCGTGTTGATTCCAGAGCCAACCCCAAGGCTATTTGCGATATTTGCGAACATGATAAACTTCCTTTGGGTATTCTACGGCGTGTCTGGACAGGAATTAATGGTTTGATAAAATTTGAAATTACGCCAGCCGCGCGCCATCGACGCTATATTTGACGTCATCCGGCAGCAAGATTTTTGGTTTGTGGACCGGGCTGACCAATTTGGCATCCAGCTGGATCAGGAAACTCAGGATCATCGCGACCGCGGCGTAGAGCCGGTCATCGATCACATCCCCGACGTCCGATGTATAATATATCGATCTTGTGAGGTCTGGATATTCCATGACCGGCTTGCCAAGTTCCCCGGCCATTTCCCTCATGGCCAGCGCGATAGCATCGCAACCCTTGCCAAGCACAACGGGAGCCATATCCTTGTCCCGGTCATAGCGCAACGCGACAGCAAAGTGGGTCGGGTTGACGAGGATGACCGTTGCTTCGGAAACAGCCTTGCGGGTGGAATCGTTAAGCATCTCGCTGCGCCGCTGACGCTGGAGTGCGCGAACATCGGGAGAACCCTCGCTTTCCTTATATTCGTCCTTGATTTCCTGCTTCGTCATTTTCAGCCGCTTGCCGCGCTGGAATAGCTGGATCGGAACATCAATCATCGCAATCAGCACCATGCTGACGCAGATACCAATAAGAAGCTTCATGAATAGTGATGCAAAGCTCTCAATCGCGTTGTTGAGGTCTTGCGCAGCAAGCTGGGCGATCTGGTCGAGATGGGTATATAATACCGATCCTCCCACTGCTCCGATCAAAATGATTTTCATCAAGGATTTGCCGAGTTCCATCACACCGTTGGAACCAAAAATGCGTTTCAAGCCCTTGATCGGATCCAGTTTTGACGGTTTAGGTTTCATCGCGGACCATCGAAAGCCCAATGATCCCAGCATTGCCGGCGTCGCAACCGCAGCGACCATCAACAATGCAAACAAGCTCATAAATTCCGGTACTATGCTCGACACCAAAGCAGCGCTGCGCCCGCCAACATCAAATGCCTCGATATCTTCGGGATGAATGATCAGCGCACTGGTCACCATATTGGCCAGCGCGCCGTAAAGCATGCCGCCAAACATCAGAAATGCGACCGTACCGACAAAGATGATCATCGCACCGCCCAGATCGCGCGACTGGACGACATCGCCCTTTTTGGAACTGTCCTCTAATTTCTTCGGGGTTGGTGCTTCGGTTTTTTCACCGCCGCCGGGGGATTCTTCCGCCACTAGCCACCTCCAGCGACGAGCGCCGCCTGGTCAAGTCCCATACCCAGTCCCATAATGACGGCATCGGCAATGATTGGCGCGGTCACCGCCAAAGCCACCAAACCGACGGTAATCGTTACGGGAATACCGACGGCGAACAGATTGAGCGCGGGCGCGGTCCTGGCCAGGAAGCCCATCATTAACTGCACCAGGATAAGGGCGCCACCGACTGGCAGGGCGATGAGCAATCCCATCGAAAACAACGTTCCGCCGAATTGGACCATGCTGTAAAGCATGTCCGGACCCATCATCGCGAAGCCTGGGGGAAGCGCGGCATAGCTTTTGACAATGGTCGCAATCAGCAACAAATGCCCGTCAATCGCGAGCAAAAGCAAAGTTGCGAAAATGGTTAGAAATTGACCGATTACCGGAGTCGATTGGCCGGTTTGCGGGTCTGACATGCTGGCGAAACCCAGACCCATCGCGTTGCTGATCGTTTCCCCTGCAATCAACACGCTGGAATAGCCGAGCTGAAGCGCAAACCCGATCGCCAGACCCGTCACGACCTCACCCATCACAAACAGACTGTTGCCGAGGGAAATCGCGGTTTCAGAAGGTAGATCGAAGGCGACGCTATTCGTCGCAACCATCCCGATCATGAATGCAAGGATAATTCGGATCTGGATGGGTATGTTCGCTGCTCCGAAAATAGGCGCCACGACCATCGCGGCACCCGGCCGGATCATCGCCATCAGCCACATCCACATCTGGCTTTCGAACTCTGCAAAACCCGGAGCAATCATAGCAGCAGATCCGGAATGCGGGCGTAGACTTCACGGGTAAAGTCGGCGATCAGCAGCAAAATCGAACCGCCGAAAATAGCGACGACGGCAGCCACTACGACCAGCTTCGGAACAAAGCTCAAGGTTTGCTCGTTGATCGACGTCGCGGCCTGCACCATGCCCAGCAATAGACCGACCAATAGTGCCGGTATAAGCAACGGGGCAGCAGCCAGCGCGGTGATCCAAAGCGCCTGTTGCGCAATGCCGATGAAGAAATCTGGACTATCGGTCATGATCTAGGTCGCAAACGAGCCGGCGAGAGAACCCATGGTCAATGCCCAGCCATCGATCATCACGAACAAAAGCAATTTGAACGGCATGGATATAATCACGGGCGAAAGCATCATCATGCCCAAGGCCATCAAGACCGCAGCAACCACGAGGTCAATGATCAGGAAGGGCAGAAAAATGAGAAATCCGATTTGAAAGGCCGTCTTCAGTTCGCTGGTTACGAAAGCCGGCAACATGATCGAAAACGGAATCTCTTCGGCCGAGGCAAAGCCATCCTTGTTGGACAGTTCCATGAACAGCTTCAGATCGCTTTGCCGTGTCTGTTTGGCCATGAAGCTGTGCATAATCGTTCCGGATTTTTCGATAGCTTCAGTGAGCTCGATCTCGTCCGCAGAATAAGGTGCAATTGCTTGCTCGTTTATCTGTTCGATTTGCGGCGCCATGACGAACATCGACAAGAACAAAGCCAATCCAAGCAATACCTGATTCGGCGGTGATTGCTGCAAACCCAGCGCATGGCGCAATATCGACAGGACGATGATGATCCGGGTAAAGCTGGTCATCATCAATATGATCGACGGCAACACCGTCATCAAACCCATGACAATCAGAATTTGCAATGTTGTGCTCAGTGGCTGGCCATCGCCCGAGATGTCGTCCAATGCGCGTTCCAGGGCGACAGACGCCCCCGGAGCCGGAGCCTGTACCTGTGCAGGAGCCTGTACCGCAGCTTGCGCAAATGCCGGATCTGCCACATATGCAGATGCACAAAACAGACCAACAACCAACGCTATTTTTAGACTATTCCGCATGGTGAGTATCGATCTTTTGAATACCGTTACGGGTCACGGCCAACAATATTTTCTGACCACCAAATTCGACCACCGCCAATTTGCTCTGGACACCCAGGGGAAGCGTTTCGACAACATTCAAAAGGTTCGAATTCTGCCGCATCATCATCTGGGGTTGATATTTGCGATAAAGCCAGAGGCATCCAAAGATCAGCAGGCCGATCAATGGCACCATGATAAACAGCTTGATGATATAGAAGGTCATCAGTTGCGCCTTTCCACGCGCGCGCGTGTCATCCCGTTGGAAACGATCTCCGCTATCCGCACTCCGAATTTATTCTTGACGGGAACAACCTCACCGCGAGCAACGAGCGTTCCGTTTACGTTGATGTCGATAAGCTGATCGACTTGCCGATCGAGTTCGACCACAGACCCTTCGCGCAGATCCATGATTTCGGATATTGTCATCGACACATTGCCGACTTCGACCGAAAGCCGTACTTTGATGTCGGACAAGAACCGATAATGGTCCTGGGACGATGCCCCGTCGATATCGGTGCGCGTTGCGGCGTCCAGCATTTCGCTATCATGTGTCATATCATTCATCATCTGGTCCTATAAAAAATTTTTGATTTTGAAGGCTACGCCGCCGTTTTGCTCACCTATGCTGCCATGAGCGAAAACCCGGTCTCCCACGATCAGCGGAACATTGTCCGTCGGGGCGACGGGCAAAATATCTCCAACAGCAAGTCGGGAAAGTTCGGAAAGCTGCATAGTCGGACGGGCGAGAACAGAACGGACCGGCAGGTATATTTGTTCCACGGAATCTTTGAGATCGGCCTTCCAAATCGGATCAACCTCATTCACCTCGCGGAGATGGGGGCGGTTCAATTGTGGTTCAATTGCTATCAATCCATCCAATGTCTGGATGACATCAAACGCCGCGATCGGGTGTCCAGAGAGCTGAACAGATATAGCGGAGACCAGAACATTTTCATCGTCCATGTCCAATTCGATGTCGTCCTTGGCGAGGGCACAGCCGCTGTAGCGGACCGTCGTATCGAGAAGCGCCGACCAGGCCTGGGACAGACCGGTGGCAATCGCGCCACCCAACCGTTCGATCATTGCAATTTCAGATTTTTTCAGTTCGCCGGTGCTTTGCGCTTCACCATCAAATTGTCCGCCGAAGAAACAATCTACCGATGCATTCAAAAATGTCCGAGCGACACGAACCAATATCGGGCTTTCCAAAGCGCCCAATTGAAACTCGAGATAGACGGACATTGTCGCCTGTCCGGAAATCCAATCCTTGAATGGTGACTTTGCGCTGTCACCAACTTCCAATTTCATGTCACAATCAATGAGATCTGAAAGGTGCACTTTCAAACCACTTTCCAGTTTTCTCTCAACCTTCTTGTAGGCCAGCAACAAAATGTCGTCCGGACCACCTTTCTTAAGCAGGCTGTGATTTGCCGAGCCGATAACATTCTCCGTCGCGGCAGTTCCGGAATCGGTCAATGATGTATGGGATTTCGTCATGATCTTGCTACTTTCCGAAGCGTTTACTGAACAACCATGTTGGTGAAGTAGACATCCTCAATGCCGCCAAAACCGGTTTTCTCTTCCAGCGTTTGATTGATAATCTCCCGCAGCCGTTTCTTTAGCTTGAGCTTGCCTTCCGGTGCTTCCAGTTCGAACGCGTCCTGCTGACCCAGTTCCATGAGAACTGCCGATCGGATGGCAATTTCGTGATTGACCACATTTTCGAAAACGCGCTCGTCATAATAAGTCGAGACTGCAATCGACAATTGCGCGAAACTGTCTGAATTCGAAAGATTCGATGTAAACGGTTGTTCAATCTGGTGATAGGTAACCTTGAAAGCACTCGACGACTGCTTCGGCGCGGCTTTGCCTGCTTCCTTGTCACTAACGGCGGTCCCGTCTTTCAAAACGATTTTGGGTTTGTTAGGATCTTCAGCCTGCTCGCTGCCACCGCCAATAATCCCGGCCGCATAAAAGCCCCCGGCGGCACCACCGCCTCCAAACAACACAATCAATACCGTTCCCAAGAGCAAGGGTTTAAGCTTGCCCTTTTTCTTGACCACCGGGATTTCTTCTTCTGATTTCGTCTCTGACATTTTGACCTCTGGGTTAACTATATTTCTGGATCCGGGAATGGCTTTTAGGCGTATCGGCTATTGTCTGATGCGGGATCGTTTTCGCTGGTGCTGTCGAACGACGATGCCATTTTCTGACGCTGTGAAGGTCTAGATTGCTGTTCGCGCGCGTCGCGATTTTCTTGCTGTGCAAGACCAGCGCCATCGTTTTTTGACGATGAAAACATGTTATCTTTCACATCAACGCGGAAGGTCAGGTCATCGCGGCCCTGGGACTTCAGAATGTCCTGCAGCACCTGACTATGTTGGACAATGATGTCCTTAGCCGCCCGATGATCGGTCTGAATTTCGATGATCTCGGCTGAACCTCGGGTGGTGAAGGTAATCTCCATCCGGCCAAGGTTGCGCGGATTGATTTCAAATGTCCTTGTTCCGCCAGTTACCGAAACATCGGAGATTTCGGTGGCAAGCCGTTGCGCGAGCTGTGGTGAAGACATGTCAAAAGTGGCGGGCTTCTGGATCGTGGCGCGAACTGCCAATTGCGCCGAAGAATTGGCAATCGGTTGTTGCTCGATTGACGTTTCAAGGCTTTTTGCCACCGGTGGCAAATCAAACTTGACCGGCTCGATTGACTCACCGTCGTTGACGATCGATTTCTGCAAGCTGGTCGGCGCTACAGGCAAGGGTTCCCGTCCCGACGACCGAAAGCCAAAGTGACCCAATTCTGACCGCGCATCCTTCTGTTGCCCTCCCTTCATAACTAGAGGTGAAATTGTTGGCGCTTGCGTGTCTGCCTCAGATTTGATTGCTGGATGGATGAACCGGACGTCGGGCAGTTCAGTTGCGTTGGATGTGGAGGCCTTGGCCGCTGGCGAAACAGGCTCACCCATTTCGCCGCGCAATTGTGGTTGCAGACTTTGAAGTTTCAAAAGCCCCTTGTCGCTGCTCGGGAAAATCTCGATGCTGGGCGTATTTTCACGAATCTGCGGCCGGAACTGAAATTCTTCGGTTCTAGGTGCCGGTCGGCTCCGAAGTGATTTTCCATCGATGACTTCTGACATTTGCTCTGGCAGTTTCAACAGCCCTTTATCGCTGCCTGGCAAAATTTCTGAGCTGGCAACAGACTCACGAAGCAGCGGGCGAAGCTGGAATTCCCCGGTTCTAGGCGCCTGATGGCTTCGAAATGTTTTTCCGTCGAGGACGTCCGCCGTTTGCACGGGCGAAAGCTTATCGTTGGCAGATCCGCCATCGACAATATTAGGTGCAACAAAAGCCGCCGCCATATCAATTTTCGGACCACCGCCCAGGCCGATATTTTCTCGCGGCGACAATATGTCCGAGGCAAGTTTGACATTCGGTCTGACCGCTTGGTCATCGGCAGACAATGCGGTGGTTTTTCTATTTTCGATTATACCCGGATTGATCATCAGATCTTGATGGAATGCGAGCGACAATCTCGCTTCCGGCTGTTCCAAATCAATCGAACCGGCGGGAACGCCAAGACCGGTCTGGCTATCAGGGCTGGCTGGCACAACCACGGCTGCAGGATCGGCAATCATGGCCGAATCTACTAGATCGGCGGTGGTTTGATTTTGTTCGACTTTTCCTGAAATGCGATCCTGGCTGAACTTCCGATCGCCAACGCTGTCTTTGATGAAGGGCAAGAAGTTTGTGGTTTCCCAATGTCTAACCGGGACCGAAACTATCTCGCCAACACCAACATGGTCGATATCAGCAGGATTGATTTCCGTTCCAACGGGATCGGAATGAGGCTGCTCCTTGGGGGATCTTAAAAGTGATCCAAAATCAGAAATTGAAGCTTTGTTATCCATGACCAATGGCTCTGCAGAAAACATGCCAATTATGGAGTGAGCAGCTTCGGACATGATTTTACCAATCATCACAACTTTCCTTCTTTCTATAATTTTCTATATTATACAATATGTTACTTGATACATCCGCTTGCCGATTCTCCATTTTGCGGAGTATCGAAACTTTCGATTTCAACAATTTCTCGGTACCCTCATGAATTGCCTGAGCGGCAGAATTTTGCCGCTCTGCCGCGGCAAGAATCTGCATCGCGGCTTGAACCGAAACCTCCACCACCCGCGAAGCTTCCATCAAACGATCCGACAATTCCATCTTGGCGGCAAAAAGGCCTGCGGTTAATACGACTTCACTCTCATGGGTTTCGGCGCGAAGATTTCTTATTCTCTGCGCGTTGCTTTCCAAAAAAGCGTAATGGCTGCCTGCCCGCATCAGGGCGCGCTCTTTCAAACGCTTCTGCGTGTTGCGAACCTTCAATATCCGCCTCAGTGCCCGTACGCGCTGCTTCATGGCGCAAACAGATCAGAAAGCAGGGTCACACTTGTCCGGAGATCAACAAGTTCACGCGGTTTCTGCTTGATATAGTCTATCAGCAGCGGCCAGCTGGCCAAAGCTTCATCAATATTGGTGTCATTGCCCGCCTGATAGGCCCCATCAGCACCAGATCCCGGTTTTCCTCGTAAATTGACCACAGGCGGCGAAAGTGAAGCTGGGCTTCCAGATGTTCAGGCTCGATAATATCGACCGCGACGCGGCTGATTGATCTTCCCACATCAATTGCCGGGAAAATTCCCTGCTCGGCCAACGACCTGGATAATATGATATGACCGTCAGCTATGGCACGAGCGCTATCAACCACGGGATCGTCCATGTCATCGCCATCTGCCAGCACGGTATAAATTGCGGTTATCGAGCCACCTGTTTCACTGTCGTTCCCGGCTCGCTCGACCAATCGCGGAATCAACGAGAGCGCGGATGGCGGATAACCCTTCATCGTCGGAGGTTCGCCTGCGGCCAGTCCGATCTCTCGCTGCGCGTGAGCCACACGGGTGAGGCTATCCATAACCAGAACTACCGACAGTCCCTTTGATCTGAAATGTTCGGCGATAGCGGTGGCCCGGTAAGCCGCTTTCAATCGAGAAGATGGTGAATGATCGGCTGGAACCGCGATAGTCACCGTAGGCACAGCGTCCTTTTTTTCGCGGCGGCGGCTGACAAAATCGTTCACCTCGCGGCCACGTTCGCCAATCAGACCGACGACAATGACATCGGCGACCACTCCGTCCAATATCTGGTTGATCAACATCGACTTGCCGACCCCCGAACCCGCAATAATCCCTATGCGCTGCCCCTGCCCGATCGTGAGCAGGCCGTTTAGCGCGCGAATACCAATGTCGATTGGCCGGGATACGCTGGCGCGCCGAAGGACATTGCCTTCCTGTCCCGCCAACGGCACGGTTTCGGTGGTCAAAATGGGGCCTTTGCCGTCAATCGGCTCACCCATTGGTCCTATCACCCGGCCAAAGAGGGCTTCTCCGACCGCAGCCTGATTGGATTTTGCATATGGCAGGACCCGGCTTCCGCTGCGCAATGGAGCATCTTGCACCATCGGTATCATCAGAGTCCTAGCACCTTTGAAACCGACAACCTCTGCGCTGATTTCACGGCCATCGGTCGCGGTTACCCGCCCCGAATAGCCGAGCGGATATGCAAAGCCGGTCACCTCCATCATGCCATTGTCATGGGCCGATAATTTCCCGACATATCTCAGCTCATTTCCGATATCATCAAGCCGCGCCAGAACATCACAAACAGCGGGTGGAGATCCGATTGTTTCCGCGGTGAAGGTTGAACCGTCAGTCATGATCAGCCGCCGACGTTGTGCCGCTAAACTCGTCGATCAGGGTCCGCAGTTCATCCAGTACGACTTCCGAGCCTTTTTCAATCCAGCCGCCGGAATGGCTGAGCTTCAGATTGCCACGCAGCATCGACCCATCGCCGCGCAGGGCCAGTTTACATATGTTGCCATCGATCAGACTGACATCATCGGGATGCAGGACAAGCGTCACCCCTTTCTGATCTTGGTCTACCAACTCTGCCAATTGCAATGCCCAGGCCTGTAGCAAGCCCGGATCGGGAATCGCCAATTCGGCACAACGCCTGAACAGGGATTCCACAGCTGATAAAATGAACGTATAACTGCCCCGCGAAGACAGATCGTTCAGATGCTGTATCGCCTCTGCCAATGCACCGGTTTTTTGGTTGGACGTAACATGTTCGTCGCCGAACGCGGTCTGACCGTCTTCCCATCCCTTTTTATAGGCTACACTGAATATATCGGCATCCTGATCATCGGATGGTGGCATATTTTCAAGCAGGTCGCGACCGGTGAGGCCCGAAAAACTGTCAACATCGCCAACGCCTCCATCCGCGCCCAGTCCGCTGGTCCAGGAAGAAAATTGTCTTTGTGCCGAAGTCGTCCGCCACAGTGGGATCACTCCGCCATTGTCAGAGTTATCGGCTGGATTGCGCTCAGACATAATCAGCTCCGGCACCAGTCATGTTTATTTCGCCACTGTCGAGCATGGCTTTGGCCACTGCAATGACGGCTTTCTGTGCTGCTACGACGGCGTCCATCGGTTGTGGCGGTGCTTCGGCCATATCATCCTGAATGGTTTCTGCAGCACGTTTGGACATCGCTCCAAAGATTTTAGCCTTGAGCTCGGCCGATGCCCCTCTCAGCGCAGGAACAAGAATACTGGAATCGACTTTCCGGACCACGGAACCAATGTCTTTCTTGGACAGGTTCATGAGATCGGCGAAAATAAACAATTCATCTTCGATCAATTTCGCGGTTACCTTGTCGCGCTTCATCAATTCCTTCAGCAGCGCCCGACCCCGTTCCTTGGATAGATTGTTGATAATCGTGGCACTGTCGAGCACACCGCCGACCTGCATTGGAGGAGCGACTTCTTCTTCCACTGGCGTTGTATTATCCAACAACCCTTGAATGTGGGCGAGCGCTTTTGCACTGACCGGCCCGAGCGTCGCTAAGCGGTAAATCAGGTCTGACTGGATTTCTCCTGGCAACAAATCCAATATTTGTGCAGCCATCTCGGGCGTTAGAAATGACATGAGCAACGCAGATATCTGCGGCGGCTCATCCGACATCAGCTGTGCGAGATCCTTTGCCGGAACCCATTTCAACATTTCGGCAATATTGTTGGGCCTTTTTGGTGCAAAACGGTTCATGATCGTTTCGGCGCGGGATGTGCCCAAAGCACGGCGGAAAACCCGGCTAACTTTTTCATCGGACTTGTAGGCCAACATCGACCGGTTCATGGTCAACACCAGGAACCGGTCCAGTGAGCCATCGATTTGCGTCGCATCAACGTCCGCAACGCTGAACATCGCTTCCCCTAGTGCTTCAACTTCATGGGGCTCAAGACGTTCCAATATCTGGGCGGCTTCCTCATCATTGAATAACAGCATCAATATTGCTGCGGTCTGGCGCCCAGTGATCAGTTCCAACTGCCCCTTTTCCTCACCAGTTGCGGCTTCGTCTTTTTCTTTTGTATCAGCCATCTGCTTCCTCCAGTGCGTCAGATTCCTTGAGCAATTCCTTCACCACCAGCGCCGCGTGATCCGGGTTCTGTTTAACGAAGTTCTGAGTGAGAATTGCCCGTTCCTGATAGCTTTTGGCCGACGTAATCATGTCGATCGTTACAGGAGCATCAAGCGCTCCTGCCGTCTGGTTTGCTAACGGACCACCATCCTCGGTACCACGCTGATTGAGGCTTGTCGTCGCATTGGCATTTTCTAATTTTGCTTGTTGCGCTAGATTTGCGGGGGTCGCTTTTTCAGCTGTTTTCCAGCGTTTCAGAACCGGCCGACCGATGCCGAATATTAATAGCAAGGCCACCAGAAGTGCAGACAGATTTCGTATAAGCATGCTGAACCAAGATGATTCATACCAAGTTTCTGACGCCGGATCGTCTGCAAGCGCTTTAAAACGACGCGCCGTTACCGCAATTTGGTCTCCCCGATCGAGACGATATCCGACCGTACCTTTGATGAGTTTTTCAATTTCCAGAATTTCTTTAGGAGACTTTTTGTTTTTCAGCGCGCGCTCGTCAATTGCAACTGCGACGGACAAACGTGACACTTGCCCTGGAGCTTGATTGATGACCGCAACTTCCCGGGCAAGTTCAAAATTCCGACGATATTCTTCGCTGGTTTTACTTGGTTCGGTCGCTCCAGCCGCTTGATCTGCAGCGCCGTCGGGCTGATCCCCGAACTCTGCAGCTTCGGCGGGTCGATTGGAAAGAGCGCCGGGAATACCGCCTACACCGCTTCCGACCCCGCCAATCTCGTTCGATTTTTGCCCTTGTTCGGAACGCAACACCGAACCGTCGACTGGATAGGTCTCGCTGGTTGCCTGTCTTTCATCAAAATTCACGTCGGCAGTAACTTCCGCAACAAAATTGCCGGGACCGACAAGAGGTGTGAGCAGACTAACTAGCGAGAGCCTATAGCGATCTTCAATCGCCGCTTTCACTTTCAATTGCGCGTCACTGCCAGGAGACGCTTCGTCTCCGTTGCTCGACAATAGTCGGCCATTTTGATCGATCACGGATACATTTGATGCAGAAAGCCCCGGCACCGAGCTGGCAACCAGGTTCAGGATCGCTTGCGTCTCTTTTTCATCCAGTCTTGCAGAACTTGCGAGATGCAAAACCACAGAGGCAGACGGCTCATTCCGGTCTCGCAGGAATATGCTGGGCTGTTCAACAGCTAGGTGAACTCGCGCCGACAAGACACTGTCGATCGCCTCGATTGATCGAGCCAGATCCATTTCACGGGCATTGCGCAGTTTTTCTGACTCAACTGCCCTGCTCGCGCCCATGGGTATGCTCGACATAATAGAGTCACCACTTGGGGCGGATCGCGGCAAACCCTGCCCCGCCAACTCGATCTTGGCCGAGTGATAGTCTTCGTTACTAACGGTTAGAGTACCGGTGTCATCGTCGACTTCATAAACAATATTGGCGGCTTGCAGTGCCTGCATCACCGCTGATTTGTCATTGTCGGGTAGACCACGGAACAGATCTCGCTGTGGTGGCTCGCGAAGAACCAGCCACACGGTGATTGCAGCCAATATGACAGCCGACAATATGATCAGCGGCATCGCCCGCGCAATGGCGGGCTGTTTAAGAAAGGCCCGCAAGGCGCCCAGCGGGCCACCCGAACTGTCATAGCCACCTGTTAGTCCATTGGGGCTCGCAGGCGTCAGCGCCTGACCGGAAGATGGTTGCTCGGCCATCTATTATACCGGCATATTCATAATGTCTTTGTACGCAGACAATAATTTGTTTCGGACTTGCAAAGTGGTTTCAAATCCCAGGGATGCCTTGTGCTTCGCGAGCATCACGGCCGCGACGTCGTTGGATTCGCCCATCTGATAGGATTTCATTTCTTCTTCCGCGGTCGATTGAAGTCTATTAACTTCTTGAAGCGCGCTGGTGAGTTGCGTGGAGAAGCTGTTCGAGCCCGCGGTTTCCTTCGGACCAGAAGTCTGTCCAGGTCCGCCAAGGCTCGCGTTTTTGGCAATATCCTGCAACGCGTTGTTTTGGTTCAGGATGGCATTGCGGGCTGCCATCAGGCTGTTCATATTGACTGAAGACATTTTCTATCTCCCCTCTATGCGGCAAGCGCGCGCATATCAGCCATCCGGTAACGCAAGGTGCGTTCCGAGATGCCGAGCTCTTTTGCAGCGTCACGACGGTTGCCGTTGGTTTTTTCTAATGTTTGGTTGATCGCTTCATATTCGACATTTTTCGAAATCGAATGCAGGTCGCGTCCGCGAATGAACTGCGAAGATGGCCGGCTTGAAACATCGTCCTGTTTTGGAGAGACCTTCAGTCGCGCACCTGCAAAGATCAGATCATCTGCTTCGATCCGCTCGCCATCGCACATTACCAAGGCACGCTGCAGGACGTTGGACAGTTCCCGCACATTACCCGGCCAGTTGTGTTCTTTCAAGCGCTGTACGCAACAACGAGAGAGCGATATGAATCTTTTGCTCCGCTTTTGGAAACCGATCATCATGAAGGCAGCGATTGCAATGATATCCGCCGGCCGATGAGCAAGGGGAGAAAGTTCGACCGGCATGACGTTCAAGCGCCAGTATAGATCTTCGCGAAACCGGCCTGCCCCGACTTCTTCGGCAAAATCACGGTTAGCGGCACAAAACACGCGAACATCAATTTTTTCATGACGTGACGCGCCAACCGGAAGTATTTCGCCTTCCTGGAGGACACGGAGCAGCTTGGATTGGCTTTCCAGCGGCATCTCGGTAATCTCGTCAAGAAAGATTGTGCCGCCGTCAGCTTCTTTAAACAAACCAACCGCACTATTATACGCGCCTGTAAAGGCTCCCTTCTTATGTCCAAACAAGATGGACTCGATCATCGATTCTGTGATCGCGGCACAGTTTACAGTGACAAACGGATTGTTTGCCCGCTCGCTGTTTTCGTGAATAAATCTGGCCATTCCCTCTTTGCCAGTACCGGTCTCGCCGGTAATCATGACATTGGCATCGCTGCCCGCCACACGGGCGGCATATTTATAGAGGGCTATTGAATTAGGATCGGCAAAAGCAGGCCCCTTGCCACCGCGCATCGATTCAACAATGCAAGACAGACCAAATTCTCTGTCTGCATTGCCGAATTCGATACGCAGTGGTTGGCTGAGGGTAGCCGGAACGAAGTGGAATGGTCCATCGCGGAATACCACGACTGGATCTTTTGCTCCTCGACATTCACCTTTGGATGCGTCGCGGGTAGTGTGGGGTAGTTGCGCTGCAGAGGATGAATAATCGGAGGCTGAGTGAATCGTATCAACACTCGCTAGCAAATCGACAAGTTCTGGAAACCTAGAGACCAGGCTAGGGTTCAGTTTATCGTTGATCATGGCCATTCCCTTGCGTTGTAAGTCGAGCATCGAACCCAGTGTCCATGTACTCGCTCAAACACATTGCAATGAGCGTGCCAGTTTCTAAAACGGCAAAAAAATGCCGATTACCGGCAATCTTACTGTCGGCTTTTCGTCACTAACGTCGGAATATGGACACTTTGCAAGATGGCTGTCGGAATCCCGACAATTTTTTTCCTTAATTTCGTTTCAGCGTCACCGTTAACTTCTTCGAGGCCACTTCATCTGACGAGGTGACCCACTAGATGAAACGATTATGTTAATTTTAAGAAGGATGAAACCATGACTGTAATAGGAACAAACGTCACGGCCCTGCGTACTAGCTACGCTTCTAACCAAGCAGAAATGGGTCTTGCAAAATCAATCGAACGCCTTTCAACTGGCCGCCGTGTAAACTCTGCAGCTGACGATGCTGCTGGCAACTCGATTGCTACTCGCATGACTTCAGAAGTGCGCGGTTTGAACATGGCTATTCGCAATGCCAATGACGGTATTTCGCTTGCCCAGACTGCAGAAGGTGGCATGAACGAGATCACCAGCATGTTGCAACGTATGCGCGAGCTATCCGTACAATCGGCCAACGGCACGCTTGCAGCTGGTGACCGCACCAACCTGCAGACCGAGGTTACCGCATTGATCGCACAAATTGGCGATGTAGCAACCCGCACTGATTTCAATGGCGTCGCATTGCTAGATGGTACCAACGCCACTATCAACATCCAAACTGGTTCAAACGCTTCAGAAACCGTTTCTCTTGCAATGACCGATGTTGATGCTGCAGCACTTGGCGTCGCTGCAATCGACATTACCACTGAAGCTGGCGCTGCAACTGCACTTGGTCTTCTGGACACCGCACTGGATACGGTCACCAGCGCACAGGCATCGTTGGGTGCTTCGCAAAACCGTTTGCAGACAACGGTTTCCAACCTGTCTGACCGTGTTGCAAACATCACTGAATCACGTTCACGTATCATGGACGTAGACTTCTCTGCCGAGACCACAGAACTGGCCAAAAACCAGATCTTAAGCCAGGCTTCAACAGCGATGTTGTCTCAGGCTAACCAGTCTCAGCAGTCTGTACTGAGCCTTATCCGGTAACACCTTAATTCATGAAAGCGAGAAAGCCTCTTCCCAATCGGGAGGAGGCTCTCTTCGTTGGCAAATATTGAAAGCCGGTTTGTTAGGGTCCAGACTCATTATAGCCACCAGATTACGGTAGCAGCTATGGCGATGGTTGCCATAAAGGTTTTGATATTGCGGTCGAAGCGTGTTGCGACACGACGCCAGTCCTTGAAGCGGCAGAACATGCGCTCGACGACATTGCGCTGTTTGTAGATGGCGGGATCGCAGTCAAGTTTGACCTTGCGATGCCGCTTGGGCGGGATAACGGCGGTGGTACCACGAGAGGCGAGCCAGTCGCGCAGATCATTGCTGTCATATCCTTTGTCGCCAACCAGTTCAGCAGACGGTGGCATTGCCGCGATACACTGCTTGGCGACCTTCATATCGTGCACGTTCCCGGGCGTTAGCAGGAGGACACAGGGTCTTCCTTTTATATCGCAGATGGCGTGGAGCTTGGTGTTCCGGCCGCCCCGTGTCTGACCGATACCATTGGCCAAGGCCCCCCTTTTGCGCCTCCGGCAGTCCGGTGGACCTTGATGCAACTGCTGTCGATGAACAGCCTGTCTGGTACGCCCTCGGCTCCAGCCAGAGCACTGAAGATATCTTCCCATATCCCGCGCTCGGCCCAGCGTACGAAGCGGTTATAGAGTGTCTTCTTCGGCCCATAAACCGGCGGACAATCACTCCAGCGCCCGCCGCTTTGTAACGCGTGGACAATCCCCGAAAGCACGTGCCGGTCATCGACACGCAGTATGCCGCGCGTCTTCGTCGGCAAAAGCGGCTCAATCCGCGCCCACTGCTCATCCGAAAACCAAAAGAAATCAGACATATCCAATACCTCCTTGCTCAAGGCATTGAATCACAATTATATCACTTTGGGAATCCCGTTAATGGGTCTGGACCCTAGTAAAGTCTAAGCACGAAGTTTAGTTCTCGGTCATTGCTACTTGCAGCTTCTCCAACGCACGCTTTTTAATCTGGCAGATACGTACCGAAGATACGTCAAGAATGTCCCCGATCTCATCAAGCTGCATTTCCTCCACAAAATAGCAATTGAGCACAAGTTGTTCGCGTTCGTTCAGTTGCTTCAGTTTTGCGGAAAGCAGTTCTACCATCTGGGACTTTTCCAATGTTTGGTGCTGATTATCCTCTTGATCTGTAAACCAGCTACTGGAATCGCAATAAACTTCATCCAGTGAACCGATATGAACATCAATCGCGCGATCCGTGTTCTGGCGAAAATCGGCAGGATTCATGTCCATCGCAAGCGCCAGTTCCCCCTCGTTGGGCTCCCGGTTAAGTTCCTGCACCAGCTTGTCCCGGAACCTGCGCACTTTTTTGTGCCAATCGACAGATGTTCTGCGCAAATTGCACGTTGATCTCAGATCATCAATCATCGCTCCGCGAACACGCACATAAAGATAGGTGCTGAAACTATGTCCCTGATCAACATATTTTTTCGCGGCCTCGACCATGGCAACCAGACCGACTTGGATCAGGTCTTCGATTTCCATTTGATCGGGCGCGAAAGACTTAACCTGCCAGGCAATCTTTGTGACCAGAGACTGATTTTCTTCAATCAACCGATTTTCGTCAATTTTCATCGCGCCGTAGGCTTGTGATGCGCGGCTCTTTGTTTTCAACATATCGTATTCCCGATTGGTAGTTAGAATTGATTTGCATCAGTGATAGCCATTGTCTGGCTGGATTGCGGCACCCCGATCTTGGTCAGCACTTCGATCGATTTATCATCAGGCAATTCTTGGTAGGAAAGGACGGTCAGATCCGGGAACCGCTGTTTAAGCAGCGCACCAAGCGGCCGCCGCACAATCGGCGACGTAATGAGAGCCACGCTTTGGGATTCCAATGGCAACCCGCGAGCAGCTTCATCGACCGCTTCAATTATCTTCTGAGCTAGCTGCGGTTCGATAGGGTAATTAGCCTCTTCGCCCAATTTCAGGGCCTTAACGAGCAAACTTTCTAGTTCCGCATCCAGCGTCACAACCGGAAGGGGCAGACTGATGGGTACCATGGTTTGCACGATCAAATTGCCGATTTTCTGCCGGATTGCATCGACCATATGCGGTGTGTCCGTGTGCATGCTGGATGCTTCCAGCATTGCCAAGCATATCTGCTGGAAATCTTTAACCGGTACTTTGTCGGCGAGAAGGTCACGGCATATTGCAGTGATAGCATATAGCGACAGGGGTTGCGGCGTAAGACTGTCGACCAGCTGCGGCGAAGATTCCTTGAGGAAGTCGAGCAGCTTCTGCGCTTCGTCCATACCAAATAGCTGCGCTGCATTGCGCCGGACAACATCGTTGAGATGGGTCGCGATCACAGTGGGTGCATCCACGACAGTATAACCTTCGGCAATCGCCTGAGACTTTTTGCCTGCACTAATCCAGATTGCATCCATTCCGAACGTCGGATCTTTGCAAGGCCGCCCTTCGATCACCGAATCGACATGGCCGTCATCGAGCGCGATAAAATCATTAGGCCAGACGGTGTCTTCACCGAGAACCATGCCACCCATCATTATCCGATAGCCATTGGGTTCAAGCGACAAATCGTCTTTGATCCGGACAAGCGGAATAACAAAACCCAGTTCTTTGGAGATCTGGCGCCGGATACCGGTAATCCGTTTCATCAACGGCGCGCCCTTGCGATCTTCAACCAGCGGAACAAGACCATATCCAATTTCGATACCAAGACGCGCCTTTTCAGACACATCCTCCCAGTCAATCTGTTCCGCGTTTTTCTCTTTGACGGGTTCAACGACCGTGTCCACAGGCTTAGGTTTGCGGATCAGATAAATGGCAAGTCCGCCCGCAACCGCCGCTGCTGAAAGTACGATCACATGGGGCATACCGGGAAGAATGCCGAGGATCGTTAATATGACAGCAACGGGCACCCACGCCGCTCCCGAACTGAATTGGCCCGTGACCTGATCGGCCAAATTCTGAGCCGAGGAAACCCGCGTCACAATGGCTGCTGCGGCGATTGACAGCACCAGTGCCGGGACCTGTGCAACCAGAGCATCACCAATGGCGAGCATCGAGTAAGTGCTTGCCGCTTCACCAAAGGAAAGTCCGTGGGTCGTCAGTCCCAAAATGATACCGCCGATAATGTTGACCGCAAGAATCAAGACCCCCGCAACGGCATCCCCTTTTACAAATTTCGAAGCACCATCCATTGAACCGTAAAAGTCCGCTTCGGTTGCGACTTCGGACCGCCGTTCCTTTGCTTCTTCGGGGGCAATCAGGCCCGCGTTCAAGTCAGCGTCGATCGCCATCTGTTTGCCAGGCAGGGCGTCCAGAGTGAAACGCGCGGAAACTTCGGAAACCCTGCCGGCGCCTTTTGTGATAACGATGAGGTTGATAATCATCACAATACAGAACACGAATATACCGACCACATAATTGCCGCCGAGTAACAATCCGCCAAAGGCTTCGATAATCTGCCCTGCCGACTCACCGCCGGCATGGCCTTCCATAAGCACCACCCGGGTTGAGGCGACGTTCAAACCCAGTCGCAGAAGCGTGGCGAAGAGGAGAACCGTTGGGAAGCTGGAAAAATCAAGCGGCTTTTTGGCGTTGAGCGCAACCATCAGGATCGCGAGTGAGATCATGATATTGGTAATGAAACCGATATCCAGCAATATCGTCGGCAGCGGCAGCACCATGAAGATGACCAGCAAGAGCGTAGCCATCGGGAGCAGTCCCGACTTTAGATGGCCGCCTATTTTGTTGAGAGCGAAAATATTCTGTGTCATGTTCATTTATAATCCAAGTGAGGCGAGCATCAGATAAGCAACCTTGGCCGATTCATCGAACGGCCTCGACTTGTCTGGATTGCCCTGGTCATTGATATGGTTTTTTGCGATCCGGAGATAATCCGCTGGCTGAACCATCGGCATCGGCCTTTGGGATTGCGGCAAATTATTTCCAGCTGTCGGAAAACTATTGCCGCCTCCGGCAAACATGGACGCGTTTTCGAGCTTGTTAGCGAAAAGGTTCCGGATATCCTGAAAGCTTCTGGCAGCGCCGGCCTTGGTGTAGAATATCGACCGATTGGATTGCGCAGCATTTGCAAAGGATGGTGCCGCCGGTGCGTGGGGATTAGCATCCAATGCGCTTAAGAATTTTCCTGCGCCTGCTGGGCCGAGAAAATGCGCGAGATATAGGTCAACCGATTCTGGTTCCCGACCGATCCGGTTTTCGAGATAATCGCTATTATCCCGAGCGAACTCCCCGGCCAGATTGGCAGATAGTTCGGGGTTGTTACGCAATGCGAGAATTGCTGATTTCTGGGAATTGTCGGCAATAGTAAACTTGCCATTGCGGTTCTGCGAGATCGCATTTTGCGCCCAACCAAGGCCGTATTCACCGCCCTTTTTCTTAACCAGACCAAGCCATGTTTGTTCGACAAACTGATATAGGCCGGTTGCGGAAGAGGTGCTCGCCTTGGCGTCCGGACGCATTCCGCTTTCGAGCTGCGCCTGGGCCATCAAATATTTGAAATCAACGCCCGTGCGTTGCGCAGATTGCGCAATCACGTTGGGCAAACTACGCCGTTCAGAGCTTTGAATGATGGATAGGTTTGACATATATTGCTCGAATTCTCCTGTTGAGGGGAGAAGCAATGATCGTGCCAATAGTTAGATTTAACGGCCCTCGCTGAAATAATGTTCAGCTTTTTGGCTATTACCGACTGCGTGCCGAGTTCGAATAAGTATCTGCGTGATTGGCCTGCCATCCCGACAATAGTTGCAGGCGGCTGGAACTATGGTCCCTCAGAAAACGGAGGCGATAAATCGATGCTTGCATCAATTCGTCAACTTCTGACATCAGTGGACGCAGATATTTTTCGATATCAGCGGCCTCCAGACTCCCCAATCTGGAGACAGCCCTGCTGAGCTCTTTGCTGGCTTGGAAAATCGCATCGCTGTCATGTCCGTCCAATGCGGATATCAAATTATTCTGCGAGTGACGAAATGTCTCGACGATCTGGTTCATTTCTTCGAAGCCACTCCGAGTACACCTGCATCAAGCATCTTTGCGGCCAGGGCATCAGTATCAACCTGATAATTTCCCGAAGCGATTTGCTGCTTGATCTCTGAGACCTTCTGCGCATCAAATGGCGGCTTTTCGGTCGCCAGTTGAGAAGCTGTTGTCGAAATCGAGCTCGGCACCGTTGCTTTTCCGGTGCCCGCAGCAGCTTCCACGTTTTTTGCCGCAGCTTCATTCAGAGCTGGACGATCCAACCGCGTATTAATGGTCAAATAGCTATCAACAGGTTTCATATCACTACATCCTTACTGCGCCACATAAACAAATTTGAAGTTTGCTGTACCGTGTCAACCGGCGCTTATAACTTCTTTCGTAACAATTTACGGCTTGTTCGGAAAAAATTAAGTTCTTGATCGATATTTTTTTCAAGGCGTCATTTCAACCACGCCCGGCCCGGATATTCTGGCCATCAATTCCTTGGACTTGCGGTCGGATCGAACAGGAATATACTCTCCCATCGCGCCGCTCTCCTGCGCGATCACTCCATAGCTGATGCTAAAATTTGACCGCCGTATGATAAGAGTGACGGGCTGGTTCCGCTGTACCAACGGTTCGTTGGAGCTGCCGCCATCTTGGCTGCCCCCGTTGCCGCCGAGGCGAATCGGAACGAATATCCTCCATCCGAGATTCTGACAACCGAGCTGCAACGCATTCCTGTTTGTCTCTGATATCTCGACGGGATTTGCGCAACGCTTCAATTTGAGCTTGGGGTCTATAGCCGCACGAGCGCCGCCAACATCCCCGACCCCTGCCCCCAAATGCGATGCGACTTGCCGATCAAGAGATGCGGTATCTTCAAACGGCGGCGCCGCTCCCATACAGATGACAGCCACTATCGGCAGTGCGAGATAATAATGAGACATATGATTTGTTCCTATTCTATAGTCTAAGGAACCACGCAGATATCATGCCAGTTTTATGAAAAACTCTTGTCGAGCTGCAATCATTTCGTTTCTAACGGGAGAAATGTCAATTTAACGCTTTGTTTCTGGCCTGGCTTGGAGACTAGTTTTTCGGGAACTTTCAGGACGATCATCCGCCCATTCTGACCAACCTTTTCAAATGCATCTGCGATTGCTGCTGATCGCGCGGAAACCGTTTCCCACTGACGCAGGCGAGATCCGTTTTGCGCTTCCGGTGCTGCAGCGACCTCTATTATCAACATCTGCTTCGGTTGCATCGTCAATATTTCAACGATTTCCTTTTTCGCAAAGTCCGTAAGCATCGCGTTGCTATCACCAAAAAAATCTGGCGCAGCATAATCATAGGAACCCAGAATTTCTTCAACCGGCCCGCCTGCCTTGGCCATTTTCTGCCGAGTTTCAGAATCCGCTATATTTACAAAATGGGTATAGGCGAACGCGCTGAGCAACATGAGAGCCAGATCAAGAAAGGATAATGTGGTGCGGCTGGAGTTCATTGATCAAGCCGCCGTCTTCGATGGGTTAGCCGGAACAAAATGTACCCGACCAACCGAAGCAAGTTCTATCCCTGCGATATTGATCGTATGTTGAACAATCTTTGACCGATAGCCATTCAGTATCTCCGCTCTCGTGTGCAGGCGCATATAGATTGGAAATGCAATGATGTGGGACACGAACAGACCATATAGACTGGTAAGCAAAGTGAAGCTCATCGCAGGACCCATTTTCAATGGATCAATGCCGGTAGCGAATAATTGGATGAGTCCGGTAATCGTTCCGATCAGACCGATGGCGGGCGCAATCTCGGCAGCCGAAAACCAATAGTCCGCGGTCGAATTTTGCTTTGTTTCGGCGGAATGCTCTTCCAGACGGACCCATTCCTCATAGTCCTTGGCATCCTTGGCATTCGCCAGATAGTTTAGAATTCGCATCACAAAAGGGTCTTGGCTCCGTACCTTGTCCAAGCCTGGAACCCCAGATTCCCGCAAAGTGAAGTCGATCCTCCGGCACATATATGTTGCGTTCTCCCCGCTTTCTTCAAACGGATTTCTGCCGCAGTTGGCGAGTGCCGCGAAGGATTGGGTAAGCGAATGGCGGCCGTTCTGAACCCAAGCCATTATCAAAACACAGCCCAGAACTACGCTGAATAAGACAGGGTCAAAAAATCGCCAGATGTTCGTCAGTAGAATGTCCATCGATCCCAATCCTGAATTGACCGGCAAAAACTTGCCGGTCGGGGGCAGAACTTTGCCGCTTTGGCAAAATCCGGAACAATCCTCCCAAGCGCCTTGGAGATAAATCCCGAAAAACCGCCATTTACCGAACGATCCGGATAAGTTGGCATGCCCTTTGCAATGTCCCGTTCGAGTACTCCAATAGCGGTGTATCTCATGAACAAGAACGGTCAGCGGACCGGATAATTAATACGGGATTAGATACGATGCCTAGTTTGGATCAGATATTTGCATTGAACGGCGGCGCGCTACAGCTCCGCTCTCAGCGCCTTAATATGCTCGCGTCAAATATCGCGAATGCTTCAACGCCTGGATATAAAGCGAAGGACCTCGATTTTGATCTTGCCATGAAGCAAGCGCAAAATGGTGGTTCGCTCAATCAGGCTATGAATGATCACACCGGTTACCGTGTTCCGCTTCAACCTTCGGCGGACGGAAACACAGTAGAGCTGTCTGTAGAACAAACGCTCTTCGCCGAAAATGCCATTCAGTATCGCACGACCTTATCCTTTCTGCAGGGACAAGTGTCTTCAATTCAGCGCGCCTTGAAAGGGGAATGATCATGGGTAGCATGAACGTCTTCGACGTCGCCAGCAGAGCAATGTCTGCACAAATGGTCCGGTTAAACACGACCGCATCCAACCTGGCGAACGCCCGCACGGACTATGCCAGCGAAGAAGAGGCTTTTCGTGCAATGCGTCCGGTTTTCCGTTCGGTGGTCGAGGACAATCTTGCAACGGTCGACGTCGAGCGCATCGTCAAATCAGATGCCGCACCGCAAAAGCGGCACGACCCGACCAATCCGATTGCGGACAAGGACGGGTTTGTCTGGGAAGCCGCTGTCGATGAAACGGCAGAGCTGATCGATATGCTGGAAACAGCCAGAAATTACCAAAATAACGTGCAGGTCTTACAAACCGCGAAATCTTTAATTCTTGAAACAGTGAGGAACCAATAATGAACATTGCACCAGAAACTTTCCAGAAACCGGTCACAAATATCGCCGGCCTCTCTCAAGCACAGCCGGAGAACGCAAAAGGTGACAATAGCCTCGATCAAGATTCCTTTCTGCGCCTGATGACGACCCAGTTGAAATTCCAGGACCCGTTCGACCCGCTCGACAACCAAGCGATGGTTGCGCAACTGGCACAATTTTCCAGCGTGGCCGGCATTTCTGAAATGAAACAGTCACTGTCGGATATTGCATCAATCCTCGGCAATAATCGTCTCTCAGACGCCAAAGAATGGATTGGCCATACGGTCCTGGTTCCCGGGAATATTTCGGTCGCGGGCGCAAATGGTCAATATGCAGGCGAATTCGAACTAACCAAGGCAACTGACAATCTCTCGATCGACTTGCTTAACGAAGCCGGAGAGATCGTAATGTTTGTTGAGCTTGGTCAGCAGGAAGCCGGTCCGGTCGAGTTTAATTTCGACAGCAAGGATGAAGCCGGAAAATCGCTTGATCAAGGACGCTTGCGCGTTCGAGTCAACGGCGGATCTGTGACCAACCTAGCCACATGGGTGCCTGTAGCATCCGTAAAAACAACCGAAGGCAATGGTCCCCCTATTCTTGTTACCCCGATCGGCAACGTGTTCCCCGCCGAGGCCCTAAAAATCGGATAATTCCAACCTTCCGACATCTATTTCAACACAGGAGAAGATAAAATGTCATTCTTTACCTCATTAAGCGGTCTAAAAGCGGCCCAGACTGACTTGAATGTTATTTCAAACAACGTCGCCAACACCAATTCCACCGGCTTCAAGAAAAGCCGCGCGCAATTTGGTGACCTTTTTGCAGCCGCTCCTACCCAACAGACAAAGTCTGTAGCGGGCCAGGGCACGAGACTGAATGGAATAACCCAGCAATTTACGCAGGGCACTTTACAGTCAACCGACAAAACACTGGATTTGGCGATTGCGGGCGACGGATTTTTTGCCGTGAAAGGCCAGCCCCCGCGTCAGGATTTGACCTTTACCCGCAACGGTGCATTTGCGGTAAATAACAATCGCGAAGTCATCGATACCATCGGTTCAACAGTGCAGTTGCTGCCAGTCGATGCCAATGGTGTAGCCACTGGCACAACAGCCGCCGACATGTTCGATTTCGTTTTACCGGCTTCGGATCCCGCCGATCCGGCGGCCCTGTTGGCTAACATATCAATCAACAACGAAGGCGTCGTTTCAGCCACATTCTCGAACGGCAACCAGATGAAAGTTGGCGCCCTCGCGATGGCAAGTTTCGCCGCGATTGAGGGCCTTCGCCCCGTCGGTGATGCTCATTGGCAGTCGACGGGCGATTCCGGCCCGGCGCAGATCAACCAGGCAGCAAACGGTCCTCTCGGACAAGTCCGCTCGGGCTCTCTGGAACTAGCAAACGTCGATATCACTGAAGAACTGGTCTCGCTGATTTCCGCGCAGCGCAATTTCCAAGCCAATGCGCAAGCTATCGAAACGTCCAATACCCTTACGCAGACGATCATAAACCTTCAGATCTAATTTCTGATCAGCTGAAGGAATGAACCATGGATAAGCTTGCATATACGACGGTCAACGCGATGAAATCGCTTATGAACCGCCAAACCGTCATCGCGAATAATATGGCCAACTCAGAGACGGCCGGTTTCAAATCCGACATGGTCTCGGCAAAGGCCCAATATTTGAATGGTCCGGGCCATAACAGTCGCGCAATGTCTGTGGACCGGGATATGCAGGCAGATATGAACGGGGGGCGATTACAAAAACCGATCGCCCCCTCGACATTGCCCTGGAGGGCGATGCAATGCTCGCCGTGCAAGATGCCGATGGTAAAGAAGCATATACCAAGCGGGGAGATCTGAAAATCAACCCGTCTGGCACGTTGCTTACCGGCGATGGCTTCCCCGTCTTGGGCGACAGCGGCCCGGTGACCCTACCCCCTCGGAGCGTGTGGACATCAGCTCGGACGGTACGATTTCATATGTGCCGGTCGGTGGAGACCCAACCCAGCCGCAGCAACTTGGTAAGCTCAAGCTGGTCAGCGTCACGGGCAGCCAAATTTCAAAAGGTCCAGATACTCTGTTCCACGTCGCCGATGACGGCACTTTGCCCGTCGATGAAAATGCAAAAGTCATTTCCGGCGCGCTGGAAAGTTCGAACGTCAATATGACCAGTGCTCTGGTCGACATGATTGAAACCAGCCGGGCATGGGAAACTCAGGCACGCTTGCTCAAAACAGCCGAGGAGCTTGATGATAGCGGCGCAGGAATAATGTCACTGCCGCAATGATAACCTGATGCAGGAGAAGATAAGATGACTAATGCCGCCCTACAAGTTGCGCGCACCGGACTGGATGCGCAAAATACCAAGATGCGTGTGATCGCCAACAATCTGGCGAACGTGAACACAACCGGATTCAAACGGGATCGGGCAGATTTTGCAACCCTTGCATATCAGAATGTCGTAACGCCCGGTGCGCCTTCCGACGCACAGAACCGCTATGCTAGCGGGATCCAACTGGGAACCGGAGTCAGGCTATCAGGTATCGGCAAGATAGACACCCAAGGTACCTTACAAAATACCGAAAATGCCATGGATTTGGCCATCGAAGGCGCCGGTTATTTCCAGGTCGAACGACCGGATGGAACGACCGGCTACACAAGAGCTGGCAATTTCAGCCTAACCGCCGAAGGCAATATGGTCACGAGCGATGGCTTGCCGCTGGTTCCGGCGATCCAGGTTCCACAAGGTGCCACAGCAGTAACCATCGGCACCAACGGTACCGTTTCCGCGACGGTGCCGGGGCAAACCGAGGCCAGCGAGCTTGGACAGATTGAACTCGCGAATTTCACTAATCCCGCCGGCCTCCTTTCGGTTGGCAATAACATCCTGACCGAGACAGCGGCAAGCGGCGCCCCACAAGTGGGGCAAGGAGGCCAAGAAGGCCTTGGCAACGTCCGTCAAGGAGCTCTGGAAGGATCGAACGTCAATATTGTCGAAGAACTGGTCAACATGATCGAGACGCAGCGCGCTTATGAGGTCAACTCAAAAATGATCTCGGCGACCGATGAAATGCTGCAATTCGTGAACCAGCAACTCTAAATCTAACACTAGAAAGAAGCCCAACCATCATGACATCTAGATTGTTTTCAAAACGAAGCCTACTGATCGGCGCGGTACCATTTCTGCTCGTCAGTTGCATGGGGTCGAACTCCAGCATCTCTGCGCAAGAATTTGCACCAGTTACGGCCGCACCCCCGCCTGAACCAGCCGCGGCTAACGGGGCGATATTTCAGGTAGCCTCCGGCTATTCGGCTCTGACAAACGGATCAAGGGCAAGCCGGAAGGGCGATATCATCAGCATATTGCTGGTCGAGAAAACCCGCGCGTCAAAATCCAATAGCGCATCTAAAGTCCGTGATGGCGGATTTTCTCTATCACCGCCGAAAACCGGCCTTTTTTCGATATTTTCGTCCAGCGATGTAGCGACAGGTGGGTCCCAAAATTTTTCCGGTAACGGCAGCGCCGACCAGTCTAACAGCCTGCAGGGACAGATCAGCGTTACCGTGGCGGAAAGCTATCCTAACGGGACTATGCTGGTCCGCGGGCAAAAACTGACGTCGTTAAACCGGGGCGACGAACACACCCAGTTTAGCGGATTAATTCGCGCCATCGATGTATCTGCCGACAACACTATCCCGTCCACCAAAGTGGCCGACGCGCGGATCATTTATGGCGGAACCGGCGAGATCGCCTCGGCGAGCAAACAGGGCTGGCTGCAGAAATTCTTTTCCTTCATCTCGCCATTTTAGCCTCAGGGATCAAAGTTCATATGACCCAATCATCAAGAATTTTCCGGTCAATAAAATGGCTAGCGATATTTTTCGCACTGGTGTCGGCGGCTGTGGTTGTCACCCAGCCGGTGCAGGCTGAACGCATCAAAGATATCGGAACCTTCGCCGGCCTGCGAACCAACCAGCTAGTTGGCTATGGTGTCGTCGTGGGGCTCGCCGGAACTGGCGATGACAGTCTGGAATATGCGACGGTTGGCCTCAAAGGTGTCGCGAACCGGTTTGGGCTAACCCTGCCCCCGGAAGTCAATCCGGCATCCAAAAATGCTGCAGCGGTTTTGGTCACGGCAGAAATGCCGGCCTTTGCAAAACCTGGTCAACGCCTCGACATTACCGTGTCGGCAATCGGCAAATCAAAGTCGTTACGTGGCGGTACGTTGATACTGATGCCGCTCTATGGTGCCGATCAACAGATATATGCCATGGCTCAGGGCAATCTGGCGGTTGGTGGCTTGGGTGTATCCGCTGCTGATGGTTCAAAACTTGCCGTCAATGTGCCTTCGGTCGGGCGCATCCCCGGCGGTGCTTCGATAGAAAGAACCGTGGCAACCGGTTTTGAAAGCGAACCATTTCTCAGCTTCAACCTGACCGACGCAGACCTGACCACCTCTTTGCGGGTTGCAGACGCCATAAACGAAGCCTTGCAGTCCCAGCAGGCAATTGCCGCAGATGCCGTAACCGTCCGGATTGCCGCACCACTTGGAGCGCAGGAGCGCGTGATATTGATGGGCAAGATCGAGAATCTGATCGTCAAGCCGGCCGATGCACCCGCCCGGATCATCGTCAATGCCCGAACAGGAACCGTTGTTATCAATGGCGCAGTTCGCATTGGACCGGCCGCTGTCAGTCACGGGAAGCTCACCGTCCGCGTGGAAGAAAATCCCCGAGTAGTGCAACCCGCACCTTTGAGCCGCGGAAGGACCGCCACAGAACAGAATAGTGACATTGCCGTCGATGAACCTGTCAACCGTACCTTTGAAATCGGACGACGTGCATCGCTCGCGGAAATTGTCGAGACTATTAATTCTTTAGGAGTTCCACCGTCTGACTTAACAGCAATATTGGAGGGTTTGAAACAAGCAGGCGCGCTGTCAGCAGAATTGATCATCATATGACGGTAATTTTATCCCCATCACACACCGCACCCTCTTCTCTGGGCTCGATCAGTGTTGAGGCCAACAAAAAGCAAGCTGAAATTCAATCTATGGCAGCTGATTTTGAGGCAATATTTGTGCGGCAAATGCTGAAAACGATGCGGACGTCCTCTCTTGGAGAGGGATTGTTCGACGGCCAGGGAACCGAGCAGTTTCGCGAAATGCAAGACGCAAAAGTCGCCGAATCGATGGCCCAAAAGGGCGTATTCGGCATAGCTCAGCTGCTCGCTCGCCACGTGGAGGACAAGGATGTCTGACCTTCTGAACATTGGACGAGCCGCATTAAAAGTGAACGCCCGTGCATTGGAAGTCGTTGGAGCAAACGTCGCCAATGCAGAGAATCCCGATTATGTCCGAAAGACCCTCAACGTCGGGGATACGGCAGGCTACAGCGCCATCAGTCCGCTTTACAAAAACCAAACCGGTCTCGGCGGCGTCGAGGTCAATAGCATGTCCCGTTCCAGCGATCAGTTCCTCGAAGCGGCAACGCGACAAACCGGAGCGAGCCGTGTCAGTGGAGAGGTTCTCGTACAATGGCTCAATCAGGGAGAAATTGCGCTTTCCAACAATGATTTCGACATTGGAGCTAAATTGACTCAACTATTCGGTACGGCCGAGGAACTCTCCGCAGTTCCGTTTGAACCGGCGTTGCGCAGTCAATTTATTGGTGACGTTGAAGCTTCTGTACAACGATTCAATCAGACATCGCTCAATCTAACTTCGACGATCACATTGATCAACGGCGCTGCTTCTCAGGAAGCGGAAGAGCTGAACGACGCATTGAACCAACTCGCAGCGGTAAACCAAAAGTTGCGTCCGATGCAAACCGGCACAGGTCAGCACGCTACTCTGCTCGACAGCCGGGATGCTGCTCTCGCGGTTATAACAGAAAAACTCGATGTTCAGATTAATTTTGGCAACAATGGTACCGCCGACATTACCCGCAACGGAACCAGTCTGCTAACGTTCAATGCGGTAAGCCCGGTGGCGTATGTCGTCAATGCGGGTAGAAGTTTTGATATCGAAATTGGCGGAACGGTTCAGACCGCCCCAAGCAATGGAACGCTGGGCGGACTACATCGCGCACAGTCAAAGCTGGTCAACGTCAGCAGTGACCTGGACAGCTTGGCAGTGCAATTCGCGGATGAAATCAACGGCTGGCAAGCCAATGGGCGGACCGATGCAGGAGCGGCTGGCGCAGCGATCGTTGCCCACAGTGGCACCGCTGCGAGCCTGTCGGCAACAGGACTGTCAGCAGATGCTCTTGCCCTGGCCTCGCCTGCAGGTGTGGCGAATGGCAATATTTTGGCATTCGTGGACTTGCGCACGGCTACAGGAACCGAACAAGGCTATGAAAAACTGGCGATCGGTCAGGCACAATCTTTGCTGACCGCTCGCAGCGAAAGCAAAGCTGCGACCGCATTTGACCGAGCCACCCGCGAAGCGCGTGACAATATTTCGGTGGTAGATCTCGATCGCGAAACAGCGGACCTTATCCGCCTGCAACAATCTTACGAAGCGGCCGCTCGCATCATTCAAGTCGCTCGGGAAACGATGCAATCCGTATTGGCGATCTTCTAGTTGATCGTCGCAGAGGAAAAAACATGGAATCGATCAACCGGAACAGGCCCCATGATGGCATTCAAAAGCAATCAGAACTGTCGACGCTTATCGGCAAGACACAAGAATCCATAGCAAGCGGCAAAAGTTTTTCGCGGCCATCAGAGGCGCCTTCCAGTTGGCTGGAAATATCCAGCCTTGGTCGCAAGGCTGCCATCGAAGATTCGTGGCTCAACAATATCGGTCGAGCCGGCATTATGGCACAGCAAGCAGAATCCTCGCTCGACACGATTGCCAGCGGCGCAATCCGCGCCAAGGAGCTGGTAATTCTGGCCAATAACAACACACTTTCTGCAACCGATCGTGATGTAATAGCGCTCGAGCTCGAAAGCTTTCGCGATCAGTTTAAACAGCTTGTGCAAGCGAAGGATAGTTATGGGGGTGACTTGTTCCACTCCGGCGATCCTATTAAAATGAGGATCGATACGAATGTTCTGTTGGCGCCGTCACCCAATCTCCAGTCCGTTGCGCTGTCCATTGACGTCGATGGCGGCACCAGTGACCTTGATACAATCATGGACGAAATGATCAACGCCATCCGAACTGGCACCACCGCGGACAGAGCGACCCAGCTCGGTCGCACCGATTCATTAGTCAACCATTTCTCGAGCTTGATCGCTAATCAGGGGTTGCTGGTCAATCGTCTCGATCAACAGGAAGACCGACTGCAAAAATCGCAGCTTACGTCGACTGAGAGACGATCCATGCTGGAAAACACCGATATTTCAGAAGCGGTAGCCCGTTTCCAATCTTTGCTCGTTAATCTAGAAGCGGCTCAAAAACTATATGCCAAATCCAATAGCACGTCTCTCATTCAACTGATCGGATAAGCGCCCGAGATTCAATGTTATTAGGCCCTTAACCACGAGCCGATTCTGCCGTTCATCAATACAATGCTTGCTCCTTCCATCGGCTGGAAAGGGAGCACGCCTTGCAATTCGAGTACGATGATGGAGAATTGATAAATGTTCGCTGCAATTGGTATAGTTGTTTTGCTCGTCATGGTTTTTGGCGTATTCACGTTGTCAGGTGGGGATATGGGCGTTGTTTTGCATGCTCTACCAATTGAAATGGGCATCATCGGCGGCTCCGCTGTCGGTGCATTGATCATCGGCAACTCAGGTGCGCAGTTAAAGGCGCTGATGGGCGGTTTCGGCAAAGTGTTCAAAGGTCCGACCTACGTCAAGCAGGACTTTATGGATTGTATTCTTCTAACTTCCAAACTGACCAAAATCCTCAAGGGCGAAGGGCCGGTGGCTTTGGAACCACATATCGAAGACCCTCAGTCTTCACCGATATTCAGCGAATTTCCAAAGTTGCTGAAAGATGAGACTCTTGTCCATCTAATAGCGGACAGCCTGCGCCTGGTCGTGGTTTCCTCCGGAACGCTTGACCCATATGCAGTCGAAGACGTTATGGATCAAAGTATCAAATCCCATCACCACGAAGCGATCGGGCCCGCCGACAATCTTCAGAACCTCGCCGACGCCTTGCCAGCTCTTGGTATTGTTGCAGCCGTTCTCGGCGTTGTCAAAACGATGGGAGCGATCGACCAGCCACCGGCTGTTCTCGGCGCGATGATCGGCTCCGCACTGGTCGGAACGTTTTTGGGCGTATTGCTCGCATACGGTTTTGTTGGGCCAATGGCCCTTCGTGCACGTACTGTGATCGAAAGCGATGGCACTATCTATCAGGTGGCTAAACAGATCATCATCGCAAGCCTACATGGCCATCCGCAACCATTAATCATCGAAGCAGCACGCACCAGTTTGCAACATGCTAACCAGCCCAGCTTTGCCGATGTTTTCGATGCAATAAGGGCACGTTGATCGATGGCAAAGAAAGCTGATGCGGGTTCAAATCAACCGCCAATCATTGTCAAAAAAATTATCATGGAGCAACATGCCGGCCATCATGGTGGTGCCTGGAAAGTGGCTTATGCCGATTTCGTGACCGCAATGATGGCATTCTTTCTTTTGATGTGGTTACTGGGAGCCACTGACGAGAAACAGCGCAAGGGATTAGCGGACTATTTCGCCCCTACGCTGGTCGAGTTTCGCCAAAAAAGCGCCGGTTCCGACGGTATGTTTGGCGGAGATTCTCTAACTGCCAAGGACAATTATCCGCACGGAGCGAAGCAGACTGGTACGCAATCGATAACCATTCCTCGCGATGCAACAGGCACTCAAGATGACCAGGGCAAAAGCAGCAGTAGCGCCCGAAAAATGGATGCCAAAGAATTTGAAAAGCAGCTTCGGGAACAGCTGAAGAAAGATCCGGAAAAACTGGCTCTGCTCAAAAATATTCGGTTAACAGATACCGTTGAAGGCCTGCGTATTGATCTGATCGATGAAGCCAATTTCAGCATGTTCGCGCTGGCCACCGACAGTCTGAACCCCAAAGCCAAAATATTGATCGGCGAGGTGACCAAAATCATTGATACAGTTGACAACCTGCTCGTCATCAGGGGACATACGGACAGCTTGCCCTACGCAAGCGGGAAAAATATGAACAATTGGCTCCTTTCGTCAGCCAGAGCCGAGGCCACCCGGAAGGAAATGGTGCTTCAGGGTATTATGAATACCCGTATGGCGCGCATTGAAGGAGTGGCCGATACCGAGCCCTATAATCCGAAAGACCGGATGGATGACCGGAATAGGCGCATTTCCATCACCATGAAACGTAACTGACCGGTGTCAAAGCCTTGTCAACCGTCCAACGTCATCCCCATTTTGGATATAAAACCGTCTTATCTCGCCAAATCGGATCGGATATGATTTGATTTAAGCGGCTCGGATTCGGATAACGCTAAGCAAGAAAGGTTGAAAACTTTCTACTGAGGCTGTTCAGCCCCCGCAGGCCACAGCCTTGGTGAATGCAGTGCACCTGGTATGCGCTCTTCAGGATTGGGTAGGACGATTACTATCGTCCTACCCAATTGCATATGGAGAGCCGACGATGCAGCGTATATTGCTTTACATCACGGGATTTCTGCTTCATTCGGTGTTGGATGATTTATTCTCGGCCAATGCGCCTTGGGCGGGGACGGCATGTGACGAACCGGCGCAACAACACCAGCATCATTAGGGATCATGCCTGCCAGCGCGCTTGAGATATCGCCAAGGCATAGGAGAGTGCAACGATTTTGTTGGATGTCGGCACGATGCTACAGCGATGTCGATATGTTCAAGTATATTTTGCGATATGGATGTTAGCGATCAGAAGCCCGGCGGTTCTCGAAACCATTAGAATATTTCGACACCATATTTCGGCCTTCCGATTTCGCATTGTAAAGCGCACCGTCAGCCTTTCTCAGAAGCGTCTGCTTGGTATCAGACGGCAAACATTGGGCTATGCCTGCCGAGAAAGTCACTCTGCCAATAGGTTCTCCAGATCCAATGTCCACGAGAGATTTTTTCGACAGCTCAAGGCGACAAGCCTCGATTCTTTCAAACGCACAGTCCATTTCAGCATCTTCAAATAATACGGCAAATTCTTCTCCGCCGTAGCGAGAAATATTACAACGATTATTTGACAGTAGAAACAATTGATCTGCAATCATTCGAAGGACACGATCGCCGCAGTCGTGACCGAAAGTGTCATTAATGCGTTTAAAGTGATCGACATCGACAAAGGCCAAAACAATCGGCCGTTGCTCGTCTTGCATTCTTTGAAAGACGATATCGAAATCCCGATCGAATTTTCGACGATTGGGTAGCCGCGTCAACTTGTCATGATCAGCTTCGCTTCTTGCAACTTCCAGATCTTTCTGCAGCTCTGCGAGCTTTTCGTTAGTATGTGTAATCTGTATCTGGTTTTCACGGGTAGATTCCACCATTAATCGAGATAGATTCAACATCTTTTGAATTGCGTTTTCGAGGCTATCTTTCCCGCCTCGAATATTTTTGGCCTGCTCGATCAACTGGTTCTCGTGCCGGACAGCGTTCTTGGTGCCGGTACTCAACAACTGTGTCGTATTGCGAATTTGCTCAACAGCTTCCAGAAAAATCCTCTCAATCTGTGCGCCGATATCGACGTTGAAATGTTTTTCGTGCAGGTCGATGACCGATTCATTATTGATTGCAGAAGCCGATATGGCCTTATCCAATTCCGCCTTCAATTCATTGTTGTCACCACAAAGATACTCCCAAGTTATCTCAAGGTTTTTCGCGTTGAGCGACAGATTATGGAGCGCCAGAAAATTTCTTATCTCAGCCAACGGGGAATATTCGCCTTCCTGGTCGGTACAGACCGGACATGCGACTTCACCACGCTTTTCGCGCAGGTAGGATTCCAGAATGTTCTTTATATCGATCTTCACTTCATGCCCTCAGTCTGGGCTTTGGCAGCCGGTTATAGGCATCCAAGGCAGCTACTTTGTAAGCTTCGGCAAGCGTTGGAAAATTGAAAACATTGTCAGACAGATAATCAATTCCACCGTTTAAATTGATTACTGCTTGTCCGATATGGATCAATTCTGTCGCACCCTCGCCTACGATATGGACACCCAGCAGCTTCCGATCGCTGAGGTCAAAAATACATTTGAGCATGCCTTTGCAATTTCCAAGAATATGACCGCGGGACGTTTCCTGGAAACGCGCAACGCCGATTTCTACCTGGTAACCCTTAAGCCGTGCGTCTTCTTCGGACAGGCCAATACTGGCGATTTCGGGAATCGAATAAATGCCCAATGGAAAACTATTCCCCGAATGATTGATTGGCACGCCAAAGGCATGGCATGCAGCCTGACGCCCCTGTTCCATCGAAGTGGAGGCCAAAGCCGGGAATCCGATAATATCGCCAGCTGCATAAATGTTCGGTTGGCTTGTTTGCAGGGTTTCCCTGTCGACAACCAGCCGTCCGCGACTATCGCATTCAATTCCTACTTTCTCCAGACCGAGATTGTCCACCGCGCCTACGCGACCTGCTGTGAACAAAAGCATTTCAGACCGAAGTTGTCGGCCGTCATCCAATAGGATGTTTGGGCAGTTGTGATTATCCAGAGTTATTTTGTTGATTTTTCGGCCCAATCGAAGACTGATCCCTCGTTCCGTAAGTTGATGAACAAAATTTGCCACGATATCGCGATCGATGAATTCCAAAATCCGTTCGCGTGCTTCAACGACCGTTACCGGGATTTCCAATGCTGAAAAAATTGTCGCATATTCTATACCTATGACGCCTCCGCCAACTACCGTTATGCTTTTGGGCATCGGCAGATTTGCGGCGACACTATCGCTGTCGATCACAGTAGTGCCGTTGAACGGGATATTTTTGGGTCGAAACGGCTTGGTACCGACTGCGATCAGAAACTTGTCAGCAGTGACCGAAAAACTTGTCTTTTTGCCTTGGGAGTTTTGCTGAATTGCTAGCTTGTGGATACCCGAAAACTTAGCTCTTCCCTTCAGTATTCGCACATTGTTTCGTGCGAGCTGGCTATCGATGACCTCGACTTCATCTCCCAATGTTGTCGAAAGGCGGGAATTGATGGAATCTTGCATCATCTTGACGCCGTCGCGATGCTGTCGGGACTTGAAATGTTGATCTCGCCAGCCCGTGACGGATAGCACCGATTCACGGATCGTTTTTGATGGCAAGGTGCCGGTGTGAACAGAAACACCGCCGATCATCTTCTGATCGTCAATAATCGCAACAGATTTTCCAAGCTTCGATGCCTGGATCGCCGCTCTCCGTCCAGCCGGACCTCCGCCAATTATAACAAAATCATAGTCAAAGTCAGTCATATTTTTTCCCTTTCGCTCTATGATTAACGACTGAAAGGAAAGAATCTTAATGTCGGGTCCGCCTTTTGTTACAACGCATAGATCGCATCTGTTGGCGAGCGACATCTAAGATTAGGCGGAATGCCTCCATTAGACAAAAAGACAAGTTGCCCCAATTTGAAACACTGGGTCACGATCGGTCCGTTTGAACCCGACGGCAGTAAATTTTGTTGAATATGGAGACGATTACGCTTAATTGCGCAATCGAGATTCATTGTCAGACAGCTTATGAAGTTTGTGATTTGGATACCGTGAGCGGCGAATGCGTTTTCAACTTTGCTAAGTGTCTGACCGAAAACTAAGTTGAGTGGTATCAGCGGTTTAGCTTGACGCATTCCCAGGTCATTGATTCAACGCAAGTGACAAAACTTCGCAAAGGACCGATGATGTGGACTGATACCACCCGCATGCAACATGCCCGCAAAGAGCAGCGTTTGCCAAGTGATTTAACCGATGGGGAATGGGCTTTGCTTGAACCGTTTCTGCCCCGCCCTTGTCATGTTGGCCGCCCGCGCAAATGGCCGATGCGGCGGATCGTTGAGGCAATGCTGTATATGCTGCGCGGCGGCCTGCCTTGGCGGATGATGCCACCGGGCTTTCCCCCAGCAACCACGGTGCAGCACTATTTTTACCTCTGGCGCGACGATGGCACATGGGCGCGGATCAACCATTACCTGATCCAGGATGCGCGAATAGCGCAAGGCAGTGAAGCCTCGCCCAGCGCTGGTGTCATCGATAGCCAGTCGGTCAAAACGACAGAAAGCGGCGGGATACGCGGCTATGACGCGGGCAAGAAGACCAAAGGCAGAAAGCGCCATATCATTACCGATACCAATGGCTTTCTGGTTCATGCCGTCATCCACAGCGCCGACATACAAGACCGCGATGGCGCGCCGCTTGTGCTCGCCAACATCCGTTCCACCTTCCCGTGGCTGCGTCATGTCTTCGCCGATGGCGGCTATGCAGGCGACAAGCTCAGAAAGGCACTGACAAAAATCGGCGACTGGACCATCGAGATTATCAAACGGTCAGATCGCGCAAAAGGCTTCATCGTTCTCCCCCGCCGATGGGTCGTCGAACGCACTTTCGCATGGTTGAACCGCAACCGCCGTCTCGCCAAGGACTTCGAGCAATCTATCGCTTCGGCAACGGCATGGATCTTCATGGCCTCCGTCCAACTCCTCACGAGACGTATCGCAAGATAATGATATTAAATAGAATAATTATCGGTCAGACTCTAAGGGATTCTAGGTCGAAGTTTATGGATTATAACGACATCGACGTGCCTTGTATAACTACGGACTTGAAAAATACATTAGCTGTCTTAGACGAACACAAACTCTTAATCACTGCGCTCAAGGTCGATGAAGCTATAGCTTTAGAGCAGATTGACTTCAAAAACTAGGCCGGCCAGAAAATGATACCTAGCAACTGTATCTCTCATGCGGGTTGATCTGTCCACGATTGGTCATCGACACAGCGCGTTAGCGATAGTGACAAGCTTTCTGGCGACGGCAGTTTCGATGACCTTGTGGGGTTTTCCTGCTTTACGCAGCCGATCTGCAAAGGCTTTCAGGACTGGGTTGTGGTAGCTGGCGACGAGGGCGGCCTGGAACATAACATGGCATAGCGATCGGCGCCCGCCACCGATGGCCCGTTTACCGCGCAGGGTGCCGCTGTCGTGCGCGATTGGCGCAAGCCCGGTCAGAGCGGCTGCCTTTTCACCGCTAATTTGCTCCAGTTCTGGCATCTCAGCGATTAGCATGGTGCTTGCGACCGGGCCGATCCCGGGGATCAAGCGCAGGATTTGGACGGTTCGAGCTAACGTGTCATCGGCTGCGATGAGATGTTCGATACGGCTTTCCAGTTCGGCAATCTGGCTATCTAGAAGCGAGTGAAGCGCTTCGTCCAGTTCTTCCAATGGTGCATGCATGCCTTGCTTCTGCTGTGCTTTGACCTGTGCCGCCAGTCGCTTTCGTGTTTCAACCAACTGGGCTCGCTTACTGGTTAATGCCCTTAGAATGCGTAGTTTTTGAGCAGGTAAAGTGCGACCGGCATCAGGCCTGAAAGCCATGAAGCGGGAGATCAGTTCGGCATCGATCCTGTCGGTTTTGGCCCGACTGCCGCAGCTGTGCGCATCGATCATAACCGGTATGGATGCGCCGCCGGTCTTTGTGCCTTCCGAACATTATCTCGATTTTGTAGCGCTGACGGTAGAGCGCGGTATCGTGCGGGATATGGACTTTGCGGTTTGATTTTGAAGGAATGCAGGCTTCAATTTTACGTTCGGCAAGTGCATCGCGGAACCAATCGGCATCATATCCCTTGTGGCCCAAAAGGGCCTTGGCCTTCGGGAAAGCATCGATCATCAGGGCCGCACCGCCGAAATCGCTCATCTGACCCTCGCTCAGTAACATGATCATCGGTCGTCCCTTGCCATCGCACACGGCATGGAGTTTGGAGTTCAGGCCGCCTTTGGTGCGACCTATACGTCTGGGAGCGCAGCGGAGCAGGCAATGATCCGGGGGATCATTGTCCCGCAAGCCCCTTTTTTTAAAAGGCTAGCCGCTGTTCGGTGGGCCTTCAGATGCGTCGCATCGATCATCAACTGATCAGGCTTGCCACCCTTGGCTGCGAGCCCTGCAAATATCCTGTTGAACACGCCCATCCGGCTCCAGCGGATGAACCGATTGTAGATCGTCTTATGCGGGCGATAATCTTGTGGCGCATCACGCCAGCGTAAACCATTGCGGATAAAGAAAATAATGCCGCTGATGATACGACGGTCATCGACCCTCGGCACACCATGAGACAACGGAAAATACGGCTCAATCTTGCGCATCTGCGCCTCAGATAACCAAATCACTCATCGCAATGCCTCCTTCGCATCGCCATTGAATCAATCTTTACACCATCATGCAAGCATTTTAATAGGTCCTGAGCCTAATAGACGATACAAAATACCGGATTGTGCTACTGCTTGCTTTTCTTGGATTTACTGCATCTCAAATATAATGAGTACGCATTCGTTTGGATTGCTTTCGTCGCAATTTCTGTAACTAATCTGAGGTATATGATAGATTGGTGACTTCTCGTTAGAATTTTGGTTATATCTTTCTCCTGAACGGAATCCATTGCGGATCTCAGCCGTTGCTGTGGCTCTTACATGAGGAAATCTATTGTCTATCAATTTGGAGGCCAGCAAACCAGGGTCTTCAGCTTTGGCGTCAGTGGAGAAAATACTGAAAAGACACAAAGCCCCAACAACATAACAGCTTGGCAAATTTTCAAAACAATCGGGCATCGGTCAGCATGATCCTTTTCGTCAGTCAGACAAATCAGGAATGGTAACGGTCGAAAATTCAGAAAATTAACTGAACGCCAAAAATTTGAAAAGAACCGCATCCTGAATAACTTTGCCGTTCCCTAAGGAAATTGAATCCGTTTAGAGTTAAAAATTATCTCAATGACTATTTGCCCATATTCTTATATCTCTTGCCATTGTTGGAATATCCAGTGATGTGACCCCTTAAAACTCCTCCAGAATTGATTAGAGTCCGGCCTATGGAAGCACGGACGAATGAACCGGATACGATTTACAGAAGAGCAGGTTGTCGGGGTTTTACGTGAGGCAGAGGCGGGCACGAAGACGGCTGATTTGGCGCGCAAGCATGGTGTGTCGGAAGCGACGCTTTGCAACTGGAAGTCCAAGTATGGCGGGTTGGAAGTGTCAGAGGCAAAACGGCTTCGCGGCCTGGAATTGGAGAACGCGCAGCTCAAGAAGTTGCTGGCCGATACGATGCTAGATAATGCAGGTCTGAAGGACCTGCTGTCAAAAAAGTGGTAACGCCTGCTGCAAGGCGAGAAGTGGTGCTACATTTTCAGGCCCTGGATGATGTTAGCCAGCGGCGGGCGTGCAGGATCATTGAAGCTGATCGCACGAGCATGCGCTATCAGTCGCGTCGTGATGATGATGCAGATCTTCGCGACAAGCTACGGGCCTTGGCACAGGAGCGGCACCGGTTCGGCTATCGCCGGTTGCACATCCTACTGTGCCGTGACGGCATGATCATCTACCGCAAGAAGACACAACGACTCGATCGCGAGGAGGGGTTGACGGTGCGCCGACGTAAAGGTCGTAAACGTGCGGTTGGTACGACCATCTTGGATGATTGCTCACGCTACACTGTCAGACAAAAGCTGTGCACCACCATGCGAGCCGAGGATGTCCCCGATACGTTCGAACTGGCATTGGAGGCATCAGGCTATGGCCATGTGCATGTGCTGCACAAGCGCCGGCTGCTATCGAACAATGGCTCCAGCTATGTCGCAAGCGAACTCGCCGACAAGAATATGAAGCATGTACGCAGTGCACTATTCCATCCGCAAACACGGAGCAAGATCAAGCGTTGGCACCAGATCCTCAAGAACCGCATCCCGCTGGAGCATTATTATCGGCTCGGCCGTCTGGAAACGCAGGTTGAGGCATTCGTCGAGTATTATAATCACCAACGGCACCGCGAGAGCCTGAAAAGCGTCACACCTGCCCATGTATACTTCGGCAGTACAGAATCTATCATCAAACAAAGAGCAGGGTTCAAGCGAAAAAAAATCGAACAAAGGCGCTTGCATCACCGCAAGATCGCCGCATACTATCAACCAACAAATGGCATCAAATACTCGCCTGTTTTACAACGCGATATGTCTGCAATTATCTGACGACGGACATTGTAACCCAACCAAAAATTGATCGTATTCCGTATAGTATAATCGGAAAAGTTGGATGATTCCATTAATGTTAAGGGTGATAGGCCGTAAACTCATTTAGGCATTTTAACCTGCCTATTTTTGTTAAGCTTGGCGCCAAACTCCCACGATGCGGTGCTAGGTTGATTCTGATATGGAATGGGGGCAGTTTCATTTACTGGTCCTTACTGTGCTGCTCCCATTTCTATGTTAAAAAAAGGCAATTATATAAGAGGCTTGCAAGTGACAAGCTCTACGCTCGATAAATTGACCGGATTAAAGCTTCGTACTGAAAGACTGTGCAGCTACTCAATAGCGCGCCCTTTCCGTTCCCACATCTCCAACCAAGCGCCTTCCGATTCTGATGAAGTAAAGTGGAAAGTCAAAATTGTTTACACAATCCTATTGACCCCAAAGACTTCCGAGACATCATATATTATAAGTTCAATCTCCCATAAACGCATAATTTTCTTGAGTTTGTCCTTCAACTATTTCCATTGACGAAATGATCAGAAAAGAGTTTCGGATCACGTTGCGTCTGAATTTGAACGATGAAGCGGGAAGAATTTCGACGGTGTGCTGGCAAAGTACTCCGGAATTTGGAGGCAGTGTAAGCGCATGCTGTTTGCCGGGAATCATGACGTAAATCAGATTCTGGTAGGAGAAATGCTGACCAAACTTGGTTATGAGTATGATCTAGTTGTTGACGGCGCAGAAGCAGTTACAATGATTAAAGATGCTGAGCTAAGGGACAATCAGTACGACCTTGTCGTGATGGATACTCGTGTGTGGGCCCGCCGACCACAATGGAGAACATAATTGAACCAAGTTCGAATACCTGTTTCGTTTATCTCGTCTACAAACTGCCTGCAACCAAAGTAAACAGCGCGGTCCTATCTGACGGCCATCACCCATCCTCCGCGATCTTGAGTTGCCTTTGAAAAGCGGCCTGTGCTTCAGCCTGTAACTCATCCTCATTTCGGCTCCCATTAAGAACCGCATGACGGGCATAAACATAAGCCGCACAGTTAACAAACAGCACCCTTTCAGCAAGTCTTTCGAGAACAGCAATCCGCGCAGATAATGTTCCAGTTTCGAAAGCAATATTGCGGATATTTTCGTTTACACCTGTGTCATTTACGGTAGCGGTAAAACCCTGATCTATAATCTGCGACAGCATCCGGTAACGAGGGATATCTTGCTGTTCGGCAGGTCTGTTCAACGTCTGAAATTGAGAAGATTTGATCCGGACGGTCATTTTGACGACACTCATGATTGCCACCGACAGAGCGCGCTATCCGCACGCTCGAAAAACCCCTGATAGCTGTCATTTTTTGTTGGCAGTATTTCAGAGAGTGCGGATAGCGCGCTCCGAAACCCGCAGAAAAGCTGTATGCACCCGTGCGTGGGGTGTGTATCAATTTTGCTGCTCCGATACGAAGTATCGCGGGCATATTTTCTATCCAGAAAATATTGTCCAAACATCGTGACGAGACTTTGAAACTTGGGAAACGTTCGAGTGCTTCTGCACAGATGATTCGGGGGCATGATAAATTCCTTTTCGATATCGACACTGTCGCGGATTTTCGGTCAACCGGTGCTGATAAAAACAACGAGTATCAGTTGCTATCTCACCGACTTTTTCTGTCCTCTCGACGAAATACAACTTAGCGATTCGGGTAGCGTGTAGGAAAGAACAAAAGTAGAACTTTATTTGGAACAGAATTGTTCCCAATCACGCATCAGATCACGTCGCTTTTCGAGATAGTTAGTACGGCGATATGCTGCCTCGACCTTGTTAGCGACAGCGTGTGCCAGAGCAGCTTCGGCAACCTCACCTGTATAGCTGGTCTGTTCTGCTACCCAGTCGCGGAATGATGAACGGAAACCGTGAACCGTATATGGCAATTCGGCAACGCGCAGCACTTTTAACAGCGTCATATCCGACAGGGGCCGTTTCACATTCTTGCCCGGAAAAACTAAATTGCTGACCGGCGCATAATAAATCCGGGCGCGCTCAAGAACAACAACGGCGGCGTCCGTCACTGGAATGGAATGGGCCTTTCCTGCCTTCATCCGTTCTGCCGGGATCGTCCAAAGGCGACTACGAATATCTATCTCATCCCATTTCGCGCCGCGCACTTCACCGGAACGTGTTGCTGTAAGGATCAAAAACTCCAGCGCCAAACGGCTGACGTTCTCTTTAGAACGCAAAGATGCGAGAAACAGTGGCAGCTGCTCATAGGGCATCGCCGCGAAGTGACCGTCCTGCTTTGGTTGCTTCGGGAGGCCTCGACCTACTGAACGCAGCGGGGCTTCTGATGACCGGAAACCATTTGCGTATGACCAATCCAGCACTAGCCCGATCCGCTCCTTAACCCGTCGTGCGGTTTCCGGTTTCTCTAGCCAGATGGGCGAGAGAACGTCGCGCATGGTCGGTCCCTCCATATCGTTGACCAACCGGTTTCCGATTTTCGGAAAGACATATTTTTCCAGCGTCCGTATCCATTGTTTTTGATGTTTTCCGTTCTTCCAACCTTTGCGGTGTTCTTCGTGGACTCTGATCGCTGCTTCCTTGAATGTTGGGACAATCAACTTGGCTTTCTGGCGCTCTGCAACAGGGTCGAGACCGTTGTGAATATCTTTGCGGATCAAAAAAGCCGCCTCGCGCGCTTTTGCCAAAGAAACGACACCAAGCGATCCCAGGCCGATATCCCGTCGTCGCCCATTCACTTGCACTCTTAGGTTCCAGCGCCCCTTCATTGGACCTGTCAAAATCAGAGTCAGACCATCACTGTCGCTGTAGCGTCCCGGCTCTTTTAGGTTGCGTATTTTTGTTGCTGTTAACTGTTTCATTTTAGACCATCCCGTGTTTACCCCACACTTTACCCCACACTTATTGTGGGATTTAGTGGGACATTATATGAACATCTGGAAATCACGCAAGTCTAAAAAACAAGCAATTACATTATCTTATGGAACAATACGGGACTTTCTGGGATGGTATAGATGGCGGAGAGACAGGGATTCGAACCCTGGGTAGATTTGCATCCACAACGGTTTTCGAGACCGCCCCATTCGACCACTCTGGCACCTCTCCGCACTTGAGAGCTTGGGCCGCCGAGGCCTGCCTATCGAACGTGCGGCGCGCTTAACGCAACTATCTCTCTTTGCCAAGGGATAAGCTTGCATCTGCGGGATATGCGCTTAAATTAGCGCTATGAGTCTCAATAAACGCCCCACTTCCGGCAATGCTTTGCCCGCAGGCACACCGCCGGTCCTCGCCGCCAATTTCGCCATAGGTGATGTCGTGCGTCACAGGATATTCGATTTTCGCGGGATCATTTATGATATCGATCCGGTCTTTGCCAATAGTGATGAATGGTATGAATCCATCCCGAAGGATTTGCAGCCAGCCAAAAACCAGCCCTTCTATCATCTATTCGCTGAAAATTCAGACAGCAGCTATGTTGCCTATGTTAGCCAGCAAAACCTGCTCGAAGATGACAGCGGCGAACCTGTGGCCCACCCTGAAGTACCGAAAATGTTCAAAATTGATGATGGCGGGAAATATCAACTGCATCAGATACACCGGCACTAGATGCGGCGTTTACGATTTTATCTTCCAGCCCTTCTTAAGCAGTATGTAGCAGATGATTGCCAGCACGATATTAACGGCCAGCAGTACGATAGAACCCTGCAATATAGGGGAATCAGCCTCACCCAAAAATCCATAGCGAAATCCTGATATGGCGTAGAAAAACGGATTCGCGTGGCTGAATGCCTGAAATAGCGGCGACAGTTTGTCGATCGAGTAAAATGTGCCGGAAAGCAACGCTAGCGGCGCAACCACAAAATTGGTAACGGCAGCCGCGTGATCGAATTTTTCAGCCCAGATTGATGTGAGTACCCCGAGCAATGCAAGCATTGCTGAGCCCATGAGGCCAAACCAGATTACCGCCCAAGGGTGCACAATCCAGACGCTTACGCCCGGCCACAAAGCCATGGCCAACCAGACGGCAAAGCCCACAAGCACTGCACGCGTTATTGAGGCACAGACCAGTCCGGCGAGCAATTCTCCAACTGACAGAGGCGGCATCAGATAATCAACAATCGTGCCCTGTATTTTTCCAACCAGCAGCGAGAAGCTGCTATTGGCAAATGCATTCTGGATCATCCCCATGCAGATGAGGCCGGGCGCGATGAAATCCGCAAATGGCACACCCAAGACGGTGCGCCCGCCCCTTCCTAGGGCTACGGTGAAAATAACCAGAAATAACAGTGTGGTGATTGATGGCGCCCAAACCGTTTGCAGCTGTACCTTAAAGAACCGCCGCACTTCCTTCCAATAGAGCGCCAGAAAACCGCCCCAGTTTATGCCGCGAATAACCGGAACGCCCGGCTCGAAAAATGGCGGAATGGTAAATTCACCAGAAGAATCTTCACTATTTTTAGGCTGGTCTAACATAGGCTTTTCGCCTATCGGCTCTGGCGAGTAATCACAACCTTTTTGGTGGCCCCGTGGCGGCGCTCAGTCGCCGTGATTGAAAATATAACAAAGCGGCCTATATTGGGCACTTATTGGAATAGTTTAGGATTTTGTATGGCTTGGACCGACGAACGCATCGATTCACTAAAGGGTATGTGGGAAAAAGGCCTCACCGCGAGCCAGATTGCTGAAGAACTGGGCGGTGTGAGCCGCAATGCTGTAATCGGCAAAGCGCATCGGCTTGGCCTAAAATCGCGCCCTTCTCCAGTTAAAGCGAAAGCAAAAACAGCAAAAACGGCCAAGGCAGCGCCCAAAACCAAACAACCGGCGGGCAAGACCGCAAAGGCGAAAAAGCCAAAAGAAGAGCATGTTGCCCGTCGCGCGATGCCGCCACCGACGCCTGCCGCGCGCACACATGCTGCGCAGCAAGCCCGTGCACCCAAAACTGACGGTCCGAAAATCGTATCTGTTGGCCCTGGCGGTTTCTTGCGTCAGGGTCCCGGCGACCAGCAGGCACCCATTCCGCCGGCACCGCCGCGCCGTTTGGTTCCAGCCAAGCCGAGCGACGATATTGCTGATAAAACCAGCTTGCTTGATCTCAATGACAAAGTCTGCCGCTGGCCGATGAACCATCCCGGAGAACCGGATTTCCACTTCTGCGGCGTGGAGGTCAATCCCGGTTTTCCTTATTGTGTGGAACATTGCGGACGGGCGTTTCAAGCACAACTGCCTCGCGGCACAAGACGTGCACCTCCCCCGTTACCATTTGGCGGCCCGCGGGTTCGTTAAGATTGAGCAGGAGGCTGCATAAGCCTCTTGCCAGCGCGACTCTTGCCCTCTTATAGGATCACCCATGAGTGATGATCTTTTTGGCGCTGATCCGCCGACAACCAGCAAACCGGGCGATTATGATGCCTCTGCTATTGAGGTATTGGAGGGTCTTGAGCCGGTCCGCAAACGCCCTGGGATGTATATAGGCGGCGTCGATGAGCGCGCGCTCCATCATCTGGCTGCCGAAGTCATCGACAACAGCATGGATGAGGCCGTCGCTGGCCATGCGAGCCGCATTGAAATCACGCTGGATAGTCAAAACCGGTTGACGGTTACTGACAACGGTCGCGGCATTCCGGTTGATCCGCATCCCAAATTTCCGGATAAATCGGCGCTTGAAGTCATTATGACCACTCTCCACTCCGGCGGCAAATTTTCGGACAAAGCTTATGCGACCTCGGGCGGCTTGCATGGTGTAGGCGTCTCGGTTGTGAACGCTTTGTCTTCAGACACGGTCGTTGAAGTAGCACGCAACAAGACCATCTACCGGCAGAGTTTTTCGCAAGGCAATGCAGTGTCGAAACTGGAAGAAGTGGGCAGCACACCAAACCGGCGTGGAACCAGTATCTCGTTTATTCCTGACATTGAAATTTTTGGCGATGGAAATAAATTCAAACCATCCCGGCTGTTCAAGATGGCGCGGTCCAAAGCCTATCTTTATGCTGGCGTCGAAATCCGCTGGAAGTGCGATGACGCGCAGGCCAGCGATGATGTGCCTGCTGAAGCGGTATTCCAGTTCCCCGGCGGTCTCGCCGACCATTTGCAAGAACAATTGGCGGGACGCGAAACCGTGACCACCGATTTTTTCGCCGGCAGTCAGGATTTTCCCGACAAAGCAGGCCGCGTGGAATGGGCAATAACCTGGCCGATATGGACCGACGGCAGTTATAGCTGGTATTGCAACACCATACCAACGCCTAATGGCGGCACGCACGAGACCGGCCTACGCAATGCGCTGGTCAAAGGCATGCGCGCTTTTGGCGAACTGGTGCAACTCAAGAAAGCCGCGCAGTTAACTGCCGATGATATAATCTCCGGCGGAGAGATGATGCTCTCGGTATTCATTCGTGAGCCGCAATTTCAGAGCCAGACCAAAGACCGGTTGACTTCGCCCGAAGCGACCAAATATGTCGAGAACGCTGTACGCGATCATTTTGATCATTTCCTGACCGATAATATGGATCGCGGCAAAGCTTTGCTTGGATTTGTGATGGAGCGGATGGATGAACGCCTCAAACGCAAGGCCGAACGCGAAGTCAAGCGCAAGACCGCAACTTCCGGCCGCAAAGTCCGCTTACCCGGTAAATTGACCGACTGCTCTGGCAATGATCCCGAAGGCACAGAGCTTTTCATCGTGGAAGGCGATAGCGCTGGCGGCTCGGCCAAACAGGCGCGCAACCGTAAAACACAGGCGATCCTGCCGATACGTGGTAAAATTCTGAACGTCGCTTCGGCGGCCAGTGCCAAGATATTCGCCAACTCCGAAATTGCCGATCTCACGCTGGCTTTGGGCTGCGGAACCCGCAAAGATTGCGATGCCGATAATCTCCGCTACGAACGCGTGATCATTATGACAGACGCCGACGTCGATGGCGCGCATATCGCAACATTGCTGATGACGTTCTTCTTTCAGGAAATGCCCGATCTCGTGAAAAAGGGGCATTTATTTTTAGCGCGTCCGCCACTTTATCGCCTTACAACGGGCGGCAAGAGCCTTTATGCGCAGGATGACAAGGCGCGCGCCGTTATCGAGAATGGAGTGTTCAAGGGCAAGAAAGTGGACGTCAGCCGATTCAAGGGACTTGGCGAGATGAACCCTAGCCAGCTTAAAGAAACTACGATGGACCCGGATACGCGGTCATTGTTCAAGGTCACCTTGCCAAAGGAATATGAGCAGCGCGCTGGCGTTAAGGATCTGGTGGACCGGCTGATGGGCAAGAACCCCGAGCACCGTTTCAACTTCATTCAGCAGAACGCAGCAAGCCTCGATGAAGAGGCGATTGATGCTTGACCGGGCTGTTCGGTATCTTTCAGCGCTCTTTTTGGTTTGCGCGTTTTCATTGCCTTCGCAAGGCTCCGCACAACCCTCCTCAAATGCTTCGGTATCTGAGCCCTATCAGCTGCGGACATCCGAATTACTGGCTATATTCCAAGGGGTTGAAGATGAGGAATTTTTTTTCGCGCAATCCTTTCTTGACGCCGTTCCGGTCGCTCAATTTCGTGCGGGCATGGCTCAGCTTCGTGTGCAATACGGTCAACCAATCGCGGTTTTACGCATAATTCCGGCGAGCGATTTCGATGGCACGGTTGAGGTTCAATATGAAAAAGCTGTGATCGCTGCGCGCATGGTGCTGGACCGCGATCCGCCCTACCCTGTGATCGGCTTGCAAATTACCGGCGTGAACATTGCCGAAGATAGCGTTGGCAAAATCAAAGAAGAGATGCGCGCCCTGCTCGGACAAACAGGTTTTGAGGTCGCCGAAATTTCGAACGGAACGCCAGCATATATAGATGGTCTTAATCAGCGCAAACAGTTCGCCATCGGTTCGGTATTCAAACTCTATGTTCTTGCAACGCTCTCTGAGCAGATAAAAGGCGGCGAGAAAAAATGGAGCGATGTGGTCGCTCTGAACCACCAGTCGCTGCCATCCGGCGTTTTGCAGAACTGGCCAGCAGGCGCTCCGTTGACATTGCAGACGCTCGCGACTTTGATGATTTCAATCAGCGACAACACGGCGACTGACATGCTGATCGACCACGTAGGCCGTAGAAAAATTGAGCAACTGCTGCGCAGGTCCGGACATAGTGATCCGTCGAAGGCATTGCCGTTCCTGACCACTCTTGAGACTTTCGCGCTAAAAATGCCGAGGAACGATGATCTCCGTGAACGCTTTGCTGCCGCCACGGAATCCAACCAGCACCGCCTTCTGGAGCAGGAAAAATCCCGGTTAGGAATAGACTCTGTTTCGGTAACAAATCTCGCCACCAGTCCTCGCCACATTGATACTATCGAGTGGTTTGCATCACCGGCCGATATAAGCAAGTTACTCGCTGCGATGCACTCGGTAAAAGATCAGGTTGTGACTGAGATATTGGCTATCAACCCAATCATCCCACCTGGAGATGCGAAACGCTGGGAATATGTTGGCAGCAAGGGTGGATCAGAGCCAGGGGTGGTTTCGTTCGCATTTTTGATAGAAGCTAAATCAGGTAGAAGCTATGCAATATCAGGAAGCTGGAATAATCCCAAAACCCCGGTTGATGAGACGAAATTTCTGGGTTTGATGAACCGGCTTTTGAATATCACTGCAGAGCGGCGCTAGTCAGACTTTCGCCAACGCCTCAACAAGTGCCTTGACCTTCTTCTGCCGCCATTGCGGGGTCGGTGCCATCAGCCAGTAACCACGCGATGATATGCTGTCTTCTCCGATAATCTCCACCCGGCCTGCTGCCAAATCGCGCTGCACCAGCATTTTTGGAACCCAAGCATAGCCAAAGCCATTGGCCGCCGCTTCAATCGCCAAGCCGCCGTCAGCAACCCGCATCATGGTTTCTTCGCCCTCTGAAATGGGACAACCCGGCCAATCAATCTTGTTACCGTTCTCAGCTCCGGGCGCAGCCACTTTTACAAAAACTGTATCGCCAAGCATGATCCCCTCGTGGTCTCCGGGGCCATCACCAAGCCATATCGCGACATCAAGATTAGCTTCTGTAAAGTCAATCTCGTCATCCGCAGCGACGAGCGCAAAGCTTGTTTCCGGATTATCGGCTGCAAAACCAGATAGTTTCTCGTTCAGCCATTTCTGGGTGAAATCACGCGGTGCCGCAATCGTAAGCTTGCTCGATGACTGCCCCGATTGCATGGCGCGAACGGCATCTTCGAACTGCAGGAAACCGGACCGTAAAGCGTCCAGTCCCGCGGCGGCTTCGTCAGTCAGCTCCAATCCCTTAGGTGTCCGCCGAAACATCACAACGCCGAGCATATCTTCAAGCGCACGAATTTGTTGCCCGACAGCCGCCGGTGTCACCGCCAGTTCGTCGGCAGCTCGTGTGAAGCTGAGATGGCGAGCCGCAGCGTCCAGCACACGCAGCGCATTGAGCGGCAAATGGGTTCTTTTCATATGGGCCTTGTCACGGCTCTACGGTCGGTGCCATCAAAGGAAAATGGGGGATGCGCACTTCAAAAGCAGGTGGCGCTTCTCCAACCATTGTAAAATACCCCTCCATCGCGCCGCTTGGTGTGTTGAGCGGACAACCCGAAACATAATCATGGGCTTTGCCGGGCTGGATAATAGGCTGTTCGCCAATCACGCCCTCACCATCAACCTTGTGCAGACCGCCACGGGCATCGCTTATCCGCCAATGCCGCGTGAGCAATTGTATGGCGCTATCGCGGTGATTTTCGATCCGGATATGATAGGCCCAGAACCAGCGATTGCCATCGACGTCCGATTGTTCCGGCAGGAAAGTCACAGAGACTCTTATGGTTATACCATCAGTGGTTTCTGCAAACGGGAAGAAGTTTTCCATCATCGGGTGAATATAGCCTTAAAGTCCGGCAGACGAAAGAGCCTGATCCAGATCTTCTATGAGATCAATAGGGTCTTCCAGTCCAACATTGATCCGAAGCATATCTTCGGTAATGCCAATTTCCAGTCGCGCTTTTTCTCCCAGGCCATGATGCGTCGTGGACGATGGATGAGTCATCAGCGACCGACTATCGCCGATATTGTTCGATATATCGATAAGATTCAATGCGTTGAGAAGGGCATGCGCCTGCTTGCGACCGCCGCCAACATAGAGCGAAAAAATCGGCCCCGCCGCCTCCATCTGGCTCATCGCGAGATTATGCTGCGGGTGGCTGGGCAGCCCGGGGTGTAATATTTTCTCGACCCGCCGCTCTAAATACTTGCCTACTTCCAGCGCATTATTGCTTTGTTTGCGAATCCGCAGGTCCAGTGTCTCCAGCCCTTTGAGCACAACCCATGCGTTAAAAGCGCTGAGCGTCGGACCGGTATTGCGGGTGAATTGCAACAAAGTGTCTTCGATAAATTCCTCGGTGCCGCAGACCGCTCCTGCGAGCACGCGCCCCTGCCCATCCATCATCTTGGTGGCGCTATAAGCAACCACGTCCGCGCCAAATTCCATGGGTCTTTGGAGCACGTTGGTGGCAAAAGCATTGTCGACAACGCTAACGATACCTCTGGATCGCGCGAGATCGCAGACGCTACGCAGGTCGATAACATCCATTGTCGGATTGGCGGGTGTTTCGAAGAAGAATACCTTGGTTTTGGGCGTAATTGCCTGCTCCCAATTGTCGATATTGCGCCCGTCAATAATCGTGGTTTTTATCCCGAACTTCGGCAGCAATGTATCGGTTAGCCATCGACAGGAACCAAATAACGCGCGGCTTGCAACAACATGATCACCCTGTTCCAGTTGACAAAGTAACGCAGCGGTCATGGCGGCCATGCCAGTCGCCATCGATCGACAAGCCTCAGCGCCTTCCATCAAAGCGATTCGTTCTTCGAGCATCTGCACGGTCGGGTTTTGTAGGCGACTATAGGTCATGCCGTCCTGATCGCCATTGAAACGCGCAGCGGCGTCCTCGGCGCAATCATAAGCGTAACCAGAGGTCAGGAACAAAGCCTCGGATGTTTCCCCGAACTCGCTGCGCATCGTGCCGCCACGTATGGCCTGCGTGGCTGGGCGCCAGTTTTTGGTAATGCTGCGGTCCTGGCCGGTATTTCTTTTCATGGTGTAATCCTAGCTTGCAGAAAGCCGTGCGACAACCGCGTCGCCAATTTCGGTGGTGGATGCCTTGCCGCCAAGATCATGGCCCAGCACACCGGCCTGAAGTACTTCAGCAACGGCGGTTTCAATTCGCAATGCTTCTGCCTCCATTCCAAAACTATGCCGCAGCATCATCGCCGCTGACAATATCATAGCTGATGGGTTTGCAATGCCCTGCCCCGCAATATCCGGCGCGCTACCGTGGATGGGTTCGTAAAGCCCCTTGGTGCCCTCGCCTAAAGAAGCCGACGCGAGCAGTCCAATCGAGCCCACACACATGCTGGCTTGATCCGACAGAATATCGCCAAATATATTACCGGTGAGCATAACATCGAACTGGCCTGGATTGCGAACCAGCTGCATGGACGCATTATCCACATACATATGACTTAGCTCAACATCGGGATAGTCGGCAGCGACCTCGTTCACCACTTCGCGCCATAACACAGATGTTTGCAGCACATTGGCCTTATCAACCGAACAAAGCTTTTTGCGGCGGCCTTGCGCAGATTTAAACGCCACATGCGCTATCCGCGAAATCTCGTTTTCATCATAAGACATGATGTCATAGCCCTCGCGCAGGCCAGCATCGGTGGTGCGCCTGCCTTTGTCGCCGAAATAGATATCGCCGGTTAGCTCGCGCAGGATCAGCAGATCAATCGCACCTGCTACTTCAGGCTTCAATGCAGACAGTCCTTCCAATCCCGCGAAAGCTTTGGCGGGCCGCAAATTGGCGAAAGTATGCATTTCCTTGCGTAGCCCGAGCACCGCCTGTTCCGGGCGAAGATGCCGATCCAGATTATCGCACGCTGGGTCACCCACTGCGCCAAACAGAACAGCGTCAGCTGAATGCACCAATGCTAACGTTTCTGGCGGCAATGGATGGCCGTGTTTATGGTAAGCGACACCGCCAACATCAGCATGCTCTAGCTTCAGATCAGGCAAGCTCAGTGCTTCCAGCACACGCAGGCATTCAACCATGATTTCCTGACCAATACCGTCGCCGGCGAGCACTGCGATATGCATGGAATATTCCTTAAAGTACAGCGGACGCTCCTGCCGCGTTCAATCGATTCAGGCAACCACCCTTTTGAGGCGATCCACCAAAACCGAGCGCGCCGCCATTACATCGGCGCGTCGATCTTCAAAGAAATGCCGCCGCAGGAAAAATCCCGTCACTTTCAGACCATCAAAAATATCATTCCACCCCGGATTACCCGCGCCTTTCAAAATTCCCGGAAGGGGCAGTAAACTATCTTTATAGGCCAGCCCTGCCCCGGCACTAACAGCCATGGCACTTTTCGGGCTGATATAGATGAGATCATTCTCGGCGTCCGTAACCGCGCAATTATCCAATGCCAACCCAAAGCCCAGTTCTGCCAATAGGAGCTGTTCATAACGGACCAGAGCCACCGCCCAACCCTTGGCCGACGGGGCGCTGCATATCGCATCAAGAAGCCCGGAAAGCGCGCTGTACAGCGAGGGATAACCATGTTCTTCGGGCAATACCGCTGCGGTAAGAGCAGTCACCCAATCCAGCGCCGCGCTTGCCAAGGGCTCTCCGAGATAGGGGCCACGGCTTTGTGTCAGCTCTGCAGTCATCGACGCCAATTGATCTTCCGTCCGCGCACGATAGTCCGCTTGGACAATATTGGAAGGGATCAAAATGGGCCGCATCGTACGTGACCGCGCCCCGCGGACATAGCCGGACATCAGGCCATTCTCCGGGGTTAAAGAACGCACCACCGCACCATGCTCGCCATGCGGGCGAACGGAGCAAATTATAGCGGTGGTGCGGAGGCTAGGCATTGCTGGGCCTAAACATGGAAATAGTCATAAACTTTTTGGGCCACCGTGGCCGAGACGCCGGGCGCTCCTTGCAAATCTTCCAGCGAAGCATTTTTCACGGCCGCCGCCGTGCCGAAATGCAGCAACATCGCGCGCTTTCTTGCGGGGCCAATGCCCGGAACATCATCCAGCGAACTGTGCCCGATAGATTTGGCGCGCTTGGTTCGGTGCGCACCAATAGCAAAGCGGTGCGCTTCATCGCGCAAGCGTTGGAGATAAAACAACACCGGGCTGTTCATAGGCAAATTCAGTTCACGCCCATCGGCCAGGTGAAATGTCTCGCGACCAGCATTGCGATCCGGGCCTTTCGAGACGCCGATCATCAGCACGTCTTCCACGCCGATTTCGGCCAGCGCATCGCGCGCCGCACTCATCTGGCCTTTTCCGCCATCGATCAAAACCAGATCCGGCCATTCGCCCTTTTCACGGTCCGGGTCTTCCTTCTGCGCGCGGGCAAAGCGACGTTCGAGCACTTCGCGCATCATCGCGAAGTCATCGCCGGGCGCAGTGTCCGGGTTTTTAATGTTGAATTTACGATAAGCGCTTTTGCGGAAACCTTCCGGCCCCGCGACGACCATACCACCAACCATATTTGTACCTTGAATATGCGAATTATCGTATATTTCAATGCGATCAGGCACAGCGTCCAGTTCCAGCAAGTCCACCATCTCGCGCATGATCTTGGCCTGGGTAGAGGATTCAGCGAGACGCCGGTCCAGCGCCTCCTCGGCATTGCGACTGGCCTGCTTGAGCAGCTTCACCCGGTCCCCGCGCTGGGGCTTGGACACGCTCACTTTATATTCCGCTTTGGTGCTCAAAGCTTCCGCAAGCAAATCATCATCAGGCAGTTCGCGGTCCAGCAGCACCAATTTGGGCGGAGGCATCCGGTCATAAAATTGCATCAGGAAACTGGAGAATACTTCCTCGATCTCTACGTTGGTCGTATGCGCCGGAAAGAAGCTGCGATGGCCCCAATTCTGTCCACCACGAATAAAAAATGCCTGAATACAGACTGTCGAGCCTTTCGCTGCTAGCCCGAAAATGTCGGCGTCGGGCAGCCCGGCAGCGTTTATCGCCTGATTGCCCTGAATAAATGTCAGAGCTTTGAGGCGGTCGCGGTATAGGGCTGCCATTTCAAAATCGAGATCGTCGGCTGCCTTCTCCATCTGCGCGCCGAGCTTCTGCTGTACTTCGGTCGATTTTCCGGTGAGAAAATTGCGCGAATCTTCAACCAGTTCGGCATATTCCTGCTTACCGATCCGGTCGACGCAGGGCGCGGAGCAGCGTTTGATTTGATAGAGCAAACACGGTCGTGAACGATTGTTAAAAAAACTGTCCGTGCACGAACGCAGAAGAAACAGCTTTTGCAGCGCGTTGAGCGTCTGGTTCACCGACCCCGCACTCGCAAATGGCCCAAAATATTTTCCCTTCACCCGCTGCGCGCCGCGATGTTTCTGGATACGCGGAAAATCGTGATCCTCACGCAGTAAAATAAACGGAAAGCTTTTATCGTCTCGCAGCAGCACGTTGTAGGCAGGACGAAATTTCTTGATGAGTTGCGCTTCGAGCAACAGCGCCTCTGCCTCGCTCCCTGTTGTCACAATCGTCATGGAACGCGTCTGCGCAACCATCCTGAGCAATCGTTGCGGCAACCGCGCCATTTGAACATAGGAGCCAACGCGGTTTTTCAGTGATTTTGCCTTGCCAACGTACAGCACATCGCCGCGACTATCCTGCATCCGGTACACCCCCGGCCTAGCGGGAAGAGTGTTCAGAGTTTCGCGGATTGCCGCCATACCGGTTTCAAGATCAGGGGCCTCTGCGCCACGCACCGCATAAGTCGCTTTCTCCTCGTTAAACCGAGAATCGGCATTGGGTTGATCGGGACGGTCGGCTTTGGACATGATACGGTTTTAGGCTGGCTGGATAGTCAAATCCACCACTACATTTTTCGCGTTCAAAGCCGGGAGATTTGGGAAGACGACTAATGAGTCTCGAATAAGCGCGAGACAACCGGAAAATTTATCAGTTCAGCACTTTGCCGATATCGCCAATAGCTTGATCGACGAGCTTCTTATCGGCAGACGCATCATGATTTGCGGCGATCAAAGCTTCTGCTGCCATCGTTGCTGCAGAAGCCGCTTTGGCACGAACCGAAGCAATCGCCGAGCGTTCCGCCGCGCCGATTTTCTCTTCTGCCATTTTCTGACGACGCGCGACCAATGCTTTGGTGTCCACTTTCGCCTGCTCAACCAATGCGCCCGCTTCTTTTTCAGCGCTTGTCATCAGCGCTTCGACCTCAGCCTGCGCGCCTGCCGTCTTCGCTTCATATTCCGCTTTCAGCGACTCCGCTTCTTTGCGCAGGTTTTCAGCCTCATCGAGTGTCTGCTTGATCTCGGCGATCTGCTTATCGAGCATGCCACCTAAGATTTTTGGAACTTTCATCCACAGCATGATGCCAAAAACAACCAGCATGGATAATGCTACCCAGTTGGTTGCGTTCAGGCCCAATGCGGAAGCTTCCGCGCCTTCTGCCAAAATCGATATAATCATTTTCTATCTCCTTCAGCAGGCGCTCAGAAAGCGGCCTTAACCGCCTTTTTGGCTGCCGCCGCAGTGACTTTCGCACCAGACACTCTTGCGACAATATCCTGAGCCGCCTCCGCCGCAACCGCTTCAATTTCGGTCAGAGCCTTTGACGTAGCCGCTTTCAAAGCCGCGTCCGCTTCATCAGCCGTTTTGGCGATGGCAGTATCAGCCTTTTTCACCGCAGCTTCGTTTTTTTTCGCCGCTTCTGCCTTCGCAGCCGCGACAGTTCCAACAGCATCAGCGCGTGCATCATTGATACTCTTGCGATAATCTTCTTCGATCTGTTCCGCACGGTCCTGCGCCTCTTGCGCAGCCGCCAGATCATTGGTGATGCGGTTTTGGCGGTCATCCACAGTTTTGCTGATTTTCGGCAACATATTCCGGGCAATACCGAAATAGATGATACCAATCACCACAAGCAGCCAGAAAAACTGACTGCCATAGACTTCCATGAGCTGACTAATTTGAGGCATAATTCACCTTAAAATCCAAAACGCAATGTCGAGTTTTTGGGGCGAGCCAGCATTGGCCAACGCGCCCCAAAATATATCAGCGAAAATTAAGCTGCTGGTGGTGCGTAAAGAATGATCATGGCGACAGCAAACGCGATCAGGCCGAGCAATTCAGCAGCCGCAAAGCCGATGAACAAACGTCCCTGCTGGCCGTCGGCCGCTGATGGGTTACGCAAAGCGCCTTCAAGGAAGGAACCGAAAACATTACCAACACCGGTTGCAGCAGCGCCAACGCCGATTGCAGCCAGGCCAGCGCCGATAACTTGTGCAGATGAGAGATCCATAATTAACTCCGTAGTTTAAAGTCGTTGTTGAAAGATAGTTTAGTGAAGATTGACCGCATCGTTGATGTAGAGCGATGTAAGTAGCGCAAAAACATAGGCTTGAATCGCGCATACTAACAGTTCCAATGTGCTCACGAACACAATGAAAACGAAACTGAGAAGCGCAATGGCAATGCCGCTGCCGCCGACGTCAATGCCTTGGATAACAAAGTTTGCGAACACTTTGATAAGAATGTGGCCGGCAATCATCGCAACGAACAACCGCAACGCAAGGCTGAACGGTCGCACCATGAAAGACACGATTTCAATCGGAATAATCAACGGCAGCATATATATTGGCGTGCCGTGAGGAACAAACAGGCTGAAGAACTTAAGTTTGTGTTTCCAGAGACCTACAATGAGAACGATGGAGAAGCTGATAACTGCCAATACGCCAGTTACTGTGAATTGGCTTGTCACCGTAAACGGATGAACACCCGGCAATATTCCAAATGGCATCATCCCCAGCAAGTTCGCAAACAGGATGAACATGAAAATTGTAAACACCCAAGGTTTATATTTTTTGCCTTCAGGACCGATGCTGGAAGCAATCATATTGTCGATAAAACCAGTGAGGCCCTCAACCATCATCTGCCAGCGGCCAGGAACGAGCTCGCGCTTCATTCCGCCGAGCATGAACACATAAATCAGGCCAAGGACGATAAACATCCACAGCGCGCTATTGGTGAAATTAATCTGTTGTCCAAACAACGTGAAACCGTCAAAAATGGACTGCACCTCGAATTGGTGCATTGGATCAATTTTGCCTTCTTCAGCCACTAACTTAACCCCTGATCGTCTTCGTCCGAAATTGCCGTGCCGATGTCACCCACCGGCTGGCTCGAAATTCTGTAAATACTCCAAAATGCTGTTCCAATTCCTACGAAAAAAAACAGCAATAGAAATATTGGTGTGGTTCCGAGCCATGAGTCCAAACCGAACCCGACTATGAAACCACCGGCTACGCCTCCAATCAATAAACCCAGCACTCTTGCGCCAAGCCGGTAATTTTTATCCGGCCCTTTGTTCGCGTGCCCGGTTCTGATCCGATCTCTGTTTTGTGCTTTCTCAAGCCGCTCTTCAAGCGACGAAACCCGCACATCTTCTTCAATTGGATCCTGATCAGATTCGCTCGCTGCCATTTTCACCCTTTCAGCGCCCCGAAAGCCACGAAAAAGAGCCATAAATCACAGCAGGCCGACCCGCCAAGGCGCGGTCCGTTTAGGAAAGCAAAGCGCGCAAGTCAACAGCGATGCTGCATTGCGGAAAATAAGCAGAAATATCAAAGAAAAAGGCGCGTTAGCCAAGCCAACGCGCCTTTACATAAACTCACATTCGTCACCCAAATTGTTGGTCGGGATCAAGGGCAGCGAGAATCCCGCACCGGCGCGGAACTGTCGCGGGTATTCCAAGTGCCACTAGGTGTCTGATATTTTTCGCCGGACACAGTTCGCATGATCAGGTTGCATCCCGAGGTGAAAGCAAATTGCTCTACCGTTGAATTGGTTTCCTGCGCCTTGCGGGTATAGGCCGCCTTGCGTTTAATATTAATATCTTCAACCAGAGCTTTCACCGATGCCGACGGGCTAGTGACATAGCCAAGATAGCCATCAGGCTTCTCGCCAATCGCGCCAGACGAGCGCGCCGCTTCATAAGCCGGATCACGTTGCGCAAGCACCGGGGCGGTAACTATAGCAGCCAGTGCTAGCGCGCCAATTGCGCTTAAAGCTGTGTTTTTCTTTATAAACTCATACATTAGAAAATATCCGCTTCCTCTTTGATTAAATCCTTTGCATCGCCATCAAGGCGATACACGACTTCCTGCTTTATATTGATATTGAGGTTGATCACGATGGGTTTGTCTGGCGCAGAAACTTGTACGCAAGCCGTCAGTGCCGTCATCACACCCCATATCAGGCCAGTAGCAGCTAAACTCCTCATATTGCGACGAATCGCATTGTTCATCCGATCCGTCAATTGGATTATCTTATGCCGCATTATCGCTTTCCCCCGTCTGAACAGCTTATTCATTATTATCTTTCAGTTCCTTGACTGCTTCTTTCGCCCGCGCTTCCTGAGCTCGCAGCAGCGCCGGTAAATTCTGTCCCACCAGTATTTCCGGCTCGTAGTAAGATTTTGCGCTGCTCATTAGCTGCATGAAGGGTGCCTGAATACGCACGTTAAATTCGAGCGGAATACGCGCGAGCTGCCGGGTGATGAAATTTTTGGACGCATCATCGCCCTGTTGCAGCCCTGAAAATTTGACTTCAGTGATGATTTCACCCGCAATATCACCATCCATGCCGATTGTGAGATTACGGTATTTTAGAGATTTCAGAGCGTTAAAAGCAAAGTTCGCGAAGGTACCCATGTCTTCGTAGGTAAGCTCTCCGACATAAGCCAGTGAACCACCGCCCTCTCTTGCCACCAGATACCCCCGACAACACGGCCTCCGTCCTGATCAAAAACCATCGGCAGCTTGCCATCGAAGACTCCCGTCGCAGCAAGGTTTTCAAAATCAAACTGCGACAGGAACTGCGCCGCATCGACGCCTTTGACCGTAAACTCCAACCGTCTCTCCCTGTCTTCGCCCATATCCATGACCGTTGGCTCCAGATAAAGCATACCGCCGGCAAACGGCCATTCGCCACCCTCGATCTGCATTTTATAATCCGGCAACAGGCGATAGTTCAAAAAGCCATTGAACACCGCTACGCCGGGGTTCACTTCCGCCATGAGGACTTTCTGACCCGGGCCAGTTTCCAATCCCAACAGATCAGTGAATTTGATGTCACCGGATAATCCCGTGACAGGGCCGAAAGCCGCTGCGAGATTGATTGAGTTCGTACGGAATACGCCGGTACTTTTTACGCCATCTTCACTGTTGTCCCAGTTGATTTGACCCGTACCGGTCACCGACCCATCGACATTGGCGATCACGCCGAGTGTGAGCGGGGTCAATAGTTCCGGCTGAAAATCCTTGTCAAAAGTCAACCTGCTGACGTTTAACAAAGCCTGTCCCGTGTTGTTTTCCAATCGGTGGACCATGTCGACGGTCGCCACGGCTCGCTCTGTGGTTGGCTCCTGAAGCGTTCCGGTTGCAACAATCTCGCTGTTGGCAAATTTCAACAATACATCTTTGCTGATCACCGGCCGGAACCGCTCAACCTGCTTTTCATCGCGCACTCTCAATTGCGCGTCAGCCAGAAACTCGCCGCCAGCATAACGCCACCGGGCTTCTATGTCTTCCATCAGTAACGGCACATTGGCGATCTTACCTTTGGCACCGGCAATCGTTCCGGTGATGTTGCGCCCAAAAACAGCGCCGAGCAGCGCGATATCAAATTCGGACTGGCTGCCCACCGCGCCGAGCCGCACCGCAACATTGCGCGCCATCATTCCCTTGGCGAGAGAGAACCCAAGCGCGCCGCTGGAAACCGAGAGCGGCGTTCCACCCACAGCCCCATTGAGCCGTATTGATGGCGCATCGGCCGCGATATTAACGCCGCCGCCTCTGCTCGACACTATCCCGCCCAAACCTTGCGGACAAAGCCGTGTTTTCGTTGGGCCAGCGGTGAGCGAAGCCACGCGAAGACTGGCAAATTGCAGGTCCACGCATTGGCGAAACAGCGTAAATCTGCCGCTGCTAGCCAAACTGCCGCTGATCGGCATTTGCAGGCCAGTAATCTGCCCATCGGCAATCGGCCCCGAAAGCATGAAGCGTCCATCGATATTGGTTCCACCACGGCGCGCCGGAGAGAAGCTGAGTGCCGGGATACGCAAGCTGGAAGCACCGGCTTCGTAGTTGGCCATTTCCAGACGGCCGGAGAAGCCGCGAGACAGGCTGCCATCGTTGAGAACGAGCAGCGCAGTTGGAAAACCTCCACCCTGCAAGCGAATATTGCCATCAGCCAGCATGCGAATATTTTTTTGTGTGAACGAGAGCAGCATCGGATTGCTGAGCGACATAACCGCCCCGGAACGAGAACGCAGACCCAAGGTGTCGAGCGCAAGTGTTGTCCCCTTGGCTCCGGTTTCAAACCGCATATCGCTAGACATATCTAAGGCTTTCCCTGCCCCTTGCACCGCTCCGGAAAGCTTGGCTGCAACGGGTCCGACCGGCGAGCCAGCAGCTGATGCTGCAATTGAACTGGCTTGCCCGAGCATCGCGCTATTTAGCCGCGCGGCGCGCAAGCTAGGCGATCCCTCGAAACTGACAGTCATTTGCGCGTCGCCATAACCAAGCTTGAACGGTCCACTAAAACGCCCGATATCCGCGCCGCCATAGGGCGAACGGAGTCCGCTGGCAGTCAAATCAATATCGCCGCTGCTTTGCGCCATATCGCCTTTGAACCGCGCTGTGGTTTTCAGCTCCTGAGTGGAATAACCGACATATTTAACCGGCCCGCCGATCAAGCCGGCATTGCCGTTCCAGCTGGCGAAATCCGATCCCAGTTCCACTGATATTCGCGCGGCCATATCTTCTGCAGACAAATCCATCTCGGCGCATTGGACCTGCGGCAACCTCAGCGGTCCCTGCAATTTGGGCTTCTTACCCTTGATCGCGACTTTGCCGAAATAGGTGGGATCAGCGAGACTGCACCCGCCGAACGCCAGTTGTTTGCTGATCGCAGCCATTTCACCGGAAAAGCCGTTCTGCAAATTGCCTTCACCGTTCAGCGACACTCCAATAGCGCCATATTCGCTATCTATCTTCAGCTTTGCATTGCTCAGGCCAAGCCAGATGTCGGGCAAAGCAAGCGGGCTATCATCTTCCGGATCGGTAAACTTATCCAGTTCGCCAAAGGAAAGCTTGCCATCGGCCAGCCGACCGAAAAGCTTCACGCCGCTCGCCCGCACCCAATTTATGCCCGCTCCCTGCAGGGTTAGCGAATTGCCGACCTCGACCAGTTCCGCCGTGAGATCGGGGCGTGAAGGATCGCCGATTACTAGATTGCGAATGACCTGTTTGTTAAAACCGATGTCGGAAATTTCATAGCTGGCCTCAACATCCAGCTTGTCCAGTTCGTCGCGCAGAAAGCTATCCGCGATGCTCGTACGACCGAACCAGAGCACGATAAAGCCGACGAGCAACAGAAACATGAGTACGTACAGGAAGAACCTGAGCCGGAAACGGCTGCCTATCGGTTCAAATGCTGTTTCCTCGGTCATCCGGGTTGAAATGCAGAAGTCTGCCTTAAGTTGCAATGTACAACTACGCGATTGGCGAGGTTTTTACCGCTATGCGTTCGGATTGGACATTTTCGGACATATTGCTTTCTTGACTTTGGTCCGAAGGTCCAGCCACGCTAAGCCAAGCTTATGGCGGAACCCGGGGGCCTCAATGGAGCGACAGAACATCATGGCAAAGGCCATCGTGCTCGCCTGCGGCAGCGATTGCTGAATGGCCGGGGTGATGCCCTGCTGGACCATGAACTGATCGAATATCTTCTCGCGCTTGCCATTCCACGCCGCGACACCAAGCCACTTGCAAAACAATTAGTCGAGGAATTCGGCGGGTTGCCGGGCCTGCTGACCGCTGATGGCGAAACCCTCAAGAATGTTAAAGGCATGGGTGAAACCAGCGCAGCCGCAATAAAAATCGTCCAGGTTGCAGCGCTCAGATTGCTTTCCGAGCCTGTCCGCGATCAGCCGATTTTGACAAGCTGGCAAGCGCTGCTCGATTATCTGCGCGCCGATATGGCTCATCTTGTCCACGAACGGGTGCGGGTGTTGCACTTGAACACCAAAAACCAGCTGATCCGGGATGAGCTTGTCAGCGAAGGGTCGATTGATCAAGCCGCCATCTACACCCGCGAGGTTATCCGACGCGCTTTGGAGCTGGGTTCCGCTGCGATCATATTGGTCCATAACCACCCCAGCGGTGATAGCTCACCCAGCCGACAGGATATCGCAGTCACCAAAGATATTTGCGATGCCGGGCGCAAACTGGGCATCGCAGTGCATGATCATATCATCATTGGCAAAGATGGGCATACGAGTTTTCGATCAAAGGGTCTGATGTAGTCCGCTGATCAGGCTCCGCTGTCCCTGCCAGTGATCAACCTTATGCCAAGTTGCAGCGTAAAATACGACCATATCCAGTTGACCAGCACTGAAATCCGGTTGCGTGTGCCGGAGAGAAAACCGACGTGCACCGCACCCCATAACCACCAGGCTATTGCACCATGCAATTTCATGAAACCGAAATCAGCCACTGCACTTTTGCGCCCGATGGTGGCGAGGCTGCCTTGGTGCCTATAGGCAAATGGCTTCAACTGCGGGCCTGTAACCAACTGTGCCTCGATATAACTAGCGACATAAGCACCGGCTTGTTTTGCCGCGGGAGCGAGGCCCGGTACCGGATCGCCGTTCCAGCCATTACTGCCCGCTGTATCGCCAATCGCAAAAACATTCTGATAGCCTTTGACGCGCAAATGTTCGTCCACAGCAACCCGCCCAGCCCGGTCGGTTTCGGCATCGAGCCATTTTCCGGCGGGAGAGGCGACGACACCAGCCGCCCACAGCACAGTTTCTGTCGCGATTTCCTGATCATCGCCGATGTTTACATGATCGCTGGTTATGTTGGTAACGCGCGAATTCAGCCGAATATCGACACCCAGATTTTCCAGCGATTTTGCCGCATGAGCTGACAATTCTTCCGGGAACGCGGGTAAAATGCGATCCCCCGATTGCACCAATATTATCTCTGCCTCAGCCGGATTGATCCGACTGAATTCATCCTTCAAGCCTTGGTGCGCCAGTTCCGCTATTGCGCCAGCCAATTCTACTCCGGTCGGCCCGGCACCGACAATTACAAAGGTCAAAAGCCGCTTTACCCGCTCGGTGTCGTTCGTCGACTCCGCTCTTTCAAAAGCCCCCAACACATGCGCGCGGACAGAAACACCGTCTTCGATGGTCTTCAGTCCAGGAGCAAACGGTGCCCATTCGTCTTTGCCAAAATAACTGTGCGATGCACCAGTCGCCAGAACGAGATAGTCATATTCTACTTGGTTTTGTCCATAGGTCAGCGTTTTTGCGTTGCTGTCAACGCCGCTCACTTGTCCCAGAACAACGCGGACATTGCCGTCGCTGCGAAACAACCCCCGGATTGGAGTCGCAACATCGGCTGGCGATAATGCGGCGGTCGCGATTTGATACAACAACGGTTGAAAAAGGTGATAATTATGCCGGTCAATCAGGGTGATCCGCACTGGCAGGTTTTTGAGCTTATTGACGCAAGCCAGACCACCAAAACCTGCGCCGACAACCACAATATGTGGCCAATGATCAGGAACATCATCATATTTGCGGTCAAATAATATATTGGTTTCCAGCCAACGCGATATAACGCTATCAATGGCCATAAAGCCTCCGCCGAAGATGAACAGAAAACCAAAAAGCAGCATCGGATATAATGTCAAATCGGGGTGCAACCCCATGACTGCCAATGTACTGAGCGCAACGATCAGCAATATGCTGGAAACCGGAACGAGAAATCCGGCGATCAAAAGCACAGCCAAAATCACAGCAAGTCCCGGATGAATGCCAGCAAAGCTTTTGATCGGGAGGAACACTTCCGACCCGCCTGCACTGATCATAGCGACAGCAATGAGTAGGGTAGCAGCCAGCCACAGGCGGATAGCGAGAAACCACAAGGGAGCCAGCTTCTCTGTCAAAAACTGGCAAAATAACGTGACTGACCGGGCAAAGGGCAAAGCACTGCCGCCCAATCCCGCCGCCAAGGCACGATCAAAGGAAAACGCGCCTGCCCCGCGCAGCACGTACCAGCCAAGGATGGCGATCAACCAAAGATTAAGATCAACCGCAAGATATTCGATCTGGCTGATCGCTAGCAGCGACAAAATGGCCAGCGCGGCACCGCGCGTGAAGAGTCCAAAAAGCAGCAATATCGGTGCGATCACTTCAATGAGTACCCCAATCACTGCGGCAGTCCCGGGAGCCATCCAGCTGACCGGATATTCAAGCCGCGCCAAATTCAGTGCCGTATCCCAATCAGATAATTTTACGATACCAGACCGGAAAATTGCCTGGGTAACGAGCAAGCGTACGAGCAGATCGAAAAATGGATTGATCAGGGATATGATCGAGCGATAAGTCTTCACCCAAACCCGCATCGTGATACGGAAAAATGGCGAGAGCCTCTCTTCCTGTAATGTTGGTTGCACCGCCGCTGCGTTGGTCGTCATCGTCAAGGCCTCCTTTTCGGAACCATTCGCGAGGCTAGCAGATAAGTTACACTCCCGTTCAATAAAGAAACATTGGCATGCCTTCGACTTGCAGTAAATTCGCGCGATATTGATTGGCGTCATAGAGGCCTGAAACATTTACGCCTTTGGTATCTTGCAGCAATGTATCAATCGGCACGACGCCGTAATTGCCATCGGTTAGGCAAACCATGTTCGAGGACCGCCCTTCCTCAATCAGCTGGACAGCCAGCGCTCCAAAGGCAAAGCCAACCATCCGGTCCATTGCGTCCGGTTCACCAGCGCGCATCAAATAGGCGAGTTCTTGCACAATTGTTTTTTCCGGCGAGCGCGCCTCAATCTCGCGCGCCAGCTGCGTGCCAATATTCAGCCCTTCGCGATTTGTATTTGATTTATTTATTTCATCTTCAAATCCGGCAGTCCCCGAGAGCTTTGCTCCTTCCGATACGATGCACAGCGCATAGCTTTCCGGATTGTCCTGCTTGTCTTTGAGAAGTAGCGGCAGCAGCACATCAATATCGGCTGGCACTTCTGCAATCACGGTGCGGTCCGCTTGCGAGAGGAAGCCTGAGAGCAAAGCGGTTTCACCCGATCGCCGACCGAAAAGCTCAATCACGGCAATACGTTCATGACTGGCAGCGGTCGTCCGCAAAGAATTTATCGCTTCCACCGAACGAGTGATAGCAGTCGAAAAACCGATGCAATAATCGGTTCCAAAGACATCATTATCCATCGTCTTGGGGATAGAAATAACATTGCGACCAAGACTCGCCAGATGGGCAGAAAAACGCAACGTGCCATCTCCGCCCATGGTAATCAGCGCGTCTACTTTCAACGCATCTAACGTATCCAGTACTTTTTGTGTTTGATCGCCTTCTGAGGTTGTGCGGGGGTCGCAGCGAGAGCTGTGCAATATCGTCCCGCCCTGTCGGTCAATCCCGCGCACGCGATCTTTGTCCAGGACCATCGCTGCATTTTCCAGCGACCATGGATCGCTTGGATCAACCTCAAGCACCCCTTCCCAGCCGCGCATCAGGCCAATGACATCCCAGCCGCGCTGATAGGCGGACATCGCAATGGAGCGAATACATGGATTAAGCCCCGGCACATCGCCGCCGCCCGTTAATACTGCCAATCGCATGAAATTCTCCTGATGATGGCCAAGTTGCACCCCGCGCATTGCCGACTCATGATCATGCTGCTAGCGCGTCCGCAAATCACGAAGGTTATTTGCCCGTGAATAAACCAGCTTTTCGAATTTCAAGGAACTAAAAAATGATCCCGCGCTATTCCCGCCCTGAAATGGTTGCCCTTTGGGAACCTGAATCCAAATTTCAAATCTGGTTCGAAATTGAAGCCCATGCGACGGACGCGCTGGCCGAAATAGGCGTGGTGCCGAAAGAAGCTGCGAAAGCGATTTGGGAAAAAGGCGCGTTTGACGTGGACCGAATTGATGAAATTGAACGCGAAGTAAAACATGATGTGATCGCGTTTCTTACCAATGTTGCAGAAAATGTCGGCGAGGAAGCGCGGTTTATGCATCAGGGCATGACTTCCAGTGATGTACTCGATACTTGCCTTGCGGTTCAGCTCGCGCGCGCATCTGATATATTGCTGGCCGACATTGACGCGCTGTTAGCGGCTATAAAAGAACGCGCCTACGAACATAAATTTACGCCGACCATTGGTCGCAGCCACGGCATTCATGGCGAGCCGGTGACCTTCGGCCTAAAACTCGCACAAGCCTATGCCGAGTTTGAACGCAATCGCGAACGCCTGGTGCTGGCCCGCAAGGAAATTGCCACCTGTGCGATCTCCGGCGCGGTCGGGACATTCGCCAATATCGATCCCAAGGTCGAAGAGCATGTCGCGGCGAAACTGGGCCTGGAAGTTGAACCGGTTTCGACACAGGTCATCCCGCGTGATCGCCATGCACAATATTTTGCGACGCTCGGCGTGATTGCCTCATCAGTTGAGCGGCTAGCCGTTGAAGTGCGCCATTTGCAACGCACCGAAGTTCTGGAGGCAGAAGAATATTTTTCACCGGGGCAAAAAGGCTCCAGTGCGATGCCGCATAAACGCAACCCTATTCTGACGGAAAACCTTACCGGCCTCGCCCGTATGGTCCGCTCCTATGCAATGCCCGCTATGGAGAATGTCGCGCTGTGGCATGAGCGCGATATATCGCATAGTTCGGTCGAGCGGATGATTGGGCCAGATGCCACAATCACGCTGGACTTCGCACTAGCGCGCCTCACCGGCGTTATTGAAAAGCTGCTAATCTATCCTGAACGGATGCAGAAAAATCTCGACCGTATGGGCGGGCTTGTTCACTCCCAACGTGTCCTTCTTGCGCTGACGCAGGCAGGTATCAGCCGCGAGGATAGCTACCGCATCGTCCAGCGCAACGCCATGAAAGTCTGGGAATCAGACGGTGAGATTGCCCTGCTTGATCTCCTGAAAGCCGACCCTGATGTGACGGCCAAGCTGTCACACGAAGAACTCGAAGACCGTTTCAACCTTGATTATCATTTCAAGCATGTTGAAACCATTTTCGCGCGGGTTTTTGGAGAATAACGTCTGCCTCTGGTCATTCTTGTAATTTCGGCATAGACTGACACTATTGAATTACAAAAAGGCACTGCATGCAATTTATCAAAATACTTTTGTGGGTCCTGCTGCTGGTAGGCTGTTTCATTTTCTGGTGGAGTAACGAGACTCGATCTTCGCTCGATGTTGGCGCGGCGATAATTGAAGCGCGGGTATCCACTTTTGCTCTGGGAGCCTTTCTGGCCGGCTTTGTTCCGACATGGCTATTGTGGCGCACATCCAGTTGGCGACTGAAACGCCGGATCAAGACGCTGGAAGACGCAGCCCGTCCGAATTATACTGCCCCACCGCCAGCGCCTGCCCCGCTTGATCTGAGCAAGGAGCAAATTTCAACATCACCCGCCAAACCAGCCGTCTCTCCGGAGAACACCGATAAGGCCGGCACATAATGGGCAATCCGGTCTTTGTTGCGCTCGACACGCCAAATCTGGACCGCGCGATTGAAATCGCAAAATCGGTCAAAGGTCACGTCGGTGGCCTGAAACTCGGCCTCGAGTTTTTTTGCGCGCACGGCCATCATGGTGTCCATGAAATTCAGAAAATCGGCCTGCCTATTTTCCTGGATCTCAAGCTGCACGACATTCCTAACACTGTTGCCAAGGCGATGCAGGCGATCAATGTGCTGGAACCTGCCATTGTTACCATTCATGCGTCCGGCGGACGGGCGATGATGGAGGACGCGAAGGCGGCAGCCAATGGGCACACCAAAGTTGTTGGCGTGACATTACTGACATCACTCGACGAGCGCGACATGGGAAAAATCGGCTATGCTGGCTCGCCGCATGATCAGGTCGAGCGGCTGGCCGGATTGGCGCAGGAAGCCGGACTGGATGGTATTGTTTGCTCCGGCAACGAAGTCGCAACTGCGCATAAAGCCTGGAAAGACGGGTTTTTTGTTGTCCCGGGCCTGCGACCCAAAGGCGGTAAAATGGGCGACCAAAAACGCACTGTGACCCCGCGGCAGGCGCGGGACAATGGCGCTAGTGTGCTGGTGATTGGAAGGCCGATTACCGGCGCTGACGATCCGAACGCTGCTGCGCGCGCAATAGAGGGGACGCTTTAACTACTCTTCCAGTTCAACCATCAGTTCCGGTGAGTTAACATTAAATCCGTTCATTTTGGCCGAACCGTCATAAACCTTCATTTGATAAGATTCCTGACCCTTCCCTTTTTCAAATTCCGTCTCGTAAACAAGTGAAACGAAGGTTCCATTGGTGGTTGCATTTACATTCCAGCCAGTTCGTTTCGCATCCACTACCTTTCCAAGCCGCTTGCGAATTGTTTTGAACAATCGATTATTCATTTCTCGTGTCGTAGCCGCCTTATATTCTTTGGTGGCAGCGTCATAAATTTTGTCAAATCGTTCCGCATTGTAATCCATATGAAGCCGCTCAACCGCGGTTTCCGCCATCTCCGCACCTTCGGTCACAGCGCCGCAAGAAACCAAGAAAAATAGGAGAATGCCCGAAATACAGAATTTATATATTGCGCTCTGACCCCCAAGCTGATTACGCCGCTAACAAACTAAACTAAATGTACGGAATAATTTTGAACCAGCAACAAAGAAGTTTGATTAAAATCTGCGGCCTTTCAACTGAAGAGACTGTCGACGCGGCCATTGCGGCAGGGGCGACTCATATCGGTCTCGTTCATTTCGAGAAAAGCCCTCGCCACATATCGCTGGAAGATGCAGCAAAACTGCGCCGCCGTGTGCCTGCCGAGGTCAAGGTTGTGCAGTTGCTGGTCAACGCCGATCCGAAACTGACCAGTCAGGCCATCGCCACCGTTCGACCGGACGTAATCCAGTTTCATGGCAGCGAAACACCAGAATGGGTCAAAATTGTGCGCAAGCAGACCGGTTTGGAGGTATGGAAAGCCTTCGGCCTGCGCGATCAGGCTTCGCTTGAAAGCAGCAGCCGGTATGTTGGCGCGATTGACCGGATATTGTTCGATACCCCGGCCAAGGCATTGCCGGGCGGAAACGGCGTCGCTTTTGACTGGTCCTTACTAGCGGGTCACGACCACCCAATCCCGTGGGGGCTAGCTGGCGGGCTGGATACTGAGAACGTCACCGAAGCGCTCAAAACAACCAACACGCCATTGGTCGATGTCTCCTCCGGCGTTGAATCCGCGCCGGGCGTCAAAGATGTGGACAAGATCGCCGCCTTTTGCCAAGCGGTTCGGGAGTTTGATGCCTCGCGTTAGACCCCGTTCGTACTGAGCTTGTCGAAGTAGGAACGGGCGTGGCGATCACCCTTCGACAGGCTCAGGGCAAACGGATATCGAGAGCGAATGAATAAACCGGAAACAACTCCAAACAGCTTCCGCAATATGCCTGATGATCGAGGTCATTTTGGCGAATTTGGCGGGCGTTATGTCGCTGAAACGCTGATGCCGCTGATCCTTGATCTGGAGAAGCAGTATCGCGCCGCGCAAGCTGATCCGGCGTTTGCCGAGGAGTTTGATGATCTGCTCGCCAACTATGTCGGTCGCCCGTCGCCGCTCTATTATGCCGAAAGCCTGACCGCGGAAGTTCGCAAAGGTGCCGCGCAGAGCAAAGGCGCCCAAATCTGGTTCAAGCGTGATGAGCTCAACCATACCGGCGCGCACAAGATCAACAATTGCATCGGCCAAATCCTGCTTGCCAGGCGGATGGGCAAGACCCGGATTATCGCGGAAACCGGCGCGGGGCAGCATGGCGTGGCGACGGCAACGGTCTGCGCCCGCTTTGGTTTTCCGTGCACCATTTTCATGGGCGCAACCGACATCGAGCGGCAAAAACCGAATATTTTCCGGATGCGTTTGCTCGGCGCGAAGGTTGTACCGGTAACCAGTGGTTCCGCCACGCTCAAGGACGCCATGAACGAGGCGTTGCGAGACTGGGTCGCCAATGTGCATGATACATTTTACATCATCGGCACGGCGGCTGGCCCTCACCCCTATCCGGAATTAGTCAGGGATTTTCAATCCGTTATCGGCAAGGAAGCCCGCGCACAAATGTTGGATCGAGTTGGACGCCTACCAGACCTGCTGGTCGCGGCCATTGGTGGCGGGTCCAATGCGATTGGGCTTTTCCATCCGTTTCTCGATGATCCAGATGTTAAGATGCTGGGCGTGGAAGCGGCGGGTCATGGGCTCAAAAAACAGCATGCGGCGAGCCTGGCTGGTGGTTCTCCCGGCATATTGCACGGAAATAAAACCTACCTGCTGCAGGATGAAGACGGCCAGATTGACGAAGCCCATTCGATCAGCGCTGGCCTCGACTATCCCGGCATCGGCCCCGAGCATAGCTGGCTCAAAGAATCCGGCCGCGTCGATTATGACAGCGCAACCGACACCGAAGCGCTCGACGCCTTCCAGCTGCTCTGCCGCACCGAAGGCATCATCCCGGCGCTGGAACCGGCCCACGCGATCGCCGCGGTCACCCGCGAAGCGGTAAAGATGGACCGCGACCAAATCATCCTGGCGAACCTGTGCGGTCGCGGCGACAAGGATATCTTTACCGTCGCCGAGGCTTTGGGAACGGAGATTTGAATCGTGAAAGTTTGACAGCTGGAATGCGCGGTTTCGCGATATCGTTGGCGATTATAATTTCACCCTTCGCCGTCATATACTTCACATCAGAATTGCTCGCCGGACTTCACCCAGCTTCTGAAGAAAACTGGTTGGGAGAATTTTTCAAGGAACTCGCGATATCTCAGGCCAAGATATGCATAATTGTCTTGGCTGTTTATTGGTCATTTTCAGGTCTATTTAGTAGGGGTCCCGTATATGTGATCAAACTCGCAAATTATCTTTTGATCGCTGCCTTCAGTATAGTTTTGGGGGTGACTGCAACATTCATAATTCCGATTCTTCCTCAGTTTGACAGCCTTTGTGATCAACTTCCCTATCCCGGAAAATATTCTCTGTTTGAACTTCACAAATGTCCAACCAGCGCAATCACCATCCATGTCCTAAATTTCTTGTTTCTCTTTCTGGTCGTGTCTAGCGGTATCGTCAGAGTTGTTCAGTCAAGGCGAAAGTACGTTTCTAAACTATGACCCGTCTCTCCCAATCCTTTCCCGGCCACCGCGCAGCGCTCATCACCTTCGTCACCGGCGGCGACCCAACCCCTGCAGACACCGGCGCTATCCTCGACGCCCTCGTCGAAGGCGGAGCCGACATCATCGAGCTTGGCATGCCGTTCACCGATCCGATGGCCGATGGCCCGTCGATCCAGGAAGCGGATATCCGCAGCCTTGCGGCGGGCACAAAGACCGCCGACATCTTCCGGATCGCCGCCGAATTCCGCCAGCGCCACCCCGACACGCCGGTGATCCTGATGGGCTATGCCAATCCGATGACCATCCGCGGCTCGGAATGGTTCGCCGATGCCTGTGTTGAAGCCGGCGTCGACGGCGTGATCTGCGTCGATATCCCGGTCGAGGAGGACGAGAGCCTCGGCGATGCCCTGCGCGGCAAAAATGTTGCTGTGATCCGCCTCGCCACGCCGACCACCGATGCCGCCCGCCTGCCCACCATCCTGAACAACGCCTCCGGCTTCCTCTATTATGTCTCGGTCGCCGGCATCACCGGCCTGCAACAGGCCGCGCAGGCCAGCATCGAAGAGGCAGTTGCGCGCCTGAAAGCCCGAACGGACCTGCCGGTCGCGGTTGGCTTCGGCGTCCGCACACCGGAACAAGCTGCCGAAATCGCAAAAGTTGCGGATGGTGTCGTGGTGGGTTCCGCCATAGTCGAAATTGTGGGTCAATATGGCAAAGATGCCGCGCCTTATGTTCGGGACTATGTCAAAACGCTTTCCGATGCTATCAGGTCGGCGCGCTGAAATATTCTGAATTTTGAGGAACAGAAAATGTCCTGGCTAAGCAATGTTCGCAACAAAATCGCATCCATCACCAAGAAGGAAACGGCTGATAATCTCTGGCACAAGTGCAAAAAATGCGAAGCGATGGTGTTTCTCAAGGAATTTGAGGATAATATGCATATCTGTCCGAAATGCGAGCATCACGGGCGGATTGGGCCAATGCTGCGTTTCAAACAGATCATGGACGAGAATAGCTGGAAGCTCATTCCCTGGGCCAAGGTGCAGGAAGACCCGCTCAAGTTTAAAGACCAGAAGAAATATGCTGACCGGCTGAAAGCGGCCAGAACCCAGACTGGCGAGCAGGATGCGTTTATCAACGTCAAAGGCACGATTGAGAACATCCCATGTGTGGTCGGGGTTCAGGATTTTGCCTTCATGGGCGGCTCTATGGGGCTGGCGGTTGGCGAAGCCTTTGTCGCTGGCGCCAAGCGCGCAATCGCCGATCAATGCCCGTTCATCTGCTTTACCGCTTCGGGCGGCGCGCGGATGCAGGAGGGCACTTTGTCGCTCATGCAGATGCCGAAGACAACCGTCGCCATCTCGATGATGCGCGAAGCTGGTATTCCCTATATCGTTGTATTGACCGACCCGACGTCCGGTGGCGTTATGGCCGCCTATGCCATGCTCGGCGATATCCAGATTGCCGAACCGGATGCGACACTGGCATTCACTGGCCGGCGGGTGATCGAAAATACGATCCGCGAAAAACTCCCCGATGATTTCCAGACATCGGAATATTATCGGGACCACGGCATGCTCGACATGATCGTCCACCGCAAAGAACTGCGCGCGGAACTGGCGCGGACGATGGGCTATCTCATGGCCTGGAAAGACGCGGCCTAAACAGGCGCACCAAACATGGCAGACGGGGCTAAATCCGATCATCCGGCGGTACAAAAGCAGCTAGACCGGCTCACCATGCTCTCGCCCGGCCGCGATGTGCTGGGGCTGGAGCGGATCAGCGAAGTGCTAGGCCGTCTCGACAATCCCCACGAAAAACTGCCGCCGGTTTTTCACGTCGCCGGGACCAATGGCAAAGGCTCCACCTGCGCTTTTCTGCGCGCTGCGATCGAGGCGGAAGGCTTGAAATGCCATGTCTACACCAGTCCGCATCTGGTTCGGTTTAACGAGCGCATAAGGATCGCAGGCAAGCTGATTGAGGATGAATATCTTGTCGAACTGCTCGCCCGCGTTCTCGATATCAGCGAAGATATCAACCCCAGCTTCTTTGAAGCCACAACAGCTGCGGCGATGCTGGCCTTTGCTGAAACGCCCGCCGATGCCTGCGTGCTGGAAGTCGGCCTTGGCGGGCGGCTAGATGCAACCAATGTTGTATCTAATCCTGTCGCCACCGGCATCGCGGCGCTGGGTATCGACCATGAAGGCTTTCTGCTGTCGCCGGAAGAAGGCACGCCAGCCAATCCGGATGTGCGCATTGCTTGGGAAAAGGCGGGCATTGCAAAGCGCGGCGTTCCTTTACTCACCCAGAAATATCGTGAAGATATGGCCCGAGTGATTGCAGATCATTGCGCGAAGGTCGGTGCCCAATTTCACTCGCGCGGTGACGATTGGGATGCTGCCATTTATGAAGGCCAGCTGCATTACAAAGATCGGGATGGCAAACTCAACGTTCCCCTGCCCGCGCTGGTCGGCGCACATCAGGCGGATAATGCGGCTCTCGCTGTTGCGATGCTCCGCCATCAGGATAAGGTTCAAATATCTACCGGCGCGTTGAAGGCAGCCATGGGCTGGGCACAATGGCCGGGCCGGATGCATTTGCTGATCGCCGGACCGCTGACCCATTTACTCCCGGGTGATGCGGAAGTTTGGGTCGATGGGGGCCATAATGTCAGCGCCGGACTGGCCTTGGCCAAGCATTTCGCAGATTATGAAGCGGGGTCGATTGATTTAATTATCGGTATGCTGGCAAATAAGGACCCCTCTGCCATTGTCGAGCCTCTCAAGGAAAAATTGTCCAGTGTTACAGTCGTACCTGTAGCCAATCATGAATCCCATGATGCCGGGGCTTTCGCTAATCATGGCGAAAATCTATCTGAACAACCCGAAGTCGCGTCTGCACTCAAGGCATTGAAGATTAGCAAAAATGCGACAGTTTTAATTGCAGGATCGCTTTATCTCGCAGGCGAAGTATTACGCGCCAATGAGCAGGTGCCGGATTAGGAGGGCGCTCCCGCTTCGTCTGCCTTCTCGTCAGAATGGACACTGCCTGCCGTGCCCAATGATTTATCAACCAGTCCGGACCGGATCATCAACCAGAACATGACGACACCAGGGAGCGCCGCAACGGTCGTAAGCAGATAGAAATTCACATAGCCCATACCCTCGATCAGCGAGCCCGCCGTCGTGCCCGTCAAGAAACGCCCCAATATGCTTGCCGCCGCCGATAGGAGCGCAAACTGCGTTCCGGTAAATTGCAGGTTACACAACGCAGATAGATAGGCCACCACCGCTACTCCGCCAACGCCGCTGGCAAAATTTTCAAAGCCGATTGCCGCTGCCATACCCCAGTTGCTGTGACCAGCCGCTGCAAGTCCGGCAAATGACAAATTACTTATGGCCATAAGCACAAGGCTCAGCATCACCGCCTTTTTCATCCCAAGCCTTGAATAGACGATACCGCCAATAAAAATACCGATAAGGAATGCGAAGAACCCGAGACTGACATCGTAAAATGCAATCTCGTCATTCGTAAATCCAAGGTCTTCGAAAAGCAGCCGGAAGGTCAGGTTCGCCAGCGTGTCGCCAATTTTATGTACCAGTACAAAGAGCAATACGATCCATGCGCCTGACCGTTTGAAAAATTCCATCAGTGGGCTGACATAGGCAATGGCCGCCTCGATCGGGCCTTTAAGCGCCATCGGTTCCTGACGACGGCTGGGCTCGCGCATGATCAGACCGACGATTACGGCAAACAGCGCGAATAACGAGCAAACATAATAAGCAATCGACCAGTTGGTCCGCGCCGCGACGACCAAAGCGACAGCACCAGCGGTGGCAGCACCAATGCGCCAGCCATATTGCGACATGCCAGAACCGACACCCAGTTGTTCCGGCTCCAGCAGTTCAATGCGGTAAGCGTCGATCACGACATCAAACGTCGCCCCTGCGACACCGACCATGATTGCCGCAACTGCGACAGCACCAATGCCTTTGGCGGGGTCAAGCGAGCCCAAGTAGATGATCGCCACCATCGCCAATGCTGCGGTCACGATCAACCAGGAAAGGCGTTGACCAACACGTCCGATAATAGGCAGTTTCACCACATCAATAATCGGAGCCCAGAGCCATTTAAAATTATACGCAAGAAATGTCAGAGCAAAGGCGGTAACGGTCGACTTCTCGATGCCCGCCTGGGCTAGTCTGGTGGTCAAAGTCGCGGCAATCATGGTCAGCGGCAATGCAGAGGAAATCCCTAGAAACAGGGCGGCTAGCGGCGCAGCTTCACTATAGGGCCGGACACCCGCCGGAAGCATTCCGCGCCAACCCAAATCTGCTGCTTGCTCACTCACGCCAACTCTCCCTCAAACCAAGGGGAAATCTTTAGCGCCTATTTGCCTGAATGCCAGCTTGATTTTATTTCGGGGCGTGTAAGGTGACTATATTTCAAGCAGCTTTGCGCCAATAATCGCCCCTGCGCCGGGTTGTTGCACGACAATCGCGTATTTATCGGCGCCGTAGACGTTGATATCCTGATTATTCAGAACAAAGCTGACCGGTTCGCCTGTCCAGCTACCCAGATTGCGCTCTGCTTTCACGACGTTAGTATAGTGCAAAATTCGCCCGCCGTTCTCACCCCGCCCCACATTGACCTTTTCCGATGAACTCATTGCAATCAAGGAAACTCCCGCCATATGACGGGTCTTTCCGGAAATCGTCACGATCATCTGGCCGCTGTCATCGCGTGACGTTTCAATTGTAGGCGCCGATGCTTTCTGGGCCAGGCGAACCAGCGAACGCACATCATTTTCACGGCTGCCAACCGCACCGCCGCCGCCATTGACAACCATTTGCGGGGTATAAACGCCGGAGCCTTGAAGACCCTTTTCGGCATAAGCGCGTTGGAGACGCGTGTTGTCTTCTTTGGCCAACGTATCCTTCCACCCCAGCCGGTCCCAATATGTGACGGGGCGCGTTATCACCAGCAGGGAGCTGTCTTTCGCCAGCCGGGAGGCCAGCATATCTGCAGGGGGACAGGACGAACATCCCTGACTGGTGAATAACTCAACGACAACAGGATTGCGGGATTGGATGTTGTCGTCATTTTGCGACCCGGCTAGTGTCACGAGGAAAGAGATTTGTGCGGGTGTTGTTATGGATGTGGAACCAGCTTCAGCTGACTGGGCGATTTGGGCACTCATGAATCCTGCAAAAGCTGCGCCTGCAACCAATGCTGATAGGATTAACTTGTTCATCTGAAACGCTCCACATCTGCAACTACAATGGCATTCGTAGAGACCAAAACAAAGGTTACAGATTGCGGGATTTATTTTTTTCCGCCATGCGCAGCTCATGACCAATGAGGAAAAACCGAAAATCTACAAAGCTAGGCCAGTGCGCGGCGGCAAAGCCCCTGCCCAGCCAAAAGCTGCTCCTTCGGGAGAGAAACGCGAGGGCCAGCGCATCGCCAAATTGCTGGCCCGTGCCGGTGTTGCATCTCGCCGCGAGATAGAGCGGATGATTGATGATGGGCGGATTGCGCTCAATGGTGATCTGGTGGAGCATCCTTCGCTGCTGCTCAAGAATCTAACCGGCATAACCGTCGATGGCAAACCGGTAGCCGAACCTGCGCCCGCAAAGCTGTATCGGTTTCACAAGCCCAATGGCTATCTCACCGCCGAACGCGACTTTACCGGCAAGAAGACCATCTATGATGTGCTACCGGAAATGGAGCGTGTCATGCCAATTGGCCGGCTGGATATGAACACCGAAGGCCTGCTGCTGATGACCACCGATGGTGAGTTCAAGCGCGAAATGGAATTACCCAAAAATGGCATCGAACGCACTTATCGCGCCCGGACCTTTGGCGAAATCTCCCAAAATCAACTGGAAGAGCTGTATCGCGGGATCACCGTTGAGGGCATGCATTATGGTCCGATCACCGCCAATCTGGAGCGGCGTACAGGCCGCAACCAGTGGATCGAGATGACACTGACGGAAGGCAAAAACCGTGAAGTCCGGCGGGTGCTGGAGCATTTTGGTCTGGAAGTATCTCGCCTTATCCGCACCCGCTATGGCCCGTTTGTACTGGGCGATCTGCAGAAGGGCGAGATTGAAGTTGTGCGCCAGCATGATCTGGTAAAATTCAGAAAGAGTTTGAAATAATGCGGATAATCGCTGGCCAGTGGCGCGGGCGAAAAATAGTCGCTCCAAAGGGGGATACGACCCGTCCGACCGCAGATCGCACTCGGGAACGGCTTTTTTCCATGCTGATCAGCCGCTTGGGCGATTTTGTGGATTTGCAGGTACTGGACCTGTTTTCCGGTTCGGGCGCTTTGGGGCTGGAAGCATTGTCGCGTGGTGCAGCGCATTGCACCTTTGTCGAGCAAGATCAGCAGGCGGTAAAAGCACTGGAGAAAAATATCGAAACACTGGGTGCATCTGCCGATATCCGGATTGGATCGGCATTGCACCTTGGCCCCGCCCGAAACGCCCATGATCTCATTTTAATGGATCCACCCTATGATAGCGGCGCAGGAGCCGTGGCTTTAGATAAGCTCGGTCGTCTTGGCTGGTTCGCGCGGTCAGCCTGGATCGCTATTGAAACATCCAGACATGAAAAAATCGAGGTCGATGGTTTCGACCTCGATTGCACGAGAGACAGCGGCAAGGCGCGCCTGCATATTCTGCGGCCCGCTGCTGAAATTTCAAATTAACCGTTTGCCGACTCAAACGCCGAGGCGGTTTCATTGTGATCTGCGCTTGTTTCTACATAAGCGGTGGTGCTCGCCATCAAGATGGTCGCCAGTACCGCGCTAAACATCAGTCTTTTGCTCATTATCTTATCCGTTCGTTATCGTTCGGGGGCTCTACTTCGTAATTATTAATAATCTATATTGCAGCGCAGCAATGAATCGTAGCTGTACCTTGGGGCATATTGGTCTTGCCGTCGCTGGCGATGTTCCCTAACTGTTCACCATGTCTGAAACTGTCAAGATTCCTGCTGAAAACGATCCGCCTTATGTTCGCGGATTAAATGTGCCGCAGCGCGAGGCAGTGCTGACATCGGAAGGGCCAGTGCTGGTTCTGGCGGGCGCGGGAACGGGCAAGACCGCTGCGCTCACGCGTCGACTGGCGCATATTGTCTATTCGCAAAAGGCCTGGCCATCAGAAATACTGGCAGTGACCTTCACCAACAAGGCCGCGCGCGAAATGAAGGAGCGGATCGCATCGATCGTCGGCGAGGCATTTGAAGGCATGCCATGGCTCGGAACCTTTCATAGTATCGGCGCGAAAATGCTGCGCCGCCACGCCGAGCTGGTCGGGTTGCAAAGCAACTTCACCATTCTCGATACCGACGATCAGCTGCGCTTGCTCAAGCAGCTCGTGCAGGCAGCGGAACTGGACGAAAAGCGCTGGCCGCCGCGGATGCTCGCCGGGCTGATCGACCAATGGAAAAACCGAGGGCTCAACCCCGCTGATTTGGATACCAACGAGAATGAGCGCTATGCCAATGGTCGCGGACAGGAATTTTATGCCGCCTATCAGGCGCGGCTCAAGGCACTGAACGCCTGCGATTTTGGTGATTTATTGCTGCATATTCTCAACCTGCTCAAAACCAACCGCGAGATATTGAAGCTCTATCAGGAGCGCTTCAAATATATTCTCGTCGACGAATATCAGGACACCAATAGCTCGCAATATCTCTGGCTGCGGCTGCTCGCGCAGGAGCGCAAGAATATCTGCTGCGTCGGCGATGATGACCAGAGTATCTACTCTTGGCGCGGCGCGGAAGTCGCGAATATTTTGCGTTTCGAGAAGGACTTTCCCGACGCGAAAGTAATCAAGCTGGAGCAGAATTATCGTTCCACGCCGCATATTCTTGCCGCTGCTTCGGGGCTGATCAACCACAACTCGGGTCGCCTTGGCAAGACGTTGTGGACAGCTGAGGTAGACGGCGAGAAGGTGCAGGTTATCGGGGTCTGGGATGGTCCCGAGGAAGCACGCCGCACGGGTGATGAGATTGAGGCGCTACAGCAGATCAAGCAAGTTTCACTTAACAACATCGCCATTCTCGTCCGCGCGCAATTTCAAACCCGCGAGTTTGAGGATCGCTTTATCAGCATCGGCATGCCCTATAAAATTATCGGCGGTTTCCGATTCTATGAGCGCGCAGAAATTCGCGATGCCCTCGCCTATCTCCGGGTGATCGCCCAGCCTGCCGATGATCTCGCCTTTGAGCGCATCGTCAATGTGCCCAAGCGTGGTCTTGGGGATAAAACTGTGGAGAAAATTCACCGGCTGGCGCGCGCGCAAGGAACGCCTTTAGCCGCCGCCGCGCTTTCCATTTGCGATACCGACGAACTCGCTGCCCGCGCCCGCAGTACGCTTACCGAGCTGACGCGCAGCTTTGGCCGCTGGCGGGAAATGGCCGCAGAAACACCCCATGCCGAACTGGCACGGATTGTTTTGGATGAATGCGGCTATACCGGATCACTGCAAGCGGATCGCTCGACAGAGGCTGCGGGGCGGCTGGAGAATCTGACCGAGCTCACCCGCGCAATGGAAGAATATGAAACGCTCGGCGAGTTTCTCGAGCATGTCTCGCTGGTCATGGACAATGATGCGGCAAGCGATGAGGCCAAAATCACGATCATGACCATGCACGGCGCAAAAGGGCTGGAGTTTGACCATATATTTTGCGCCGGATGGGAAGAAGGCGTGTTTCCCTCGCAGCGCAGTCTGGATGAAGGCGGGCTTGCTTCGCTCGAGGAAGAACGCCGCCTTGCTTATGTCGCGATCACGCGCGCCAAACAGAAATGCACGATTTTCCACGCGGCCAACCGGCGTATTTACGGTCAATGGACCAGCTCTATTCCTTCGCGCTTCATCGGCGAGTTGCCGGAAGATCATATCGAAACGGAATCCAGCATGTCCGGCGGCGAAAGCCTGTGGCGCGCCAACTGGAGCGAACGCAGCGATCCTTTCGCCCATCTCGCCGCCGCAAATGCCACGCGCGCAGGCCAGCGCGGGCCCGGCTGGCAGCGCGCTGCAGTTTCATCTTCTGGCGGCGGCTTCGACACCAATCCGCGCACGATAAAAGAGGCCCGCAGCAGCGCGGTCTCGCTGGGCAATAAAGGCCGCGAGGATGTCAGCATCGGCATGCGCGTCTTCCACACCAAATTCGGCTATGGCGAAGTGATGGAGAAAGAAGGCAATAAGCTGGAGATCGCGTTTGAAAAGAGCGGAAGCAAGCGGGTGCTGGATAGTTTTGTGGAGGTAGCTTGAGTCTGTAATCGGCGGCAGCCTGAGATCACCAGCCCCGGTCTTTCCGTTTCTTGCGAACCACATAGATTGTGGTGCCCAGCGCGATAATTATCAGAGCGATCAGACTATAAGCGATCATCAACCTAATGGGTATATCCACGTTTTTCAGCCTCTGCATCTTCCGCAAATTCGTGCGTGATTTCTGCGTCCATCTTGTCAACCAGGCTTACCTGCCCCGCCTCGCGCTTCTCCGCCTGAATGGCCTCTAGGCCCCAGGCTTTAGCGGCGGCGGCGGCCACTTTGCGGCGACTTTCGAGCGGATCATTGGCTGCCAAATCTAGCTGGCACGCCTCCTGTTCCCGGCAAATGCTGGCTTTTACACGCATGGGTTACGACCTTCCTTATGCTACTATTTGCTGCGGTTATTTTTCATATTTTCAAGGCCTTTGACCACACCGGCTTTGTCCGATGGATTGGACGCATTGGTTTTGATCTTCGCGGCCTTGGGCTTACGAATTTCGCGGTTCGATTTCTTCTGTGATTTGGCCATGATGGAGTCCTTTCGGGAACAACGGAAATGAAGGCGGCGGTAACGGCGCGGCGATGATGCGAGGCGATAATATTGCGCGTCGGCGAATATGTTGGCGGCGATTGGCCCGTCTCGGGACCAGCCGCAAAAGAACCGATCAAATGGATTTTCGACCGTGAAGAACCCCCGTCTGAGGCTGGCGCGAGTAATGGATCGTTGCAACGTACTTATCATATAGGGATTGAACGCGGCTTTTGTAAGGCGGGTGTTTATAAAGCGACGGCAAGCCCTCGCCTAGCTCATTTCCTCCACATAGCCGGGCGGCATCAGCGCTTCCCATTCTGCGCGCGCCTGCACGATCATTGTCTTTAATCGCGCCGCCTGCCGCCGCCACGCTGCGTCGATTCCGGAATTCCAGTGGTCCGCCGCATGGCGCGCCAGTTCGTCGATCGAGAGGTCGATGAAGGCGTCATATTCCTCCATCGGCAACCGCCCGTAGCTGCGATGCGTAAAGACAAGCTCTGTCACCAGCGGCCAGACCCATTGTTCTTGGCCAGCGAGGCCGAGCATCATTTCCAACGTCTCGTCAGTCATCCGGATCGACGCTGCCTCAACATTGAGAAAAGTTTTTCGCCGGTCCGGATAGGCTGCGAAAAAGCGCTCGAACAGGCCGTGCCGCAACTCCGCGCCGGAATCCGCTACAGCTGCAAGGCTGTCTTCCATAAGAGCACGGTCAGCCAATGGCAGGATCGCGATAGTATTTACGCCACCAAAGCCAGAATAGCGGCGGCAAGATCAGTTCCAGCGCCCACATAAGCTGGAAAAATTCGTTCGGCAGTCCAACCTGCATCGCCGACACACAACGCGCCACGCCGCCTAGGAAGAAGACGAGCAAGAGCGCTTGAAAAACGCCACCGCGTGCCCGCAAATTCTGGCTACACCACAGAAGCGCCGCGCCAAAACCGAGGAATAGCGTCGCATAAAAGCGGTCTTCGCTATCCATCGTGGCGTTCACTGGCACAGAGCCGGGGATGGCAGAGGGTCCGATGGCAATATGGACCAGCGCAATGATCATGCAGGTGATCCCGAATATCGCGATGAGGATTTTCAGCGTCGTAGCCATGGTTTATCCTTCTGTTCGTTCACATCCTCTTTTAGGTGCACATTGGCCGGAGTCCATTATCTGTTATATCAAACAAATATTGTCCTCACCCACTAGAAAACCGCCTTCGCTTCCGCTTCCTTCATCATTGCCGCGCGGACCATCGGGATTGGCGGACCACCGTAGCTCAGAAACTCGTCGTGAAACGCCTTCCATTTTTTGCGGTCACCACCGGTCCAGTCCTCGCGCAATTTGCGGATCATCAGCTTGCCCATCGTGTAGTTCAGATAGGCCGGATCATAGGTTCCGCGTGCTGCTTGCTGGGTCGCATTGCCCTTGTCCTGATAACATTCGTTCTGGAACATATCGAGGCTCTGCTGAACGGTCATGCCCTTCGCATGCAGACCGATGGCGGAGAGATAACGGCAATTGCGCAACAACGCATTGGAAAGCTGCCCGATTTTGGTTTCGGGGTCGCCATCATGCAGGCCCGCATCGACCATCATTTCCTCGGTATAATGCGCCCAGCCTTCCGCAAAGGCATAGCCGACGAACAGCTTGCCGAAGATGGATTTGGCGCGATTGGCGTGGAGAAAATTCAGGAAATGCCCCGGCCAGACTTCATGGATCGTCGTGCCCAGCAAATCCATCTTGCCCGGAATATAGGCTGCGCGAGTTGCATCATCCCAACTCGGGTCCGGCGGCGAGATATAATAGACGCTCGGCAAACCCGTTTCATATGGTCCGGGAATATCAATATAGGCACTGTTCTGGCGGTTATAGGGAGGCGATTCCTCGACCTGCGCCTCTTCGGTGCCGGGGATCGAAACCAGATCCTTTTCGATCAGAAAGGCCTTCAGCGGCGGCAATTGATCGCGCGCTTCCTGCACCGGACCGTTTTCGGGTTTGTTCGCCGCCATTTTGGCAAAGCAATCCACAATGCTGGCACCGGGCGCAAATTTGCTACAAGCTTCGGCCAGCGCCTCCTGATTGCGTTTCAAATCCACGCGGCCAATCGCCTCTAATTCGTCGAGCGTAATATTAACACCTTCAGTCTTGCTCACCATTGCGGCAAATTTATCAGCACCGAGCGCATAGCCGTCTCTGGTTGTCGGAACAGAACCAATATGCCCGGAAAGATCTTTCATCGCCGCTGCTGCTGCCGCAGCCGCCACATCAAATTCCTCTTGCAGCGTTACGTCCTTCACTTCGGCAAAGGCGGCCTTCGCATCGCCGGTAAAATAATCCGCAAAGCCTCCGAAAGCGGCCTGCCCGTATTTCAGGTAAGTTTCCGGCAGTGGCAGCTTTAGATTGGCCTTGATCTGCGCCGCTGCGGCGGGAATATTATTCGCATATTTGATAAACGCCTTCATCCGCGTTTCGGCATCGGCATAAGGCCGGGCGATATAGACATTGGGATCAAGCGCACCGGAATAATAGGCCGGGTTCTTGTGCGGCCAATCTGCTGTTTCAATCCAGAAAAGCTCGCCTTCCATGACGCTGACCAGATAGTCACGCTCGAACTTTTCCACATCGCTCAGGTCTGCGGCATCAATGGTTTTGGCATCAGCAATCGCCTGTTTGCGAACACTGATCGCTTTCTGGATGCCCTTCGCGCTCCAGTCAGGCAATTGCCCGTCAAATTCATGCTTGCCCTGATAGACCGCAAAAGTGGGATTGACCGGAAAATAACCATCGAGAAACGTCGACAGAAATTCGCCCCACGCACCGCTCTCGTCAATTTCCATCGACGCGGCTGCATCTGGCGTATCGCCGACCTTCTTGCAGCCGGTCACGGTCAATGCCGCCAGCGATACGGCCAGCATCAAGTTGCCTATTTTCATGGTTTATCCTCTTCCGCGGCTGCTGCCGTCTCGATCCCTGTTGACACGGGTTGCCACAAAGCAAGGCGGTTTGACCAGACCTATTCGACGAAATACGCTGAGGAATTTGCTCAATCCAATAGACGAAGCGATTGCAGCGATGACAGGTTGTCGCTAGCAGATAGGGTGTGAGCACATCTGCCCCTCATCCCTTTACCATAGCTAATTTTCGCTATCTCTGGTTTTCGCGACTTGCATCAATGATCGCGCTTTACTCCATGATGCTGATCCTCGGTTGGCAAGCCTATAACTTGGCACGCGAAGACATGGGCATTGGTGCGTCAGCCGGCATATTGGGGCTGCTTGGTTTGCTGCAGTTTGTGCCTTTGTTTATCTTGACCCCATTGGTCGGCTGGGTTGCCGATCATCTCGACCGCAGGTGGATTGCGCGGACAGTGCTCGGCGCACAAGCAATAATCGCGCTCGCATTGGCATTGCTGACCTTAACTGAACATATTACTTTGTGGTGGATCTACGGCATCTCGGTTTTGCTTGGAATCTGCCGTGCCTTCCTTGGCCCTGCCATCACCTCACTCGCACCCAATCTCGTGCCGAAAGAATCGCTGCCCCGCGCCATCGCACTCTCGACAATTGCGTGGCAAGTCGGGGTAATTGCCGGACCGGGGCTGGCCGGGCCTTTTTACAAGATTGCACCTGCACTGCCCTATTTTGTGTCAACCGCGCTCTACACGCTGGCGATGCTCGCGATCTTCATGATCGGACCCGTTGCGCGCAGCGCGATTGATCGTACCAAAGGTCCAATCAAGCAGGTAATGGATGGCATGTCTTACGTCTGGACGAATAAACTGGTCCTGGGCGCAATAACGCTTGATTTACTGGTGATGTTTCTGGCCGGAGCGACCGCCATGATCCCGGTCTTTGCCAAAGACATCTTGGGTGCGGGAGAAATCGGCTTGTCTCTGCTTGCTGCATCACCAGCCGTCGGCGCGGTTATCGTTGCAGGCATTTTCTCCTTCGCGCCTTTGTCGAAGAATGTCGGAAATATTATGCTGGTGGCAATGGCAGTATTCGGGCTCGCGACTATCGGCTTTGGCTTCAGTAAATCTCTCCCTCTGTCAATGTTCTGCCTCGCCATTTGCGGTGCCGCCGATATGTTCGGCGTCTATGTGCGCAGTTCTTTGATCCAGCTGCACACGCCCGATGAAAAGCGCGGGCGGGTCAATGCCGTCAGCCAGATGACGATCAGCGCGTCCAATGAATTGGGTGATGCATTGTCGGGCGGACTCGCCGTGTTATTTGGTCCCATCGCAGCCATTGTCGCGGGCGGTGCAGGTGCTATAGCAGTTGTCGGATTATGGTCGCGGTTGTTTCCGCAACTGGGTGCGGCAAAGACTTTTGATCCGCCAGAGAATTTACAACCGGTTTCAGCAGAAATCGGTAAAGACACTAATTAGGAGCCAAGATAATGATTGCTAACAGCATATTGGAAACAATAGGAAATACACCGCATATCAAAATGCAGCGCCTGTTTGGTGATGCCAACGTCTGGATCAAATCGGAACGCTCCAATCCCGGTGGTTCGATCAAGGATCGCATCGGATTGGCGATGATCGAAGATGCCGAGAAATCCGGCGCGCTACAACCCGGTGGTACGATTATCGAACCGACATCGGGCAATACCGGTGTTGGCCTCGCAATGGTAGCGGCTGTTAAAGGCTATAAGCTGATATTGGTGATGCCTGAATCGATGTCGCTGGAACGCCGCCGTTTGATGTTGGCCTATGGCGCGTCCTTCGATCTCAGCCCAAAAGAAAAGGGCATGAAAGGTGCCATTGAGCGCGCCCAGGAATTGATCGACAGCACTCCTGGAGCATGGATGCCGCAGCAGTTTGAAAATCCAGCGAATTTTGAAGTGCACAAACGCACCACCGCTTTGGAAATCTATGAAGATTTCAAGGATAATCCGCTCGATGCAATAATCACTGGCGTCGGCACCGGCGGGCACATCACGGGCGTTGCAGAAGTGCTGAAGGGAAAGTGGCCGGGCTTGAAAGTTTATGCGGTTGAGCCGGCAGGTTCGCCGGTCATCAGCGGTGGTCAACCTGGACCGCACCCAATTCAGGGCATTGGTGCCGGCTTCATTCCTGGCAATTTGCATACCCAAAGCATTGACGGTGCGATCACCGTCGAGCCTGCGGACGCAAAAGCGATGGCACTGCGCGCCGCCAAGGAAGAAGGCATGCTGGTGGGCATAAGCTCCGGCGCAACGCTGGCGGCAATCGCGCAAAAACTGCCCGAGCTTGGCGACAGCGCCAAGGTACTCGGGTTTAACTACGACACCGGCGAGCGATATCTCTCCGTGCCTGAGTTCTTGCCTGAAGAATGAGCTCAATCGAAGTAACCACCTTCACCTATCGACATGGTGACGTCGAACTGGCTGGCTATATGGCCCAGCCAAGCCGGTATCCCCGCGCGGCGATATTGATCGTGCCGACCATTGCCGGACCCAACCAGATTATGTTTGACCGGGCAAAATGGCTTGCTTCTATCGGCTATTCCGCGATGGTTTGCGACATATATGGCAAGGGCGAGATTACCGATATGCAGGAAGGCCGCCGGTTGGCTGGTGAGTTGCGCGCTGATCCGGAATATTATCGCGAACGGTTTCGCTGCGCTCTCGACGAGTTGCGGGTACGGTCCAAACTCGCCAATCACCGTCTGGCCGCCATAGGCTATTGCATGGGCGGTGAAATCGTTCTGGAAATGGCGCGCGGCGGCGAAGACCTGGCGCTGGTCGTCAGTTTCCACGGGCTATTGGCGACGCCGCTCCCGGCCAAGCGAGGAACAATCATTCCCCGCGTGCTGGTTTGTCACGGACGGGCCGACCCGCTGGTTCCGCCTAAGCAGGTGCGGGCGTTCCTCGAAGAAATGGATATTGCAGGCGCAAATTGCCATATGCATATTTATTCAGGCGTGGTGCACGGATTCACTGATCCGGCCAGCAACAGCAAGCCTCTTGATGCTGTGTCCTATGATGCTTCGGCTGATCGGCAGAGCAAGGCAGCGATGCTGAGCATGTTTGATGAATTATTCGGACCGGAAAAAACGCCGGCCAACTAAAGCCAACCGGCGTTTTCACTTTGCGACCCTGAGGGTAACTTTTATGGGCTTAATCGGGTTTGCCGTCACCATCGTCGTCGAGCAAATCCGGCTTGCCATCAGCATCTGTGTCCCAGGCGTCCGGCGCACCGTCGCCACTGCGATCCCATGCATCGGGCGTACCATCGCCGTTGGTATCAATGGTGGGTGCTGGAACTTCAGACATGGCATCATCAGCGGGTGCTTCTTGCGCGGCTGTCTGTTCGACGCCGGCCTCTTCCGTCGGCGAAGCGGCGTTGGCAGCAACTGACAATCCGAGCCCTGCCGTCAGCAGGTACGGTGTCAACCGAAGCGCGCGTTTTTGTGTGGTTTTGGAATGCATTGCATATACTCCTGATGCAGATCATTCCCCTGTCCTGAAAGGGTTTGCGACAATCGCTGCCGCTAGTCCAGTTGCCCGCGATAATTTGGGTGGAAAAGGCGGTAGTCCGGGGCTTTTTGTTCATTCATCGCAATCCCGTAACCGTTTGCCGTATTCATAACGTCAATGCCGCGATGACAGAATCAAGTCGCTTCTTTGTCGAAATTTCGTCACATTTGGCGGTAAAATCAGTACAACAGGGTCGGGTCACTATTGTTGTGAGAGCGAAAGCCATGACCAATTTAAACGGAAACACAAAGGCAAATTCACCCGCGCCGCGACCATTAATAATCTCCGTCGGAAAACGGCTACGCAATAGCCTGAACAGGATTACTTCCTCACAATCCCGCATACCGGTTTCCCCGATCATTGATCCTGAGACATTTGATTGGACCGCGGAGGTTGCAGAGAACTGGCGAATGATTGCCACAGAAGCCAGCCAGATATTGCGCTTTCGCGATGCTGTGCCGCCGCTGAAAGAAATCTCTCCAGATCACGCCCGTATTGCCGGCGACGGTAATTGGCGTTCGTTCTTTCTGGTCGGCTACGGATTTGAAGTACCGGAAAATTGCGCCCGGGCTCCGGTAACCGCTGCACTGGTGAAAAAAATTCCTGACCTCAACTCGGCGTTTTTCTCCATCCTCGACCCCGGAGCGGTTATTCCCCGGCATCGCGGCGTTACGCGGGGGTTAGTGACCTGCCATCTCGGGCTGTCGATTCCGCACCCACCGGAGAAATGTACCATGCAGGTGGAAGATATGGACCTGCACTGGAACGAAGGAAAATGGCTGGTGTTTGACGACAGCTATTTTCATCAAGTGCACAATGATACCGACCAGCGACGCATCATTCTGCTGATTCAGGTTAAACGTCCGATGCGATTGCTTGGCCGATTGGTCAACGACTTCGCGCTATGGAATATCCGGCGGTCACCCTTTGTGCAGGATGCCCGCCAGAATCTGGGACAATGGGAAGAAGCCTTTCAGAACGCCGAACGGAACGAAGCAGCCTGAAAGCGTTCCTCAGCGCCCCTAAGCTACAGCGAACATATCCGGCTCGAGTGCCATAATCGCTTCGCTCCCGGCTTCAATTTTACGCCGCAAAGCTCCTGCTTCGGGCATGAAACGTTCAGAAAAATAACGCGCTGTCATTAGCTTGGTTTCATAGAAAGCAGAGTTATCAGCGCCTGAATCAAGGGCTGCTTGCGCCGCCTCCGCCATGCGCAGCCATTGCAGACCAAGCGCAACAATACCCATCATGTGCATATAGTGATGCGCGCCGGCTCCCACATTATTGGGGTTCGCCATGCCATTTTGCATGAACCACATGGTTGCAGCCTTGAGTTCGCCATTTGTCTTTTCCAGACGCGTGGCAAAATCCGCAAGCTTCCCATTGCTCTTGGCGGAAGCACACTCGTCATCCACTACTTTGAAAAATCTCTGGACGGCGCGGCCACCATTTTGAGCCAGTTTACGGCCAACCAAATCCATTGCCTGAACACCATTCGTGCCCTCATAAATCATCGCAATCCGGGCATCGCGGACATATTGTTCCATACCCCATTCCGCAATGTAACCGTGGCCACCATAAACTTGCTGGGCATTAGTTGCGACTTCATAGCCTTTGTCTGTGCCATAGCCTTTAATGACCGGTGTCAGCAGAGAAAGCAGATCATCTGCCATTTCGCGCTCTTCTTCGGTCTGCGCCTTGTTTTCAAGATCCGCCTGAAGGGCAGCCCATAAACATAGCGCCCGCATGCCTTCGGTAAACGCCTTGCCATCCAGCAACATGCGGCGGACATCAGGATGCACAAACAGCGTATCGGCTTTCTCATCGAGATCTTTCGGCCCTGTGAGCGCTCGTCCCTGCCGGCGATCATTCGCGTAGTGTACCGCGTTTTGGTAAGCGACTTCCGCTACGCCCAATCCCTGCTGTCCCACGCCAAGACGCGCGACGTTCATCATGATAAACATCGCGGCGAGACCTTTATTCTCTTCACCCACCAGATATCCGGTCGCCCCGTCATAATTCATGACGCAGGTGGAGTTTCCGTGAATACCCATTTTATGCTCGATCGAGCCGCATGACACCGCATTGCGCTCGCCCAGTGACCCATCATCACCAACGATGAACTTCGGCACGATGAACAGCGAGATACCTTTTACACTATCAGGCGCATCGGGAGTCTTTGCCAGTACGAGGTGGATGATGTTCTCCGCCATATCGTGTTCACCAGACGAAATGAAGATTTTCGTGCCAGTAATCGCAAAGCTGCCATCGTCGTTGGGCATTGCCTTGGTACGGATTAGTCCCAGATCGGTGCCGCAATGGGGCTCGGTAAGATTCATGGTTCCAGTCCATTCACCAGACACCATCTTGGGAACAAACTTCTCTTTCTGTTCCTGGCTGCCTTTTGCCAAAATCGACGAAATCGCACCGTGGGTCAGGCCGGGATACATCGCAAAAGCCATGTTACCGCTAGCCATATATTCTTCAAAAGCCATTGAAACGATGTGCGGCATACCCTGACCGCCAAATTCTTCCGGAGCACCCAAGGTTCCCCAACCAGCTTCCCGATATTGCTGATAGGCGTCTTTGAAACCGGTTGGCGTGGTCACGCTGCCATCATCATGGCGGGTACAACCTTCCTGATCACCCACTTGATTGAGCGGAAAGAGCACATTTTCAATAAATTTCCCACCCTCGGTCAGGATGGCATCTATCATGTCCGGACTAGCATTTTCAAATCCGGGCAAATTGGAGAAGCGTTCGATCCCTAGGACATTGTTTATGATGAACTGGGTATCGCGGACAGGGGCTGTATAACTGGGCATAATATATACCTTTTTCTAAATGGAAACGGCCGAACAATATCGGCAAACTATCCTCTATTTTTGCTGCGCTTTTGCTTCCGCCATGGCGTTCTGCACAGTCTTTATAAAACCGGTAAGTTCCTTGATCGAGCTATCGATGTCAGCGCGCTGTTTTTTCAGCACATCCACTTTTTCCTGACATTTCTCAAGCGTCACCTGCATCTGGGTGATGCGGCCATCGCCCAAATCATATAAGTCAATCATCTCGCGAATTTCGACGAGACTGAAACCGACATTTTTTGCGCGCATGATCCAGGCAAGCCGCGCGCGGTCTCGTTTGGTATAGATGCGAGACAATCCTTTGCGATGGGGAGCTATAAGCCCCTCATCCTCATAGAAACGAAGCGCACGTGCAGTGACGCCAAATTCCTCGGACAAATCGGAAATCGTATAGGTTTCGCGATTTTTGAGGTCCGGCGTATCAATCTCGGCATGATTGAGCGTTTGCGACATGACATTCATATAGCTTACGCTAACGTAAACGTCAATATTATCCGCCGGGGCAAAGATTCTCGATATCACGACCACGAGTCGAGCGAGCGACGGCATCACCCTCGCCCACTAGATAAAAACTTACACCATCAAAGCCGGCGCGCGGAGAACAATAGGATGCACAAGCTTCCGGCAAATTACCCGGCAACTGTAACTCCACACCATCAAAGCTAGCGGTGAAGCTACAGGCCTTCTTGCTGTTCAATGTAATGTTTATGTTTTCGCCAGCGCGCGAGGCCTCACCCATTCCTTCGCACTTACTATCAGGACCGAAGACGGCAATCATACCAACTTGATAGCCCCGCTCATCATTGCCAACCGCGCAAAAACTATCTGTTCCCAGATCGCTTTGCCGTTCAAACGCTCCGGACAATGTAACATTGCGGATATCGGGGATTACACCCGCCTCAATCGCTGCTTGTTCCAGTGAAGATGGTTCTGCGACATCGGCAGACTCGCCAGTCGATGTGGCGTCACAGGCAGATAAGGAGCAGATACAAATTGCTGCGAGCAGAAATCTCATTCGGCTTGCTCCAGGGCGCCGTCTTGGATTTTTCGATAGAAACAACTTGTTGCTCCCGTGTGACAGGCTGGGCCCGCAGGCCTGGCCGTGATCCACAATGCGTCCTGATCGCAATCGATTCGGACTCCCGTCATTTCCAAAATATTGCCCGATGTCTCACCCTTCTTCCAAAGCTGCTGACGCGAGCGGGAAAAGAAATGCACAATGCCGGTATCAAGGGTCAGCTTCAACGCCTCGGCATTCATGTGGGCCACCATGAGCACGTCGCGGGACGAATCATCTGTCACGACGGCTGTGATCAAACCGTTAGAATCATACTTGGGGTCGAGTTTACTGCCGGTTTCCCGGTCTGAATTTTGATCTGCCATTCATTTGAATTACGGGCACCATCGGTGTGGTGCAACGCAATTCCAGTGTTTATTGGCAAACACAGTTGCCAACATCGCAACCGGCGACACGATTATGATATATTTATGACTATTGGGGGAAGACAAACCGGCGTTTCATTCCTATATCGCTGCCATCCCGCCCGATGCAGCTAGTGAAGCGATTCTCGGGTAGCAAACAAGGTGAGCCATGATTACCACCCACCCGTTTGACGATGACAAGCTAAGAGAAGAGTGCGGCGTTTTTGGCGTTGCCGGAGCAGAAGACGCTGCTGCGATGGTGGCCCTTGGCCTCCATGCGCTGCAGCACCGCGGACAGGAAGCGGCGGGCATAACGGCGCGAAACGGTCGCGAGTTCTACAGCCACCGTGCACTCGGCCCGGTTGCCGGAAATTTCGATAGCCAGGAAATTATGGACAGATTGCGCGGCGACTATGCCTGCGGTCATGTGCGCTATTCCACAACGGGCGCAGGCACTTTGCGAAACATTCAACCGCTGGAAGCAGACCTTGCCTCCGGCGGTTTTGCTATCGCCCATAATGGTAATATCTCAAACGCGCTGAAATTGCGCCACGAACTGGTGCGCACCGGATCAATCTTCCAATCAACCAGCGACACGGAAGTCATCATCCACCTGGTGGCTACCTCTCAATATCGCACATTGCTTGATAAATTCATTGATGCGTTGCGCCGCGTTGAAGGTGCTTATTCACTGATCTGCATGACGCCGGAAGGCATGATCGCCTGCCGAGATCCGTTGGGAATACGGCCTCTCGTCATTGGCAAAGTGGGCGATGCTTATGTTTTTGCTTCAGAAACTGTCGCGCTTGATCTCGTGGGCGCCGAATATGTTCGCAGCGTTGAAGCGGGCGAACTGGTGGTTGTCTCGGGCGGTGAATTACGCTCGCATCGGCCGTTTGGAACAACCAAGGCGCGCCCCTGCATTTTCGAGCACGTCTATTTTTCACGACCCGATTCAATTGTCGACGGCTCATCGGTCTATAGCGTCCGCAAAGCAATCGGCGCAGAACTCGCAATCGAAAATCCGGTTGATGCAGATTACGTGATTCCTGTACCCGATAGCGGAACGCCGGCAGCTATCGGATATGCGGAGCAATCCAAAATTCCATTCGAACTGGGAATAATTAGGTCCCACTATGTCGGACGAACCTTCATTCAGCCGGGCGATGGTGTTCGTCATTTGGGAGTAAAGCTCAAACATAATGCCAACCGGCCGCTGGTGAACGGCAAGAAAATCGTACTGATTGACGATTCGATTGTCCGTGGCACGACCAGCCTCAAAATCGTGCAAATGATGCGCGAGGCAGGCGCAGCGGAAGTCCACATGCGGATTGCGAGCCCGCCGACCATGCACAGCTGTTTTTATGGGGTGAACACACCCAAACGCGAAAAGCTGCTCGCATCAGCAAAATCTGTCGATGAGATGTGCGAATATATTCAGGCCGACAGCCTCTCCTTTGTATCTATTGATGGCCTCTACCGAGCTGTCGGAGAAGACGCGCGACAGGATATCCAGCCGCAATATTGCGATGCTTGCTTCACGGGCGCATATCCCACCCCGTTGACCGATCAGGACAGCAAGGAAGAGCCTGATCAACTGTCGATGCTCAACGAGCGCGTCGCACCCCGCGACAACTCTTCGCTGACAGAACAAGTGAACGAGCTGACCGAGCAGGTTGGCTAAATATGAAGTTTGTCGACTATGAAGTTTAAAAACCAACTGGCACTGGTCACCGGGGCCAGTCGCGGCATTGGCGCAGCGACCGCAATCTCTTTGGCCAAAGAAGGTGCGCATGTCATATTGACCGCGCGCACTGCGGGTGATCTCGAAGAAGTGGAAGAACATATCCACAGTGCTGGCGGCAATGCCACAATCGCGCCACTGGATTTGACCGACGGAGACAGCATCGGACGCCTCGCTACGGCTATTTCAGACCGCTGGGATGCGCTAGACATCATGGTGCTGAACGCTGCGATGTTGGGCTCTCTCGGACCGGTTACGGCGATTGACGGCAAAGAATTTAACAATGTGCTGACGCTCAACCTCATCGCGCAACAAGCTCTGATCGCTGCCTTTGATCCGATGATGCGTAAAAGCGCTGACGCCCGGCTGCTCGCGATTACAAGCAGCGTTGGTCGGTCGCCGCGTGCGTTCTGGGGTGCTTATGGCGCATCCAAAGCAGCGCTGGAAACCCTGATTTTGAGTTACGGCGAAGAAGTCCGCAATCTCGGTAAGATACGCACGGCGATTATCAACCCCGGCAAGACCCGCACCAAAATGCGCGCCCATGCTTATCCCGGGGAAGATCCTGCCAGTGTCAAAGAACCATCTGTCGTTGCAAACGGAATGGTTGAAATACTCGCCAGTGATTTTGAAACCGGCAAGCGCTTCGATTTAAGCTGAGCATGGCCATACAGCGATGTACTCCGCACTTGATGCGGAGCTCTATCGGCAAAGAAATCAAAGACCTCGCTAGCTCCGCATCAAGTGCGGAGCACGATATCAATTAGGCACCACCTTCCGCATCAATAGCAGCTTGCACCGCCCGATAAAATGCCCGGCGTTGCTCGCCCAGATCATCAGGCGTCGCACTCGGCCAGTTGCCATTGCTGGCAATCACCAGTTTTCGTTTGGGATCAATAAATATCCCCTGACCGAAAATGCCCTGCCCGGCAAAGCTGCCATCATCATAGGTCCACCATTGGTAGCCATAGCCACGACCAGGAATCGCAATATCGGCTTGTTTAATCCCTGCTTGCTCAAACCAACTATCGGGAACGACCGAAACGTCGCCAATTTTGCCGCCTTCCATCGCGAATTGACCGAATAATGCAAAATCCCTGACCGTCGCAGAAATACAGCATCCACCGATTTCTTTACCGCCGTCATTCAGCATCCAGACGGCATCTTTTTCCATGCCGTAAGGCACCCATATTTTCTCCGAGAGATACTCGGAAAGAGTCTTGCCCGTCGCCTTGGCAACCAGCACGCCAATCAAATTGGTTTCACCCGTATTATATTGCCAACGCGTGCCAGGCTTGGCCTCGCTTTTCAGCGTCTTCATATAGAGGATGATCGGATCGACACCGTCCTTCGATTTAGTAAGATTAAAAAGGGCGACGTCAGAATTTTTGTCCGCATAGTCTTCATTCCATTTGACGCCCGATGTCATGGTGAGAAGCTGCTTCACGGTAACCCCGTCATATCCGCTGCCTTTCAGTTCGGGGATATAGTTGGTCAGTGGATCATCGATAGATTTGATAAACCCGTCCTTGATAGCCGCACCAACCAGCGTTGAAACAAGCGACTTGGCGACCGAGAAGGATGTCCAGCGATCATCCTTATCAGAATCCATCCGATATTCTTCCAACCGGATTTTTCCGTCTTGCAGTATCACAAGACCCGCAGCACGTTGCGCGGCCATATAGTCGTCTATCGACATCGGCTTTCCATCGACATCAAACGTCGCAGGAAGCGGTGTTCCTTGCTCCAGTGCGCGGATATTATCACCAGCCTCAATGGTGTGTGTCGGTGCCAGAACCTCCATCTGGTGGAAAGCGTTGTCACGCTGGTCCTGAGTCCAGAATAACACGTTAGCGTCCGTGGGTAATCCGGCCGCATCCGCTGCGACCTTTTGCACTTTTTCGCATCCAGTCAGCGTCAAGCAAATCGCAGAAGCCAACCCCAAAAGTTTTACATACCTCACCTGATCGCTCTCCCACCATATTTATCATGTTTTTATCAAAGTGACTTGCGCCACATCAATGCTGCCAGCACGAAAACCGCCTTCACAATAAGCGAGATAGAAGCGCCACAGACGCACGAAATGCTCATCGAACCCCGCTGGCAAATCACCGTTTTCAACCACATCATCAAACCGCTCACGCCATATTTTCAGTGTCTCTGCATAGTCCATTCCGAAATTATGTTGATCCACCCAATCCAGACCGCGTTTTTCCGCCAGCGCACGGAACCGGCTTTCCGAAAGCAACATCCCGCCGGGGAAAATATACGTCTGTATAAAATCTGCACTGGCTGCATATTGCTCAAAAATATCATCGGCAATGCTGATATATTGAATCGCAGCCCGTCCGCCCGGCTTCAGATTGCGTGTAATACAATCCAGAAAGTCAGACCAGTATTTCTGCCCGACCGCTTCCACCATTTCCACGCTAGCTATCGCGTCATACTCACCAGCCACATCGCGATAGTCCTGAATGAGGAACTGCGCTTCCGGGTTATGTTTGCGCGCCCAATCAGTTTGTTCGTCAGACAACGAAATGCCGGTGACCTCGAGGCCATGGTCACGCGCCAAACTGCCAGACAAATGGCCCCAGCCGCAGCCGATTTCGAGCAACTTCTGTCCCGGCCTGGCGTCCAGTCGATTTGCGATTTCCGCGACTTTCTTCGCCTGCGCTTCCTCCAGCGATTCCGTTTTGCCCGCGTCATCCTCAAAAATGGCGCTGGAGTAGCTCATGGTTTTATCAAGCCAGAGCGCATAAAAATCATTGCCCAAATCATAATGATACTGGATGTTCTGGCGCGCCCGCGCTTTGTCATTACGCCGTTTGGAGTGTCGTGATTTGGCAATCAGGCGAAAGAGGCCGCCAGCGCGGCCAGTGTCTTTCAGGCCCGCACGGTTGCGGGGGAACAGATCAAACACATTGACCATATCCGGGCTTTCCCATTCGCCCAGTTCCCAGGCCCGATACCAACCGATGGTTCCGGAACTCACCAGTCGCAACAGAGACTTCCAGCTGTGCAATATTATCCTGGCGGTCGGCCCCTCGCCGCGTCCACCCAATATTCGCGTGGTACCATCGGGAAGCTGCGCTTCAAAGGTGCCGTGGTCCATGCCCGCGTCGATCCGGTCCAATATCCGATGGAACCCGGGCGCTGCTATGCGGGCAAGAAAACCGCCGCCAGTGCCAAAGCGCTTGCGCGCGTCGAGTAAATGGGTTCCCCGTTTCGGTGTTTCTGCGTTCATTCTGCAATAATGGACCACCGGTAACCGCTTGGCAATGCGGAACTATCCTTATCTTTGGCGTTATCCTTCTGGCCTTATTCCGCCCGTCCGGGAGCGGCGGCTGAACCGGCAAGAATCCCGCCATCAATGGTGATCTCCGTTCCCGTGATATAAGCAGCCTCATCCGAGGCCAAAAGCACAGCCACAGCGGCGACCTCGCTCGCCTCACCAAAACGCTGCATCGGCGTTTCTTTCACCATTGCCTTGATCGCTTCTTCGCGCTGCGGACCATCGCCCAGCATGGGTTCCCACATCGGCGTCATAATCGCCGCCGGGTGGATCGAGTTGCAGCGAATGTTCCAGCCATTTTGCGCGCAATATAGCGCGACCGTTTTGCTATGATTGCGGATGGCAGCCTTGGACGAAGCATAGGCGGCGGCGCCTGGAATTCCGACCATGCCAGAGCGCGAGGAGATATTGATGATGGAACCATTGCCCTTTCCCTTCATCGCTTTGATCGCATAGCGGCACCCCATGAAGGTACCGTCCAGATTGACTCGATGCACGGCACGCCAGTCCTCCAGCGACGCATTTTCCGGATCATGCGAGGCGGGGCCTGTTTCAAACCCAGTGATGCCCGCATTATTGACGACTACGTCTGCCGAGGGATACAGTTTTGCAAGCCGCTCCCAATGCGCCTCGTTCTGGACATCAAGCTCGAGAACTTCGCAGCCCAGCTCCTTCCCACATGCGTCCAGCTCGTCCAGTGAAATGTCGGTGAGCAGCACCGTCGCACGTTCATCGACAAATGCCTTTGCAATCGCTTTGCCAATACCACGTGCGGCGCCGGTGACCACGCAAAATTTTCCTGATAATTTTCGCATAAAACAGTCCTGATACAAATAGGGTTTTTGATCACAGTGGAGCCCTGCGATTCAATAATTTCTGATTTGCCTTGCGGCGACCTATTTGTTCATTGACCTGACACCTGTCGTGGTTGTGCAAATATCATAGCCCCAGTGACAGGGATTTGCAAACCTCAAGCTATTTGACCTTGGCATAGGCATCCAAAGCGCGTTGCCGCCCTTTTTTATGAGCTATGATTTTGGTAGGATAGCTATTCGGGCGGCACCCATGTTCTTCGGGATCGTGAATATAGGGATCGTCAAGGTTGACCAGCTCCGGCACCCATTTGCGGATATAATCACCGGCATTAAATTTCTCGGATTGGGTTAGCGGGGCCATAATCCGGACGAACATATTGCTATCAACGCCAGTACCAGCGCCCCATTGCCAGTTCACCGTATTACTGCCGTAATCCGCATCAACCAGCGTGTCCCAAAACCACTTCTCACCTTCGCGCCAGTCGATTAGCAAATGCTTGATGAGGAAACTGGAAGCTATCATCCGCACGCGATTGTGCATCCAGCCGGTCGCCCAGAGCTCGCGCATACCTGCGTCGACAATCGGATAACCGGTCTTTCCTTGGCTCCAAGCCTCAAAATCGGCTTGCACGTCGGTATCATTCAAGTCCCGCCAAGGCAGATCGCGCATTTTCTCGCGGTAACTTTCACCGCCATATTGCGGACATTGGTAGATCACATTCTGTGCGTAATCGCGCCACACCAGTTCCTTGAGATAGGTTTCAACGCTCTTGAAGGCGGCCGGGTCCTTTCCCGTGACGCGGTGCCAGATGTGGTTGGGGCTGATCTCGCCGAAATGCAGATGCGGAGACAGTCGGGAAACCAGTTGTTCCGATGGCAGATTACGACCTTCGTCATATTGTTTCGCTATGTCGACAAATGCGTCGAGATTGACGCGAGCGCCATCCTCTCCCGGCTTCCAGTTTTCGGCAAATCCCGTCGCCCAGTTCGGCTTGGTCGGTAGCAATTCCCAATCGTTCAGATCATCGCCATCGGGCCAGCTATTGGGCGCATTAATTTGTTGCGGTACCGGCTGCGGTTCGGGCGGCGGCATCGTTTCGCGCAAGGCCTTCCAGAACGGCGTGTAGATTTTATAGGGATCACCGCTGCCGGTGGTAATGGCTCCCGCCGGTTGCAGGTAATTGCCATCGTGCAGGACCAGTTCGCATTCATCATCCAGCGCGCCCTGCAAATGACTTTCCGCATTGAGCCACCAAGGTTCATAATGACGGAGGGCATGGATTTTGATAGCGCCGGTTTGCCGGGCGATATTGGCAAGAATTTCCGCACTGTCCCCGCTGCGCAGGATGAGGCGACTCCCTTTTTCTTCCAGGCGCTGCGCCAGCGAGGCCAATGAATGATGCAACCACCAGCGTGAGGCTCCGCCCATCTTGCGATGCTTGGGCGTTTCATCGTCCAGGATATAAACGGGAATGACGGGGCCTTCAGACGCTGCTGCAATAACAGCGGCCTGATCAGAAAGTCGCAGATCGCGGCGGAACCAGATGATGTTTGGTTTGGTCATGGCGGAATAACTAACTATTCCCCGCCCGGTTCCAACCTGTCTTTCGGGACAGCGGTTCGCACAACAAACCGGTCGCCGATCCCTGAAATCATAAACCGCTGGTCGCGCAACGTGACGAGAAAGTTCTCCCCTCTATCTTCGACAGTCGCCACCGGCATCCGGGTCCAGAACAGATAAGCGCGCGCCTCGGGGTCAATATACCCGGCCCTAGCAACAGCAGGATGGTCGAAATCATTTTGTGTACCCGGTTCACCAGCTTCTTTTTGATACCGCTCCACATCAGGCGAGAATATATCAAAATCTTTTTGGCCATAACGATCTTCGCTGCGCCAAAGCATCGCCCGTTTCCAGAACGTCACCGGGAGTGGATTGGCAACAACCAGCTCCGGTTCAACATGAGCGCTATATTTAAGCCAATGCGTCGTCCGCGCTTCCGCCACACCGGTAATCGCGCCATTTGCGAAAATATAGGCGCAGATAGCGGCGAAACTGATCCAGGCGGGGCGCTGCCAATTGCCCATATTACTTTTCTCTCGCCGACGCGAAATCCAGACGCCAGCGATAAGCGCGATCCATATCCAGATATCGATAATGAAGATCGAATCACCGGCGATCCAGGTGCTGCTGAACGGTTCGAGGACACGCACGCCATAGCTATTGAGCCAATCCATCGCCGGATGGCTCAGCGTGCCGATAAAGGCCAGCGCCAGCAACCAGCCCTTGTGAACCGGCAAACGCCCTTCCGGCCGCTTCCCGCGCTTCGCCTGCCAGCGATCAAAGCAGATCATCAATCCAGTAAGAATGAGCGGCAGGACAAGCATCGCGATCGGTCCATGTGTAAGTCCGCGACGGATTGCCAGATGCTGCTGCCCGCCCATAAGCACCGCCAACGCATCAATATCCGGGATGTTAGCCGCGATGATTAGCGTCGCCATGCCGAGGCCGGTTTTCTTTTTCAGGCCCATCTGGCCGAGTACTGCCCCGGCGAGGCTGTGGGTTAAGTTATCCATAGAGTGTCTTTTATTTTGATTCGCGCAAAGCCGCTAAAGCGTGAAGGGTTATCTCGCACGAAGACACGAAGGCACAAAGAGAAGAAGATTTTAAAAGGTTCTTTTGGGAGCATAATAATCATTGGACAGACGCTTAATGCCATCTTTGAAAGTATAAGAGCCAAAATTCATAAGAAATCCAAGCTGAAGATTCATCAGGCGGAGATAGGTGAGCACTTGTTTTGCGTGGACAGGAGCATGACGCTCAGTGGACTTAAGTTCAATCAAAAGTTGGCCTTCGACAATTATATCAGCGCGAAATGCCTCCTCCAGCACTTTGCCCTTAAATGTGATGGGAATTATTTTCTGCCTTTCGGCAGAAAGACCTTGATCCTTCAAACTCTCGAACAGCAAAACTTCATAAACGGACTCCAAAAGTCCCGGCCCGAATTCCTTATGAATCTTAAATCCGCAATTAACGGCAATTCGCGCAATCTCCTCAAGATCCTTCAAAACCTTCTTCGTGCCTTCGTGTCTTCGTGCGAGTCCATCAATCCTTATAACTCCGGGCCGTCAGCTCCGCTTTCACTAACCGTCCAAGTTTGCCCCTTGCTGAGCAAAGCCTGCAAATCAGGTTTCTTGCCTTCCGCAGCCTTGGCATTCTGCTCGACAACCGCCGCTTCAAAAGTCGGGCGAGGGTCATCATAGAGCACGCCGATTGCCATGGGAAACTCACCAAAAGGCATTTCGATCAGCATATGCGCTACCGAACGATTGGTGACGTCATGGACGATGACGCCTGCCGCCTGCCAATCGCCATCGACCACATCGACAACTTTGAGTTCTAGCGTTTCACGGTTTAGCGTGATGCCCTTTTCGCCTTTTTCAAACAGCATCGGTTCGCCATCAGCCAGCATTAACTGGGTCGAAGCTGCGGTCTTCTTCGCCGCAAATTCCTCGAATACGTCCTTGTTGTAGACGATACAATTTTGAAATATCTCGATAAATGACGCGCCCTTGTGCGCATGTGCCGCTTTCAGAACATCGGTCAGCCGCTTATCGATATCAATCCCGCGCGCGACAAACCGGGCGCCTGCCCCAAGAGCAAAAGCACAGGGGCTGGCCGGGCGATCCACCGACCCATAGGGCGTCGACGGGCTGCTTGTTCCTACCCGCGATGTTGGCGAATATTGGCCTTTGGTCAGGCCATAAATCTCATTATTGAACAGCATGATCTGGCAATCCAGATTTCGCCGCAACAAGTGCATCGTGTGATTGCCGCCAATCGAAAGCGCGTCACCATCGCCCGTTATGATCCAGACATCCAGATCAGGATTGGCAAGCTTCGCGCCGGTCGCCACCGCTGGCGCGCGGCCGTGGATTGTGTGGAATCCATAGGTTTCCATATAATAAGGAAAGCGAGACGAGCAGCCGATACCGCTGATAAACAACGTGTTTTCCGGTAACACGCCGAGTTCAGGCATCGTCCGCTGCACAGCTTTCAGGATCGCATAGTCACCGCAGCCCGGGCACCAGCGGACTTCCTGATCGGTTTCCCAATCTTTGAGGGTCGTTATTTTGGTCATCTCGTTCATGACAAATTCTCCTCAATCGCCGCTTCAATTTCGGCGATAGTAAACGGCTGACCGGACACTTTATTGACCGGTTTGGCATCGACCAAATACTGGTCACGCAAAACCGTTTTCAACTGTCCGGTGTTCATTTCCGGGACGATGATCCTGTCATAGCTTTTCAGCAAATCGCCCATATTCTTTGGCATTGGCCAGATATTGCGGATATGGATATGCGCGACATCTTTGCCCGCCTCCACCGCACGGCGCACCGCCTGATGGATGGGCCCGAAGGTTGAACCCCAACCGACAACGGCCAGCTTGCCGCCTGCTTTGCCGAGCGCAACGTCCTGATCGGCTATGCTGTCGGCAACACCGAGCACTTTATCACGCCGGATTTCGGTCATTTGTTGGTGGTTCGCCGCGCCGTAATCGATATGTCCGGTATCAATGCCTTTTTCGATGCCGCCAATCCGGTGCATTAGTTCCGGCGTGCCCGGTTTGATCCATGGGCGCGCGAGTTTCCTATCGCGACTATAGGGTTTCAGTCCATCTTCCGGCATTTTTTCGAGAAACGAGACCGGAAAAGGTTCGAGTGACGATACATCAGGAATCTTCCACGGTTCCGCTGCATTGGCGATATATCCATCGGTCAGAAGCATGACTGGCGTCATATATTGCACCGCAATCCGTACCGCCTCAATCGCGCATATAAAGGCATCGCTTGGCGAACGGGCAGCGATCACCGGCATCGGCGCATCGCCATTGCGGCCATAGACCGCCTGATAAAGATCCGATTGCTCGGTTTTGGTTGGCAGGCCGGTTGAAGGACCGCCACGTTGTGAGTTGACAATCACCAAAGGCAATTCGGTCATAATCGCAAGGCCCATCGCCTCGCCCTTCAGCGCAATGCCGGGTCCGGAAGATGAGGTAACACCGAGTTTACCGGCGTAGCTCGCCCCGATGGCCGCCGCGATAGCAGCAATCTCGTCTTCTGCCTGAAAAGTCGTGATGCCAAATTCTTTGAGCCGCGAAAGGTGATGCAAAATCGCCGAGGCGGGCGTGATCGGATAGCCGCCAAAGAACATTTGGAGACCCGCAAGCTGCGCCCCGGCCACCAATCCCAATGATATCGATTCCGCACCCGTAACCGTGCGATATTCGCCAGCTTCTGCCGGTGCAGCGCCGATTTTTCGCGTCTGTAGGTGACCCCCGCCCAGTCCGTCACCAGAGATTTCCGCGGTCTCGCCATAAGCATGACCAGCATTCAAGGCCGCAATATTGGCCGCAGCAACATCGGGCAGCTTGGCAAATTTGTTATTGAGCCAATCGACAATCGGCTGACGGTCGCGCTCGAACATCCACAGTGCAAGTCCCAGCGTCCACATATTCTTGGAACGCAGCGCTTCTTTGTTGCCCAGACCAAAGGGCTTCACCGCTTCCAGAGTCAGCTCGGATATGTTCAGTTTCAGCAATTGCCATTTAGCCAGCGAGCCGTCTTCGAGCGGATTCGTCTCATATTTGGCTTTGTCGAGATTGCGTTTCCCGAACTCGCCTTCGTCGGCGATGATCAAACCTCCGGTGCGTAGTGCATCAACGTTGGTCTTTAGCGCGGCCGGATTCATTGCAATTAAAACATCGGGTTGGTCGCCAGCCGTCTCAATCGCACGGCTACCAAAGTTAATCTGGAAAGCGGAAACACCGAATAATGTCCCCTGCGGCGCGCGGATTTCTGCCGGAAAGTCTGGAAAAGTCGCAAGATCGCTGCCTGCGAGCGCGGTAGACAAGGTAAATTGCCCGCCGGTAAGCTGCATCCCGTCGCCGCTATCGCCAGCAAAGCGGACGACTACGTTCTCCGCTCCCTCTGGTCCATTGTTACCAAGGTCGTCCTGCTTGAGAGCGGTAGCCATATTTGTTTTTCCGTACCCTTAACTGATCGGACCAGTCGTAGACCAGTTTCCGTGACCGCTTCAAACCATAAAAACTAATAGGGATAAAGCATTTGTTTGACTCCTCGTTGCAGATTAGGCCTTGCTTAGTGAACAGAGCCTGATCTAATCGACCAGTTAAATTGCAGGAGAAGATGGATGACCGACGCTTATGTAAGACCCGATGTGCAGATGATTTTGCAATTGCTCGAACAATCCGATCAGCCCTTGATGTCTGAGGTTGAGCCTGTTGCCGCACGCGAAATGTACAATATGATGGCCGCGATGCTGGAGGCCGATGCGGTCAAAATCGCACGCATAGAAGATTTCTCGTGCCCGGGGCCCGGCGGCGATATCGCGCTGCGGCTCTATGACAACCATGTGAAACGCACGGAAGAGACGCCGGTTATAGTCTTTTATCACGGCGGCGGCTTCGTGATCGGTGATCTCGATTCCCATCACAGCTTTTGCACTTATATTGCCAAACAGATGGATATACCTGTTGTCGCGGTCGATTACCGGCTTGCCCCGGAGGCTCCGTTTCCTGCCGCTCCTTTGGACAGTATTGCAGCGACGCGTTGGGTTGCGGACAATCAGGATGCGTTGGGATTAAAAATCAGCGGCTTGATCCCTTGCGGTGACAGTGCAGGCGGAAATCTGACTCTGGTCGTCGGACAAGTGCTGGCAGCCGAACCCGCATCAGTTCCGATTGTCGCACAATTTCCTATGTATCCGGCCACACGGATGGATGCCGAAGGCGGTTCAATGGATGAATTTGCCGATGGCTTTCTGTTGACCAAGGACAGCATGGACTATTTCTCAAGCCACTACGCGGCGAAAGACGATGACATCCACGTCTCACCCTATCTGGGAGACCTCTCCAAATCGCCGCCAACGGTTCTGGTGACTGCCGGTCTTGATCCACTGCGTGATCAGGGCCGTGCCTATGCAGCCGATCTTATCCAGCATGGTGTGAACACGACCTTCATTGAAATGCCCGGAAACGTGCATGGATTTATCAATATCCGCAAAGCCGTGCCTTCCGCCGCGCAGGATGTGGATAAAATGATTGCGGCGTGGAAAACACTTTTGGCGTCACTCTAGTGGATTTCTCGGACCTTCCTTACCGTCCCTGCGCCGGGATCATGCTAGCCAATAAAGACGGTAAAGTCTTTGTCGGTCAACGGCTTGACGCGGCAGCGAGCAAATATCCCGATGCCTGGCAAATGCCCCAGGGCGGGATTGATGATGGCGAGGACGCTGAAACCGCCGCTCTCCGTGAGCTAGAAGAAGAGACCGGGGTTACCGCTAACCATGTGACTATCATTGCCCGGTGCGCGGACGAATATCTCTATGACCTTCCGGTTGAGTTGCTCGGAAAGATCTGGAAAGGCAAATATCGCGGCCAGCGACAAAGCTGGTTCCTGATGCGGTTCAATGGTGACGATGCGCATATTAATATCCAGACGGCGCATGCGGAGTTTTCAAGCTGGAAATGGACGAACCCTGAAGACCTGCCGGAGATGATCGTTCCCTTCAAAAGGGACTTATACCGGTCGGTTCTGAAAGAATTTGAACCGCTGATTTAGCAAACCAGGACGCGAACCCTAGCAAAAAATATTCAGGCTAATTCAGGCTTCCATATATTCCATCAAATTGGAAATTATGGCGTTTCTGTAACCGGTTCTTCGTCACCGACCTGCGGTTTTGGCGTAACAGCCTGAGCCGACATTACCGGCATCTTCTCCGACTCTTTAATGACTGCAGCCAGCTTGTCGGTCTGGTCACAACGTGTCCGGCAAAGCGTTTCTATTCGCGAAAGGTTGATTTTGGCTTTTTCAACCGCGCCTCGCTGAACGAGCGCTTCACCCTGCCCTGACAAAGCGTCAAGATTATTGGGATCAAGAATGAGCGCCTCGCGATAGAGCCGGATCGCCTTGCCCGGCAATTTCTCTGCTCGGGCAATTTGGGCCAGCGCGATGAAGGCTGAGCCATTACGCGGATCAACCGCCAAAGCCGTTTCATATAGGTCCGTAGCCAGCACGAAATTTCCAGCATTTTGCGCTGCTTCACCCTGATTCATCAGTTCAACCGAGCGGGCCTTGATCTCGACATCGGCGGACTGAGAATAACCGGCACTCGAAACAGTAGCCAAAACCAGAGACATAGCAATCGCGGCGGGAGAAAAACGCATAATAAGCTCCATTAGACTTTCACGGCTTTTACCAGAATCACCTGCATCCGCGATTAACATGCGAAGCTATCACAATTTTTCGAGGCAGGTAAAATAAAAGCCATCCGTTCCGTCATGATACGGTGAAAGTAATATACCCCTACGATATGGGCGGCCTATCGGCAAATCAACATCTATATGCCGCCAGCCCGGGTTATTTGCCAGAAACACTTCGGTCTGATCGCCGCCTTCTTCATCCAGAAGCGAACAAACGGCATAAACTAGTCGCCCTCCGGATTTTACCAGTTCGCTGCCCAATTGAAGCAGTCGCTGCTGCAACTGCACCGTCTGCTGGAGCCGTTTTGGTGTCATCCGCCAGCGCAGCTCCGGATTCCTGCGCCATGTGCCTGTGCCTGTGCAAGGTGCATCAACCAGCACGATGTCGCATATACCGTTAAGCTGCGACAGCGCGTCCATTTCTTTATTGGGGGCCAACAGCAGCGTCTCAATGTTCCGCGCTCCAGCCCTGCGCATTCTCGGTTCAATGCGGCTCAGACGATTGCGGTCGGTATCGGCAGCGATGATACGGGCATCATTTTTGAATTGCGCTGCCATTCCCAGCGTTTTGCCGCCTGCCCCGGCGCAAAGATCCAAAACCAGTTCCGGTTCATTGAGCAAGCATGCTGCGACAATCGCCTGGCTTCCCAAATCCTGAATTTCGATCGCGCCGCTACCATAGCCCTCGCTCGCTTCGACGCTAGTGCCGGTTGGCAGACGCCAGGCATTGGGCAACGGGAGCTTTTCCGCCTCTGGCCAAATGGTAGCCACATCTGCGGCGAGTGCCTTTTTAGGATTGATACGAATATCCAATGCCGCGCGGTCAAACAATGCGGCCTTTTCAGCATCATCGATCAGAGCGACAAATCTTCCCTTGAGCCAATCCGGAATATTGGAACCATCAGCAACAGGTTCGTTCTCTGTGATCGTTGCAGGCCCGTAATCGGAGCCATCAAACAATTGCGCGAGTCCGGGTATTTCTTTGGCCAGCGCAACCATCGCCGCGCGACCGTTTTCCGGACGCTCACCAAATCGACGGATCGCCTCATAGACCAGTTCGCGGATTTTGCGGCGATCCCCCGAACCAGCATAACGCCGTGCTTTGAAGAACTTTTTGGCGATATTATCCGCTGATGCGCCATTATCCCGCGCAGCAATTATGATTTCATCGAGCAGCTCAATCGCTGCTTGCAAGCGCGCTGCAGGTCTCACAAGTTCAACTTAGCGCGTAGGATAATTCGGCGCTTCCCGCGTAATCGCGACATCATGAACGTGGCTTTCCTGCAAACCGGCATTGGTAATGCGGATAAATTCCGCCCGCTTCTGCAAATCTTCAATCGTTGCAGAACCGGTATAACCCATTGCCGCCTTCACACCGCCCACGAGCTGATGGATAACATCACGGGCTGGGCCTTTGAACGGCACTTGCCCTTCAATGCCTTCCGGCACCAGTTTCATCTGGTCCTTAATGTCTTGCTGGAAATAGCGATCCGCCGACCCGCGCGCCATTGCGCCAACGCTGCCCATGCCGCGATAGCTTTTATAGGACCTGCCCTGATAGAGGAAAGTTTCGCCCGGCGCTTCTTCGGTTCCCGCCAGAAGCGACCCGATCATCACCGATGATGCGCCAGCAGCCAGTGCCTTGGCAACATCCCCAGATGTCCGAAGACCGCCATCAGCCACCACGGGAATACCCGATTTTGCTGCTTCTTCCGCGCAATCCATGACCGCTGTAAGCTGAGGCACGCCGACGCCTGCGACAACCCGCGTTGTGCAAATTGAGCCGGGGCCAATGCCGACTTTAATCCCGTCCGCACCAGCATCAATAAGCGCCCGTGTCGCCGCTGCGGTAGCCACGTTCCCGGCGACGATCTGCGTGCTATTCGAGCGTTTCTTTATCTCTTCCACCGAGCGTGCGACCATCGCGCTATGACCATGAGCCGTGTCGACAACGATGAGGTCACATTCAGCGTCGATCAACGCCAATGTCCGCTCCAGACCTGAATCTCCAACCGTAGAAGCCGCAGCAACCCGAAGGCGCCCCGTTCCATCTTTGGTCGCATGCGGATAAAGCACCGCTTTCTCGATATCCTTAACCGTGATCAGACCTACGCAGCGATAATCATCATCAACCACCAAAAGCTTCTCAATCCGCCTCTGGTGGAGCATCCGGCGCGCTTCTTCCTGACCCACGCCGATTGGTACGGTGACAAGATTTTCCTTGGTCATCAGTTCGGAAATCTTTTGCTTGGGGTTTTCCGCGAACCGAACATCGCGGTTGGTCAATATTCCTACCAGTTTGCCGCTTTTCTCGACAACCGGAATACCGGATATGCGATTTTGCGCCATAGTCGCCTCGGCATCGGCCAGCGTCGCATCAGGTGAAATCGTAATCGGATTCACCACCATGCCGGATTCAAACCGCTTTACCTGCCGCACCGCAGCGATCTGCTGATCCAGCGTCAAATTGCGATGCAACACCCCAATACCGCCCATTTGCGCCATGACGATTGCCATATCTGCTTCGGTAACAGTATCCATTGCCGACGAAATTACCGGAATATTGAGGCCAATTTCCTTGGTCAGCCAGGTCTTTGTATCAGCTTGGCTAGGCACGATTTCGGAAGCGGCCGGTTGCAGCAGAACATCATCAAATGTCAGGCCTAGCCGGATTTCTTTACTGCTCATGATGGCCACTTTCTAAATACAAAATTTGATTCTGTGGCGGCCCATGTAATCAGTTTGCCTGCTTATCGCTAGTGGCCTTTTTGGAATAAGTTGCGGTGCTGGCAAAATACCGGCCCAGAGCGACATGGAAATTGGCATCATCGGCAGCGCCACCAAGCAATAATTCGCCATCCGCTTCATCTGAAACATCGTGATAGCGCCCCGCCAAATAAGCATCCAGCCGTTGCTGATCAGAAAATGCGCTTGTGATCATGAACGTGGGAATACCGCGTTCAAGAAAAACAAATCCGTCCTGACGTTTGAGAAACGCATTGGCTTTGTCGGTTTTGTCGATTTCCCTCCCTTCGGTTTTGGCAATGTTCTCAATTTCCTCATCCAGTTCGGTTTTACCGCGCCCTACAACAGCAATCAGTTTTCCATCCGGTGCCAGCGCCACCGTGTCTGCATTGAATACAGCTACCAGTTTATCAAGCGACACAGCAGGATGTTCCGCAAACGCGCGCGCGCCGAGCAGACCTGTTTCTTCGGCTGTCGTTGCCAGAATATAAATGTCGCGATCATGCGGAATTCTGGCAAGCCGTTTGGCGACTTCGATCAACAACGATATACCGCTGGCGTTATCAACCGCGCCATTGCAGATCCGGTCGGCTTCTCCCTCTGCCCGACATTCCCCGAAATGATCCCAGTGACCCAGAAAAAGTACCGCACCACTTTCCGGGTGCTTGCCCGGTATTTTGCCAATTACGTTGTGAGAAACATAATCATGTATCCGGGTTTCAACATCGATATCGGCATGAACTGGTAGCGGCTGAGGCTCAAAATCATCCAACCTTGCCATTGCAACAAGCCCATCTGCATTTAAGCCGGACTTTCGCATCAGTTTCGCGAATTGTTTCGTGCTGATAATACCTTCTATCGAAGCATGCTCACCCTCCCCGGCAAGCGTGGCGCTGGCGGTTAGGTAGCGCCGCGCGGACCGCCGCCAGCGGGTTTTATCGTCAATCACCGTCAATACGCCCAAAGCTCCCGCCGCAATCAGGTTCGCTTTGCGTTTGCGATAGTCAGGGAAATCTTCCCGCTCTCCTGGGGCTTCGAGGAGCATGATCGCCAGTTTTCCCGAAACAGCTTGCCGCAATGCCGCTGCGTTACCGGTTCCGTAACCGGCAAATATCATCTGTGCGTCCGACATGCTGGCAGATTGCATCGCACCGCGCAGAATTACCTCTTTGGAATCGATGCGGAGTTTCTTTGATCGCTGCCCGTCATAGTGAACCAACGATATGTCGTGCTTGACTGGTGTCCGGTCGACAAGTTGCACGGGCGTGTACCACGATCCGTTTTCGCCTGCCGGAACTACTCCGGCTTCACGCCACTGCGTCGCAATGTAATTAACCGCTTTATTCTCGCCTTCAGTGCCTGGCTTTCGTCCCTCAAATTCATCGCTGGCCAGAATTTCGATGTGCCCGCGCAAATCTGCTTCGGTGATCGGAGCGGCATCGGCAGAGTGCGAGAAACTGAAACACAGCCAAACAAAAACCAATCGAAAAACCATATTATACAATAACCCTGTGTATCCCCGAAAAATTACCTTTTCCCTTGGCATTTTGGCGCAAATAATCAATGATAAACGGACTTCAATCAAAAGGATGCCTGTCATGGGAACTTCGCTGTTGCTGCTAGTACTGCTGGTCACAATTATCTACCTGTTCGCCAGTATAAAAATCGTTCGGCAGGGCTATCATTATACGATTGAATATTTCGGTCGGTTCACGACCACTGCGCAGCCCGGTTTCAATTTCTTTCCTGCGTTTCTGTATCGCGTTGGCCGCAAGGTTAACATGATGGAGCAGGTACTGGATATTCCCGGCCAGGAAATCATCACCAAAGACAATGCCATGATATCTACCGATGGCGTGGTGTTCTTCCAGGTGCTTGATGCGCCCAAAGCCGCTTATGAGGTCAATGACCTGTATAATGCCATTCTCAATCTCGTGACGACGAACTTGCGTACGGTGATGGGCTCAATGGATCTGGACGAAACCCTGTCCAAACGCGACGAAATCAATGGACGCCTGCTCACCGTTATTGATGATGCGACCACGCCCTGGGGCATTAAAATCACGCGCGTGGAAATCAAGGATATCCGGCCACCGCAAGATATCATCAATGCAATGGCCCGGCAGATGAAAGCGGAGCGTGAAAAACGCGCCAATATTCTTGATGCGGAAGGCGCGAGAGCTTCCGAAATTCTGCGATCGGAAGGTGAAAAGCAAGGACAGATTTTGCAGGCGGAAGGCCGCAAGGAGGCCGCTTTCCGCGATGCCGAGGCGCGTGAACGCGAAGCTGAAGCAGAGGCCAAAGCGACGCAAGTTGTCTCCGACGCTATCGCGGGCGGAAACTCCAAGGCAATCAACTATTTCATAGCGCAGGAATACGTGAAAGCAATATCGGGCTTTGCGACGTCACCAAACGCCAAGACAATATTGTTCCCGGTTGAAGCCACGCAGTTGATGGGCACTTTAGGCGGCATTGGCGAGCTTGCAAAAGATGCTTTGAAAGACGCAGCGGTGATACCCACCCCGCCATCGCCGCCAAGACGGAAGGGTCCGTTTGAAAACCCCGGTGAATAGCAGAGCAATGATTTGGAACATGCGTGATGGATGATTTTTCTATAAATAATCCGGAATACGTCTGGCTATCGCTCGCCGCTTTGCTGGCGCTGGCAGAATTGTTTGTTCCGGGCGTATTCCTGATCTGGGTGGCAGCAGCGGCAGCGGTCACAGGCATATTGTCGTTGTTTATAGACTTGACCGTAGCCGGTCAGCTGACGGCCTTTGGCGTAGCGACGATTGCCTCTGTGCTTGGTGGACGGCGCTGGTATCTGACAAATATTGTCACCAGTGAAGACCCATTGCTCAACAACAAAGCGGCCCGCCTGATCGGCACAACCGTTACCGTTGTGTCTCCGGTCAACGCCACGTCAGGCAGGGTCAAAGTCGGCGACGGTGAATGGCCGGCGCGCGGACCCGCTCTTGAAAAGGGCGAAACCGCGCGTATCGTAGATGTGGCGAACGGGACCTTGATCCTTGAGGAAATGCCGAAACAGGTAGAATCCGGCAAAACGGTTTCCTGAAGTAGGTCTCTCTCTGCTGGGCCAGCCCCGGCTACTTCTTGAAGAAGCCTTTTGCCATATCGGTGATATCATTAAGCGGATTACCGTCTCCATCCCGGTCAAGAAAACCGCTGACTTTGCCAAAGAGGCCATCATCACCGCCAAGTTTTTCCATCAACCCGCCCTCACCATCAAAACCGGCTTTTTCTGCCATCGCTGGCAGCAAGCCTTTTAGTTTCTCGGCATCAACACCAGCTTCTGCGGCCGCCTCTTTTATCGCTGTGGCCTTATCAGTCGTGCCATCGCGCAACTAGCTGAACAGCGCTTCTCCGCCGGATTTCAATTCGTCGGCGGTCATGCCAACCTTCTCAGCCATCGATTCAAGATTTACACCGTCAGGCAGCATATTCATTACATTGTCCAAAAGGCCCATTTCCCGTCTCCTCGTTTGGCGCTGTTAGCGCATTAATTTCCCGGCCATACCAATAATATCGTCCAGCGGGTTTCCGTCGCCATCGAGATCAAGCAAAGATCCAATGCCACCCATAGCACCGCCTGAGGAGGCCTTGTTTCCACCGCCAAGCAATCCACCAATCAGTCCGCCGATGCCACCACCACCAGATTCTTCGCCGCTTTGCTTTGCCATGTAGCCAGCGACCATCATCGCAACCACGGGAAGCATTTTCTTTAACAGATCGCTGCTAATTCCCGTTTGCTGCGCTGCTCCGGCAGCAACCGTACGGCTCACTTCCTTCGAGCCAAAAATATTACCGAGAATTTCATTGCCCTTATTGACCGGTGTAGGCTGAGAACCGAGAACACTATCGAGCAATCCACCGCCGCCGAGCTGGCCCAGCAATCCGCCTAGCCCTTCAAGCCCGGAAGGTTGCGCTTGAGTCGTCTTCTTGAAGCCCCCCAAAATAGCGGGCAACAACGCTGCTGCGCCCGCCTGAGCAACGCTCTCGTTAATGCCCAATTCCTTGGCCATGGTGCCAATGCCGCCCGATTGCTGCAACACATCTAGAATATTCATAGCGTCTCTCCATATTCGCGGGAACTTTAGCGAGTCCCTGTTTTTCCGGAGGTTCACTTAGCACAATTTATTGGCCGAAACCCATTTTTTGGAATCTTTACCAATGTTTACATCGCCAAACTGGTCAAAATTGAAAATAAAGCGGTCCACCATTTGACTCTTGGACCAGCAACTCCGAAATACCTTCTAAGAGTGATCAAAAGAAGACTCGAATTATTCAGAATGAGGAGCAAAACATGAGCATATTTGGTAAAATCAAGAGCGCAATTTTTGGCGGTGAAGCAAAAGCGGCTGAACCAGCGGCTGCACCGGCTGCTATTCCAATGGAAAACAAGCCAGCGGCACGGGCAGCCATCACCGAAGTTGATGTCGCAGCGCGTCTCGACAATGTACCTGGCTCCGACAAATTGAACTGGCGCACTTCGATCGTGGATCTGATGAAACTGGTCCAGATTGATGCAAGCTACGAAAACCGCAAGGAACTGGCCGCCGAACTCGGCATCACCGGCTACGGCGGGAGCGCCGAAGATAATATCGCGCTGCACAAACGCGTGATGAGCGAAATCGCAGCCAATGGCGGCATTGTTCCTGCGGATTTGAAAGACTGATATTCCGCAAGCAACAAACGGCAAAAAATGGCGGGGGCTATGAGCAATCATAGTCCCCTTCCTTTTGCCGAAGCGCCATCCGGTTGCCGCCGTTGCCCGCGTTTGGTCAAGCTGCGCAAATCGCTCCGCAAGGAGCATCCTGATTGGTGGAATGCGCCGGTCCCCGCCTTTGGCGATCCCGATGCGTGGCTGGCAATTGTCGGCCTTGCTCCGGGAAAGGAAGGCGCAAACCGCACCGGCAGGCCGTTTACAGGCGACGCATCGGGTGAATTGCTATTTGCAACGCTGGATAAGGTCGGCCTTTCAACCGGAACTTTCCGTTCAAGTATCGATGATCGCGTGACGTTAAATGGTGCGATTATCCTGAACGCGGTAAAATGTCTGCCGCCTGAGAATAAACCAACAGGTGTCGAGATTAACAATTGCCGCGATTATCTGGCAAAGGCGCTGAACGCTCTGCCGAATCTTAAAGTCATTCTGGTACTCGGCAAAATCGCGCATGATAGCATCATGCGGATGTCCGGGCAGAAGCTGGCGGATCATAAGTTTGCGCACGGTGCGCGTCATCAATTGCCTGATGGCCGCGTCCTGATCGACAGCTATCATTGCAGCCGATATAATGTGAATACCAGGCGGTTGACGGTGGAGATGTTTGAGGAAGTTTTCCAGTCAATCGTAGATGGGGTCAGTCACCCGTAAATATCTCGTTGCCAGTTCCGCGTCACCAGCACCTTATCGCCCTTGCGGACATTGGAAAATAGTTTCCGGGCAAATTCGAGCGGCACACCGATACATCCATGGGTCGCAGAAACATCGTCAACGTCCGAACCGTGGATCGCGACGCCCTGCCAGGTCAACCGCAGATTATAAGGCATCGGCGCGCCATCATAGGTGCTGCTATAATGATCAGCGTCCTTCTCCAATATCGGAAAGACGCCGGTGGGTGTGTTATATTGCTCCCAGCCGCGGGTGATTTTCGAACGCGCTATTTCGGCACCTGCCCGATAAACATAGAGTTGCTCAGCCTCGAGATCGACGACAATTTGCGCTGGCCCGCGAAGGCCTTGGGATTTGACGAAACTCTCATCCCAGTAATGTTCGCCAAATTCCAGCGGTCGTTCGAGCTCAACATAATGGATAACGTTGACCAGGGGCGCCGGGGCTTCTGTCACAATAGGTTTTGCTGGAGGCTGTGCGACTTGCGCTGCCTTTTTGGGCGGCAAATTGACCACATCATCGGCATATTCGACAATGAAGCGGTCGCGTGCGGTAAGCGATGACGGTATGGCCAGCGCTAACATCAGGGCCAGCCTGACGAACAGATAAGCGGTGGGATTTTCCGTAATCATGGTCGCATATTACATGGCTAACGGCCCTTTGGTCCAGATGATTAACTATCTTCGGCTAAACGCCCATAAAGCTCCGGCCGGCGATCGCGGAAAAAGCCCATGCCAGCACGGTGTTTACGGGCTTGTTCCAGATCAAAAGTGGAAACCAGAACGCCGCTTTCTACCGCGCCATATTCGAGCACGAGATCGCCCCATTCGTTGGCGATAAAGCTGTGGCCGTAGAATTTCTGGCCGTCTTCTTCGCCAATCCGGTTGCTCGCCACCACTGGCATGCAATTGCTCACCGCATGCCCCTGCATCGCGCGGCGCCACATCCGGCTGGTATCGAGATCGGCATCATAAGGTTCAGAACCAATCGCAGTGGGGTAGAATAAAATCTCTGCGCCCATCAGCGCCATCGCGCGGGCGGTTTCAGGATACCATTGGTCCCAGCATATCCCCACGCCAATAGTCGCGCCGAAAACCTGCCAGACTTTAAAGCCGCTATTGCCGGGGCGGAAGTAGAATTTTTCCTCATAGCCCGGACCGTCCGGGATATGGCTTTTGCGGTATAAACCCATGATTGCGCCATCCGGCCCGATCATCGCGACACTATTGTAATAGTGCTGACCATCGCGTTCGAAGAAGCTGGCCGGGATGGCTACGCCAAGCTTCTTGGCGAGTTTCTGCATCGCCAATACGGGCGCGCTCTCCCGCGCCGGGAAAGCCGACGCAAACAGCGCTTCGTCTTCTGTTTTACAGAAATAAGGGCCAGCGAACAGTTCAGGCGGCAAAATGACCTGCGCGCCCTGCTCCGCTGCCTGGGCAACTTGATCGCTGACGCCTTCGATATTGTCCTGTTCGCTCCCATTGAGGGCAAGCTGCAAAGCCGCGACGGTGATCTTCTGTGTCATAACCAATGCTATAGCTTGATGCCAAATCGCGCTGCAATCGGAATTGTCACGAGATAAAGAACGAAGGTCAATAGAATACCGGCTGATAGAGAAGCCCAAAAGTTCACGCCTTGCCGCAACATCATTGGAATCAGCAAGAACATCGGCAAGCTCGGGATGACGTAGAAAAATGTCGCCTGCACATGATCCGCGATCAGATTGGTGTCCCCCGTATCCCGCCACAACCAGATCATGGCGAGTATGGAAATCAGCGGCAACGATGCAATCAGCGCGCCCATCGCCGGATATCGCCGGGCAATCATCGCCACAACAGCAATGATTATCCCCGACAATATCGCGCGGACGGCAAATTCAGTCATGAATATGTTTCGGCGTTAAGGCAGTTTCATAAACAGCAATGTCATGCGATCGGACTCGCCGATGGCTTCGTATTTTGCCTTGTCTTCGGGATTGTCTTTCGATGTCCGCAGGATAGGAGGCAGCGTCCAGACGCCATCTGCATAGTCAGCAGTGTCCTTGGGATTCGCATTGATCTCGGACTGTTTCACCAGTTCAAAACCATGTGCTTTCATGAAGCTCACCACCGTGTCCGTCCGCAAATAGCCTTTGTTTCCGTCGGCATAGCTAAACGGCGTTCCATCTTTTGCCCGGTGCTGGACAATGCCGATATGACCATCGTCCTTGAGCATTTTGCGCAATGCCTTGATTTCGTTATCGGCAACATTCCAGCGCATAAGATTGTGCATCATCCGCGGGATGATGATGAAATCCGCAATAGCTGCCGTTTCATCGGTTATCTGATCGGTGGAATATGCCTTGATCTTGCTGGCTGGCAAACCGGTCATTTCGGCAACCTTGCCCGGGAATGTTTCTCCCCATGTCTTGAGCGCAGCCTTGTTTTCTTCAGGAAACGGGAGCGGCTCAGGGTTGAAATTTACCCCGACATATTGACCGCTATCGGCCAGATAGGGTGCCAGCACATTGGTGTACCAGCCGCCGCCGCCGGGAGCATATTCCCCAACCGTCATGTCAGGTGTAACACCAAAGAACTCAAGCGTTTCCATAGGATGGCGATATTGATCCCGGGCGCGGTCCTTGTCGCGGCGAGGATCAGCCAACACTGTTTTCAGTTTCGATTTTGCGGCAGCGTCCAGCATTTTGGAATGATCCATTTTGCTGTGGTCCATCTTGCTGTGGTCCATCTTGCTGTGGTCCATCTTGCTGTGGTCCATCGCCTTGCCGGCTTCTTCGTGATGTTTGGCGAATGTCGGTGTCGTACTTGCGGCAAACAATATTGTTACCGCGCTTGTCATTGCTATTTTTTTCATCATTTCATTTTTCCTCTTTGTTCCCGGGGTTGATATAACTTTTAACATAGGTGAGCTGTCGCTGCATGCAAAGTGGTTTATGGAAACGTGACCGCCGAGCTGCGCAATGGCGCTAAACGTTGGGACGTTGTTATTTTCTGTCAGCCGGGATCTGCTGGGAAATGCAGTGGAAGCTTCCGCCGCCGCGCAGCAATGCCATGCTCGGCAATCCGACAACGCGGTGCTCAGGAAATAACACTGCGATTTCTTCAACCGCTCGCGCATCGTTGGGTGCGCCATATTGCGGAACCAGCACAGCCTCGTTGCCGATATAGAAGTTCATATAGCTTGCCGGGGCTATGGCACCGTCCAATTCATAGCGTCCGACGGATGGCAGGCGCACGATGATCAACCCACATTCCGTTGCGCGCGACGCGGCGTCTTCAAAAATTGGGTTGTTGGGGTCGTTTTTTTGATCGCTTTGCGGAATCGCAACCAAGCCCGGAGCGACAAATCGCGCAAGATTGTCGACATGACCATCCGTATGATCGGCCACCAAACCTTCGCCCAGCCAAATGATATTATCGGTGCCCAATGCTTCACCGAATTTGACTTCCGCCAGCTCTTTCGCGAAAGCGCTGTTGCGATTGGGATTGAGAACACATTGCTCGGTGGTGATAATTGCGCCCGCTCCGTCACCATCGATTGCACCGCCTTCCAATATCCAGTCGTGCGCGTATACGGGCAGTTCAAAATATGCGGCAAGGCGCGGAGCGATATCTTCATCGCCCGCCATCTCGAATTTGCCACCCCAGCCATTGAAACGGAAATCATTGGCGATCCTGTCATCATTGTCGATAGTGACAATCGGACCAGTATCGCGCAGCCAGATATCCCCAAATGGCTCGACGATAACGCTTACGGATTTACTCACGAGAGCAGTTGCTGCGTTCGCATCACCCTGGTCTCGACAGACGAGAACCACCCGCTCGCCGCGCCCATCATCGCAAACGGCATCGGCAAAAGCAGCAACTTCGCGCTGCGCTTCGTCCAGTCCAACAGGCCACTCCGCCGGGTTGCCGGGGAAACCGATAAACACCGCTTCATGTGGCTCCCATTCAGCAGGCCATCTCATAACAGTTCAAGAAGCGCTCCTAGCTTCCAGCGCGGCTTTTATCACGGATACTGCGGAACTCGTCGCCTTCATTCCAATTGGGCCAGTCATCGGTCATCGCCAGCATCCGGGCAACGGTATAATAGACTTTCAGGTCACTCATTACGCCGTCCCAGTTCCAGTCCGGATTATATTCATCCTTTGGTCCATGGTATTTGTTTTCGGTGTAATCCAGACTGATCGCTTCACCCGCCTCGCGACCGCCATCAACCAGATCTTCTCCGCCTTCAAAATAGATCATCGGCACCCCGAGCTTAGCAAAGCTGAAATGATCCGAGCGGTAGTAAAAACCTTTCTCCGGTGTCGGCTCAGCCTCGGCAACACGGCCATCGGCGGTTAAAGCGCTTTCCAGATAGCGGTCGAGCTGCGATTTTCCTTTGCCAACCACAACGACGTTCTTGGCTGGCCCCGCCATACCAAAGGCATCCATGTTGACGCCACCAACGGTTTTGTCGAGCGGATAGATCGGGTTGTCGGCATAATATTTGGAACCCAGCAATCCTGACTCCTCCGCCGTCACAGCGAGGAAGATAATGCTACGATCCGGCGCGCCTGCTTTCACATGCGCTTCAGCCAGCGCGACCAAGGCGGCAGTGCCTGTGGCGTTGTCCACCGCGCCATTGCAAATATCATCACCATCGGGTGCTGGTTTGCAACGGCCCAAGTGGTCCCAATGGGCTGTATAGATAACATATTCATCAGGCCGGGTTTTACCTTTGAGAATTCCGACAACGTTCTTGCTATCGGTCTTCTTGATCGTGTTTTCCAACGATGCACTTGCGGTCAGGCCCAAAGGAACAGCCTTGAAGCCCTTCTTCTTGGCCGCAGTCATCTGGGCGGCCATATCCTGACCAGCAGCTGCGAATATCTTGGCCGCTGCGTCTTTTTGAATCCATCCGTTGGCCTTGGTCTGGCTGGCGCCGCCATCGCTCGATTGCGCGTAAAACTGCTCACCAGTCCAGCTCGATTCGACAACATTCCAGCCGTAAGCCGCCGGATCGGTATCGTGGATTATGATCGCAGCCGCTGCGCCTTGCCGCGCCGCTTCTTCATATTTGTAAGTCCACCGACCATAGTAAGTCATCGCCCGACCACCAAATTCGCCTTCCAGGCTTTCGGTGCCAAAATCAGGATCGTTGACCAATATGACAACCGTCTTGCCCTTGACGTCGACACCGTCATAGTCACTCCAGCCGCGTTCGGGCGCGGTAATACCATAGCCGACAAACACCATTTCACTATCTGTGATATCGATTTTCGCTTGTTCCTGATAGCTGGTAAAAACATAGTCCGAGCCAAAGTTGAAACTCAGGTTCGCGTCCTTACCCTTGATCGTCAGCGGACTGGTTTTGGTTGCGGTTATGCCAACCAGCGGCACATCCTGATACCAGCTATCACCATTGCCGGGTTCCAGGCCCGCATCCGCAAATTTCTTGGTCAGCAGCGCAAGCGTTTTCTCTTCACCAGCCGTTCCCGGCGCACGCCCTTCATAGGCATCTGAAGAAAGCTCCTCGGTGATCGACTTCATCGTTTCTACCGACAATTCGGGAGCGGCAATTTCCGGCATGTCTGCGGCAACATCAACATTGTCAATTTTCTTGCATGCGGAAATGAGCAACACAGGCAGCGTCAAAGCTGCGACCATTTTCAAATTCATAGTGCGATCCTCTACCAATATGGTTTCATTTGCGCTCATTTGGCAGAGCTTGGGCCGTCGTGCAAGTTTTTGGATTAGCGCCAATGCTTGGTGAATCCGATTTTATTTGAGAAATAGTGAACGACCACGTAATGTCTCGGTAATACCTTAGTAACCGGGGGATCAACGTGCGTAAACTTTCAAAAAAGATAATAATTTCTATACTACTCGCCGGAGTGGCGTCCACCGCCGCTTCCGCCAATGAACAAGCAAAAATATTTGGGCAGATGCCTGCCGTTGCAGACATCAGCCTGTCCCCCGATGGCAAGAAAATCGCTTTTATATCTCCAGGTCCCGGAACCCGGACAGACCTCTATTCAATTGATCTCGACAAAGGCAATTCGCCCCTGCGTGTCACCACCTCGTCTGGCGAACCGGACAATCTATATTGGTGCGGCTGGACTTCAGATATTCGGCTGGCCTGCAAAACTGTTGGGACAACCGAATATGCTGGCCAGTTATACAGTCTCTCCAAGGTGTTTGCAGTCAATATGGATGGCAGTGATCCGCAACTGTTGACGAAAAAACAAGGTCAGAATGCCCTTGGTTACAGCCTTGGCGGCGGAGATATTATCGATTGGTTGCCGGGCGAAGAAAATAAAATCATGATGTCGCGTTACCATCTGGCAGAAGAAAAAATCGGAACACGGATTGCGAAAACAAAAAATGGTTTGGCTGCCGAGATTATCGACACCACCAACGGTCGGGCAAACTACGCAGAGCGCCCATCGGAGGAAGCGGTTGAATATATAACCGATGGCATCGGAAATGTTCGAATCAAGGGCATGCGAACCAAATTGGGCGGAACCGAACTGGATAGCGGTGAGATCAAATATTTCTATGAACTCGATGGAAAGTGGGCGTCACTGGGCGAGTTAAATTACGCGAACCGAACAGGGTTTAATCCTTACGCTGTGGACGCCGCCACAAATCGCGCATTTGGTTTTCAACCGATTGACGGACGCAAAGCACTGGTGGCTATTGCATTGGATGGAAGTGGCAATGAAGAGGTCGTCTTGAAACACGATAAAGTGGATGTGAATGGGTTAATACGTATTGGCCGCAAAAATCGGGTAGTCGGGGGCAGCTATGCGCTGGAGAAGCGTACCGGAATCTACTTTGATACAGAACTTGCAAATTTGGCGAGTGCGCTCGGGAAAGCGCTGGGAGAAGATTACTCCGTTCAGTTTTCCGATGCAAATCTGGACGAATCCAAACTGCTGATCTGGGGTGGATCCGATATTGATCCCGGCCAATATTTTCTCTTTGATAAAGCCTCGAAAGAGCTCAGGCCTCTTTTGGGCGTCAGGCCTTCCCTGGAAAACTCAAAATTGGGGCGGGTAAAACCGATTAGCTATCCAGCAGCGGATGGGACCATGATACCAGGTTATTTGACGCTGCCACCTGATTCGACAGGCAAGAATATTCCAGCCATTGTAATGCCACATGGTGGACCGGAAAGTCGCGATGAATGGGGCTTTAACTGGCTAGCGCAGTTTTACGTTAGTCAGGGCTTTGCCGTTCTTCAGCCAAATTTCAGGGGTTCCGCTGGTTACGGTGATGAATGGTACAAGAAGAACGGATTTCAGTCATGGCGCACATCGGTAGGAGATGTCACCGATGCGGGTAAATGGTTGGTTGCTCAAGGAATTGCGAAGCCATCGGCGCTTTCAATTGTTGGCTGGTCCTATGGCGGTTACGCGGCGTTGCAATCTGCTGTATTGGCACCAGATCTCTTTAAGGCCGTCGTTGCAATTGCCCCAGTTACCGATCTGCTGATGTTGAAAAACGATTCCAAAGGCTATTATGACCAAGCTGTGGTCCGCGATTACGTCGGAGCTGGACCACATATCAAAGAAGGGTCGCCCGCCCAAAATGCCACCGTGATCAAAGCTCCTGTCATGTTGTTTCATGGTGAATATGATCGCAACGTAGAAATCCGTCATTCGCGTGCAATGCAAGACAGTCTGAAAGCCGTGAGTAAACCGGTGACTTTTGTTGAATATAAAGGATTAGAGCACAGTCTACGTAATTCTGCTGCGCGTATCGACATGCTCACCAAGTCTGCTGCATTTTTACCGAAATAGTTTTTTTGCAGTGAACGCAAAAAGGGCGGCTCATTGGCCGCCCTTTTAATGTTCTGATTACTACCAATTAGCGCGAATAAAATTCGACAACCAGATTGGGTTCCATCGTCACCGGATAAGGCACTTCATCCAGTGTCGGAATGCGAACATAGGTCACTTTGTCGGTGCCATCGGGCGTCACATATTCGGGAATATCGCGCTCTGCCAAGCTCTGTGCTTCAATAACCAGCAGCATTTCTTTTGCTTTGTCGCTGAGCGAAATCACATCGCCGGGAACAACCTTGCGTGATGCGACATTACATTTAACATCATTCACACGGATGTGGCCGTGACTGACAAGCTGGCGCGCTGCAAAAATTGTTGGCGTGAATTTCGCGCGATAGACAACCATATCAAGGCGCTGCTCAAGCAAGCCGATCAGGTTCTGGCTGGTATCGCCTTTCATAGCAGCAGCTTCTTTGTAAGCGCGGCGGAATTGCTTCTCGGTCACATCGCCATAATAGCCTTTCAGCTTCTGCTTGGCGCGCAGCTGAATACCGTAATCAGAGAGCTTGCCCTTGCGGCGCTGACCATGCTGGCCTGGGCCATAGTCGCGGCGATTGACAGGAGATTTGGGGCGACCCCAGATATTTTCGCCCATGCGGCGATCGAGTTTATATTTGGACGCAGTACGTTTTGTCATAAGAATGACTCCTAATTTGCTGTTTCAACTTCTTCCCGGAACGCACCATCAAGAGCGGATCTTGATGCGGCTACCGCTTCACCGGGGTGCGGAGCCAATTGCAAGCCCGCGCCTATGGCTAGCAACGGCGCTATTGTCAACAGTTTCCGCAGCAACAATCTGCTGTTTATAGTATTGCGTACTCGACTTCACACGCCGCGATGATTAAAGGCGCTGGCATGACCAAAAGCTCAGATCTGCCGCTCATGGAAAATATGTCCGATGTCCGCATTCAGGTGGACAGAATTGATAGCGAGATTGTGCAATTGCTGTCCCAGCGATTTGCCTGCATGACCGCCGCAGCGCGCATCAAGGGTGATCGCGATACTGTCCGTGACGAGGACAGAAAATCACAAGTCATTCAAAATGTTAAAGATATGGCCGCTCAACATGGCGTCCCTGTCCCCATGGTGGCCGCGATATGGGAAATGCTTGTCGAGACATCGATCAGCTACGAATTTCAGAAATGGGACTCGATCAGAGACGATTGAACATTTCCGGGATTTCAAACCGGTCCTGGATTACTCCGCCAATCCTTGTCACTTTTTCGGATATGGCCTTTCAAACGAGCTCAGCACTCCGCGCAGGGTCTGCACCTCTTCGTTGGTCCAGGCAGGCTTGGTCATCATATTGCGCAAGGTGATTTTCGTCGCCGGAGCGCGATCTGGCGGATAGAAATACCCCGTGTCTTCCAGCGCCCGTTCAAGATGTTCGTAGAGCCGGTCCAGCTCTATCTGCGGCGCAGGCTCAGAAATTTTCTTTTCGATGGTTGGCTGGACATTGCTGTGATCCAGCTTCGACAGCTCATAGGCAACCAATATGACCGCCTGCGCCAGATTCAGGGAACCAAAGTCCGGATTAATCGGCACGGTGATGATCTTGCGCGCCAGTTCCACATCCACGACTTCGAGGCCGGAGCGTTCGGGGCCGAATAATATCGCGCATTTGCCGGATGCTGCGGTCATTTCGCCAGCAGCGTCTGCCGGGGTCAGAACCTCTTTTGTCATTCCGCGCTTGCGCACGGTGGTCGCATAAACATGAGAGCAATCCGCAACAGCTTCAGCAGTCGTTTCAAAAACTTGCGCCTGCTCCAGCACCAGATCGGCACCTGCTGCGATCGGTCCTGCCGACGGATTAGGCCAGCCGTCGCGCGGGTCAACAATCCGCATCTCAGTCAAACCAAAATTGAGCATCGCGCGCGCCGCTTTTCCGATATTTTCGCCAAGCTGCGGTTTTACAAGAACGATAATGGGTTGGCCCGTACTCACGCCTTGTTTACATCGTCGGAAGCAACATCTTTCACGTTGCCAGCAAATTCTTCAAAATCCTTGGCTTCGGTAAAATCCTTATAGACCGAAGCGAAACGGATATAAGCCACGCTATCGAGACCTTTGAGTCCGTCCATCACCATTTCACCAATGCGCTTGGACGGGATTTCAGTTTCGCCGCTGGTTTCCAGTTGCCGCTGGATGCCCGAGACCAGTTGATCCATCTGCTCCTGCGCGATGCCGCGTTTGCGGCAGGCCAGCGATACCGACAGATCGATTTTTGAGCGATCAAAGGTCTCCTTGCGATCTTCGCTTTTTATGACCGTAATCTCGCGCAACTGGATCCGTTCGAAGGTGGTAAACCTCGCGCCGCAGCCTTCACATTGGCGACGGCGGCGAATCGTCGAGCCATCCTCGGTCGGTCGGCTATCTTTTACCTGACTGTCTTCATGAGCACAAAAGGGACAACGCATGGATTTCCGGTCCCTTATTCAGGGTAGATCGGAAAACGGGTGCATAAATCGAGCACCCGTTGGCGGACATCGGCTTCAACCGCCGGATCACCTTCTTCACCTTTATTACGCAATCCATCGAGCACATCAGCGACCATATCGCCGATCATCCGGAATTCTGCCGGGCCAAAGCCGCGGGTTGTGCCAGCGGGTGAACCCACCCGAATACCGCTGGTTTTCATCGGCGGTTGGGGATCATTGGGCACGCTATTTTTGTTGCAGGTAATGCCAGCGCGTTCGAGCGCTTCATCAGCATCACGGCCAGTAATGCCGAGCGGTGACAAATCAACAAGCGCCAGATGCGTGTCCGTGCCGCCTGCTACCAGGTCAGCGCCGCGTTCTTTCAAAGTCGCTGCCAGAATTTTCGCGTTTTCTATCACGGCAGCAGAATAGCTCTTGAATTCGGGACGCAGCGCTTCACCAAAAGCAACCGCCTTGGCAGCGATAACATGCATTAACGGTCCGCCTTGCAGGCCCGGAAAAACCGCAGAGTTGATTTTCTTGGCTATTGCTTCATCATTGGTTAGCGCCATGCCGCCACGCGGACCGCGCAATGTTTTATGCGTGGTTGTTGTCACTACATCGGCGTAGTCAAGTGGACTTGGGTGCAGCCCTGCTGCTACCAGACCGGCAAAATGCGCCATATCGACCATGAAGATCGCACCCACTTCGTCAGCAATTGCGCGGAATTTGGCAAAATCGATGGTCCGGGGATATGCCGAACCACCAGCGATAATCAGCTTTGGCTGATGTTCTCTGGCAAGGGACGCTACTTCTTCATAATTTATCAGATGATCGTCTTCGTTCACGCCATATTGGATTGCGTTAAACCATTTGCCCGATTGCGCGGGTTTCGCGCCGTGCGTCAGGTGTCCGCCAGCGTCCAAGGACATGCCCAGGATCGTATCGCCCGGTTTGGTTAGCGCCAGCATGACAGCGCCGTTCGCTTGCGCGCCCGAATGCGGCTGGACGTTGGCAAAGCCACAATTAAACAGCTGCTTGGCACGTTCGATTGCCAGTGTCTCAACGCTGTCAGATGGCGCGCAGCCCTGATAATAGCGGCGACCGGGATAGCCTTCGGCATATTTGTTGGTGAACACCGAACCCTGCGCTTCGAGCACCGCTTTTGACACAATATTTTCCGAAGCGATCAGCTCGATCTGCGTTTGCTGACGGGACATCTCGGCGTTGATCGCATCGGCAACGGCGGGATCACTCTCTCCAACAGCAAAATCGAAAAATCCGGTCTGCCGGATATCCTGCATATCTGCGACGTTACTCATGCGGTCACTCCTTCACGTTTCGGGGCGGATAGTTTATCAACGCGGCGCTGATGCCGGTCTCCGCCAAATTCAGTATTTAAAAATATGTCCAGGCAATCTTTGGCGATCTCTATGCCAACAAGCCGTGCGCCCATTGCGATCACATTGGCATCATTATGCTCGCGGGAGAGCTTGGCAGACAACCCCTCGGAGACCAGCGCGCAGCGGCACGCCGGGTTGCGATTGACCGCCATGGAAATACCAATCCCTGAACCACAAAGAGCAACACCGCGCTCCGCGCGTCCCGAAGCGATTTCTTCGGCCAATTTGTAGCCATAGTCTGGATAATCAACGCTATCGCTTGTTGCCGGACCAAGATCGATAACTTGATGCCCCGCCTCGCGCAGGCAATCCGCCAATGCGGATTTCATATCAATAGCGGCATGATCAGAAGCAATGGCGACGCGCATCGGCTGGACCTCATTATTGGTACAAGAATCGAATGACCGCTATCTAGTGGAGCGTGCCTCGATAGGCTACCAAATATTGCGTGATCTACGCGGAAAATTCAAATTTCCATTTGACTACCGAGTTCAACGACCCGGTTAGTCGGAAGTTTGAAAAACTCCATTGCCGTTGCCGCGTTTCGCAGCATCCATGCGAACAGTTTCTCTCGCCAAACCATCATTTCGGGTTTTTTCGACGGCAATAACGTCTGGCGTGACAGGAAGAAACTGGTGGTCATCATATCGAATTCCATCCCGCATTCTTTCACCGTCTTCAGCGCTTTGGGTACATCGGTTTCCTGCATAAAACCAAAATTCAGCACGAGGCGGTAGAAGCCCTGCCCCAGATCTTTAACCCCGACACGGTCTTCCGGTTCGACCGTGGGAACGTCTTGTATATTCACTGTGAGGATAACCACCCGCTCGTGAATCACTTTGTTATGCTTGATATTGTGGAGTAGCGCAGAGGGCACACCAACAGACGATGAGGCCATGAAAATTGCGGTGCCGGGAACCCGGGTCGCGCTATTGGCTGCGGATTTCGTGAAAATCTCGATCGGCATGGCGGCTTCAGCCATGTTTTTGCGCATGATCTGGCGTCCCTTTGCCCAAGTTGTCAGAATAACAAACGCAACAGCGCCTACAGCGAGTGGAAACCATCCACCGCTAGGAACCTTGGTCAAGTTCGCAGCAAAATAGGCACCATCGACGATAAAGAAAATCGCCAATAACGGCACTGCATACCAAAGCTTCCATTTCCAAAGTACCACCATCACAATGGCGATCAGGCAGGTGTCAATGAACATGGCACCTGTCACCGCAATGCCATAAGCCGATGCAAGGTTGCTTGAGTTCTGGAATGTCAGCACCAGCAGGATAACCGAGATCATGATTGCCCAATTAACAAACGGGATATAGATTTGGCCCGCCTCCGACGCACTGGTGTGCTTGATTGACAGGCGCGGAATAAACCCGAGCTGGATTGCCTGATGGGTGACGGAGAATGATCCGGATATTACAGCCTGACTGGCGATAAATGTCGCCATTGTTGCTAATATCACCAGCGGCAGTCTCAAAAATTCAGGCGCCATAATGAAGAATGGACTCTTAATCGCTTCCGCTGCGTCCGCCGCATCCAGTGCCAATATCATCGCGCCCTGGCCGAAATAATTGCACAGCAGAGCGGGCATGACAAAGCCGTACCAGGCGATACGCATCGGTTTTTTGCCGAAGTGCCCCATATCGGCAAATAATGCTTCTGAACCCGTGACGGCCAGCACAACCGATCCCAAAGCGAGAAAAGCTCTCATCCCATCAGTGATGAAAAACTGGACGGCGTACCAGGGGTTGAACGCCAGCAAAATCGAAGGGTGCAGGACAATCTGGATGATCCCCAAGGTTCCAATGGTCAGGAAATAGACAAACATGATCGGTGCAAAAAGTGCGCCGATTTTTGCCGTTCCCCGCGATTGGATGAGGAACAGGAAAATCAGCAGCGTCAAGGCGATAGGGATAACTAAATGCCCGAGACCAGGTTGAACAACAGTTAGCCCTTCGACCGCTGAAAGCACCGAAATTGCAGGCGTAATCATGCTATCGCCGTAAAATAAAGCGGTTGCAAATACCCCAAGCAGCACTGCGACCCAACCAAAGCGGGATTTGCGCATGACGCTGGTTAACAGCGCAACAAGGGCCAAACTCCCGCCCTGCCCCTTGTTATCGGCCCGCATGGTTATCGTAACATATTGCAAAGTCACAACCAGCGTCATCGACCAGAATATCAGGCTGACCACACCCAGAACATGAATACGATCCAAATCTAGCGGGTGCGCGCCAATGAAGGTTTCTCGGAACGCATAGAGCGGGCTCGTTCCGATATCTCCAAACACAATGCCGATGGCACCTGCCGCCAGCTTGGCGACCGCATTATTGTGCTGGCGCGAGCCATGAGGACGCACAGCGCTATCGCGCTTACCATTGGTTTGTGATGGTTCGTCAGACATTGGTTAGCCGGAAATGGCGTTCCCCTGATAGAAAAACTGGCGACCCTTAAACGCGTTTCGTTCGGGCAAGCGCGCGCGATTAGCATGGGGCAATAATGGACGCAACAACCACTCGCACCTGCCTATTTAACTCACTGAATTCATACTCTATTTTAGTTCGGCGTCGCGCTTTCGACGGTAGCTGGAAGGCTGGGTTGCATGCGTTCTATATCCGCCAGCCGCGACTCCAGATCTTCTCGCCAGGGTGCGTTCTCAGCGCTGCGCTTGAGCAATTCAGTCCAGATTGCTCGCGCCTGATCGATTTTACCGGATTGCGCATAGGCCAGCCCGAGAAAAAACGGCGGGCCAGGATGCTCAGGCGATATATCTGCGGCGCGCTGGAATGCGAACTGCGCGGCAGGCGTTATGATCCCGTCCGTATGGACGACCAGAGCATTACCCAGCCCAACCCATAGATCAGGGTCCTCAGGATGTTCCTTCACTCCGTTCCGCAGATAATTGGCAGCAGCACCGTGTTTTCCTTGCCGGTTAAGTGAATCCGAAAAGACCAGCCATTCCTTGGCGCTGCCAAATCGTTCACCAAGGTCATTGCGGGCTTTAATATTTTCATCATCGAAACTATTGGGTTTTTCCGTTGGTTGAATAGACACACCAGCCATGCCGGGATTTCCTTGCCAAGCATATCCAGCCACGCCAATCAGCAGCGCCGCGCCGGTTATTTCCCAAGCACCACGCGGCAATTTTCCAAGCCAAAGCAGGCCGCCGAAAAGCGCGACCAAAATTCCGAGCAAAATGAGCCAGCCCATCAGCTTTTCTCCTTCTTGCGGCGAAAACGACCCCTTGCGAGCCACAGCGCCGCGATCAGCAATATGATGGGTGCGATCCACAATGGCCATGTCATCGCCGTCATGGGTGGATCATAGGTCACCCAGTTGCCATAACGCTCCACCAGCCATTGCCGGATTTCATCTGGCGTTTGGCCAGCAGAAATGCGTTCGCGTACCTGACTGCGCATATCGCCGGCCATTGGCGCGTTGCTGTCCGCAATGGATTGGCTCTGGCATTTCAGACAGCGGAGTTCTTCCATCAATTCACGGGCTTCGGCTTCTTTTGCAGGGTCTTCAAGCTGTGTGTCGGCATAGGGTGCTGGCGGCAAACCAGTCTGCGCCGCGATTGGGGCAGCGAGAATTGCGAGCAGAACAAAATATAATATTCTCATCCCGCCTTCCTCAAAATTTCCAGCAATTCAGGTACATCTTCCTTGCGAATATCGCCAATATGCTGATGGACAATCACGCCCTTGCCATCAATCACGAATGTCTCCGGTACGCCCGACGAGCCAATTTCAAGCTGGACCTGACTGCGGGTATCCGAGCCGATGCGCGCATAGGGATTGCCCCAGCGATTGAGAAAATTCGCTATGTCCACTGGCGTATCGCGGCTTGCGATCGCGTTTATTTCCACACCGGCACGCTGCAATTCCAGCAGCTGCGGGGCTTCGGCGATACATGGCACACACCAGCTAGCGAACACATTGAGCAATGTCGGCTTGCCCGATGCCAGATCAGCACTTGAGAGAGCGGGACGCTGCTCAATTGCTGCCGGAAGTTCAAATTGTGGCATCGTTTTACCGACCATTTTGGATTCGATGAGATTATCCTTCGGCATCATCAACCCGACAGCCACCGCCGCAAAAAACATACTGAACAGCACCAAAGGGATCCAGAGCAGCCAGCGGTTCATAGATAGCTTTCCGCATATTCGCGCTGCCTGCGCTGGATATATCCACGCCGCAACCGGCCTATCATTGCTAGCAAGCCGCCAAGCGCGACCAATATGCCGCCAAACCAGATAAATGTCACAAACGGCTTCCACCAGACGCGCACTTGCCAGCGTCCTTCATCATCACCATCACCGAGCACGACATAAAGCTGGCCATTCCAGCGCGTCAGCAAGGCCGCCTCGCTGGTCTGGGTCTGGGCCGCGGCGAACATCCGGTTTTGAGGGGCGATTTCGATGATGTTGCCGTCGCCATATTGCGCCGTCATTCGCCCTTCGAGCGCGGTCCAGTTGGGACCCGCTAGCGGCTCCATCGCGATAAATTTGAGCTTCCAGTTGTTGACCGCGATTTCATCACCCGGCTTGGCTGCCACCAATTTCTCTTCGGTAAAGCTGCTTTCAGATGCCATCCCGACAATCGCAACCGCAATGCCAAAATGCGCGATCACCATGCCATAGGTATGGAGCGGCGTCCGGCGGAGGTTGCGTTTCCAGAGCGGCGCGAAGCTGGCTACCGCAACGCCTGCGGCTAGCGCCAGGCCGAGCAGTGACAAGATCGACATGGTTGTGGTGAACAATGCCAATATGAACAAGGCAGTTGCAGCAATCAGTATTGGAATGGATATCCGATTAAGTAGAACCTTTGGATCATCCCGCCGCCAGCGCAGCAATGGGCCAGCAGCCATCACCGCCACAAGGAGCAGCGCCAAAGGACCGCTCGCCAGATTAAAATAAGGAGCACCGACTGACAGTTTTTCATCGGTAATCGCTTCCACCACAAGCGGATAAAGCGTGCCGATAAACACGATGCCCAATATCGCCGACAGCAGAAGGTTGTTCGCAACCAAAGCCCCCTCGCGGCTGACAATCTCGAACCGGGAGCCCTCTTTCACGGTACTCACCCGCAGCGCAAACAGCGCCATCGCACCGCCAATATAAATGGCGAGCAACGCCAGAATGAAGCTACCGCGTTCAGGATCCACAGCAAAGGCATGAACGCTGGTCAAAATGCCGGAGCGCACCAGAAACGTGCCGATCATCGACATGGAAAAAGCTACGACCGCCAGCATCAAGGTCCAAGCGCGCAGGCCATCACGCGTCGCCAATACGGTTACTGAGTGGAGCAAAGCGGTTGCGGCCAGCCAAGGCATGAGCGAAGCATTTTCAACCGGGTCCCAAAACCACCAGCCGCCCCAGCCGAGTTCATAATAGGCCCAATAGCTGCCTGCCGTGATTCCCAGCGTCAGGAATATCCATGCGCCCAGCACCCAAGGCCGCATCGCTTTGGCAAAAGCGGGACCAACATCGCGGGTTATCATCGCACCAACGGCGAACGAGAAAGCCACCGACAACCCGACATAACCAAAATATAGCGTTGGCGGATGAAATGCGAGGCCGGGATCCTGGAGCAGCGGGTTCAACCCCTGCCCGTCTTTCGGGATCGGGTTCAGGCGCTCAAACGGATTGGATGAAATCAGCAGAAACGCGTAAAAGCCGATGCTGATAAACGCCTGAGCCGCTAGCGTTGTGACCAGAGTTTTGACCTGCAGGCTCCGCTCAAACAACGCAATACAGGCACCGGCAAGCCCCATGACGGTAACCCAAAGCAGCATCGACCCTTCATGATTGCCCCAGGTGCCCGCAAATTTATAGAGCAGCGGTTTCACCGAAGCGCTGTTCATCGCCACCAGCTTGACTGACATATCCGAACGCAGAAACAGCCAGATCAGCAGCAGGAACGAAATCGCAACCAGCACGCCTTGGGCTACCGCCACCGGCCTGATCGCCGCAAAATATTCCTCGCGGTTTATCCGCACGCCAATCGCGCCCAAAGCGAATTGTAGCAATGCAAGCCCTGCGGCCAGCCAAAGCGCGATCAAGCCTGCTTCTGCGATCATTGAACCAGGGAATCCGTTTTGTGCTGGTTGCCAGTCATATCAATACCTTCGAGCTCGCGCGGGACATAATTTTCATCGTGCTTGGCCAGCAACTCATCTGCCACAAACACGCCGTCAGCAGTCAATTTCCCATCAGCAACAACGCCCGATCCTTCAACGAACAAGCTGGGCGTAATGCCGCTATATAAAACGGCTTGCTGGGCTTTGCCGTCATCAACCACAAACTTCACGGTGACACCATCTTCTGCGCGGGCAATCGAACCTTTTTGAACCATCCCGCCCAAACGAATGGCTTTGCCAACATCCGGCTTTTTCGTTGCAATGTCAGAAGGCGTGTAAAAATAGCTCGCCTGATCCTGCAGGGCAAATGCAGCCAAAACCCCTGCCCCGACCAACGCAACCAATGCCAGTATCGCCAGAGTCAGCCGCTGATGTTTTGCCTTCATTTAGGTTCACCTGGTTTCCGGCTCAAATTCTCGACGTTCTTCTCGGCCCGACGCATCGCCATATAGCTGCTGAAAATCACCGCCGCAGTACCAATGAATACAAGCGCGAAAGAAGCAATAATATAAGGTGTCTGGCTCATTCTGCTGTCATTCTTTTCAGTCGCGCTTCCACTTTGGTCTGCGCCAGGCTCGCGCGCATCCGCATAAGCACAATAGCGCCAAATAGCAGAGAAAATCCTGTCGCGGAAACCAATAGAGGCCATAAATACAACGCATCAATCGTCGATTTGCCCATGATGCTGATGCTGGTTCCCTGATGCTGCGTCTCCCACCATTCGACCGAAAACCGGATGATCGGCAAGTTGACAATTCCGACAACACCAAAGATCGCGGCAATCCGGCTTTGGCCGCCACCTTGCCCCGCACCTTTGCTCGTTTCATTCGCCAGCACGATGTAAGCGAGATACAGGAAAAACAGCACCAGCATGGAGGTCAGACGTCCATCCCAAACCCACCATGTGCCCCACGCCGGGCGTCCCCATAGCGAGCCCGTCACCAGACACAGCAAGGCAAACAAGGCCCCCGGCACTGCAATCGCCCGCGCCGCGTGGGAAGCCAGCGGATGCCGCCAGATCAGTTCCGAAATACTGGCAATCGCGATGCCGGTCCATCCCGCCATGCCCAGCCATGCCATCGGCACATGGACAAAAATAATTTTCACAGAATCGCCCTGCAACCGCTCCGGCGGTGTAGACAAAATTCCCCAAGCGCAGGCTGCCAGCACCATCGCGATGCCGCCAAACAGCAGCCACGGCGTGAGTGGCTTTGCCAGCTTTAAAAAACGTGTGGGATTTGCATATGCGTGCATCGGTAAAACGAACATTGCCCTAGTTTACTGTGCGACCAGTATTTTCAAGGGGTTTGGATGGCAGAAGTCCGGCGCAGCGACAAGTGTTTTATAAGTTCTGTGATTACGGTTCCGTATTGGAAACCCGTGAGACGATTATGACAGCGTCCAAATAAATGATGGCATCGGCAAGCAACCCGATAACGTGGTTAAAATTTGACCCGTTGCGGTTAACGTTTCTTGTCCAAACCTCGTTTTGATTTGTCTGCGATAAGGTGATTCGAATCAGAGCCAACACGCTGCCAGCTGAAGATTTCGAACGCGAGATGTTGAATTGCAGATGAAATACACGTCCACTGGATGGTTTTCGCTGACTAAAAAAATAGTTTCTGATGCAACCACCTACCGTCTTCTGCGGCGATCTGGGGTTAATTTGCTGTTAGGCACTTAAGTTTCCTCCGCGCTTACCGTTATCGACCACACAGGTCTCAACGATTTCAGTTGAACGCCTAGGGGGCAAAGCGAGCATGACTGCAAAGTCGAATTTGACGACCGTCAGATCATTTTTACAGAAATTGCGCGCTGACAGGGGCGGTAATACCCTTGCCATGATGGCCGCCGCGATGGTCCCGCTTGCCGGTATGATCGGTGGAGGTCTGGACATGAGCCGCGTCTATATGGCGCGCGCGAAATTGCAAAACGCCTGCGACGCTGCCTCGCTGGCCGGACGCCAGAGCATGAGCGGCGCGTCATTCACATCAGCTGATAGCGTGACAGCTAACAAATATTTCAATTTCAATTTTCCGGCAGGCACGATGGCTGCGGAAAATGTAACATTTACAGTGCGGCCGCACCCAACGGACTCAGCCGCCCTTGAGGCATTCGCGACTGCCGATATTCCGACCAGCTTGATGAGAATTTTTGGCCAGGAATATGTCGATATTGCGGTCAGCTGCAATGCCAAGCGTGAGCTTGGAAATAATGACATCATGCTGGTGCTTGACGTTACCGGCTCCATGCTCTGCGCGCCGGGTATCAAGGGTACCTGCACGGAATCAGCTGATTCAAAAATTCGCAAGCTGCGCAACGGAAGTCTTGGATTATACCGGGCATTACAACAGGATAACAGCGGTCAAACCCGTTACGGCATCATGCCCTATTCGGGCACCGTGAATGTGGCCAGGCGTCTGACGAATGACCAGGTTGTGCAAAATATGGATTATCCAGACTGTAACGGATATGCCGTTGGCTACACCTATAATGGTGGCAAACCTTATGATTGCAACGCAGCCGTGATGCGCAACGTGCATATCAACGATACCATCTGGAAAGATCAAGGAAACGGGACTAACCAAAGGATTGCCGCTTGGCGCACTAGCGGTGAAGGCTGCATAGAAGAACGCGCGTCCATGAGCGCACCGACATATCCGCCTGTTATGAACACAACTGTTACTTCCGATGATATCAATTTGCTGTCGCGCGGATGGTTTGATCTGGATCGGAAATGGGGCCGCTATGATTATGAGCAATGGTCAACTTATATCAAGGCCGGAACAAAAACCCGCAGTGCTCCATCTAAAATTACTGATCCACCATATTGGCAGGTAGGATGCCCTTCCGAAGCCCTGAGACTCCGCACCTTTGGCGGCGAAAATGGGTATAAAAACGCAATTGACGCCGCAACGGCGAAAGTTACCGGTGGCACCTATCATGATATCGGCATGATCTGGGGTATGCGCTTTATTTCCCCGGACGGACTATTTGCTGGCAGCAATCCTTCCACCTTTAATGGCTACCCGGTGAACAAGCACATTATCTTCATGACTGACGGCTTGACGGACACGCAAACCAACCCCCGCTACTATTCCGCTTATGGCGTAAACGCTGTTGAGAACAGATTGCAGGGTCCGGGAACTACTGATGATCGTCATGTTGCCAGATTTCATTCAGCCTGCGCGCTCGCCAGAAGCATGAACATCACAGTTTGGGTGATCGCGCTGGACGTCACGGACACCACAGACGTTGAACCATGCGCAACCAGTGCAGACCACTTCTATACCAGCGACGGCACTGATCTGGAAGACGTGTTTACGCAAATCGGCAAGGGTATCGGTGATCTGAGGCTGACGACATGATTGGTTTCAGAAACTTCCGAAGGAAAATTTTTCGGAACGAGGACGGTACGACCATCGTCGAGTTCGGTATGATCATTGTTCCCTTCGCCGTCATCCTGATGGGCGCGTTTGATCTGGGCTACCAAATGTATATCCGCTCGGTTCTGGAGGGAACATTGGCGGAGGTGGCCCGAAAGACATCTGTCGAAAACCCGAGCTTCAATGGAACGGGTGCAACAATTGAAGACAAAATTGCCGAAGAAATGAACAAGCGCCTCAAACATATCGCCAATAATGCAGTCGTAGCGGTTGATATCAAGAATTACTCGGAATTTTCCGAGATCGGAAAACCGGAGAAATTGACGACAGACGTCAACGGCAATGGCAGCTTCGATGAGAGCGACGGCGACTGCTGGCAGGATCTGAACGAAAATGGTCTTTATGATAGTGTCACCGGACGCAATGGTATCGGTGGTGCCAGCGACGTCATCTATTATCAAGTGAGCCTTACAAAGCCGCGGCTTTTCCCGATGGCTGGTTTGGTTGGTGCATCCAAAAACTACGAAATTTCGGCTGAAACTCTTTTCAGAAGTCAACCCTATTCCGTTCAAAACGCTCCGATAATTGAATGTGGGGAGCCAGTGCCATGAGAATTGCTCCCAGCAAAATCAAACATTTGCAAGCTTTGGTAAAAGACAATAGCGGTCTCGCTTTGCTCGAATTCGCTATGGGCTTGCCCTTGTTTTTGGCTCTCGCTTTAGGCGGGCTGGAATTTGCAAATCTGGCGACATCCCACATGCGGGTCAGCCAGATCGCGATGACGGTTGCCGATAATGCAGCGCGAGTAGATCCTGCAATCGACGAAGCGGATATCCATGAAATTTTTAGCGCAGTTTCATTGATGGGCGAGCCTCTGGATCTCGAAGCTAACGGACGCGTCATTCTTTCTTCGTTGCAACATAATGGCCTGACAGGAAGTGATGAGGGCCAGATGATCAACTGGCAGCGCTGTCTTGGTGATTTGGCGGTGGAACCCGCCTACGGGAAAGAGGGCAAGGGAAAAACCGGAGCAAGCTTGCGGGACGGCATGGGACCTACCGGCAAAGAAATTGCCGCAGACCCGAGCACAGCGGTGATGTTTGTGGAAGTGGTTTATGATTACCAGCAACTGATACCAGGCAAGCTTTTTTCGCGCCAGATCCGGTATGAAACCGCTTTTAATGTCCGAAGCAGAGACGTGTTTGACATTAGCAACTCGTCTTCACCTGCGCTAATTGTGAAGTCTTGCGCATGATAAAAGAAGCGAGCCTTGTCGCTGGAACTGCGTGTTTCATGGCCCTGTTTTTTGCGCCGTCTATAGCGCAAACGGAAGCTGAGCTTGAACCGGTGCCGGTCGCTGCTGAACCAGTAAAGGACCATCGCACCCGGCTGGAAAAAGAGCGGGAAAAATATGAACTCTGGGCCGCTGCATCAAAAGACACAGGTGACAGAAGAGACGCGCCGGAAGTCGAAGATGAAGGTAGCGGGGAAGAAACGGACCATTACGAGCCCACAAAAAAGCCCTATGTTGCTCCAACGCCTCAAGCCAAAGAAAGAGCCGAAGTTGCTGCGTTGCCAAAGGGCAAGCCTTACTATGGCGAAATTGCGATACTTGATTAAATTGAAGTGGTGGAAATGACAGTAAAAATATTGTTCTCGTGCGAACGGTGTTCAGGTTATCAGGATCGCAAAATAGGTCACATCATCGAAATAAACATGTCCCGAAATTAACCCCGACCGATCAGCGCTCTTGCCATATTATCTGCAACCTCGGCCGATGGCAGCGACCGGCTTGCGCTTTCCTGCCAGATTTCAGTCAGCCGCTCGGGGATTTTCGCGACACGGCTATTCACCTCATCAACGTCACCATCTCCCAGATATTCCAGTCCAACGCTTATGATGCCACCGGAATTGATCACATAATCGGGCGCGAACAATATGTCGCGATCAAAAATGCGCTGGCCGTCTTCAGGGGTTGCGAGCTGGTTATTGGCACCGCCAGCAACGATTGGTACATTCAAGTGCGCAATAGAAACTTTATCCAGTATCGCGCCTAAAGCATTGGGGCTAAACACATCTGCTTCAATCCGCATGACGTCATCGAGCCCGACAACATGCGCACCAATTTCGCTGGCGAGGGAAGCCGCGTGGCCCTTGTTGATATCGGCAATGCTTAGCTTTGCGCCGTCTTTTGCGAGCAACCGCGCCAGTCCACCGCCAACGCTGCCGACGCCTTGAATCGCAACGTGAACATCTTCCAAATCCGCGCGACCAAGCTTGTGCTTCACCGCTGCCTTCACGCCAAGATACACGCCCATTGCGGTAAACGGCCCGGGATCGCCGCCCGCTTCGCCCTGGCTGGTAACCGGCAGACCGGACACATATTGTGTCTGCTTGGTAAGCTCCACCATGTCGGCGGCAGTCATGCCGACATCTTCCGCCGTCACATATTGTCCGGCAAGAGAATCGATCATCCGGCCAAAGGCCGCCAGCATTTCCGGCGATTTGGTGCGGTTACGATCTGCGAGAATGACCGCCTTGCCACCGCCAAGTGGCAGACCGGCCATCGCGTTCTTAAAGCTCATGCCGCGCGACAGGCGCAGCGCATCCGTGACGGCGGTTTCGCGGTTTTCATAGTGCCAGAAACGCGTTCCGCCAGCACCGGGACCAAGATGGGTAGAATGGAGCGCGACTATCGCGCTAAGGCCTGTATCGACATCATGGAAAAAATGGACAGCTTCATGGCCGTCAAAATCCGGCAGTTCCCACATAACACTCATGGTTTGAGTCCCTCAATTTGGCACGTAATAAAATTAGCTATAGCAGTAATTTTATTACAGAATAATATTCTTTCCTACAAGCGCAATAACTGCCTATGAGCGTGCCCAAAGGGGTATACGGCTTTATCCTTCTTCTGCTTTCGCAGGAAACTCTATGGTAATAAAGGAGAAAAATGGGGCGATTGAGGGGTCTCGAACCCCCGACCTCCGGTACCACAAACCGGCGCTCTAACCAACTGAGCTACAACCGCCATAAACAGCGCCACAAAAGCGGTGCTGCGCCGCGCTCAATAGGGATGCACAGGGGCCGCCGTCAAGCCTTTTGCGATGCTGTCGCAACGCTGCAGTTCTAGAGCGCATCACCGCGTTGTCGATGAACCAACCGGGCGGGCTTGCGCCCAGCATCCACCAGCGCGCGCTCTGCCACATAGGCGCTTTGCATTTGCACTGACATATCCAGACGAAACCATCGCGTCGTCAATTTCGTTTGGGCCTGAACTTCCGAAGTCGCTTCAAATCCAGCGACAAAGGGCTGCGCCCAAAAGTCATTGAGATCGGCATATCCATTCGCCGGTCTGCTGGCCAGAAACTGGCGTGTCCGGACAAGATCGGGTCCATTGTTAGAGAGCACCGCCAGCAATATAGCCTGCTCGGGCCGCAATGTGTTGATGTTAATCGGTGACAACGCCGCTTCTGGCAATGCGCAGAGCCAAGGCGCCAAAGCCTCGAAGATTTGCGGCGTCACGCCCTTGACTGCGCGTATCTCGCTAACATCGCTGATCAGCGCGTTCGCGGTTCGATATGGCTGTTCCAGTTGCTGGTAATATTGATCTTCGGCACCCGTGGGAGAAGCGATATTATCACTATCAATCCAGTCTGTAACGGACGCCGCGATATCCGCCGCGTCACCACCCGGAACATCGAGCAACTCCATTAATCTGGCAAACTGCGCTACACCTTGCTGGTTCGCAGTCCATATCTCCTGCTGCCCCCTGACAAGACCGTTTATATTGAAGCAGTTTCCACCATCGCTGAGCGCCGCATTTATGATGCCGCCGGGAACCGGGAAACTCTGTTCTTTGCCATTCCAGCCACCAAAATTAGTCGTTCTGCCGGGCGAAACCGATACGATATCTTCCGCAGCGTTCATGCCGATGGATTCGGCTGCAATGAGATAGGATTTGGCCTGGCTGAGTTCCCTTGAATTCGACGCCAGCTTGGTTGCCCCGGCTAGGCGATCAATTCCATGCGCAGCCAGAACGGCGATAACGGCGACAAGCAGCAAAACCGTCAAGAGCGCCGCGCCCCGCTCTTTTGCGGGAAATATGCGTGGTGCATTACTCATAAATAACCCGTCCCGACCAAAAACAAATGCCGATAGGAACGCCCATCCTGCTGAAATCGCAGTTCTACTGCTCGCGGCAAATCAGCCAAGCGCTCGGTCCGCCAGTCACTGGCCCACAGCCCGCCTTTATCACGGAAGCGCAGCTGCAGGTCTTCCACATTTTCAAGGAGTTCCGCCGGATCGCTTATCGCCCCACCATCGGTCGACTCATAAAAAAGTCGTTCAATCCGTCCATCAACCAGCCGATATTCCACCCGCTGCAAATTTGACCTTGGCTTGTCGTTTAAATTGCTTTGCCCACCCCTGGTGAAACGCAAAAAACCGGTTGGAGCATCGCGCGTTTCAAATGCCGCCATGCGTCCACCATCATCATCCCGATAGCTTCGTGGCAAGGCTTGACTAAGATCGGCTTCCATAAGCGAAACAAAACGCTGCATGTCTGCCATTTCACTCAGATTTTGTGCCGTCGCCTCGTCGCTATTTACCGCAGACCGCAACAGCGCAACACCGGCGACAGAGAGCAACGAAAATATCAACAGAGCAACCATCATTTCGACGAGTGTAAAGCCGTTTGCCTGATATGGTGAGCATCTCATCACAATGCTGGACGTATATCCTGATTTGCCTGAACATCAAAGAGCTGTTGCGGCTTTGAAATTTTCATTTAGTCTGAAACTGACAGCAAGTTAGACAAAAGTGATCAATGGCCGATAGAAACAATACATCAGCGGACTATTTGGTTGCGCTGGGGCAAGTGCAACGGTTTCCGCGCAAGGAAATCGAATTGTGCATTCTCAAAAATTTCCTGAATGCTGATGAATGCGCGCAACTAATTACTCGCATTGACGAAAAACGGCGACCTTCGACCATTGCCGACCCCAACGGGGACGATTATTTTCGTACCAGTGAAACATGTGACCTTGATCATGACGATTCCTTTGTCTCCGAAATTGACGCGCGAATTTGTAACTTCGCAGATATTGATCGACAATTTGGGGAGCCATTGCAGGGCCAGCGCTACGCTGTGGGTCAGGAGTTCAAGGCGCATACGGATTTTTTTGACCCCCAAGGGCAGGACTACGAAAAATTTTGCTCTGTTTCCGGCCAACGGACATGGACATTCATGATCTATCTCAATGAGCCCGGAGCAGGCGGAGCGACGCGGTTCGTACAGTATAAAAAGAGCTTTACGCCCCAAACCGGTACCATGCTCGGATGGAACAATATGGATGCCAGTGGCGCTCCCAACCACTGGACGCTGCACCACGGTATGAAAGTCCGCTCAGGCACGAAATATGTGGTAACCAAATGGTTCCGCGAAAAACCGTGGCCTTGGCCGGAATGAAGATTCGGCAATATCGCCCTGGCCCCGGTATGATGGTTTCGGCGGCCTTCATCGGTCCCGGAACAGTCACTGCGTGTACGTTGGCGGGAGCAAACTTTGGCTTTGCTCTAGTTTGGGCACTGGTATTTGCGACTGTCACAACAATCTTGCTGCAGTCTTTTGCCGTGCGCGTCGCTCTCGTTTCCCGGATGGGATTGGCGGAGGCCATGATGCAAACCGTAAGGTCCAGAGCTCTACGCATATTGGCAGCTTTGCTGTTGATGGCAGCTTTGGCGCTCGGCAATGCAGCCTATGAAGCGGGCAATATTTCCGGGGCTTTGCTGGGAGTGGAGGCGCTATACGGCGGAGAACTCGGCCCGGTCAAACCGCTGATCATACTGGCTATCGCGCTGTTGGCAGCCACGCTGATCCTGTTTTCCAAACCACTTTGGGTGGAACGTTTACTCATCGCGATGGTGATGCTCATGAGCCTTGCTTTCTTACTGACGTTCGTTTTGATCAAGCCTGATTTTCGAGCCATATTTGCAGGGTTTATACCACGCGTTCCGGATGGCGGCCTGATGACTGCCATTGCCCTTATTGGCACCACTATCGTGCCCTATAATCTTTTCCTCCACGCAGCCAGCGTGCGCCAGCGCTGGCACACTGTTGATTCTCTGGACGAAGCGCAAACCGATAGCGTGATCTCCATTGGAATTGGTGGACTGGTTTCGATAACCATTTTGGCGACGGCAGCAGCGGCGCTATTCAGCAGCGGGAAGGAAATTTCGAACGCCGTCGATATGGCTGGACAGTTGAGTCCGCTATTCGGAAGATTTTCCAGCATGACTCTGGGCGCTGGGTTGTTCGCCGCAGGCCTCACTTCAGCCATTACCGCGCCACTGGCGACGGGCTATATTGTGCAGGAGATATTTGGAAAAACTGGCGACGAAGCTTCCAAATTGCCATTCCGACTTGGATCTCTGGTTGTTATTCTCTCGGGCACTTTTGGGGCGTTGCTCAATTACAGCCCGGTAGAAATCATCTTTGTCGCGCAGATCGCGAACGGTTTGTTGTTACCGATAATCGCAGCGTTTCTTTTGCGGCTGGCTAATGACAAAAAATTACTCGGCGAACACACTAACAACTGGAAGGCAAATCTTGCCGGAATCTTTATATTATCCGTCACCAGTCTGCTTGGCGTAAGACTTATTGCGCGCGCATTGGGCTATTGGCCATGATCCGAACCATTGATCTCAACGCCGATCTTGGCGAAGATGAGAGCGCCGAGGGACAGGCCCGCGACATTGCGATGATGGAAGTTATCTCAAGCTGCAATATTGCTTGCGGGGGCATGCCGGTTCACCTGCAACTATGGCGCGGATGCTAAAAACCGCAAAGGACAAAAGCGTCGCTCCCGGTGCCCATCCATCCTACCCGGACAGAGAGAACTTTGGCCGACGAACTTTGGATATTTCGAGCACAAATCTTCGTTCCAGCCTGCAAAATCAAATAAATGCGATTCAAGACGCCGCCCGTATAGCCGGAGTTTCGCTAACACACATCAAACCGCACGGCGCTCTGTATAACGATGCGCAAGACAATCGAACGCTGGCAGGAGTCTTGGTCGCTCTGGCACAAATCCATCATCTCCCGCTTGTCGGTATGGGCGGTTCGCTATTGTCGTCCATCGCAGAGCGGCACAAAGTCGGTTTTATTTCAGAGGCATTTATTGACCGCCGTTACAATGGGGATGCCCGGCTGGTATCGCGCAAGATTGCCGATGCCGTGATCGAAAATAATCAAGATCGAATCAATCAAGGCTTAGCCCTTGCCTCTGGCAAACCGATTCAATCTGATACCGGACCAGACATCACGATATCCGCACAAACCCTTTGTCTGCATTCTGATAGCGCAGGTGCGCTGAGTACCGCCAGGTTGATGCGGGAGGCTCTCGAACAAGATGGGTTTTTGGTCAAAGCACCTTCGTTGTGAAGCTGGCGGCCCCTTGTTTCCACGTATGCGACGATTGGATATCCGTCCAGCTCGGTGACTTAAACGCGGTCCACGCCGCAATCGGCCAATTGGAAACTCAATCGAACTGGCTGGAAATCGTTCCCGGACTTGAAACCCTCGCTGTTCAATTTGATCCGGCGCAATATTCGCCATCCGAAGCAGAGACTTTGCTGCGAGAACGTCTGAAAACCGCAGAAATCGAGGCTATGGAACCCTCCAATCCGATCACAATTCCTGTATGTTATGATCCGGAGTTTGGACCAGATCAAAAACTGATCTCGCAGGCAGTTGGCGTGAAGCCTCAACTTCTAGCTAAGTGGCATTGCTCGTTAGAGTTCACCGTCACCATGCTCGGTTTCATGCCCGGCTTTGGTTATCTCCGGTCGAGCAAGCCTGTGCCGAATATCGGGCGCTTGCCACAACCGCGCCAAAAGGTTTTGGCCGGGTCGGTTGGTATTATTGGCGAGCAAAGCTGCATATATTCTTTTGACAGCCCCGGCGGTTGGCCAATCATCGGTCGCACGCCGCTCGCGATGTTCGATCCTGCACGTGATCAGCCTGCAATGCTGTCGCCACAACTACCCGTCCGTTTCACACCAATCGACCGTGACGATTTTAATCGCCTTTTGAAAGAGCCAATACATTGGCCCTAACGATCATTAAACCCGGCCTACAAACAACCTTACAAGGTGCTCCCTTTCAGGGGCATCGTCACATTGGCATGCCAGCAGCGGGCGCGGCTGATTGTCTGTCATTGGCATTGGCAAACCGGTTGGTCGGCAAGCCAGCAGATGCTTTGGCAATCGAAATTACTCTGGATATGATGCGCTTTCAGGTGGAACAACCCTGCAATGCTGCATTGACTGGGGCTGCATATTCCATTCGGATAAACGGCAACACCGCTGACCTTCAACGGTTACTTGCATTGAACGCCGACGATATCGTGGAAATTGATCCTGCGAGAACCGGTTGCCGCTCCTATCTGTCGATCGACAAAACCCTGGACATTCGGAAAGTTCTTGGTGGTCAATCGACCTATTTGCAGGCTGGCATTGGCGGACTATATGGCCGTCCGCTAAAAGCAGGTGATCGCCTCACTTGGACAGATAGCGATCCCCCTGGCAAAAACCTGAAACAATTATCAGCGCCGAAAACTCCGCAACCCATAGTGGCATTAAACTCGAACAGCTTCATTCTCCGCGCAACCGTTGGTCCCGAGTTCCATTTCCTAAGAGCCAACGCGAAGCAAAAGCTGTTCGAGGAAAAATGCAATGCCGGGCAACGTTCAAGTCGCATGGGGATTGAATTGATCGGGGAACCACTGGAATGTGACAAGGCTAATAATTTGCCCAGTACGCCAGTGTTTCCGGGCACCATTCAATGTCCACCAAACGGTCAGCCATTTCTGCTCGGTCCTGATGCCCAGACAACCGGAGGTTATCCGAGAATAGCGCAAGTGATTCGCGCTGATCGGCACCTGATCGGCCAATTGCGGCCCGGCGCGCAAATCCAGCTCGTAAAAACGACACCTGAGCGAGCCACGGAGATTTACCGCGAGAAACTAGCGCTTCTCGATCGTTGGCTGGGTCCAATGGATTTGTGGTAGTCGACCAAAAACGCCGAAACCAATTATCCTTTTTTGAGCGAAAGTCCGCCAAAACGCTTGTTAAAGCGCGCAACCTGGCCACCAGCATCCAGCAAGCGCTGGTTACCACCGGTCCATGCCGGGTGAGAGCTTGGGTCGATATCCAACTGCAGTGTATCGCCCTCTTTGCCCCATGTCGAGCGGGTTTCAAAACTGCTACCGTCGGTCATCTGGACTTTGATCATATGATAATCGGGATGCGTATCTTTTTTCATTTTCTGCTCCATAGCGAACTGGTTTCCGACCAGCTCATAAGCGAATTTCTTCGTAAGAAGCGGCGCATTAGCTGCCACCCCATAAAAGTGCAAGGTTCTTTTAACGCTATTGCGCTTCTGGAGGGTCCGCAATCATGGCTGTAAAATTAGCTTCTGCTGCGAGCTTGTCGCCAATCATCGCCTGACCAGAAAATTTGCAAACCCTTGCGCGTTTCTGCTCGAATTTCACATTAAGCGACAAGAGACAACCCGGTTCGACTGGCACCCGAAATTTCGCTCCGTCAATCGCCATAAAATAGACTAGCTTTCCTGAACCGACGAGACCGAAACTCTCCATGGCAAGAACACCAGCCGCTTGGGCCAGCGCCTCTACAATCATCACTCCGGGCATAATCGGCCGACCAGGGAAATGGCCCTGAAAGAAACCCTCATTCATCGTGACGGCTTTTATTGCCCGGATCGACTCGTCTTTGACAAGCTCTTCCAACCGATCAACCAAAAGCATGGGATAGCGGTGCGGAAGCACCGCCATAACCTTGGTTACGTCATAGTCAATAACGTGAGCCATATTGCTGATTAACGGCCGGAAGGTTGCGCTGCGGCAGGCTGCTGTGCTTGCTGCTCCTGTCCTGGCTGCCAGCCCGCTGGTGGTGTAATCGAAGCTGATGGAATCAACTTGTTCAATTCCAGAACGATATCGTCGGTAATATCGACATAAGGCTCACGCGCTACAATCGCTTGCGGCTGAAGAACCAGATCGACTTTCTTCGATTTCATGGCAGATTTTATTGCATCATTCAACTTTGCGGCGACTTGCTCTTCAACATAGCGGGTTGCCAGCGTCACGCGCTGTTGCAGACGTGCAATTTCTTGTTGACTGGCTTGCTGCTTGTTTTGCAGTGCTTGCGCCTGAGGCTGAACTGAAGCCGGTGTTGCGCCGGGCTGCTGAACAGCGGCATTATAGGCATCGACCAACGGTTTGAGTTCCGCTTGCAGAGCAGTAGCCCGCGCATTCGACGCGTCGATATCCGCCTTATACGTCGTTTTCATCTGGGTAACGGCTGTCTGATAAGCCTGTGATTTAACAATCGCAGCTTCATAGTTTGCCATCGCTACGCCTAAGCGAGACTGTGCCGAGGCAGGTGCAGTTACAAGTGCGGGCACGGAGACAGCAGCCAAACCCAATGCAGCGGATTTCAAAAGTGTTTTGGTTGAAAAAGTCATTAGAATTGTGTTCCTACGTTGAAAGTGAATAGTTTTGTATCATCGCCAGGCTCTTTTAACAAAGCTTTGGCGATATCAATCCTGAACGGACCAAATGGCGAGTTCCAGTTAACACCGAAACCGACGGAAACGCGAGGTGACGGACTGTCGCCAAAGAAGCGTTCTGTAAAGCTAGTGGCAACAGGATTTGCGACCCCATTGGTAACGGCATCAAATGTAGTTGCAGCGTTACCGGCTGCATCTTTAGTCAGAAAGAGACCTGCGGCTGCTCCGGTAGGGGAGACATTGCCTTGGCTATCGGTCAGTGCAATAGTTTGTGTCTGCAAGTCCGTCAGCAGTATTGGCTGCCGCACCTTAAACACCGCACCAACGTCGACAAAGATTGATGGCCGAAGACCTAGTTCTCTAGCACCAGTACCCAGTGGGATTTCAAGCTCTGCGCGTCCGAGGTAATAGGCACGACCACCAATCGCATCGTCTTGCTGGCCATTATTATTAATGACCAACTCGTTGATAACGTTTCCACCTGAATCCAATCCGGGAATTGTAGCCGCACGAATAATACGCGGCCCGATACCACGAATATCAAAGCCGCGCATTTGCGGCTCCCCAAGGAAGAACCGGTCTGTCAAGCGGACATCGTCGATACCATTCGCTGCGGTACCGCGACTTTCCAGCGGATGAATATAACCCGCTTCCGCGCTCACCGAGAATACAAAGTCACCAAATGGTTGCCAGTATTTTGATGCGTTCAATCGGCCACGAATATATTTCACGCTACCGCCCAGGCCAGCGAAATCAACGCTGCCAACCACCGTCTGGCCGCGTGTTGGACGAATTCGGTTGTTGCGATCATCATATATTAAAGACGCGCCCAACGATGAAGTGGTTCGCTTGCCAATGGTATCGCAGAGAAAACGGCCTGCGCGCAACGGATCACAAGTGTCCGCCACGCTGTTGCCCAGAATGCCGTCATTGTTGGAGTCCGTGAAGAAGGTGTTTCGATCCAGTGTCACATCATCTTCGCTCAAACCATAGCGAAATGATGCCGACAAATACTCGGTAATTGGCACACCGGCTCTAATCTGGAAGCCTGTCGTCACCTGCTCGAAGGTCGTATTTCGATCATTGTTGATAAAGTTAAAGCTGTTCAGATCACGACGAAAAATATCGCCCGCCAAAGCAATGTTTCGATCAAAAAGATAAGGTTCGGTAAAGCCGAGCTCGACCGAATTGGAGAAACTGGAATAGCTGACACTAGCGCGCAGTTGCTGACCTTTTCCGCGAAAATTACTTTGTTGAACAGAGGCTTGGAGGATGAAGTTCTCGACACTTGAGAAACCCGCAGAGAGTTGCAACTGGCCCGTCGCCCGTTCTTCAACGTTGGCTTCCAATATAATACGGTCCGGCGCACTGCCCTGTTTCTGCTCAATCTCCAGATCTTCCTGGAAAAATCCAAGGGACTTGATCCGGTTGGCCGAGCGTTTTACCTGGAAGCTGTTAAAAGCGTCACCTTCATTCAGGCGAAACTCGCGTCGAACAACTTTGTCCTGCGTCAAAGTGTTTCCGTTAATGTCTATCCGTTCGACATAGACGCGATCACTCTCTGCGACTTTGAAGACAATGCCCATAGTCAAAGTTTCTTTGTCACGCTCAAACTGCGGCCTAACATCCGCAAATGCATAGCCAAACAAGCCTGCCGTTTCCGACAATGTCTCGACCGTATCTTCCACTTGCTTGGCATCGTAAAAATCGCCAGCTTGCATAGGCAACAACGGCGTCAGCCTTTCAGACGTGAAGTCGCGAATATCACTTTCTACTGTAACATCGCCGAATTTGTAACGGTCGCCTTCTTCAACCACATAAGTAATGATGAAGTCTTTTTTGTCAGGTGTCAGTTCGGCGACAGCCGAGATTACGCGAAAGTCTGCATAGCCCTCGGTCAGATAAAATTGACGCAGCTTTTGTTGGTCGAACGCCAGCCGATCCGGGTCGTAAGTGTCGCTGGAACTGAAAAAGCGATAGAAACGTGCCTGCTTGGTTGCCATTTCGCCGCGAAGCTTGCCATCAGAAAATTTCTCATTTCCAATGATATTGATCTGTTGAACCTTGGATTTAGGGCCTTCGCTAACCTCGAAGACGATATCAACGCGGTTCTGGTCGAGTTGAACCATTTTCGGCTCTACACTCGCAGCGAACCGGCCCTTGCGTTTATATAGTTCAACAATACGCGCAACATCAGCACGGACTTTGGAGCGCGTAAAAATCTGCCTCGGCGCCAACCGGATTTCGGGACGAATCTTGTCTTCCTTGATCCGTTTATTGCCCTCGAGCAATATGCGGTTGATCACCGGGTTCTCGATCACTTCAATAACAACTGCGCCACTATTATTGCGAATGCTGACGTCTTTGAACAGCTCGGTTTCAAATAGGTCCTTGAGCGCCTGGTCAGCCGATTCCTGAGTATATTTCTGTCCAACTCGCAATTTCATATAGGATAATACGGTTTGTGATTCCAGACGCTGGGAACCATTAACTGTAATCGACCGTATGGTATCATCCACAGGTAGCACAGAGGCCGCAGGCGTAGTTTCTTGCGCGTAGGCTGGAGATACAATCCCAGCTAAAATCGTACCACACATCAAGGCTGGCAAGAGCCGATTCTTATGCTTCACAGACAAACTCGCTTTCACGCCCAAAAAACCAATAAATAACAAAAGCTGGAACAGTTATCCGCGCCAACTTCAAGCGAACCCCCTGCCCCAACTGGCTCCAGCAATCAATGGCCAATCAGCCAGAAAATGCCTTGAACAGTCCGAACGACGACAGATCATTAAACGTAACTACCAACATAAACATAACCACGAGCGCAAAACCGGACCGGAAAGCCCATTCCTGCACCTTCGGGTTAGCCGGCTTGCGCCGAACCGCTTCGATTGCGTAGAACATCAGATGGCCTCCATCGAGCACGGGGATTGGCAGGAGGTTGATGAACCCCAAGTTAATTGAGATCAGAGCAACGAAGAATATGAATTGATTGAGACCAGCGACAAATTGCTCGCCGGAAACCTGGGCAATTTTTAGCGGGCCACCCAGTTCTTTAATCGAGCGCCTCCCGCTGATCACCTGCCCCATCGTCGTTACGATAAGGTCCACGATGCTCACGGTTTGCTCGGCAGCCACTACTGGAGCCTCAAATATCGACACATCCCGGCGCTCAAACTTTCCTGCCCTAACGCCAAGCTGACCAATTCGATATTCATTGCCAAAGCGGTCCTTTTCGATCCGGACACCGACCGTCGTTGTCGCGGAGATCAGATCACCGTTGCGCTGATATTTTAGTGTGATTTCCTCATCGGGAATGATTGAAATTTCGCGGGCAAGATCACCAAAGGAATCAATTTTATCGCCATCCAGTTCCACAATCTTGTCACCGGGCTGAAGGCCGAGTTTCTCCGCCGTTGTTCCCTCCGCGACTTCACCAACTACTGGTAACGTAACATTCTCGCCATATGCTACTGCGAAGCCGCCCAAAATAAGCATCGCGAAAAGGAAGTTTATCGCTGGTCCCGCAAACACAATCGCTGCGCGCTGCAATAGCGACTTCGACTGGAAAGCCTGGTTACGTTCTTCTTCTGGAATCTTGAGCCATTCATCACTAGGCGAGCTAGCCGGATCCATATCGCCCGCAAACTGGCAATAGCCGCCAAGCGGTAGCATGCACAATTTCCAGCGCGTTCCGCGCTTGTCGGTCCAGCCGGTGATTTCCTTGCCAAATCCGATCGCGAAGGTTTCCACCTTCACTCCGCACCAGCGACCTACCAGATAGTGTCCCATTTCGTGCACAAAGACGAGTAAGCCAATGACGATCAAAAACGCAAAAACTGTCAGTAAAAGACCTGGACCTTCAATCAAACTGTCATTTCCTCAACCAAATGTGTCGCCCGCGCCCTTGCCGCCTCATCTATCGCAAAAATATCGTCGAGAGATTCAGGTTGCGGTGGGCTATAGCCTTCTAGCACGCGCGATACAATCTCGGTGATTTCCAGAAACTGAATGGTCCCATTCAGAAACGCTGCCACCGCTATTTCATTGGCCGCATTTAAGATGGCCGGCTTGCCACCGCCCGACTCTATAGCTGAGCGAGCGAGTTTAATGGCCGGAAAACGTTCAAGGTCCGGCGCTTCAAAATCAAGCTGGCTGATTGTCACCAGATCGAGCGGTTTGCAATCAGTCTCCATCCGCTCGGGCCAGGCAAGTGCGCTGGCGATGGGGATACGCATGTCGGGCGAACCCAGTTGCGCCAAAGTCGACCGGTCGCGATATTCGACCATGGAATGGATCACTGACTGTGGGTGGACCAGTATTTCGATATTCTTCAGCCCCACCGGAAACAAATGATGTGCCTCAATTAGCTCCAAGCCCTTGTTCATCATCGTTGCGCTATCGACCGATATTTTCGCGCCCATATCCCAATTTGGATGCGCGACGGCCTGTTGGGGCGTAACCGATGCCATCTGTTGGCGCGTCCAAGTGCGAAATGGCCCGCCGCTCGCCGTCAATGTTATTTTGCGCACATGGTCAATGCGCGCGCCCTGCAGACATTGAAATATTGCATTATGTTCGGAATCGACGGGCAACATGGTCGCTCCAGCTGCCCGAGCTTCTGCCATCATTAACGCGCCAGCGGACACCAGAGCTTCCTTGTTCGCCAATGCGACCGTTTTGCCATGTTTGAGCGCTTCCAACGTTGGCGGCAATCCCGCGCAGCCAACAATGGCAGCCATAGTCCAATCGGCATCCAGATGCGCAGCTGCCAGCAAATTATCCGGTCCCGCCGCAGCCTTTACCGATGTACCAGATAGCAATTGCTGCAAATGCGCAAGGCCGGAGGGGTCTGCCAAAACGGCTAGCTCAGCGTCAAATTCTATCGACAGCTTGGCGAGATCCTCTGCATTGTCATTGGCAGTTAGAGCTAGAATTTTATAGTTGTTTCGATCAAGCCTTATAAGATCCAGCGTCGACGTGCCGACCGAACCCGTGGCTCCAAATATCGAAACGGAGCGCTTCGCTTCGCTGCTCATTGGCTGCTCAATAACATGATCGAGGCAACAACTGGCGCAACCGGAATCAAACCATCCAGCCGATCCATCACACCGCCGTGACCAGGAAATATTGTGCCGCTGTCCTTAGCCCCTGCCCTGCGCTTCATCTGGCTTTCAAACAGATCGCCCATCTGGGCAAGCACTGCCAATGGCATACTCAGTATCACCAGACGAAACGGCAGCTGGAAATAGACGTGAAGAGCAAAGCTGAAAATAGCGGTAACAATGACACCACCAATCAGGCCCGCCCAGGTTTTATTGGGACTAAAGCTTGGCGCCAGCTTCGGCCCGCCAAACGCACGACCAGAAAAATAGGCGCCAATATCTGTGGCCCAGACCAGCGACAACGTCCAGAAAACCAGCAATAATCCATTATCGACACCGCGCAGATAAAGAATCGACAGTGCCGGAAGCCCTGCATATAATATGCCCGCCGCCAATTTTAGAGATCGATCGAAAACCGCGACAAACATCGCAGCGCCGATGATGAGGCCAAGCGCTAAAAACGAGGGGCCCGCTGCGACATACGACATGATCGCGAGCGGCACCGAAAGCGCGTACATTGCAAGCTTCCGGTTATCCGGACTGCCAACCAACATCGCCCATTCGCTAACAATGCCCAATGCCATAAGCACCACAAGAAGCCACAAAGCGTGCCGGCCAACCGAATGATCGCCGACAATGAGCGTGGAAACCGTAACCGCAACAAGTGCGACTCCCACAATAATGCGCGTTCTCAATTCATTGGATTTCGCACCGACCGGGCCGACATTATCGGTCATCGCTCAACGGCCACCGAAACGCCGATCCCGTTCTCCAAAAGACTGAAGCGCCTTTTGTAATTCGCGCTTGTCGAAGTCCGGCCACAACGTATCGGTGAAGTAAAGTTCGGAATAAGCGGCCTGCCACAGTAGAAAATTCGATAGCCGGAT